>CANFJL010000022.1 GCA_947447525.1 Flavobacteriales bacterium | reverse complement strand
GCACCTGTTGCACCTGTTGAACCAATAAATCCAGTAGCACCAGTAGCACCAACTGGGCCGGTCGCGCCAGTTAATCCTGGAGTACCTTGTTGTCCCTGTGGTCCGGTTGCACCTGTTGCACCAATTTGCCCATCTTGTCCAGGTACACCAGTAGAGCCTGTAAAACCAGTAGAACCGGTAAAACCAGTAGACCCAGTAGCACCTGTATACCCAATTGGGCCCGTTGCACCAGTTGCCCCAGTCAGTCCGGTAGCACCAGTAGAACCTTGTGGACCGGTAGCACCAGTAGAACCTGTAGAACCTACTGGACCAGTTGCACCAGTAGCGCCATCTAATCCTTGTGGTCCGGTTGCTCCGGTAATACCACGTGGCCCTGTAGGACCTGTGGCACCAGTAGAACCTTGTGGTCCGGTTGACCCGGTAGCGCCAACTGACCCAGTTGGACCTGTAGCACCTTGATATCCAGTTGCACCGGTGGCACCAGTTGGACCAGTTGCACCAGTAGAACCTTGTGGTCCGGTAGCACCTTTTGGTCCGGTTGATCCAGTGGAGCCATCAAGCCCTGTGGCACCTTTTGGGCCTGTGGCACCGGTGGCACCAAACGCACCAGTTGCACCTTGTAATCCAACTGATCCAGTTGCACCAGTTGGCCCAGTTGCACCAGTAGATCCAGGTGTACCAGTGGCTCCTTGATATCCAGTTGCACCAGTTGCGCCAACCCCAGTTGATCCTGCAACACCTGTTGCACCAGTTGAGCCAATGTATCCTTGTGGTCCTGTTGCACCAGTTGAGCCAACCCCTGGAATTCCAGTGGCACCAATAGGTCCAGTAGCACCAGATGCACCAGCAAAGCCAGCTGGACCCGTAGCACCAGTAGGTCCAGTAGCACCAATTAATCCTATGGGTGATCCTATCCAAACCCCACTTGAGTTTATGACAGCAGTTGTTCCAACTGTTAGTCCGTTTTTTATTGAAAATGTTTTATTGTTAGCCAAGGTTCACTGTCCCCTTAAAATTTGTCATACAACTAATGTTTGACGAAGTATTCTTAAATTAGTTATTGCGGTAGTGGGAGTAAATAATAAATTTACACTATCACCAAGTATTGATGCATCAAACAGTCCAAGAGATGAATTTGTATATATTTCACCATATTGTGAAAGATACACCTGATTTCCATTGTGGATTAATAATAATTCAATAACATGAAATGTCGAAGCAACCGTGGCTATTTGAACTAAGTATTTTGCTGTTCTATATGAAGTTTTAAAAAATGAATCAATAGTAACTTGTTGTGTTGAAGTTGTATATTTAGTTGTAAGTGTTCCAGACGTAGCAGATGTTAGTACAGTTCCATCTGGAAATCTAATTCCACCGCTTAAAGATTCAATTACACCATTAACAACCAATGTAGAGTTATTTATATTAGATGTAGTGCCAACAAGTAAAGTTCCATTCATTAAATTTACAGTAACTGATGTATTACCGTATACCATTTGATTACTATCTGTTACTATAGCACCATTACCAAGTGCAGTTGAATTGTTAATACCATTAATACATGAGGTAGTTCCATATCCAATAAATGTATTATTACACGCAGTTGTTATTCCAATAGTTGGGTTATAACCAGATGTATGTCCAATTGCTACGTTGTTGTTACCTTGTGAATTACTTTGAAGTGCCATTACTCCAATACTAATATTATTTGACCCACAAGTATTACTATATAATGACGAATTACCTAATGATATATTATTACAACCAGTAATATTTTCGTGTAATGAATTGGTTCCATTTGATAAATTAGAACATCCAGTTGTATTTTTATACAATGAATAATCACCTATAGCAATATTATCATTACCAATGGTGTTTGAATATAATGAACTAAACCCACTTCCTATATTATTATTTCCAGAAGTATTTGAATATAATGAAGAAGTACCAATTCCAACGTTGTGTGATCCTATCTTATTTGAATATAAAGAACTATATCCTATACCGATATTTTCACTGCCAGATACCAAACTGCTAACTGCCACGCAAAAGCCACTACCAGTATTACCAATTGCACTAGATGGGGCAGTAAAAACGGTTGTATTATCAATAAACCCAGCACCATTATTAACTATATTAACACTTACTACCGTTCCATTTACAATTGTTACATCAGCAATTGGTAACGCAGTTGGTGTAGAACCACTTAATCTTGTTAAAGAAACACCTGTATATATTCCAGGTGTATAATTAGACCCACCAGAAATTGCACCAAGTGTTAGAACACCAGTTGTACTATTAGTTAATGAACTATTACCAATCCCAATGTTATTTTGACCTAACACATTTGCACGTAACGTACTATTGCCAAGACTTATATTATTTGCACCTGCTGTATTACTATTTAAATTGCAATTACCAACAGATATGTTGTTATTTCCTGTTGTATTATTTGATAATGAACTAGTTCCTAAAACAATATTTGACGATATCCCTGCATTTCCAAGTCCTACTCTAAGACCATGAATAGAAACATCTTGTGATGTTTCTAAAACATATGTTGTTGGAGTTTGACCTATACCAACTTTTCCAGAAGTTACAAATATAACACCTGTAGAATTTGCTGATATACCAACCGAATTTGCAGCATAACTATATATTCCATGCGTTGGTGCTGTAAAACTTGTTGGAATAAATGAACTTGCAGTAACGGATCCGCCAACTGTTAAGTTTGTACCATCAAATGCCAATGATGCCGAACTTGCAGCTGAACTATTGCTGTCAACATATAAAACTGTATTTGGTGTATACCCTGCAAATGATAACCCAGATGTTGCTGTTATATTTACATTACCATTAATGTGAACTTCACCATTTCCTTTTGGTGTAATAGTAATTCCAATATTAGTATCGATACCTTCTGCTGCAATTCCTACAGAATTGCCAGCGATATTACCAGTTAAACGTAAGTAATTATCTTGTTGAGCTCCAATTATAGTGCCGTGCGGAACTTTAAAATCTCTAATTAGTGTTGACATCTGAATCCTTGACTTATAAACATCATTTGTTTTTATAATGTATTTATTAAAAAAAGGGGCGTTACCCTTTACAAGTAACACCCCATTTTTACATTAGAACAAAAAATTTAATTAGATAACTTCAATTTGTTCTTTTTCTATTTTAAATACAGTTTCAGACAATGTTCCTAATGCAATTCCGTTGACAGTAGTTGTCAATGGCGTTGTAGTTAACGTTATATTATAAGGAGCCGCTGTTGCAGCAGCTGCTGTAAATACACCGATAGTTCCGTTTGTTTCCAATACTGCATATTCTGTTAAGTATATATTCGGTGTTCCAATCAATGTTCCAGAAGCAGCTGTTATAGCTGGAGATACTGTAATGGTTGTAGAACTAACCGCAGTTACTAAATATGTAGTATTTGGGGTGCCACTTACATATATATTTAATCCTGGATACACTGCACCTGTTATCGATGATAAACTTGTCAATGGTATTGAAGTTGTAGCAGACAATCCAGTAGAAATAGTAGCAGAATATGATGTAGCAAGATATGCCTTCAATGTTGTTCCAGATGTAATAGTTGCGGTATTTGCCAAGTTAACAGTTGTTCCACTAATAGATGAAATTGTTGTGACACCGGCCGCATCACCATTTACTGTATCACTACCTGCATTAGCAACAATAGTTATTGACATCCCAACATATAATCCAGATGCACTAGTAACAGTTACTGCGGTTCCACTTGCAGTAGCACCAGTAAATGATAATATAGGTGCATCATGTGTAACCAAAATTTCAGAAGATTGAGTTCTTGTAGATGATGACCCAACTTGTGTTGCTTGAATCTTATATTTTGCAGAACGATACTTGTCCCACGTAAATGCTTGTCCAGCAGCTGTCGTATTTCCAGCACCTTGGCCAGTATATGCAGAACCACCAGTAATTGTTCCGCCATTAGTTGCAGCTACAAATGTAGATCCTACTTGATAAGATACTCCAGTTGTTCCAGCTACCGCGTTCCATGTTGACGAAGTTCCTGTTCCACCATTACCAATCACAGAAATTGTATATGCAACACCAACGGTAAATGAACCTGAAGTTACTGTAGTAACAGTATCAATTGTTTGAACAGTAGTTGCATTTCCAGTATTGACTGAATATGATGCACGTGAATTAATATTATTTAATACCCAACTAGCGGTTACTACTTCGTTGCCTACTGCCAATTGTGAAGGGACAGTTCCTAATTTAACAACACCAGCACCAGTAGAAATAGTTCCAGCAGTTCCACCAATAATTACAGTGCCAGTTGTTGTTGGAAATAAAGTTACAGTTCCAGTTGTTACGTTACTATTTACGTTAGCAACACCAGCTGTTCCATTACCATTTATAGTTAATGTATTGTTAGCAGTATTAACCCCAATTACAGTAGTTGGTGTTCTAACCGTGGTTGTTCCAGTGGTAGCACCAATATTAACAGCAGTTGCTGTTGTAGAATAGTTAACTGTATTAACTACAGTATTAAAGATAGTGGCCGTTGCAGTTGCTACAGGAGCATCTAATGCAGCTGTTCCAGTATTAGCATTAATTTTTATTGTATTAATTATACCAGTAGTAACTGCACTACCAAATGTTAACGTTGATGCGGTACCAGTTGCTACAGAACCAGCAATACCAATGGTTGTTGAATATCCAAATAAGTTACCTGTAGTAGTTGTACTTGTGTTAAACACGTTAGCAGTCGATGCACCACCACCTTGAATACTTGTTGCAGTTGAACCATTAATGTTAATTATAGAGTTAGCTGCAGTTGTTCCAAAGTTTGTAGTTGACCCAGCACCACCAACATTTATAGTACCAGTAATAGTTGGGAATAAGTTACCAGTTGCAGCAGCGTTGCCAGCATCAAACGATACAGTTCCAGCAGCACCAGAACCAATTTTAACTGTGTTTGTTCCAGTAGTAATTGCACCACCAAATGTATAAGTGCTACCAGAAGTAGAGCTTGTTCCTATTGAACCAGTAATAGCGCCAGTTGCAGAATTTGCAATGGATAATGTTGTAGCAACTCCAAATAAGTTACCAACTGTTGTAACAGTATTGAATACGTTAGCTGTTGTTACACCAGACGATGCTACAACAGTAGCGCCACCAGTTGATGCACCAGAAACGGTTAATGTGCTATTACCACCATTACCAATTGTTACGTTTGCAGCAGATGCACCAATAGTTACAGTGGTTGTTCCAGCACCTAAAGTTACAAGTCCAGTTGGAGAACTGAATATTGTAGCAGTGCCAGCAGTTGAAGTTGCATCAAATGATGCAGTTCCAACCCCAACGTTAATATTAATTTTGTTTGTTGTTCCAACACTTGCAGCGTTACCAAATGTTAATGTTCCAGTAGCACCTGATGAAATATTAACTGCAGTTGCTGTCCCAAACAAGTTACCAGCAGTTGCTATAGTATTAAATACGTTTGCAGTTACTACACCAGTAGTAGTATTAATTGTAGCAGTTCCAGCTGCACCATTTGTTCCAGCAATAGTTAATGTTGAGTTTGCAGATTGACCAATAACAACAGTAGTTGAAGAACCACCCATGTTTATTGCGCCAGTTACTGAAGCAAATATATTAGCTGTTCCAGTTGTTACATCAGTGGTAACACTAACTGTGCCACCTGTTGTTCCAGCAAGCTTAAGAATATTGCCAGTAGCTGCAGCTCCACCAAAAATAAATGAACTACCACTAGTAGAACCAACAAAGTTAGCTGAGGTAGTTGATGAACCACCAATAGTATAAGTAGTTGCTGCACCTAAAACGTTGCCAGTTGTAACACCAGTATTTAATAAGTTGAAAGTAGCAGACGTTGATGTTAATGCAGTACCATTTACAGCAAGGTTTCCACCTAATAATGTATTTCCAGAGGCAACTTGAATTGCATATGCATTTGATATAGTAACGTTTGTGCCATTAGTTGGTGCATTTGCAATATACAAAGAAGCAGCATTTGTATACGTTACAGTAGTATTTAATGCAGCAATTGTTTGTTGCGCAACCCCAATAACCGTAGCCTGCGTTTGAGTTTGTGTGGCCGTTGATGTTGTATCATAAAATGTTTTACTAACAACATTAAGTGCAGCACCTCCAGTTATATTAGTTGCATTTATACTAGATGGACTTACAACTTTAAATCCACCAGCTTTAACAGTTCCATATTGACCAGCAAATACATTAGAACTAGTTTCATATCCTTCTGAATAAAATTCAAATGATTGTGCATCATTTGTCCAACCAGAGAATGCAAACAAATCACTTAGATTAATATTACCAGTTGCAGCAGTTGTTGTGCCTATGTTTGACGCTGTTGTAGTTACTGTTATTGTACCAACTGTTGTCGTAGCAGATGATGACTGAACAACATATGTAGCAGTTCCTAAATATGGAGCGATACCATTGGTAGTATATGCACTATTTGAAAATCCAGATAATGTAATTACAGATGCATTTGGAATTAATACCTGTGAACCTGTAGTTGCATATGTGATAGTAACCGTTGTTCCAGATGAACTTGCTGTAGCCATTGCAACGTTTGTTATAATAGATACAGTTCCAATAGTTGTAATAGTTG
>CANFJL010000021.1 GCA_947447525.1 Flavobacteriales bacterium | reverse complement strand
TCCATAGATCTATTTTTTATACCCGACTTGTTTGCGTTCTGTTTGCTGCGTTTTTTGTTGTTCTTTTTGAATGAGGTAATTCAGCACTTGGTCAATATCCGTGAATTTTTGATTGTGCTTCTTTTCCAACGCTATTAATTTCTCCTGAAGTTCTTGATAGCTTAATGCAAACGCGCGAATCATTACAAAGGCACGCATGATTGCTATGTTTATTTGAATGGCTGTTTTACTTTTTAACACGGAAGAAAGCATCGCAATACCTTGTTCTGTAAAGGCGAAAGGCATTGCACCTCCGAAATGATTTATGGTGGGTATCACATTTTGTGATACCAAGTTTTGTATTTCTTTTTGGTCTAATGTTAACATAAAATCTTCCGGAAATCGTTCCATATTTCGCCGCACCGCTTGTTTCAAGATGCGAGTTTCTACTTCATACAGTTTGGCAAGATCCATGTCGAGCATTATTTTTCTCCCTCGGATTTCGTGAATACTTTGTTTAATTTGTTCTGATTCCATAATATAATATTGCTATTACACTACGTAACTACTTTGTTTTTAAATTATTGAGTAGGGGGGAGCTACTGTTCAATTTCACTTGAATGAAGCGGGAGGATGATTAATTAAAGCGGCATTTTAGTCTCCATGGTCATAACTGTTGGTAAGGCACCGTTAAAAGCAAAATTCATTTATTCTTATCCTTTTCGTTTGACTTTTTCCAATAGTCTTGATAAAATTTGATTTCTTCTTCAAGTTTTATGTCCTTTCCTGTCAGGTAGCGATGATAGCTGTCAAGAATAATTCCCGACATATCATCTTGGTGATAGATTCCAAGGTCATTAAAATATTTAGACAATCTTGAGCCGCTCCAAAGTTGCCAATTATTTCTCATCCACATTCCAAAGCCATGATGAACTCGAGCACTAAACACGTCCTCTGTCAATTGTTTAACCTTAATTTTGGTCGAGTCATCCCAAAAACTGTCAATTTGTTTAAAACAATCTTCGAGATCTTTAGGAATATAAATTCCACGTAAACTGTCGGTCGTAAAGCGGACGCTATCTTCTTTAGCCCATTTTTTTTCTAAAAGCTGAAAGGGTTGAATGATTTTATCTTGAGTAATATTGTCCTTAGTCAAATATGCTTTGAAAGAAACTAATACAATTGTTTCAATATGCATTGGATAGGTGATACCAAGTTTAGAAAAGTACTTTTCAAGTTTAGTCTTTTTGGAGGTGTAAATCCCTGTTGTCCAATTAGAAATTGTTTCATACTCACCGCCCCAAGGGTAACAAAGATTTAAAAGACTGTCGTTGCTTGTTTTTTTAATAATTGTCTGTAAACTGTCCGAGCAGTCAGTTTGTAATATGGTGATTGCTTCTACAATGTCCTTAGGAACCTTTATCCTTTGTCCAAATGATAAAAATACTGTTAAAAGAAAAAGTGTTAGAAGGGTAACTCGTGTTTTCATAGTTGAAATTAACGTTTTTCGGACTTTCGCTCGGCCCGACGCTTAATAAATTTTTAAGTCTGGCTTAGGATTATTTTGATTCAAATTCCCTTATTTATTTTAATTGTTCTATAATAATGTTAGTTTTTCCCTTTGTACTTTCTTTATTACCATAGTATTTTGCTTTTCTATGTATAATGCAGTCAAAGATTGATTTGATAATGGCAAAATGCTCTCTAATAAAATATCTTCGTTTACCTAAAGATTGTTTTGTTGCGTAGCCTGTTGCATCAATTCCCTTTTCCCTTGCGATATAAATTGCTCTTGGTAAATGAAACCCTTGCGATACAATTATGGCACTTTTAATATCAAATACTTTGTCCGCTCTTTCCATTGATGAATAAGTATCAAAACCTGCGTAATCACCAAAGATGATATCCTGTGGCACTCCATTTTCCAAAAGATAGCGATTCATTACTGAAATTTCATCGTGAGCATCTTCTCCATTATCTCCTGAAATCAAAATCTTTTTAATTTTTCCGTTTTTGTATAAACTTATAACATCGTCTAAGCGAAATTTTAAATAATTTCCAGGTCTATTGTTGTTTATTATAGCAGCACCTAACACAATTGCAAATTCTTTAGGCTTTACATTTTCAATATTAGCGAATACTTCATTTCGTGCTTGATACCTTACATAAAAAGGTATTGATAGTATGCTTAGCAAAACCAATCCAACGAAAATTAAAATTCTCTTTTTTGTCAATACTTTCATTTTTTTTAATGCTCTCTAAATTATGTGGGCTAGTTTTGGATGTCTACTAAGGTTTCTAATCTAGTCGTATTCATCCATTCACCTTACTCCCAAATATAACAAATATTTCATTTCTTGCGTTTCACTTTTAAGATACTACGAGGGTGATGTTGCTTAATTGATCTTACCGATTTAGATTTTTGCCTTGTTTGTTTTATGTTATCTACATTTCCTTTCGCATCAAACTAATTCTCTTTTGATGCTGAGACTTAGAATAAAAAATACAATCGAGTAGAATATTGTCAAATTTGGAGCAAAAGAACCTCCAAGAATATTAAAGGTTATTATTATACAGCTTACTCCAATTAGCGAGAAGATAATCTTCTTAGCAAAATTAGGAATTCTAAACCTATCGATCAATCGATTTGAAAGTATAAAAATCAGTAAGGACGGGAATGAATATATTCCACCAAATATCCAAAATACAGGAATCACAGCTAATCCTATAAACGTTACCATAAAAATGGGTGTAAGTAGAATTGTAATGATCCAAACCGAAATTGGGTATTGTTTTTCAGTAATTAACATCAGAAATTTTCCCATTGCTCACGCTTATTTCTTTATGTAACTCAAAATAGAGCTTATTTACAAGACGTTTTTTACCGTGCGTTCATTTCAAATCACTTATGTCTAAACCAGCAATCTTGGCGTTCGTTTTCGTAATTTTTAAATACGGTATTAACGGGCGTTCCGTGTATCAAATGTCTATTGAATTGTGTTCTTGCTAAATAGTTGAACGCTCCCATATCACCCGTAAACGCTGTTTTGTTGGTGCTATTGGCATGTTCGTGAATAGCGCATAACTTTTTAATAAAATCGAACATAAGCGGAGCTGAACCACCCATTATTCCGCAGTTTAAAAGCGTTTCAGATTTAAACTTGCTTTCATATTCGGCATAATCGCTAATGTTGTTGCGCAGATGAGTAGAATGATCCCTCATCCAATCATTATCGAGCGTTTTTGGTTCGTCACCACAAAAAATAGAGGTCGGATTTTCAATAAAATAGGGATCAATAAAAGGATTGTTAACCAGAGTAACATCTGTTATATCCGTTACGAAAATACTTTTGAAGAACTGGACATGGTGTTGCAGAAAATATTGGTACACAAAATACCTATAGACATTGGGATTAAATTGATTATTGTACTCAATTTTTAGGAATGAAATATATTCATTTGTGAATTTCTCACAGGTTTCTACACTGAAATTGTTATGAAAAATTATACCTTGTAATTGTTTTTCCGCAATAGATTCAGCCCAATCACGCACCAATTCATAATGATCATCATCAAGCGTTGTATTGCGATTTACATCATAAACACCAGTAATATGGCAGGCCATTATAACATTAGTGTTTGGACGAAAATGGAGCGTTTCGAAAGCCATAGGTCATAAATTGATCAGGTTCTCTTTTTTAATGGTTGAACAAATACTATTTGGAATATTTCTGTGATAAATATATGTTCTTAGGTTTACTTTTTTTACGCGAAACTCAGTTTCTGCTCTTTCGAAAAAATCAGCATCGGCAGCGAAGCCACTTTTGAAGGAAAAGCTTGAAAATACTTTTTTTCGTCCGAATAAGGTTCCAAAGAGTACTGTTTCATCTAAATGGATGAGTTTTTTGGTATCATTTTTATCTGGAACATAATAATCATCGTCAATATCCACGATTGTTTCGGTGGTAGAACAAATCAAATCTTCCTCTTGGATTTCTCGAAGACAAGAGCTTAAATGATTCGGCTTATATGCGTCGTCACCATCAAGTATGGTTATGAATTCACCAGAACTATTTAACACACCACGATTGATGGATTCTGATTGACCCCGATTACTATGTCGGATATAGATTATTTTATTTTCGTGTTTTTCAACATATTGCAACAAAGACTCACGATGAGAATCAGTACTGCCATCGTCGATAATAAGGAGTTCGAAATCTTGAAAATCCTGAGTTAATACTGAATCAATGGCTCTTTTGATATAAGAAAAATCAGTATTGTAGACAGCCATCAGCACTGAAATTTTTACTTGTTTTAACATAGAATGCTTGCTGCTCAAAAATTGATATTTATCTTAATTGCTGTTTTATATTTACAACTTATGGTACGCATAATTTATTTTAGGGCGCAAGTAACTCATTTTTCTCTTTAACTAGGTTAATTTCTTGTTATTTTAACGATTAATTGTATTTCTTGAAGAGTATTTGGAAGAAAACGATCCATAATAGCAAACCCATGTTAGCGGAAGCTAGATCACTCATATGGATGGTGATCCAGAGTAAGTGGAACATTATATTTTAATATAGCTTCGTCAAACTGAGATTTGTTAAGTGGTCCAAGAACCAATTGTGAATGATGTACCACTACCCAATAATAAATGGTGTCTCTTCCGTTGAAATAATTTGTATGGTTGTACAATGGGTCGTCTGTCATCCTTGGTCTCTGAGAAGCGATAATAAAATCATCATTGAAGTTATAACTAAGGATATTTGCCGGAATTTCTCTTCCTGTCGCAGAATGACAAAGAATATCGTTCATGTCTCGGCCTTCTTCTCGTAAAAAATAATCTCCACTTAGTTCTTTTTTTCCATCAGAACATGTCGACAAAAAAAAGGATAATAAAACAATTAATAAAATACGCATGTTTGATGTTCTTGGTGCTTTAGCTAGGTAATTAAATGGAAGGTTTCATCTTTATATTTCCTCCAATTGCTCTTAAAACTTTCAAAATTGTATCAAACTGAGGCTTTGCATTTTCAGCTAAGGCTTTATATAAACTCGGCCTACTCATACCAGTTTGTTCTGCGATTTTTGACATACCAATTGCCTTGGCTATGTGTCCGAGTGCAACTTGAATATCATTTGAGTCGCCCTCCTCTAAAACTGTATTGAGATATTCATTGATCATTTCTTCATCATCTAAATATTCCGCTATATCAAATTTACTCGATTTCATAATTACTTTTTTTGATAGTTACCCCAAATTTTCTTGGCTTTTTCTATGTCCTTTTCTTGCGTACTTTTATCTCCTCCGATTAACAATAAAATCAACTGTTTTCCGATAATTTTATAATAAATCCTGTAGCCTTTTCCATGAGTAATTCGCATTTCTGTTAGTCCATGACCGACTGGTTTTATGTCTCCTAAATTTCCTAATTCAACACGCTGAAGGCGAAATAATATTTTAGCCCTAGCAGTTTTGTCTCTCAATTTCTTGAGCCACAAGTCGAATTCTATTGTTTTTTCAATTAAATACACCTACAAATAGTAATACAAATGTATTCACTTGGATACACTTTTGCAAGTTTATGTCCTATTATTTTCAGCGTTTGACTTTTTAGCGATTTGCAGCTACCCGATGTTATTGGATCCATAACCACTTAATCTCCAAATTTTTGTATATGTTTTTATTAGCTGTAATTATTGTCATCACATAAGACGATATTTTATGGGTAGAGCCAAACATTTGAAGGTATAAACTTGTCCGTTTATTGTCGGTGGCGAACTAAATTTTAGCTGTCTTAATACTCTAACAGCTTCTTTGTCCAACATAATATTTATCCCGCGTTTAACAACAATATTTTCAACCGCTCCTTCTTTTGTCAACATTAATTGAACATAAACCGTTCCTTGAATCCCTTCTTCTATTGCTCTTGAAGGATAAATAATGTTTTTACTAATAAATTGATATATGGTCTCTTCTCCAGACGATATTTTTGGTGCTAGATAAGCTAAACTATCATTGTCTTTAAAAAAGTCGGAATTTTTAATTGGCAAACTGTCATTGCATTTTTCATTGGAATAAATTAAAGAGAAATTGTAGTCAATAGTCTTAAATTGATTGCCATAACGAAATTTCCAAATTCCACAAGGTTCATTTCCTTTGAATGTTTCACTACGAACAATTTCTTGTTTTTTAAGGTCTTCAATTTCTGTTGTCGTTGAGCTGTCTGCATTTTGGATGATTGTCTGTGAGAACTTTGCCTTGTTCTGAGGAACTTCTTTAAGTAACCATTCGCTATTAAAATATTTCGTTTCAGTTGCCTGTCCGAAGCAAATTGTTGTAAATGCTAAAATTAAAATTGTAAATGTCGTTTTATTCATAATGTATCGTTTGTAATTGTTGATCTTATCCTTCCCACGCGTTGCGCACGGCCCAACTCTTTTAATAAATCGATTCTTCGAAGTTAAATTTATTTTGTTAAAATTAATGATTGTTTCGAAGCAGAATCTGGGGTGTTACTTAGGCGCTGTTAGGCGCATTTTCATTTACAAATCGCCCATCCTGATTTGAGTGCTTGGCCAAGTTCATTGTTGCTGACATTATTATTTATTCTGAATTTGGCTTCAAAAAAATTAAATCCTTTTGATCCTTTATTTATTGTTGATGCAATTTCTATTTCGTCATTTTCGAACATGATATTACAATATTTACCTTGTCGAGATGCTTTTTGTGTTTTAAATCCTCCTGCAATTAGAAACTTATTCTCGATCGCTTTAAAATCTTCCTTACTTTTTGGATTTCTCACACCTTGCTTACTATATGTTGCCAAGATTTTAACTTTTTCACCTAGCGAATCATTTTCAATTGTCGTTGGTAACACTTCATAAAAATCAGAATAAATCCAATATCCAGATTTTACTTTATTTTGAGAAGCGAGAATAATTTTGTCATTATATAAATGAGCAGCAACACATTGAACTTTGGGCTTTCTTGAGAATAAACTACTTAGCATTGTCATGGTTTATTGCGTGTAACGTTTTGCGCCTTGCGATCAGCCCAACTCTTTTAATAATTTAGTTTCTAAATATAAGAATAGTTTGGTTTAAAATTAACGATTCGATGTCGATTGATCTTGGGCAGGTGCTTAAAAGTTGTTAGTGGATGGTTTCATTTTATCACAAAACTTTTTTCAGGTTGTTTAGGGTCGTATTTAATTTTCAATTTCTCCTTCTTATTATGGAAGAGTTTAAATATGAGTTTTTTGTTTTCTAGGCTGTTTGGAATGATGTCAATGGATATGTATTGGGCATTATTAACGGTATATTTATATCTCACTTTGTAGGAATCTATTATTGTTTTATT
>CANFJL010000020.1 GCA_947447525.1 Flavobacteriales bacterium | reverse complement strand
GTTTGCGTGTTGTTTGAAGTGGGTTCCTCAGTCACCGGATTCGCAGCCAAGCGCTCCTCTTCACTGGTCTTGTTGGTTTGCGTGTTGTTTGAAGTGGGTTCCTCAGTCACCGGATTCGCAGCCAATCGTTCTTCTTCACTGGTATTATTGGTTTGGGTGTTATTTGAAGTGGGTTCCTCTGTTACCGGATTCGTTGCCAACCGCTCTTCTTCATTTGTTTTGTTGGTTTGCGTGTTGTTTGAAGTGGGTTCCTCAGTTACTGGATTCGCAGCCAAACGCTCTTCTTCACTGGTCTTGTTGGATTGGGTATTATTTGAAGTGGGTTCCTCTGTCACCTGATTCGTTGCCAAACGCTCTTCTTCACTGGTTTTGTTGATTTGCGTATTATTTGAAGTGGGTTCCTCAGTTACCGGATTCGCAGCCAAGCGCTCTTCTTCACTAGTTTTGTTGGTTTGCGTATTATTTGAAGTGGGTTCCTCTGTTACCGGATTCGTTGCCAAACGCTCTTCTTCACTGGTTTTGTTGATTTGCGTATTATTTGAAGTGGGATCCTCTGTTACCGGATTCGCAGCCAAGCGCTCTTCTTCACTTGTTTTGTTGGTTTGGGTATTATTTGACGTGGGTTCCTCTGTTACCGGATTCGCAGCCAAACGCTCTTCTTCACTTGCTTTGTTGGTTTGCGTGTTATTTGAATTGGGTTCCTCTGTTACCGGATTCGCAGCCAAACGCTCTTCTTCACTGGTATTATTGGTTTGTGTGTTGCTTGGAGTTTCATTTTTCGCCAGATTTACAACATCAAGCTCCAGTATTGAATTTTGAATTTTAATTTTATTGTTTTCAAGTAATTGCAACTGTTCTTGAATTTCCTCTACAAGATCTGTGTTATTTTCCTTTTCAGCTAAGCTTAAACGATCTTTTAAAATCACTTCTTCCTTATTCTTTAAGGACAATAATTCCTTCAAATGATCTTGACTTGTGTTGAGCGAAAGAAGAGAATCTTCTTGATTTTGCATTAAGACTAGAGGATCTTTTACTAATTCTAGTTGAGCGATAGAGGCTTGTATTTTTATTTGATTTTCGTGCGTTTCGATTAAACTTTCAAAATTCACTTTTGCCAACTTATTTTCTGTTGGAACAAGCATTTCTTTTTGGAC
Organism: Flavobacteriales bacterium; assembly: GCA_947447525.1. Taxonomy (GTDB): domain Bacteria; phylum Bacteroidota; class Bacteroidia; order Flavobacteriales_D; family Crocinitomicaceae; genus UBA952. The sequence continues at coordinate 12,625 of CANFJL010000020.1, read as the reverse complement.
ATCAATTTTCTCCAAATTACTGGAGATTTCATTCTGAAGTTGTAAGACTTCAATTCTTTGTTCTTCTAGAAACAGTTCTTTATTATTGACTTTAAGAGATTCTTGAATCGTTTTTTGTTCATTTTTCAGCGACTCAATTTTCTCATTTGCTGCCAGTAATTCTTTTTTAGAAAGTGTAGCAATTGATTGAGAATCTAGAAGTATTTGTTCTTCAATTATCTTTAATCGCTGTTCTTCTTCTGATATTGTTTCCGTTAATTCCTTTATTTTATGGGTATGTTCTTCAATGCTGGTTACATTATCGCTTGCAGCTCCAGGAGTCACAAGGGAAATTAATCCCTTAATTTTTTGTTGATTTAAATTTAAAAAGTTCTTTAAGCTATCTTCATTTTCTTTAAATCTTAATTCCTTCAATTGAGCTCCTAAACTAGCTGAATTTTCAACTGACTGAATTGCCGTAATTTCTTCTTTTTGTTTGTCGAGATCTGCTTCAATGGCATCAATAGCTATTATAGATTGTTGTTTTACAAGCAGTAGATTTTGTAACGTTAACAATTCCTTTTCTTGAACTCCTCTTAATTTATCAGATTTTACAGCATTCAAATTTTCAACTTTTAAATCAATTTGATCCTCCAAAATCTTTAAATCTTGAGCAGTAGCCTGCTTTAGATTTGCCAGTTTAACCATGGAAGTTTCAATTTCTTCAGGTAATAATTCTACTTCGATAAGTGCGTCTTGCAATTGATCGAGCGCTAAATTTTCATCAGCTTCAGAGATTCCAATTGCGCTAAGAATACTTTGTGTGGTATTTTCAGTTGATTTTAATTCTCTTGAGGACTTTAAGGACGGATTTATATTAAATGCCGCCAATGCTGTGAGCACATTAAGTTGATCCTCCTCACTGGCATCAAAGGGCTTAAATTTATTTAGAAATAAAACTTCTTCCTCTGCTGAGACAATTTGGTATAGCAATTCTTGTTTTAAAATTTGTTTTGATTTAATAAAGGGAACTGTGGCTAAATTTTCAAATTGCTGATTTGAACCTTCAACGGTAACTATAAATTTAAATTCTCCTCCTCCGGGTAGGAGTAAATTATATGCTCCTAATTCATTTGTCGTATAGGGTCCATAAGTAATGTTTGACTCTTGATCAACAGCACTTATTTGAGCATTAAAATTCTTTGGATTCACAGCATCAACAAAAATCCCTTTAATCAGTTGAATGGTGGATGTAGATTTAGTATTAATTACAGAATAAACCAGGAGTTGATTTTTAGAACAATTTCTATTAGATGCAAAAATCGCATGATCAAGTGTGTCATCAGGGACAAATAAATAATCATCAGAGGTAGATGAATAGGGAAAATCAAGATTTTCACAATTGGAGCTTGTATTTTCTATAGGATCAAAATCAATGGTGAATACATCAAATCCTCCCATTGAATTATGACCATCAGAAGAAAAATATAAAGTAGAAGATTTTACATCATAAAAAGGAAAGTCTTCATTAGCTTCTGTATTTAATGACCCTAATATTTTAGTCGGTGAAGACCATGAATCAGAACTTATTTTTTTACTGAAATAAATATCTTTTTGATTATTCGTCCCATAACTTGAGAATATTTTATATTGTTCACCACGGACAAAATAATACAAAGGAACATGATTGAATTTCTTATCGTTTTTCGACTGAAATGCAATATCGGTAAAGAATCTACCTTTGCGAGATTCAAAAACATATTCTAAATAAAAATTTTGAATACTCGATTTTTTCATGGATCGTAAACGAAGGGAAACGGGATTTTCTAATAAAACGATACCTTGTTTACAGCGTTCAATTTCCTTAATCGCGTCGAATTCTCTGTTTTTTTCAGGGGTGTTTTTAAGATATAATTCATAAAAGGAAATTGCTTTTTGAAATTTATATTCAAAATGATTTATTTTACCTAAATAATAATTTACACTTGATGGAGCGGCTGGACTTTGAGCTGCAAATTCAAAATATTTTTTGGCTGTATTCCTTTCATCTGAATAATAAACACAGACAGCGTATTTAAAATTAAAGTCTATTGATTTTGGATCTTGTGCTAATAGTTGTCTGTATTCAACTTGAGCGGCAGTATAATTTAATGCTTTTAAATTAGACTCTGCTTTTTTCTGAAGTTGCGCTAAATTTTGGGCGAATAAGGAAGCAGTGTTCGGTAAAAAACTGAACAAAAAAATTATGAAAATTACAAAGCTGCCGAATTTATTTTTCACCTATTAAAACCAATACCTATTATTACGCCTTTCTCTTCAAAAGGTTCATTTGATTTTCTTCCCCTTTTAGGAGCCGTTTTATATTCTTTCGGTGGGCGACAATTATTGAAAATCCAAGAATAACAGTAAAAATTATCATTATTCTCGCGTCTTCTTTTACAACAAAAAAGCTGATAAAGGGATAAAAGAATGATGCTGAAATAGCCCCTAAAGAAACATAACGTGAGATTACAAAAATCACAAGAAAAATAAACAAACTAATAGTTGCTGCAATAGGATTTAAACCAAGGGTAATTCCCAAAGCAGTTGCAACTCCTTTGCCGCCTCGAAACTGAGCAAATAAGGGAAAAATATGTCCTAAAATACAGGTTGTAGAGGCACATAACTGCAATATTAATGCTTCGTCCTTGTATCCAAGGAAATAGTGGCGACAAAATAAAGGAATAGAAACAGCTAAAACACCTTTTAAAACATCAATAGTTAAAACAGCCCAACCGCATTTTTTACCCAAGACACGAAAGGTATTGGTGGCTCCAGCATTTTTTGAACCATGTTCGCGAACATCAATCCCACTACTCCATTTACCAATCCAAACCGCTGAAGGAATCGAACCTATTAAGTATCCCAGAATGCAAACTCCAATTAGTAATATCATTTTGATCTTAAATAATCATTGAATTTAACAATAATTAATTTAAGTGAAGTCTCATCAGCCAAATCAAATTTAAAATTCTTCGACTTTTTCTTCTCAGGTTTGATTTCAGAAATCGATGTATTGAAAGCGTCATCCTTAGCGAAGAGCAACATTTCACCATCCTTTTTATCCATTTTATAATTAATAAAATAATCTTTATTATTGGCATTAGTCCATTTCATCATTAAGCCTTGATTAGATGCATCTGAATTAGTTTGATGAAGAATAATATTCATATCTAGTTCTTTCAAAACTGGTTTATCTTCCAAAGAAATTAAAACGATTTTGTTTTTTACGATTTGTTCTTCATCCTCCTCATTTAAAGTTGACTTTTTAGTTACAAATCCTGTTGCTAATCCTGTTTCATTAGACTTAGTTTTTATTCTAAAAAACTCATAATGCAAACCTGAAATCAGCATCGTTCCTGATAAATTAACTGGCATTTTACGTAATTTATCTTCTTCATAATCTTTATAAAAATCATTTTCCTCTTCTTTATTCAACCAATATTTTGTTACCTCTTTAAAATTGTAATTTTTAGAATTAATATCTGCATCTTTTTGATTTTCAACTTCTTTAAGCGAAGCCGCCAAACCTTCCATGATATTTTTCTGAAGAGGGAAAATAAATTTACTTGTCAAATTCATTCCAATTTTTTTAGCAATTGGGTCATAATTGATATCTCCAAAGGACTCTACTTTAACCTCCCCTAGATCAATTCCCATAGATATTTTACCAATACCAGTAAGCGAACAAGAACTGGTATAGAAGGTTAAAATATTTTGATTTTTAACTGTACCATCCAACATATCTTTTGTCGCTATTTGGAATGCCTCACCTTTAGGATTATATTGAACATAACCTGACGACTGAAAAATTACAGCATCATTTTTACCTTCAATTTTAGATAAGAAGGCTGGATAAACCAAAACACTATCCATTTTGTCATCATCCTTCCACAAAAATCCTACTGCCAAACGATTTCCTTTATCATTAAGAGGTTGTTCACTTATTGGAATTTGAATATTTTTAGCATTCACTGTATCTTTAAAAGCCAACCAAGAACGATCAAAAGAACGACATTGATGATTTATACGGGTTGAGCCATCACAAAATAAACCAGGATTACTGGCCAAGATTTTCACTTTACCATAATAATCAAATTCAGGACTTAATTTGAATTGCATCTTTTGATCAATTTCTCCTTCTGCAATGGTCGCAATACCTTCGTATTTTATACTTTTCATAGAAAGAGTGGTAAGCATACTGTCTCGATCATAATATGGATAGCGACAAATTCCTTCATACTTCTTTCGAGAACTAATTTGTACATCCGCATCTATAAAACGATGATACTTTGTAATATAGTTGGCTACAATAACAGCATTTTTTAAAGGATCCATATAAGCCTGCTTGCGAATAATAATTTTCATGCTATCCGGATATATTTTGGCATCTCCTACCTGAACATATTCAACCTTATTACAAAAGATGGTCTGAGTCTTAAGATCATACTTAGCACTTAAAGAACGATATCTAAGAGAATCCTGACGATCATCCATCGAGAAGAAATTAGGTTCATTCAAATCTGCTCCGGCTTCAAATGTTGTTGTTTTGGCTTGATTCTTTTCAAAATCAACACTTTCTCCGTCCATATACCAGAAAAATTTATCCATGGTACAGTAATAAACATTGGCAGGGAATTTAATTCGCTTTGATCCGAAAGAATTAAACTCTCCCTTCCGATCTTTAAAAGAGACAAAGGATTTAACTCCATCAGTTTCAATAGCAAGTGGAGCATCTCCTTCAGTAACATATTTATTTCTTAAGGCAAAAGATGCGGTATCTGATAAAATATCATAATATGTAAAATTATATTTTCTAGAATTCATTACTGCATCATTAAATAAGATTTGACCCATACCATTGATCCCAGACTTAGATAGCAATACTGTTCCATTCAATTGACATTGATTTTCAAACATTTCAAGATTAACATTTTTATAGGCACTTGCCTTAAGGATTTGCTTTTTGGGTAAGAAACTAATAAATGCTGCTTCTGAAAAAACTTGAGGTACTGAGATCCCTTTCTCGCTTCCAATATTTGTAAATTGTGCAACACCAATTGTAGAATCGGGTAAAAATGTTAATTTTTTTGAGATGGCAGACGCACTCATAAAATTAATAGTCCCCGCCCCTTGCAAGCCATTATTGGACAGTAAGATTTTATTTTCATACCTCGATGCATCACCATAAAACGGAAGTCCACCAGCGGGCGCAATGGTTGAAAAACCAAAGGAATAATCATTCATTATTTTTAAAGATTCCTTAATTGGAGGGAAAATTCCACCAGAAATTAATTCACCCTTAAAATTGAGTGCTAATTCACTAAAATCATCAAGACTATCCAATTCAAAAGGATCTAATCGATAAAAGAAGCGACTTGAATCGTAGGCACCTCTAACAATTTCTGGTGCATTGTAAAGAATTCTTGCACTCCCTGGAACTAATAATTTAGGGAAAGTTGAATTTAGGTTACTTTTTCCGGATCGTGAACTCGGTTGATCAATTAACAATTCTCCTTTTAAATAACTAAACGAGTTCAACATCTCAATCGAATTATCACCATCTTCCTTCTTTAATGGTCTCACATTGAGCACTGCATAATCAAGAGCATTTAATTGAAACTTAAAATCAGCATATCGAAAATCGGCATCAATTACTTTTGCTATAAATTTTCCAGAATAGAGCCAACCTTTAAAATGGATATCTCTATTTCCTTTAATAATAAACTGACTTGAATCTGGTTCGATTGCAGTTTTTTGCACATTCGAAATTGAAACAAAATCTGCACCGGTAACAAACATTTGTTCTTTATCAATATCTATAAAAGCAAAATAAGGTTGAAATTTATATCTTGAATTCATCGCTTCATATTCTTGCGATTGTTGCTTTAAATTAGGATTACTTTCAATTTGTTCTTTGGATAATTGAGGATCCAAATTTCTAGGCCTTAGATCTGACTTAAAGGCGATATTATCATAATCACTTTTACCATTCTTGGCTGCTGCAAATCTTACTAATTTATCTGTTACAGTAATCATTTTCTCATTTGCATCATACTGCAAAAAACCCTTACTCACTAAATCATACATCAAAGATTTATTGGTCTCAATAGTTGCCGACATAATATTGGCTAATTCACCTTCAGAAATAAATAATGAACCATTTTTATCTACATAATTTGCAATAGAGGTTAAAGGATTGTTTTTACTCATACCCTTTAATTTATCAAACAATTGCTCATCAAAATAATTAATGGATTCTATATTTATTACTTTTTGTTCTTGCGTTGTTCCAACTTCGTAAGTATAATATGGTTGAGGAGCATTCAATTGCCATTGCAAAACAGGCGCGTAAACATTTAATTTTAAAAAATAATCAGTGAACGGGAAGGCGACGCCTCCTGTTTTTTTAGAGGTGGCTGTTAGTAATTTTTTAGAAGCATCAAAATAGAATAAACATTCATCGACCACCAAAGAATCTCCATTTTTATAAAGCATCTTTAATCTAGCATCTCTTGAAATAATTTGAGTAGGATCCATCAAGAAATTTAAAGATGAAATTTCAAATAGTTTATTTTGCTTGTAATTAAAGATCAATTTAGCAGGATTTTCAGACTCTCCTTTTCCAATAAATTTCGCGCCTTGCAAAGAGAAGCCTCCATCATAATCTACATGCTCTCTTAATGATTTAATTTTAAGGCGCTTTTCAAACGAGTTAAATTGAGGTGCACCCTCATCATCGGTTAATTCTGATAAAAACTTATCTGTTAATTTTCCTAAGATTGGTGTTGGAAAATAAGGCGTAGTAAGGGATACCGTATCTACTTTTAATGTAGATTTATTTAGATCTACTTTATATTTTCTTAATTCCGCAAATGTTTCCTCTTTATTAAATCCAACTTTTTCCCATGTAACAGTACCCTGAGCACCCATAAATTTATGTAGCTCTAGGTCAAGAATTCCACTTGTGTTTTTAACGATAATACTGTCCTGCTTTTTTCCGCCATCACTTACTAAATAACAACTTAGATTTCCTGAATTACACAATAATTTAACCCCTTTTTCTTGATTCCATTCAAAACTTCCCGCTGTAAATGTCCAGCGAAAATTATCTGTTGAAGTGATGCTCTTAAATTGAAAAAAATCAGCTGAGAAGAGAATAAACTTTTGGAAATCTTCCAATTCTTTATCTAAATAACTTGAATTAATCTGATTCCATTCGGAATTAAAGGAACCGTTAAATTTATTCTCAACCTGAAAAAGACAAGCTCTTACATAAAGACAAGACAATAAATAATCGGAATGTTTTTTATAAATAGTATTGGCACCATCAATCATTTTATTAAACTGAGCATCACTTAATAAAGTCGAATTAACCAATTTAGGTAGTTTTTCTTTAACGAATTCAAGCTCTGACTCTGCAACAAAAAGACGCTGTGTTTCTTTAATAAACTTATCGCGATCTTTTGTGAAATTTTGAGCACTTAAGCAAAAAACAGAAAAACAAAAAAGTGAAATGCTAATTATTTTCTTCATTATATCGATTTATTTAGATGCATTAATGCCCAAGTTTCTTTTTCTTCTATTGAAATTAAACTAAATCCAAGTTCAATTGCTAGCGTTTCCAATTCATGAACATCAGTCTTGAAAAATCCGCTTAGAAGTAAATGACCATCTATTGGCAACAATTGCGCATAACGAGGAAGCTGTGCTTTGAGTACATTTTTATTGATATTCGCTAAAATAAAATCATACTTTAATTCAGGTATTTCATCAACACCACCAACAATTCCCTCAATGGCAACACAATTATTTCTTGAAGCATTTAGCATGGTGTTTTCAATCGACCATGGTTCAATATCAATTGCCATTATTTTACGCGCACCCAATTGTTCTGCCAAAATTGCTAAAACACCCGTGCCAGTCCCCATATCTAAAACCAATTTATCTTCAAAATTTAAATCAAACATTTTTTGGCATACCAAATAAGTTGTTTGGTGATGTCCAGTGCCAAAAGACATTTTAGGTTCTATTTCAATAACTCTATTTCTGCGTGCTGCGGCATCATGAAAAGGAGCGACAATGGATAATTTATCTTCTATATAAACAGGAACAAAATCAGCCTCCCATTTCGCATTCCAATTCTGTTGGGCAATGCGCTCATGACTCCATTTCATTACTAATTCATCAATATTAGACCAATTATTAAGCAAATTATTTAATGCTTCTTCTTCCAATAGATTGGTTTGAATATATGCTTTGACAGATTGTTCCTCTTCCATAAAGCTTTCAAAACCAATTTCAGCTAAACATGCAACTATGATTTCATTCCAAGGTTCAAAAGGAACTGGATAAAATTGATATTCTATATATTCCATTAAAATGAATTTAATAAGGTGTTCATACTTTCAAAATTAAGAGAAGCACCACCAATTAATCCTCCATCAACATGATTTAATGCAAAGATCTCCTTCGCATTGGATGAAGTACAACTACCACCATAAATTATTCTTACAGCAGTTGCGACCTCAGATCCATATTGTTGGATAAGGACTTCACGAATGAAAGTATGCATGGTCTGTATTTGATGACTTTCAGCGACTTTTCCAGTACCTATTGCCCAGATAGGTTCGTACGCAATAATACAAGTGGTTATTTTTTCTGCAGAAAGATGTAAAATCCCTTCTTTTAATTGACTAAAAACAAATTCCTTTTCTGTTTCATCCTCTCTTACATCCAAGGATTCACCACAACAGAAAATAAGTTCCATAGAAGCCTTTACAGCAGCATCAACTTTAGCTTTAATTAATGCGTTAGATTCTTGAAAAACAGATCTTCTTTCACTATGACCGACAAGAACATGACTTGCTCCAGCACTTTTTACTTGCTCAACAGAAACCGCACCAGTAAATGCCCCACAGTTTTCTGAATGAAAATCCTGTGCTCCAAAAGTCAATGAAGATTTATGAATGCAATCTGATAAATAGATTTGACTAGGAAAAATAACAAACTCAAGTGCCTCTTTATTAATAGAAACTGTATCTAATTCCTTAAGGAGAACTTCAATCTCCTGATGCAGCAGATTCATTTTCCAATTTGCGCCTATAAACTTTTTCTTCATAGTTAAAGATAGCGCTTTACTTTGAACTACTTATCCTTGTCCAATATTTTTTTGAACGCTGCAGCGTTAAATTTCTGATCATCAATACCCTGATATATTTTTTGTGTAGATCCATTCCAGAAATAAAAAACACCAGGAACCTCTCTATTATTGCCAAGCTTGCTCCAAAAAGTCACAATATCCATGACATAATTAGGATACTCCGCGCCTGCGAACTTAAAGAAGTCAGGAATTTCTTCTGGTGCTTCATCCATGAATATTATTTGAATGGCCGGGAAATCTTTATTCGCTTTTTTCATTTCTGTTAATGTCTTTGCCGTTGCGCGACAATGATCACAGCTTGGAGCGAAGAAACAAAGTATTTTCTTTCCTGAATCGATATTTGGAAAAATATTAGCAAAGCCAGACTTTGTCTTTTTTGGACCCGGATTTATTGTGACAGAATCTTTTTTTACCACCTCTATCGTTTGATTTGTAGTTGTATCAACAACCTTTGGCGCTACAACTTCATTTGGTATTTCAGTTATTTGCTTTGGTTGCGGCGCAGTTGACTTGATAGGCCCGACAAGAAAGATGAGAAGTATAGAGGCCAGAACTATATTCAGTAAATGCATCAACTGAGGTCTGTCTTCACTATTAAACTTTTTGATTAATACAATTAATAGAGCAACAGACACTATATTTTTAATCAAAGCTTGCACTGGAGTCATCGGTAAAAGTGCCCCGAAACAACCACAATTTCCTTGATTACCAGAACTTAATATTGAAATAGATAAATGCACTATAAATACCATTAGCATTAAAATCGTTGCTGGAATCACAATTTTCTTAAGATAAAAAGGAAGCAACAATAAAATACCCAAAGACAATTCAACACCAATTAATATCCTTGAAAAATAAGAAGCATAAAATTGATCAAAGCCCATTGGAATTAATTGTTTGGCTTCAAAAGTTGAAAGCGCAAAATAAGGATTTGGGTATAACTTTGCGATGGCAGAAAGTAAGAACAATATAGAAACAGCAATTCTAATAGACCAAGGTAGATAGCGACTTAAGTTTTTCATATTATTTCGTTTTGGTTAAAGTTAATTACTTGCCATTGACTCAGTAAAACACTAACAATTATTTAACATCTAAATGAATAAGTGCGAAAATTGCATAATTAAGCATGTCAAAATAATTAGCATCGATTCCTTCACTAACAAGAGCAGCTCCTTCATTATCTTCCATTTGTTTAACTCTTAATATTTTAGTCAGAATTAAATCCGTTAGAGAACTTACACGCATATCTTTCCATGCTTCTCCATAATCATGATTTTTTTTCTCCATCAGCGCAAGCGTTTCTGCCACATACTTATCGTAAAGAGCTGCTGCTTGATCAAGTGGTAAATCCATTTCTTGAAGTTCAGTTTCTTTAAATTGAATTAATGCCATGATACAATAATTAACAATAGCTACAAATTCACCTTCAATAGACTCCCCTACTTTATTTTCGCCAGTAACTTGGATCGTGCGAATCCTCTGAGCCTTTATAAATAATTGATCAGTTAAGGAAGATGATCGTAAGATACGCCAAGAAGTTCCATAATCTTTTGTTTTCGCAATGAAAACTTGACGGCATTTGTTGCTTATATTTGTTGCTTGTAACAATGTATTACTCATATCTATTTTATGGCATTTTTCGGGGTTGAAATTAAACATTTTCGTTCACATAAATACTTACGCATTCGGAATAAATTGTTCGACTTAACAGAACCTAAAATAATTGGTATTATTAATTGTACCCCAGATTCATTTTTTGAAGATAGCAGAGCTATGGCTCCTGAGGAAATTGTGTTGTCAGTTGAAAAAATGAAAAATGATGGAGTTGATATCATTGACCTTGGCGCATGTTCAACGAGACCGGGAGCAGAACTAATTTCAGAAGAAGAAGAATTAAATAGAATAATCCCGGCACTTACCTTAATTAAAGAGAAATTTCCTGAGCTCATTATTTCTATAGACACCTTTAGATCTAATGTCGCAGAGCAAGTCTTGTTAGCTGGTGCAGATATAATAAACGATGTCACAGGCGGAGATTTTGACCCTGAAATTTGGAACGTTGCAGCAAAATTCAAAGCACCATATATTCTCATGCATGCTCGAGGAAATTCGAAAACAATGCAAGATTTGAACAACTATGAACACGTAAGTCTTGAAATACTGCTTTTTTTATCAGAAAAAATTAAAAAAATAAAGGAGTCTGGAATAAAAGATATAATAATAGATTTAGGATTTGGATTTGCCAAAAATGAAAGTCAAAACTATCAATTAATTGCAGACCTTGAATTATTTGATTTATTAGAATTCCCTATACTTATTGGAGTTTCAAGAAAATCGATGATTTACAAAAGATTAAATATATCGCCAGAACAAGCTTTAAATGGAACAACAATTTTGCATACTTATGCATTGAGTAAAAACGCTAATTTCTTGCGGGTACATGATGTCAAAGAAGCGGTTGAAATTAAGACTTTGCTTAAACTTGATAGAAAATTAAAATAATTGAATCCTTTTTTTTAACTTCGCTAACTTAAACTGCATACCTATTCATATGAAAGTTTTTTCTTTAATTTTTGGAATGCTTGTAAGTATCTCTGCTTTTGCACAGCCTACTGCAAGTTTTACAGTCTCTGACAATGTGATTTGTGAGGGAGTATGTATTGATATTGTTAACACTTCATCAAATGATGTAGTTGCTTCCACTTGGACCTTTGGAGGTGCAGTGCCTTCTTTTTATAGTGGTGCCAATCCTGGTCCAGTATGTTATGCAACTGCTGGAACTTTTACCATTACACTTACTGTAGCTGATGCTAATGGCGTAACGAGTGCTTCAAGTCAAATTGTTACCGTTGGAGCTATGCCGTTCATTTCTGCAACTGCGATGGATAGTTTAGGGGGAACAGCAATACCTGACACTTTAATCAACATGTATGGGTCAGCAGTATTATCTGCTACAGGATTTGTTCCTGGAGATTCTATTACTTGGTCGCCTAGCAATAATATAACTTGTATTAATGCTACATGTGACACAATTATTGCCACTCCATTTTTCAACACCTATTATATTATTACCAACACTTCACCAGAAGGATGTGTTGCAAGTGATACCGTATTTGTATCTGTAAACTTCAGAGATTCTGTTGTTGTATCGATGCCTAATGCATTTTCGCCTAATGGTGATGGAGAAAATGATGTATTAAAAGTGCTTACGAATGTTGATGCAAATCACTATTATAATCAAGGTGATATGTATGGTTTCGTTGAAGGAGGTGCAATAGTTGAAATGGATCTTCAGATTTTCAATCGCTACGGACAATTGGTTTTTCACAGTACAGATCCAAACGAAGGATGGGACGGTACCTTTAAAGGCAAGGCTTTAAATCCTGCAACCTTTGTATATAAAATTGACTATCGATTAATTAATGGTTTATCAAATTCCTTTAC
>CANFJL010000019.1 GCA_947447525.1 Flavobacteriales bacterium | reverse complement strand
TAATTACATGGATCTAAATAAGTAGGACCATTAGGCAAACACTCGTAACCCGTTGCCGTGGAGACAGAAACAGGAGCATAATCACCAGAGCGAATCCAATTGGTTGGGAAATAAGCATCATTATCAGGAACACCAAACAACCAACGCTTTGATGAATCAGCAAACTCGATTGATGCATCTATGATATCAGTAGTCTTATAGGTAATATTACCTGATCCCGAAGGGAAATAATATTTATTTTGATGAATTTGAACTGAAATTCCCCACTGAGGAATAATCTGCTCATTATCACCATCGATGGTAGTTTCTGAACTCACTGAATCCAAAATTGATCCACCTTCTTGGTCATAACGATACACCACCCAAGAAGCAGTATCCGCAGCATTTCCTGAAGCATTTGCAGTATAATCTCTGAATTTACATTCAAAGAAACCTCCTGCTAAGTTCAAAGGATCCACTACCTTAATATTGATAGGACCTTTTCCATAATCGTATTCAGGAGTCTCAACAAAACCATCAGACAAAACTTTGGATAAAGTAGCAGAAGTGAAATCTAAATTTCTATTTCCATTACCATAACCATCAACCCTTGTGATACGAGGTGAAGATCCGTAACCAATATTTTGCATGGTCCCACCCGCTTCAGGATTTGGATTGTGTGGAATTGCTGCTACAGCACTAATCGCAGTACCATCAAAATTTAAACGAGAGGAAATATAAGGTATTTTCTGTCCGTCTAATTGTAATGGATCATTTGGATCATACTTTTTAAATTGATTAAAAGCATAAGCAACTGCAACATAATAATAAGTCTTGTGATTTACTAAAGCGCGAGCACCTTGAGCAAATGCATCCTCTTTCACTTGGAAAGAATGTTTAATTCCATCATTTTGGCCATCTACTTTTTCTACTGGTACAGAGAATCCAAGAGCTTCATCAAACTGGAAATTAATTATTCTAGAAATACTATTTTTAATATCACATTGAGCAACCAATCTTGCCACAGTTGGATCTGCGATATCAGCGATAGAAACATCTTGACTTTTCAATTGAAAAATTTGATACCCTTCAAAACGATATACTCTATCCACTGTAGGATCTGGAATATTAATTTCATCTACCTCAGCATATTTTTCCTGATAATTGTTAGAAGAATTAGGATTTTCGATCATTAGAATCAACTCATTTTCTAATTCTTGAATCGTTAATTTTGGAGCATCAGGAGGAGATAAGATTTTGAAACATGCATCGAATAAAGCTTGAGCCTTAGTATCAGCGCGTTTCATTGCATCAACAGACGAGAACAAACCACCATCAGCACTTCTACCAAAAACAATTCCAACTGTTATATTATTAACAGCACCTGGCTTCAGGGTAAAAGGACCTGCTGACTGTACAAAACGACGGTCACCTGGAGGGTTGTTGTTGGTAGATTCATCCCATCCATTTGGATAAGCACCTGTCATATCAACACCACCTGTTGACCAATTTAATGGATCAGAAGTACCTGGGAACATATAATCAGATAATACTTGAGAACCTGTTCCAGTTCCTAAACCACCGTAGAACATTTCCGATCCATTTGCCCATTGACCTTCCATAAAATTATAGAATTCAGCAGCGGGACCTGGATCATTATATGGATATGCAGAAGTTGAAGTATAGTAAGTAAAACGACGCATACCGAATCTCTCATTATCAATAATCCCATCAGAGTATCCAATACCGATACCTTTATAAACTATACCATTATTAGCAAGCGCATCTAAAACAGCTGGCACAATATCCGTTTGTGTTGTAGCGTCAAAATAAGGGCCAGGATTATCCATTCCATCACCATCTTGATATGGACCTTCAAAAAAGTCGCACCCAATAGCCGGAGGATTTTCTCCATATCCTAATTTACCACCATCACTTTGGTCATTTAAGTCACCATTGAACATATATCCTAATCCACGAGATACATCACAACCTGCATAATCATCTGCATAGTTTCCAACATCAGCGTCTAAGTACTGAGCAAAGTAGGTATTATAAAGCGTTTGGGTACCGCGATTAATCAATTCATAATTATAAAAAGTCATACGATTGACCTCATCATTGGTAGCAAATGAAAATGCTTGTGCGCGAATTTCCATACCAATTGGATCACCATTTGTTTCTGTATGGATATTCCCTTTATCATTAAAAACCCACCAATGCGTTTCGTCTCCATAAAGAGAAACACGGCGATCGATTCCACACTCAATATCATCTCTACCTAAGATATCATCATACCAAGGATAATCACCGTTGTCAGGGTTATAATTTCCGTCACCATCTCTATCATAAAAAGGAGCTAAGAAATAATCTTGACCTAAACTCACATCACCATGCGCGGGCCAGTTATAGATACGATTAATTTCATCATTAGATGGTTGGATTATATCATCGCAACCTTCTGTAGTGATTCCAGCATTACATTCCCAAAAGATATTAAAACGAATTACTTCAGCTTTGCGAATCGTATAGAATTTATCATAAGCAATACATTGATTGGGATCTATATTAGCTTCACCGAAATCACGCACAACATTATCGCCAACTGGGAAACCTGGATTAAAATTTCCAGATCCTGGATTAACAGTTAAGGGACCAGGCCAAAAATCATTTCCAGAACGGTAGCGCAAAGCTGCCAATTTTAATTGACCATTTACATCTGTACCACCCATCCATAGAGCTCCAGCGAAAATAGCAAAACGGTTACTTCCTTTCGGAACCTCATAAGCCGCAATACCTGCTTGTCTATTTTGGAACATACTTCCGCCTTGTTCTATCAATGCTTTCACGTCATTGAACTCCATGGTTAACTTTGCAGTCGCAGGACTACAGTTGGCACCTTTCGGTTTGCTATTGTTAGGCTTATCAGTTTTTTCATTCGGACCATAGTAGGCCATTGCATTCGAAAAAACGAAACCAATACTAACGATTGTTGCAAAAAATTGCTTTTTCATAACTTATTTATTTCTGTAATTTAAAAATCAAATTTAACACCCAAACGGATAGTTCGTGGAGAACTAATATTGTAAGGATTCTGTATTTTCATCAAGTAATAATCTCTAAATGATTGCTCATCTGTCTGATTTTGAATAGAAGTTTGACTTGCCGCAGCAGCTAAATATCCATCATCATTCCAGTTACCAGTTGCACGATAAACTGAAATCTTATTGAATTGATTTAATAGGTTGGTAACGCGCAAATAAACATTTAAGAAAGTTACTTTCTTTTTGTTGTCTTTTCCGCCGAATTCAATATTGATAGTTTTGTCTAATTGTAAATCCATGCGGTAAGACCAAGGTAAACGAGAACCATTTAATGTTCCGCTGATACCTGCATTTAAGTTTCCGATTCCTTCATCTGTAATAAATGTTTGAGCGGAATAAGGTGAACCAGAATAAATATTAGAGAAAATATTCAAACCAGTATTTTCAAACAAGTTAATATTTCCAATTTTAGGACCATTATAATCTTCACCAGAACCATATCTATAATCGAATGTAATTGCGAATGCATGTCTTTGATCGAAGCTGTAAGGGAAGATATTACGAAGATTTGGCAGACCTGCATTGATTAATGCTCCCATTGAAGTTGCATCAGAACCAGTACCATCAGCAAATTGAAGCGTATAGTTGGCTGTCATTCTAATATTACCTGTTTGGCGTAAATCATAAGCGATGGTCATACCTTTTACAGTACCAAAATCACGATTTCCGTAAGTCTTATAAGTTGCAGGATAGGCTTCAAAAACATTAATCAACTGAACATTATTTCTTTGTTCACGATAGAAAGCCGAAATTTTCAATGATGAGGTTGGAGACAAAACTTGTTGGAATCCTAATTCATAATCAACAGTTGTTTCAGGTTTTAGATTCGCATTATTAATAATAGCACTTCTTGATTGAATAAACTGATATTCAAATGGATCAAAACGGAATCCAGAAGTAGGTCGTTTTGTTAAGATGTCATAATGCGCAAAGAAAGATGCTTCCTCAGAAATAGGGAAAGAGAAAGCCACACGAGGCATCACATTTACTTGAGCCTTATAATCTTTAAATGCACTTGCATCTGGAGTCGTTTGAGTAGGATTCAACAACCAAGGGGCAATACCTGCAGCTCCCTTAATAACTTTTGGATCTTCAATGGAAGTTCCACTTGCATTGAACCAACTTGTTGCAGTTCTAAATCCATTAATTGCAGAAGGATTATTTACATCATTCACATAAACGATATAATCATCCCCCATACTTTCAGGAATATTCACCCATGCATATTGAGAAGGATCAGACGCTTTCAAAGCTCTTGCTTCTTTAACGGTATGAGCATTATAGAATAAATACGGATCTTTTAATACCGGTTGATTGGCATCAAATACATCTACACGAACACCTACGTTAAATACGATATCATTGAATGCAAATTTATCCATGATATAACCCGCCATATATACCGGTTGGAAAGCACCTACAAAACGCTTGTAATTACCATTTTTATCGAACTCGTTAAAGTATTTATTGATATCTGTTGCTCCTTTAACTTTTTGACCTGTATGATCAAATCCCCAATAGGAAACAAAAGAATTACCCCCATTCAACAATTCATCAGGTGAGAACATATCAAAAGTGTAAGTTCCTGGATCGTATTGGTCAATATCAACAAAGTCCTTCCCTCCTGGGTCTAACCCTAGTTTATTACGCAAATTATAATCGAAGAATGATTGATTGTCATTATTTTCTTGTCCGCCATATTCTCCATTATGAGTAGCAGCATATCCAGAATTTAAACGGTCGTAAGTAATAGCTTTAAAGGAACCTGAGTCTGTAACAACACCAGAATTCATATCTAATTCTTTGATGTGGAAATTGGTTAATTGTCGTGCAATGGACCAAATACCGATCGGCCCGTTGTTACCACCACTAGTTGTTGAACCTGCAGTCCATCCTCTATCAACGCGTTGCTCGTATTCAAAACCAAGAGAAATATTATGATCTCCAATATTAACAGAACCTGATCCTGTAACACGGAATTGATCGTTTTCAGTTTTACTGAAATCATTGTAAGGTGTTCCTATATTACTCCAAATACCATAAACACTTTGAGGCGAATCCCCATTTCTTAATGCATTACCATTTTGAAGTTGGAATAAATTCTCATAATGTCCAAGGGGAGAACCAGCATAAATATTATAATACTCCGTGGTAATTGCAGCAAGTGTTGCATTGGTTTCAGAAGGCGTAAAAGCAACTTCATAATCTTTAAATCCATTGTGAACATATGTTTGTGTTATTGGATTGAATTCGTACGAAGGGCCTCTTGTTGTAACAAACTTACCTACATGACCATAATTAAACATTTGATATTGATGTTTTGGGTCATATGAATCATTTTTTGACTTAGAGTAATCTACCATGATGTTATACATCGCAGATTTAATTTTGGAACTACTTCCTTCTCTTTCATTATTAAAACGTTGACTAATCTTACCATAAACACGGTAGTCTAAACTTTTAGAAACTCCAAAATTTTGAAAATTCATTAGGGAACCTGAACGAGAGTAATTAGTTCCATTACTATAGTTTAATGATCCTCCAAATTGAAGATTCACAGAGGGACCAGTATTCACATCAATCTTTCCAGAAGCAGAGAAGTTAGTGTTTCTAGCATTCATTCTCCAAGCTGTTTTTTCAAAATCATTTTGACGCAAGAACAAAGCATTATGGAAAGTTCCCAATCCCGTAGAAGTTGGTCTTAAAGGATCAGCAATCAATGAATCCCTTACACTTTTCTTAATTCTATAACTTCCCCCAGCAAGAGGTCTGTTGTCCATTTGATCCGTAATATTAGCAGAAATTAAAAATCCTAATCTCGGCTTTGTTTTCTTTCCGGTAGAATCTTTTTGCATCCAAATTGGACCAGAAAGCATTCCTTCCGCAAGGTTATAACCATATTTATCTAAACCAAATACCTTGGCGTCGTAACCATCAACATCCGCTCCTTTAATATAGATACCTGAACTCACTGCTTCAAAACTTCCGAAATAAACAGCAGATGGACCACGCGTTGTAACAGAGATAATACCACCGGTAACATCACCATAATTGGCAGGTACACCACCAGTAATAACAGATACTTCTTCTAGAGCTGATTTAGGTAAATTGGCAGAACCACGAACTTTAATTCCATCAATGTAAAAATAAGTTCCATCGGATCTAGAACCTCTTACAGAAATATCCCCTGAACCTTCATTTGTATTAACACCACCAACAGTTTGAGCAACCCCAGCTGCAGATCTAACCGGCAATCTAGCAATGTCTTCACGGGTGATCGTTGCACCAGAAGCGCCACCATTTTTATCAATAAGTGGAACGCGATACGCAACAATATTTACTTGGTCAATTAACTTATCATCCTTTGGTTTTGCTAAAACAAGATTGTCAAGGAAGGTGATTCTATCTGGTGAAACCGCTACTCCTGTTATTTCACCTCGCTGATAACCATCAGGATTTGTAAACGCTACGGAGTAAGTTCCAGGTAAAACTCCATTAATTTGAAATTTACCTTCAAAATTGGTGGCAGCTGCAGCCTTAATTGATCCATTTTGCATCAACATGACCTTACTAATGGGTAGTGCTTCGCCCGTTAATTCGTCCTTAACAGTACCTTTTACAATCCCTAAACCAGACTGTGAGTATGCATAAGAACTTGTTAACAAAACACTTAGCAATAATAATTTTAATTTACCTAACATAATTATACGTATAAGTTTAATGTAATCCTTTCTAAATCTAGCTTGTAAATATAGAAAAAAACAAGTTTATCACAAACAATGTTAAAAAATTATTAATCAAAAATAATTGTCAACTTTGTAATTCATAATACAAATTGACAAAAAATGCCTTTAAAGGATAAAAAAATAATCAAAATTAAAAAAGGAGATGCGATTCTTCATTACTCCTTATTAACGGATGAAAATGACTTTAAGGGTGTGGTCTTATTAGAAAATGAGATAGACACTATAAACTCTTTCAAATCTATAAAGAGAAAATCAGAATTTTATACCATAAGATCCTTAAGAAACAAAAGTTGCAAAGGTCAGGCAATCCATTATACAGATTTTGGAGCGCCCTTTTTGAAAGAAAGTGAAGTAAAAATATCCATCAGTCACAACAAATATTATGGCGTACTCGCTCAAGCGGGACATGCAATCGCATGCGATATAGAAGAAATTAAAAGTAAGACCCTTAAATTAGCTTCTCGATTTGCAAGAGAGGAAGAATTGGCCTTATGGGAAAAAGTTGGGCCAGAGGAGGTTACTATTATTTGGACAATTAAGGAATCTTTGTTTAAACTTTGTGACCGAAAAGGCATAGACTTTAAAAAAGATTTACAAATTACAGGCAAGAAAAAAGACACTTATACTTGCAGATTTATGGCTCAAGATGCTTTGAAAGGAGTTGATATGGTAGTTCAAAAAATTGAAAATAATATACTTTGTTTTAACCCAAAATCCATTTATGAAAGCTAATATTTTAAGCTTAATTAAAAACCAAAATAAAGGTGTTGCGGTACTCATTGATCCAGATAAATTCAAAGAAAAAGATCCTTTAATTGCCTTTATTAAAAAAATAAATGGTACCGCTCCAGACTTTATTTTCATAGGCGGAAGCACCGTTTCCCGCAATGACTTCAATCAATGTGTGGAACTTGTAAAATCCATAAGTAAAATACCAATAGTAATTTTTCCAGGCGCTGCTCATCAAGTACACAAAGACGCGGATGCTATTTTATTCTTATCCTTATTATCAGGAAGGAATCCAGACTTTTTGATTGGTCATCACATACAGGCTGTTGACGAATTGATGGAGATGGAAATAGAAGTCTTGCCTTGTGCGTATTTACTGATTGAAGGCGGCAAAACTTCTGCTGTCCAATATGTAACCCAAACCGCACCAATACCAGTAGATCAAATCAATATAATTAGAAAAACAGCATTAGCGGGAAAATTTCAAGGTAAAAAAATCATCTATTTAGATGCTGGAAGTGGTGCCAAAAATTGTATTTCAGCTGAAATAATAAAAAGTGTTAGTTCCATCGGATTACCCTTGATCATTGGTGGAGGCATCCGCAGTATTGAGGGGATTAACAATGCTCATAAAGCAGGCGCTAATATTGTGGTGATAGGAAATAAAATTGAGGACGATATAAACTTCTTGAAGGAGCTAGAGCAATTTAACAAAATGAAAGCGCTTGAAATTTTAGGGAGCAACTAAAAGATTGCCTTCAAACTTAAATCCAAACTTTTAGCAGAATGCGTTAGTGCTCCTAAAGAAATGTAATTAACCCCTGTTTTAGCATATTCAAGTACATTTTCCTTGGTAATACCGCCTGAAGCTTCCGTTTCAAATGAACTTGGAATTATTTTTAAAGCTTCAAATAATTGATTTGGAGTAAAATTATCTAGCATAATTCTATCAACTTTACCTACCCTCAAAACTTCGTCTAATTCAGCTCTATTTCTGACTTCGATTTCAATTTTTAAGTTTAAAACATTACTTTTTAAATACTGATGTGTCGCAAGAATTGCCGCTTCTATTCCGCCTGCATAATCAATATGGTTGTCCTTGAGCATGATCATGTCATAAAGTCCAAATCGATGATTTTCACCTCCGCCAATCTTAACAGCCATTTTTTCAAATAAGCGAAACCCGGGGGTTGTTTTTCTAGTGTCCAAAATCTTTACATTGCAGCCACTAACACTTTGCACAATTTCAGAAGTTTGAGTAGCAATACCCGACATGCGTTGCATGACATTTAATAAGGTTCTTTCCACTGTAAGAATACTTCGAGAAGAACCGGTGAGATAAAAGGCAATATCTCCTTTTTTTACCGAGTCGCCATCGGAAAGAACTTGTTCCATTTGAAGGGTATCATCAAAAAGAAATAAAATTCTTTTCGCAACTTCAACTCCTGCTAAGACTCCATTTTCCTTCACTAATAATTGAGCGCTTCCTTGCGCAGTTTCTGGTACGCAGGACAAGGTAGAATGATCTCCGGCGCCGATATCTTCCTTTAAAGCATTTAAAATAATATCATCCATCATCTTACAAAGATATTTATTTCAATCGAACCCCAAAGACAGAGATTCTAAATTGAAAAAAAGTGTTGTCTGAACTATGATGAAATATAATTATTACTTTTAAACCAATGAAAACAAGTAAATTCCTTCTTTTTATATTTTATTATTTTTTAATCTTTCAAGGAGGTCAGGTATATGCTTCCAAATACCGTCAAAAAATAAATAAAGTTGTCCAACAATACAGTCAATCTAGTACGCTAGATCCAAACAAGGCGCTTTATTTAATTAAACCGTTATTAAAATTTCAAAAATCCTGTTCCAAAGAAGAGCAAAATATAATTTTATTATTGTTAAGTGAAGCTGAAATTAGACAAGGAGACATTCCAAGTTTTATTAATGCCATATCAACTTTAAAGAAAAAAAATCCTGTGTTTAAACAAGCAGTATTAAAATTTCAATATGCACAATGTTTGACCAAATATTCTGTCTATAAAAATGAGGCAAAAACTGCTTTAAGTTATAACCAAAGTGCCGTAAAATCTGCCAAAAAATCTAGAATTAATTTACGCGTAGCGGAAGCTTATCAGAATAGATCCTTTGTATTTATGACTCTAAATAACAAGGATTCATCGGTATATTACGCTCAACTGGCTTCAAAATATGCCAAACGCACGGATAGCAAAATTGCATTAGCCATATCCTTTCATAATGAGGCGATTGTGCTTGCGCATTTCAATACTTTAGATTTAGCGGTGAGTAAAGAATTATTAGCACTACAAATTGCCGAGAAAATTAATGACGCCTATTTTCAATCTATATACAATCGAGCCATAGCAGAATATTCTTTAGAAGTTTCCAACTTTAATGAAGCGAGCGCCTATCTTTTAAAATCATACCGTATTTCGGAAAGAATAAAAGATGAACGCAATATGGCAATCTGCAACATAATTAGTGGTGGAATAACGCTTCATGTTTCCGGACCAGAATTTGCAATAACCTTACTGAAAAGTAGCATTAAAAAACTAAGATCTTTAAAACAAATTGATTGGATTGGACAAGGAGAAGAGTATTTGGGGAGTGCTTATGCAAAAGCAGGAAATACTACAGATGCATTAAAAAGTTATAATACAGCACTACTCAATTACACCAAATTGGGGAACAAAGATAAGTTGGCATCGATCCAAGAAAAAATTGGAATCGTATATTATTCCAAATCCGATTTAAAGCAAGCATCCTATTATTTTAACAACTCCATTGAAAATCGATTGGAACAAAGAGAACAAAACAAGATTTATATCACCTATAATTGGCTGTCAAAATTGAACAGTAAAAAAGGTAATAAAGAACAAGCCTATGTTTTTCTAAAGAAATATGTTGACTTTTTAGAATTAAATACTACATCAAATGATGCAAGGAAGATAGAGCAAATGACCATAACGAGCAGTAGAGAAGAGCGTGAACGGATCATTGAACTGCAAAGTGAAACTTTAGAAAGACAGCTAAAAGAAAAAAAGATTTTACAGCTACAGAGTGACCGACAATTGTTTGGAATAATTTTTATTGTTGTCATTGTAGTTCTCGGAATTATCATTGTAATCTTCAGAATGCGTCAAAACCGTGCCTTACAAGAACAGCAAGCCGCAGAAATGTCGCAATCTCTCTTAAGATCTCAAATGAATCCTCATTTTATTTTTAATGCTATGTCGGTGATACAGAGTTACATTTACGAAAATACTCCTGAGCGCGCCTCTAAATTCCTGGTCAATTTCTCGCGCTTAATGCGTCTCATTTTAGAAAACTCACCTAAAGAATTTATTCCAATTGCTATTGAAGAAGAAATATTAAATAAATATCTAACAACTCAAAAATCAAGATTTGAAAACCGATTTGATTTTGTGATTAATATTGAAGAAGATTTATTTTTTAAACGTGCGATGATTCCCCCTATGATAACACAACCGTTTATCGAAAATGCGATAGAACATGGGCAATTGCATACGGTGGAAAATGGATTAATTACCATCTCCTTTAAAGAAAATAACAATTTGCTTGAAATTTCAATTACCGATAATGGCATTGGAAGATTGAAAGCTGGGAAGAAGAAGAAAAATAAAACCCATAATAGTATGGCCTTGAATATCACGAATGAAAGAATACAAATATTGAATAAAAAATATAAAAGCAAAGGAAGCTTGACCATTCAAGATTTGAACCAACAGAACAACTCCGGAACAAGTGTATTAATATGCTTGCCTATTATTTACGAAACAACTAATTTTATCCAAGATGAAAAAGGTACTTATAATTGATGATGAAAATAGAACAAGGGATCTCGTAAAAAAAATGATCGATTCTTTTAAATTTCCCTTGCAAGTTTTTGCAGAAGGCGAAAATGTTTCTACTGGTATCGAAGCCATTAATCGTATCAAACCTGATATTTTATTTTTGGATATTCAAATGCCAGATGGAACTGGTTTTGATGTATTGAATAGCATTGATCAAAAAAACTTTGAAGTTATTTTCATTACTGCCTATCAAGAATATGCTATTAAGGCCATTAAATTTAGCGCCCTTGATTATATCTTAAAACCCATCGATGAAGATGAGTTACGCGAATCTGTCGTGAAGGCTATGGATACTGTTGATTTTAGCAGAGAGGACTCACAATTTGAAGCCTTGACCAATAACATGCAACCTAATCAGCGTAGAAAATTGGTTCTTAAGACCCAAGAAAGTGTTTTTGTAGTGGATTTAAGCGAAATCATCCGTTGTGAATCTGATAAAAACTACACTTTTTTCTTCTTAACCAGTGGTAAAAAAATATTAGTTTCCAAAACATTAAAAGATTTTGAGACCTTATTGAATGGTTATGGATTTTTTAGAGTGCAACAATCCCATCTGATCAATGTAGAATTCATTGACCGTTATGATAAGCAGCAGGGAGGTTCAGTGATTTTAAAAGACGGAACAGCTATTCCGTTATCTCCGGCGAAAAAAGAACAATTCTTTAAACTACTAGAAACGCTTTAAGCCAAAGCTTTAGTTAGATCTTCAATCAAATCTTCCACATCTTCAATTCCTACACTTAAGCGAATTAGGGAATCTACCACCCCACTTAACTCACGAACCTCTTTTGGAATGGAGGCATGAGTCATGGTGGCAGGATGTCCAACTAAAGATTCTACACCTCCTAAAGATTCAGCAAGTGCAAATAAATGCATGTTTTTCACAATTGCCAAGGCATCCTCTAGCAGATTGCCTTTCAGTGTAAATGAAATCATTCCACCAAAACCTCGCATTTGCTTTTTCGCAACCTCATGATTGGGATGTGATGGAAAACCTGGCCAGTATACTTTATCAACTTTAGGGTGCGCCAATAGAAAATGAGCGATTTTTTCACCATTCTCACAATGTCTTTCCATGCGAAGATGCAAAGTTTTTATGCCTCTCAATACAAGGAAGGAATCCATCGGAGCAGTAACGGCACCTGAAGAATTTTGAATGCGATACATTTCTTGAGCAATAGCCTCGTTACTTGTAACCAAAGCACCCATGACCACATCAGAGTGTCCACCAAGATATTTTGTTACTGAATGCATCACGATATCTGCCCCTAAATCTAAAGGAGATTGCAAAAAAGGAGTAGCAAAAGTATTGTCCACACAAAGCATAGCGCCACATGATTTTGATAAGTGAGCCATGGCTTCGATATCAATGATATTCATCATTGGATTGGTTGGCGTTTCTACCCAAATTATTTTTGTGTTTTCATTAATCAAAGCCTTTACATTAGAAGGGTCTTGCATATTAACGAAGTGAAATTTGATGCCAAATTTTTCAAAAATAGTCTTAAAAATACGGTAAGATCCACCATAAAGATCATTGGTTGAAATCACCTCATCTCCAGGATTCAACATTTTAATTACACAATCAATTGCCGCAAGACCAGAACCAAAACACGCTCCATATTTACCATTTTCTATTGCCGCTATGTTTTTCTCCAAGGCATGTCTGGTTGGATTTAAAGTTCGAGAGTACTCATAACCTTTATGGTTTCCAACGCCATCTTGAACGTAAGTAGAAGTTTGATAAATTGGTGTCATGATGGCACCAGTGGTTGGATCGGGTTGCACGCCCTCATGTATTGCTTTAGTTGCGAATTTCATTGTTTAATTTTTTGTAAAAGTAATAGAAATGTTTGATTGCCTTATGCGTCTAAAGCTAATTCTATTGTTGGGTCCCAAAAATATTTATCAAAATCAATGATCTGATTGTCCTGGATCTGAATTCCTTCAGCATTTAATAATAGTTCCATGCTATTGAGTTCAGGAAAATGAAATTTTCCGCTGAGCACGCCAATTCTATTCACTACTCGATGTGCAGGAATATCGGGAAATTTATGTGCTGCATTCATTGCCCAACCCACCATTCTGGCGGCAGACTTAAGAGACAAGTAATTGGCGATGGCACCATAAGTGGTAACGCGTCCATAGGGAATGAGTCGTGCTACTTGATGTACCTGTTCAAAAAAGTCTTTATTTGAATTCACTTTATAAAATTAATATTATGTGTGTGACAAAGCAAAAAAAAATGTCTGATTAATACCTAACTATAGATTCTTTTTGTCATGATTTTAAATAAAAACACATGCCAAAAAGGAGGTGTATATTTTATGCTTAACGTTATTGATATTTAACCCCTTCGGGGTTATAAATAGTTTCTTTAACAAAAAAAGCCACCCTAAGGTGGCTTTTGATGTATTCAAAAATTAATTAATGTCCTTTGCAACAATCCTTTTTATTCTTTTTGCAATCAGCATTTTTATTTCCTAAAAATTTACCATCTTTTCCATAATGAGAAAGACACATCTTTTTTTCTTCTTTAGAACATCCTTTTTCATCGCACATTTTAGCGCATTCATCTTTAGTCATTTTGGCACATTTTGACATATCACATTTGCCCATCATATTGTCCATTTTGTGACAAGATGTTTCTCCGTGACATTCCATTTTTTTATCATCACAGGCGTCATGATCATCTCCTTTGCAATGATCATCATCATCACAAGTAGAACGATTACCTTTACCTTCATTCATTTCACATTTTTCTTTGTGACAATCCTTATTTGTATTTGATTCTGAACCATTTCCTAAAATAGGCGCAATTACAAGACCGATCAAACAAGTTAATTTAATTAAGATGTTCATGGATGGACCTGAAGTGTCTTTAAATGGATCACCAACCGTATCACCCGTTACTGCAGCTTTATGTGCCTCAGAACCTTTATAGGTCATTTCACCATTAATCTCAACACCTGCCTCAAAAGATTTTTTAGCATTGTCCCAAGCACCACCTGCATTGTTTTGGAACACTGCCCATAATACACCTGATACTGTAACACCAGCCATATAACCACCTAACATTTCAGCAATCATTTTATTGTCGTACCCTAAAAGCATGGGAAGAAGTGTAATTAGTATTGGGAAGCCAATAGTTAATACACCAGGCAACATCATTTCTCTTAATGCAGCTTTTGTAGAAATTTCAACACATTTACCATATTCAGGTTTACCCGTTCCCTCCATAATTCCAGGAATTTCTTTAAACTGTCGGCGCACTTCATAAACCATGTCCATTGCAGCTTTACCAACAGAATTCATTGCTAAAGCAGAGAATACTACTGGAATCATACCACCAACAAATAACATCGCTAATACTGGAGCTTTGAAAATATTAATTCCGTCAATGCCTGTAAATGTAACATAAGCAGCAAACAAAGCAAGAGAAGTTAAAGCAGCAGAAGCAATAGCAAAACCTTTACCTGTTGCAGCTGTAGTGTTACCCACTGAATCTAAGATGTCAGTACGCTCGCGAACTTCTTTTGGTAATTCACTCATCTCGGCAATTCCACCAGCATTATCAGAGATTGGACCGAAAGCGTCAATAGCCAATTGCATTGCAGTTGTTGCCATCATAGCTGAGGCAGCCAAAGCAACACCGTAAAATCCTGCTAATGCATAAGATCCCCATATCGCTGCCGCGAATAATATAACCGTAGGGAAAGTTGAAATCATTCCTGTTGCTAAACCTGCAATTACATTTGTTCCAGCTCCTGTAGAAGATTTTTGAACTATTTTTAAAACTGGTTTTGTTCCTAGTCCAGTGTAATACTCAGTAACAGATGAAATAAATCCACCTACTAACAAACCAACCAAAGTAGCAAAGAAGACACGCATGGAAGAAATTTCTTTGATGCCTTCACCAAAGAATGCCATTGACATAGTTTTAGGTAACATGAAAGAAACCAAAATATAACATGATACTGCAGTTAATACGATAGACACCCAGTTACCAATGTTCAAAGCGCGTTGTACTTGTTTTTCTTTAGCATCATTACTTGTGATACGAACCAACATGGTTCCTATTATAGAAAAAAGAATACCAAAACCTGCAATAGCCATTGGTAAAAGAATTGGTCCGATACCACCGAATCCATATTGAGTAATATCACCGCCCATATCCTTGATAACATAGTTACCAAGAACCATAGCTGCTAAAACTGTTGCAACATAAGATCCAAATAAATCAGCACCCATTCCGGCAACATCTCCAACATTATCACCAACATTATCGGCAATAGTGGCAGGATTACGAGGATCATCCTCAGGAATTCCTGCTTCTACTTTTCCAACTAAATCAGCGCCGACATCGGCAGCTTTTGTATAAATACCTCCACCAACACGCGCAAACAATGCGATTGATTCAGCACCTAAAGAAAATCCAGCTAAAGTTTCAAGTACAATAGTCATTAATTCCGTTGGAGTTTTCATGACACCATCAATAGTATGTGAAGCCCAAATTCCTCCCATAAAAAAGTGGAAAAAGAAAATAAAGAAGGCCGTTAAACCTAAAACGGCTAGACCAGCTACTCCAAGCCCCATTACTGTTCCACCACCAAAAGAAACTTTCAATGCTTGAGGCAAACTTGTTCTAGCGGCTTGTGTGGTTCTCACATTTGTTTTTGTTGCAATTTTCATTCCCATATTTCCCGCTAAGGCAGAGAAGAAGGCACCAAAAACGAATGCCACAATGATTAATATATGTGTTGTTGGAACGAAATAAGAAATTCCAGCCAGTACAATACTTGCTAGAACAACAAAAATAGCCAACAAGCGGTACTCAGCTTTTAAAAATGCTAAAGCTCCTTCATAGATATAATCCGCTATTTCTTTCATTTTTCCATCCCCTGCGTCTTGTTTCAAGACCCATGACCGTTTGATTGCCATAAAAAGCAAGCCAATAATTGCCATTAAAATTGGCACATAAATCATTATTGATTCCATTGATTTCATAAGTAAAATATATGTTTATTAAAAATTTTGGTGCGCAAAAGTAGTTTTTTTTGGCAACCTATGCAAATACGAACGAATTGCAATAGGGTTTCATAATATAAAATTAATTCTAATTTAATTATTTGAAATTATTTCAAATAGTGCATCTAAATTTGGAGAGATGATCACTTCTATTCTCCTGTTCTTTGCCTTGTCATTGGGATCTATTGGATGAAATTCTCCGCGACCAGCTGCCATTATTTGATTGGGTGACATTCTCGAATTAGCCAACAAAATTTCAACAACTGCAGTGGAGCGCAATACAGACAATTCCCAATTATTTCTTGGCATGCTAGTGCTGTTTAATTTATCTGTATCCGTGTGTCCTTCTACAACGATCTCTAATTCTTTCTCATTCTCTAAGGCCTTGCCAATCTCAACCAATGCGTTTTTACCTTCTTGTTCTACCACAGTACTCCCGGATTTGAACAATAATTTTGCCTCCAGACTCACATAGATTTTTCCGTTTTTCTGTTCAACTTTTAAGCCTTTATTTTCAAAGCCAATTAAAGCAGCGGCAACTTTATCTTTTAGTGCTTTTAAAGACGCTTCTTGTCTTTGCAACATTTCTTCTAATTCATTTACCCTTTGCTCGCGTTCTTCTAATAATTTCTGTTTGCTTTTTAATTCAGCTTCAAGATCTAATAAGGCATCACTTTTTCTTTGCACCTCAATAGTTTTTGCTTCCAACTGTTTTTGAAGTGCTGATGTTTCCTTAGCCCCCATAGACTTATAGGTTTCAAAGGACTTTTCAAGTGCCTCATGAGAACTCAATAAAATCTTATGTTCTCTTTGTAAATCTCTCAGACGCGCCCCTAAAATAGAAGTGTCTTTTTTGATTTTATTCATGTCTTTGGTCAAAACATCATAAAGTACTTGATATTCTTTTGCTTTAGATTCATAATCCAAGCTACTTCGTTTGTATTTTTCAAGTTCTTCTGAACAAACCCGTTCTTTTTCAGCAAGTTCCTTGAATTTTTTTGCTGGGACACATGCGCTAATGGCAATGCATACCATTGAAATTCCAAAAAGAGTCTTAATTTTCATAGGTTTATTTTAAACAAATCTCTACTTTTTTTGGCCTAAAATTTGTTAAGAAGGTTATAGTTTTGAACATCCTTTTTTTAATAGGATACTAAACCCCAAGAATAAAATTTAGAAAATAATAGGAAGGTTTTAATCTCTAATGCATAACTTCACTAAAAAAATTAATATGAAAAAATTGATCATTCCCATTTTTGTGTTCTTCACAATTATGTTTTCTAGCGTTCAAGCACAAACTGTATTTAGTGTGCAATATAAATCAGATGCTAAAATTAAAGTCTTTGTAGCGCAGTACAAATCTGATGCTGATTTGGTAGTATATAAATGTTCTTATAAATCTGATGCTACAGGTAATGATGGATTGTGGTTTTTTACCAATTATAAATCAGACGCCAAATTCCCTATTTATTTTTGCGATTATAAATCGGATGCAGATATCGTGATTTACTTCGCAGATTACAAATCAGATGCAGGGTGGAAAAATAGCAGTAAAAAACAATTGTTTTATTAAATTTTAATCATGAAAAAATTAAGTCTAAGTCTTCTATTTGTATGTGCAATGAGTAGCTTTTTTGCTCAAAAAATATATTCTGTCGATGCTGATTACAAAGCCAATGTTAAAGTATTTGTTGTAGATGCTGATTACAAAGCAGATTTACTTGTCTATAAGGTCAGTGCTGACTACAAAGCTGGGAGTAACGACGGCAAATGGTTTTTTACAGATGCAGATTATAAAGCAAGTAAAAAAATATTTTTTGTCAATGCCGACTATAAAGCAGATGTAAAGATTTATTTTGTAGATGCTGATTATAAAGCAGGATGGAAAAATAGCAGTAAAAAACAATTCTTTTACTAAAAAACTGTGTCAATTCCGGAATTATTTGCAGTCATTTTTGGCTTGTTTTACTTATTTTTTATTCTTGTCAAAAAACGCATTGCCTGGTATTTTGGAATCATAAGCTCCCTAATTTATATATTCGTTTTCTGGGAAAGCAAGCTCTTCCTTCAATCGTATTTGCAATTCTTTTATATTGGTATTGGTGTTTTTGGCCTTATTAATTGGGGCAAAAATCCTAATGAAAAACCAATACATTGGCCCATTAAAAATCACTTGCTAATGTTTATTATTGGTTTAGTAATGGCGCTGTTACTTGGTAAATTATTTAAAGAATTTCAACAACAATACCCCTACTTAGATGCTTTGATAAGCGTATTCTGTATTTTGGCAACTTTTCTTACTGCAAAATCTATTTTAGAAAATTGGTATTATTGGATTGTACTGAACCTCTTATCTATTATTTTGTTCCATTTTCAGGAATTATATTTAACGGAAATTTTATTTCTATTCAATTTCAGTATGTCCATTTTTGGGCTATTCTATTGGAAAAAATTAGCCGTTAAAAAATGAACCAAGCACTAAAAATTGCTTTTACGGGCCCTGAATCTACAGGGAAAAGTACCCTTTCTAGTTGGTTGAGTATTGAGTTGAAAATTCCATTGATTGAGGAGTACGCTAGAGAATACCTTGCAGAAAAGCAGGAGTACTTACAAGAGGACCTTGATCTTATTGCAAGGAAACAAGTAAAATTATGGAGTAAAGAATCCTCCTTCATTGCTGATACAGACATGACGGTTATGAAGATTTGGTCAGAAGTTAAGTATAGTTCCTGCTCTGATCTGATCCAAAAATACTTTGACGCGCAATTCTTTGATGTTTATTTTTTATGTGTTCCTGATATTCCTTGGGAAGAAGATCCTTTGAGGGAAAATCCAAACGACAGGAACGAAATTTTTGAACTTTACCATAACCTTCTAGAAGAACAAAAAGTCAATTATAAAATAATATCAGGGGAATTAGAGGAGCGGAAGCAACAAATCCTAAATTATTTGCGAGATCATCATAAAGCAATTCCTGAAATTGGAATAGTGTAGCACATTAATCTTTAATTTTACAGCATGAAAAAAATACTAGCAATTTTTGTGCTTCTCGTGATTTTTGTTCCGCTTGCCTATTTCATAATGAATCCATCTGTTGAAAAAAAATTACCCATAATTAATCCTATTGATGTCAACCAAGAAATGGTCGACCCAACCTTATTACAAGTTGGAATCGGTCATAGAATTGGTTCTTTTGAATTCGAAAATCAAGATGGGGATTTAATAAGTAATAAAGAGGTTCAAGGGAAAATTTATGTTGCAGAATACTTCTTCGCTACCTGCAAAAGTATTTGTCCTATCATGAACCGTCAAATGCAACGCATTCAAAGTGCTTATGAAAAAGATAACCGATTGAAATTACTCAGTTTTACGGTAGATCCTGACAATGATACTCCAGAACAGTTAAAAAAATATGCGATAAGCCATCATTATATTAAAGGAAAATGGCATTTTCTGACAGGAAAGAAGGAAGACTTATATCGTTTGGCACGGAAATCATATTTTGTTCTAAAACCTTCAGAAGCCCAAAACCTTGGAGATGCAGGAAGTGATTTTATACACACCAATAATTTTGTTTTAATTGATCAAAAACAACGCATAAGAGGTTATTATGATGGTACCAATCCTAAGGAAGTAAATCAATTAATCCATGATATTGGTTTGGTTTTGGAGGAATAATTCACTTGATTTAGATATTCTTATTATCTTCATCATCTAATTATGAAGACCTTACTTTTTCTTCTTGCTTTAAGTCAAATCTTCTTTGGATATTGTCAAAGCTATACTACGAATTACACACTAAAAACTCCGCCTCCAAAAGCAGCAGGATGCGCACCTCCAACTTCTACTACTTATCTTGAATTGAACAATGTAAGAGCAATGGTGCATACTGCCGGAAATCTTTGGCAAATTCCAGGACAAAATTATTCTCAATATGAAGTCCCGAAAAATTCAGGAATCATGGCGCTCTTTACTTCCGCCTTGTGGTTGGGGGGAACCGATGTAAATGGACAATTAAAATTAGCTGCTTTACGCTACAGAAATGGTCAAGATTACTGGACAGGGCCCCTGTCTCAAGTTTTTGCTGAAACTACTTATGAAACTTGTAATAAATACGACAAACATTTTATTACTACGCAAGATATGGTTCGTGAATTCAACGCATGGTACGAAGCTGGAATTGTAGATGCGCAAGACGGTACCCATACTCAAGATGACCAATTTCCAAATTACAAAGTACCTGAGATTATAAAAACTTGGCCTGCTCATGGTGATGTTAGCCTTGGACAAGATTTCTACTTAGCACCTTTTTATGATTTTAATGGCGATGGCGTTTATAGATGGCAGGATGGAGATTACCCTTGGCACGATATTAAAAAAACAAAAGAATGCAGCGTGGATAGAAGTGTTTCCTTGTATGGAGATCTTAACTATTGGTGGGTGATGAATGATAAAGGAAACATCCATACGGAAACTGGGGCGGACCCGATTGGGATGGAAATTCGTGCGCAAGCTTTTGCTTTTGCTTCCAATGATGAGGTCAATAATATGACTTTTTATAATTATGAATTAATTAATAGAGGGACTCAAACACTATTCAACACCTATTTTGGTTTTTTCACTGATGGCGCACTCGGTGATCCCTATGATGATTATACAGGTTGTGATGTCGCTCGTGGATTGGGATATTACTACAATGGTGATAATTATGATGGAGATAATTCAGGTTATAAAGGTTATGGATATTCACCTCCCGCTGTTGGGGTTGACTTTTTTGAAGGACCATACCAAGATAATGACGGCTTAGACAATGCCTATGGGATTGGAAATTTAGAAGCTTTAAATGGGATAGGATTTGGTGATGGTATTATTGACAATGAGCGATTTGGAATGAGACGATTTCTATATTATTCCAATACTACTAATGGAGCAAATGTAAATCAAACCGATCCCACCAATGCGGTGGACTATTATAATTATCTAAGAGGTTTTTGGAAAGATGGGACCAAATTTGTTTATGGGGGCAGTGGTCATATTTCTGATCCTCAGGCAGATCCTAATACTCCTTGCGACTTCATGTTTCCAGGAACAACTGATCCACTCGGATGGGGAACAGGCGGTTATCCACAAGCCAATTGGACCGAACAAACCGCTAACAATACCCCCAATGACAGGAGATTTGTACAATCTGCCGGACCCTTTATTTTGAAACCTGGAGCTGTAAATAATATTACTGTAGGAGTGGTTTGGGCTAGATCTACAGGTGGAGATCCTTTTGCTTCCGTAGAATCTTTAAGAAGAGCTGATGATAAAGCACAATCTTTATTTGAAAATTGCTTTAAAGTACTGGACGCTCCTCATGCGCCAACCCTAGAAATACAAGAATTGAAAAATGAACTGATTTTGACTATTTCTAACCCTACGAATTCCAATAATTATGGGGAAGGATATGTTGAAGAAGATCCTTTTATTGTTTCCAATGATCCCAATGCAGATAAGAAATACCGCTTTCAAGGCTATCAAATCTATCAATTAAAAGACCAACAAGTCTCTTCTTCAGATCTTAGAAATCCGGTAAAGGCGCGTTTGGTAGCACAGTGCGATCTTAAAGACGGTATTGGACGCATTATTAATTTCGAATTTGATGAGGACCTTGGATTCTCTGTTCCTATTGAGGCCGTTAATGGTGAAGATAAAGGTATTAGACATTCTTTTAGTGTAACTACTGATTTATTTGCACAAGGAGCTACGCAACTGGTGAACTTTAAACGCTACTATTATATGGCAGTAGCTTATGCTCACAACAATTATAAAACTTACAGTCCCAACGATCCTTTAAGTTTGGACGGTCAAAAAAAACGCTATATCTGCAGTCGAAAAGCAGCCGTCGGAGAAGTGAAACCAATGGAAGGAATTCCTCATATTTCTTTACCAGAAACTGGTGGGACCTTACATTATCTTGAATACGGTTCTTCACCTCGTATCACAAGGGTTGATGGTTATGGTAATGGAAATAGAAATTTAGATTTCACTTCTGCTACTTTATCCAAAGTCTTGTCTGATGGTTTTGTTGAGACTCCTGAATATGATTATGGAAAAGGTCCTATCAATATTAAGGTAGTAGATCCTTTGAACTTAGCGGGAGGTTTCTTTGAATGTAAATTCAGAGATTATACTGCACCTGCCTCAGGTAATTCTGCGGACACTGCTTCTTGGGTGGTGTATCGTTATGACCAAGAAGGTGGATCAATTTTGGATTCAGTGAGTTCAGAAACTACCATCGATGGTGATAATGAGCAGATTATTCCTCAATGGGGAATTTCAGTTCAAATTCATCAAAATAAATATTATTTCCCTTCAGGTTCAGGTAATATTACTTATAAGACCACGGATATAATTGATGCATCTATGGAGTTTGCCGATTCATCGAAGCGTTGGTTGTTTGGTGTTCCTGATAATGATGCTTATTTCCCAACCAATTGGATTCGCTCTGGTGATTATGCTCCTGTTTCTGTCTCCACGGCAACGGGTTACGAGTGTTTGCCTAATGGTCCTACTTATTTAGATCCATGTAATTA
>CANFJL010000018.1 GCA_947447525.1 Flavobacteriales bacterium | reverse complement strand
GTTTTCTAGGCTGTTTGGAATGATGTCAATGGATATGTATTGGGCATTATTAACGGTATATTTATATCTCACTTTGTAGGAATCTATTATTGTTTTATTTCCTGTATCAGTCATGCTGATTGACTCATTTGGTTTAACATCTATTAAATACGCCCCAGTATTTTTGGTGTAGTTTTTTGAATCAAATTTTCTTTTCCAATCCGAAAAATTGAAAATAAGTATCAATCCTAAAATCAAGAATATAAATACAAAAACACTTCTTCTTATAGATTTCCAATCCCAAAAAAACCAATCAGGTGTCTTTTTCATTTAAATTATTTTTTTTCGAATCTGGACGTGCTTTACTTATTCAATATAAATAGTTTCTCTAAGAAAATTATTTTTTCATCTTCGCTCCAACCATTTGAATAAACAAGAAGATTTAAAAAAGTGTTTTTAGACGAACCGAATAAAAATACATTATCGAGTTGTTTGTCATTATACTTCCAAATTATATATTCTAATTCAGGATTTTCTTTAATCTTATCTGTTTTGAATTTATTTTCTTTATAATAATCAGAATCCCAAGTGTAAAACAATTTTACGTTTTCAAAATCTGAAACATCACTTTTAAAAAAAGAATATGATTTTTTAGGATTTTGAGCGATTGCAATAATTACCCCTTCTTTATTTTTTAAATACGTTTGACCGGAGTCATCCATTTTATTCAATTGCTTCCATTTTCCCGGAATTTTAACCTCTCCGGAATTTGTTTTTACTTTAGAGTAATCTGTAATATCTTGGCAAAAAATATAATTTGGAAAGATAATAAGCAGAACAAACATCATTTTTAATCTTTGCATATTTTGATTTTTAATCGATAATTCTATTCTTCAAATCCATTCGTTCGTGCAGAATTCTTGTTATCTCAATCGTTTGGTCCTCCAATACACGATAGAAAATTATATGCTTTGAGGTAAGTTTTCCTTTCAGATCTGGGTAAATTTCTGGATATACTTTACCAATTTGTGGTTTCTTAGCGATTGTAGAACAAGCACTAATTATTAGCTTATAATATTTGTCCGCCTGACTTTCAGGCCATGCCTCAACAGTGTAATACCATATATCGGATAGATCTTTTACGGCATTGTTCGTTAATTTAAACTTTGCCACTTATTTCCTTCTTGCTTTCAACATTTTTAAATGCTCGTCAGGGTCGAAATCTTCGGCTAAACCACTATTAATACCTTCGTCAATTGCATGACGCAAAGCAATAATTTTCTGTTCCTCTTCTTCAAGTAGTCTTAATCCAGCACGAACTGCCTCACTTGCATTTTTGTACCGTCCTTCTCTTAAAATACTTTGAATAAATTGATCAAAATAACTACCCAAAGTAATTGATGTGTTTTTACTCATAACAACTAATTTTAGTAAATATACCAAATATTGGTATTATTTCAAAATATATTTTGGGTATTCTTCTGGTATTTGCAATCCCACATAACGGTTTGCAGCTACCCGACGGGCGGGACTTTTACCACAAACCTTGATTTGAAAAACTAATGTTTGATTAACCACAAAACTGTCTTTGGAACACGAAAACCCGCCTTTTGGTTAGGTGCTGTTATAGTCAGTTATTTTTTCAGTTCGATTATATATTCTGTCCATAGTCTTTTATATTCGTTCGCTTGAACTTCTGTTATACTACAATGCACAACTGCAAATTCTTCTCCTGTTAGCTCGTTAAGTATCCAAGATGCTCTCCCGGCAATTGTAAAGATGTCCTCTTGCATGCCTCCGCCATGTCCATAGAATTTTAAATCACCCGAACCAATTCTTTCCCAGATAATCAAGTCAGCCGTATTTTCCAAACCTACTTTTGTTTTGATAGTAAGTCGCGAAACAAGAAATGGAAATGCTTGACTATAGTTCTTTAGACACCAACTTTTAGCGGCACAGAGTGTCCATAAGTTTTTCGCTGTATCAATTGCTGCGAGAGCATCTTTGAGGTCGAAAGTGTCTCGATATGTTCCTCCATAAAACTCTTGGTCAGTTCTTGATTTTTCTGCCTCATTCCATCTTTTTGGTTTTACAAAATTGTCAGGAAGTCTATACTGATTAATACTTGTGTCAACTAATGAAAAGTAATGAAACGTATCTTTTCCTGCTCCAATAAATTCTGAAATGGAAGTCAGTGTGTCAATACTTGATTTAGCAATTGTTCTCTCTGTCTGTCCGAAGACTGAAATACTTATAAAGGTGAATATTATTGTCAAAAGTCTCATAATAATTGCCCATAACGTTCCGGCGCTTGGCGAAGGTGGCGATTTGCACCAAAAATGTTGATGCGGAGAACCAAACTTTGATTAACCACACCGCGAAGCAGCCACGAAGTGAAATGTGTCTGCGGAGCTCTGAACCGCCACTTTTGCCAAACCCGTGTTATGCCTTCGTTGTTCATTTTTGTCGTTACATTTTGTCATAAATTGGTCTCGGTATTCGCTTTAATATTGTCGCAATTAGTCGCCAGCGTTTTGTAACATAAGCAACCTTTTTTTTGCTAATAATTGCTTTGTAAATTTGTCTAACCGTTTTTTCAACAGGCATTACCCAAAACAAACCTTCGCCTTTTGCCATTTCTGTATCAACAAGTCCTGGTCGAATGTCTGTTACAAAAATCGGTTCTTTAAGTTTTGTTGCTTTCTGTCTTAGCCCTTCTAAATAATTTATTTGATAGGCTTTTGTCGCATTGTATGCAGGTGCGTTTCTGCTACCACGAAGTCCGCCAATGGAACTTATTGCAACTAAATGTCCTGATTTTTGTTTTTCTAAATAGTTAAAAGTCCAATCTGCAACACAAGTAAAACCTAATACATTCGTGTCTATTGTTCGCTTTTCTATTTCAAAGTCTAGGTTCTCATTTATGTCGCCAATGCCCGAACTAATAATTAATAAATCAAGTCCGCCAAGTTCTGTGGTAAGTTCATCTAATTTCTGTCCAACAACATTTGTATCATTAATGTCAAATGATTTTATATAAAAATTTGGATTCTCGTTTTTTAATTCATTTAGCAATTCAACGCGTCTTCCTGTCAAGCCAATTTTATAATTGTTGTCAGCCAAAAGTTTTGCAAGTCCTTTACCTATTCCAGATGTCGCCCCAATTATTATAGCTTTCTTCATTCTTAATTTTTGTCTGTTTTTTGTGTCGCCCTACAATGAGGCATAACTTATATATATCCCCCGTTTTTTGAGGCTTACCTCGCAAATGGCTTGACTAAACCTCATTTTATGAGGAGTTTTGAATTTAGTCATTATTTAAATTTCTTTTGCTTTTTTTCTTCTAAAACTATATAATTCGTCGTTGAAACAACTTTTTGACCGGTCTTGATTTCTAATTCCTTACGGGCATTTCCGGCAACATCGCCTCCTTGTTTTGCTGCCTTTTTGTTTTCTGTAAACCCTTTTGGATTTTGAGTTTTAACAATGGCAGTAGTAGATGCTTCACCAAGCATAGAAAAGATTAATTCGAGATCCGTCATGTGGTCCCTAAGATTTTCTCTCTTTAAATTCTTTACTTCTTTATATTCTGATGGCGTTAAACCAAATGCTGCCTTAGAGATTTGAGCTGTAAGAATTGCATATTCTTTTTGTGCTTTAACACCACTCTGAGACCATTCATCGGTAAGTTCTTCACGGATCGCAATACTGCGCATGCGTTTTTCAACCCATTCATCAGAGTATCCTTTGAGTTTGTATATTTCTCTAGTACGTTGAATTGCTAATTCTGGATTTTCGATTTCTTCTAATCTTTCTGAGCCAACTTGTGCAAGCCAAAGTTTGAATGGTTCAGCTTTTGGAGAAGGAATTGATTGAATTATCCTAAGTAAACCCTTTGCATCAGAACACCCCATTTTCTGAAGGCCACCTTTTGTTTCAACTTTAAGGGTAGGTACAAATTGTACCCATCCTTTTGAAAGTTCTGAATCCCGTATGCGCATGCGTTTAATATATTGCTTTGGATCTTTGCTGTCTGTTAAAATGGCAATCACATCCTCGACAACGAAATACCACTTTTCTTCCACTTCATTCCAAACAGAGCGGATGTTTTTACTTTCAAATAATTTAATAGAATTCATTATTTAAATATAGTTATAAATCGTCAAACGGACTACGGATATTATGAGCGCTTTTTCACTTAAAATATGTCCCGCTACTATTTTCTCCTACTTCCAATGCTGTAAGCCTCACCTTGAAATCTCAATTTTCAATTTCTTTCCTTTGACTTTTTCAGGTTTGATTTTCTCCAATAGCGCTTGAATGTTTTTTCGCTTTACCGCTACATGAGTGCTGAAATCTTGCACTATAATCAAGCCAATATCGTCTTTACCCAAACCGCCTTTTTGACTTAAAAATCCGACAATATCAATTTTATTGATTTTATCTTTTTTTCCTCCACTAAAATAAATAGTAATCCACGGACTCACGGTCGGAGCGCTTTGCGTATCGGTTAATTTAAACTCTTTTGGAGTAAGCGATAGATAATCAGGAACATGATCTTCTTTGTTGACCAGTAGGTAAGAGGACCCATTAGATTTCATCCTGGCCGTTCGACCGTTTCTGTGAATAAAGGCCGCTTCATTTTGAGGAAATTGAAAATGAACAACATGTTGAATTTCTGGAATGTCTAGTCCACGAGATCCTAAATCTGTACATATTAAAGTATGAAAGGTACCGTTTCTAAATTTAATCAAGGCCCGTTCGCGTTCATCTTGTTCCATTCCACCGTGATAGACCACCGATTCATAGCCTTTTTCACTCAAATGCGCACAAACACTTTCTGTTGCTTCTCTGAAGTTACAAAACACAATACTCAATTCACCTTGGAAGGAGCAAAGCAAATCAAATAAGCGATCAAATTTGTTGGTGTTTCTCACTGGAAATTGCCAAAAAGTGATATCTGGATCAATGGAATTTGAAAGATGATTGATGATTCCAGCCTCTTTGAAGGATAGATAAGTTGGAAATTCTTCGTGCTCGGTAGCAGAAACTAAGGTGATGGCGTCTAGATTTCTAAATTCTTGATAAATAAATTTGATTTGTTCCTCAAAGCCAAATTCTAAACTCTTGTCGTATTCATCAACAATAAATTGCTTTACCTGCGATAAATCTACTGTGTTTCTGGTAATATGATCGCAAATTCTACCTGGAGTTCCAATTAAGACCGCCGGAGCTTCTACTAAACTTTTTTTCTCTACCTGAATATCGTGCCCACCATAACAAGTCAAAACTTTAAAATTGGTTCTCATGGCGCGAAAAACACTTTCTATTTGAATGGCCAATTCTCTTGAAGGAGCCAATATGACCGCTTGCGTGGCCTTAACATTTGGATCAAGTTTTAAAAACAAAGGCAATAAAAACGCAAAGGTCTTTCCGGATCCCGTCTGAGAAAGAATTAAATTGTTTTTGTTGGAGAAGCTTTTTTCAAGTGCCTCTTTTTGTAAGTCATTTAACCGTTCAAATCCGATTGCTGAAAGTACTCCTTCTATTTTTTTATTTTGATCTATCATACTGCAAAGATAGGGCTACTCGGTTGATAATTATAACACATGAATATTTCCTAGCCCGAAGGGGTTAAATATCAATAGAGCTGGATGTAATCTAGCGAAAAAAGATAAGACAATTCCCTTTTCTTTTCGGCATGTATTTTTGTTTAAAATCATGACGAAAATATATAGTAGTAAGAAAGTGATCAATCAAAAAATAATAACTTCACTTGAGTAGATAAGCTTACCAATTCGATGAAAAGTAACTAACTTTAAAAAAAATAACCATCATGATAGATTTACAAAGTATTCAAACGGAAATAGATGCTAGTTTTTTGTACAAGATTTTAGCGGAAAATGAATCTGATTCCAATGTAGCTGATGTATTTCATCAAATGAGTGCGATTGAAATGAGTCATGCGGTTGCCTTTGCTCAGAAAAACAATATGCTGGAGAAAGATTTGCCTGGACCATCACTGCGGGCAAAAACATTGCGTACAATAGGAAAAGTTTTCGGTTATAATTATGTCCTAGGGGTCTTGTTAGACACGGAGAAAAGTATTTCGTCTGCAGTTGTGGGAGCAAGAAAAAGAACTCAAACAGCGCCTTCTATTTCAGATACGGCCCATGTTACCATTTTAAAGAATATCATTCAAAACAACAAGCACATTTCTGGAACAACCTTGGCCCGTTTTGAAAAGCGTCATCGAAGTGTGGGCGGCAATGCATTAAGAGCAGCAGTACTTGGTGGAAATGATGGATTGGTTTCAAATTTTAGTTTGGTGATGGGGATTGCTGGTGCTACAAGCGGACAAAACGAAGTGTTACTAACAGGTTTGGCTGGATTATTAGCCGGAGCTTTATCCATGGCGCTAGGGGAGTGGATCTCTGTCAAAAGTTCTCAAGAATTGTTTGAAAATCAAATGCAATTAGAGATGGATGAATTGGAAACGAATCCTGAAGGAGAAGAAAAAGAATTGGTTCTTATTTACATGTCAAAAGGAATAGAAGAAGTTCAAGCAAAATCTATGGCCAAAGACATCATTCAAAATAAAAGTTTAGCGCATGATATTCTGGTAAAGGAAGAATTAGGAATCAATCCCGAGGATTTGGAAGGCTCTGCGATGGAAGCGGCCATAACCTCCTTCGTGCTTTTTGCTTTTGGAGCAGTTATACCAGTATTACCATTTTTCTTTATGGGGGGAATGAATGCTATTATCCTATCCGCTGCAAGCAGTGCTGTTGGATTGTTTATTATTGGAGCTAGTATTACCTTATTTACTGGAAAAAGTGTTCTTTATTCAGGAATGCGTCAGGTTGTTTTTGGCTTGATTGCAGCCGCCATTACTTTTGGAATTGGACATTTTATTGGCATTTCATTAGCAGGATAAAATAAATACCACAAAAATGGTATTGCGGCTTATTTAGAATGATTCTAATTTTGCTGCAAATAAAAATATCATGCGTAAACATTTCATTCCACTTCTATTTATTTGTTGTCTTTCCTTTAATTACACTGCACAAGTTATCACTAGAGAAGATTCTTTAAATTCTGGATTAATTGCTTCAAAATCAGCAACCGTTATTTCTGGTTATGGGAGTTTTAAATATGCCAATAATTTAAAAGATAAATCTGCATCAATTAATGTTGACAGGGTTATCTTATTTATTGGACACAAATTCAATAATAAAATTTCCTTCTTTTCTGAATTAGAAATTGAGGACGCTAAAATTGAAGGGGGAGCAGTGGGTGGAGAATTGGCATTAGAGCAAGCCTTTATAAAATTTAATCTCAATCGTAACAATTATATCTCGGCGGGATTGATCATTCCAAGAATTGGAATCATTAATGAGAATCATCTACCTACAACTTTTAACGGAAACGAACGCACGATGGTAGAGAAGTATATTATTCCATCAACTTGGCGAGAATTGGGACTTTCTTTATATGGGTACAGTAATAAAATAGCTGGATTGAATTATTCCTTAGCTCTTGTTAATGGTTTGTCTTCGGCAAATTTTGAAGCGGGAAATGGCATACGAGGAGGGAGATATGAGGGAAGTAATGCCAACGCATCTTCACTAGCATTAACTGGATCTTTGTTGTATTACAAAGGAAATTTAAGAAGCCAAATATCCTCCTATTTTGGAGGTTCAGCAGGAATTTCAAAAGCAGTTGCTGATAGTTTGATGTTGAATAATGGCGTCTTTGGAACAGCTGTTTCTTTATCAGAATTTAACATACAGTATTTAGGAAATCGATTTCAAGCCAAAACATTAGTGACTTTTGTACAGATTCCTTCAGCGGAAAAAATTAATGCTGCATACAACAACAATACACCTGAAAAAATGTTGGGTTCCTACTTAGAATTGGCTTATAATTTAGTAAAAACCGAAGCAAGAACATTTCGTGTTTTCTCAAGATATGAATTCTTAGACATGAATTTTACGATGGGTAGAAAATCAATTTCAAGTATGATCAAGCAGCATTATTTGATTAGTGGATTTAGTTATTTACCAGTAAACGGGGTCATTATAAAGCTGGATTACACCTATCATTTGAACCAAAATCAATCATCAGTGAGTCCAATTCAATCCATCAATGGTCATTTTATTAAGTTAGGTTTAGGATATAGTTTTTAACTTTACTTCATGTCAGATCGTCGTACTTTTCTCAAACAATCCTGTGGACTTTGTGCCAGCATGTTAGGAATTGGTCTTGTTTTACCCGCCTTAAATTCTTGTTCAAGTATTGCTGCCATTGAAGCTAATTTAAGTCATGGAGCTATTGAAATTCCATTATATAATTTTACAGTAGAGAATAATTTAGTATTGGTAAAAAACAAAGCATTTGAATTTGATGTTGCGATTGTGAAGCTAGGGGAAGGGAATTTTAGAGCATTTAATCTAGAATGTTCACACCAATCCAACCCATTGATTCCAACCAAAAGTGGTTTTTATTGCAATGCTCATGGAAGTTCTTTTTCATTTGAAGGAAAGGCAATGAAGGCTCCCGCTCAAAATCCACTTCAAGAATTCAAATTGGTGCTTAATGGGGATCATTTGGTGTTGATGGTTTAAACTGCTAGCCATCATGAGAGGGAGATCCTGTTTTTTGTAAATAATAACCTTCTAATTTCTACTTTTTTTCCGCAAAAATACCGAAGCGTCGGTAGCAAAAAGCTCGGTGCCGGTTTTTGTAATCTACGTTCCACTTTTGAAAGCCGATCATCTCAGCACATCTCGACTTACTTCGGCCCTTCGACAAACTCACGGGAGTCCAGGCTCAGCACAAGTCGCTCGATGTGCTTTATAAGTGGATTGAGCGTAGTCGAAATCCATGGTACCCAACTTTCAATGCGCTGAAATTGATTAATGGTTAAATGTAATTATTTGTATGGGTTTTCTTTAAGCAATTTCGTTAATTCTTTCCAAGCAATAGTTACTTCAGGCGCTCCCATTGCATAGGGTCCAATTTCATACTGATTGTAATAAAAATGAAGACCATCATTTTCGAGGCTAAAATTTTCACTCAATTTAAAATCACCACTTCT
Organism: Flavobacteriales bacterium; assembly: GCA_947447525.1. Taxonomy (GTDB): domain Bacteria; phylum Bacteroidota; class Bacteroidia; order Flavobacteriales_D; family Crocinitomicaceae; genus UBA952. The sequence continues at coordinate 24,755 of CANFJL010000018.1, read as the reverse complement.
TGGAGTAAAATCCCAATCTTCACCACCCCAAGCTTTAATAAATGCTTTCTCCACTATTTTTTTAAGGTCTTTTTTACTTCCTGGATTAAAAAGATCAGTGAGCGCGATTAATGCTCCTGTTTTGAGATCAAAATTAAGAACAAGTGTTCCACTGCTTGGATGAGCCGCTCCGTAATACATTGCATATTCATTGATTCCAATAGAAATATAATTTAAAGTAGAATCATATAGTGAACAAGTCGTTTCTTCATCGAAACATTCTTCAATGGACGCTAAACTTTTCACTTCGTTTACATATTTTTGAAGGGAATAGCTTCCCATTCTTTTATCAGTTACCGCTTTGAAAATAGCGGCATTAATTTTATTCTCAACCGTTTTATCATTCAATTCAATTTCTATTAGTTTTACTTTTCTGTGCGCAGTAAAAGTTGCTAATTCTTCATATTCATTTTCTGGATTCTCTTCACTTACTTCAGCTGTGTAGGTGCGCTCTGCTTGATATTTGGAATATCGAATTTTTAACCCACTTTGAGGAATAAGTGCAACAGTGTCCTTTGTTACTTCTTTCTTTATAGGTTTGCCCTTTGAAATTGTTTTCTTTTCTGAATTGGATCCACAAGCACTTATTAATAAGATAAGAAGTGGCAGTAAATAAAGTTGAATTTTCATTTTCATAAGAATAAGTTTCCATAAATATAATCATGTTTCAATAGAACTCATAACAATTAAAGTATTTTTACAAAATGAAAATTGCAATTATAGGTGGTGGAGCAGCAGGTTTTTTTTCTGCACTTTCTGTTAAGCAACATTTTCCAATGCATGAAGTAATCATTTTAGAAAAAACCACTAAAGTTTTAGCTAAAGTTAAAATCTCCGGTGGCGGCAGGTGTAATGTCACCAACAATCAATTGGATTCCATTGTCCTTTCAAAACATTATCCAAGAGGGGAAAATTACCTTAAAAAAGCCTTCGATATCTTTAATGTTCAAGATACTTTCAATTGGTTTGAGGAAAGAGGCGTCGCCTTAAAAGTTTATCCAGATGGCTGCGTATTTCCACTTGCCAATGATTCTCAAGTAATCATAGATTGTTTTACAAGAGAAGCCCATCGGCTCAACGTCAAAATTGAATATCAAGCAGCAGTGCAAGAAATTCAAATAGAAAAAGATCACTTTATTCTTAAAACGAGAGACCAATCTTATTCCTTTGACAAAGTTATTATCACAACGGGCGGTCAACCCAAACGCAATGGACTAGAATGGCTCGAAAAATTGGGACATGCCCTTATTGATCCCGTTCCATCTTTGTTCACTTTTAATATGCCCGGAAATCCGATTGCTGCTTTGATGGGAAATGTGGTTGAAAAAGCTGTGGTCAAGGTAGAAGGGACAAAATTAATTGGTCGCGGTCCATTATTGGTTACCCATTGGGGAATGAGTGGACCTGCAATTCTTCAATTATCCGCTTGGGGTGCCCGTGTATTGCATGATAAAGAATATCAGTTTGCTATTTTGGTGAATTGGTTAGACGAGCAAAAGGAACAAGAAGTACAAGCTTTAATATCAAAAACAATCGCCAATCAAGGCGGAAAAATGTTAGGTAATTTAAATCCATTTCCTTTAACCAATCGATTGTGGCATTTTTTGGTAAATAAATGTGCCTTGAGTCTGGAGTTGCGTTGGCAAGATCTGGGCAATAAAAGCATCAATAAATTGATCAATACCTTAATTAATGACCGTTACGAGGTTTCAGGAAAAACTACTTTTAAAGAAGAATTTGTAACTGCGGGAGGTATCGCTTTGAAAGACATCGATATTCGCACCATGGAAAGTAAAATAGTTCCTGGATTACATTTTGCAGGGGAGTTAATTGATATAGATGGAATTACCGGAGGGTATAATTTTCAAGCCGCTTGGACCACTGGATTTATTGCTGGAAAAGGAGTAGGGAATTAAGCTTATAAAATAATAATCAACCATCCACCTAACAATCCTACCGTACAAACACCTAAAACAATGTATTGTAAAATAGAAATAGGATACTTTTCAACTGTATTTTCTGTTTCCTTTGCAAGACTGAGTACGATCATTCTTAAGTATAAGAAAGCACCAATTGCAGAACTTACCAGCGCTAATATTACTAAGTAAAGATGATCATTGATAGCGTTGCTCAGCAATAAAAATTTACCAAAGAACCCTGACAATGGAGGAATTCCCGACAAAGACAGTAAACTCATAATCATGACAAATCCAATAAATGGATTTTTATACCCAATCCCTTTGAATGCAGCTATTTTATCATCAACATTGTGAATAATCATACTGATGGTAACTAAAGCTATTGTAGCACAACCATAAGCTACAAGAAATACCCAAAGACTTCCTGCGGAAGAAGGCGAAGTAGTTAATAATGCGAAAAGAGCAAATCCAGTATTGCTTATACTTGAATAGGCGAGCATGCGTTTGAAACTCGTTTGGCGCAAGGCAGAAAGATATCCTAAGAAGAGAGATAAAATTATAGCGATATTCAAGGCTCCCGTCCAGAATTCACTTAAGAATTGGAAAGTTCCAGCATATAATTTCAAGAAAGCAAACACAGCGGCTAATTTCACAACAGTAGCCATAAACGCCATTACGATATCAGGTGCCCCTTGATAAACATCAGGTCCCCAGAAATGAAAAGGAACGGCCCCAACCTTAAATAGAAAAGCTGCTATAATGAACAGTAGCGCAATGAGTAACATGGGTTCTGAATAGGAACCAGATTGAATTGCTTCTTGAATGGTTGCCAGATTAAAGGAAGCTGTTGCACCGTAAAGAAGTGCAATTCCAAAAAGTAAAATTGCTGTAGCGAAGGAACCGGTAAAGAAATACTTAAGGGAGGCTTCAGCGGATAAGACATCTTGTTTTTTGATCCCTACCATAACATAGATCGGAATAGAAAGAATCTCTAATCCCAAGAAAAACATAAATAAATCCGTAAAACCAATCAAGCAAATGGCACCACATAAGGAGAACAACAATAGAGACAAATAATCTGATGTATGTTCAATATCTTGCTTGAAATACTGAAATCCACCCAAGACAAGTAGTAGCGTAAAACCAATTGCCATTTCACTAAAGTACAATTGAGTAATATTAAAATACAGATTGTCATACTTACTAAATATAGAAGTATAATTACCATAATTCATTTGCAAACAAAAAGAAAGCACTAATCCACTTGCAATAATACCCAAAGTTAAATAGGGCTTTTTTAACATGCCAACAAATAAAGAAATCAATCCCGTAATAAATATCACTATCAGTGCGTCCATGCTATTTTAAAGTTACTTGGTAATTAGATAAACTTGGTTCTAAAAAATCTATAATGCAATTGGAACTCAGTCCAATAACCAGAATAAGAATTGTCAATGCGACAAAGACAAAAGTTTCATTCCATTTCAAATCTTGAAACTCCGTTAATTTTGGTGCGCCAAACATACTCACTTGATATCCGCGCAACATGTAAACAGCTCCTAAAACGAGTGTAGTTGCAGCAACGATGCCAATAATCATATGGAAAGAGAACATTTCTTTGATCAAGATAAATTCTCCAATAAATCCTGCTGTAAAAGGAACGGACAATCCTGCAAAAACAATTACTGCAAACCAAAACCCATAATGTGGAGCCAATTTTGCAATTCCACCAAGTTCATTTATTTTTCTAGTTCCCGTTCTATTTTCAAGAATGTCAGCAGCTAAGAAAAGTCCAACAGAAATTAAACTGTGGTTGATGATTTGAATCATTGCACCTTGCATAGCACTGGTTGTATAGAGCATAATTCCTGCTGCAATTAAACCTAAGTGGCTAATGGAAGCATAAGCAAAAATTTTCTTAATATCATTTTGTTTGATAGCGATCAGTGCACCATAAACAATCCCAATACTTCCAAGAATTATAACTGGCCAACGCATACATTCCAAACCTTCAGAAGTCAAAGGCAGCATCCATTTGATCATTCCGAAGAGCGCCATTTTTAACATAAGTGCTGATAGTAACATCGTTCCCGCCATGGGAGCACTAGAGTAGGTAGCAGGTTGCCAGGTATGAAAAGGAAATAAAGGAATCTTAATAGCAAAGGCCAAGAGGAAACCACTCATGATCCAACAAGCATAACCTGCAGGCAAACTTACTTGTCGCAAATCTTCGTAGGAGTATGAGCTTGAAAAAGAACCTAAAACAATAAGAGCAGCAAGCATAGCAAGCGAACCTACTAGCGTGTAAATGAAGAATTTAAACAAGGTTGGATTGTTATCTTTAGCACCAAACCAATAAAGGATTAGGAAGATAGGGAGTAAGGTAAATTCCCAGAAAATATAGAATAATATACCATCTTGAGCAGTAAATACTCCAAGCAATCCAAATTGCATTAAGAATACCAATGCAGTAAACAGCTTATTTTTAGCAATTTCTCTATTCCAATTGCTTAACAGAACCAATAAGACAATTCCATTAGTTAAAAGAATCATGACCAAACCTAAGGCATCGAAGCCCATTTTAAAACTTAGTCCAAGAGGAAAAGTACGATTGGGATCAAAAATGGTACGAACTGTTTGGGGTTCAAAGCCCGACAAATGGAACAACGCCACCAATAGGGAGCTTGCAGCGCCAATTAATCCAAAGGTCCGTGACCAACTACTTGGAATAATAAAGGATAAAATCCCAAAAACGAAAGGTAATATTAAAAGTTCCAAACCTGTAATTTTATAAAGTAATAGCTTATTAAACTGATCAAACCGATGAGCATCCAGAACAAATAACTAGAAAGCACTCCATTCTGCCATTTTCTTGTGACACCGCCAAGCTTGCTAAACAGTTGAGCAAAGGAATAAACACCTTTAGCAAGAACTTTAATATCAAAGTTCGAATAAAAGAGTGTTCCAATGAATTCAATTGGTTTTACAAAAACCAAGGCATATAGCTCATCGATATACAACTTTTTGTTAGACCACAATTGCCATCCATGAAGTTCTTCATCTGCTAAAGCAAGCTTTTGTTTTTTTGCGTAATTAATATATGCCCAAATTAAAATCAGCAAGGTCATAGCACTCGCGACGAACATTAAAATCAAGGTAGTTGAAGCGGCTAGATGTTCAGCAAGCAAAAGATTTAGTCCTGCAGTGTTTGCACTTAAAAAATCATTCAACCAATGTGCTCCGGAATGTAGAAACAGACCTGGAAGGTTAAGAATTCCCCCAAAAACAGAAAGAATAGCAAGGATCATTAATGGAAGGGTCATGATCAAAGGACTTTCATGCAAGTGAGATGCTGCCTTTTCTCCTCCTCTGAAAGAACCGAAAAACACCAAGAAATACATTCTGAACATATAAATACTGGTCATGGCAACAGAGACCATCAAAATCCCATAAAGCAATGGATTGGCTGCTAATGCATGTCCAAGGATTTCATCTTTAGAATAAAAACCAGACAACAGAGGAAAACCAGAAATTGCTAAGGTTCCAATTAAAAAGGTAGCATGCGTAATGGGTAATTTTTTAGCTAAGCCTCCCATTTTACGAATATCTTGTTCGTCTGACATGGCGTGAATAACACTTCCTGATCCTAAGAAAAGTAAAGCTTTAAAAAACGCATGGGTAGTAACATGAAAAATTGCAACCGTATATGCCCCCATTCCAAGCGCAACGAACATCAATCCTAATTGAGAAACTGTTGAATAAGCGAGTACTTTTTTGATATCATTTTGACGCAAGGCAATAAAGGCTGCGACCAAAGAAGTAGCAAGACCAATATAAAGAATAATGTCTTTGGTAAATGGAGCCAATTCAAACAAGAAATTGGAACGAACAACCAAATAGATACCAGCAGTAACCATTGTTGCAGCGTGAATTAATGCAGATACTGGAGTTGGACCTGCCATGGCATCTGGTAACCAGGTGAACAAAGGGATTTGAGCACTTTTTCCGGTTGCAGCCAAAAACAAACATAAAGTAATTCCAATCAGCATCGTTTGAGCAACACCATGACCAGGACCTGTCAATCGTGCTAAGTCAAGATACTCTAAAGTACCGAATTGAGCTAAGATCAAAAACAAACCAAATAACAAACCAGCGTCACCAATTCGATTCATTATAAATGCTTTTCTAGCAGCAATACTATTAGAAATTCCTTTCTCAAGATCACTAAAATGAAATCCAATTAACAAATAAGAACAGATACCAACACCTTCCCATCCAAAGAAAAGCACAAAGTAATTACTTCCTAAAACCAATAATAACATGGCAAAAATGAAGAGATTGAGATAAGTGAAGAATTTGTAATACCCTTTATCATGAGACATATAGCCCATGGAAAACAAGTGGATCAGTGTTCCAATTCCTGTAACAATCATCGTCATCCAAATAGACAAAGCATCTATTTGAAAACGCGCATTTAATTGAAAACCATCTAATTTCAGAAGAGAGAATAAATGAATTAATTGAGTTTTTTGAAACTGACTAAAAACAAGCACAGCACAAATAAAGGAAGCCAACATAACGCTTGTAGCAATGGTTCCTACTACAATATTGGGTAATTTTTTTCCAATTGTTCCATTGACCAAGGCACCAATTAAGGGCAGGGCAATTAAAATCAATACGATACTATCTATAGTCATTGAATTAATCTTTTAAAGTTTTGAATAAACCAACATCCGTGGATTTATTATTGCGATACGCCATAATGAGAATCGAAAGTCCAACCGTGGCTTCTGCTGCAGCAACAACAATAATAAAGAAGACAAATATTTGAGCATCTCCTTGACCATAGTAAGTAGAGAAAGCTACTAAAAGTAGATTCACTGCATTCAACATGAGTTCGATACACATTAAAAGCACAATCATATTTCGACGCACTAAAACACCCAGTGCACCGATGGTAAAAAGAACGCAAGACAATAGAATATAAAATTCAATAGACGCGCTCAGGTTAGTTGTTGTAGGATTCATACTTAGTCGATTATTGGTTTTTCGCGTTTAGCTAATAAAACAGCGCCTACCATTGAAGCAATAAATAAGATGGAAGATATTTCAAAAGGAACGATATATTTCTTAAACAACAGTTCTCCTAAATTCTCCACCATTCCTGCATTTAAATTTCCTGCTACTTGTCCAGATTTTTGAATAAAACTATCTTTCAATGCAGCGATTAATACCAAAACAAAAATTCCAGCTGCCCCAACAGAGGAGAGCATTACTAAAAGGGGCGTTTTGGGTTCAGTTGCTTTATTTAAATTGAGCAGCATGAGTACAAATAAGAACAAGACCATAATGGCTCCAGCATAAACAATAATATTTACGATGGCTAAGAATTGCGCATTCATCATAATGTATAGTCCTGATACTAAAAAGAAAGTTACGATTAAGTATAGGACACTTCTAATAGGATGTTTACTGAAAACCACCATTAAAGCGGATCCGATACTCAGTCCACCAAGTATCCAGTTGATTAATTCTGCTGTCATATTACTCCTCTTTTACCTGTGTTTTGACGCTTAGTTATATCTATTCGGTCATTTATTGGTTCTACCAAAACTGATTTATCATAAATAAAATCATTTCGATCAAATTCAGTTGGAACAATACGATCTGTTAAAAAAACTGCTTCTTTAGGACAAGCTTCTTCACAAAGTCCACAGAAAATACAACGCAGCATATTAATTTCATAAGAAGCAGCGTATTTTTCTTCTCGATACAAATGCTCTTCTCCTTTTTTTCTCTCTTCTGCCACCATGGTAATCGCTTCAGCTGGACAAGCCACAGCACAAAGACCACAAGCAGTACAATTTTCACGACCTTCTTCGTCTCTTTTCAGGACATGCATACCGCGATAAACTGGAGCAAATACCCTTTGTTCTTCAGGATATTTAATCGTATGATTCTTTTTAAAAATATGTTTAAGTGTAATAAACATACCTCCCCAAATTGCCGGCAAGTACAACTTTTCTAAAAAAGTCATGGGTTTATCCGAAACAACTCGTTTTCTATTCGTTAAACTTTCCATTCCATTTAATTTAAAAACCAACCTTCATGAAAGGCGATAACAATACCCGTAAGCATCAAATTTATAATAGCAATTGGAATTAAAACTTTCCAACCTAAGTGCATTAATTGATCAAAACGAAACCTAGGAATAGTCCAACGGATCCACATAATAACAAAGATGAAGAAGAAAATTTTGGCAAAAAACACCAAAACACTTAATAGTGCTAGAGTATTTCCGCTAAAATGGTCCATTCCTGGGAAATTATAACCACCAAAGAATAAGATAGAAATAATAGCAGAAGAAACGAACATCGAAACATATTCAGCAAATAGAAATAAACCTAATTTCATAGAACTGTACTCTGTATGATATCCACCGATTAATTCTGATTCACATTCAGGTAAATCAAAAGGAGCTCGATTTGTTTCTGCCAGGGCACAGATAAAGAATACTAAAAAACAAACAGGTTGATAGAAAATATTCCAATTCATTCCATGTTGTGATTTCACGATATCTGTTAAACCAAGACTTCCAGACATCATAATAATAGTAATGGCTGAAATACCCATGGCCAATTCATATGAAATCATTTGAGATGAGGCACGAATCGCACCATAAAGAGAATATTTATTGTTGGATGCCCAACCACCGATCATAATTCCATATACACCGATTGAAATAGTCCCAAAAACAAACAAGATCCCAATGTTAAAATCAGCGACTTGCAAAACAATGGTTCGGCCAAAAAGGTATAAATCTGTCCCCCAAGGAACAATAGAACTGGTAATAAGCGCTGTAAACATGGCAATTCCAGGTCCAAGAATAAACAACCAACGATCGGCATTCTTAGGAGTAAAATCTTCTTTCATGAACATCTTTACACCATCCGCAATCGGCTGAAGAATTCCAAAGGGTCCGGCTCTATCTGGTCCAACACGATCTTGAATCCAAGCGGCAAGTTTTCGTTCAAAGTAAGTAGAGTAGGCTGCAATCCCTAGAGAAACCAGGAATAACAAAACAACTAAAACCAACTTTTCGATTAATAATGCTGTATCCATTAACTTAATTTTTTAATTGTTGGTTCAATATTCGTCTCATACTTTCCTTGAGAAATTACAGAATGTCTATCAATAACTCTTGGTCCGATTACATTCCATTTAGCAAGATCTTTTTTCTCAAAACGACATTCGTTACAAATCCAAGCTGTTTTATCACCAATATTTTCTACTTCCCCGTACTTATCTTTCCTTGCGGTAACACGATAAATCTCTTTACCAAACATCCATAAAACAACTGATCCAGAGCATTTAGTACAAGCGCAAGTCGCTTCCATTGGTTTTAAGAACCACACACGACTTTTAAATCTGAAAGTTTTATCGGTAAGCGCTCCAACGGGACATACATCGATCATATTTCCTGAGAAATCATTATCAATGGCATGCTCGATGTAAGTACTAATTTCGGCATGTTCACCACGATTTAGTACCCCATGAACGCGTTGATTGGTCAATTGATTGGCTACTTCAACACATCGATAGCATAGAATACAGCGATTCATATGCAATTTAATTTTATCTCCTATATCGATTGGTTCAAAAGTGCGTCTTTCCTCTTCGTAACGTGTGGTTGCATTTCCGTGGGTATATCCTAAGTCCTGCAAATTACATTCACCAGCTTGATCACAAACGGGACAATCTAAAGGGTGATTTATCAAAAGAAATTCAACTACAGCTCCTCTATTGTCGTGCACGCGTTGACTTGTTTTATTTTTTACTACCATACCATCAGATGCAGGAGTAGAACAAGAAGCTACCAATTTAGGCATTGGACGAGGGTCCGCTGCAGAACCAGCTGCAACTTCAACCAGACAAGTACGGCATTTACCACCTGTTCCGGGTAATTTGCTATAATAACACATGGCAGGGGGAACAACTTCACCGCCAATTTTACGGGCAGCATTTAAGATACTTGTTCCAGCTTCAACCTCAACCTCAATATCGTCAATCGTTACTTTTATCATATTACAAATTTCTAGGCAGTCACAACTTGTTGAATTAAACCAAAATTTCTTTTCTGAGCTTCTTCAGGATGCGTCACATGCCATTCAAATTCTGCTCTAAAATGGCGAATAGCGGCAGCAACTGGCCAAGCAGCAGCATCTCCAAGAGGACAAATAGTATTCCCCTCAATTTTCTTATTAATTTCTTCTAATAAATCAATGTCACGCATATTTCCATGACCATTTTCTAGTCGATGCAATACTTTTTCCATCCATCCTGTTCCTTCTCTACATGGCGAACATTGACCACAAGATTCATGGGCATAAAAACGAGCAAAATTATAGGTATTTCTAACGATACATTGATCTTCATCAAAAACTATAAATCCACCAGAGCCTAACATAGAACCAGAAGCGAAACCTCCATCAGACAAACTTTCATAAGACATTAAGCGATCTTCTCCAGCGGCAGTTTTACATACAAGAAAGTGAGGCAGAATTGGAACGGATGATCCACCTGGAATACAAGCTTTTAATTTTTTACCATTGGCAATTCCTCTACAGTAATCATCACCATAGATAAATTCCTCAACGGTCATTCCCATTTCAATCTCATAAACACCTGGTCTAGCCAAATTTCCACAAGCTGATATTAATTTAGTTCCAGTACTTTTTCCAATTCCAATTTGAGCATATGCAGCACCTCCATCATTAACAATGGGAACCACTGCAGCAATACTTTCTACATTATTCACCACTGTTGGACAACCCCATAAACCTTTAACAGCAGGAAAAGGCGGTTTAATTCTTGGGTTTCCTCTTTTTCCTTCAAGCGATTCTAGAAGTGCTGTTTCTTCTCCGCAAATGTATGCGCCTCCGCCGGGTACAACGCGTAATTCTAAATCATATCCAGATCCTAGAATATTTTTCCCTAAAAAACCATTTGCTTTTGCTTCAGCGATTGCTTTTTCTAGGATATGAAGAATATACATGAATTCACCTCGGATATAAATAAAGGACAAATTAGCGCCAAGAGCGTAACTTGATGTAATCATTCCTTCAATCAATAAATGAGGAAGTTTCTCCATCAAATAACGATCCTTGAAAGTCCCTGGTTCTGATTCATCAGCATTACAAACCAAATATCTTGGAACACCTTCAGGCTTAGCCAAGAAAGACCATTTCATTCCCGTAGGAAATCCAGCGCCACCTCGACCTCTAAGACCTGAGATTTTAACCTCTTCAACAATTTCTTCGGGTGACATTTTTTTTAAGGCCTTTTCCACCGAACGATAACCACCATTTTTACGGTAAATATCGAATGATTCAATACCTTGAATGTCAATATTTTCTAGAAGTAATTTTCTATTATTCATTCAGCGCTTAATTTTCGACAATACCTTTACGGTAAGCATCTATTAATATATCAACTTTCTCTTTGGTTAAATGCTCATGGAATTTATACTTGCATTGCAAAACAGGTGCATAACCACAGGCACCTAAGCATTCTGCAGTTTTCAAAGTAAAAGCTCCATCTGTTGTTGTTTCACCCACCTTAATTTTTAATTTATCTTCAATATAAGAGATGATATGATCACTACCCAACAACATACAAGGACCGGTTCTACAAACCTCAAAAACATGCGTTCCAACTGGATTTACATGGAACATGGTATAAAAAGTAGCCACCTCATAAACTTCAATAGCTTCAATTTTCAAGTAATCTGCTACAGAATTCATAGCTGAAGGACTCAACCAACCAAATTCAGTTTGAACAATATGTAAGATTCTAATTAAGGCACTTTTTTCTTTACCGTCAGGAAATTGTTGTACAATCTCTTCAAATTGTGATTTCATTTCTGGGCTAAAACTAATTTTTTCAGCACTCGATAAGGCAGTGGTATCTCTTTTCATATTTATGCGTCTAATTCTCCTGCGATAACATTCATACTACTTAAAGTAATCACGGCATCACTAATGGTTTGTCCAGTTATCATTTCAGGATAGGCTTGGTAATAAATAAAACAAGGTCTTCTAAATTGCAAGCGATATGGAGCTCGTCCGCCATCACTAATTAGGTAATAACCCAATTCTCCATTTCCTCCTTCAACACTGTGGTATACTTCTCCAGCTGGAATTTTAGATTCACCCATTACAATCTTAAAGTGATAAATCAAAGCCTCCATGTTGTTATAAACATCCTCTTTTGGTGGAAGGTAAAAATCAGGAACATCAGCTTTATAAGGTCCTTCGGGTAGATTGTTATAGGCTTGTTCAATGATGCGAATACTTTGTCTAATTTCCTCTTGACGCACCATGAATCGATCATAAGTATCTCCATTGACACCTACAGGAATAATGAAATCAAAATCTTCATATGAAGAATAAGGCTTCATGACACGAACATCATAATCAACACCAGCGGCTCTTAAATTCGGTCCTGTAAATCCGTATGCCAAAGCGCGTTCAGCTGAAATAGGTCCAGTACCTTGCGTGCGATCCATGAAAATTCGATTGCGTGCTAACATGGAATCCCATTCAGCAAAGATCTTAGGGAAAGTCTTTAAAAACTCTTTTAATTTGGTGTGAAAAACAGGTGTAAAATCACGTTCAAATCCTCCAATACGACCAATATTTGTTGTTAATCGAGCGCCACAAATTTCTTCATACAATTCATATATTTTCTCCCTTTCTTGAAAAGGATAAAAGAAACTCGTCAATGCACCAGTATCAACCCCAACAACTGAGTCACAAATCAAATGATCTGCAATTCTAGCAAGTTCCATAATAATAACCCTCATGTATTGAACTCTTTTAGGAATTTCCGCACCAATTAGTTTTTCAACGGTCATGTGCCAACCTAAATTGTTAATAGGAGAGGAGCAATAATTTAAGCGATCCGTTATGGGTGTAATTTGATTGTAAGGTCTTCTTTCTGCTAATTTTTCAAATGCACGGTGGATGTATCCAACTGTTTGTTCTGATGAAATAATTTTTTCACCATCTACTTGAAGGATATTCTGAAAAATACCATGCGTTGCAGGATGCGTTGGACCAAAATTAATGGTTGCGATATCTCCGTCAATGGTTTCTTTAGAGTTATAAAACTCTGCTGGACTATCGTATATTTTTTCTTTAATGTTACTCATGTCAAAAATTTAAATGCGTCCAAAATAACGATCGTCTTTATCTTCTCTTGTCCCATCTTCCAGGGCAAATTCTTTTCTTAATGGGAAATAATTCATGCTGTCTTCATTAAGAATCCTTTTCATGTTAGGATGTCCAATAAAATTAACACCGAAAAAATCATATGTTTCCCTCTCTAGCCAATTGGCACCATCAAAGATGTCAGTGATTGTTGCAATTTCTGGTTTTTCAATTCCCATATAAGCTTTTATGCGAAGTCTGCAATTGTTTTTCCAACTGTGTAAATGATAGACCATTGCAATCTCACGATCCTTATTATCCGGATAATGAACTGCGCCCAGTAAGGTTAGAAAATTGAAAGAAAGTTCACTATCATTTTTTAATCCAAGAATAATTTCATGAACTTTTAAAGGAGATACTTCAAGAATAAGTGTATCGAATTGTACTTCTGAAGTAATGACATCTGCAGAAAATAAAATATTAATTCTGTCTAATAGCTCTTGATTAGTCATTGTCTCCATTATTAATTTCAATTTTATAGTCGTCCATCAAGTGTTTGTATTCTTCACTGTATCTTCTTCTCATGGATTCGTTCTTCACCAATCTGTGAATATTCATTACACCATCAATAATTTGTTCAGGGCGGGGCGGACATCCAGGTACATAAACATCAACTGGAATAATTCTATCAATTCCTTGTAATACACTATAAGTATCAAATATCCCACCTGAAGAAGCACAAGCACCTACTGACAAAACCCATTTAGGCTCTGACATTTGCTCGTATACTTGTTTCAATACAGGACCTAATTTTTTTGAAATAGTACCCGCTACGATTAATAAATCTGCCTGTCTTGGAGAGAAGGACATTCTTTCCATCCCGAAACGCGACATATCGTAGGCACTTCCCATAGTAGCCATAAATTCAATACCACAACATGATGTAGCAAAGGGTAATGGCCATACTGAGTTGGCTCTTGCAAGCGCAACTGCTTTATCGAGTTTGGTTAATTGATAACCTTCTCCATTGATCACTTGATCATCTTCTATTTTTCCCATTCTAAAGCTCCTTTTTTTCTAACGTATAGAAATCCAATTAAGAAAAAACTAACAAACATTATAACAGCCAAAAGGCCTTCTAGTTTAAGTTGGTAGAAATTTACTGCGTAAGGGTAAAAGAAAATAACTTCTACATCAAACAAAACAAATAATATAGCAGTCATAAAATACCGAATAGAAACCGGAAAACGAGCGTTTCCAGTAGATTCTATACCACATTCAAAATTTTCATCCTTCTTTTTAGAATTGATTCTAGGTGTCAAAAGATGTGTTACAAATAAGGTGAAAACCACAAAACTTAATGCAACACCAATTTGGATAAGCAAAGGAAGATAAGATATACTCGAGGAGCTTGCGTTCATTTATGTAAATTTATTTAACTAAAACACTTGTAATCAAATCGTTATGCGCTTTTATAAAAAATATAAGTAATTATTTGACTTATATAGATTTAAAAGTTGGACAAATTTACCTTTTAGTTTAATTCTATCAAGTAATTCGCTAACTTTTTTTACTACTTTTTTTCATCCAACAATTTTTAAATATCCTTATTTAAATCTTAACTATCTTTGACTTCTAATAATTAAATAACCTAAGAGCATGAGTGCAGAAAAATTAGTAAAAGAGAGAAGTGGTGAAAATTGTGAATTATGCACCCAAAGTTCCACTTTGTTTTTTCATGTTGTCGCTCCTAGGCCAGATAGTTATGTAGAAAATTGTGCTTGTTTGTGCGAACAGTGTTTGGATCAGATTACGGGCAAAAGTCCAGTTGATTTAAATCACTTACGTTGTTTGAACGAAAGTATTTGGAGTGAAATTCCGGCAGTAAAAGTTCTATCTTATCGATTATTATCTCAAAATGCTCAGGAAGGTTGGGCTAGTGACTTACTAGACATGATGTATTTGACTGAGGATGAATTAGAATGGGCAAAAGAAGGATTAGAAGATGAGTTTGCTATCAAGCACTTAGACTGCAATGGTGCACAGCTTTTTGGAGGTGATACGATAGTTCTAACCAAAGATTTAGAGGTTAGGGGAGCGAACTTCACAGCCAAAAGAGGTACTTCGGTTCGCAATATTCGCTTGGTTACGGATAATGCAGAACAAATTGAAGGAAAAGTTAATGGACAAAACATTGTCATTTTAACCCAATATGTCAAAAAATAAGGCGCTTTATTTCTAAAGCACCTTAACAATGATTATTTAATGTTTAGCAGCTAAATATCGCTCAGCATCTAAAGCTGCCATACATCCTGTTCCTGCAGCTGTAATAGCTTGACGGTAAGTTTTATCAGCAGCATCACCAGCAACAAATACACCAGCAACATTGGTTTTACTTGTTCCTGCTTGTTCATACTTGATATAACCTGTTTCATCTAAATTGATAAAGTCTTTAAATATTCCTGTATTGGGTTGATGACCAATAGCTACGAAGAATCCCGTACAAGGAATGTCTTTAACTTCCTTAGTTTTAGAATTTATTACTCTAGCACCTGTTACTCCATTATCATCTCCTAAAACTTCTAGTGTTTCTGTATCAAACAATATTTCAATATTTGCTGTTTTCTTAACGCGGTCCGCCATTATTTTGGAAGCTCTAAAGTCTTTTCTAACGAGCATGGTAACTTTAGCACATAGTTTTGAAAGATAATGTGCTTCTTCACAGGCAGAATCTCCAGCACCAACAATTACAGTTTCTTGTCCACGATAGAAAAATCCATCACAAACTGCGCAAGCTGAAACACCACCACCCATTTCTAAATATTTTTGTTCACTTGGCAGTCCAAGATATTTAGCAGAAGCACCGGTTGAAATAATTACAGTCTCTGCATGAATTTCAGTTCCATCATCAGCCCAACATTTATGAATGTCCCCACTGAAATCTACTTTATCAATAAAACCTGATTTAATTTCTGTTTCAAAGCGAAGTGCTTGCTCTTTAAGTTGCACCATCATCTCTGGTCCAGTAACTCCTTGTGGATAACCTGGAAAATTTTCAACCTCATTGGTGGTTGTTAATTGACCGCCAGGTTGTAATCCTTCATACATTAAAGGTTTCATGTCAGCTCTCGCCGCATATATTGCAGCAGTATATCCCGCAGGACCTGAACCTATAATCAAACAATGTACTTTTTTAATTTCACTCATTTCTTTAAAATTTATAGTGCAAAAATACTCTAAAGCAGTTAATCTCAAAACAAATGAATTATATTATATAATTAAATTTTTAGCTCCATATTTTATTTCTTATTTTCGCAATCAATTCTAAAAAAATATATTCCATGAAAAGATTTTCTTTCACTTTTATTTTATTATTTCTTGCTGCGCAAGTATTGGCTCAAGGTAAAGCACCAGCCAATTGGTATTTAAGTAATCCAAGCGATTCCAAAGTGTATGGAGTAGGTGCAGAAGAAGCTTATAAATTATTAACAGGTAAAACTTCCAAAGAAGTTATTGTTGCCGTAATTGATAGCGGTGTTGAATCCGATCATCCTGATTTAAAAGATGTTATTTGGGTGAATAAAAATGAAATTCCAGGTAATGGAATCGATGATGATAAAAATGGATATGTAGATGATATTCACGGTTGGTCATTTCTTGGTGGACAAGGAGGGGACATTAAAGATGAGGCATCTGAATTGTCTAGAATGTGTCGCGCAGACCAGAAATATTTTGAAGGAAAAGCAATCAAAAACTTAAATACTCAAGATTCAATACGATACAAAAAGTACCAAGAAAGAAAGGTGATTTTTGATACTGAAAAAATGAACTCTGCGCAACAGTATCAAGGTGTGTTAGCACTTTCTAGTTATATGGATGCTGTTAAATCAGAATCTAATGGAATCTTCTCAAAAGCAACTAATAAATCATACAAGCCGAAGAATGACTTAGAGAAAAAAATGCAGTCGCGTATGAAATTAATATTTACGATGATTAAGCCTGAGGATCTTGATAAAGAAATTGTAAGTGCTAAGGAAATGTTCGCAGGTCAAATCAAGATGAATAATATGGATGCAGACAGTATGCGCCGAGCAATTGTTGGAGACAATCCTTCTGATTTAACGGAGCGATATTATGGTTGCAATCGTTATGAAGGTCCAGATGCAATGCATGGCACACATGTTTCGGGAATCATTGCAGCAACAAGAGGTAACGGAATTGGAATAGAGGGAATTGCAGCCAACACAAAAATCATGGTCATCCGTACGGTTCCCAATGGAGACGAGAGAGACATTGATATTGCCAATGCAATCATGTATGCAGCAGATAATGGCGCTAAAGTGATCAACATGTCCTTTGGTAAATATTACACTCCCAATAAGGATATTATTGATAAAGCAGTAAGATATGCTGAAAGTAAAGATGTATTACTTGTTCACGCCGCTGGAAATGATGCGAAGAATAAGGATTTACAAGATTCTTATCCAACACGCATTTTTAATGATGGAGCCATTGCACCAAACTGGCTTGAAGTAGGGGCGAGTAGCTCATCAAAAGATTCTAAAAAGTTAATTGCTGATTTTTCCAATTATGGTGCAACAACAGTAGATCTTTTTGCCCCTGGAGTTGATCTTTATTCAACTGTACCTGATGGAAAGTATGAAGATGCATCTGGAACAAGTATGGCTTGTCCAGCGGCGGCAGGAGTTGCGGCACTTATTAGATCCTATTTTCCTGAATTGACCGCAGCTGAAGTGAAAAATGCTTTAATGAAAAATACCATTCCTTATTCAAAAAGTATCATAATTCCTGGAACTAAGAAGAAAGGTACTATGAAGGATTTATGTATTTCTGGTGGTTTTATTAATGCTGCTACTACTGTTGCTGATTTATTAAAATAATCTATTTAAGAGCGAATATTTTTGCTCCATAATACAAACTGCCTTGGGTTTTTATCCAGGGCATTTTTATGTGAATTACATTTTTGTTTGCTTTTTCACCCGATATGGTATCTGAAAAGTGAATGCAATATTGGATTGCACCAATTTGAATTATTTTCTTTGGATATTTATTGTGAAGTGTAAGGTTCTTTTGATTCAAAATTAACGCAAGGTTCTCTTTTTTAATAGGGATGTATTTAATTTTTCCGGTATGAATTTTTGAATAATCACCCACTAATTTTTTAATGCTATTCAAATGAGCCGGTTTTTTGATTTCATAGAAAACAATGATTTCCCCATTGATTTTGAGCGTCATTAAAAATTGATTGTTATTATAAAAACAAACTTCGTTTTGATCCTGATTACTAAAACGCTGCGCTGCTATTTGAAAAATGAGACAAAGCATTGCTAAGGCAGAAATTTTCCAGATATTCTTTTGGGGTTTATTGTACACGAGTAGGAATAAGAAAAAGGAGAGTAGGGGGACAAAAAGCAAACTAATATCGAAACCATATACCACTGCCCCAGGCAACCGCGCAATAAAATCTAAAAAGTTAAGTAGGGCTTCAATGGAGATTCCTAATAATTTCCCCCACCATTCTCCAAAAAAAGGAATATAATGAAATATAAAAATGCCTAATCCGATTCCCATTACCAGAGTAGATAGAATCATAATTCCCAAATTTGCTAACAGGAAATAATTAGGAAATTGATGAAAATAATAGATGCACAAGGGGACTGTCAAACATTGCGCAGACAAACAAACAGCTGTTCCTTGCCAGAAGTAATGCATAATTTTATTTTTAAAATTCAACCAATTTTTAATGATGGGATAAATCGAAAAAATTCCCAACATAGCTAAATAGGACAATTGAAATCCAACATCAAAGAATACCATCGGATTGATCAGAATTAAAACAAATGCGCTGAAGAATAGAATGTTGATTGATGAATAATTTCGACCTGTCATTTGGGCCAAAAGTAGTAAAGAGAACATAAAGACAGACCTAACCACACTTGGTGAAAATCCAGAGGTCAGAGCATAAAACCATAGGAACAGGAGCACCAGTAATAATCCAGTCTTTCTATTGATTACTTTGCTAAATCCTTGAAGAATAAAGAGTAATAATTGAGATATTATTCCGATGTGCATACCAGAGACCGCCAGTACATGCATAGCACCTGTAGCGCCAAAACTACTCACAGTATCTTGACTTAATAAAGATCTATCGCCTAATAAAATAGCTTGAGCCAAGGCCAATTGTTTTCCTTTAAGATGACTGCTTAGAATTGATATTAACTGATTATTGGTGCTTGAAATCAATTTATTCAAACTAAAGGAGGACGTAGAACTTAGTATTTCAAAATCATATTTCTGCAAAAAGGCGACATTATTAATTCCTTTCGTCTTCCAAAACCACACAGCATTAAATTCACCCGGATTATTCTTGTTTATTATGGGCTGAATAGCACAAGAAGCTAATATTATTTGATTTTCTTCAATGATTGTTTTGGGATCACTTTTTAGATATAATAGAATCTTTTCAACATTTTTAAAATGATTCTTTCCTTTGCGTTCTTGCACAATGGCAATCATTTTATACTTGTTTGGCCCACTTTGTTGAACTTGTGTTAATCTTAATATTATTCCTTGTTTTTGAGTTTTTTGTCTTGGAATTGAAGGATTTGAAAAAAGAAAATATCCAAGAAAAATAAAGCTAAAGAGCAGTGAGATGGAAATCAATTTTTTTCTATTTCTTTTAACTGTAACCAATAGAATAGGTAAGGGTATTAAAAAGATTAGAAAAGCATAATCATTATTCTTTTTAAGATAAAATGCTGCAATAAGACCGATGCAATAGGCAATAAAAATCCAAATAAATGGATGTTTTACAAAGGGTGTTGATACTTTATTTTGCTGGGAAGCACTTAGGGACATAGATTGGAATCATGATAAAAACACACCGTTATTATATGTAAGTTTTTTATCATGTTGTAAGCGTCTAATTAGGTCTTTTAATTTATTTATTTCAATTGGAAAAGCAGTACAAATTTCATTGAAGGTTTTAGCTTCACGTATAAAGGAAATCAATTCTTGTTCAATATCGACAGAGTGTTTTTCAAAATTTTCTTGAATACAATGATCGCAATGTCCACATTCCTTTCCTGTTTGTCCAAAATAATTCAACAGCATTAAGGATCGACATTTTTTTTGCTCAATAAATTCCAGCATTGCCTTTAACTTTTCCAAAGCATTAAACTTTCTTTCTTTATAAATAGTATAAGAGAGATTCAAATAATCATCTGGGAGTCGCTCATGAAGAAATAACACACTAGGTAAATTACTTTGAAAATTGATCTCAATAATTCCCTGTTTCTCTAAATTATGAAGTTGTTCGTTTAAATCTTCTCTAGTTATTTTGAGCTGTTTCATTATTGAAACCTCATTTATTGTTTTGAATTGATCAAATATTCCCGGGAAATTCCTCGTGAGAAATGTTGTTAAAGGGATTAATTTTGATTGTTGGACCTGAATATTATAAAGTTCAGAGTTGCCAATGTTAAATTTTAAATTAGTTGGTTTAAAAAACGCAGGAGAGAAGGATAAATCGCCATTATTTTCTAATAATTTAAGTGCATTAAATAGTAGTTGTGAGTCAATTGAATAATCCTTACTCAATTGAAAAATATCAACAGGATAAGATTCATCTTTACCCGATCCGATAGCAATTCTCAAATAACTACAAAGTGCTCGGTAGACTCTTGTTACTTCTTCTTGTGGGGGAAATTTGGTTTCATATTGATCTTTAAGCGCTTGAATATCTTGCGCCTCATAATAGGTAATTGCCTCAGCCTTTTCACCATCTCGTCCACCTCTTCCAGCTTCTTGATAATATGCTTCTAGTGTTTCTGGAAAATCATAATGAATTACATATCGAACATTAGGTTTATCAATTCCCATTCCAAAAGCATTGGTAGCAATCATTAATTTGGGTTGATCATCCATCCAATCTTTTAAGGATATACTGCGATCGTCAGCATTCATTCCTCCATGATATATTCCACATTTCACTCCTTGATTTTGTAGGGTAATGGCTACTTCCTTAACATTTTTTCGGGTTCGACAATAAATAATGCCCGATGCATTTGGAGCTGATTTACAATAGCTTAAAATCCTAGCTATTTTATTTTCAACGGGATAAAGGGAATAATTAAGATTCTCTCTTTCAAAGGATGCCTCATGAATACAGGTATGCTTTAGCTTTAATTTTTCAATGATATCTGCTCTTACTTTTTCTGTAGCAGTAGCAGTTAATGCAATTATTGGCACCTGAATTAAAACACTTCTTAGTTCACCGATTTTTGCATAGGTGGGTCTAAAGTCATGGCCCCAAGTTGAAATGCAATGTGCTTCATCTACAACCAACAATCCAACATTCATTTTCTCAATCCTTGCTAAAAATATACTGGTTTGAATTCTTTCTGGGGAAACATAAAGAAAATCTAAGCCTCCAAAAACTGCATTGTCAAGTGTTATATCTATTTCTCTAAAGGTCATTGCACTCGTAATTGCTGCTGCGCGAAGTCCTGCTTTTTTAAGATGATTAACTTGGTCTTCCATCAATGCGATTAATGGAGAAATCACAATTGTCATACCTTCTCTCGCTATTCCAGGAACTTGAAAGCAAATCGATTTGCCGCCTCCCGTTGGTAATAACGCAAGACAATCATGACCATTTATGACATCTTCTACAATATTAGCCTGCAATGGTCGAAACGAAGTGTATCCCCAATATTTCTCTAATATTTCGATGTCTTTCATTAATATTTTTGTTTTTAACAAATATAAATTAATTGTATCTGTGAATGAAATTTAGTTGTTAACCTTATTGATATATTGTATATTCGCATCCATAAAAAAAAGGATTATGCCAACTATTTCAAACGACTTTTCGATTCAATTAATTGAAAAGTCAAACCTTGAGCAAGTCAATTGGGAAAAATTAGAATTTGGCAAGATTTTTTCTGATCATATGTTCCTAATGGAATATAGTAACGGAGAATGGCATTCAGGAAAAATTATGCCTTTCCAAGAAATACCTATGCACCCGGCAATGTCTGCTTTGCATTATGGTCAATCAATTTTTGAAGGATTAAAAGCATATAGAACTAAGGATGGTGAAGTAAATATTTTTCGTCCTGATCAAAATGCACACCGCTTCGCTGAATCTGCTGAGAGAATGTGTATGCCTGTTGTTCCAGAAGATTTATTCATTGCTTCTATTAAAGCTTTAATCAATATTGATCGCAATTGGGTGCCTGACCAAGATGGGTACTCTCTTTATATTCGCCCTTTTATGTTTGCAACGGATGCAATGGTGGGAATTAAGCCTTCGGACACATATAAATTCATGATATTAACATCTCCAGTGGGTATGTATTATGCTGAACCAGTGCGTGTTAAAATTGAAGAATTTTATACCCGAGCTGCTGTAGGAGGAGTGGGTAGAGCTAAAGCTGCTGGTAATTATGGAGCTTCTTTATATCCTGCCAAACAATGTCAACTCGCTGGATTTCATCAATTGGTTT
Organism: Flavobacteriales bacterium; assembly: GCA_947447525.1. GTDB lineage: Bacteria > Bacteroidota > Bacteroidia > Flavobacteriales_D > Crocinitomicaceae > UBA952. Next base: position 2,057 of record CANFJL010000018.1, on the reverse strand, counting down.
GGACTGATGCTAAGGAGCATAAGTATATTGAAGAGTCAGGCACAATGAACATTATATTTCAAATAGGAGGAAAATTGATAACTCCTTCTGAAGATGCCGATACTATTCTTCGTGGAATTACTAAAAGAACTGTACTCGAAATTGCAAGAAATTGGGGAGTAGAAGTAGAAGAACGTCAAGTTTCAGTGGAGGAAATTATTACTGCAATTAAAAACGGTACGCTTGAAGATGCTTTTGGTGCTGGTACAGCTGCTACTATTGCTCAAATTGCAGTTATTGGATATCGCGATGAGAAGTTGAATTTACCAGCTTTCGAAACGAGAACACTCTCTAATAAGATAAAAGCGCATCTAGATGCTATTAAATCCGGAGAGGAACCAGATCTTTATGGATGGAATGTAAGGGTATAATTTTTTCTGTTTCTTTTATGGAATTTTGTTAGTTTGACATCTTTATTAAAATGTCAATTATGAAATTTTTCCTTTTTTCTTTCGTCTTATTTGAGTCAATCTTTGCCTTTTCTCAAAGTAGTAAACCAATTTGTTTCACTTTACAAGATCGATTGGAAAAAACGGCTATTCCAAATGCTAAAGTAAAAATAACCTTTTCAACTATTAATAGTAGTGAACCTATAGATTCCACGCTGAGTTTAGTGTCTGATTTCGATGGACAAGTTTTTTTCACTTTACCTCTTATAGAGGGAAGAGTTACTTTTGATTTTGCATGCTCCCATCCGGTTTTTGATAGCTACGATAAGCATTATGACATTAAGCCAAAGTCAGATACTTTGAAGTTTACGGTGCTCCTTTCTGTTTCTAAGGAACAAGTATTTAAAGAGATTGTAATTAAAGCTCCGGGGATTCCTGATACCTTTTTTAGTTCAACCCGGGTTTCCGTTTCTGATTATGAAATTTTGAATGATGGATCCTATATGTTACTTGCCTATGAAAAACGGCTTGAAAAACAAAGTGAGTTATTACTTTTTGATGGTCAGCAAATTACGGCAACCTATGTTATTCCTGATGAAGCTCAATATCTAATTAAAGATTATAGAAATAATGCACATGTTGTTTGTTCTACTTCGGTTTTTGGAACACGATATTCTAATGGTTTACTCGAAATTGGTCAAATTCCTCGAGATTACTTTTTTAAGTATATTGCTCCGATTGTTGATAGTAATGTAAACAAACTATATTTTTCAAATTTTAATAAGGATTATCCTGCATTTGATTATTTCACTTACGATCTAATCGATTCCACCTATAAGTCTATCATGCATATTGAGGATGATTTTACCATGGAGCTTTATCGAGCTGAATATAAATGGGTAGATGTCAGAACTCAACTTTGGGCTAAAAACAAGGAAATCGAAACAGGTATCGATGCGGAAATATGGGTAGGTGCAAATTATTTTACACAGTCTATTTTCTATAAGGAAGTCTATGCGCCACTTTTTCAACGTAAGGATTCTGTTCTTGTTTTTGATTTCCCTAAAGATCAAATTCGAATTTTTAATAATTTGGGAGATTCTCTTTCTACTGTCCCTATTTTTTTTCACTATCAAAAAAGACAAACAGGTTGGCAGCGTAATTTAATTCAGGATAGGGCAACGGGTGAAGTGTATGCTCTTTTTGAAATGGATGGCAATCAATATTTAGGATTAATCTCTATCTCTAATGGTCAAATTACTAGAAAATATAAGTTGTATTTTAAATATGTTGATGAGGTTAAAATTGATAATGGCTGGGTAAGTTATATTTATCGGCCTTTTGAATCTACTCAAAAAAAGTTTCTTTATAGAGAGAAATTACCCAACTAACTACCTCAACACAACCACATGTCCACTCGCATCTTTAGATTTATTTTTAAAATCTGAGAAGTACACGGTCCAGTTATAGGCTCCAATCGGAACATTTTTCCCTTTATAAGTTCCATCCCAGGCATCGTTGACATCATTGGTTTGGTAGATGATTTCCCCCCAACGATTGTAGATGGTAAAGTTGTAAGTTTTCACAAGATCAGGATCGGAGAATACGGGTTTAAAGGTTTCATTGATC
>CANFJL010000017.1 GCA_947447525.1 Flavobacteriales bacterium | reverse complement strand
GTTAAACTTAATGCGGCCGTTGGTTGTGTAATCGTTACACTCAATGTTGCTGTACAACCACTAGCATCAGTTGTGGTAACGGTATAAGTTCCCGAAGCAATATTTGCGATATCTTCGGTAGTAGCAGTATTACTCCATAAATAAGTATAAGGGCCTGTTCCACCACTTACTGTTTGATCTATTGAGGCCGTTGAAGCTCCAAAACACAAGACATTTGTGTGTGTTTCTGTTAAACTTAGACCAGCAATTGGTTGTGTAATTGTTACACTCAATGTTGCTGTACAGCCATTGGCATCCGTAGTGGTAACTGAATAGGTTCCAGAGGCAACATTTGATAAATCTTCAGTAGTAGCAGTATTACTCCATAAATAAGTGTAAGGGCCTGTACCGCCCGCTGGAGTGAGGTTTATTGAGGCTGTTGTATTTCCAAAACACAAGACATTCGTATGTGTTTCTGTTAAACTTAATGCGGCTGTTGGTTGTGTAATGGTTGCTGAGTTAGGAGTTGTACAACCATTGGCATCCGTTATGGTAACGGAATAAGTTCCCGAAACGAGATTGGCTAAATCTTCAGTCGTTGCATTATTGCTCCATAAATAAGTGTAAGGTGCTGTTCCACCTGTTGGTGTGAGGTTAATACTTGCAGAACTATTTCCAAAACATAAAACATTAACTTGAGAAGTAGTTGAGGATAAGGATGTAGGTTGAGAAACGGTTGCAGATATTGTGCTTGTACAACCAACTGCATCTGTTACGGTAATGGAATAAACCCCTGCTGCAAGAGCAGGTATTGAATAGGAGGCTCCTGCAGAAGCAATTTCTGTTCCGCTTGGATTACCTGAACTTGGTCCCGTCCAACTAACATTATATGGCGCAGTACCATTTGTAGCACTAAGCAAAATAGAGCCATTACTTAAGCCATTGCAAGTCACGGGAGCAGGAGTGGCTGTTGTAATAATTGCAGGTAAAGAACTTATCGTTGCACTTGCTGTTGCTTGACATGAATTTGACCCAGCTACAGTGACATTATAAGTACCTGCGGAAAGGTTGCTAATAGCATAAGACCCTCCACTAGCGGCTATTTCTGTTCCTGCCGGATTTCCTGAACTTGTTCCCGTCCAACTAACATTATAAGCTGCCAATCCACCTGTTGCTGTAACATTAAGAGCTCCGTTGGATACTGTCGCACAACCAGCTGGAGTGGGCGTAATAGCCATAGTTGGACTTGGATTAACGGTAACGGCAACGGTTGCTGCTACAGCACACTGTCCTGCGTTTGGTGTGAATACATAATTAGTAGTCCCTGCCGCAACGGTAGAAATATTGGCGGGATTCCATGTTCCATTAATTGAATTTACAGAAGAGGAAGACAACGCCGGAGCTGTGGTGCCACTGCAAATATTAGGCAATGCATTAAAGGTTGGGGTGGTAGCATTATTGACTATAACCGTGTAAGAAGCACATGTATTACTAAAATTACCATTTTGAAAATTTCTCGCATAATAGGTAGTTGTAACCGTTGGGCTAACTGTAATGGTATTACCAGTTCCTATTTGACCTGTCGTATTGCAGCCTCCAGCGAACCAATAAACTGTTCCAACTGCTCCATTAGCTGTTAATGTAGTAGAGCCTCCGAGACAAATTGTTTGTGCTGTTGCGGTTATAGAGGTGGGGGGATTGGGGACCGTGCAAGATGAAACACCCACAGGGACAACAATATTTGTGGCGGGAGCGCCGCCAGAAGCCACGGTTCCCCCAGCTACAGTCATATTCCATGAACATTCATAAGACCATGAACCGGCTGTTACATTCATATAATAACATCCAGGTGCCAAACAAAGTACAGCCGTACCAAAAGAACCTGTGGGAAGTGTCCCCGATGCAACAGCCGCACCCGCTGAATTAGTCAATGTATAAACGGCTCCATTCCAACCATCACCAAAAGAATCAAACATATTTAATGTAACACTAGTTTGTGTACAAGGCGTTGGACATGACATAGTATAACTCATTCGAGTTGAAAGGTATAATGGACTACATACGAAAGTGGAAAGGTGCATGTAATAGGTGCCATTAGCCGGGCAGGTCCAAACCAAATTGGACTGTAAGGCACATTGATCGTCAGCAGCTGCTATTAAGGTTAATGCAGAATTATGTAGCCTAAGGTAAGTATCTATGGTACTTTGTCCACAGGTAGAAAAAGTATAAACGCAGCCTGCTGTTCCGGTAAACGAGAAAACTCTAGCCCCTGTGGTGTAATAGGGTGTATATTGAATTGTTCCATTTGGGACAATTGCCAAAGTAGAAGTTGGGGCAAGGCAAAACTGTGCAGATAGCTGACTAAAACTTGATAAAAAAATAATAAATAAAAGTAAAAGTTTCTTCATTTACACTTATAAAAAAATTCTTTTCGCCAAATAATGAGTTAAATCTAACAAATACTAGACGAAAAAACAAGGCATAGTTGCCTAATTTACAAAGTTGAAGATAAAAAAAAAGCCGGAAAAACTCCGGCTAAATGAACAAACCTACTGTTTGAATTACATTTCGAATGTTTCCATGAATTTTGTAGTAAAATTACCAGACCTAAAATCTTTATCCATCATCAATTTTTGATGGAAAGGAATGGTAGTTTTCACGCCTTCAATTATGTATTCATCAAGTGCGCGTTTCATTTTTAAAATTGCTTCCTCACGAGTTTGTGCTACTACGATTAATTTTGAAATCATAGAATCATAATTCGATGGAATAGTATAACCAGCATAAACATGTGTATCAATTCTCACACCATGTCCACCTGGAGAATGGTATTGTGTTATTTTTCCAGGGCTTGGTCTAAAATCATTGTAAGGATCTTCCGCATTGATGCGACATTGAATCGCATGTAGTAATGGGAAATGATTTTTACCGGAAATTTTTTCGCCTGCAGCTAGTTTAATTTGCTCTTTTACTAAATCATAATTAATTACCTCTTCAGTAATAGTATGCTCAACCTGAATACGAGTGTTCATTTCCATGAAATAAAAATCTCTGTTTTTATCTACTAAAAACTCAACAGTTCCAACACCTTCGTACTTAACTGCTTTGGCAGCTCTAATGGCAGCTTCTCCCATTTTTTCACGCAATTCGGGCGTCATAAATGGTGAAGGAGTTTCTTCCACTAGTTTTTGATGGCGTCTTTGAATGGAACAATCTCTTTCTGATAAATGACAAGCATTTCCATATTGGTCGCCAGCAATTTGTATTTCAATATGTCTTGGCTCCTCAATATATTTTTCCATGTAAATCCCATCATTTCCGAAGGCAGCTTTTGCTTCTTGTCTTGCAGAGTCCCAAGCATCTTGAATATCCTCCTCTTTCCAAACAATACGCATTCCTTTTCCACCTCCTCCGGCTGTAGCTTTTAGAATTACTGGATATTTAACAACTTTTGCATTTGCAATAGCATCCTTAACATCCTTTAGCAAGCCGACAGATCCGGGAATACAAGGAACACCTGCACTAATCATTGTTGCTTTTGCAGTTGCTTTATCTCCCATTCCGGCAATTTGTTCTGGTAAGGCGCCTATAAATTTAATCCCATGCTCTTGACACACCTTTGAAAATTTTTCATTTTCAGAAAGGAAACCATATCCTGGATGAATTGCATCTGCATTTGTAATTTCAGCCGCAGCAATAATATTGGGTATTGAAAGATATGATTTAGAAGAAACTGGTGGTCCAATACAAACCGCTTCATCTGCAAATCTAACGGGCAAACTATCTTTGTCTGCTGTTGAATAAACAGCAACGGTTTTAATTCCCATTTCTTTACAGGTGCGAATAATTCGCATGGCAATTTCACCTCTATTGGCAATTAATATTTTTTTGAACATTGTAAAAGTTTTGTGGTAAATTATGCTGGCTCAACAAGAAATAGGGGTTGATCATATTCTACAGGAGAAGCGTCGTCAACCAATATTTTTACAATTTTACCAGAAATTTCAGCTTCAATTTCATTAAACAATTTCATTGCTTCGATGATACAAATTTTATCGCCTTTTTGAATCATGGACCCCACCGAAACAAAAGCATCTTTGTCAGGACCTGATGAACGATAAAAAGTACCGATCATAGTAGATTTTATTACTACAGCATTAGATTCTTCTACCGCTGCAGGTGCAGCAACAGGAGCTGGAATTGCTGCCTGAGGAGCAACAGCTGCAGGTGTTTGCATCACTTGATTTTGTGGCGCCTGAACATAGATGGGTTGATCACCATTGTGTGTCATTCCGCCTTCAATATTTATGTAGAAACCGTCTCTTTCAATTTCCACTCTACCAATGCCTGCTTTAGATACAAGCTTGATTAATTCTCTGATTTCGTCTGTATTCATTTTTATTTAATTAAAAAATTATTGCTAAATTAAGAATTATATGCCCATTTGATATAAACAGCTCCCCAAGTAAAGCCTCCGCCAAAAGCAGAAAGAATTATATTGTCTCCCTTTTTAAGTTGACTCTCATAGTCCCATAAACACAAAGGTAAAGTACCTGCGGTCGTATTTCCATATTTTTGAATATTGATCATCACCTTTTCGCTAGGAAGTCCCATGCGATTTGCAGTAGCATCGATAATGCGAAGATTGGCTTGGTGAGGAACTAACCAGGCAACATCATCACTTGTTAAATTATTTTTTTCCATTATTTCAGCAGAAACCTCAGCCATATTAGTAACAGCAAATTTATAAACTTGCTTTCCTTCTTGCTTCACATAATGCATTCTTTGATCAATTGTTTCATGAGAAGGTGGCATAGCCGAACCGCCTGCTGGCTGTACTAAAAACTCACGGCCAGAACCATCACTTCTAAGAATAAAATCTTGGATTCCTAAACCTTCTTCATTGGGTTCTAAAAGCACTACACCGGCACCATCGCCAAAAATCACACAGGTTGTGCGGTCTTGATAATCAACAATAGAAGTCATTTTATCAACTCCTACAACCAATACTTTTTTGTATTTACCGGTCTCAATAAATTGGGCTCCTGTAGAAAGTGCAAATAAAAACCCTGAGCATGCTGCATTTAAATCAAATCCCCAAGCATTCTTCATACCAGTTTTATCACAAAGCACATTGGCAGTACTTGGGAAGGGATAGTCAGGAGTAACAGTTCCCACTATAACCAATTCAATTTCTAAGGGGTCTATATTTTTTTTACGTAAAAGAGCATTTACCGCTTCCATCGCCATATCAGAAGAAGCTCCGTCCTTCATAATGCGTCGTTCCTTAATTCCGGTTCTAGACAATATCCATTCATCAGAGGTATCTACAATTTTAGATAAATCTTCATTACTTAATATGTCCTTTGGAACAAAACCATGAACACCTGTTATAGCGGCTGATATTTTCTTCATAAATTAATTAAATGCTCGATTTATTTTTCTTGAAAGATTAGATTTCGCAACATCAAAAGCAAGTAAAAGCATATTTTTTACAGCAATATCATTAGAAATACCATGTCCAATAATTACATTTCCTTTGACCCCTAAGATAGGTGTCCCGCCATAATTTTCATAATTAAAGCGTTCAAAATATTCATCTTGTATTCCCCTTTGCTTCAATAAAGTATAAATACCTTCAGCCTCTTTTAATACAATATTTCCAGTAAAACCATCACAAACGATTACATCTGCTAGACCTTGAAAAATATCTCTGCCTTCTATATTACCAGTAAAGAAAATTTCTTCAGATTCCTCCATTAGTTTATACGTCGCTTGTGTTACTAAATTTCCCTTAGTCTCTTCTTCTCCGATATTTAATAATGCAACACGTGGCTTTTTTACACCTTGAACATGTTTGCTATATAAAGAACCTAAAACAGCGAATTGATATAAAACATCTGCTCTACAGTCTGCATTAGAACCAACGTCCAAAAGAATGGTATTAGCTCCATTAATTGCGGGTAAAGTAGATGTGATACATGGGCGAATAATCCCGGGAATATTTTTGATTTTGTATATCGATCCTACTAACATGGCCCCGGTGTTTCCAGTACTTGCGAAGGCGTTTATTTTACCCTTGGATAACATTTCAAACCCTACAGAAATAGAGCTTTGTGGTTTTTGAGTAAAAGCTCGGGCTGGGTGATCATGCATTGTTATGACATCGGGGGCGTGTACAATTTCAAATTGTAACTGATCTGTATTCTCAGATTCTAAGGCAATAGCGATTTCTTCTTGATTTCCAATCAAGACAATAGTAACACTTTCTTTGAGTGTTTTTTTAGCAAGAATTGCTCCTCTTATGTTTGCGAGAGGGGCGAAGTCTCCGCCGGAAATATCTATGCCTACCCTCATAAAAAGTTTACGGAATTAAGCCGCAACTTCTTTTTCAGCTACAACTCTTCCTTTGTAGTACAATTTTCCCTCATGCCAATGCGCATGGTGAAAAAGGTGAGGTTGTCCTGTTGTTGGACAAGTAGCGATATTCTTTGCTACTGCATTGATATGAGTCCTTCTTTTATCTCTTCTGGTTTTGGAGATTTTCCGTTTAGGATGTGCCATAATCTATATTACTTAATTTTAATTCAAATTTTTTAATGCTGACCAACGCGGGTCTTCTTCTTTTTGTGCTTCTATTACTATACTTTCAGTTTGCATATATTTTTGGATTAGCTTCACCATTTCCTCATCACACTCCCCTTCTTCATGCAATGGCCTTGTTGGAATTGCCATTACTATCATTTCATAAATCGGCTGAAATACATCCAATTCATAGGTGTCAGGGTGTAAAACAATCAAGGCTTCATTGTCTTCTTGCTCTAATCCAAATTTGTAAATCAAATCGAGTTCGTCATATATTTCAGTGACTACTTCCTCATTGCATCTACTGCATAACATATTTATCTCTCCCTCTACAGAAAACGATGCCACTAGCATAGTTTCTTTTTTGTCAAGAGATAATTCAACATTTAATTGCCCTTTTCCAAGGGATAAATGTGGTAAATCTTCAAAGAACTTTTCATTTAATTCAAAAGCAAATTGATGCTCCCCTATTTTAAGGCCCACAAAAGGAATCAAAAACTGATTTTTATTTTTCATTTCACAGTTGCCTAAAACTTAGGGGGACAAAGTTACTACTTTTTTTTTAAACAAAAAACGAGAAATTAAAGAAGTAGTTACCTAGAGTTATGGGTGTCTTTTTCTCCAACGGTAATTGCTAGAGGATTTTGACTGATTTCCTTCTCAAATTTTCTATTCTTATATATTTCTATAGCCAAATAAATTGCACTTCTCATAGATTGTTCTTCAGCTATATTTTTACCTGAGATATCGAACGCTGTTCCATGATCCGGACTAGTTCTTACAATTGGTAATCCAGCGGTAAAATTGACTCCTTCCTCGAAAGACAATGCTTTAAAAGCAGCTAAACCTTGATCGTGATACATGGCAAGAACACCGTCAAATTTACTTCTTTGTTCTGAACCAAAAAAGCCATCTGCTGCATACGGGCCATATACTAAAGACCCATCATTTTTGGCCATTTGTATTGCTGGGGAAATAATTTCTTGTTCTTCCAAGCCTATCTTCCCATTTTCTCCCGCATGCGGATTGAGTCCTAATACTGCGATTTTTGGTCTAGAAATTCCAAAATCTTTTGTTAGGGATTTTTCTAAAGTATGAATTTTTTCTACGATTTTTTCCTTCGTTAATAAAGCCGGGACATCCTTAAGAGGAACGTGACTTGTAACCAAAGCCACTTTTAAAAAAGGAGAAACAAGAAGCATTAACGCTTCATTTACACCGGCCATTTCAGCTAAAAACTCAGTGTGGCCTGGAAATGGAAAGCCCGCTTGCTGTACACTTTCTTTTGATAAAGGAGCTGTTACAAGTACATCGATTTTTCCTGAGGCTAAATCTCCTGCTGCTTTTTCAAGACTTTTAATCGCCAATTTTGCAGACAGCGGGGTTGATGTTCCCTCTTGAACTACCACCTCATCGTCTATGCAATTAAGTACATTGATTTTTTTATCTTGAATGTCATCTGCTGTTTTGCAAATTAAATAAGAAAAATCAGGGATTTCGAGTGTTTTCTTATAGTGTGAAAGGGCTAGACTTGAACCATAAATAACAGGAGTGAATTCATTTAAGATTCGATTATCTTTAAGGGATTTTATAATTATTTCTACACCTATTCCATTGATATCACCAATTGAAATTCCCACTTTTATACTTTTTGGCTCTCTGTCCATTTTAATAATTTTTTAAGAATGTATATAACAATCTAACCCCGTATCCTGTTCCTGAGATGCCTTTATAGTTTTCTTTAGCGTCAAGCCACGTTGGCCCAGCAACATCCATGTGAACATAGGGAGCAGACACGAAGGTTTCGAGGAACTTTCCCGCAGATATCATTCCTCCGTTTGGACCTCCAATATTCTTTAAGTCTGCTATTTTTGATTTCATTTCTTCTTTATACTCTTCCCAGAATGGAAAACGAACAACCCGCTCATGAACTTGATTACCGGCAGATTCTAATTGATTAAAAATTGTATCTTCTGCGTTGCCCATGATTATTGCTGCATGAGTACCAATTGCTCTTAAAGCGGCACCGGTTAAAGTTGCTGCATCAATCACTAGAGCGGGATTATATTTTGCTGAATAAGATAAGGCATCTGCTAAAATCATTCTGCCTTCGGCATCTGTATTCAGCACTTCGACCGTAGATCCATTAAACATGGTTACAACATCTCCCGGAGTATAAGCGTTTAATCCTGGTCTATTGTCTGTAGCGGGTATTAAAGCAATTACATGAACGGGAAGTTTTTGTTTAGCGGCTAAATATAAAGCGCCAATTACACCTGCAGCTCCGGCCATGTCACTTTTCATAACATCCATCGATCCTGGAGTTGGCTTCAAACTCAATCCACCTGTATCATACACGACTCCTTTTCCAACCAGAACAATCGCTTGTTGGTTTTTAGCGTTTGCAGGTTTATATTCAGCAATTGTAAATGTTGGCGGATCAATTGAGCCTTTATTTACCGCCAATAAGCCCCCCATTTTTAGTGCTTCAATCTTTGATTTTTCTAATACTTCTACAACAACTCCTACAGAACTTAAAAGATCACTTATTTCTGTTGAAAATTGCTCTGCATTTAAATGTGAAACTGGAGTATTTACCATATCTCGGGCCCAAAAAACTGCTTTTGTTGTTGCTTCTAATTCTTCCAATTGTAATGCATCCATTCCAGGAACAAATACTTCAGTTAATTTCGGTTTATTTTTTTTACTTAAAAAGCGATCAAACTGATAAGATGACAATGCCAATCCTTCGATAAATGGATAAAGCGTTTTATTAGCTTCTTCAATTTCAATTGAATTTAGTTCACTCTTAATTAACTCATAAATTTCAAAAGCGGTTTTTCTATAAAGTTCTGGAGTCATTTGATCGCTATTCACCAAAATTGTAAAGGATGAACTTGATTTTTCAAAGTCCCACTTTCCCTTTTTTTCAATAATAGAATTCCCTAAAGCTTTAAGTTCATTGGACAGAGCGTCTGTTTTTCCATTCCAAAAATGGACTTTATTAGCGGTATTTGATGTTTTTGGTGTAAAAATCATTTCAAAGGCTTCATTAATTAGTTTTCAAAGTTAACAACATTCTTCTCTACTTAAGCAAAAAGAATAGGATTGACAGATTCTAAAAATTTCTCCATCAATCGAGACATTGGCAAAGAGTGAATATTTGAAAAGGGCATTGCTTTTTGGTTTGGTTTTAAATCATTAGGCAATTCAGCTTTACTGTAAACAATGAAATAAGCAAAAATCAACTGATGGGTTAATTTATGCCTTATAACATTAGAAACCTCTCTTATTTTTGATGCTTCTGTATTCATAAAATTCATAATTAATTCCTCCGATTCAAATTCGAGTAAAGGAAATTCATATAGTCCTTGCCAAATATCTTTTGGCCCCCGCTCTTGAATGATTGTTTTGTTGTCATCATCGATAAAAACTTGATAGGCAAAAAATCTATTGCGGGTTTTAATACTTTTAATTTTTACCGGCAAGACATCAATATTTTTCTCCATCCTTCCTATACAAATGGTAGACAAGACACAATTGAAGCAATCTGGACTTTTTGGGGTGCATTGTAAAGCGCCAAATTCCATAATGGCTTGATTATAAGTGTCGGGCGTATGTCTAGGAAGAAGAGTAGAAGCCAATTCTTGAAACGCTCTTTGACCTTGAGGGGTATCAATTGGAGTGTCTATATTAAATACTCTAGATAAAACTCTATAAACATTTCCATCAACGACTGCTAAAGGAAGCTTAAATGCAAAGGATCCAATCGCGGCAGCAGAATATTTACCAACGCCAAATAAAGAGAGTAATTCCTTTTCTGTTTTCGGAAATTCACCATTAAACAAGTCCATGATTTGAATGGCGGTTTTTCTCATATTCCTTGCCCTAGAGTAATAACCTAAACCCTGCCATAAGGCTAGGACATCCTGCTCACTTGCTTGGGCAAAATCATCAATGCGAGGAAACGCCTTTAGAAATTTTAAATAATAGGGTAGGCCTTGTTGAACTCTTGTTTGTTGTAAGATTATTTCGCTTAACCAAATTTTATAAGGATCCTGAGTGTTTCTCCAGGGTAAATCTCGCTTATTTATTAAATACCAGTTTATAATTTCCTCTTGAAAATTAGCCATTTGTTAATTTTTATTTGAAATATTTTGATTAAAACAACTCCAATTAAGATAACTAATATACTTTTGTAGCGCGAAAATACTAATTGTAAAAACTTAAACTCTAATAATAATGACAAAAGCAGATATTGTAACCGACATCGCAGTAGAAACGGGACTAGAAAAAAATGAAGCATTAAGAGCTGTTGAATCGTTTATGAACTCCATCAAAACATCATTGGCAAAAGGAAATAATGTATATTTAAGAGGGTTTGGAAGTTTTATTGTGAAAGAAAGAGCACAAAAAACAGGAAGAAATATTTCAAAAAATACAACCATTATCATTCCAGCACATAACATTCCATCATTTAAACCAGCAAAAACATTTGTGGAGCAAGTTAAATCACAAGTTAAGGTTGGTTAATATTCGGTTTGGTGATTAAATTAATTTCATTATCTTTGCCCTCCCCAAAAGGGGTGGTAAAATAATACCAGCAATTCAGATAACAAGAAAAATATATAGCATATGCCAAGCGGTAAAAAAAGAAAAAGACATAAAATGGCGACGCACAAGCGTAAGAAAAGACTAAGAAAGAATCGCCACAAGAAGAAAAAATAAGCTTAATCATTATTTGATGTGAGGCTCAGTAATACTATTACTGAGCTTTCATTGTTTTATCATAAAAATATTTATTGTGAGCTTAGAACTAGTCGTAGATGCGCGCTCCAACGGAGTTTGGATAGCGTTACTTCGAGACGGAAAACTAATTGAACTGCACGAAGAAAGGGGAAATTCTGACTTTGCTGTTGGGGATGTATACTTAGGAAAGGTTCGCCGTCTCTCCCCAAGTCTTAACGCGGCATTTGTCGATGTTGGGTATGAAAAAGATGCCTTTCTTCATTATTTAGATCTTGGACAACAATTTAATTCTTTAAGTAAATTCACCAAAGATACTTTACGAAACAAACAAAGCGTTCCGGATTTAATGTATTTTAAATTTGAAAAAGAACTTGATAAAAACGGTAAAATTGATGCTGTTTTATCTTCTTCACAATCTATTTTAGTACAAGTTGCCAAAGAACCTATTTCCACAAAAGGACCAAGATTATCTTCAGAAATTACTTTAGCTGGTCGATATTTGGTTTTAGCGCCGTTTTCTAATAAGATTTCAATTTCCCAAAAAATCAAAGAGCCCGAGGAAAGAGCTCGTTTAAAAGAATTAATGGAAAGAATTATCCCTAAGAATTTTGGGGTAATTATTCGTACCGTAGCCGAGCATAAAAAAACTTCAGACTTAGAACAAGACTTAAATGATCTTTTAGAAAAATGGAAGAAAATTCATGCCAATGCATTGGGTTCTGAAGCACCTAAAAGAGTATTGGGGGAATTGAATACCACAACTTCAATGTTACGTGATTTATTGAATGGCGATTTTAAAAATATCCATGTAAATGAGGAAGTGTTACATGGAGAAATGAAAGATTATATTACCGGAATTGCTCCTGGAAAAGAACAAATTTTAAACCTTTACGACGGAAAAATTCCAATTTTCGAGCGTTTTGGGATCAATAAACAAATCAAAACATTATTCGGTAAAAAAGTTCCTATGCCAACCGGGGGTTACCTCATCATTGAGCATACGGAGGCAATGCATGTAATTGATGTCAATAGTGGAAATAGAAAAGGCGCAGACGGACAAGAGTCTAATGCTTTAGCAACTAATATAGAGGCGGCTGAAGAAGTGGCACGTGTATTACAATTGCGTGATATGGGCGGTATTATCTGTATCGATTTTATAGATATGCATGATAAAGAAAATAATAGAATTCTTTTTGAAAAGATGAAAGAGTTCATGAAATCTGATCGTGCTAAGCATAATATTATCCCTCCGTCAAAATTTGGTATCATAGAGATTACCCGTCAACGCGTTCGACCGGTAACACAAATCAAAACTTCGGAGTCTTGTCCAACCTGTAATGGAACAGGTGAAATTCAAGCAAGTATTTTATTTGCTGAAGAAATTGAGGCGAGCTTGTCTTATTTGGTTTTAGACCGAAAAGTTAGTGGCGTTTCCTTGCATGTCCACCCCTATTTAGAAGGATATTTCAAAAAAGGTGGGTTTCTTCGCTCTAAACAATGGGCTTGGTATTTTAAATTTAAAAAATGGATTCCAGTTCATGGGGTTACTGCTTTGAATTTATTAGATTATGTTTTTGTAGATAAAGACAACGAAGAAATTCCAATGTAATGTTTGGCGATTCCGACTTTTATTTATCGGAAAAATTAAAATTAGAAAGCTTTTGTGCTTATCAAGATCGTTGCATTTTTGATGTAAAAAAGAAGCTAAAATCATCTCTGCTTTCTGAGGAGAAGAAAGAGCAGTTAATTGCCGAACTCATTCAAGCTAAATTTATTGATGACGAAAGATTTGCGCTTTCATTTGCCCAAGGCAAACAGCATATAAAAAAATGGGGCATAAGTAAAATAAAGGCGGGATTAAAGGCCAAACAAATATCTACCATTCTTATCGATAAAGCGCTAAAAACCATTGATAAAACAGTTTATTTAGAAGATTTAACCCTATTAATAGAAAAGAAAAAAAGATTGCTTTCCAATGAAAAAGAAAGCTACAAGAAAGAAGCTAAAATAATTCGCTATTTACTCAGTAAAGGATATCAATTAGATGATATTTTTAAATGTGGAATAAGAGAAGATTAGTGAAGTAAGGCAACTCTTACTTGTTCTCCAATTTTTTCAACTTTCAATTGCCCTAATTTACTCAGGTTTTTCATGCTCGTATCCCAAAGCTTATTACTCATTTCTACTTTCGTTCTCAATATTGATAAATCAATAGGAGATTCCTGCTTAAGCGCATTCATTATTAGTAATTCATCAGGTGACAAATGAACTGTAGTTTGCGTTGCTTCTGGACGCATTTGAGGGAAGAATAACACTTCTTGAATAGAAGCATTATTGGTCAATAGCATTACCAAACGGTCAATACCAATTCCGATACCCGAGGTTGGAGGCATTCCATATTCTAAAGCGCGTAAAAAATCTTGATCAATAAACATTGCTTCATCATCCCCTTTTTCTGAAAGAGTTAATTGTTCTTCAAAGCGTTCTCTTTGATCAATTGGATCATTTAATTCAGAATAAGCATTTGCAATTTCTTTACCATTAACCATTAATTCAAAACGCTCAGTAAGCGATGGGTCTTCACGATGCTTTTTACATAGTGGCGACATTTCAATCGGATAATCTGTAATAAAAGTTGGTTGAATATAATTCCCTTCACATTTTTCTCCAAACAATTCGTCTATCAATTTACCGATTCCCATACTTGGATTTGTAGGAATACCATTGGCTTCACATGCCTGGCGAATTTCATCAATTGATTTGCCTTTAATGTCGAATCCTGTATGCTCAATAATGGCATCACGCATTGTAATTCTTTTATAGGGCGCTTTCAAAGAAATTGTTTTGTCTCCCATGAGCACATCACTCGATCCATTGACTTGAAGAGCAACATGTTCTAACATTTTTTCAGTGAAGTCCATCATCCAGTTATAGTCCTTGTATGCTACATACATTTCCATTACTGTAAACTCAGGATTATGAGTTCTATCCATTCCTTCATTTCTAAAGTCCTTGGCAAATTCATAAACCCCATCAAATCCTCCAACTATTAATCTTTTTAGATAAAGTTCATTAGCAATTCGAAGATAAAGTGTAGTATCTAAAGCATTGTGATGCGTAATAAAAGGTCGGGCAGCTGCTCCGCCTGGAATAGGCTGAAGAATGGGTGTTTCCACCTCTAAATATCCAAAATCATTAAAAAATTGTCTCATTGAGGCAATCGTTTTGGATCTTTTTACAAAGGTTTCCTTCACCTTTGGATTTACAACTAAATCTACATAACGCTGACGATACCTTAATTCTGGGTCTGTAAAAGCATCATGAATTTTACCTTCAGTATCCGTTTTGGGTAAGGGAAGAGGTTTGAGTGACTTACTTAAGAGTATTAATTCTTTAACATGAACACTGATTTCACCGACTTGAGTTTTGAATAAAGTTCCATTGATTCCAATAAAGTCCCCTAAATCTAATAGTTTTTTAAAGATCTCATTGTAGAGTGTTTTATCCTCACCCGGACAAATTTCATCTCTATTGATATACAATTGTATTCTTCCACTTGCATCTTGCAATTCAGCAAAAGAAGCTTTTCCCATAACGCGTTGACTCATCATTCGGCCTGCAATACAGACCTGTTTACCTTCTTGATAAGATTCTTTTATTTCTATTGCGCAGGTATCTACAGGAAAAAGAGCAGCGGGATAAGGCTCAACTCCTAAATCTCTTAATTTTTCAAGTGATTCTCTTCTTTGTAATTCTTGTTCAGACAGTTCGTGTAAACTCATTAGATAGTTCAATTTTATTCAAAGATAAGGTCTTCTGTAATATTAGAGCGTGATCCCAACAAATTAGCGTAATAATTTTTTACTTGGACTCACATGCCATAGAGTAACATTCCAATAGTAAAATAGATAAAAAGCCCTACAACATCATTAAGTGTTGTAATAAATGGACCTGTTGCAATCGCTGGATCAATCTTATACTTATGTAAAAGTAAAGGTATAATTGTCCCGATGGTAGAGGCGAAAATAATAACCGTCAATAACGAGACACTCACCACCATGCCTAATTTTATATCTCCAATGAAGTAGGCAATTACAAAAATAGTGGAGGATAAGAGTAGACCGTTTAATATACCAATCAATGATTCTTTTAATATTCTATTTAAATATCCCCCCATCATTTTGTTTCCTCTGGCTAAAGATTGAACTACAATCGCAGAAGATTGAACGCCAACATTTCCACCCATTGCGGTAATCATAGGGATAAAAAATGCAAGTGCAGGTATTTTGGTTATCCCACCTTCAAATCCCGATAGTACTTTAGCACCAAAGGCGCCGCCAATCAAACCAATGATTAACCAGGGTAATCTTTTTCGAGAAATGCGCCATATGCTTGCATCCTTCTCTAGAGGTTCTGTAATACCGGTTGCAAATTGGAAATCTTTGTCTGCCCCATCTTTTATATATTCTACAACATCGTCTAAAGTAATTCTGCCAACAAGTTTCTTCTGATAATCTACTACTGGGACAGAAACTAAATCATATTTTTCCATTACATCTGCAACTTCTTCAGCGGAATCACTTGTGTTTACGGAAATTATATTTTTAGATTGGTATAGGTCTGCAATTTTGGTTTTAACACCTGCAAAAAGTAAGCGCTTCAAGGATAAGACACCAACCAATTGATCAGTTTCATTTACCACAAATATATTATATACCTTTTCAACATCTTCAGCTTGCTTTCGCAACTCAAGAAGGGCGCGATTTACCGGCCAATCAAGCTGCGCCTGAAAATACTCTTTTTGCATTAATCCACCGGCAGTATCCTCATCATAATTTAATAGGTCAACAATGTCTTCAGCCGCTTCATCATCCTCCATTTGAGAGATAACCTCTTGGATTTGGCGGCTGCTTAACTCTCCTAAAATATCTGCTGCATCATCAGAATCTAAATTTTCTAATTGGTCTGCAATTTCTTTAGTAGAGAGCGAGGCAATAAAACGATCACGGACTTCTTCTTCTAATTCCATTAGAATATCCGCCTGAGTATCCTCGTCTACTAGAAAATATATAAATTTTGCTTGATCATTGGTAAGTTTATCTAAGATTTCAGCAATATCAGCGTAATGCAATTCTAAGACATTCTCTGCTAACCAAAGTTCATCTCTTTCCGCGATTTTCACACGAATTAATCCAAGAAAATCTTTCGTTAACTCAAAGCGCATTTCCTATATTTTATACAAAGGTAAGGCATCTGTTTAAGAATAAAAAAGAGGCCTGACAAATGTGAGTTAGTCGTGACAAAGTCCTTGCACTTCATGAAAAATATCATGGGCTCCAGCGATAGCTTTTGTCAAAACACCATCTTTAGCATTTTTATTTACCTGATCATTAATGGAAGAACAGGCTTTTTCTAATCTAGATAAAGCATCGTGAAGTTCTTTTTTATCTAAACTTTTTGGTGGAATAGAAATTCTTAATAACATCGACTTGGTCAATAATTCAGTACTTCTAGTTCGTAGTGGTTGTAAATTCCCTGTCTCCGACGGATGAAAAGTTTGTGCCATAACTTTATGAAAATCTTTTAAAGCTGGCCATGAATCTTTCTCAATTTCAATTAAAAGAGAATCTTTAATCGCCGCAGCATATTTAGCAGAAACTGACCCCCAATTGGTTAAGGACCATAAAGCGCTTAAGTAATCCGCCCTTTTATTTTGATAGCTTAAATAATAAGCATGTTCCCAGACATCAATTCCTAATATTGGAATTCCTCTTTCCTTACTAACATCCATTATTGGATTGTCTTGATTTGCAGTTGTAGAAATGGCTAATTTCTTTTCTGGAGTAACCATCAACCAAGCCCATCCAGAACCAAATCTACCCATTGCAGCTTGATTCAACTTTACTTTAAGAGAGTCTAATACTCCAAATTGTTCCGTTATTGCCAAACTCAATTCAAGTGAGATTTCTGATTGAGCAACCGCTGGAGCAAGGTTGTCCCAAAATAAAGTATGATTAAAATGCCCCCCTGCGTTATTTCTTACAAGGTCTGAACGGAAACTGGCATAAAACATTAAATCCATTAAAGATTGCGTTTCCATGGCAGTACCCGCAATGGCTTTGTTTAGATTATTTACATACGCTTGATGGTGTTTTGAATGATGAATTTCCATGGTTTTTGCATCTATATAAGGCGCATAATCTTGATAAGAATAGCCTAATTCGGGTAATTTATAGACTTGAGCATTAGAATTAAAAGCTACAGTAATTAAAATTAATAGTGCTGTTAGAGATTTCATGTGAGATAGTTTTCATCAAAATTACGAAAGTCCTTGGGATAGCGCTAGTAATTTCAATAGTTTTCAACCAACAAGCAGTAAAAATTGTTTTATTCTTGCTATTTTTGAGCTCCTAACAAAATGGAAATGTCTCAACAATACAAAGAATATAGCGGATTAAATTTAACTACTATCGCCAGTGAGGTCCTCACCAATTGGCAACAAAATAAGGTGTTCGAAAAATCAATTGAAAATAGAGGGGGATCTCCTTCATTTGTTTTTTATGAAGGGCCACCTTCAGCTAATGGTATGCCCGGAATACACCATGTAATGGGTCGTGCCATAAAAGATATTTTTTGTAGATATAAGACCCTTAAAGGATTTCAAGTTAAAAGGAAAGCTGGATGGGACACCCATGGTTTGCCTGTTGAACTTGGAGTAGAAAAAGAACTTGGAATTACCAAAGAAGATATAGGAAAGAAAATTAGTGTAGATGAATATAATGCAGCATGTCGTAAAGCAGTTATGCGTTACACGGATGTGTGGAATGATTTGACCACTAAAATGGGTTATTGGGTTGATAAAGAAGGCGCTTATGTAACCTATGAAACCAAATATATGGAATCTGTTTGGTGGTTGATTGGACAACTTTATCAGAAAAACTTGCTTTATAAAGGATACACTATTCAACCCTATTCACCAAAAGCTGGAACGGGATTATCATCACACGAAATCAATCAACCAGGTTGCTATAAAGAAGTAAAAGACACAACTGTTGTCGCACAATTTAAGGTGACAAAAGAAACTATTTTACCCTCTAGTTTAGGGGCAGAAAGGGTAGCGTTAGAAGCAACATATTTTTTAGCTTGGACTACCACGCCTTGGACCTTGCCTTCCAATACAGCCCTAACAGTTGGGCCAAAAATTAACTATGTTTTGGTAAGCACCTTCAATCAATATACTTTTGAAAAAATAAATGTGCTTCTTGCTGAAAATCTTGTTAAAAATCAATTTTCAAAAGGATATCAAGCAGTTGAAAATGATCATGAATTAGACGCTTACGTTAAAGGAGAGAAAGTTATTCCTTATTTAATTTGCGGAAAATGTACTGGTAAAGACCTCATCGGAATTCGTTACGAACAACTTCTTCCCTATTGTTTGCCTGCTGAAAATCCTGAGGCAGCATTTGTTGTAATTGGGGGTGATTTTGTTACCACAGAAGACGGAACTGGAATTGTGCATACCGCTCCAACCTTTGGCGCAGATGATGCAAGGGTAGCTGCTGAAGCGGGTGTTCCGGGTTTATTGGTGCGTGATGAATTCAATAATCTTGTTCCTTTAGTGGATTTACAAGGGAAATTCCGTAACGAGATGGGTGATTTGGCGGGGAAATATGTCAAAAATGAATATTATGACGATGGTTTAGCGCCCGATAAATCAGTTGATGTTGAAATTGCTATCTTATTAAAAGAACAGAATAAAGCCTTCAAAGTGGAGAAGTATGATCACACTTACCCACATTGTTGGAGGACTGATAAACCCATTTTATATTATCCATTAGACTCTTGGTTTATTTGTGTCAGCGGACAAAAAGATCAAATGGTTGCCTTAAATAAAACGATTAATTGGAAACCTGCTTCCACCGGGACGGGGCGCTTTGGAAAATGGTTAGAAAATGCTAACGACTGGAATCTATCCCGTTCAAGATATTGGGGGATTCCTATTCCTATCTGGTCCACTGAAGATGGTTCTGAACATGTTTGTATTTCCTCTTTAAAGGAACTGAAATCTGCAGGTGAGGCTGCTGTAAAAGCTGGATTAATGTCCTCTAATCCTTTGGATAGTTTTGTAGTTGATGATATGTCAAAGGAAAATTATAATCAGATAGACATGCACAAACATAAGGTTGATCAAATTATTTTAGTTTCTCCATTAGGCAAGCCCATGAAAAGGGAGTCGGACTTAATTGACGTTTGGTTTGATTCTGGATCTATGCCTTATGCTCAATGGCACTACCCTTTTGAAAATAAAGACTTAATTGATTCAGGCAAAGCCTATCCTGCAGATTTTATTGCTGAAGGAGTGGACCAAACAAGGGGGTGGTTTTACACATTGCATGCAATTTCAACCATGGTGTTTGGAAAGGTGGCATATAAAAATGTTATTTCAAACGGATTGGTACTTGATAAGAACGGTTTGAAAATGTCTAAGCGTTTGAAAAATGGTGTTGATCCATTTGAAACATTAGAAAAATATGGCCCAGATGCAACCCGCTGGTATATGATAACCAATGCTCAGCCTTGGGATAATTTAAAATTTGATACAGAAGGAATTGTTGAAGTGCAAAGAAAATTTTTCGGGACACTTTATAACACGTATTCCTTTTTCGCATTGTATGCTAATATCGATGGATTTGATTTTAGTCAGCAAGCTATAGCTCTGGAGAAGAGACCTGAAATTGACCGATGGGTCATTTCGAAATTGAACACCCTTATCAAAGATGTTGATGCTGCATTTGATGAATATGAACCCACTAAGGCTGGACGATTAATTCAGGAATTTGTGAGCGATCATTTATCCAACTGGTATGTGCGTTTGTGTAGAAGAAGATTTTGGAAAAGTGATGATGCGGAAGATAAAATTTCAGCTTATCAAACCTTATATACTTGTCTAGAAACAATTTCAATAATAGCGTCACCAATTGCACCGTTTTTTATGGACCGACTGTTTTCAGATTTAAATACAGTAACGCGATTAAACAAAAAAGACTCAGTTCATCTCTGCGATTTTCCTAAGTCAAATGAAAATGAAATCAACGCGAGACTTGAGGTTCAAATGGAATTAGCGCAAAAATTATCTTCACTTGTTTTGGGCTTGCGAAAGAAGGAGAAACTTCGTGTGAGACAACCATTGCAGCGCATAATGGTTCCAGCATTAGATAATAATTTTAAAGAAAACCTTGACCATATTCAAAACTTAGTACTTTCAGAAGTTAATGTAAAAAGCATTGATTTAGTAGAAGATGATGGAACCTTATTGGTTAAAACTATTAAACCGAATTTTAAAACTATTGGACCTAAATACGGGAAACAAATGAAGCAAATCGCTTTAATTGTTGGGGCATTTAATCAAGATGACATAAGCAGTATAGAAAAATCAGGCTCTTGGGAAGGTGAAGTGGAAAATGAAAAAATTACCTTATTAAAAGAAGACTTTGAAATCACTGCAAAAGACATTCCTGGATGGATGGTTGCATCAGATGGTGAAATAACAGTGGCCTTAGATATAAATATTTCACCGGAACTACGCGCTGAAGGTATTGCAAGAGAAATTGTAAATCGTATTCAAAACGCCAGAAAAGATAGTGGATTAGACGTAACAGATCGGATTGATGTTTACATAAAATCAACTGAAAATATTGAGAGTGCGATACAAGAAAATATTAGTTATATCTGTACAGAAGTTTTAGCAAATAATTTGTATTGTAGTAAGGTAAATTCACCTCATATTTCACTCAGTATAGAGGAGGATAATGATACACAAATGAGTCTAGGACTCAGTAAAAAATAAAGAACATGGAGACAAATCAGTGGTTTTTTGATGATGAAAAAGTACAAACAGGTGATGGTGCCTTTGTTGTTTGGCATAATCATAAGTTTTTCGATTTGACCTATAATGGAATTGTCTTTCATGGAGAAATCCAGGAGGAAAAATCAGAAGAAAATCGCTTGGTTATTAAAATAAATCACCGTGTCTTTCATATCAGAAGAAAACATGAATTAGATGATTTAATTAGTGCTTTAGGCTTAGATAAAGTTAAAATAAAGAAGATCAAAGAATTTAAATCCCCAATGCCTGGAAGGGTAATAGATATTAATGTTGCGCTCGGACAAGAAGTTCAACCTGGTGATATATTAATTTCTCTTGAGGCCATGAAAATGGAAAACGCCCTTAAGTCTGAGGGTGTGGGTATTGTAAAAGCAATCTGTATTGATAAAGGAGCAGTAGTTGACAAAGGTGCTGTCCTTATTGAATTTGAATAACTCCCGTGACTTTACAATAAGTTAATATAAGCTGTTTAAATTCGTAGTCAAGAAAAAAAATATGAGAATTGTCAATAGAGAATTAAGTTGGTTGTGTTTTAATGATCGTGTTTTACAAGAGGCATTAGATTCAAAAGTACCACTTATAGAAAGGATGCGATTCTTAGGGATTTATTCCAATAACATGGATGAATTTTATCGTGTCCGTGTGGCCAACCTGCAAAGAATCTTTCATCTAAAAAAGAAAAATATTGCTGGCTTTAACGGAAATGCGGAAGATTTATATAAGGAAATTAGAAAAACAGTCAATAAACAGCAAGAAAAAGTGGAGCTGGCTTATCAGCAAATTGTTAGTGAATTAGAAAACGATGATATTTTCCATTTAAGCGATAAACACTTAACTAAAAATCAAAATGACATCTTAAGTGATTTTTTTCACAAAGAGTTAAAGCATGCTATATTTCCAATCATGCTAAATAAAAAAAATGCGTTCCCAAGATTAAGAGATTATTCCATCTATCTTGCCGTGAAGATCAGCACCAAAGGAAAGTCTAATAGGTATTCTTTAATTGAAATTCCTAGGGTCCTGTCCCGGTTTTTTTTATTAAAAGAGGATGATAAACAATTTTTTATTTTAATCGATGATGTCATCCGAATACATCTTGAAGAGATTTTTTCTATTTTCATCAATTCAAAAATTGAGGCCTTCACTTTTAAATTTACACGAGATGCCGATTTAGATTTGGATGATGATATTTCTACTTCCTTTTTCGATAAAATTGAAAAAGGCTTAAAGCAAAGGAAAAAAGGTTCGCCAGTTCGTTTTGTATATGACGAAAAGATGCCGAAAGACCTTTTAGATTATTTATTAGATGCACTGGAATTAAAGAAAGGTGTTAATACCATACCCGGGGGGAAATACCATAATTTCAAAGACTTTATTGGCTTTCCAGATTTCGGGAAACAAAATCTGATTTTTCAAAAACAGATCCCTTCAAAGCATTTTCAACTTGAAAAAACGCATAGTTTAATTGAAACGATACTTAAAGAGGATGTCTTACTTTACTTCCCCTATCAACGCTTTGATTATGTGGTGGATTTACTTCGAGAAGCCGCTATTGATCCCTTTGTAAAAGAAATTAACATCAATATTTACCGTGTTACGAAAGAATCTCAAATAATGAATGCCTTATTGGCTGCAATTTTTAACGGTAAAGAAGTAACTGTGGTAATGGAGTTACAGGCCAGGTTTGATGAAGAAAATAACTTGTATTGGTCAAATAGACTTAGGGAAAACGGGGCGAAAGTAATTCATGGTGTTCCAAATTTAAAGGTGCATTCCAAATTACTTCAAATCAAACGCATTGAGGATAAAAAAATAGATTATATCAGTTATGTAGGGACTGGAAATTTTAATGAAAAGACCTCCAAAATTTATACTGATTTCGGACTATTAACATCCAATCCAACGATTTCAATAGAAATAAATAAGGTGTTTCGCTTATTAGAGAACAACCTTGATCGCGGTCAATTTAGACATTTAATAGTGTCTCCTATCAATACGAGAAGAAAAATAATTAAATGGATTGATCAGGAAATTATCAATGCAAAAAAGGGTTTAAGTTCAGGGATTAAATTGAAATTAAATAATTTGACCGATGAGGTTATGATCGAAAAATTATACGCGGCAAGCAATGCAGGAGTGAAAATAGAATTGATCATTAGGGGCATTTGCTGTTTAATTCCTGGTGTAAAAGGAATGAGTGAAAACATTACAGCCATTAGTATTGTAGATCGATACTTAGAGCATGCGAGATTAATGGTATTTGAAAATGCAGGCGAACCACTTATCTTTATTTTGAGTGCAGACTTCATGGAACGCAACTTAGATTACAGAATTGAAGTCGGTGTGCCTATTTTAGATAAGAAAATTCAAGCTGAAATATTACAGGTGTTTGATTTTCAATGGAGAGGCAGCGTAAAATCTAGGTTGCTTTCCAAAGATTTTAAAAATGAATACCGCAAAAATGATTTGCCTCCGTTTCACGCACAACTTGAAACCTATAAATATTATGCTGATTTAAGTTAAATTCCTACAAGATCAGATAATTGCGGTGAAGAAATTCCTTGTTGACTTGGATTTAAATCATTGAAAATTGTATCAATAATATTTTCTGTTCTGTTAGGATAATAGACTTCAATTCTTTTAATATTTAAAATCCAAGAGCTTATTGTTCTGCGCTGCAATAAACAAAGCTTATCTAACACGACTACTCCCAAATTCCTAAGACTTTCGGCATTACACAATTGTTCATATTGGCCCATCATTGGAATAACCATTAATTTTTTACCCAGAAATAAGGCTTCGGCTGGCAATTCAAATCCGGCTCCGCAAAGGACTCCCTCTGAAGTGCGCAGGCTTTCAGTAAACTGTTTAGAATCAATAGGATTAACCCAAACATTATTTACACGATAACGCGATTGCGCATACTTTGAAAAAATTTGCCATTCAACCGGAAAGTGCATTAAAGTCTGAATTATATAATCATCATGATAAGCCGGCAGATAAACAGTATAGTGTCCTAAATTTTCTGGATTCAATTCACGGATTTTTTCACGAATCACTGGCGTAAAAATGGAAGGGGCATAAGACTCAAAATGAAACCCATACTTGCGGTGACTGGGGCAATAATTACCTAAAATCGCACTACCCACCCTGTGTTTTTCGAGAGGCTTTGGTGCATTTGGATGTGCAACGGCTGCTTGATGACTTAATTCAACCGACTTAACGCCATGGTATTTTGCCGACCAAGCAGAAATGGGCTCGAAATCACTAATTATTAGGTCATATTGTTTAGCTGGAAATTGGGTTATCTCCTTAAAAAATGTAAAAATATTAGTATTAACAGCAGTTTTTAAAAGTGCCACCTTTCCTTTCTTAGAAGCCATAAAACTCATGCCTCTAAGTTGATAATCGATTTGGAAAGATGGGGTTAACTGAGACTGCGTGCCGCTCACTAAAATATCAACATCACATCGCTTTTGTAAATAAGGGACAATGTCTTCTGCGCGACTTAAATGGCCATTACCAGTTCCTTGAATTGCATATAATACTTTCATATTTTAAACTTTTACAAAATTTTGTGTGATTTCAGCTAACAATACATCAAAGGACATTGCTTCTTTTCGGGTATCGTGAATTGCATTTTTATTACTCGATGCTTTGCTTTGTTGCTCATAATGCAACACCCATTTTCCATCGTAATATTCTAAAGAAGTAGAATTTTCAACCCAATCCCCTGAGTTTAAATATTGAACCTTTCCACCATCCTTGTTTTGAATTTCCTTAATCTCTGGTTGATGAATGTGACCACAAACCACATAGTCAAAACCATTTGCTATAGCCAATTCAGCAGCTGTAATTTCAAAATTACTTACAAAACTAACGACCCCCTTAACACTGTTTTTGATTTTTTTGGAAAGTGAAATTCTACCCTTGCCAAATTTTTCGCTTACCCAATTCATAAGGGTATTTATCATGATAAGTAAATCATAACCTTTACCTCCCAACTTGGCAAGCCACTTAGAATGGCGCATGGTAGTATCAAATACATCGCCATGAAAGATCCATGCGCGCCCAGTAGGCAGGGTTAAAACTATTTTATTTACTATTTCAAAATTGGCTATTTTAAATCCTGTAAATTTTCGCAACATTTCATCGTGATTCCCGGTGACATAATACACCATGGTTCCTTGACTTAGGAAGGAAGTGATTTCTCTAATAACTTGCATGTGAGATGCAGGAAAATAACGCTTATTAAATTGCCATATATCAATAATATCTCCATTTAATACAAGCGTTTTTGGCTTTATACTCCTTAAGTATTTTACCAATTCTTCGGCTCTCGATCCATAAGTCCCTAAATGCACATCTGAAATGACAACCATGTCTACCTCTCTTCTCATTCTTTGAATTTTAAGCAAAGGTTGCCTTTGTATGTTGCCTGTATTTTAAGGCATTATTAAGAGGCAAATAGATATTAATGCCTAATTGTTTATAAAGTTATTTGAGAAATATTTGAATCGTCTTTTTAGACTTTAATTCAAAAGACGCCTCCTCAAAACTAGGTGCGCTAAAGGTTCGACGAGCATTGTTGGAGAAGCCATAATTTTCTTGTGGAATTCCCAATTGATTTTTATCTAGTTTTTTATTATTATTCCTATCATGATAGGCAGCAATGGCATATTTCCCTGTGGGCAAATCATTAAAAACAACTTTTGTTGTTTTTCCATCTATGGCAACAATTTTTCCTTTGAATTGCTTGCCAAAAATTGGGAATTCATCTTTTTCGCGATATACAGCAATATATACACTTCCTTGGCTTGAAGAAAACCCTGACGTTTCAACGGTTAAATCTACTGCCGGATGATCCTTATTGATGGCAAAAGATATAAATAGAAGTAAAATATATTTCATTACAATAGCTCTAAATAATGTTAGTCCTTGTTTTAATGGTACAAAATTAATTGATTTTCTGCTACCTTTGAGGCATGTCTAAAAAGGTTTTAATAACGGGTGGGGCCGGGTATATTGGCGCACATACCGTTAATGCATTAGTAAAGAGCGGTTACAGTCCAATTATTGTTGATGATTTCCGCAATAGCAATCCGAGCGTAATTCAAGATTTAAGTAAATTAATTGGTTTCGAGCCCTTGTTTTTCAATTTAGACATCTGTGATAAATCAGCATTAAAAGAAATTTTTGCGCAGCATCAAATTAATGCTGTAATTCATTTCGCTGCCTTTAAAGCTGTGGGTGAATCTGTTCTAGAACCTTTGAAATATTATCAAAACAACCTTATCGGGTTACTGAATATTATTGAGTGCATGGAATTATTTGAGGTTTATGAATTGGTGTTTTCTTCCTCTTGTACCGTTTATGGAGAACCAGATGCAGTAAAAGAAGTAAACGAAAAAACACCAAAGCAACTCCCAACCTCTCCGTACGGATATACCAAATGGATGGCCGAGCAAATTATATCTGATTATGCTAAAGCAAATAGTAGTTTTAAAGTTATTTGTTTGCGTTATTTTAATCCAATTGGTGCGCATCCTAGTGGTTTAATAGGTGAATTACCTATTGGAAAACCAAATAATTTATTGCCCTTTATTACACAAACTGGAATTGGTAAACATAGTAAATTATTAGTTTTTGGGAATGACTATCCCACAATAGATGGAACTTGTATAAGAGATTATATTCATGTGATGGATTTGGCGGACGCGCATATTAAAGCCGTCGAGGCATTGGGCAATAATTCAATTGCATCTTGTGAATATATTAATGTCGGTACCGGAAAAGGTACTAGTGTCCTACAAATGATTGATGCCTTTGAAGAAATTAGCGGCACAAAACTCCCATGGGAATTTGCTCCAAGGAGAACTGGTGATATTATTGAAATATACGCAAATGTAGATCTTGCGAAATCATTATTAAACTGGCAAGCGCAATTTTCCTATAAAGATGCTATAAAAGACGCATGGAATTGGGAACTCTCCAATAAACAGAAAGAACTCTAAATGCAATTTATAGATACACATGCTCACACCTATGATGAAGCTTTTCAGGGTGATTTAGACGCAACTATTTCTAGTGCACAAAAGGCGGGCATCACCAAAATATTGATGCCCAATATTGATGTGGAGAGCATTGAGCCTATGTTTGCTATTCAAGAAAAGTATTCAAATTGTATCCCTATGATGGGTTTACATCCCGCCTATGTAAAAGGGGATTGGGAGCAACAATTAGAAAAAATTGAAAGTTATTTATTTGCCGATCCTCTTAGATTTTGTGCCATAGGAGAAATCGGGATGGATCTTTATTGGGATAAAACTTACATTGAAGAACAAAAAACAGCCTTTATTCAACAAATTCAATGGGCTAAAAAACTTGACTTACCCATTGCTATTCACGCTCGTGATGCTTTTAATGAAATCTTCCAAATATTAGATAAAGAAAATGATGCTAAGCTCAAGGGGGTTTTTCATTGTTTTACTGGAAATAAAGAGCAAGTGCAACACATAAAAAGTTATGGTGGATTTTTATTGGGGATTGGCGGAGTGCTTACCTACAAAAACACAAATCTAGGATCAACGCTAGTAGAATCTGCCGATTTAAATGATTTGGTTTTAGAAACAGACGCCCCTTATTTGCCCCCCGTTCCCTACAGAGGCAAAAGAAATGAATCTGCTTATATGTTAGAGGTTGCTTATAAATTAGTAGATCTCTATCAGGTTCCTTTAGAGGAAATTGCTCGAATAAGCACTCAAAATGCAGAGGAACTTTTTCAATTAAATCGATTTTAATATGAAAGCTAAAATATTGCTCATCTACACCGGTGGGACCATTGGAATGATTAAGGATCTCAGAACTGGGGAACTCAAAAGTCTCGATTTTAATTATGTGTTTGATCACATTCCAGAATTGGAAAGGCTTCATGTAGATTTAAGCAGCATTAGTTTTGAAAAAGCTATCGATTCTTCAGATATGACCTGTGCACATTGGAAACAATTGGTAGACATTATCAATGATAATTATGAAACTTATGATGGGTTTGTTGTACTCCATGGATCAGATACCATGGCCTATACAGCCTCTGCATTAAGCTTCATGTTGCAAGGTTTAAATAAACCTATTATCCTTACGGGGTCACAATTACCCATAGGAACTATTCGTACAGATGGCAAAGAGAACTTAATTACGGCGGTTGAAATTGCTGCAGCAAAAAATAAAGACGGTTCGGCTACTGTTCAAGAAGTTGCCATCTACTTTGAGTATTCACTTTATAGAGGAAATCGTTGTACGAAAATTTCTGCCAATCAATTTGAGGCGTTTTCCTCGCCGAATTACCCCCCACTGGCCGTTGCTGGGGTTACCATTGAATACCATCTTGAACATCAAAAAATTGAAGAAAATCAAGTGCTTCAGGTATATAAAAATTTAGAAACACGAATTGGACTGTTAAAAATATACCCGAGTATTCCTTTTAAACAATATGAATTCCTGTTTAATATCCATCAGTTTAAAGGAATTGTAATAGAAACATTTGGTGCTGGGAACGCCCCCAATAATCAAGATATGATTGACTTAATTACCAACTATATCGCAGCGGGGGGGATTATACTAAATGTAACCCAATGTTCTTCTGGTTCGGTGCGTCAAGGTCAGTATCAGACCAGCTCCTTTTTTGAAAAAATTGGAGTGCTTAGCGGAAAAGACATGACCACAGAGGCGGCGCTTGCAAAATTGATGTATGTACTGGGTAGACATGAAAACCATTCCGAAAGAATCGAAGCCCTTCAGAAGAATATTGTTGGAGAAATGAGTTTATAGAAGGATATTTAATCAAGATATATAATGCCAAATATTCTTACCTAACATAAATATTCCTATAATTAGAATTAAAAAAAGGACGAAATATTTAAATTGAAACTGAGAAAATTTACTTAGAATTTTTTTGCCTAAAAAAGAGCCAAGGATACTTACAACAATAAGGATCGGTATTAAGTAGAGATCGTGTTGATGAAAGTACCCATTGAAAAAATACACTGTACTTCGGCTGAAATCAAGTCCCAAATCAATTATTGAAGAGGTTGTAATAAAAATATGTTTTTCAAAATCAAAGGCCGCCAAAGTCAAACCTCTTATTGCGCCACCAGACCCTAATATACCTGTGCTAATTCCTGATAGGGCACCACCTAGAATTGAGTTAAAAAAAGTGGGTTTAATAGTAAGAGTTTTATATAAAATCAAACTTAAACTTATTACTATTAAGAAAATAGCATAAGTCAATTCTAATATTTTATTGTCTATATACTTACTTAAGAAGGCGCCAATTATAGCAAAAATAACTGATGGAATTCCAATATTCAGAATAAGTCTTTTATTGACCCCCTTTCTGAATACAGCAACCTTAGAAAGATTACTGAAAATATGAAACATGGCAGTTATTGCTAAAACTGAATGAAAATCAAAAAATAAACCTGCTAAAGGAACAAAAAAAAGTGAAGAACCGAAACCAATTTATTCAATTTCAGGTTAAGCTTTTTTTGTGTTTGAGGATTAAAAAAAATAGAAAATGTTCTTAAAAAACTAGAATATATTTTTAACTCGAAAAGCTTCCGAATCATTAGTTTCGCAGAAAAAAACATGAAAAAACAAATTAGAAAATTAGCTTTATCGTTCTATATGGCAATTGGAACGATATTTTGTTCGAATGCTCAAGTAGATACAATTTTACTTAAGAATTGTAAAAATGGTCAAGGATATCTTATCTTGAAGGAACCATTAATTCCAATTAAATGCTGGAATTTTGATTTTTCAGAAAGGGAATATTACGGAGATAGCACACATGAGTATACGATGAAATTTATTGAACGTGTTTCTGTTTGCGGTAAAAATTATTTGAAAGTGTCTGATGAATTAACATCTGACAAAACAAGAGACATAAGGGTTTCAATATCAGGAATTAATTCGCAAAACAATTTAATAAATTTTGGCGAGGATATTGGTATTGGAATATTTCCAGCTCCTCCGGGCCAAAAAAGAAGCATTCCTCTTTGTGGTGCCATTTGTGATGGCAATTGGCTTGGTGAGGCTTATGCTTATGATAATAGATTATGGGGTTATATTGATGAAAATGAGGATTTAACTAGTATGGGATTTATTTCATCGATGGGAGCATATCGAATTAATCAAGATAATTTGGAAATACCCTTCTATGGATATTATACCCCAGCACAAGCAAGCATTTGGGTTAGCCAAAATTACCCTAACAATACTATTCAAACATTACATAATTTATCTCCTGTTGATTTTTCAGGACTTTTAAATACTGCTAATCTTGCTCCAGGTGTAACCATTAAAGATCCTTACAACAATTATATTTCAGGGTCTTATTACATGATTCGAAAAGACTTTGGTCCTTGGAAAGATTTTGACACATATATGAAGTCATCTGATTTTCTTCTTCCTTATTGCAACTTTAGCCTTAATTATTCAATTAACATAATAAATTCTTCGAGTACTTTAATTTCTAACGGCGGCCCTGCACTTGTCTGTTATGGAAACGGTTTTTCTTTATCAACAGGTGAAAACGATGTTTTTAATACAGATTGTTTACCTTCAATCTTGAATAATGTTGTTGATATGAGTAATAGTCCATTTGACATTCTTAACCAAATAGATGATTGCTTGGATGGCGGAGACAGTAATCCATGGTGGGAAAATTTAGATTTTGCGGAATTCGTTCCTTTTGATTTCACAACTGATCAAACTTCTCCAATTTGGAGTTATTCTGGTATTGAAAGCATTGGAAGTTCGGTTTTATTAAATGAAGGTTTATATTGGTTTACCGCGCATTCAAAAAAAGGAAATTATTATCCAGTAATAATTGATGCAAAAGAAACTTTTTCATTTTCATTATTACAAAAGGACCTAGTAAATGTTGTTATTTTCCCTGTTCCTCATAATGATGATTTCTATTCTATGAATATAAGCGCACCATTTAGTGGTGAAATGCTTTATGAGCTTCATGATTCAAACGGCGAGGTCCTTTTTAAGCAAAACATCGAATTCAAAACTACATCAATAAATAATCCATATACAATTAAAATTGATCCAAATCAAACTTTGCCAAGTGGAATATTAATTAATAAATTTACAATGGGTGATGGTTCGATATACACGCAGATTACGAACAAGAATTAATTTGTAGTTTAGCTATTAAAAATATTCAAGATGTATAAATGGTTGTTTTTTCTTTTAATCCTAGTAGAATTTCATTCTATTTATTCTCAATCTTTTAATATTTCTAGTCAATTTTGCATCGGAGCCATTAATTCGGATATCCCAGTCAAACAAGCTAAACTAAACAACGGCAATAAAATTTTACTTACTCAAAGTAATTCCCCTGCCTCTGCAGATAAAACTGAGAATAGCAGGGGTGATTACGATATCTGGATTGTATGTTTGGATGCGAATGAACAAATTGTATGGCAGAAAACCATTGGAGGCACTAACATTGACCTTCCTTCGGACTTATTAATAAGCGCTGATCAAAACATTTATATAGGAGGAACAACAAAATCACCCGCTAGTTTCGAGCAAAGCAATGTATTGTTTGGCTCTTGGGATGCCTGGATGATCAAGTTAAATAGTTCTGGAAACATTGTCTGGGATAAAAATTACGGTGGAATTGCAATGGATGGATTCAATGAGTTAATAGAGTTAACTTCAGGGAATATAATGGCGTTTGGTTCATCTTCTTCTAGTAATTCTGGTAACAAAACCTCTTTGAATTATGGTTCAACTGATATTTGGTGCTTGAAATTAAATTCAAACGGTTCTATACTAAATGATTGGAGTATTGGAGGTTCAGACATTGATACACGACCAATGATTGTTCAGGTAGGTCCAAATCAACTCAAGTTAGTTGCAGAATCCTGGTCGAATTTGTCAGGTTTGAAAACACAAGTAAGTTTTGGATTGTCTGACCTTTGGGTTATTGACTTGGACACAAATTGCGTTATACAACAACAGAAAACCATCGGAGGATCAGACATAGATCAAGTTTCTGATGTTATACTTAGTTCTGATGGAAACTTACTTGTTTTGGCTCAAAGTTGGTCTAATCAATCTGGACTCAAATCCGAAGATTCCTATGGTCTTATGGACACTTGGCTTTTGAGATTAAATAACAATTTAGACATTTTGCAGCAAAAAACAATTGGTGGAGTTAATCAAGATTTTGGAAATCGTATTTCCGAATGGTCTAACGGGAATATTGTCGTCGCGGCAAATTCTGATTCTCCGTTAAATCCCTTTAAGTCGGAGGCAAACATTGGTATGATGGATGTCTGGCTTTATGCAGTTGATGCGAATTTCAATTTAATTGCCGATCAAACATTAGGGACACCATCAGATGATTACGTGGTTGATTTCGGTATTGAACCTAGCACGTCAAATATTAAAGTACTTGCATACTCAAATGGATCAGCGCAAAATGATAAAATATGTGCAGGTATTGGAGGTTTTGACATTTGGGGAATTAATTTTAACTCAACTTTATCATTGAATGAATTAACAACAAAACTTGACTTCAACGTATTTCCGAACCCAGCAAGTAATAATCTAAATATCTCTGTAAATACAGACCAACCTCTAAATATTAAACTTGTTGATTTTAGTGGAAAAATCATTAATGAATTCACTCTTTCCTCACACATTGAATCATTTGATATTAGTAATTTGTCTAATGGGATTTATTGGCTAACATTTATTTTCAATGGAGAACATCATTGTAAAAAGATTGTTGTGTTTTCTTAGTAATTATTTCGCATACTTGAAGATTTTATTGTTCGTTTTTAATCATTTAGAAATTTTAATATGGATAGGGTGGAGCTTCCTATTAACTTTTTCAATTACTCTTCATAGAAAGTTTAATAAAGCATGGTTAAGCCGTTTAGTATTAATTAAATAAAATTAATCTTGCAAACTAGAATAATGAATAAGAAACCCCTAAACCAATACGCGTATTCATCCGCGACGGAAATATATTTGTTGGAAAATAGTTCTTGTTCAAATAAATAAAGAGGCTTTGCCTAATGAATACATTCAATGTCAAATTACTTGAAATTTTATACTGCAAATTTGGCGTTATAGACATTCCAACATCCGAACAAGTTCTAGTTGCAATATTCGTAGGTTGAGTCCAAATTATCGTTGGAAACAAAGCATAACGTTCATTTCCTAATCTTGCCTCTATTCCTGCAAAAAGATTAAAACTTAAATCTTTTTTATTGTGCTTGAAAACTTTGTATCCTGCACTAATGGAATAAGCTTTTAATGCAATGAGTTCGAAGTTTCCGGTAGGTCTTTCATTTCTAAATTGATTTATATGTGTTAATGAAAGATAGAAACTAGATTTATTATGCAAAGTGCCATCTATCTGAAAATGCAACCCTGATTTAAGAGGATTTGAAAAGTTTAAACCTAAATCATTATTTGAAAAATTAAGCGTAGAACTTAGCTGAAATGCTAGTTTGCTGTCCCTAGAATCAGTTAATTGTGCACTAAGCGAAACACTTAAGAAAATTGCTGCAAGAAATGATGGCGCCTTTATAATTTTATTATTTTTCTCCATGATATTGTTCCATTTTCAAATGTTATTTTAACTAAATATGTTCCTGAAATCAAATCACTCAAATTGATTTCAAATTCTTTATCAGAATACTTATTGGATTGATAGACTAATGTACCGTCAAAAGATAAAACCATAACATTTTTAGGGTTGTTATCTAAAGTTGAAATGACTAGATGGTCTAAAACTGGATTAGGTGAAACATTAAAATTCATGTTATACTCAATTAAAGAAGATTCATCACATTGCGAATTGGTTCCCAAACCAACTGCATACCATGCATTTTGAGTGCTTATATGTTCTAAGGAGCATTCTCCATATAATAGTTTTGAAGCAATAATAGCACCTTCCATTGCATCTTCATATTTAGAACGTTTCTGCATGTTATTAACAAAGTTATAATATGTTAACTCCGCACTTTTTTCAATTCCTATTCCAAAAACTGAATAATAATTACCCAAATCATTTGTGCTTGTTTTACCATTGCTTAAAATATAAAACCAATGATTCATTACACCACTATTTACATGAACACCTCCGTAATCAATTAGATTTGTTGAGGTGTAATAATAATCACCTAAATAACAATTAGGTTGACCAAGTACATTGATGTAATTATTATTGTAGTGTAAGCCATATTGCTTTGGTAATTCTAAATTTCGTTTTTCCATATTATTGGTTTCGGGAATTCCGATAATCCAATCGGTAGAGCCTGTTTCCCAATTTCGTGTGACAAATCCAAAAATATCTGAAAATGATTCGCTTAAAGCACCGGATTCAAACTTATATTTTAATTTGCCTTCATAGTTATTAATTCCATGTGTAAATTCATGAGCTAGTATTGATAATTCATTACTATAAATAATTTCATTTAATTCATTTTGAAAATATCCTAATACAATATAATCCTGTCCAAGTTTATGATCGTATGTTGCGCCATATAACTCGGCGGAATTATTAAATGAAGAAAATTCTTTATCTGCATAAACCCTTACTTCATTATTATTATTCATCCCATCCCTATTAAATTTCAATTTAAAATAAGACCATGTTTTCGCAATCATCCAATGAGGAGTCGTTGCTTTAATCAGATCTACACCCCAATTATCATCACTATCAGAAATTTGACTTGTTGTTAACCAACTATTAAAAACGTTATATTTGGTATTAATATTAAAATCTGAGTTATCAGTCTGTAAAATATGGTCATTATAAGGCCAACCACGCTGTTTAGTGTCAATAATTTTATTGCCAAATCCTGAAACTGGTGCAAGCCCATCAAATTCTCTGGTATCATTAACTTCGAAAATTTGACCGTTCAAAGCATCTACATAAATTTCCATGTTCATATCAGGATTAATACTGTACATTTCAAACTTCCATGCTAAGCGATAGTCATTAGGATTCATTTCGTAGTTGACATTATACTCGTTTTCTAATGCAAATAAAAGTTGACCAGTAGGATAAGTTGTTGCGTTAGGGTCGTTTTCGTCAATTTGATATGACTCCTCATAAGACGAATCTTCCCAAGAAAAAATATGATCTCCATAAGATTCTAAAATTATATTCAGTGCTTCATTTTCTGAAATTGTCCTGGTACTAAATTTAGAGGAAATATTTGGGCATATTTTTCCATTTGCATAAACTAGATTATCTTCATTATCTGTGTGGAGCGTGAATTCACACCCCTCAACCTCGATGCCTAAATAAGTTTGTTGATATCGATAATGTTTTAAATTTAGAATATCATCTGTCCAGTTACGTACTAATTTCATTGAATCTTCCTGATGTGTAAGAAAACAATGTTTGTGAATAATGAAAAGATCATTGTAATTTATGGTATTTGGAACAAAATAAATCCACCCTGAAGGTCTATAATACTCCTTAATTGAAGGTGGTAAACAATCTAATTGAGCACTTACTGAATTATTTGAAATTAAATAAACAAAGATTAAACTATAAATGTATTTCATGACTAAAAAATTTTCTACGAAAGTATCATCGGAGTTCGAAAAACAAAGAATTTTTTATTCTATAAATAAATAGAATTATTTCTAGTCCTAAAAAATCATATTATTTCAGAATGAAAAACATCACTCTTTCCTCTTTAAATAATAAATAAAAATTAGAAATCTAATTAGTGAATTCTAAATGAGACATCTCTTTAGTAATGAAAAATCTCTAAAGAATTAAAGATTTAAAATAACTTAATAAAAGTTAATAAATCCTAGTTAGGAAAATAGACATTGGTTTTTATAACCGTTAATCTTGACTGATAATTCCAAAATGAATGTACAAAATCTATTAAGTTGCTAAAACCCCAAACTCCCCAACAAACTTTCTTGTTGTCTTAAACTATTCGCAGAAAGAATATCTTCTTTTTCTCTTTCAATCTCCTCATTCGACCTTGGCTTATAAAAGCCATTAATAATACTTAAACGGATGAGTTCATTCGCAGTTGTGACATTGAACTTTTTCATGAGTTTCGTTCGAATAAGGTCTAGGTTCTTTTTAGAAGTAAAAACAGCATCGGCTATTTCTTGACCTTTCACACCATCGCAGATCATTCGGATTATTTTTAAATCGCGTTCATCTAGTTTCAGATGCTTCATCCGACTTTTAACCTTTCGATCCGTTGCTGTGGAATTGATGACTGCTTCATTCATAAAATGATTAGAGTACTTTCCATCTTGAAAAACCGTTGTAATCGCATTGATCATTTCACGTGTTGAACTTTCCTTCAATAGATAGGCATCGGCACCTCTTGCAAGCAACTCAAATGCGATATCGAGATCTTTGTGCATTGTCAGAATGATGACTTTCACTTTGGACTCTTGCTTTTTAAGTATTTCAAGCGTTTGGATTCCATTGAGTACAGGCATTTCCAAATCGAGCAAAACAACGTCAATTGGTTTGGTAGCCAGTTGATCTAAAAAGTATTGTCCGTTTGAAGCTTCAAAGACATAATCACAACCTGGGATTTCAGCTAACATTTTTCCGATACCCGTTCTAACTATTTCTAAATCTTCAACAAGTGCTAATCTTATTTTCTGAGAAGTATCATCCATTTCCTAAGTGAATTTTAGTTTTCAATTCAATCATCCCGCAACTTTCATTACGTTTAAAGGTAAGTTTTCCTTTAATGACTTTCAATCGATATTTAATGTTTTCTAGTCCAAAACTATCTAATTCAGAAGCAAGCACATTAAAATCACGTTGAGTTAATGCAATCCCATCGTGTTTGATATTCATTTTCAATTCTTCATTCTCTAAGATTAAACTCATCTCAATCGAAGTAGGATAGCTATGCTTCAATAGGTTGGTCATCAACTCACTGGCAAGGTAGAAATAATGCATACTGATTTCATCTGGTATGACTAAATCATTTGGAATTTCTGAAAGAAAAACAAACGTTTCAATTAAAGATTCCGTTTTCTGTTTGGACA
The DNA here is from genome assembly GCA_947447525.1 of Flavobacteriales bacterium. GTDB lineage: Bacteria > Bacteroidota > Bacteroidia > Flavobacteriales_D > Crocinitomicaceae > UBA952. The sequence continues at coordinate 2,796 of CANFJL010000017.1, read as the reverse complement.
TTCTTTCCAAAGCTTTCTTCAAACCAAACTTCAATAAATAATGTGGCACCAAGCCTTTGGTAATCTGACGAATTTGCTCAACGCTATCTTCAACATAACCCTTCGTTAAAGACACCTCATTCATATCAGCCTCACCCAACTCTGATCTATCCTCCACATTTGTAAGATGTCTCAATACAAAAGATAATCGCGCACCTACATCATCATGAAGTAAGCGCGCGATTTCGCTTCGTTCCTTTTCCTGGGTGGTAATTGCCACTTCAAGTTTTTCGAGTTCCTTTTTCTCTTCGGTTTCTTTGATGAGTTTTTCGGAGAGGGATTTTATTTTCTGATTCTTTTTTGCAAGCAAATACAAGCTCACAATCATCATGAACGAGAAAGTCATTCCAGATGACGCTATGAAAACTATATTACTTTCTTCAGCCATATTGCTCTTGAAAAAATTAGGTTAAGGAATAGGGTTATAGAAGCAAAAACATAGAAAATATAATCGTAAATAAAAATTGAATTGTCTATTTGATCCTCAAAAATCGAATAGAAAAACAATATTGAATAATATCCCACTATCGGAAATATTACATTTTTAATATAATCATTAAATGGGACTTTAACGATAATCACAAAACCTAAGATTGAAATTAAAAAGTAACTAATTACGTTTATCATTTGATTGGATTCCAATATTGAGTTATTATATAATTCGTAACAAAAAACACCCAATACAACTGAAAATAATGGGGTTTCTATACTCTTTAAATTAAAAACCTTTGAATAAATATTGTAGATTAAGTAAAAGTTTATAGGAAGAGTAAAATGAAATAGAGGATTACTGTTCTCAATGGTTACTTCAAATAGGAAACAAAGAATATCTGTTAAAAATCTAAATGAAATCAATTTTCCAAATTCACTATTTAAAAACAAGTGACCCCTTGATTTCAATAGAAAAACAAGGGGAATGGCACTTGAAAATAACACTACTATGTAAATCCAGAAGTCCAAAATTAACTATTCAATGGATTTGAGTTTGAACTGTGAGGTGGGCATCTTTGAAACTCATCAGCTACTATTCCTTCGTATAAATCATTTTCATTTGCATCCACTCCAACACAAACCAAATTCTTCTTATTGTTTTCATCAAGAGCATAGTAAAATCTAATACCAACACAGTTCTCTTGAGCTAAAATTCGGTTCAACAGATTTGAACCAATAAATTGCCCAAGAGTATCACCAGTTGAAATAGTTCTGCGAAATCTTGCAGTCATTTCTGAACCCTTCTCAAGCGTGATAATCGCTCCTTCATTTCCATTAAAAGACATAATATAAATTTTTAAAGTTAGGTGACAAAATTAATGTTCTATTTCGCCGCAAAATTGATGAACTAAAATCAAATTACGTACAAAATAGAAAAAAATAGAATGATTTCTAGTTTTGATGGAATTGGTTCTTGTTTTCGATACTGAGAGTTGGATATTTGAGAGGATTTGGGTTTGTTTGTGGGGTGAGTTATTTATATCCTAAAATGATGGTCTATATAAATGTATGGTAAAAAATTTCAATAGATTATGACGAAGACAACGCAATATCAAAGTAGTGTGATGGCTGTAACATCACTTGCAAGGACACTTAATCCTAAAATTGGTGATTATCAAGAACTCTTTATAAATGAAGATTTTGGATTTTCGATAAGACTTTCAAACGGATCAATAAATATTTCTTTAGAAGTTGCTCAGGATTACGAAGCACAACCAAGTAGTGTACCGTGACAGAATAGAAAGAGTTGTAAATTCTTTTAGATTAACATAAAATTGAAAGCAGCTAAAAAGCGTTTGGCAAAAGCGGCGGTTGAAATTGCTGCAGCAAAAAACATGGATGGTTCGGCAACTGTTCAAGAAGTTGCCATCTACTTTGAGTATTCACTTTATAGAGGAAATCGTTGTACGAAAATTTCTGCCAATCAATTTGAGGCGTTTTCCTCGCCGAATTATCCACCGTTGGCCGTTGCTGGGGTTACCATTGAATACCATCTTGAACATCAAAAAATTGAAGAAAATCAAGTGCTTCAGGTATATAAAAATTTAGAAACACGAATTGGACTGTTAAAAATATATCCGAGTATTCCTTTTAAACAATATGAATTCCTGTTTAATGTAAATCAATTTAAAGGAATTGTAATAGAAACATTCGGCGCTGGTAACGCTCCCAATAATCAAGATATGATTGATTTAATTAGCAACTATATCGCCGAGGGGGGAATTATTCTAAATGTGACGCAATGTTCTTCTGGTTCGGTGCGACAAGGTCAGTATCAGACCAGCTCCTTTTTTGAAAAAATTGGAGTGCTTAGCGGAAAAGACATGACCACAGAGGCGGCGCTTGCAAAATTAATGTATGTACTGGGAAGATATGAAAGTCATTCAGAAAGAATCGAAATCCTTCAGAAGAATATTGTTGGAGAAATGAGTTTATAGAAGGATACGGTTGGCTTTTTTTTGTTCAACTTCACCTTAAAGCAAGCTAGTTCTCTCTACTTTTTTTCCGCACATCTCGACTTCGCTCGATGAGCTTTAAAAGTGGATTGAGCGTAGCCGAAAGCCATGGTACCCGTCTTTCAATGCGCTATTCTTGATTAAAAAAAATGCGCCAACTAAAAAGAAAATAATAATAACATTCTAGTTTAGACCTTGCAATAGGTGGTTTTTGAAACCCGCTGAATTTGGTATATGCTAAGATTATCTGAAAGATCAATCGCTTGCATCCAAATTTGGTGGGGATTGAAAATACTTCGAACCTATTCAT
>CANFJL010000016.1 GCA_947447525.1 Flavobacteriales bacterium | reverse complement strand
TGTTGGGATCGTGGTATGCGTACCACACCCTTGCCATTGTATATGGTTGCTCGAACTGGTGTTGGATCCCGCAGCTTTAATGATACGACAAATCGTTGGGTCTTGCATACCAGTAAGATTGTTGGCATATAAATCAATAGAATAGTTAGCACTATTAATAGCTGCATTGTAGTTGTTGTCCGTTGGATCTATTTGCCAGTATCCATCAGCTGAATAATTCTGAATTAATTGTCCGTCTTGTGTCGTTAATGGAAGTCCATTATACAAGGCAACACCAGCACTCATTGGAGCTCCTGCTTTGTACCAAGCGGTTAAGCTTTGGTTGGTACCCGGACTTGCTGTAAAATTAACTTTAGCATAACGCTGGTAGGTAGCTGTTCCCACTGGGAATAATCCTTCGTTGCCTTGTGTTGCTGCAGTGGTGAAGAATCTTCTAAACGGTCCAACGATATTTCCACTGGTCCACGAAAGTGTTCCAGGAACGGCTGAACTTGTTCCTAAAGTGAGCAAACCATTCGGAGAAGTAGCCGTGAATACATTTCCTTGTGTCATATTCAATATGCCATTAACAGCAACATTAGTGCTTAATGTAAGGGTAGCGCCACTTGACTTATTAATCGTAACATTATTGAGGGTAGTAGCACCCGAACCACTTACCGTAGCATTAGTTGATCCAATGAAATTAATAGTTCCTTGGGCTGCATTAATGGTTCCGTTATTGACTAAGTTTCCACTTAAGTTCAAGGAGCCACTGGCCAAATTCAAAGTAATGCCACTTCCAACAAATACATCTAGGGCATTGTCGCCATTTCCGATGGTTGGCATATTGCTTCCAATACATACGCCACCTTGAGCGGCAGTAAGTGAAAATACTTGACTAGAACTTATAGGTTCAATAGTTCCTGTTTGAAGTTGGTATACTCCAGATACATTTTTAAACCAATTGCCTCCTGTGGACCAATCGACACTCGTCAAACCATTCCAAAGGAAATCAGCATTTCCAATAGAAGAACCTAATGAACTCGTGTTGGGTTGATTGAAAGTTACTACCATATTGTCGGTATTGGTACAATTAGTAGTCGTGTTGGTTACGGTCCAAGCAAGGGTGTAAGTACCACCATAAGATCCTGTGAAGTCATCCGTTGGAGTAGTAACTGCCGAGAATAAACCGGGTAGGGTAGCACCAGCACCTTGCGTGACAACCGACCAAGCACCAGTTTCATTGTTATTTAATGCGGTAGCATTTACCGTAACCGTATTTTTTCCACAAGTAGAGGCGCCTGTGATGTCCACACCAGCATTAGCGGTTGGAAGGGCGTTGACGGTTAATACACCATTGGTATTCGATGTGCCATTCCAGAAACCATTCACTGCTCCATACTGATAATTACATGCAGAAGCCAACTTATAACGGAAAGCATAGTAATATGTCCCTTGAGCCAATGAACTTCCAATCGAAGCTACGAACTCGTCATTGTTTCCTGATTGTGCGTTAAACGATGAAGAAGACCACGCACCATTTGCCCATGTGCTTGGATCCGTGTTCGAACTTGAAACTCCAATCTCAGCGATCATTCCGGTTGCAGCTCCTGCTCCATTGGTTACTCCTGATTCATACACTTGACCATAAACTGTATATGATCCTCCTGCACATATGCTTCCCGATGTTGGGAACTGAACATTGGCATAATCTAAGATGCTTCCATTCACTGTCAAGGTACCGTTGACATTTGTAGTACCGTTCCAGAAACCACCATTGTATCCACCATACTTGTAACAACCTGTTGATCCAATTTGATAGCGGAAGGTATAGTAATAAGTGCCAGGAACCAATGTAGTGCCAATATTCGCTGTATACTCGTCGTCATTCACTACTTGAGCATTGTACGTTGCCGCTAACCATACACCTGAAGACCAAGTACTTGGATCTGTATTGCTTGTTGATACACCAACTTCTACCGTGATTGTTGCATTGGCGCCTGCTGCAGGCGTCAATGCTGCATCATATATTTTTCCATATACTGCTACACTTGATCCGCAAGAGATACTTGCTGACTGAGGCCATTGAAGATTCGCAAAATCTGCAGTGTTATTCACTGTAACGGAAGCATTAGCACTATTTGCAGCAGAACATGCACCACTTGTAATAACCGCTCTGAAATAAGTTGTTGCCATTAAATTAGTTGCCGTTAATGTTGTTGTAGTGTTAGCAATAGTAGTTACTGCAGAAGCAAAAGTGCTTGAGGTAGATGATTCCCAACGGGTAATTGAACCTGTATAACCACTCAAGGTTAATACAGTAGAGTTCGTTCCTTCACAAACCGTTGCGCTTCCTGCAATTGTTCCACCCACGGAAGTAGGGGAAACCGTAACTGTTGCTGTTGCACTATTTGCTGCAGCACAAGACCCACTTGTAATAACCGCTCTATAATAAGTTGTTGCAGTTAAATTAGTTGCAGTTAATGTTGTTGTAGTGTTAGCAATAGTTGTTACTGCAGAAGCAAAAGTGCTTGAGGTAGATGATTCCCAACGGGTAATTGAACCTGTATGACCGCTCAATGTTAATGACGTTGAATTTGTTCCAGTACAAACCGTTGCGCTTCCTGCTATCGTTCCTCCAACTGAAGTAGGGGAAACCGTAACCGTTGCAGTAGCACTATTTGCAGCAGAACATGCACCACTTGTAATAACCGCTCTGTAATAAGTTGTTGCCGTTAAATTAGTTGCAATTAATGTTGTTGTAGTGTTAGCAATAGTTGACACTGCAGAAGCAAAAGTGCTTGAGGTGGATGATTCCCAACGGGTAATTGAACCTGTATGACCGCTCAATGTTAATGTCGTTGAATTTGTTCCAGTACAAACCGTTGCGCTTCCTGCTATTGTTCCTCCAACTGAAGCAGGGGAAACAGTAACCGTTGCTGTTGCACTATTTGCTGCAGAACATGCACCACTCGTTACTACCGCTCTGTAATAAGTTGTTGCCGTTAAATTAGTTGCAGTTAATGTTGTTGTAGTGTTAGCAATAGTTGTTACTGCAGAAGCAAAAGTGCTTGAGGTAGATGATTCCCAACGGGTAATTGAACCTGTATGACCACTCAATGTTAATGTCGTTGAATTTGTTCCAGTACAAACCGTTGCGCTTCCTGCTATTGTTCCTCCAACTGATGTTGGTGAAACTGTTACTGCTACTTGGTCTGTAATTGAACAACCGTTAGAACTTGAAGTTAAAGTATATGTTGTTGTACTTATTGATGAACAAGTAGGATTTGAAATAGTAGATGAACTTAAGTTATTTGTTGGTGACCAGCTATAAATATTAGAATAATTAGCAATTAAATTATTAATGCTAATGGTAACAGCATCTCCAAAAGCATCTAAATCAATTACTCGAATTTTAAATTCTAAACCATTTACTCCGTATCCATTAAAAGCATTAATAGTTACTGAACTACCACAAGGTAAATTAACCCAAGATGATCCATTCCAATATTGCATTACATACCAGGAGTTATAAGCTGAACAAGCAGTTCCATAGTAATTCAATGAAGGAGTGAAAGTTAATGAGGTAATGGTCGCACCAGAAATAGCACCTGATAATGAAACTGAAGTAGTGAAATTTGTGTTGTCAGTTCCGCTTGCAGAACTTGAAACTGGTGATGTTGATGAACTTGGAATAACACCGAGAGAAGTTGTTTGCCCATTACAAATTGTTACATCCGCTCCAGCATTAGTCGTGAATGGAACATCTATAAAATCAACATTAAGATTGCTGCCACCTCCACCTTCCATCACTCTAAATTCAACTGTACTTGTTGAACATAAAACACCTGACCAAATTATTCCTCTGTCAGCGCAACAACCATCAATTTGATAAACAAGTGAACCATTCACATAACATTGCACACCATCATCATGGGTGTTTAAGTCGATATTGTAAAAAGCATTTGGAAATCCTTGTCTTTTATAAACTACTGTATGGTTATCAATGGTAACTGGACAGCCTGTGTAAGAAGTCGCGCTTGAAGGAGATAAACTTGCTCCCCATCTTAATTCTGAATTAATATCTATGGTTGCATCAGAGTATGATCCTTTATATGTTTCTCCTGTTAATGTTGCTAAATTAGAATAATTGTAAGTTGCATGTTCATAACCAAGGACATTCCATGTGTTTATGCCGAAACCAGGAGCAGCGGGAGAAGTACAAGTAGCTACAAAATTACTGCATCTCCAATCGATTCTAGTATTAGTATTATTGTTTGAACAATAATATTGGCTTAATAGCACTGTTACTGTGCCTGTAAATGTGGCCGTCCATGTAATTTGAGATTGTGCCCCACAAAAATCATCACTGTAAGCTATATTAGTACCATTACAATTACTACCCTGTTTAAGGGTTAATTGTGTGTCATAAGCCGCTAAGCCACAAGTTGTCCATACATATGTAGAGCCAACACTTACATTGTAGAAAGCATATTCACCTCCATAAATTGCTGTTCCGACAGTTGACCATGCAGAAGAGGTTGTAGAAAATGTTCCTCCTGGATAATTTGAATTACAATTTGAACACTGAGCTTTGGCATTTGAATTGAAAAAAACTAAGAACAAAGTCAAGATTGATGCTAAAATCGTAACTTTTCCAAAGTTACTTCCAAAAGCAGATCCTGTTTCATAAGTTTTTCGGGTATTTCTACCCAATAATATGTAAGAATTTTTCATAGTATTAAAGTTTTCATAGTTTCACCTTACGGACTAAATGAGGTATTTTAATTTTACTTTATTATTCAATTTAAATAGTTTTCTTCGAGTCTCTTGTGTTGCTTGCGGAGTTCATAGTATGCAAGAAAACAGCAGTTCTGACCTAAAAATAAATGCAGATACTAAAAATAATTGATTTAAAAAATCCTATGTGATTATTCAATCCTATGCTAGAATTTCCTATTGTATTTCGAGTATTGTTAAGTAAATATTTAGTCATGTTACTTGAGTTTATAGTGACTAAATGTATTTATTAAAAACTCATAAAGCGAAGAAAATCAATTACTTGAACATTTATTCGTTGTCAATTATTAAAACTATTATTTCATCGAATATTTATTAATTGATAAAAAGTTATATTAATATTATTTTATAATTAATTATTTAGGGCAGATAAAAAGATGAATGGACTTCAAATAAAAATCTTATTGATTAGGTTATGTTATTGCTTTCGATATTATTTTTCTTCGAATCTTCTTTTCGATTCTTTTAGTAAATTTGTGGAAACTAATAAAAACAAATGCATAATCCTTTATTGATTGGAACTTTTGTGGTGGTGATGGTGGTGATGCTCCTTTTGGATTTGGGTATTGTTAATAAAAGCGCAAAAACGGTCGGGAATAAACAAGCTGCTCTATGGACCCTAATCTGGGTTTCTGTAGCGATGCTATTTTCTGTCTTTGTATATTTTCAATTGGGTGAAGAGAAATTTGCTCAATTTCAATCTGCCTACTGGATAGAAGAAGCCCTGTCGGTAGACAATTTATTCGTATTTATTTTAGTCTTTTCCTATTTTAAATTGGAAGGAAAATTGCAACATAAAGTACTCTTTTGGGGAATTATGGGTGCCTTTATCTTTAGAGCTATTTTTATTTTTTCCGGAATTGGCCTTATAAATCTAACTTATCTTCCTTCCATACAGTTGGGCGGTTGGAATTTCAATCTTTCTCATACTGAAATTGAAAAGATTTCATGGGCAACCAAACAGTTTACGCAAATCAATGTGATTCTTTCCATCTTTGGATTTTTCTTGGTCTATGCTGGAATTAAATCTTTTTTCGCCTCGGAGGATGATGAAAAACAAGATTTTAACCAAAGCTTTGGCGCACGACTGCTGCGTAAATTCTTACCCGTTTCTAACGACTTCCATGAGGACAAATTCTTTATCAGTGTCAATGGAAAAAAAATCGCAACACGTTTACTTCTTGTTCTAGTAGTCATTGAAACAACAGATTTGATTTTTGCTGTAGATTCTATTCCAGCCATCTTTACGGTGGCACCAGATGATCCCTTTATTCTCTACACCTCCAATATTTTTGCCATCCTAGGACTGCGCTCCATGTATTTTTTATTGGCCAATTCTATTAATTTATTTTCTAAATTAAAGTATGGCTTGGCTATAATTCTTTCTTTTATTGGAGTGAAAATGCTGATCTCACCCGTCTATCATTTCGATACCAATTTATCACTCTTTATAGTGCTGGGTTTATTGGTAGGATCAGTACTGCTTTCAGTGTTGACTCGAAAGAGTATTTAATATCGCGCATCTCGTGAGTGAATGTAGGTGCCTGTACTCAGGCACTTGTGTCGAGTAAGTAGAGATGCGCTCAATCCACGATTCAAATCACAAAATGCAACTTGCACCTTCTTCGCTTGAACTCACAATCTTTCTGAAATTACGAAATAGCTCACGGCCAAATCCTTGCGTAGATGAAGCGTCTTTTGTGCTCGCATTGCGTTGATTGACAGTTTCAAAATCTAAGCAATCTAATGCTCCGGTTCTTGCGTCCAAACGAATTCGATCGCCGGTTCTAATTTTAGCTATCAAGCCACCGTCTTTGGCTTCTGGTGTTAAATGTATCGCTGCGGGTACTTTTCCTGATGCTCCCGACATTCTTCCGTCTGTGACTAAAGCAACTTTGAATCCTCTTTTTTGAAGAATACTCAAAGTAGGAGTCAATTGGTGCAATTCAGGCATTCCATTTTGCTTGGGTCCCTGAAAAGGAAGCACCGCTATTAGGTCTTTGTCTAGTGCTCCACTTTTAAAGGCACTGATTAAATCTGCTTGTTCATTAAATACCACCGCTTCTGCTTCGATAATGTAGTCATCCTCTGCAACTGCTGCGGTTTTGATAACGGATCTTCCAAGATTTCCACGCAAGATTTTAATGCCTCCATCTTTTGAAAAGGGCTCACTTACGGGTCTTATAATGGAAGTGTTTAAACTTTCTTTGGCTCCGCTGCACCAAACCAACTGATTGTTTTCAATTTTTGGTTCTTGGGTATATTGATCCATTCCTTTACCCAATATGGTAGACACATCGTTATGCAAAAGTCCATTGTCTAATAAGGTATGGATTACAAATCCCATTCCTCCTGAAGCATGAAAATGATTCACATCAGCTGCTCCATTAGGATACATTCTGGTTAATAATGGAATGACATCTGAAAGATCTGACATGTCTTCCCAATTGATAATAATTCCAGCCGCTTTTGCAATGGCAATTAAATGTATGGTGTGGTTGGTTGAACCTCCCGTTGCCAATAATCCGATAATCCCATTAACAATACTTTCTTCGCTGATTATTTTTGATAAACTTCGTTCTAATCCTAAAGTGGTGTTGTGTCTTGCTGTTTTTACCGCTTCTTCATTGAGTAAGGTTCTCAACTGGGTTCCTGGATTGACAAAACTAGATCCTGGTAGTTGTAATCCCATCATTTCCATCAGCATCTGATTGGAATTGGCAGTCCCGTAAAAGGTACATGTCCCAGGAGAATGATAGGAATCTGACTCTCCTTTGAGAAGTTCTTCACGACCTATTTTTCCCTCAGCATAATCTTGTCTAATCTTTGCTTTTTCATCGTTACTGATCCCACTTGTCATCGGTCCACCAGGAACAAAAACAGCGGGTAAGTGACCAAAACGCAAACTTCCCATGAGTAAACCCGGAACAATTTTATCGCAAATACCCAAACATAATATAGCGTCAAACATATTGTGTGAAAGTCCTACGGCAGTGGCCATAGCAACAACATCGCGACTGAATAAAGACAATTCCATTCCAGGTTGACCTTGTGTAACACCGTCACACATCGCCGGAACAGCTCCCGCAACTTGGGCTACAGCCTCATGTTTTTGAGCGTATGCGCGCAATTCTGTTGGATAGTTTTCGAAGGGTTTATGGGCCGACAACATATCGTTGTAGGCAGTAATGATTCCTAAATTAGGTTTGTAATTTTCTGAAAGCGCAGCTTTGTCTGTTGGACCACAAGCAGCAAATGCATGTGCGAGATTACCACAATGTAGACTTTGTCTAGTAACACCATCTTCATGTGCCGCTTGCATATCTTTTAAATATTGAGCGCGTGTTGCTTTACTTCTTTCTATAATGCGAGCCGTTACGGCACTAATGGTAGGATGCATATTTTTTAATTTGGCGTGTAATAGACCTGTAATGTGGTTCCTTGAAAAAAGGAAATTGGTGTTTTCTCTTCTTTTGCTGTTTTAAATTTTAACAGTTTGCTACTTCCTGTTAACATCAAAAAAGTATGCAGGGCACTGTCTAATAATACTTTGTTGCAAGTTATACGATTTTCAGGAATTGAAGGAGCTTTGGTATAACAAATTCCTGCATTTTTTTCTAGAAGTGCTGCTGTTGAAGCGGAATCATTTGGAAAAATAGAAGCGGTGTGTCCATCATCTCCCATACCTAAAAGTACAAGATCAGCATTTTCAAAGGTACTGTATTGAGCATCCACTAATTTTAAGTTCTGTTCAGGATTTTCGCTATCTGCTACCATTCCAATCAATCCTGTTGCAGTAGTATTATGATATAATGTTGCAGCGACAAGGGCTTCGTTGGAGTAGGGGCTTTCTAGTGGAACATAACGCTCATCAACTAAACCTACTTTTATCTTAGAAAAATCTAAATTTTGTTTCGAAAGCCAGAGGTACAAATCTTTTGGGGTATTGCCTCCAGAGAGCAAGATCTTTGCTACTCCTTTTTGGTCAATAGCCTTATTGATAATATCCACCATTTTGGTGCCCAAAGCTTCGATTAATGTTGTTTTAGAATCAAAGGTTTTCATTATTCTCTCCAAGTTTTGGTAATCCAACTGCTTCCTTCATTCAAAACATCATCACCCGGACCCCAAGTTCCTGCAGCATATAATAAATTGGCTTGATTGGTAGCTTTCCAATTGTTGTTAATAGATTCAATCCAATTCCATGCAGCTTGAAGTTCATCTTGACTCATGAAAAGCGTTTGATTTCCTCGAATGACATCGACAATTAAGCGTTCATACGCTTCAGGAAAACGCTCTTTAAAAGAGTCGGAATAATCTAACTTAAGTGCAATAGGTTTGTATCGATATCCACCCGGACCAGGAACTTTAGTCATTTGAACCAATTCAATGCGTTCTTCTGGTTGCAGTCGAATAATTAATTTATTGTTGTTTAATTTTTCTTTAGAAGGGAAAATATTATGCGTTACTTCCTTGAAATTAATTACAATTTCAGAGTATTGCTTTTTCATTCTTTTACCTGTTCTTAAATAGAAGGGAACATTTTTCCACCTCCAATTGTCCACATAGGTTTTGATTGCAACAAAGGTTTCAGTTTTAGAATTATATTTTTCAATATCTTCCAGATATGAACTCACTTCTTCTCCTTGGATATTCCCTCGGGTATATTGACCTTTCACAGTATCTGTTAAGACACTTTCTTTTGTAAAAGGACGCAAGGCGCGAAGGACTTTTAATTTCTCATTTCGAACTTCATCAGCTCCTAAAATATGAGGAGGTTCCATGGCTACCAAACAAAGTAGTTGCAACAAGTGATTTTGAACCATATCCAATAAGGCACCACTGTTGTCGTAATAATCTGCGCGTTTTTCTACCCCTAAACTTTCCGAAACTGTAATTTGAATATTATCTATATTTTCAAAATCCCAAGCCCGTTCGAATAAATTATTTGCAAAACGAAGCACCATCAAATTTTGAACAGTTTCTTTGCCTAAATAATGATCAATACGATATACTTGATGTTCATCAAAGGCTTGCATTATTTCGTTGTTAATAGCTTTTGAAGACTCCAAACTATATCCAAGAGGTTTTTCTAAAACTACTTTGCTATTAGGATGAATAAGTCCTGACGCCTTTAAACTTTGAGCAATAGCACCAAAAGCAGCAGAAGGGGTGGAGAAATAAAAAATATTTTGATAATCTGGATGCTCGTTAATGCGTTCCGTTAAATTTTTATATCCTGCAACAGAAGCTTCTTTGGTAGATATTAATTGAATTTTTTTACTGAAGTTTTCAATATCTGAAGGTAAAGTACCTTCTTCTGCTGAACTCAAAAGGAATTTAGTTAAATCAGCGTAAAAACTTGATTCATGTCCCTCCTTACGAGTTATAGCTATGATATTGTAATCAGTCAGAAACTGACCATCCATTTCTCGATGGAACAATGCTGGATATATTTTTCGAAGCGCTAAATCTCCGTCACCTCCGAATACAACGAGGTTAAAAGGTTCAAATTTTTCAGTGTGTTTTATCTTTTTTGCCATGTAGCATGTAATAATTAATCTATATTAGTGTCAAAAATACACTAAGTATTTAACATTCAAAGTTATTTTTTTATTAATAACCAACTATTAATTGTTAATTTCGTTATCTTAAAAAAAAAGTATAAATTGAATAGATATATTTTACTCATCTTATTGGTAATCAGTTCGCTGCAAAATTTCAAAGCGCAGACATTTGTTTACGGGCAACTCACAGGTTCGCCAACGATGATTACAACCGGTTGGAATTTAAACGGTAACGCTTATGTTGGGGATACTCCAGGAGATGTAGATGCCTTTTCAAACGAATTAATTTTAACGAATGCTATTGGAAATCAAAGTGGTGGTATTTTTTACAATCAGCCATTAAATTTAAGTATTTGTTCCAAATGGTCGGTCGAATTTGATTATCGAATTTGGGGTGGAAGTGCTGCAGATGGTTTGGCTTTTTGTTTTTTGGCAGTTCCTCCAGTTGGATTTGTAAGTGGTGGTGGAGTAGGGATCCCAGGAACGGCCAATGGCTTGAAAGTGATTTTGGATACTTGGGATAATGGTTGTGGTGCCAATCCAGAAATACAAATTTTTAGTGGTATTGGATACAACGAATGCATTGCAGGGATTGTTAAAGTCAATAATGTTGCCGGAAGTTTGAACTTTATTAGAAATAGTAATTATCAACATGTTAAAATTCAGTATAACAATGGTATCGTTACGGTTACTATTAATAATACCCTTTATTTGACTGCAAATTTCCCGATTAATTTTCCTGGATATATGGGTTTTACAGCCAGTACTGGTGGTGCAACCGATCAGCATTCTATCAAAAATGTTATTATTTATACAGAGCAAGCTATTTCCAATGCAGGTCCTGATGTGCGCACCTGTACGCAAGAAAATGTTTCCATTGGAACGGTTAATGACCCTGCCAATATTTATTCTTGGTCACCCGCAACCGGATTGAATAGTACAACAGTTTCTGCTCCTACGGTTAATATTACCAATTCTGGAAGCACTTCCATCACGCAAACCTATACCGTTACTACTACTTTAGCGTCCAACCCTGGAAATTGTCCCACAACGGATCAAGTTGTCGTAACCATTGATCCTACTTTTCAAACCCTCACCACTGATACTTTATGCACTGGAGGGCCTTATTTGTTTAATGGCAATTCCATTACATCCTCAGGAATTTATATAGATACTTTAAGTACTATTCATGGATGTGATTCCATTACAACTTTAGATATTGTAATTTCAACCACTCCTTTTGTAAGTGCTATTGATCAAGAAATTTGTTTTGGTGAATCAGTAGTTTTAAGTCCAACAGGTGCACCTTTTTATGTATGGAATCCGATTGGTGGTCCAGTGGATGCGCAATACAATATGACGGTTACTCCAAATATTACTACAACTTATCTACTTACTGGTTCTAATCAATATGGTTGTTTTAGTCAAGATCAAGTAACGGTAATCGTACATCCAATTCCGAATGTCCAATTGATAGCCAATGATCCAGATGTCTGTCCCAATACGACAATCAATTTCAATGTGAGTGGCGCCGATTCGTATGTCTGGACGGGAGTTGATTTAACGGGTTTTTCAGGAATTTCACAAAGTGTTACTGCAGTAAATAGTGGCTACTATGAAGTAACAGGAACTACTATTTACGGTTGCGTTGCATCTGATTCAATATTGGTTACTGTATTTCCTTTACCTGTAATCTCAGCAGTACCTACTTTAGAAGAAGTTTGTTTTGGAGGTGGGGTAAGTTTTCAAATTACAGGTGCAGCAAGTTATTTATGGTCCAATGGATTGACAGGTAGTTCTTATACTTATACCCCTTTGATCTCTGAAGATTTTACGATAATTGGTTCCAATACTTTTGGTTGTAGCGATACAACAATGGTTTCTGTTATCGTGCATCCAAATCCTGTTGCAAATGCCATGGCAATGCCGGTCAATCTAACCAGTGATGCTCCTTTTACCACTTTCACCAATAATTCATCAGGATATGATTTGGCGGCATGGAATTTTGGTGATGGAACAACCAATACTACTGTTGATCAGGAGATTCCACATACATTCCCTTATACTGATGGAGATTATCAGATTGGGTTGTGGGTTGGAACAAGTTTTGGTTGTGTTGATTCTACCACTTTAAGTATTCACATTCAAGGTGATCCGATTTATTATGTCCCCAATACTTTTACTCCAGATGGAGATCAATTTAATAATGTATTCTTGCCGATTTTCACCGCTGGATTTGATCCTGATGATTTCCACATGATGATCTTTAACCGTTGGGGAGAGGTTATTTTTGAAACCTACAATGTTAAATTTGGTTGGAATGGTAAGATTGCAGATTACAATGCACCCGATGGAATTTATTCTTATCAGATTAAATTTTTAAATAAAAAAACCAAGGAGAATGAACTGCTGCAAGGGCATGTTAATTTACTTCGGTAATCATTCATGATTCTATGCGATTTTAGTATTTAATTCGCTTTGCATTCCTTATTTTTGCACTTCAAATTTCATCTTTGATGCGTTATTCTTTAGGTTTAGTTTTCTTTTTATTGAGTTCGTCTTTATTCTCACAACGCCCACAAGTGGGAGAGGGAGTAGTAATTGGAAAAGTAATATCAAACGCAAGTGAAAAATCAATTGAATATGTGGCTATAAAACTATACAAACAAGCAGATTCTAACCTGGTGACAGGTGTGTATACTGATGTGGATGGAAAGTTTCAAATAGATCAGTTGCCACTTGGAATGTATTATTTAAAAATAGTGCTCAATGGTTTTGTTACTCAAATAATTTCTGATGTTTCTGTCAGTTCTTCTATAAAGATTTTTAATGCGGGTACCATTCGCTTCTCTCTTGACAAAACACAGAAGTTAGACGAAGTAACAATCCTTGGTCAAACGGATATGTTAAAAACAGGCATAGACAAAAAAGTATACAATGTAAGTGAAGACATGTCTGTTCGTGGTGGAACAGCCAACGATATCTTGAAAAATTTACCTTCTGTAGATTTAGATCAAGATGGAAGAGTGATGCTCCGAGGTGAGGGTTCTGTTACAGTGTTAATTGATGGTAGACCAAGTTCTTTGTCTGGTGGAGGTGGTAAAACGCTCTTAGATGCTTTGCCTGCAGGTTCGATTGAGCGCGTTGAAATTGTTACCAATCCTTCTGCGAAATATGATCCGGACGGTTCGTCGGGAATTATTAATATCGTATTGAAAAAAAATAAGTTAAAAGGTTTTAATGGTTTGATTACAACCAATGCAGGTTCAGGTTATTTTAAAGGAGGAAATACGATTGATCAAAGTTTCTCGCTGAGTTATCGCAATTCTTTCTTCAATGTTTTTGGTTCTTATACCGGTAGGTATTTGGATGGCTATCGAAATAATTATTCCTTTACACGTCAAACCCTTCCCAATGATTCCATTTCTATACTGGACCAAAACCGAACAGGAACTGATTTAAATTCAGGAAACACGTATCGCATTGGAGTTGATTTTAATTTAAAAAATAGGAGGTCACTCTCTTTTTCTTCCACCGCAAGTCAAGGCAGAAGAGATAGAACGGGCGATTTATGGAATGGGGCATTGAATAGCAATGAGGCATTATTGTCTCTTTGGCGCAGGGAATCTTACGATCCATCGCAACAACACAATTTAGATGTTAATTTAAATTTCAAGCAAGATTTTAAAAACAATAGAGGTTCTTTTGTATTGGATGCCAACCAATCTTTTGGACTTGAAAATATTCAAGGTTATTATTTGCAGCGTTATTATTCGATAGATAGTGTTCAAAATGCTACCGTTCCACTAAGTCAACGTCTATCTAATAAAGAGAAAAATAATGTAACTTCTGTTCAAGCCGATCTAACCTATCTCTGGCCAGAATTAAAAATGCGTTCTGAGTTTGGTTTAAAAACAGTTTTGCGAGATCAAGGGGTTGATACATACTCAGAGACCTATAGTAATTTAGATGGAGCCTATCATGAAGATACGCTTGCTAATTTTCTCTATCAATATAAGGAGCAAATTTATAGTGCTTACGGAATTGTTGGTCAACAAATAAAGAAGTTTAAATATCAAGCTGGAGTTCGCATAGAAAAAGCATATCAAATTCCAAACCTGATTTCGGATTCTATTAGAGTTGTAAATGATTATTTCAATTTCTTTCCTTCAGCACATTTAAAATATGCCATCAGTAAAAATGGGGAGATTGGATTAAGTTATTCTAGAAGAATTACGCGTGCAGCCTCAGGAGATTTAAATCCTTTTACTTCCTATTCTGATCCTTTTAATCTCCGAAGAGGAAATCCATATTTGCAACCTGAATATATCAATTCATTTGATTTAGGATATGCTCTAGAAGGTAAAGTGTTAAATTTCTCTGCCAGTTTATTCTATCGACAAACTATAGGAACAATATCTCGAATCAAGGTTTTTCAAGAAAATAATTCATCTGCGGTTACCTTTGCCAATATTGGACAATCTAACAGTTACGGCACGGAGATTATTGCTTCTTATAAACCGAATAAGTGGATGCGAAATACTTTGTCTACCAATGTTAATTACATTCAGTATAAAACGGATATTGCTGCTTGGAATAGATTTGGTTTTAACTGGAACATCAAGTACAATGGCGCTGTTGATTTTTGGAAAAAAACGGCTACTTTTCAGTTGAATGTTAATTATATTGCACCTAGAATTACAGTTCAAGGTATCGCTCAGCGCAAGGGGTCTGTTGATTTAAGTTTAGATAAAAGATGGAAAGAAGGAAAGTGGACTGTTGGTGCTAAAGTAACAGATATTTTTAATCGTCAAGGATTTTATATGAGGGTGGAACAACCCAGTATTTATCAAGAAAGTTCTTTTAAATGGCTGACTAGAAGATATTACATCAGTATTTCCTATAAGTTTGGTAAACTTGAAATGACAAAACCAAAGAATTCAGGTCCAGAAGGAAGTGATTTGTAGGATCATGTTTCTAGGTTTATTTCAATCTTCTTATAATTGAGCATTAAAATTTAATTCCCATTTTTGATTAAATCTTTCCCGCATGTCAAAGAAAAATAAAAATTTAATTAATGTAGTATATTCTACCAATCCTAATTTCTCCTATCAACAAGAAGAGGAAGAGGAACAAGATACTTTAGCGGCTAAAGATCAATTGTTATATGTTTCTATTGATCGCAAACAAAGGGCTGGAAAAGAGGTTACTTTGGTGGAAGGTTTTGTCGGAACAGAGGAGGACTTGAAGGATCTTGGTAAATTACTCAAAAGTAAATGTGGTGTTGGTGGAACGGTAAAAGATGGGGTAATCATGATTCAAGGTAATTTCAAGGATAAATTAGCTGATATTTTAACGAAGGAAAATTATAAGGTCAAAAAGAAGGGCGGATAATTAATGCTTTTCCTTAGGTTCGATATGAATTAAGACATCCTTAATCGGTAAAACGGATTGCAAGTGATCTTTAAGACGATGTGCTATTTCATGACCATCATAAACACTAAGTTGCCCATCAACTTCCATATGTAAATCAACGATATAACGCATGCCAGATTTTCTAACATAACATTTTTCAGTATCCAATACTCCGGGGACTTTTAAGGATTCATTTCGAATATCATGAATTAAATCATCGTATAAATGCTCATCCATTACTTCACCTAAGGCAGGTCTAAAGATGAGAAAGGCATTGTAAACAATAAAGCCTGAAGCTAAAAGTGCCGCCCAATCATCCGCTTTTTCATATCCAGGACCCAAAATAAAAGAAATACTTATTCCGACAAAAGCAATCAAAGAGGAAATTGCGTCACTTCTGTGGTGCCATGCATCTGCTTTTAAGGAGCTTGAATTGGTTTCCTTACCTTTGCGCAATACATAGCGATAGGAGAGTTCTTTTATGATGATGATTCCAGCTAAAAAATAGAGGGTGTAAAATTCTGGTTTTTCTTGAACTTCTCCTAAATTTCGAATGCTTTCGACTGCGATGATGGTTGCAGAAACTAATAAAAATCCAACTACAGCAAAAGTCACCAATGGTTCGGCTTTTCCATGTCCATAAGGATGATTACTGTCTGCAGGTTTGGAAGAGTAAGTGATTCCCCACAAGACCAAACAGGAGGCGAAAACATCACTGGTAGATTCGATGGCGTCAGCTATTAAGGCGTCGGAACGACCAAAAAAACCAACGCATCCTTTCACTGTCGCTAAAATTGCGTTAGTGACAATACTCCAAAGGGCTGTTAATTGTGCTTTTTTTGTCGGCATTACTGCGCAAAGGAACAAAAAAAAAGCGACCGAAGTCGCTTTTTTGGAGAGGCAAATAAATTACTGCTTAATAAATCGCAAACTTGTAATAACATTATTGTTATTGATTTTAATTAGGTAAGCGCCTTGATTGAGCAGACTTAAATTAACTTGCTCTGTCATTGAACTGGCTTTACCATTAAGCAACGCTCTTCCTGACATGTCAAAAATACTGTAAGAATAATCGTCACTTGATCCTACGATACTGATTTTATCTTGTGCAGGATTCGGATAGACGTTAAAGGTATTTTGATTATTCTCATCAATACCCCACAACATTGTGTTTACATTGTGAGTGGTGCTTGTGATAATTGGAGTATTCCAATCAAAATAAATAAAAGCAGTATTGTCAATGGTACTTCCTACCCAATTACTAGCGTTTTCTTGAATACGGTAAGTAAAATGACCGTGACTTCCCGGTTCGTTGCTTGTTGCATCATCCAACCAAATTTGCGGGAATTCAAAACGCATTACACCGTTTCCTAAATTTACTACTTGCATATCATGCGAAGATTCAACTACATACAGACTGTTCCAATCTAGATTTGCATCTAAAGTATCGATTACATAGATGTTCTGAGCAGGAGCAGTTCCTGTGTTTTGGAAATTGATGGTGTAGGTAAGAACATCTTGAATAGCTGCATCAATAGTTTCAGCAGTGTAAGAAGTGTTTTCATAAAGCAATTCTCTCGCTACGATTTTATCATTTGGATCGTATGAGTTCCCAACGATTTGTAATAAGGTACCTGAATTATTTCCTGTAAAGCAATCCGTCATATTACCCATAGGTGCGATGGTTGATGAGAAATAATGCATTGTACCACTTGCGAGTCCTGAAGGAATACTAAAGGATATATAATCAACACTTGCAAAAGAAGCCGTGGTAGCATTTAAATTCCATGTAATGGTATTTCCACTTGTAGTGTAAGATGAGTTTGAGATAGAAGCAGGATTAATAACAACTCCCGCCGGGTAAGTTAAGGTCAATTGATAAGGTCCGACAACTCCTGGTCCATAAGATCCCCAATTGATGTGAATATATCCTGTGGTGTTTTGGTAGTAACCAATCCATGGAGATACGGTTGTGTATAAATCAGAACATGTACTGGTGGTTCCACCACAATTCACAGCGAAATAACCAATATTTGCTGTTGGCCCACCCATTAAGGTGATAATATTGTTGCTGATGGTATATCCATTATATCCTAAATAAGTTTGGCTGATTGCAGCAATAATATAATTGTTAACTGAAACAGGTCCACAATAAGTAAAATAACCAGATGAGTCTGTATAAACGGTAACTGAACTACTTCCCATTGTTGTTTGGTTATAAAGGTTAATCGGAACAAACATCAATGGTAATTCAGAATTATCCATGATTCCATTTCCATTGGCATCGCAGAAAACATATCCAGAGTAGCAATTGGTAGTTCCTGTAGTAGTTCCACAATTCATTGGAAAACTTGCTGTTGCAATTGGCAAGCCTGAGTTACATTGTACATTCACAACCGTTAATGGCCAAGTGCCTGCGGTATAACCGTTGTTAACCATCCAATTTTGGTTCAGAGAAACCACTGCTGTTTGTCCAATAATCCCAACATAAGTTGCAGTGTAGTATCCCTGATTGTTGGTGTAAACTAGTGTATTAACGCCATTAGAACTTACTGTAACTGGTGCATTAGAAATGCCGATATCACCAGCCGAATAAACTCCATTGTTGTCAGTATCACAATAAACTTGACCTCCTACACAATTGTAAGTTGTGGTAGTTTGAGCGCATTGAAGGGTAATGATAAAAGTGTAAGCTCCACCATTCGTGATTTGAATTTGCATACTTGGAACAATACTCGTTACTGCATATCCATGTGTGCTCAACCAAACAGGGTCAACATTCAAAGAATAAGTTCCAGTTTGAACTCCAGGAAATTGCGATATGTTATTAATTGAAGTTACAGAATAGGAATTATTACCGTTGCTAAGGATTAAAGGAACATTAGTGATTGTCGAATCTATAGTTCCGTTGTTATCGCAATCTACTTGAACATTCGAGTAAATTGATACTGGACAAATGCCAACTGTATAGTTAATACTATCCATAGCATAAGTTTGATTGGCAGGATTGTAAACCGTTGTAGTGATCATATAAGTTCCAGCCGCACCATAGGTATGTGACCATGGGTTGGGGAAATTAATTAATGTTCCTGGTGAACTTACTCCAGCTCCTTGGGTTTGTGAAGTTCCGTCACCCCAATTGACTTGAGCTTGAAATTGAAATGATTGAAATGCATTGCTCCCAACGATAACTTGATTAATATCTGCAGGAACTGTCCCAGCAGTTGTTACTGGAGTGACAGCAGAAAAATTCATCGTTACTGTTGAGTCACAACTTGAATAGTTTGTTGTGTTGCTCGGTGCAATAGCACTAATAGCAAATCCAAGAACTTGAGCGTTGATATTTTCTATAGTTACTGCTGCAGTAAAAATGGAAAGGGTTAGTAGAAATATTTTTTTCATAAGACAAGTTTATATTCTTTTGACGAAGTAAGTTAAAATTTAGTTGCCTCATTCATTTATCCTTTAATTCTTTGTATTTTCGTCTTTCAATTATTGTATCAAATCTAGAATGATAAAGCGCTCACTTCTTGCCGATTTTGGTAATTTGGAATTTCTTGCAAAGCAGGTGGTTGAAGGTTTTATTACGGGAATGCATAAAAGTCCTTTTCATGGTTTTTCTGTTGAGTTTGCCGAACATCGCATGTATAATGCAGGAGAGTCTACACGACATATTGATTGGAAACTATATGGTCGTACCGATAAATTATTTACCAAAAAATATGAGGAAGAAACTAATTTGAGATGTCAAATCTTAATTGACTGTTCTAGTTCCATGTACTTCCCAAAGGATGCTAAATTAAATAAGTTGGATTTTTCAATCTATGCAGCAGCTAGTTTAATTGAACTTCTTAAGAGGCAAAGAGATGCTGTTGGATTGTCGATTTTTTCAGATGAGATTCACCTGCATACGCAAGCGAAGTCATCTCCTGCACATCATCGATTTTTATATGCTGAAATGGAACGATGGATGCTTCAGTATGATGAAAAACTAAAAAGAAATACTAATACGATTGAAACTTTGCATGAAATTGCAGAAATAACTCATAAAAGAAGTTTAATCATTTTGTTTACGGACTTATTGGGAGATGCTTCGCAGTTGGATGAAATGTTTCATGCCGTGAATCATTTGAAACACAATAAACATGAAGTATTGATCTTTCATGTGAATGATTCTGAAATGGAAATCAATTTTAACCTGGACAACCGTCCCTATCAACTTGTGGATATGGAAACAGGTGAAAGAATAAAATTACAACCAGCTGAAATAAAAGAAAAATATGTTTCAGGTATTAAAAAGTATTTACACGAAGTAAAAATGCGCTGTGCAGATTATAGAATTGATTTTATTGAAGCAGATATTGCGAAAGGATACGATCAAGTTTTATTAGAATATCTTCTTAAAAGAGAAAAGATGCATTAATTTGCCATAATCCCGCATCTAAATATTAATTTTATAAAATGTTATCTGTTAAAGAAATAATGTCTCCTATACAAACTGAAATGCAGCAATTTGAAGCGCATTTTAAGGAGACAATGCTTTCGAATGTTCCTTTGCTGGATAAGGTTACCCAATATATCGTGAAACGAAAAGGCAAGCAAATGCGCCCTATGTTCGTTTTTCTTACTGCAAAAATGCTAGGGGAAATAAATGTAAAATCTTTTGATGCTGCTGCATTGGTAGAATTGCTGCATACCGCTACACTGGTGCATGATGATGTTGTGGATGATGCCAATGAAAGAAGAGGTTTTTTTTCCGTAAATGCCTTGTGGAAAAATAAAATTGCCGTGCTCGTTGGTGATTATATGCTTTCAAGAATTCTATTGCTTTCTCTGGAAAAAGAGAATACAGATTTACTTAAGGTGGTTGCTAGGGCTGTTAGGGAAATGTCTGAAGGTGAGTTGCTGCAATTGGAAAAAGCCCGTCATCTAGACATAACCGAGGAAATTTATTTTGAGGTAATTAGAAAAAAAACGGCCTCTTTAATTGCTACTTGTTGTGAAGCTGGTGCCATTAGTGTTGGAAATACAAAACATCAACAAGCGATGTTTTTGTTCGGAGAAGCAGTGGGTATTGCGTTTCAAATTAAGGATGATATCTTTGATTATGGTTCCGATAACAACATAGGTAAACCCACTGGAATTGATATTCGGGAACAAAAAATGACCTTGCCTTTGATTTACACCATCAATAATGTAAATCAAAAGGATAGAAGTGAATTATTGAATATCGTGAGAAATAAAAATGAAGATGCCAGTTCAATTGCACGAGCAGTTGATCTTGTAATTGAAAATGGCGGTATTGAATATGCGCGCAAAAAAATGCAGGCTTATGGCGCATATGCTATTGGACTGTTAAAAGATATCCCTGAATCTGAAGCGAAGGATTCTTTGATTGGTTTAGTACATTATACAATGAATAGAGAGAAATGATGAAAAAATACTGCTTATTAATTTTATTGGCTATTGTGGTTTATTCTTGTGGAGACAGCGATGCTGAATATTTGAAACCCAAAAAAGTAGAGAATTTAGTCGAAATAAAAAATGGGATTTTTACGGAGTGGTATCCAGGAAAGAAAAACATTAAATTTCAAGGTCCACAAGATAATAATCATTTGCGAAATGGGAAATGGACTTTCTTTTCAGAAGGTGGAGATGAACTTTCAGTTACTTTTTATGAAAATGGAAAGCGTGATGGATTTACTATTGTGAAATATCCTAACGGAAGATTGCATTATCGTGGAGAATATCAAGATGATAAAATTGTTGGAGATTGGATTACCTATGATGAAAAAGGTAAAGTTATCAATAAACAACATTATCCATACCTTAAAGATACTTCAGCATCTAAATGAGTAAAATATCCCCGCAAATTATTGATGAAATCATGAATACTTCTCGTATAGAGGAAGTTATTGGTGAATTTGTTCAATTGAAACGCGCTGGATCTAATCTTAAAGGTTTAAGCCCTTTTACGGACGAAAAAACTGCTTCATTTGTTGTCTCTCCTGCAAAGCAAATTTTTAAGTGCTTTTCTACAGGAAAGGGTGGTACGGTTGTTTCCTTTTTAATGGAAAAAGAACATTTTTCTTATCCCGAAGCTTTACGTTGGTTAGCAGATAAATATGGAATTGAAATCCCACAGGATGCTGCACCAACCGCTGATGAACTCGCACAAGCTACAGAACGAGATAGTTTATTTATCATTAATGAATTTGCAAAAAACTATTTTGCAGATAATCTAATGAACTCTGAAGAAGGTAAAGCAATTGGTTTGTCTTATTTTGAAGAGCGTGGATTTAGACCTGATATTATTGAGAAATTTCAATTGGGATATTGCCTCAATAAAGGTGATGATTTTACGAAGGCCGCCCTCGCTAAAGGTTATAAATTAGAGTATCTAGAAAAAGTCGGACTTTCTAAAACTAAGGAGGAACGCTCTTTTGATTTCTTTAGAGGTCGCGTGCTCTTTCCAATTCAAAGTGTTTCTGGTCGTATTTTGGGATTTGGTGGACGGACTTTATTGAATGATAAAAAAATTGCAAAATATTACAATTCTCCCGATAGTATTGTTTACAATAAAAGTGAGATTCTTTATGGTCTATTCTTCGCCAAAGGTGATATAACCAAATATGATGAGTGTCTATTATGTGAGGGTTATACGGATGTGATTAGTATGCATCAGTCCGGTATTCAACATGTGGTTTCTTCTTCTGGAACTTCGCTTACTAAGGAGCAGATTAAATTGATTGGTCGCTATACCAAAAACATCACGATTCTTTTTGATGGTGATGCGGCAGGGATTAAAGCTTCTTTTAGAGGAATTGATTTAATTCTCGAAGAAGGAATGAATGTTAAGGTGGTCTTATTTCCAGAGGGAGAAGACCCTGACTCTTTTGCTAAAAATAATAGTGCTGCGCAAACACATGATTTCATTAAAGAAAATAAACAGGATTTCATTTCATTTAAAGCAAGTGTGCTTTTAAAAGAGGGGAAGAATGATCCACTTCAAAAAGCGAATCTAATTAAAGAGATTGTTCATTCTGTATCATTAATTCCAGATCATATTACGCGAAGTGTCTATGCAAAAGAGCTTTCAACTCATTTTGACATGGAGGAGCAAATCGTAAATACAGAATTGGCGCGACTTCGGAAAAATACTCTGGCGAAACAACACAATGAACCAGAATATCGAAATGTTCCTGTAGTTAATGAAGAATCTACGCCTCAACATACTCCTGTAAAAAAGGACGAAAGTTCGAAGCTGAATCATGAATTTGAATTAATTCGTTTGATGCTTCAATTTGGTACTCGCGAAATTGAAATGGATAATGAAGGTTCCGATGTGAAAACGAAGTTAAGTGTTTTAGAATTGGTTTGTCAAGAATTAAATAGGGATGCATTGACGTTTACAGATCCAAATTGTAGAGAAATTCACGAGCAATTTGCATTGGGAATTTCAGAAAATATGCTCTATTCTAGTTCTCATTTTAAACATCTAGAAAATCAAGACATTGTAAAATTTGTATCCAATCTTGAAACCATTGAATCGGATTTAAGTCCTAATTGGTTGTTGAAACATAACATCCATACCAAAAGAGAAGAAGGAGATCTCAATCAAACCGTCCTGCATTCTATTTATAATTTTAAATATCATAAAGTCAATTTGCACATCTTGAATTTACAAGAGCAATTAAAACAAAAAGACCTTTCTGAAGAAGATTCCTTGTTAATTTTGACAGAACAATTGTCCTATGAAAAAGTGAAGCGTATTCTTGCGGATCTTTTGGGTCGAACTATTTTAAGTTAATCTATGCTGAGTCAAACTATTTTTAAAATTGGACCTTTTAATATCTGTTTCTGGAATATTGTTTTTCTGGTATTAATTTTTCTCGTTGCAGCAATACTACGCAGGTATGTACATAGATTTTTAAAACAATATTTGACAAATGCTAATATTAGTTTAGATGGTAGGCGAGTGACTTGGTTGAAATTAGCCAGTCAAAGCGTTTATATTTTTGCGCTTTATTTTGCTGTAATCAGTTTTCAATTTAACAATAAAGACATCACTTTTGAGGATTTTTTAGATTTTAAATTAATTAATTTAAAGTCATTTAATTTAAGTTTCTATCACATTTTGGTTATTGTTTCTATATCCATTGGAACCAGAATGTTAGTGAATTTCGTGAAGTTATATATAGGTAGAAAATTTCGATCAAAAGCAGAGGAAAATGGAGGTACTGAATATGTTTATACTCAAATTGCTAGATATATTATCTATGTATTTGCCATCTTATTTGCTTGTCAAGTATTATCCATTGATTTAACCTTAATTCTTACAGGTTCTGTTGGACTATTAGTAGGTTTAGGCCTAGGATTGCAAGATGTTTTTAAAGATTTAATCGCAGGGATTGTACTCCTAGTGGAAGGTAATTTGAGGGTTGGAGATATTGTAGATATCATGGAAAATAATAATTCGCGCATGGTTGCGAAGATTGTTAAAATTAATGTCAGAACGACTCAAATAGAAACCCGTGAAGGCAATGTGCTTATTATTCCAAATACGCGATTGACACAACAACAAGTTGAAAATTGGAGTCATGGATCTGAAACATCACGTTTTACCATTACATTATTAGTTGAGTATGGAGCCGATACGGTGTTGGTTTCTAATCTTTTAACGCAGGCAGCATTAGCGCATCCGAAAGTGAGAAAAAGTGATCCAATTATGGTGCGCTTGGCTCATTTTGGTGAAAATGGTCTGGAAATGGAATTGGTATTCTGGGCGGATCAAAGCTGGGATATCAATAATTATAAGTCTGATATTCGATTTGAAATAGATCGATTATTCAGAGAGCACAATATTAAAATACCTTATCCTCAACGTTCTGTAAATATCAAAACCAATTCTGATTTAACGCTGTAATTCGTTTTTGTAAAGTTGAATGCAATTTTCAATTCCTAAATACAATGCTTCTGAAATGATGGCATGACCAATAGAAACTTCATCAAGTTGAATTAATTGAGATTTGAAATAATGTAAGTTTTCAAAACTTAAATCATGTCCCGCATTGATACCTAAACCAAGTTCCTTTGCTCTCAGAGCTGCCAATTTGTAATTAGCAATGGCTTCTTTTTTATTCAGTGGGTATTCAGCTGCATAAGGTCCAGTGTACAATTCAATTCGATCAGCCCCAGTTTTAAAAGCCTTTTCAATAGCTTTTTCTTCAGCTTCAACAAATAAGGAAACCCGAACACCTAAATCTCTGATTTGTGCAATGATTGGAATTAAAAAATCAGCATCTTTTTCAAAATTCCATCCTGCATTAGAAGTAAGTACTCCAGGTGGATCTGGAACTAAAGTTGCTTGATGAGGTCTGAATTTTTTTATCATTTGCAGGTAGCGTTCCTCTGGATAACCTTCAATATTGAATTCAGTTTGAACTACTTCACTTAATTCTTCAATGTCTTTATAGGTAATATGCCTTTCATCCGGGCGAGGGTGAACCGTAATTCCATCTGCTCCAAAGCGCTCACAATCAATTGCAAACTGCACTAGATTGGGTGTATTTCCTCCACGCGCATTGCGTATGGTTGCTACTTTATTGATGTTGACACTCAACTTCGTCATGTGTAATATTTAAGCCGTAAAATTACAAACTTCGAAAGGATTTTACTACTTTGGCGCCTTATATGAGGGCGAAAGAACTGATTACGGAAGAAATACCACCTTTAATTCATACTGATACAGGTGAAAAAGCATTGAATTGGATGGATGAATTTAAAGTTTCGCATCTGCCTGTGTTGAAAAATGGGAATTTTGTAGGCTTGGTTTCTGAGTCCGACATTATGGATCATCAAAATCCGGAAGATACTTTAGATGTTTTATTTGACCACCTACCAAGACCTTATGTTCTTGAAAATGCTCATATATATGAGGTTCTTACTATGATGTCTGAACAAAAATTAAGCGTGCTTCCAATTCTAGATGATAAAGAAAATTATTTAGGCTGCACCAATATCTTTCATTTAATGACGCAATTGGCAAATATTGGAAGTATTAAAGAGCAAGGTGCTATTTTGGTGCTTACTATCAATGCTATTGATTATTCGATGGCGCAAATTGCTCAAATTGTCGAAAGTAATTCTGCAAAAATTTTAAGTTCATTCATTTTTTCGACACCGGATTCTTCTAAATTGGAAGTAACTTTGAAAATTAATGAATTGGATTTAACTCGAATAATAAAAACTTTTGAACGCTTCGATTATACCATCAAAGCAAGTTTTCAAATTGGTAATGGAGATGACGGTATACAAGCAAATTTTGAAGCATTAATGAATTTCATGAAATTCTAAAGATGGTAGTAGCGCTAATTGGTAAAAAAATAAATAAAAGTATCAGTGAATACTTTTTGAAGGTGATTTCTGTAATGGAAGCCATAGGTTGGGAAGTTGTGATTGAAGAAGAATTAAATGCGTCTTTAATTGCTAAATGTGGTATTAGAGAAAATTACCAAACATTTTCTTCTCATACTGATTTTAAATCTGGAATCGATCTCACCCTGAGTTTAGGTGGTGATGGAACGTTTTTAAAATCGGTAAGTTATATTCGCGATTCAGGTGTGCCTGTGTTAGGAATTAATACAGGTCGTCTAGGTTTCCTCGCCAATATTTCTAAAGATACCATTGAAGAAACTATTCAAGCTATTTATAATAAGGAGTATGATTTTCAAAAGCGATCGTTACTGAGAGTTCATACGGTAGAAGAATTATTTGGTGATGCAAATTTCGCAATGAATGAATTGACAGTACATAAAAAAGACACTTCTTCTATGATTACTGTGCATGCTGCATTAGATAATAAATACTTGAACAGTTATTGGGCAGATGGATTAATTGTGGCGACTCCAACAGGTTCTACCGCTTATAATTTAAGTTGTGGTGGACCAATAATCACTCCTGGTTGTCAAGTACATATCTTAACGCCTATCGCGGCTCATAATTTAAATGTCCGTCCGGTGGTAGTTCCTGATCATTTACCAATTAGTTTGAGTGTTGAAGGAAGGGACAGAACTTTTCTATTGAGCTTAGATGGAAATTCAAAAAGTATCAAGCAAGGTGAAGAAATCATTATAAAAAAGGCGGAATTTATGATTAATGTCGTTAAATTTGAACATAATAATTTCCTAGATACCATTCGAAATAAAATGTTCTGGGGAGTAGATACTAGAAATTAAAATATTAAAAGATGAAAAAAGTAATGATTGGGATGGCTATTTT
Source organism: Flavobacteriales bacterium (assembly GCA_947447525.1). GTDB lineage: Bacteria > Bacteroidota > Bacteroidia > Flavobacteriales_D > Crocinitomicaceae > UBA952. The sequence continues at coordinate 13,937 of CANFJL010000016.1, read as the reverse complement.
ACTAGCAAGTGGACAAGTAATAGCTCAAAAAAACAAACAAGTTCAAGCAGTAGAAGTTCCTGCTGCGAATACAGAAGTAAAAACTGGAAAAGTTTCTAAAGAAAGAATAGATTCTGTTTCCTATTTAATTGGACTCAGTATAGGTCAAAATATTACAAAAGAAATGAGTGAGGCCAATTGGAAATTAGTCGTGAAGGGTATACAAGATGTATTTGAAAATAAAGCTCCTGCTATTGTTGATCCAACGAATCAGTGTGTGAATACTTATTTTCAAGAGAAATCTGCTTTGAAGCAAGCTGAAACTGAAAAAGAAAGTGCAGCTTTGAAAGCAGTTGGCGAAAAATTCTTAATCGATAACGCTAAAAATCCTGAAGTAATTACAACTGCATCAGGTTTGCAATATCAAATTCTAAAACCAGCCAGTGGACCTAAACCAAATGCTTCTTCAAAAGTTAAAGTTCATTATCATGGAACAACAATAGATGGTGCAGTATTTGATAGTTCAGTGGATCGTGGAGAGCCCATTGAATTTGGATTGAATCAAGTGATTCCAGGATGGACTGAAGGGGTTCAATTGATGTCTGTTGGATCAAAGTATAAATTCTTTATTCCTCAAGCTATGGCTTATGGTGCACAAGCTCCTTCACCAGCAATTGCACCTTATTCTACCTTGATATTTGAAGTTGAACTTTTAGGATTTGAATGATATGAAATTTAGTTTATTATTTTTAGTATTAGCAACAAGTAGCCTATTGGTGGCTCAGAAAAAAACGCCTGGCTTATACGCGGAATTTAATACGAGTAAAGGTGTTATTCTATGTGTCTTAGAAATGGAAAAAACGCCCATGACGGTTGCTAACTTTGTTGGTTTAGCAGAAGGGAATTTTACCAATGGAGATAAGTCTTTTACCAAACCTTATTATGATGGATTAAAATTCCATCGAGTAATTCCAAATTTCATGATTCAAGGCGGTTGCCCTTTAGGTAATGGTTCTGGAGATCCTGGATATAAGTTTGCTGATGAGTTCGATCCAAGTTTGAAGCATATTGGTCCTGGAATTCTTTCTATGGCTAATTCTGGTCCAGGCACTAATGGGAGTCAATTCTTTATTACTCATAATGCTACTTCTTGGTTGGATGGAAAACATACTGTTTTTGGTCATGTTATCATTGGACAAGATGTTGTAGATAGTATTAAACAAGATGATCTAATTCAATCTGTTAAAATTATTAGAGTTGGGAAAGCAGCAAAAAAATTCAATGCTACCAAAATATTTAAAGATGTTAATGATAAATTATTGAAAGCAGAAGCTGAAAAAAAATTGTACTACGATAAAGTAGCTGCTATGTCAGAAGAAGAATATAAGGCTTTTATGTTTTCAGAAGTAAAAATTAAATTTCCAAAGGCACAGCAAACTGCTTCTGGCTTAATGTATGTCATTGAGCAGGAGGGAACTGATCCAAAGCCTGAATTGGGCTCTTCTATTAGTTTGCATTATAATGGAACACTAAGATTGGATGGTAAGAAATTTGATTCTTCCTATGATCGCAATGCTCCGATGGACTTTAATTTTAAGATCAATAAAATGATTCCTGGTTTCGAAGAAGGAATCGCTATGTTGGGCTCAGGTGGAAAAGCAAAATTAATTATCCCATACTTTCAAGCTTACGGAAAATCAGGAAGACCAGGTGTAATTCCACCTTATTCTGATTTGGTATTTGATATTGAAATAATAAAATTAGTTCCACCTAATAATCCAACTTATCCTGACGGTCATCAACATGATGAGCACGACGGTCATAAACATTGATGCTATTGGGTGTAAACGTATTGAATAATATTAGCACCCATTTGCAATGCCTCTATATGTTTTTCGGTTGGATCATTATGCACTTGAGGATCTTCCCAGCCATCGCTTAAATCAGTTTCGTAAGTGTACAAACAAACCAATCTTCCTTGGTAAAGTAATCCAAATGCTTGTGGGCGCTTTCCGTCGTGTTCATGGATTTTTGGTAAACCTTTCAGCTTAAATTTTTGATTAAAAATAGGGTGGTTGGAAGGCAGTTCAACTAAAGATAATTCTGGAAAAACTTTCTTTAATTCTATGCGGATAAATTCATCCATGCCGTAATTGTCATCAATGTGTAAAAATCCACCTGCTATTAAATATTGTCTAAGATTTAGCGCTTCACCTCTTGAAAAAACTACATTTCCATGACCCGTCATGTGCAGAAATGGATATAGAAAAAGATCTTTGCTGCCAACATCAACATAAGGAGTCTCTTTAGAAATATTCGTCCCTAATTGTTTATTGCAAAACGAAATTAAGTTTGGTAAAGCTGTTGGATTGGCATAATAATCACCACCACCATTATACTTTAATACAGCCAATTGATAACTACCTTGACTGATTGCTTTTGAGCAAACTAAAATCATTAAGGCAATTGTTACTATTTTACGCATACTACAAAAGTAATCGATTTTGTTTAAAGTTGATTTCATTGATTTATTAATTGTTAATGCGCATCTCGACTCCGCTCGATGAGCTTCATAAGTGGATTGAGCTGCTTGTGCTGAGCCTGCCGAATTAAGTCGAAATAAACTAATTAACAATATTTTTCAATTTGTTCAAAAACACTTTGGCTTACTTATCTTTTCGATTGGATTTTGAATTAAATTTGTTCTCAGTTTACTGCGAGCATTTTCGCGTAAAGAATTGTAAATTGAAAACCCTATGCCAAGAGATACATCTTTAAAATCTATCCTCCTTATCGGAAGTGGACCAATTGTTATTGGTCAAGCTTGTGAATTTGATTACGCTGGATCTCAAGCAGCTCGATCCCTTAGAGAAGAAGGAATTGAGGTAACTTTAATAAACTCCAATCCTGCTACAATCATGACCGATAAAGTGGTAGCAGATAATATATATTTACAACCCCTTGAGCCTGAAAGCATCATTGAAATTCTTAAAAAACATAAAATAGATGCTGTCTTGCCTACAATGGGAGGACAAACAGCATTGAATTTGTGTATTCAGTGTGATGAGATGGGAATTTGGGAGGAATATGGTGTTAAAATTATAGGTGTTGACATCAATGCCATTGAAATAACGGAAAACAGGGAAGCATTTAGAAATTTGATGTTAGACATAGGAGTTCCAATGGCTCCTCAGAAAACAGCCAAATCTTTTTTAGAAGGAAAGGAAATTGCACAAGAATTTGGATTTCCTTTATGTATTCGTCCTTCTTATACATTGGGTGGTTCAGGTGCATCTATCTTATATACGCCAAAGGAATTTGATAATTTATTAGAAAGAGGTTTACAACTTTCACCTATTCATGAGGTAATGATTGACAAGGCATTGCTGGGTTGGAAGGAGTTTGAATTAGAACTGCTAAGAGATGCTAATGATAATGTGGTTATTATTTGTTCTATCGAGAATTTTGATCCCATGGGGATTCATACTGGTGATTCCATTACTGTAGCTCCTGCCATGACGCTTTCGGATACGACTTTTCAGAAAATGAGAGATATGGCCATTTTAATGATGCGCTCTATTGGGAATTTTGCTGGTGGTTGTAATGTTCAATTTGCAGTTTCTCCAGATAATGCGGAAGATATTATTGCAATTGAAATTAATCCTCGTGTTTCTAGATCTTCTGCCTTGGCATCTAAAGCAACTGGCTATCCTATTGCTAAAATCGCTGCTAAATTGGCAATTGGTTATCATCTAGATGAACTTAAAAATCAAATTACAAAGACAACTTCTGCGTTTTTCGAACCTACACTTGATTATGTGATTGTAAAAATACCTAGATGGAACTTCAACAAATTCCCTGGCACCAATCGCGAATTAGGATTGCAAATGAAATCTGTTGGTGAGGTAATGGCCATCGGTCGCTCTTTTCAAGAAGCATTGCAAAAAGCTTGTCAATCTCTTGAGATTAATAGAAATGGTTTAGGAGCTGACGGAAAGGAATTGACCAATCAAAATGAAATTCTTCATAGTTTAGAACATGCTTCATGGAATCGTTTGTTTCATATTTATGATGCTATTAAATTGGGAATTCCATTTAAAACTATTGTTGAAAAAACAAAGATTGACATCTGGTTTTTAAAGCAAATCGAGGAATTAATCAAGTTTGAAAAACAAATTGAAAAATTCAATGTCGAAAGCTTGCCTCAAGAGTTGCTATTTGAAGGCAAACAAAAAGGATATTGCGATCGTCAAATTGCCCACCTTTTAAAGTGTCTTGAATCTGAAGTATATAAGAAAAGAACTGAAATGGGCATCAAACGGGTGTACAAGTTAGTTGATACTTGTGCAGCTGAATTTGAAGCGCAAACGCCTTATTATTATTCTACTTTCGAATATGAGAATGAAAGCATAGTAAGTGATAAAAAGAAAGTAATTGTTCTTGGTTCTGGACCCAATAGAATCGGACAAGGAATTGAATTTGACTATTCTTGTGTTCATGGTGTTCTCGCTGCTAAAGAATGTGGATATGAAACCATTATGATTAATTGTAATCCTGAAACAGTTTCAACAGATTTCGATACGGCAGATAAATTATATTTTGAACCTGTTTTTTGGGAACATATTTATGACATTATTCAGCATGAAAAACCTGAAGGTGTTATCGTTCAGCTAGGCGGACAAACCGCATTGAAGTTGGCAGAAAAGTTAAGTCGCTATGGTGTCAAAATATTAGGAACAAGCTACGAAGCTTTAGATTTAGCTGAAGATAGAGGTCGTTTTTCAAAGGTTCTGGAAGAAAATAATATTCCATTTCCGAAATACGGTATCGTAGAAAATGCTGAACAGGCCATCGAATTGTCAAATGATTTAGGTTTTCCTCTTTTAGTGCGCCCAAGTTATGTTTTGGGTGGACAGAAAATGAAGATTGTAATTAATCAAGAAGAGTTGGAACATCATGTTGTTGATATTATCAATGAAATGGGAAACAATCAGATTTTATTGGATCATTTTCTCGTTGGAGCAGGGGAGGCAGAAGCCGATGCAATTTGTGATGGTGAAAATGTTTATATCATTGGTATTATGCAGCATATTGAGCCTGCAGGTATTCATTCAGGTGATTCTTATGCAGTTTTACCTCCATATAATTTAGGGGATTTTGTAATCTCTCAAATTGAAGACATTACTAAAAGAATAGCAGTGGCCCTTAAAACAGTTGGATTAATTAATATTCAATTTGCCATTAAAGATGATAAAGTTTATGTGATCGAAGCGAATCCTAGAGCATCAAGGACGGTGCCGTTTATTGCAAAAGCATACGATGAACCATATGTGAATTATGCTACAAAAGTAATGCTGGGAGAGAAAAAAGTAACTGATTTTGATTTTAAACCGCGTCGAGAAGGTTATGCAATTAAAATCCCTGTTTTCTCCTATGAGAAGTTTCCTGATGTTAAAAAGGAATTAGGTCCTGAAATGAAATCAACAGGTGAAGCCATTCGCTTCATTAAAAATTTAAAAGATCCTTTCTTTACTAAGATTTACAACGAAAGATATATGCATTTGTCCAAATAATTGCAGTAATATTGGACATAAGGGATAGAAAATTATGGGAATTGTCCAAAAGGATGCGTTTAAAACAACTGTAATTTCCTACTTAGGTTTATTCCTTGGTTATGTAAATAAAGTGGTGCTTTTCATTTGGTTTTTAAGCACTGAACAAATCGGATTAATTAATTTGATTTTGGCTGTTGGACTTTTATTTGCTCAGCTTTCGAATCTTGGAACCGTCTATGTAACTTGGAGATTTTTCCCTTTCTTTCGCAATGCAGCCCGAAAACATTATGGTTTTTTATTGCTGAATACCCTAGTTGTTTGTTTTGGAATCCTATTATTTACCATACTTTTTTATTTATTTCAGGGATCAATTTCCAATCATTTTAATTCAAAATCACCTCTTTTTGTTCAGTATTATTATTGGATTATTCCATTAGGAATTGCTAATGTGTTTTTTATGCTTTTTGAAAATCATCTTCGTGGATTATTTCAGAATGTTTTCACTGTTTTTTTGCAAGATATAGTACTCAGAATTGGAGTTACTTGTCTCTTACTACTACTTGCTTTTAATAGTATTTCATTCGAACTGTTTTTTATTCTTCATGTACTGATCTATTTTATACCTGGTCTTGTTTCCTTTATCTATTTATTAAAAATTGGGGAGTTTCATTTTTCTATAAAATCAATAACCATCCCAAAACGATTCCGGAAAATAATGGTGTATTTTAGTTTGTTTAGTTATCTCAATACCTTAACCACCTTGTTGGTGATTTCAATGGATGCCTTGATGATTGCCTCTTATTTAGATTTGAAACAAACAGGTATTTATACCACGATGATTAATCTTACCAGCGCATTGCAAATTCCTTATCGTGCAATTGTTCGTGTCAGTTCTCCTATCATTGCTAAATTATGGAAAGCAAAGGATATGATTGGAATGCAAGAAATCTATGAGAAATCTAGCGCTGTCGGTTTGTTTATAGGATTGTTATCTTTTCTCTGTATCTGGACCTGTCGATTTGAATTCTTTTCTTTTCTGAAACCAGAATTTAGTGTTGGAATGTATGTTCTGTTCTTTTTACTAATCGGTCGTATGGTTGATATGTATTGCGGTTTGAATGGCACTATTTTTTCTACTTCTAAAAAATATAAATTCGATTTGTTTTTTACTGTTTTTTTATGTCTTGGTATCTTTATGTTAAATCTATTTGTCATACCGAAATATGGAATTGTAGGAGCAGCATTTGCAACAGGTTTGGTGTATGTGATTTATAATTTCGCAAGAACATTTTATATCTACAAAGCATATGGTCTATTGCCTTTTAAAAGGTCTCAATTAAAATTAGTCTTTTTATTTTTTCTAGTATTTGCATTGATAGAAGGAATCTCTCAAGGAATTCCAGCGGAATGGATGCTTGATAAATTACTTTCATTATTATTGATTTTTATCAAATGTACTTTAGTCCTGGGCTTGTTTGTTGTACCGGTTATCTATTTTAATATGGAACCAGAAACAGCCAACTATTTTAATAAATTGCGCTCACAATGGCGCTTGAAAAAAAGTTAATAGTTTGAATAAATAAGGTAATTGTGTATCTTCACATTAATTAGTTGCTTCATGAAAAAAATTAAAGTCTTATTTTGCTTTTTCTGCATACTCCAATTAGGTGTTGCGCATACTCAGAAAATAAAACCTGATGATTCTTTCACCCTTGAATTGGGATTGCCTAATGCTTTTGTGAATAAGCCATTCAAAACGATAATGCAAGGACTGGTTTCTGTTTCCCCTTATTATCAATATACACTCAAAAAAGGACTTTCCTTCGGAATGGGTTTGCACTATACTTATTTCGCTGTTAATGAGTTTCGAGTACCTTCTAAGGTATATGGAGGGATGCATACTGGGGCGGTTTTTGTAAAAGTGGGTCACGAAAAATTTTGGACGGAACGCTTTGGAACTGATTTAGGCATCAAGACAGGATATGCTCAATCTATTATTACTACAGATGCTTTAAAAGCAAAAGGCGTTTCTTATAATCAAATTGAATCTGTTTATGTTGAACCTGTATTAGGTTTGGTTGTAGCCTCAGATGTTAATGCTTCCTATCGTCTTTCTATAGGTTATGCTTTTTATGGTTTTAGTTATAAGCCATCGATAATTGGTGTCGATTCTCAATTGGGATATGACCCTGCAGAATTCAATAAAAATTCATCCTTCTTAACAGTTGGATTTGCTTACACCCATTATTTTAATGGTAAGAAAAGTGAATCAGGAAATTTTGATGATTAGGTCTGTAAGGCACCTACATTAAATCTCTTGGTTATTTTAGATTGATCTGCCATCTCGATACCCATTGAAATCACTTTTCTAGTATCTATAGGGTCTATGATAGCATCTACCCAAATTCGACTCGCAGCATAATAAGGAGAAGTCTGTTTGTCGTAACGATCTTTTATAGAGTTGAAAAGTTCCTTTTCTTTTTCAGGTGTGATGGTTTCACCTTTTCCTTTTAAAGTAGCAATTTCAATTTGAAGTAGGGTTTTGGCTGCTGCAGCTCCACTCATAACAGCGATTTCAGCTGTTGGCCATGCCACAATTAATCGTGGATCGTATGCTTTTCCGCACATTGCATAGTTCCCCGCTCCGTATGAATTCCCCATGATTACAGTGAATTTTGGAACCACACTATTGGAAACAGCATTCACTAGTTTGGCACCATCTTTAATGATTCCTCCTTGTTCACTTTTGGAACCTACCATGAATCCGGTAACATCTTGTAAAAAGACTAAAGGAATTTGTTTTTGGTTACAAACCATAATAAATCTTGCTGCTTTATCGGCGGAATCAGAATAAATAACCCCTCCAAATTGCATTTCTCCTTTTGCGTTTTTTACAATTTCTCTATTATTAGCTACAATCCCTACGCTCCATCCGTCAATTCTGGCATAGGCACAGATTATAGTTTTCCCATAATTGGCTTTGTATTCGGTTAAAATCGAATCATCAACTAATGTTTCCAGTAATTCTCTTGTAGCATAGGGCTTAGATCGTTCTGCAGGAAAAATTCCGTAGATGTTTTCTGCATTTTCTTTTGGAGCTGAACTTTCAATCCGATCAAATCCTGCAGTTTCTACTTTTCCGATGCGACTCATTAAATCTCGAATAGTAGTCAAGCACGTCTCATCGTTTTCTACTTTGTAATCACAGATGCCTGAAAGTTCTGTTTGAGTCGTAGCCCCCCCTAAAAATTCATTGTCTATTTCTTCTCCAATAGCTGCTTTTACTAGATAAGATCCTGCTAGAAAAATAGTTCCAGTTTTGTTTACAATCAGCGATTCATCTGACATGATGGGCAAATAAGCACCACCTGCAACACATGAACCCATTACTGCTGAAATTTGAACAATTCCCTCAGAACTCATGATGGCATTGTTTCTAAAGATTCTTCCAAAATGTTCTTTGTCTGGAAAGATTTCATCTTGTAATGGAAGAAATACACCGGCAGAATCTACTAAATAGATAATTGGAAGTTTATTCTCCATTGCAATTTCTTGAGCTCTAAGATTCTTTTTTCCCGTAATTGGAAACCAAGAACCTGCTTTTACAGTAGCGTCATTAGCAACAACAATGCACTGTCTTTTAGATACATATCCAATAACGATAACAACGCCTCCTGCTGCACATCCTCCATGCTCTTCGTACATTCCATAACCAGCAAGTGCTCCAATTTCGATGCGTTCTGTTCCAGGATCAAGAAGAAAATCTATGCGTTCTCTTGCAGTCATTTTTCCTGCTTCGTGAAGTTTTTCTATTTTTTTCTTACCGCCACCTAGATAAATTTTCCCTAATTCTCTTTCTAAAGCTGAAATTTTCAGCTTCATATGATCTTCATTTGAATTGAATGCCAGTTCTTTTTCCGAAAGTGCCATAAGATAAATTTAAGTCCAAATATACGAATACGCACTTTAAGATTATTAGCTTTTGTGTTTATAATTTTCAGATGTGTCTATGTTACTGGTATTTATTTTTTAAATTTATCACATGAAAATATTCTCTTCTTTTACCACGGTCTTTTGGTACATCGTAATCTTCGTTCATATTGGACTTTTATTTTTTATTGAAAGTTTACTACCTCAAATGGATCCAATGATTTTCCAAACCTTGAGGTTTATTCTGATGGGACTTTTGATTTATATTTCTTTCAAAAGAAAGAAATTGGCGCTTTGGATTTTTACAGCGATGATCTTAGGGGTAGAAGTTGGTATGGATTTCCCCGCTTTTGCATTAGAAACAGAGCGTTTCGGAAAGATTTTTCTTCGGATGATCAAAACGCTAGTGGCTCCCTTGATTTTTGCCACTTTGGTAGTGGGAATTGCAGGTCATAGTAATTTGAAACAGGTCGGTAGAATAGGTTTGAAAAGCATCTTGTATTTTGAAATCGTTACTACCATGGCTTTGTTTATTGGACTGCTTGCGATTAACGTGTCTCAAGCAGGTAAGGGGGTTAAGGTTGAGATAAGTGCTGCAGATAAATTAAAATCCACTGAATTATTGGCTCAAAAAGCAGAACACAAGGATCATTTTGTCGAAATTTTCCCTGAAAATATTGCAAAGGCAATTGGAGAAAATCAGGTGTTACAAGTCGTGATATTTTCGATCGTCTTTGCAATAGGCTTGGGAATGGTCAAACATGAACAACACAAACGGACCATGCTAAATTTTGCAGAAAGTCTTTCAGAGGTTATGTTTAAATTCACTGACATTGTTATGTTTTTAGCGCCTATTGCCGTTTTTGGTGCCTTAGCATCTACAGTGGCTAAATCAGGTGTTGATATTCTTTTTAATCTAATGAAATTAGTAGGCACGCTATATGTCGCATTGGTCATCTTTGTGACTTGTGTCTTATTGCCTATCGCATTAATTGCTAAGATCCCTATTCGGAAATTTATAAAGGCTGTTACTGAACCTGTAACCTTGGCTTTTGCTACCGCTAGTAGTGAAGCAGCATTGCCAAAAGCCCTGGAAAATATGGAAGCTTTTGGTGTACCTAAAAAAATCGTTGCTTTTGTTATTCCAACGGGTTATAGTTTTAATTTGGACGGAACAACTTTGTACTTATCTCTTGCTGCAGTTTTTGTGGCACAAATGTCCGGGGTAGATCTAAGTATTGGACAACAGATTAGTATTTGTCTAGTTCTAATGTTAACCAGTAAAGGTGTTGCGGGGGTAAGAGGGGCATCTTTTGTCATATTAGCAGGTACAGTTGCAACCATGGGCTTAGATCCAGAAAAAGCAAGTGTTATCTTGGCCATTGATGCGCTCATGGATATGGGACGAACTTCAGTAAATGTTCTCGGAAATTGTTTGGCTTCAGCAGTAATTGCTAGAAGTGAAAATGAATTGAATGTAGTATAAAATTTTATGAAAATCTTTTTCTTACTTCTAGTCTTGTTGTTCTCAACAAGTCTGAATAGTCAAACTTGTATTGATTCTACTTTAATCGACCCAAGTATTTTTTGTACAGGAGATTATGTGCCTGTTTGTGGCTGTGATGGCATCACTTATTCCAATGCATGTGTTGCCACATACAATTACGGGGTAAGTTCTTTTACGGATGGTGAATGTACACTTATGCCACCTGATACCTGTATGATTATTCCAAGTGGTGTTGATTTTGGTGCTTGTGCTATGGTGCTTGGTGTGATTCGTCAAAATGATACTTGTTTTACTGTATCTGGCTGTAGTTTTATTGGAAGTGATGGAATTGATTATTCAGCTTATTTTTATCCAAGTGGATATCAATGCAATAGTTTATGTGGTGGTATAGATACTGCGATTCTTTTAAATTGTATTGATTCGACTTTAATCAATCTAAATGTAGTTTGCCCTGACCTCTATATACCTGTTTGTTCCTGTGATTCTATCACTTATTTTAACGCTTGTTGGGCAACAAATTATCAAGGTGTTTCAGCGTATACTATTGGAGCTTGTACAACTAATAGCATAAAAGAATGGAGTGGAAATCAAGATTGTTTTATTTTTCCAAATCCAGGAGTTGATTTGCTGAATATAAAAGATTTAGGATTTGAACTCTTTAATACCATTACTGTTTTTTCTATTAATGGTCCATTGATGTATTCGAATACAATGATGGCAGACTCTTTTCAAATGGATGTTTCAAATTTACCTGAAGGAATCTTTATTATCAGATTGGTTTCTAACAGTGGTAAGGTAAATTACTTCCGCTGGATTAAGGCATAAAAAAAAGGGCTTAGAAATCTAAACCCTTTTTCAAAACTAAAAAGTTTCTTAGTTTACTTTCGAAGATAGTTCAACACCAGCTTTGAAACGAACCGCTTTTTTAGCTGCAATTTTGATAACTGCACCTGTCTTTGGGTTACGACCATTTCTAGCTGCACGAGCTGAAATAGAGAAAGAACCAAATCCTACTAAAGAAATACGGTCTCCTGCCTTCAATGCTCCAGTTGTAGCATCTACAAATGCATCTAATGCTTTTTTCGCGTCAGCTTTGGTCAATCCTGATCCATTTGCCATCGCATCAATTAATTCTGCTTTGTTCATAGTAATTGTTTTAAATAGTTAATAATTATTTACCTTGACAAATATATCTGAATATCCTTGTCAACATTAGGTTTTAAGAAAAAAAAGTATGAAAATGTTGAAAAATAGGCCTTTTTGTTAATAAAGTACCCTTAAATCCTATATTTAACAAGGGTTTTGAGGGAAATAAATGTCGAGAATTGATGTTTTCTTATTTGAAGCGTCGTGATTTCTGCCTAATAAAATAACGAAAAGCCTTAAATAGTTATTTTGCAACTACAATTCCTATGCTAAAAAAGCAGGAGTTTTTTACGCTCAATAATTTCATTATTCCCATATAAGGTCACAAAATAAATTCCAGGTTTTACATTTTCAGTATTCCAAATTGTATTTGAACTCATTTGTTCTGAAAAAACCAATTGTCCATTGCTTGTATAAATCGACAAATTCAAATTAGGTTCCATACAAGAACAGATAAAGTTTACATTTCCGTTGCTTGGATTTGGGAATATTACCAAACTTGTTTCCGGCAACTTAATTTCGTTTGTTTGTAAGACTTCTGTTGGAAATATTTTCATGGCTACTGGTCTATGATCAGAAATAAGCAATTCATAAGATGGCCAACCATTCGAGATATATTGTTCTGGCTTAAGGGTCTGAACAAATGACCCGCCGTGATTTAAGTCGTAAAAAAGTTCATCGCTTACAATCAAGTGGTCTAAATGTGATGGCCAAGTAGGGTAGGACCAATTTGCAGCTGTGCCATAAGCAATAGAGGAGTCTGCAAAACTGTAATGAGCAGGATCATTAATAATTTGACTAAAAACATTTGTATTCAATGGATCTGTTATTTCATCGTTTAAATCACCTAATAAGATTGTTTTTACATTTGAAAAATGCAGATCAATATAATTCTTTAAAAGATTCATTGCTTCCAATCTTCTGTTTTCTTCGTCATTGGTATTCCCTAAGTCAATTATTCCATCTCCACAGCATTTTAAATGATTTACAATCAATATGTAACGCTGATTCATAAAGTTCATATCCATTACAATGGGCGCCCGAGGGAAATTGTTCCAGTATTGTGGAGCAGTATATATTTCATACAAGTCATTAATTTGAACAGTTGCAGTTTTATAGATAAATCCTAATCCTACCAAATAATTTAATCTTGCAAAACCATCATATCCATTGATCCCTAACATCATATTAGAAAAGGCGCTGGTGTCGTCTATTTCTTGAACTGCAATCACATCCATGTCAAGCGCCAAAACTATTTTTGAAATTGAATCCATGGTATTTTGACCTGCCTTTGGAAATGTTTCCAAATTCCATGTCATTATATCTAATGCATTGTCTGAGCCAAATGATAGTAAATTTAAATTTTGGCTAAAGGAAATCAAGGAAGTGATGGAAATTGTAATTGAAAAAAGAAATTTTATCATACAATTGTGATAATAAGTTATAAAAATAGAAAGTTAATAATAATTAATGTAAAGTTCTCTTTTGTAGCGTTTACCCTGATAGTCGAAGATTCATCAGAGAGAGAGATTTGAATGCTGACGCCAAAAGGGTCAGCATGCTGACAACTTGATGATCAAATCAAGTTCGTCAGCGCTCTCGATGCCTTCTTTATATCTTAACATGAACTCGATCAATCTTTAGCTTGTTAGGTTTTTTAATTTCAATTCTAATTGGTAAGCTTCACTTTTAGTGGGCTTAGATGTATGCCAAATCAGACTCCAAGGTATGCCTGTTGCGGTAAATTTCTCATATCCTGCGTTATGTCTGTTCAGTCGTCCGGACAATTCTTTAGTGTGTCCTTTGTAGAACTGTTTGGT
>CANFJL010000015.1 GCA_947447525.1 Flavobacteriales bacterium | reverse complement strand
GCTCCTGCGGCTATTAGTACGACTACCAATACTGCTTGTACAGCAACGGGTGTAGTATTAGGTACGCCGGTTACTGCTGATAACTGTTCGGTAGCTTCCGTTACCAACAATGCTCCGGCAACTTTCAATTTGGGAACAACTACCGTAACTTGGACCGTAACCGATGCAAGTGGTAATGCTACCAATGCAAACCAACTTGTAACCGTTATTGATAATGTTAATCCAACCATTACAGCACCTGCTGCTGTAAGTGTTAATGCTAATAATGCTTGTTCAGCCTTTGGTGTTGCTCTTGGTACGCCAGTAACTTCTGATAATTGTTCGATAGCTTCTGTAACGCATAATGCGCCAGCAACTTTTGCGATTGGAACTACTACGGTAACTTGGACGGTGACAGACGGAAGTGGTCTTACTGCTACAGCAACGCAAACCGTAACAGTAGTTGATGCTACCAATCCAACTATAGTTGCTCCTGCTAATATCACTGCCAATGCAAGTGCTACTTGTTCCGTAACAGGCTTAAACCTTGGAACGCCAGTGGCAGCTGATAACTGCTCTGTGGCTTCTGTTACGCACAATGCTCCGGCGACTTTCAATACTGGAACTACTACCGTGACTTGGACCGTGACTGACGCAAGTGGTAACACTGCGACAGCTACACAAACCGTTACTATAATTGATAATACCTTCCCAACCATTACAGCTCCTGCGGCTATTAGTACGACTACCAATACTGCTTGTACAGCAACGGGTGTAGTATTAGGTACGCCGGTTACTGCTGATAACTGTTCGGTAGCTTCCGTTACCAACAATGCTCCGGCAACTTTCAATCTAGGAACTACTACCGTAACTTGGACCGTAACCGATGCAAGTGGTAATGCTACCAATGCAAACCAACTTGTAACCGTTATTGATAATGTTAATCCAACCATTACAGCACCTGCTGCTGTTAATACAACAACAAATAATAGTTGTATGGCATTGAATGTTGCCCTTGGAACACCAGTAACCTCTGATAACTGTTCGGTGGCTTCTGTAACGCATAATGCACCATATGCTTTCAATGTTGGAACAACAGTTGTAACGTGGACCATCACAGATGGAAGTGGAAATACAGCAACTGCAACTCAGAATGTTACCATTACAGATGTAATTGCTCCAGTTGTAATTGCTCCACAAAACATCAATTCAAGTTCAAATACATCCTGTACAGCTACAGGATTGAATATTGGAAATGCGGTAGCCTTTGATAACTGCACCGTAGCTTCAATTACCAGTAATGCTCCTGCAGCATTCCCAGTTGGAACAACAATTGTGACCTGGACTGCTACAGACAACCATGGTAATATTGGAACAGCAACACAAACGATTACGATCGTAGATAACATCAATCCATCCATTATTCCACCTAATGATTTAACAGCAGTAACCAACTCGGGTTGTACTGCAGATAACCTTAATTTAGGTACGCCTATAACATCAGATAATTGTGGAGTAGCATTTGTAACGAATAACGCTCCAAGCGCCTTCGCAGTTGGAGAAACATTTGTTACTTGGACAGTAATTGATGTCAATGGAAATAGTACCAATACTATCCAGAAAGTAACTGTTACGGATGATGTTGCACCAATACTAATTCCTAGTGCAAATATTACGGTGTTTGCTAACAACAGTTGCAATGCATATAATGTCAATCTAGGAAACCCTGTGGCTACTGACAACTGTGGTGTTGCATCCTTAGTTAATGATGGCCCTACGGTTTATGAATTAGGTACAACAACCGTGAATTGGACTGTGACAGATAATAATGGAAATGTTGTTACGGCATCTCAAACAGTAACGGTAATTGACAATCAGATACCTACCATTATTCCTCCAGCTTCATTGATGTTATCTACTAACAATGCTTGTGTAGCATCAAATGTGATCATCGGTAATGCTATTACAAATGACAACTGTACAGTTGCATCTGTTGTAAACGATGCACCTGTTGACTTCCCAGTAGGAATAACAATTATTACTTGGACTGTAACAGATGCGAGTGGTAATACGAATACGGGAACACAAACAATCACTGTTACAGATGATATAAATCCAACACCAGTATTGCAAAATATTACCGTAACATTAGATACGCAAGGAAATGCAGTAGTTGGATTTAATGATGTTGATGCTGGATCTTTTGATAATTGTGGAATTGCAACCACTTCCTTAAGTCAAACCAATTTTGATTGTGGAAACATTGGTCAAAATGTATTAACCGTTACCATTACTGATAACAACGGAAATACAAGTGTTTCTAACATCACATTAACTGTTCAAACCAATGGCATTGATACTGATTTAGATGGTATTGATGATTCCTGTGATGACGTTGCTGATCCGATTGAATTATTAATTCCCGAAGCCTTCACTCCTAATGGTAATAACATCAATGATTTATTTGTAATCAGAAATCTTGACACCTATGATACAAAAAATCTTGAAGTATTTAATCGCTATGGGAACCGTGTTTATTCAAGTGGTAATTACCAAAATGATTGGGATGGAACAAGATCAGATAATGGTCAAGCATTACCTGACGGTACCTACTATTATGTTCTAACGGTAACAGATAATGAAATCTTCAAGGGATATGTTTATATCAATAGAGTAAAACAATAAGATAACAGCATTCAAAAAAATATTATGAAAAATAAAAAAATAATCGGATTTTCATTTTGTCTTGCAATGCTCGCAATAAGCAGTTCGGCAAATGCACAAAATGACCCAAGCTTCAAGCAATATCGCTTTAATGCCCTTACATTAAACCCTGCGCAAGCGGGGGCTAATGACTATTCTGATATATCAGTATTAGGGTCTCAATATTGGGTTGGAATGCCGGGTGCACCACAAACAGCAACTATTTCTGGGAATTTTCATGTATTTGATAATTTTGGGATGGGGGCAACCATAGTTGCAGACGAAGTGGGTCCAGTACAATCCACTAGTGTAAACTTAGTGGGTGCATACCATTTAAAATTGAACAATAATTGGAAATTCTCAACAGGCCTAAAACTTACTGGAATCAATCAAAATGTAATGTTGTCTGAGCTTCAGACTACAGATCCAGGGGATCCAGATATGGTTCAAAATTTAACTACAGGATTATCTTTTAATGCAGGGTTTGGATTCTTATTATATTCTAAAAAGTTTTATGTTGGTTTTTCTAAACCTCGTGTAACTGCATTTCGTTTCAACAGAATGGATATGAGCATGTATGTAGACAATAAAAGTGGCTATATCTCTTATGCTGGTGCTGACTTAAAATTAAGCAATCGTTTGGATATTCGCCCTAGCGTAATGACCATGTATGGATATGGTGGACCACTTAATTTAGATTTAAATGTATTGTTTACTGCTAATAAACTGATCGATTTTGGTGCGACCTATCACTTGAAAGGAAGTCTCGGTGCTATCATTGGTTTAAATGTAAAAGATAAATTATACATTGGATATTCTTATGCCTATCCTGTAAATAAATTGAACAGGGTTTCCGTACAATCGCATGAATTAGCCATCAGATTAAAATTAAATAAAACCAATAAGAAAGCTGATAGCCCTCGTTTTTTCAACTAATTTATGCCTAAATACTTCCTTTTATTTATTTCCCTCCTGTTTGGGACGGTCAATGCTCAAACATTGGTGGTGGATACTGTATGTTACAATACCCCTACTGATGACTTTGGAATTAGACCTTTTGGTAAAGAATTTATTCTCGTATCTGCTTCTAAAAATACAAGCGTAGATGAAGCGTTAATAGATGAAAACATTGCGAAACCATATACTGACTTATTCAGGGTAGATCAATGTGGAATCAAAGAAATAACCTTCAATAGTAAAGATTACAAAATACCAGTATCCATTAATTCAACTATGCATGACGGACCTATAAGTTCCAATGATGCTGGAACTTTAGTGTTTTTCTCCAATAATAGTTATTCAAAGAAAAATAAATTAGGGATTTTTTATTCTGCAAAAGAAGGAGATGCTTGGACATTGCCACTTGCATTTCCATTAAATAACGAAGGATACAATGTAACACATCCATTTTATGATGAAGCAAATAAGAAACTATACTATGCTTCGGATTTTGAAAAAGGAAGAGGGAAATACGACCTGTATTACTCTGACTATAATGGAAAAGACTGGTCTCGACCAATAGCGCTCAAGAACATCAATTCAGACTCAATAGAATGTTTCCCGTTTGTATATAAGAATAAAATTTATTTTACTTCCAATAACAAATTGAGCATAGGTGGCTTCGACCTATTTGTTTTTGAAAATGATTCTATTAAACACCTTGGAGAGGGTTTTAATTCGATTTATGATGATTTAGCGCTTGCAGCAATAACAGACACGAGTGGCTACTTTTCTAGCAATAGAAACAGCAAGGGAAAACAAGACGACCTATTTTCCTATTATTACTTGCCACCTGTTAAAATAATACCACCTGTTGAAATAGATACCACAATCATTGCAAAAAAAGAAATAGAACAACCTGAAAATGTAGTATTTGGATTTGATCAATTTGTTATAAAACCGAGTCAATTTGCTGGGTTAGATGCCTTAGCAAAGGGATTACTAGAAAGAACTGAACTTTATTTAGTAGTTGCAGGACATACTGATAATGTAGGAAATGCAGCATATAACCTTGATCTTTCTAGAAAAAGAGCCAATGCTGTAAAAGATTATTTAGTTCAAAAAGGGGTGGATGCTGGTAGAATAATTGTAGAATATCATGGATTAACCAAACCTATTGCCTCCAATACTACACAACAGGGTAGAGATATTAACAGAAGGGTTGATTTTAAATTACTTGGGGAAATAAAGAACTAAACTTTTTTACTCAAAATTAATTCTAGATCTTTAATTTTTATCCTTTCCTTTTGATCATTAAATAAATACAAATACAGCTCTTTCCGATTGTTTAATTTTTTTGTTTTAGAAGGGTTAAATTCTATCGTATAAACAATTTTATTCCACGCATTGGGCTTGAATCTTTCCTCAAAATTTGGGCGAATCCCTTTGAAAAGTAGTTGTTCTTTATTCAACCAGCGATTGTGTTTTAGTTTGATTACAACATCGCCTGAAAGATTTATATTAGCCTTCTTACCACAAAACACCATTCCAGTAACCTGAATTTTAATATTTTGTTGCTGTTTCGGAAGTATAGCAAAAGACCCCAAAAAGACCATCCGATTATTGGAGTAGGATGGATCGGATAAGGATTCTTTACTTTTAACTTGAACCCACCCCCTATTTCCATACCATAGATGGTATTGCTGAGTTGGAACAAGATTATTTTGATTAATACAATATTGACTAAAAAATTGATATTGAGAAAACTGCTCTTTAAAAAAAGATCCTGCTTTTGAATCTGACTTTTTCGAAAGAGACAAATCTTTATGTAATAAATAAACTTGATTGGCCAAATAAACTTTGTCGTAAAATATTCCTTCTTCGCTTTTCAATTTATTCGTTGTAAAAACAAAAGCTCGATTGGCCTTAAAATTAGGGAGGAAAAGTAATTCGTTTCCAACAAATGGAATGCTATCTGGTAAGGGTATTGAATAGTTTAAACGTAAATAATTCAGTAAACTAGGCGCAAGGTCATTATGAGAAACAAGTGCCTTGGATTTAAAGTTTCGCTTCAATAACGGTGAAAAAATAACCAATGGGACATTATATTTAGACAACTTGCTTGCATTATATAACTCAGACCCATGATCGCCTGTTATAATGTATATAGTATTGTGGTAGTCAGGTAATTTGGATTGTTCCTTTAGAAAGGCTTTAATTTGTGCGTCACAATAAGTAAAAGAGCCAAAATTGGAGGCATTCTTTAAAATTAAATTGCGATTAATAGGGTTTGATATTGTCGCTGCTTTTTCGATAACTTGCTGGGTATACAGAGACTTCTCTGGATAAATAAACGGGTCGTGTGAACTGATGGTTAAAAAGATTTTAAACCTGGCTTTATTTTGGTGCTTTGAAAGTGAATCATCTTCGATAGCTTGTTTGAAGAGGTCTTCATCAGGGAATCCCCAAGGGCTATTGATACTATCTGAGTGCTGAACTCTTGCATTAGACCAATGATTAACCGAATAATCTACTTGATGATAATCCATGAATCCCTGCATATTTAAATATTGAAGATCTACTCCGCAATAGAAACTAGAATAATAAAACTTTCTTAACAAGCCCATTAAAGACCAATGATTTGGATACGCTATTTGTTGAAATACAGCACCATCAATAACATTGGGGACTGAAGAAAAAATAGATGGTAGAACATTGTGAGTGCGCTGAGAAGTTGAAAAAGTATTCGGGAAATAAAGAGATTTTTTTGACAAAGAATCCATAAAGGGCATTATGCAACCTGTGTTTTTACTTCTTTCGCCAAAGAAATCAGAGGACATGCTTTCGCCAATAATAAAAACAATATTTGGAGGTTTTCCATTGCTCGTTCTATTAAAATATGGACTTAAGGAACTTTTATTGGGTAATTTATGCCATGTTGGAAAAATTCCATTTGTCTGAGTTGAACCATAAAATTCCGGATTTAAATTCTTAAAATCTGCTTTGTAAATTTTCTTTGAACTGCGTTCAGGTTGAATTGAAAAGCGAATACATTCATCTAAAAAAAATAACAATCTATTATTTACGATAGCCTCTTGGCTCAAGTTTTCTGTTTTTGTATATCGAGAAAAGGGAAGGTACAATAGTGCCAAACACGAGAAATAAAATAAATAGGAGTTGGAAAAAATCGGCTTATTTTTTAATACGAAATAGAATAATCGGACCAGCAAAAAGTAAATAAGGAGAAGAGCAAGGAGCGCAAGACTTGTTGCTAAAGTAAGCCGCTGTTGCAGCCCTAAAATAATCCACAATTCTTCTTTACTGAACAAGAAAATTGATTCATCGAGTGGCTCCCCCATGGTAAGATAGCATTGATCTAAAATGACATTCGAATATAGTAGTATTAGGGGAAGAAGAAAAAATAAAAAAGTAAATTTTACTTTTGGAAGGAGCGCTTGTAAACTAGTAAATAAAAGAGATGCAACACCCCAAATTCCAAACACTAGTAAAAAATCGTATAGCAAGCCCCACCAAATAAACGAAAGATGCGTATCAGCAATAATTGGTGAACCCTGCAATTGAAAATAAACAAAAGTTCGCAAAAGCAAAAAGAGAAAAAATAAGGGCGCAAACCACGGAAGTAAGTTCCAAAAAAAAGTACGCAGCTTGATCACATTAAAAAATAAATATTTTGAATACCCTGAAAACTAGACTTCCAATTAGGGTGCAATCTTTTGTTTTACCACTTGATAAATTTCCCAAGTTACTTTATTGTATACATATGATATAATATGCATGTTTTGTGCATTATAATTCCCATCTAACTGATTGGGAACTAAAAAACTATAATTAACATAATACTTTCCATTGATAAGATCGGCACCGGTAAGTGTTCGCCCAAAGGTAAGTTGATTTAAATTTCCTCTATGGATGTCACGATGCGTATAGGCTGTATTGTGACTGTTATCGCTCATTTTCTGATCACCCACTAATGAATCTTCAATCAAATAAGAAACAACACCCAAAGCATCATTTAAGGTTGCATCCAATTTTTCTATTTCTAGATGTAAAAAAGCTCCTTTAGTAGTAGGATAATAATTAAGAGCTGATTGCATATTCACTTTTAAATTATTGTCCGCCAACATCGTATTGGTCATATTGGTCCATTGCGTTGGACTTTGAAAAATGGTGCCATTATTAAAGCGGTTCACGGTTCCTCTTGGATTTCCTGGAAATCCACCATCATTGGTGCCAAAATATATCCCTATTGCTACTCCTTGAGGATTGGTAAAGTCAAGAGGATATTCAGGTGCAGAAACAGTTTGAAAATCTCCAATTCCTTGCGGTCCTGCATGAATAGAAGCAACAAAAACTCGATTAGGATTTGCCTCTTCCAACTGATGTGCTAAATCACCTGCTGCGGGACAAAAAATGCATTTATGACCCGTATAATCCTCAATAAGTACATTGCGCAATAAATTAGTATTCGGTGAAAAAACCGGCCATTCATTTGCAACATAATTACTCCAATTTCCAGGATAAAGCGTAGTGTCTAATTCATTACTTGTTCCAGGAGGATAAGGATTTTCTACATGATCACAAGAGACCATAAATAAAGAAATACAAGCTATTGCAAAGAAGGTTAAGTAGCTTTTCATATTAAAAACTTTGGGTGAAACTCAATGTTAATCCATTAGACGCTGGGACGAATCTACATACCCCACCAACACAAAATAAACCAGCACGCTGACGTCCATAGGAAACCGTAAATCGCGTTGCGTCTTTAATATAACCACAGGTTAGAATTGGATAATTAACGCGTTTGTCAATTACAGGATTCCCATAATTATATTGATTCATAAAACTAAAAAACCAACTTGGAGAAATCGTATATTCAATCAAACCTGTTGCCCAATTTCCCTTATCCTTAATCAGTCCATTTTCTTTTTGAACAAAACATCCTTGAAATTCAGCGCGCAAAGAGTGATGGGTATTAATTTTATATGACACCTCAATTACCCCTATAGAAGCATGAATAATACCATGGGCATCATTAGATATTTTAGCAACATCATTGTTTATTTTAATACTATAAAAACTTAGGATTGTACTGAATTTTTTATTGAACTTCTTAGAAATATTAAAATTAATGTCCTGCCAATAAAGGCTATCACTAAGATCAAATAAGCGAGAAGTATAAGTAACTCCTGTTGAATCTAAGGGATTTATTCCACTTGTGTGATGCATTGGTCTGTAAGTCGTTGAAAAATTACCGCCAATGGTAGTCCCATACTTTCCACCCAATGTAGATCCCTTTTTAAAAGTATATAATACATCAGCCTGAAAAGCCACTTCACCTAAGGGTTGGGTCGCATAAGGATAAAGCGTAGCAACTAAATTATAGGAATGAGTTTTATTCAGTGATGGAAGATAATTGATGAATACATCTTGTAAATCTTTATTCCTATCCGAACGATAACTCATGTTATCGACAGATTTCCCAGAGACCAAAATCCCTAATCCTTTTTGAGTATAACTTAAATTAAATACCCCTGCATGACCATAATTAAATATTTTTCCATTGTCACTTGATGGGTCTTGTTCTTTCAGAATATATTCGCCGTCTAGATAAAAGTTTTTATACCTCAACTTGGCACGACCACCATATGCAGCAACATTTTGAGGAAGAATCAATGCATCATCATCATCTGCCTGAAATTTACTTACAAAAGAAGCCCCTAATACAATGTCTAAGGGGAAGGACTTCATTTTATCAATAGCCTCGTTTAAATGTACTTCGCCGTCTATACCTCTAACGATTCCATCACCATGAATTATTTGTCCTTTTTGAAAAGACAAGCGCTGATAACCATAAACACCTTTAATGACAATTCCTTTTTTTGGACGCACAATAATCCTTGCACCATCCATCATATTATCATAACCTAAAGACCTGTCTTCATATGCGCGGAAGGAAAGTCCACTACCAAATTGCTCATAAAAAGAGCCTAATGTTACATCTACTAAATTATTTACATAGCCAATGTAACGCATACCGATTCCAGTGCCATCAAAACGATTTGGATATCCCTGGATTCGTGGTAAATAAGATTCTAAACGCATACCGGCCTTAAAATTTCCATTCGTGTAAAAAACATTCATGTAAGAGTTAAGCAAACCCTTTGATGCAGGTTGATTGGCTCCAATGATGGAATCTTGATTTAGATATTGGAAAGTGCTTTCAATGTTTCCTGTTAAATTACCTTGTGAGTATAAGACTGTAGGAGAAAGCAACAGAATTAGTAGTATTTTTTTAATCATTCAGACTATTGTTTCGTCAATTTTTTAATTTCTTCATACAATTTTTCCTCATCACCAGGGGCATAATTGTTATGAGAATAGACAATGTTTCCTTGTTGATCAATCAAAAAAGTATGGGGAACATTGTTTACCCCCATTGCACGTTTAAAATCTCCATTAGGATCCATTAATACTAAATATTCCCACGCTCTACCATTAACATAAATAGGAACTTGACTTTTTGTTTTTTCGTCATCTATGGAAACGGCAACCAATTGAACACCCGTTTCTTCTTGCCAGTCGGTATATAAATCATGAATTGTATTCAATTCTTTCTTACAAGGAGCACACCAAGTTGCCCAAAAACTAATTACGACAGGCCCCTTGAAACCTAATTCAGCAGTATTAATCGTATTTCCTTTCATGTCTTTTAACTTGACAGAAGGAAGTTTTTTGTTTTCAAGAAGTCCGCCGTCATGTTGAGCAAAATATGAGCTCGCAACGAAGATAAATAATAGAGAGAAGAGTACTTTTTTCATTTAAAATAATTTAGTTTTTAGTTCTTTTTCAAAAACCTTGCAGAATCAAAGTTACATTATTGAATTTAAATAATATAAAAAATAAGTGTGGTTTTTTGAATCTGGCATATTTTAAGTTATATTTGTTTTAAACGAAATTACAAGCTCATGAAATTATATATTTTCATTCTATTAACTTTCTTCTCACTTAGCAGTTTTGCTCAAAATAACATCAATATTTATGTTGATGGCCAAACCACAGAACTTTCGGGTCAAACTTACGGCATGGGTGCACCATCATTAACCGTTTTTGATGTTCCGTTTAACATTTACAACAATACAGGTTTAACACGCAATTGGCGCATTACAAGAACTCGTATAGATGTTCCAACTGGTTGGACAGATGCTTTTTGTTGGGGACATGCAACAGATCCTTTTGGAGGGACCTGTTATTCTTCCGGTCAAATGGCAACGAATCCTTGGACAACGCCGGTAAGTGCTTTATTTCCTATAGGTGATGGCGAATATGGAAAACTGAAAGTAGCGATTGATCCAGACGATATTGGCCAGCCTTGTTTGGCTCATTATCGTTACTATGTTTCAAGTGATGGCATCAACTTTGTTGATTCAGTGGATCTTTTAATTGAAGTTGTTGCGGCTGTTAAGCCGATTAAAGATGTTGCTTCTGTAACTATTGCTCCCAACCCTTCAAGTGATTACTTAAACATTACCTTAAATGGTGCTGAAACTGCGAGTATGAAAATGGTTGATGTACTTGGAAATGTTATATTAAAAGAAACTATTTATTCAAACAAAAAACTTGATGTATCTGAATTCAAGAGTGGTGTTTATTTCATCACCTTTGAAGGTCAGAGTTTCAAACCCTTCAACAGAAAGGTGATTATTCGCCATTAAATGAAGGACTCATTTATCCAATAGGCATATGATATTGTCTACCCCACCGCATGCCTAAGAAATTTTTTAAACCCAAAACCCTTGGATCTTTTAAGGGAATAACACCTCAAATAATGAGGGTGTTTGAACAAAATCCTGACAATGAGTATACTCACAAGGAAATTTGTTCTAAAATCGACGCCAACAATCCTGCCTTAAGACAGCAAGTATACGATGTTCTTTTACAATTGTCGAAGCGGAATCTGCTCAAGCAGCTAACCCATCAATCATTCAAGCTTGTTGAAAATAAAAATACCTTAAGCGGAAGAATTGAAATCACACAAAGAGGTTCTGGTTTTGTAGTGGTGGAAGGTGAAGAAAAAGATATTTTTATCGCACCACATAATATTGGCCAAGCCATGCATAATGATTTGGTAAAGTTAAGAATTATTAATCCAGGGAAAAACCGTCCGGAAGGAGCTGTAATGCAAGTGCTTGAAAGAGAGAAAACTCAATTTGTAGGTACGATCAAGATGAGTGATAAGAAAGCCATGTTAATTCCAGACAATGCAAGATCTGGAATTCAGATTCAAATTAGTGAGGGGCAATTAAATGGCGCAGTCAATGGAGTAAAAGCTCTTGTTAAGATAACCGTATGGCCAAAATCTACAAGTATTCCGTTTGGAGAAGTAATTGCCATATTAGGTTATCCTGGAACCAATGATGTGGAGATGCTTTCGATTCTTTACAATCAAGGAATCGATCCTATATTTCCAGATGCAGTTTTAGAGGAGGCGGAACAGGTATCTATTAATTTAGATGAACATGAAATTGCCAAACGAAAAGATTTTAGAGAGATCTTAACCTTTACAATAGATCCTGCTGATGCGAAAGATTTTGATGATGCCATCTCTTATCAAGAATTGTCAAATGGCGACTTTGAATTAGGCGTTCATATAGCGGATGTAAGTCATTATGTTCGTCCAGGTAGTGCGATGGATAAAGAAGCGCTTAAAAGATCTAATTCGGTCTATTTGGTGGACAGAGTAATTCCAATGTTACCGGAACAATTATCAAATATTGCTTGTTCACTCCGACCACATGAAGATAAGTATAGTTTTTCGGCAGTCTTTGTAATGAATAGAAAAGGTGATGTAAAATCAGAATGGTTTGGAAAGACTGTTATTCACTCCAATAGAAGATTCTCTTACGAAGAAGCTCAGGAAATCATTGAGGGAAAATCTGGAGATCATGAAAACGAAATTCGCGCCATTGATAAAGTGGCAAAGATCATAAGAAAAGAGCGCTTAGCGCAAGGGGCGTTAAATATTGAATCCGAAGAAATGCGCTTTCAACTCGATGAGAAGGGGCACCCCATTGGAACGATTGTCAAAACATCTAAAGATGCCCATAAATTGATTGAAGAATTCATGTTAATGGCCAATAAACGCGTTTGTACCTACTTATCCAAACCGTCTAAAAATAAAGATGTTATTCCAATGATATATAGAGTGCATGACAAGCCAGATCCAGAAAAAATTGGATTCTTAAAGCTTTTCATTGATAAATTCGGCCATGAACTTTCCTATCAAGGAATGGATGAAATCGCTAAAAACATCAACCATCTACTATTAACTATCAGGGAAGAAAATGAATTCCCGTTGATACAATCAATGGTTATTCGTTCCATGGCGAAGGCGACCTACGAAACGGCCAACATCGGACATTTTGGATTAGCCTTTACCCATTATTCTCACTTTACCTCTCCCATAAGAAGATATGCAGATTTGATGGTACACCGCATCTTAGAGCAGGAACTACAGGGGAGAAACCATACTTACGGCAATTCATTGGATGAAATTTGCAAATTAATTTCTCGCAATGAAAGGAAAGCTTCAGAAGCAGAAAGAGAATCCACAAAATATTTCCAAACACTTTTTGTAATCGATCGCATTGGAGAGGAATTTGAAGGAGTAATTTCTGGAATTACGGAGCATGGAATGTATGTGCGACTTCTAGAAAACAATTGTGAAGGAATGGTTTCCATGCAATCCATTGAAGGAGATCGCTATTATTTTGATGCCGATAAGTTTAGAATTATTGGATCACGGTTCCACAAAGAATATAATTTTGGGGATAGTGTGAAGGTAAAAATTACCGATGTAAGTACTAAAAAGAGGCAGATTGACTTGATGCTTTCAAAAGATTAAGGAGCAAACATATCACCACCGCTTGACTTTTGCATTTCCATACCATGCCTAAACATTTTTTGAACTACAATTTTGCCTGATGCATTATAAAGAGTGAAATAACCATCTTTCAGACCGTCTTTATAATGAATATCATTCATCAAATTTCCTTGTCTGCCAAATTGCTGAAAATCGCCCTCTAATTTTCCATTTTTATAATTGGAAATAATAGTTGGCACTACTCCACCTGGATAATAATCAATCCATTTACCTGTTTTTAACCCATTTTTAAATTTACCAGATTGTTTAACCGTAAAATCAATTTGAGAATATGTTTTATAGGGGCCGTGCTGAACACTTTGAATAGATTTCATTCCCATGATAACAATACCGCCATTGGAATTTTTTAACTTTTTAATTTTATATTGAACTTCTTCTTTGAGGGCGCCATTATTATAAAATTCTTGCCAATGCCCATTTTTAAGACCATTTTTATAGGTGCCAGATAAAATTAATGTCCCATTTGGGGTATAAGAAACCCAATATCCATCTAGCTTTCCGTCTTTAAAAGTTGCTTTATTTTTAATGCGCCCGTTTTCCCAAAAATTCTCCCAAACGCCAAATTCTTTGCCTTCCATATAAGAACCTTGCATTAAAAGTGTACCGTCCTCATACCAAGTCTGCCAAAAGCCTTGTTTTAAATCATTGAGGTAAACTCCTTTCCGATAGGGCGTACTATCCTTATAAAAATAAAGCCATTCTCCACTGCGCAAACCCTTTGAATAATTGGCTTTATAAGACAATTCTCCTGAAGAATAGTAATATTCCCACGGTCCGACTTGTAAATTTGACTCAAAGTCACCTTCCATTTCTACCCCCTTGCCGTCAGGTAAATTCCAGAGCCAGTGACCTGTCTTTTTTCCATATTCATAAGATCCAACTGTGTTAATTGTGCCTTCGGGAAAGTATACGATATAGGAACCATGGAGCGAGTCTAATGCATAACCCATTTGTTTGTCTAGATAACCATCTTGATCGTAGAACAACCAAGTACTATCTTTTTTACCATTTTTAAAAAAACCACTTACTGAGACCCTTCCATTGGCAACCCTTTCCTCAAAAGGTCCATTTTTTAAACCTCCAACAAATTGATATCTTTCTTTAGGAATTCCGGTAACAAAATAAGTGCTTATGAAACCTTCTCCGGATTTAATTGTCTGGGTATGTTGCTTGTCATTTTCCCAATATTCCATAGTATAGGTAGTGTCTGAAATAACTTTCTCGACTGATTTCGGGACGCCATTATCATAAAAATATTTCCAATTTCCTACTGGATGACCCATATCAAAAAATCCAGATATAATTAACTTCCCATCAGAATTCCATTCATTAAAAGCACTATCTGGGACATTGAAAACACAATACATTTGTCGTTTAATTTTTTTATCAGGAAAGTATAATGTTTGTTTTCCATGAATGCGATCTCTAAAATAATAACGCTCTTCTTCTAGTACGCCTTCCAGTGAATAAAATAACCACTTACCATGTTTTTCAAGAGTTGAGGGATGTTGATCATCTATATAATAAGACCCAACAGAATTAATATATTTTTTATTTGCATCCCAATAAATTTTGGTTTTCGGAGATAAATTTTCGGGTTGTACTTTTTGGGAATAAGTTGTCTGAAAAATTAACAGTAATAGAAGTAATGCAAAAAACCGCGTCATAAGCAGATAAAGAAATAATTAATAAATGTTACATCTTTCCTAGAAACTGTTGTAAGAGCAAAAAGAGGCCAAAGGAAAAGAAAACCAAACCGATTAAGCGATTAAGTGCCACCAATAAAGATTCAGTCACCAGAGGTCTTAATTTCTTGGCGCCGAATATTTTTAAAACATCAATACCAAAGTAGGTCAATAAAACAATTAACACAAAAGCGAAAATTTGAAAATGACTCCCCTCAATATCTACTGTACTGTATCCTTTAGCTATTATTCCAATCCAATAAAATATTACCGCAGGATTAGCAAAATTTAGCACAAAGCCCTTAATTGCTAAAACTACATAATCCATTTTATTGTTTTGAGCATCTGAAGAAGATTCCTCTAGATTAAACTGTGCTTTCTTAAAAAAAGAATAAATACCATAACCAATAAATAATATTCCTCCAATAATTGCAAGAATTAAATTATTCTTTCCATCGCCAGAGGTAAGACTTTTTAACTGTGAAGCGAAAATAAAAGCAAATAAAATATAGACAATATCACTTATAAAAACCCCTAGGTCCAAAGCTAATGCAGCGCGGACGCCTTTAGTAATACTTGTTTCGAGTAAAACAAAAAACACCGGACCCACCATTACGCTGAGTAAAAATCCGATGCCAAAAGCTTGTAAGTAGAAATCCATTAAGTACAAAAATAGAAATACATTCGAGGAAGAACGAAAAATAATGCACAAGAGTTTTAAGAAATCTATTAAGTTGCTTACTTTTGTATTGAAAAAATTTGAAATGAAGACAATCCTAGCAAACGAAAAACTAAGCACCATAATTTCTCTAGTAGAAAAAAAAGGCGTTGATAACCCTAAACTAATTGAGGAATTAAAATCCTTAAGAGTAATGGCACTCACAGAAAAGGATCCACTTGTGGTAAAAGTGTTAAGACTGACTTATGAATTTCTTACAGAAAATGCAGCCTTTAATGTTCAAGCACAGTATGAAGAAGATGAAGAAGGTAATGAATATCCTATTGAAATTGAAGAAAAAGAAAACTTACTGTATTTATTAAATCTATTAAAAAATGCAGAACATAAAGTTAACCGTGAAGAATTAAAAGACTACAGAACAAGTTTAAAAACAGAATTGTATTAATTCTCAAAGTCGGGCAACCAATTTTGAAATGCTTGCGTCATTGAGATATAGACAATAGCGTTTGTTTATACTTAGATTTATTTAACTTGCAGATAAGCCTAAAAAGAAAAACCCTTTCTTTTTAGGCTTTTTTATTTAACAATAGTTACAATAGTTGGCGTCCTCATCATGTTCAAAGGGAATGGATAAATCATAAATTTCATTGATTGTTTCTTCCAATAACTGTTCAAATAAGGCGGGCATTTCATTTATACTTCCTCCTGACTTGCTCAGCTTTTGAGTATATCCTGTGGTGGTAACCAATGATAAAATACTTGCCTCGGCAGGCTTACAGTTGTAATTTTTTTCGAACAATAAACAATAGAGACTTAATTGCAAAGTATGCTTTGACCCTTTAAACGCTTCTCTTAAACTTTTTCCTTCTGGCCATTTAAATAATACATGATCTGGTTTTACTTGCCCAGATTTATAATCTAAAATTCGGTAGTCATCTCCAATCCTATCAATTCTATCAATAAATCCTTTTAATTGTATGGTTTTAGGGGAACCATTTAATTGAATTACAACGCTGCATGCAAGAGGAGCTTCAAGTTGTTCAATATAAAGTGGTTGGGTCAGAGTGGAAATAAATTCCTTTTCAGAAAATAAAGTTTTCCGCACAATTTCATTAGCCATTTCAAAGCTTAAGAGATTCTTTCCAGTGGCAAATAAAGATTTATCATTATTGAAATGCTTCATGAATCGAGAATACAATATCGGCGGAAATGCAATCAGCATCTTGTCTATACTTGATGTGCTCAATGGTGGTGGACTTGGACTGATAAAATTTCTTTCCTTATCGCGTTGGGCAAAAGGGAGAAATAATTGCTCTAGCGTATCGTGAATAAATGTTCCAAAAGCACCACTTTCAATTTCCTCCATTACCGTATCTGCCTCACCAAATTCTACAATGTATCTATAATAAAAATCTAAGGGGCATGAAAGATATTTATTGAGCGCTGATGCAGAAATTGGTTTTTCAAAATAAGCATCTAACTGAGCAATAATATCTATTTTTTTATCAATACTACTTGATCCAATATCACTTTTTTCAGGAAAAGAAGTGATATAATAACTTTTATTAAATACGATATTTGGATTTATTCTTGCCAATTCTAATTCCAGTTGATTCAAATATCTACTTGGTTCAGCGTTCGTTATTTGGTCACTTAAAGTCGTATAAGTAATGGTTAAGTCCTCACAATAATGAAGGAGACGATAAAAATGTTGGGCAAAAATCCCTTGTTTCTCGCGTTGGGTTGGCAAGCCAAGTCCTTTTCGAAGGTCTATGGGAATAATTGTCTTTAAATTATTGGTTGGAGGTAAATTACCTTCATTCATTCCTAACAGAATAATCCGTTTAAAATCCAACATTCGAGTTTCTAAAAGGCCCATGATTTGAAGACCATCAATAGGATTACCATGAAACGCAATACTTTTTGAATGCCAATGCTGATTAAATAATAATTTAAAGGTTCGGAGTGATAAATCAGGTAAGCCTTCATTAACAATAATTTCGAAAGCATTAATTGATTGGTCAAAGGCACTAAGAATACTGTTCTCAAATTCAAAACTACTTGGGATATTTTTACCTAAAAAAGAATTAATCGCTCTTATACTTTGAATTGCTTTACTCCAATCTTGTTCCCAAGGAATATACATTTTATTCAGTAATTCGGATACATCTGTACTAATTTGAAGATTATCTAAATTTTGAAAAACTCTATTGTAGCGAATCATGTCCTGTTCCATGTGCACTAATTTCGATTTTGCGGTATCATCCAACCAGGAAATACAAAAAATATGATTTATTATCCGTTGTAAATCTTTGTGATAAACAGCATTTGTTTTAAAACGACTTTTATTTTCTTGAATATCGAAAATAATTTCAATCCATGATTTTATTGGGGTTTGATTGAGCGGTAAGCCCAGCGTTATATTTGCTTTTCCTATGGATAAAGGAAGATTTTTCACCAAGGCGCTAATCAATGTTTCATCCGCTAAAAGAACTAAAGTGTCCTCCATTGCTTCAGGTGTGATCTTGGCGAGTTCTGTAGCTGCAATTTTTACTTGACCTGTCAATTGCGCACATTGAATTAACTCAATATTTAAAGGCTTTGTGCTCAATTCATTTCTAACGAATTCAGGTTTATTAATCCCAAATACTTTATTGTTTTTGCGTTGAAAAAAGCCTGCTTCATGGGTGGGATTGCTCAAATAATAAGCATCAGAATCAATAAAATAAACGGCAGATTTTTTCTTAATTAAATAATCTATGACTTTTGTTTCTGCAGCTGACAAGGCATTAAAACCTGCAAATACATAAAATGCATTCGAGTTTTCTGTAAATAATAACGATGTGTTTTGGGCAAGATGCCTATACGATTGCGCTGGGGTAATATAATTTTGTTGCAATAATAAATTTTCTAGGGCATCATAGAGCCCAGGAAGTAGGTCCCAGAATCGCATAAAGACCTTTTGAGCCTCTGTTATTTCTTTATCTTCTAAATTCCAACTCTCCAGCTCTTTGATTGCTTTAAGGTTCTTAAAAACATCTTTTGGATCCAAAAGATATCTGTTAATATCTTCAAAGTCATTAATTACTAAGGGCGCCCATGTTAAAAAGCTTTCAAAATCTTGTTGTGTTTCTGTTTCAACAATTCCATAAGCCTTATAGAGTAAAAGCAAATAACGAGAAGGATCAATTATTTTTTTGGGGGAATGAGAGGAGAACAACTCATCAATGGTAAGAATTTGAGGTGCAAAAATTGGTTTCCCATAATGCTTAGATAAAGCAGCCATTAAATATTTTACTGCACGAGATGAAGGTAAAACAACTACCAAGTCATCATTTAACCAATCATTTTCTTTAATTCTTTGAGCAATAAAATCTATGAACTTCATTTATTTCTTTGTTAAAAAGGTAAGGTAAGTAGATTTATTCACTGTGTGTACAGCACTTGACGGATAATAGCTAGTATACAAGGGAGCAGTTTTAATCATTTTTTTCTTTTCGAACCTAAAATTAAATCCTTGCATACCTTTTTCACCTATTTCAATCAAATCAATTTGTTGCCGGGTATGTGAGCGCCAGAAGTAATATTTTGGATGTCTTCTGTTGATGGTATTCCATTTAATTCTTTCTGAAATGAGCCAATTCTTCCATAAAGCATCTAAATCAATACGCATGGTAAGTGCATTAAAATTATTGATCACTGCATTTCGAATACCATTGTCCATAAAAATAAATATATGCGTCTTTTTTAACTCGTAACGCTGATCTGTACTATAACATGGTATTTTGTAGATAAGGTGAGCATCAATTAATATATGAATATAGCGTTCAACCGTTTCATTATCTACTTGTATTAATTCACTTACTTGATGGTAAGAAAGTGACTGACCAATGTGGTGCGCTAATACTTGTATCGTGCGCCATAAAATATCATTTTTATTGACCCTACTTTTAGAATTAAATGGACCGTCTAACATAATTTTAGCGCGCTCCTTAAGCTGCAGTTGAATTTCTTCATCAGCCGTATCAAGCCCAAAATAATTGCCATAAATTAATCTTTTTTCAAGGCCTTTATCTTCAGTAGACAAACCATTTTTTATCGTGTATTCATAAAATGTAGGTGCTGGGAAATAAAAACTTAAACCTGCATTTTCTAGTGCATCTACTAATTCAATATCTAAGTTTGATTTATTTTTTGCAATCAAAATTAAAGAAGAAGTTACTGTTTGATCTAGAACAGCATCTGCTAGTGTCGATAATAATTTTAAATGCTCACATTCATTAAGAATAGCGAAAGGAGCTTGATTGACGTACCAAATTAACTCCTCAAATTTTAATTTATTTAATTCCCCTCTAATAGATGGATTACTTAAATCTATAACATTAAAATTAGCGGATTTTTCACTTAGAATTTCAGTGACAAAATTTAAATTGTCTAGGCCTTTTGGACCAAATAATAGAAGTAATTTATTGTTGGGAAGTAACGCGGAAAATGACTCTTTGAAGATTCTATTCATGTTGTTTTTCGCTAAATTTAATATTATTTAGCGTTATTCAAAGATAATTTTATCAAAAAATTGTTTTGGTCGATTGGAATTCATGAACATATTTCCGCCATAGGTTTTAGCAATCAGCAAAGATTCTCCATTGGTAAATAATTGTACCCAATGCAAACCTTCTGGATAGACATCTGACAATCCAGAATAACTCAAAGTACCATCAAGTGATTCTTGGTAGGTGTAAGTTGAATTTTCTGGACTTGCAATATAAATATCAGCATAGGTATTAAAGGACAAGGTTGTGTCATAAGGAATGACTTCAATTTGATAAGTATTTCCCTGTCCTAATTCTCGATAGATGGCTTTAATCGTGCAGTCTTGTGTGGTAACTTTGGGAACTCCAGGAAAGTGAATTAGTACATTTTTTTCCTTGATAATTAAATCATATCCTTTATTCACTTTCCGCACGGAAGATTTTTCTTTAATCGGTAGTTCAGAATAAATAGCACTTACTTGTTTAACTTTAAAACCTTTATTTCTCAATAGCTGAATCATTCCTTTATCTCCGTATAGATGTCCAGCGCCAACCGCTGTGAAAACGGCTTGATTTTTATTTAGGCAAGAATCCAAAACACGTAGCATTTTATAGTTCCTTTTAATGATCAAGGATTCGTATACTTCTGGATTTTGGGATAAATTCAATCGCATAAATTTATCAATTTCACTTAAATTTCCTTCCAAATACAAATCTATCAAGGCCTTACTTTTTCTATTTTTTTTCAATGATTCCCATTGATTTTCATCACTTATTGGTAGATCAATTAGGGCGTTTACTTGTTCTTGATTGGTTTCAAGTGGAATTATATTTTTACCTGTAAACAAGGCATATTGTTGAAAATAAGCATCTAAGAATTGAGGCATTCCATTCTCATCACCATAGACAGTTTTAGACGCCAAATTTGAACTTGTATAGGGCTTACCCTTATCATCAAAAAGCAAAATCACATCATTATCTCGTGGATCAATGTCTTCAAAATAATCAAAAATATTAGTCTCCAATAAAATCGCTTGTGCATGATCCAAGGCATAATAAACAGAATCTGGCAAGTAAAAGACCCTTTTATCATTAGAGTGCAAAGTTCCAAATAAATAGGACTTTACTGCGCAATTTGGACTTGAAATTTCCCAAAGTAACTCGCTATTGGTGCGGACACTTTGTGACGATAGGCCAAAGACACTTAAGAACACCCAAAAAAATAAAATAATCTTCATAATCACTCAAAGTTAAAGTTTTCTAGAAGATCCTTGCTATATTATTTTCACCAAAAGAATAGGGCAAATAAGAAAATGATGGGATTTGTTTGGTTAGAATAATATTTCCTTTATACCCCAAAAATATTTTGCCAAAATTTTCAAGTCCCATTGCATAAGCGGCATTAATTGATAGTGCATTAAACGCTTCTTCAGGTGTCAACTTCATTTTTACACAAGCGAGGGACCACACCATAAATAAATTATAATTTGGACTTGACCCTGGATTATAATCACTTGCTAGGGCAAGAGGTAAATCGGCCGCTAGAATCCTTCTTGCATCACCGTATGGAATATCAATAAAAAAAGAACAGGCAGGTAAAAGGGTCGGTATACAAGTACTATTTTGCAAGGCTAGAATATCATGATCATCCAAAACCTCTAAATGATCAACTGATTTAGCACCCAAATCGCAAGCAGCGGCAACGCCTCCCAAAATAGAAAACTGATTAACATGTACTTTGGGAATTAAACCATATTTTTTTCCAGCACGCAAGATTTCTTGCATTTGTTCTAATGAAAAGTAATTTCTCTCACAAAAAACATCAATATAATCCGCTAATCCTTCTGCAGCAATTATCGGAAGCATTTCGTCTATTATTAAAGAAATATAAGCTGCTTGGTCTGATTTATAAGCAATAGGAAAAGCGTGAGCTCCTAAAAATGTCGCTTTTATTGGAATTGTGAAATAAGACTTCATGCGTTTGATTACGCGCAGTATTTTTAATTCAGAGGCGACATTAAGTCCATATCCTGATTTAATTTCTAGGGCACCTGTACCCATTGCTATTATTTTTTTAATCCTATCACAAGACAATTCAAACAGTTCATCTTCACTTAAATTTGCTAAAGCATCAGCTGAATTCAAGATTCCCCCTCCTTTGAGAGCTATTTCCTCATAAGAAAGACCAAGAATCCTGTCAACGAATTCACCTTCTCGAAAAGCCGCAAAAACAGCATGTGTGTGAGCATCACACATGGCAGGCAAAACAAAAGATCCCTCTGCATCAACAACTTCCACACCGCGCCAGTCTGTTATTCCTTGCCAATCCTGCATTAATCCATAATCAATAACTTCCCCATCTTCTAGCGCTAGAAAAGCATTTTCAAGAATAGGCAGCGAAGACATTTGTTTTCCCTTCAACACGGCAGGAAGATTTTCACCAGCCTGAACCAATCCTTTAATATTCTTTATGAGAATTTTTGTCATTGAATTTTCTTATAAGATGAATCAAAATTAAGTAAAAAGTCGGACTGTTGGAGTTGATTGACTCAAAAGCATTCTCGAAGAAAAAAACTTAAATGATTGTTATGCAAGAACGGCGGCTTCTAATAATTGAATCGTCCCATCAACAGAATCAAATACAATTGGAGCACCGATTGGAATTGAATGTTTATTTTTCACATGACCCATTAAAAATCCAGCATAAACAGGAATTTTTAAATTACCAAAATGTTGAACAAGTACTTCCATTAATGAAAAAGACCATGCTGGTTCTTCTGGTAAGCACTTTCGAAATTGTCCTAAAACTATGCCATTGACTTGATCAAAAACTCCATTCAACTTCCATTGAGTAAGCATCCGATCAATTCGATAAGGCTCTTCTAGAACTTCCTCAAAAAAAAGAATCTTGCCCTTCCAATCGGGTAAATATTCACTTCCAAGTAAACCCGTCATAACACTTAAATTCCCCCCGAATAATTCTCCTTCTGCCTTACCAGCAACAATAGTAGTTGGGGGTGTATCAATTAAAGGTAAAACAGGTGTATGGTATAAAAATGGAGTGGCATTTGAAAGTACCTCATCAATTGATCTCCAGCTAAATTCATTCCAAGTTGCATTTCCATTGGGGCCATGGAAAGTTATTAAGCCGGTCTTAACAGTAATCGCATTCAACAGCGAAGAGATATCACTAAAGCCCATTATAATTTTTGGGTTTTTTTGAATTAGATCAAAATCAAGTAAGGGCAATATTCGAGCACAGCCCCAACCACCTCTAGTAAAAAATATAGCTTTAATACTTGTGTCGCAAATCATCTCCATAAATTCAGCAGCACGAAGTTGATCATCTGCTGAGAAATAGCCAAATTTAGTGCGTGCATTCACTCCTTCTTTAACCTCAAAACCATGTTCTTTTAACACTTGGATAAAAGTAGTGATGTCATTTACATCGTGTATGGCACCAGCACTAGCACATAGGCCAATGGTTTCGCCTTTTTTTAAAGCTTTTGGTTTTAATTTATTGGGCAACGAAGGAAGAGAAGGTTTTGATGAAAAAGACACCATAGAAGGCGCTACAAGTAGTGCTCCAACAAAAGGAATAAAGCTTCTTCTTGAAAATTTCTTCATCCTTAAAGTTAATCATTTAGGATTACGTGATGATAAATTATACCCACTAATTGATTTCGAAAAAACCCTCTAAATCTCGTCGGTCTTTTTTAGAAGGTTTTCCATCGCCATTATTTCTATAATTTTTTTGGGCGTCTTGATAATTCTTATACTTCTCAATCTCCTCCATCGTTGTAAGGTCAATTATATACTCTTTTACGAGAGGGGCGCCTACTCTTTTATCAATTAAACCAACAACTTTATAAGTAAATACAGCGGTGTTTTTATGATAATAGATATGGTCTCCAATAAAGACTTCCTTAGATGGTTTGACTTGAACTTGATTGATTTTTATACGACCTTTAGATAAAATCTCGGCCGCCATGGAACGCGTTTTACAGATTCTGACACACCAAAGAAACTTATCCCACCTCAATTTCATTTTTGATTTTTTTAGTTAAATTATCAAAAACTAAGTTATAGGAGTCTTGAATTAACTGGCGCAACAATTGATCGTCGACATCTCCTCCTATCTCAACACTATTCCAATGCACTTTATTCATGTGAAATGCTCCACTTATGGCGCTATATTCAGCCCTAAGTATTTGTGCATATTCTGGATCACATTTCAAAGCAATTCCTTCAAAATGCTCAACATCCATTAAGGCAAACATTTTATTGCCTACTTTAAATACGAGTGTGTTTTGATCAAATGGAAAATGCTCCGTAGCTCCTTTTCTGCTTAAACAGAATTCTCGCAACTCATCTAGGAACATAATTATTTAGTGAATTGCAGGAGCATTATCATACCTTCCTAATTGCTTAAGCATTTTTGTATGCTCTACTAGAGCAGATAAAAATGTTTTATTGGAGTAGTAGGGTAATTTAAACTCATGCGCTGTTTGACTTACAATTTTTGATAGTTTTTTGTAGTGAACATGACAAATATTTGGAAATAAATGATGTTCAACTTGATAATTCAAACCTCCCACATACCATGAAAACAATGGCGCTTTTGGGGCAAAATTGGCCGTGTTATAAAGCTGACTTACTGCCCAATCTGCGTGAACATTTCCAGAATCATCTGGCATTGGATAATTGGAAGTTGGAACAACATGAGCTGGCTGAAAAATAGCACCAAGCGTTAATCCAGAAACAAATTGCATTAATAAGAAACCAATGATTGTAATGTACCACGGGGCTGTTGCCAACCAAAAAGGAAGCGCCAAGAAAATAAAGGCAAAAATGACTTTACTTACAATAATAAAAGTCATGTGTTGCGCATAAGTTATCCCTTGAGTCTCGATTAAGCCCATTTTTTTATAGCGATTTGCTTGAGAATAATCTTTATTTACAAACCATACTAAAGTCATCAAACCATAAAAAAACCAAGCATATAAATATTGAAAACGGTGTATTGGAATTCTTGGTGTATTAGGCGAAAATCTTAAGAAAGAGGCAGGAGGATTAATATCTTCATCCAAACCAGTTATATTAGTGTATGTATGATGAAGCACATTGTGTTGGATTTTCCAATTTGTATGGTTTCCTCCGATAATAATCATCACTTTTCCGATAATGCCATTGATTTTTTCATTTTTTGAGTAGGCACCATGATTTGCATCATGCATGATGGATAAGCCTATTCCCGCCATCCCAAAACCCATTACCAACCACAAGCCTAGTGTTTGCCATACATTTAATTCACAAGTTAATAAAAAAACTAAGGGAGTTATGTAAAGCGTCAACATAAAAATTGACTTAATTACCATGCTAAAATTAGCATTCCTAGAAATATTTTTGGATTTGAAATATTGATTAACCCTCTGGCGCAACACTTTATAAAATTCTTCATTGTGTCCTTTTTCAAAAGTGATGTTTTTATATAACATAATAATAGTTTAAATGCAAAATTACTAAAAAGTGTCCGATTGACAATAACAAAACGATTTAGAGTCTATTATGTTCATTTCAACTTCCAACTCTAAAAAGTAGCATTAAAAAAGTTTACTGACAATGAGCAAGATTAGTTACGGAAAGAGGAACTAATTATTTAAATTATGTGTTAAAATGAATGCCATTCAAGAAAAGGAGGAAATCCTTTGGTATAATTTTTTGGTTTAGGTGTAAAGAATATCTTTTATTATTCCGAATGATTTTTCATTGTCAAAAGAGGGCAAATGAAGTTTCATATATTTTAATATAATGGGCAGTGCCTCCTTATGTAATTCTAAATCAGAGGCTTCCATTAGAAACATATCATTAAGAAAAGTAACGATTGGCCCATTAATTTCATTGGGTAGTCCGCTTGATTCTGTTAAAAAGGCAGCATTACTTAAGTCAAAAAATTTCGGGTCCTCCATTGTTTGGGGCTCAAAACCCAAAAGCTGTATGAATTCAATTAAAAATTGAACAGGAAATGATTTGTCATCTTGCGAAGTATTTAAGTTTTGCATCGCGTTTTCAAGAAAATTAAATAAACCAGTATCTGCTTGTTCTTCTTTCAGTGTCTGGCGCAAAATATCACTCAAAAAAAAGCAGATAAGAACTTTTAATGGCTTGTCTAATAGCTTTAAGCTGGGGTTTTCCCATTGTAAAGTACTAATGATACCCAAATCACTTTCAGGTCTTTTAAAAGCAGCAATCTCATATAATCCTAAGGGATGCATTGCAATTTTCTTTTTCTTACCACCCTTATAAATATATTTTGCTAAGCCATTTTTTTGGGTATAAAAAACGAGGATGAGGCTACTTTCTGAATAACTTATTCGATGCAATAGAAAGCCTTTATCACTTGATTTCATATGAAAATTAATCCTGAATTTTAGCCGAAAGAAAATTATTCATGGCCCTTACCTTTCCCAACAGAAAATTGATCGCCACCATTTTTCTCTTGTTCTTCTTTCCAGTTTTTTAAGGTTTTTTTCAATTTTGAATCCTTCTTTTGTTTTTTCTCTTCTTCAAATTCTTCTTGCGTTGCAGGACCAAATTTTATTTTTAATGATTCTTTCGGGACTTCTTTAGGAACATAATTCTTAACGGTTGTGTCTCCCTTGAACAAACCAAATTCTGCTTTTAATATCCCTTTTGAGTCAGATAAAGCTTGTTCCCTATTTTGTTTACCCTGTTCTTTTTTAGCAGTTTTATCCCACTCTATAAGTGGTTTGTCTAGAGTTCCATACATTCTCATAAAAATTCTAAGACCTGTCTCATCATCTACAACTTCTCCAAATGCTGCATCTCTTTCCTGAATTAATAAATCTCTGAATCTAAATCCAAATCTATAATCAATATTATTATCAAAATCATGCGTTCCCGCAAGGTCGATATCTAAGGCCGAAGAGGCAATGTGCATCTTAGGGATTTCAAGTCCGCCATTTCGAATAATGATGCAATTCTCAAGTGTTTCAAATGAAATGTCTTTTAATTTCTTCTCTAATTGATCGATATTTTTCTTGCCTATTAATAATTTACCTGTATTGGTGCGCATACTTTCAATAATTGCATCAAAGGAATCCACATTCTTGAGGTGTCCATTGTATACTTTCAAATCTAATCTTGAATCAATTGATTTCATAATAATTCCTGACCTCAAATCAAAAGGAGCGTAAAAAGCTAGGTTCGCCTCTGCTTTACCTGAAATGTTTTGATCGGTAATTACGGATTGCTCAAAATTATCCCATTCTTTAAATAAGGGTTTGAATTGCAGGTTTTTACTAGCAACTTGTGCCGTAATACTAAAAATTTCAGGGGTCTTTTCTTCTATTATTAATGCTCCGCTGATTAAAGCATCAGCATTAACCAAACTAATTTGAGGGAAATGAAGTCTTCTATTTTGAATTTTCATGGTACCCAAAATATGATTAAAACGATGTTTGTCATATTTCAAAGAGCCCACGGTTAAATTTACTTCTCCATTAATATCATCCGGAAGAGCAAACACACGACTTTCTTCTAATTTTTCAGCTTTGGTGGTGGTGCCTAAATCTTCTACTCGTATGAAGTCACTATCAATACTAATTTGAGTGGTAAGCGCGCCTTTGCCATTCATGTAAGCATAAATGTTTTTAAAAACTCCATCAATCAGCAAATCTGTTTTACCTACTTTTAAACTAGCGCCCTCAATTCCAGCCTCACTACCTCTAAGATAAATATCCCCATTGATGTTTTCAAAGGTGCGTTTATCTTCTTTTAATTTACACCATACATTGCGCATTTGCACCGCGCCATCGCAAGTGTTAAAAACTAAATCGCTTTGCTTAGGATCTGTGCGCATAGAAAAATCTGCTTTAAGTTTGACTTTTCCTACCAAACGCTCAACATATGGAAATCTAAAAATCGCATGAGCAATTGACAAATCAATGTTCCCCGATGCTCTGCCATCAATTTGAGGATTTAAAAATGATTTGATTAATAAATTAGCATTGAAAGGACCGCCGGCTGTTCTAAAAGTTATTTTTTCTAAACTTAGGAATTCTTTTTCAGCGCCCCCTTCATTGTTATAGTTCCCTTTTAAATTGATGTCGCTTACTTTTAAATGTCGAGTGGGCTCCGTTAAAGACCCATTGACTATTCCAAAATCACAAGCCATGATAGTAGGTGCGGTTGGCGCAAGTGCTCCGTGGATTCCCAAATTGAAATAAATCTTACCATCCCCGTGAAACTTATCTATATCTTCTGTAGCGTCTAATGATAACTTGTTTACAAGATCTTTTAATAAAATATCCTTTGATTTTACACTGAAATTTAAACTGTCTTTTGTTACTATACCATCTATTAAAAACGGCAAGCCTTCCATATCAATTTTTGCTTTGGGAAGCCGCACAGTGCCAAGTCGGTCATCGACAAGAACATCCAGCCCGAATTTTAAATTTTTATTTGAAAGCAAGGCTATTTTCCCACTCTTTGCTTTCACTACAAATAAATCACCATCAGCACGAACCGTATATTTATCTGAGGAAAAGTCGCCTGATAATGTAGCGGCCGTCATCCTTGTTTTATAGTATTGGGCGGTACTTTTATTGTGATAACTTAATCGCAAATCATTAACTGCAATTTTTTTAAGTTGTAAGTTGAATGGTGTGGAAGGATCCTCATTAGAGGGTTTCATAATATTATAATTACCATCACCATTCTTGTCAATTTTAATCTTAAGAGTGCCTTTGGAAATATCTAACACTTGAATTTCATATTTTTTATTCCACAAATCAATTGGATTAAATTCCATTCTAATTCTTTCGGAATACAATAAAGTATCTGCAGGTTTTTTATTTGGAAAGGCGTCTTTTATATAGACATTATTTAAATCAATGGAGAGGTGAGGAAAGGAGCCCCAGAAAGCCAAATCAACAGAAGAATAATGAATAGGTACTTGTAATTCTTTATTTACCTCAGCAATAACCGCATCACAGATTTCATTTTTAAAAAAATAAAGTAAAAAATAGACAGACAATATTAAGCCCAGTACTATCCCTAATACCCATTTTAATATTTTCCAAATCCGCATTTTCTTCATTCCACCAAAATTACACTTGAAGTAAGGACTTTTAATAGTAAAGTCACAGCACTTATTAACGCTACTTTGTGCGAAAGGGTTACGCGATATTTTAATTTATTAGTTTAATCTTCAAAAAAAGTTGTGCTTATTAATATATCTTTTGTGCCATTGGTAAAAGAGAATTAAAATGTAAGGAACTCAAACATTAAAAAAGAAATTCATTTAAATAAATTGTTTATATTAGATGACATAAAAGTAATAATGCGGATTTTAATTCAACTTCTTTTCTTGTGTCTTGCGCCAAGCCTTTTTTCTCAAGGTTTTCAGGTGAACTTTCAAGGTCAAAAGCAACAGGGAATGGGGTGTGCAGGGACTGCCTTGCCTAGAGATGCCTCAAGTTTATTTTATAATCCTGGATCTGCCGTTTTTTTAAATGAAAACAGTGTTATTGTTGGCGGAACGCCTGTTTTTGCCAATGTGCTCTTTATTGACTCTGCAAGTAATGGTGCCTACAGAACCAATTCACCCATTGGAACTCCGTTTTCCATCTATGGAATGTTTCAAGCAAAGTCCTCTGCAAAACTTAAATTTGGGATTGCTATTAACACGCCCTTTGGAAGTACTATTCAATACGAAGACGGATGGATTGGTCGTTTTGCATTGACCAGATTATCCCTTAAGGCTATTTTCATTCAGCCAACCTTTGCCTATAGAATTTCAGATAATATCGGAATAGGTGGTGGACTTGTAATCAGCAAGGGAAGTGTTAATCTACAAAAAGACCTCCCAATTCAAGATGCCAATGGAGTCTATTCGCATGCTGAATTAGCCGGAAAAGCTTTAGGAATAGGTTATAATTTCGGTATTCACCTTAATGCAAATAAGAGGTTAAATATAGGCTTAGATTATCGCTCTAAAATAAACATGAAAGTAAATGACGGTGAAGTAACTTTTAATGTTCCGAATTCCCTAAGTGCTAATTTTCCTAATGGAAACTTTACCTCCTCATTGCCATTACCGAGTGTATTGACGCTTGGGGCAGCCTTAAAATTGAATAGGTCAATAAAATTTGTTGTGGATGTTAATGCTGTGGGGTGGAAAGTATACGATACCTTATCCTTTGATTACAAACAAAACACAAGCTCTTTATCAGACACAAAATCAGCCCGTTGTTATAAAAATACTTTTGCTTTTCGAGGTGGAATGGAATGGGTGGCACTGAGATGTTATTCTAAAAGTGCCTCAAACGAGATTATGGTAGTAACTAGAATTCCACTCCATGAATTATTAGTGCGTTGCGGGGGTGGATTTGGAATTTCTCCTGTTCAGAATGGATATGTTACACCAGAAACTCCTGACGCTAATCGGGCCTATGGAACATTAGGTCTTGGTTATAATTTCAATCAAAAAACAGGAATAGATTTAAGTTTATATTAC
This sequence comes from Flavobacteriales bacterium, assembly GCA_947447525.1. GTDB lineage: Bacteria > Bacteroidota > Bacteroidia > Flavobacteriales_D > Crocinitomicaceae > UBA952. Next base: position 24,380 of record CANFJL010000015.1, on the reverse strand, counting down.
ACAAAAGTAAAAAGAGCAGATACTAATATTGAAACCCAAATAAGCGGTACATACACTACCATTGCTTGGTGTCCAGGAATTTCATTTTATTACAGATGGTAAAAAATATACTTCCCCTTATTTCACTACTAAGTATTGGAATTATTTTTAGCAGTTGCAAACCTAAAATTGATGCTTCAGGTGTCATTTCTGCTGGAGAAATTAATGCGCAACACTTTGTAGCGATTGGTGATGGAACTACTGCCGGATATATGGATGATGCCTTATATCACGATGGACAATTCAATTCTTTGGGAGCTTTGCTTCAAACTCAACTAAAATTAGTTGGTGCTGGTGAAATTTATATGCCTTTAATGGGGAACGCAAATGTTGGCACAAACGCGAATTTATTATCCAGGCTAATTTTAGGATATAAAACAGATTGTCTTGGTGAAACTGGACTTTCGCCAGTGCGTTTTGCGCAACAAGGAGAAGGATCTTCCTTGACAACTTCGGTATATTCATCCCAAAATAAATTTACCAATTTTGGTATTCCTGGTCTCAAAATGATTGATACATATCAACATTATATTGGAGACCCAAACGACCTGGGCTACAACCCCTATTTTGGTAGAATGTCAATAGATCAATTCACTTTACCTGCTTGGTCGGGGATGTGGTCGACCGTGAGTGATAATATTTTTAATGGTGGCAACCCTACTTTTTGCTCTCTGTTTTTAGGTATTGAAGATGTATTGCCTTTTGCGAAAAGTGGTGCTACTGCCAATCCCATGACTCAATTGTTTGGCCCTCCAGGCGTTGGATTTGAAGAAAGTTTTGCCTCTTGGGCAAACATGTTTTCAGTCCAAAATATAAAAGCAGTGGTCGGCACAATACCAGACGTCACACAAATGCCATACTTTACAACGATTCCTTATAATGGATTGAATTTAGATGCAACCAACGCTGAATCTTTAAATCAAATTTATGGCCCTCTAGGGTTTAGTTTTACTGTTGGATCCAATCCCTTTATGATTGAGGATCCCAATGCCGGTGCTTTTGGAGTACGACCAATGGTAGAAGGAGAATTGATTTTATTGAGTGTTCCCCTTGATTCCGTTAAGTGTCATCAATATGGTAGTGTATATCCTTTGAGAGATGAGTTTGTTTTAACTTTAGCAGAACTTCAAGAGATAAGAAATCAAATCTTAGCTTACAATCAAGTCATACGACAATATTCAAATTTTTATGGATTGGCAATTGCCGAAACTCCCGATTTTTACTCCGGATTAAACGATGGTTTCGTTTACAACGGTGTTTCTATGTCGGCGAAATTTGTTTCTGGTGGGGCTTATTCCCTTGATGGGATTCATTTAAATCCAAAAGGAAATGTTTTTCTGGCAAATGTTTTTATAAGAGCAATTAATAAAAAATATAAAGCTACCATTCCACAAATTAATGCGCTGAATTACCCATCAATTTATTTTCCTTAAAACTTATAACTATGAAAAAATTTACTTTAATCCATTTGTTTTTCGCCTTCATTAGTCTTGCAACTTGTTTATCACAGCCCTGTTTAAATGGCCGTTATGCAAGTGATGTCTTTACAAATTTTACTACCATTAGTAATATTAATTACGGTCAAAACAGTTCTTTTACCGGGGCCAACACTCCTTTAGCGCTTGACTTTTATTCCCCTACAGGCGATACCGAAACAAGTAGACCTTTAATTATTTGGGTGCACGGCGGTAGTTTTTTAGGCGGGACTAAAACTGATATTGATGTGCTCAATCTATCTCAAAGATTTGCTTTAAAAGGATATGCATGTGCCTCAATCAACTACAGAACCGGCTTTTTCCCTATTGATTCTGCAAATGCGGTTAAGGCGGTGGTTCGTGCAGTACAAGATTTAAAAGCTGCAATAAGATTTTTCTATATGGACAAGGCAACTGGGACAAATTTATATAAAATTGATACCAATCAAATCTTTATTGGCGGAAGTTCAGCAGGAGCAATTACGGCATTGCATGTAGCTTATTTAAACGATCCATGTGAAATTAGTGGTTATTTAAGCCCAACAACTATACAAACTTTAGGTGGTTTAGAGGGGACAAGTGGAAACCCAGGTTATTCTACTAATGTAAAAGGGGTGTTAAATCTTTGCGGCGCGTTGGCACGATACGGCTGGCTTGAAGTGGGAGATGTTCCACTTTGTTCTATTCATGGAACCTCTGATGGAACTGTAAAATACAATAGAGGTATCGTAAATCCAGGAACCCCTTTAATGTATTTAGATGGAAGTAGAATGTTACACGATAGAGCATGTGCAATTAATGTTCAAAGCAATTTTTATACCTTTCCTGGAGCTCCACATGTTCCATATGCAGGGACGAGCGCAAGTGCATTAGCCTATATGGATACCACAGAAAATTTTGTGAGAGACTTTTTAGTAGATCGATTGGGATGCACAGAAACTCCTCTTCAATTGGCAAATGCTCCACTACAATTGGCAATTCTATATCCTATGAATTACTGTGATGGAAGTCCTGTTGATGAGGTATGTTTAGGAGCGGGTATTGAGGAGTCAACTGAGCTTGAAACGCTTATTTATCCCAACCCAACTTCGGGTAATATTAGCATAAACTTAAGTGTCTATAACCAATATCAAATCCAAATAGTTGATATGTCGGGAAGGACTTTAGAAGAGCGTTCCTTTGAGGGTGTTACACAATCAATTGATTTATCAGGATATAAAAACGGAACCTATTTAATACTAATCCGTAATTTGAATCAAGAAACTATTACCAAAAGAATTATCAAACAATAATACATGATTAAATATTTTTCTATACTTGCCTTTAGCGCTTTAGCGTATTGCGTAAATGCACAAACTTGGAGTGGCGGAGTAGCACAATTATTTTATAATAAATGTACACAATGTCATCATCAAGGTGGAGCGGCACCGAGTTCATTAATGACTTATCAAGAGGTTAGTCCAATGGTTAATGCTGTTGCAGCCGCTGTTGGACAAGACAGAATGCCACCTTGGCCGCCGGATAATAATTATCAAACTTATTTGCACACCCGCTCACTTTCTTCAGGTGAGAAATCGCTTTTATTAAGTTGGATTGCAGCCAGTGCCCCTGAGGGGAATGCTGCGGCAACACCTCCACCTCCTGTTTATACCAACAATACTTTTTTGGGGAATGGTGACTTGATCGTTCAAATGCCAAATTATTTAAGTAAGGCTACAGCCTTTGCTGATGATTATGTTTGTTTTTCGATTCCCACCAATCTTACCCAAAATCGTATATTGAAAGCGGTTGAAGTAGTTCCTGGGAATAGGGATATTGTACACCATGCATTGGTTTATTTAGATGATGCAGGGGCAGAACAAACAGACACCATAGGTGGTAATTGTGCCAGTCCGAGTAATCAAAATACAAAATTAATAATGGGCTATACTCCCGGAGCAGGACCACTAATATTACCTTCTGTAAGTCCACTAAAAATGGGGATTAACATTGCTGCAGGAGCAAAAATATATTTAAACATGCATTATCCCGAAGGGAGTTTTGGCATGATGGACAGCACCAAAGTGATTCTACATTTTTATCCTGTAGGAACTACTGGAGTACGACAAGTTTATGCAGCGCCTGTATTGGCGGATTATGCCTTCGCCCTTCCTCCCAATCAGATGACTACACTTTCTGCGCAGTATCCAAATGGAACAGCAGGGGTGCCCATTGATTTGTCTGTCATTTCAGTTTTTCCTCACATGCATTTATTAGGACACGACATAAAAGCTTATGCAACAGGTCCCGCGAATGATACCATCAAATTTATAAATATTCCAAGGTGGGATTTTCATTGGCAAGACTTCTATTTCTTTGATCATTTGAAACATTTGCCTACTGGATACACCATTAAAGGAAAGGGTGTTTATGACAATACAGATCAGAACATTCATAATCCCAATACACCTCCCCAAACGGTATATGTGGGTTACAATACTACAGATGAAATGTTCATCATCTATTTTCATTACATGTACTACCTTCCTGGAGATGAGAATTATGATTTAGCGACCTTAATGAATGCAAGTTTAGAGGAGTATGGTAACAGCAGTGCTATTAAATCCTATCCCAATCCTATGGGAGACAACGGGTTGAATATTGTGTTTGAAGGTGGATTTGATCCAGAAATTAAGGTCTTGGTCTACGATTTAAAAGGGACTCTTGTGAACACCCTTTCACAGGAAGATGCGATTAATCCTACCACTATTTTCTGGAAAGGGGACAATCAAAATGGAGCTGAAAGTACCGCAGGAATGTATTATCTCTCTATAAATAACAAAGGGAAAATGAGCGCAACAAAAATTATAAAACGATAACTTCATCTTTGAAGTTCGATATAATTTCCCTATTTTTGTGCTTGGTATAGTTTCATATATCAAATTTGGTCTCGTAGCCAAGCGGTTAGGCAACGGTCTGCAAAACCGTCTACAGCGGTTCGAGTCCGCTCGAGACCTCACTAAAAAGCCCTCACTGAGGGCTTTTTTTATTCAGTAAATTAATACGCTTCAGAAAATTTGACCCATAAAAAAAGCCCCTTCATAATTGAAGAGGCTTATTAAAATCGGTATGAAGTTATACTGACGCTTAGTCTAGGATAAACTTAATGTTCTCTACTCCACCTGAGTATTGGATAGAAGCAAAATAAATACCTGAATCCATATTGGTTAAATCAAATGCACAATTTGTAGTACCATTCATTTGTTGAGATGCAACTACTTTTCCTTCAATATTTGTAATGGACACCAATGCAGAACTCATCGCTTCAGTTAAACCAGAAATATTCATTTTCCCTGCAGTAGGATTAGGAACTACAGTTAAAGTAGAGGGTAAGTATCCAGGTGCTATTAAACCAGCATTTCCAACTATAATTTTATATCCTCCAAAAGAAACAGATTGTGTTACAGGGGTTGGAGGTAATCCTGGGATAATAGTTACTAAAACAGTAGCATCAACATCAATAGTTACAGGATATGTCCCTGTAGTAGCTGTTGTACCATATACATTAGCACATCCATTAGCGCCACCACTATAGGTACAACTTGAAATGTTACATGCATAGTTATATCCAACTGGTAAACCAGATAAACCTGTAACTGTAAAACTTTGAATTGGCGAACCAACAAATTGTCCTGAAGGATCTAAATCAATAGTAACTGTTGCGGGAACTTTAAAATTAATGTCTGTAGAATAAGCAACGTTTACAGTTGCCCAAGGTAAATTTTGAGTCGTATCTGGCCAAACACCATAAGTAGAATCAACAAAATTTGCACCTGGCGTGCATGATTGAGCGTTAATATTTACATAAGAAAGCCCAAAAAGAAAAACTGAAAGTAAGATTTTTTTCATAGTTATATTTTTAATTGTATGTTCAAATATATAATATTTTTATCTCTTTTACCCTATAAATTCTTTCTTCAATAGATTCATTTACTTTCTATTAATCGATATAAAATAATTCATCAACTTACTTTACTGTTTATTTTTCACAAGAATAACACATGAATCCCTACCTTTGACCTATGATTATTTATAATGTTACTATTAGTATTGATGCAGGTGAGTCGGAAAATTGGCTGTCATGGATGCGCACGAAACACATTCCAGATGTATTAAATACGGGTTGTTTTCTTGAAGCAAAACTATCTAAAATCATAGTTGAAGAAGAAGGGGGATTGGCATATTCTGTAATGTATCTTTGTGCATCTCAGGAAATATTAGATACCTATAACGCACAACATGCTCCTGCCTTACAAAAAGAACATTTAGAATATTTTTCAGGTAAATTTGCGGCTTTTCGCACTCACCTTCAATTAATTGAAGTATTTAATCCTTCATGATAGTTCGCCCTAAAAAACACCTCGGTCAACATTTTTTAATTGACAAAACTGTGAGTAAAGCAATAGCTGATGCCTTTTCTGGTCATCGCGACTGTTTCAAAGTCATAGAAATTGGTCCTGGGACAGCAGCGCTTACAAGACCGTTAATCGAAAGAGGAGATTTAGATCTTTATTTAATGGAAGTGGATACTGATTCTATTGCCTACCTCAATAAAGAACTTCCTCAACTCAGTGATCGCATCTTAAATTATGACTTTCTAAGGGCTGATTTATCAGAAATTATGGGTGATGGCCCGTTTTCAGTAGTGGGAAATTTTCCTTATAATATTTCTTCTCAAATTCTATTTAAATGTCTTGATTATCGTCATCAAGTTCAAGAAATTATGGGAATGTTCCAAAAGGAAGTTGCCGTAAGAGTTGCAGAAAAACCTGGAACAAAAGAGTATGGAATCATCAGTGTATTACTGCAAACATTTTATGATATTGAATACTGTTTTACGGTAAATGAAGATGTTTTTGATCCACCTCCAAAGGTCAAGTCAGGAGTAATTCGCTGCACAAGAAATGAACGAACTTCTTTGCCTTGCAATGAAAAATTATTTATTCAAGTCGTGAAAACTGCCTTTAATCAAAGGAGAAAGACCATGCGTAATTCTCTTAAAAGTATGACTAAAGGGCATGAGCTTCCGGAAGAATTCTCACAACAAAGACCTGAACGACTTTCGGTTGATGCCTTTATTCGTTTAACAGAATTTATAGAAGGATTGGTATAATTAAAATGGTATAATAAAATGGCAACAGCACAACAAAAATTAAAAATTAAAGAATCATTTGATTTAATTCAAGGGAATCAATCCATCAAAGTAAGTGAAGGATTAAAAGAATTAGAAAAATTTGCTGAGGAAAGTGTTCTTGAAATTCTTGTTGGAATTGCAGCAGATACTGACAATGAAGACACTAAAAAACAAATCTTAGCTTTTCTTTCACAAGTAGTAGACCCTGCCTCTCGCGATTTGTTTATCCGCTACATCAAAGAAGAGGAATTTAATATGCTCCGACAAGCTTTGCTTACCGTTGTTTGGAATAGTAGACTAGATTACAGTGACTATTTAGCTGACTTCGTTGAAATCGCGGTAGAAGGCAACTTTATGGAGGCCTTAGAATGCTTGACAATTCTAGAAAATCTTGAAGGACCTTTTGAAGAACATCATCTGCTTGAAGCTCAATTACATTTGAGAGAATATGCTCAATCTGATCGAGCGCATGAAGAGGATCGAAAAACAAATATTATTAGTGAAATCGCTATGTTTATTCAGGAACAAAATGATGGAATAGATGCCGACCTGATGTTGGACTAAGGCTTTACAATTTTTTTATTCAGCCTTTCAATAATAACATCATTCATCTCTTTAAAGATCTCATATTGTTGGGCATAATAGGTAAAATTATCCTCGTAAATTTTTGCTGTTATTTTATGTTTCTTGAATACTCCTTCGGCTGCTAAAACTAATGGATCCTTATACACAGAAGGAGCTCCATATTTTTTCTGATAATAAGCTTCTAGCAACATTACCTCCTCCATTATTTGTGACATTTCCTCTTGGGAAATGAAATTATTGGGCTTCGCTGGAGCGGGTTGCTGTGAACAACTGAAAATAAAGGAAACTAAAATAAATAGATGTGCCAGTTGTTTCATTAGACCCTAAAAGTTAAGCGTTGACCCATGCCCTGATCTTGGATTTTCCCATCACTAAAAACCAAGTTTCCATTAACAAAAGTCTTTGAAATTGCAGATGAAAAAGAATAATCGTTAAATGGTGTCCAAGCACATTTATAAAGAACCTCCTCATTCTTAACTTTCGTAGCAAGAGCTGGATTAACGAGTACAATATCTGCAGCAAAACCCTCGCGTAAAAATCCTCTATTTTCAATTCTGAATAAAATAGCTGGAGCATGCGCCATTTTTTCGACCATTATTTCTACAGTAATGTATCCCTCTTTAACTTTTTCGAGCATGGCCAATAAAGCATGCTGAACTAAAGGACCTCCTGATGGAGCATGATCGTATTTTCTTAATTTTTCTTCCAATGTATGTGGAGCATGGTCGGTAGCAATTACATCAATCCGATTGTCCAATAAGGCTTCCCAAATACCAGCTCTATCACTGGCTTTTTTTACCGCTGGATTCCATTTTATTAAGGTGTTTTTATCTAAATAATCTTCTTCCGAAAACCATAAATGATGAATACAAGCCTCTGCTGTGATTTTTTTCTCTGCTAAAGGAATGCTATTGTCGAATAAATGGGTCTCTTTTTCAGTAGATATGTGCAAAACATGCAAGCGAGAATCATATTGTTTAGCAAGTGAAACCGCCAAAGAAGACGATAAATAACAGGCTTCTTCACTTCTAATTAAAGGATGGGCAGACATGGGTATATTTTCCCCGTATTGATCATGAAACAGCGCTAAATTGGCACGAACAGTTGCTTCGTCTTCGCAATGTGTTGCGATCAATAAAGGAACTTTAGAAAACAAACCTTCTAGTGTTTTTTCTTTATCTACTAACATGTTTCCTGTAGAGGAACCCATAAATACTTTAATACCACATACATTTCTTCCATCCGTCTTTAGAACCTCTTCCAAATTATCATTGGAGGCCCCCATAAAAAAAGAATAATTGGCTATAGAATTTGCTGCTGCTATATCATATTTCTCTGCTAAAAATTCTTGGGTTAGTGCATTCGGAATGGTATTTGGCATTTCCATAAAAGAGGTAATACCTCCTGCCACAGCAGCTCTGGATTCACTTGCAATATTTCCTTTATGCGTCAGCCCTGGTTCACGAAAATGAACTTGGTCGTCGATACAACCCGGAAGCACTAATAAACCTGAGGCATCAATAACTTCCATGGAAGCATCTGCAGTAATGTTTTTGTCTATTTTTTGGATAATGCCATCTTGAAGCAACATATCCATGGTCATGCTTTTTCCCTCATTGACCAGGGTTCCGTTTTTAATAAGATACTTGGTCATAATTTCATGGTTTTCATTTTCCAGACTCCAAAGAATGCCTCCTTAAATATACCGGTGCTCATTTTTGATTCACCATAGATTCTATCAATAAAAGTTATAGGGACCTCTACCACTTTAAACTTATGTTGAAGCGCTGCATATTTCATACAAATTTGAAATGCATAACCCTTAAAAATTATCTGATCGAGATTTATTTTACGAAGTACATCGGCACGGTAACACTTAAATCCAGCGGTGGTATCCTTAATGGAAATCCATAAAATTAACCGGACATAGACACTTGCGAAATACGACATCAATATGCGTTTCATGGGCCAGTTTTCAACTTTTCCCCCTTTACAATAACGCGAACCAATCGCAACATACGCACCTTCTAAACAAGCATTTTTTAACCTTGCAACATCCGCTGGGTTATGAGAGAAATCACAATCCATTTCAAAAATAAACGAATAGTGTCTGGATAAAGCCCATTTAAATCCATGAATATAAGCGGTACCTAGACCTAATTTTTCAATGCGTTCTTCCAAATAAATACGATCCGGATATGTTTTTATTAATTCTTTTATAAGGTGCGCCGTGCCATCTGGTGAGTTATCGTCAATAAATAAAATATCCACTAATGGGTATGTCTCCATTAGAATATGCGCCATCTTCTCAACATTTTCTTTTTCGTTGTAAGTGGGGATAATAAGTAGGCTGTCCGAATTATGCATGTGTCTGCAACGAAATTAAGCAATTCAATGCAGTAGAAAAAATATCTGTGAAACTAGTATAGGGTACTTATACAATTTTAACTTTTAGAATGACCGTTTAAACATTATATTTGTATCACAAAATTATACAATGGATATTCTAATTAAAGCTGCACAATTATTTCTGTCACTTGCTATTTTAGTGACTTTACACGAATTGGGCCATTTTCTTCCTGCTCGTTTTTTTAAAACCAGAATTGAAAAATTTTATTTATTCTTTAATCCTTATTTTTCTTTGTTTAGATACAAAAAAGTAAATGGCGTTAAAAAAACGGTTTGGTTCACAAAATCATCTCCTGAAGCATGGAAAGAAGATCCTTCTACAACAGAATGGGGATTGGGGTGGCTACCACTTGGTGGCTATGTGAAAATTGCAGGAATGATTGATGAATCAATGGACACCGAACAAATGAAATTACCGGCTGAAGCGTGGGAGTTCCGTTCTAAAAAGGCTTGGCAACGCTTAATCATCATGGTAGGTGGGGTAACTGTCAATTTAATTTTGGGATTTTTAATCTACATCAGTGTAGTTTTTGTTTGGGGACGGACAGAATTGAATCCAAATAAATTAAGCACAGGACTAAGTGTACACCCTTTTTTAGGTCAATATGGACTTCATTCTGGAGATAAAATTTTAGTTCTTGATGGTGAAAAAGTGACCAGTATAGACGAGTTAAACAAATGCATTTTATTACGCTACAAACGAAATTTAAAAGTGCAACATCTAGATGGAAGTCTTTCAAATGTGAAACTACCTAAAGATATTGACCGTGCCTTATTTAAAGCGGGTGCATTTCCTGCTTTTTCATTAAGGTCTAAAGCAAATAAAATTGAGAAAATTGTCGCTGATGCTCCTGCAAAAAAAGCGGGTCTAAAAGCTGGGGATTTATTGCTTTCTGTTGATCAAAAAAAGATTGTTTATTTTGATGACCTACAAGCGGCATTATATCAAGTAAGAGGTAAGAAAACGGCATTGGAGGTACTTCGAGGTAAGGATACCTTAGCAATCAATTCAAAGGTAAATAAAGATGGAACCATTGGTTTTCAAATAAATTCAAAAGCAATGGTAGATTCAAGTGCTATTGAAACCGTACATTTTTCCTTCTTAAAAAGTATTTCTGTTGGATATACCTATGGGGCAAATACCTTAGGAGATTATGTCTCTCAATTTAAATTTGTATTCACTAAAAAAGGAGCAAGTTCTATTGGTGGATTTGCTGCGATTGGAAATATGTTCCCAGCGGTTTGGGATTGGCAAGCTTTCTGGTTAAATACAGCTTTGCTATCTATAATTCTAGCCTTTATGAATATTCTTCCTATTCCTGCTCTAGATGGTGGACATGTTGTCTTTCTATTATATGAAATGATTACAGGAAAAGAAGCGCCACAAAAGGTATTAGAATATGCACAATATGTGGGTATTGTCTTATTGCTTGGTCTTATGATCTATGCTAATGGAAATGATTTGCTGCGATTTATTATGAAATAAAGATGATTTTCTATTAATTGCTATGCTTCTAAAACTTAGGTCTGAAAATTCTGACTTATATTTATCTAAAACATTGTTTTAATGAAACGATATCAAAATTATATTCTTGGTAATTGGGAAGATGGCTCAGGCGAAGAAACCTTATTATTCAACTCCATCACAGGTGCAGCTATTGGTTCAGTATCAAGTGCCGGTATTAATTTTTCTGAAGTATTAGAGTACGGCAGAACTAAAGGCGGAAGTGTTTTACGCAAAATGACCTTTCAAGAAAGAGGTCGCATGCTTAAAGCATTAGCACTTCATTTGCTAGAACAGAAAGAAAAATATTACGAAGTAAGTTCTTGGACAGGAGCAACAAAAATTGACTCTTGGATTGATATCGAAGGAGGAATTGGAAATTTATTTGCAAATGCCTCCTTGCGCAAACAGTTTCCTGATCTTCCCTATTATGTAGATGGATCTGCAGTGCCACTTTCAAAAAATGGAAGTTTTATTGGTCATCATATCATGGTTCCTAAAGAAGGCGTTGCGATCCATATCAATGCTTTCAATTTTCCTATTTGGGGAATGTTAGAAAAAATTGCGGTGAATTTAATGGCTGGTGTTCCAGCAGTTGTAAAACCTTCTGAGTATACTAGTTTTTTAAGTGAAGTTGTTGTTAGAGATATCATTGCATCAAAAATTCTTCCTGAAGGAGCTTTACAATTGTTGGTCGGACTGGGTCGTGGATTAATTGATAGTGTTGATAATAGAGATGTCGTAACTTTTACGGGTAGTGCAGCAACAGGAAAAATACTTCAATCGCATCCTAGAATTCTATCAGAAAGTGTTCCTTTTAATTTAGAAGCCGATTCATTGAACGCGAGTATTCTAGGTAAAAAAGCAAGTCCGGGAACTGTTGAGTTTGATTTATTTATCAAAGAAGCCGTTAAAGAAATTACCATAAAAGCTGGACAAAAATGTACTGCAGTTAGACGAATAATTGTCCCTGAAGAATATCTTGAAGAAGTTCAAAAGGGTATTTCTGCACGACTTGCCTCCACCAAAATTGGAAATCCAAGTGTTGATGGAGTGCTCATGGGTGCCTTGGCCACAAAAACTCAAGTAGATCGCGTGCGTGCAAGCGTTGAAGAATTGGCTAAATCACAACAAATTGTTTTTGGAGATTTAGATGAATTCGAAGTTCATGGTGCAGACAAAAAGTCCGGAGCCTTCTTTTCCCCTATTTTATTTTTAAATTCAGATCCTTTCAACAAAACTGCCTGTCACGAAATTGAAGCTTTTGGTCCTGTTTCTACGATTATGCCATACAAAACACTCCCTGATGCCATACAATTGGCAAAAATGGGTAAGGGTTCTTTAGTGAGTTCCATTGTTACTCCAGATGATCAAGAGGCAACAGAATATGTGATTGGTGCAGCAAGTATGCACGGACGCATATTAGTGCTCAATGAATCCTGTGCTAAAGAAAGTACAGGTCATGGTTCTCCAATGCCATTGCTTACTCATGGTGGTCCAGGTCGTGCTGGAGGTGGAGAAGAAATGGGCGGTAAGAGAGGAGTATTGCATTATTTGCAACGCACTGCCATTCAAGGACACCCGAATACGATTACAGCAATTACGCAGCAGTTTCAAGTGGGAGCATCAATGCCTGAGGCACAGCCACATGTTTTCAGACAACATTTCGAAGAATTGGTTGTCGGAGAAACTGTTTTTACTCATAAACACACCGTAAGCGATGCAGACATAATAAACTTTGCCAATGTTTCAGGAGATAACTTCTATGCGCACATGGATGCAACCTCATTGGAGGGAACCATATTTGAAAGACGTGTAGCGCATGGATATTTTATTTTATCGAAAGCTGCTGGTTTATTTGTAGATCCCAAAAAGGGTCCGGTCTTATTAAATTACGGCATCGAAGAAGCGCGTTTTACCAAACCTGTATATCCAGGAGCAACAATAGGCGTAAGGTTTACGGTTAAAGAAAAAATAGATCAAGAAAAGAGAAGTGACGATGATATTCCGAAAGGAATTGTTAAATTTTTTGTTGATGTATATGATGAAACAGGTGAAACCGTAGCCATTGCTACTATTTTAACCATGGTGAAGAAATTGGAAGGGTAAAAACCCAAGGTCGCTTTCGCTCTAAAAAGAAAAGAGTTGGAGGTAGAGTTGGAAGTTGGAGTTGGAGAAAATGAGAATGAAGAAAAAAAGCAGAGATCCCAACGTCGCTTTCGCTCTGTTTCTCACTCTGCTTTTTGTACCCGAGGCCGGAATCGAACCGGCACACCCGAAAGTACAGGATTTTGAATCCAGCGCGTCTACCAGTTCCGCCACTCGGGCGCTTTGTTAAAAGCGTGGGCAAATATACGGCTTTATTTAAAATAAATCAACTTAAGATTTCTAAGATTTCAGGGTGAAACGACATCTGAAAAGAAGAGGAGGCTATGAATTCTCCATCTGTTTCTGCAAAAATATCTCCATATGAAGATGAAATTAATACCTCATCAGTAGTCTTATAAGATATTTCAGGATGAACAATTCTCTTACCACGCCATAATTTAGGGAGGTGACGCAAATAATCGAAAATGGAAACATCACCCAAGATAACCAAGCCAAATTCTCGCGCTTTTGGATCTGTTCCAGGAGAAATAATTAACCCTTTTCCAAAAACAGGACCGTTACATACTGCAATCATAAAATATTTCTGAGTCGAAGCTATCCCATTATAACTCAAAGATAATTTAGGGTTTTTATATTTTAAAAAGGTGAGGATTATAGCAATAAAATAGGAAAATCCAGAGCCAAATCTATTTCTTAGAGCATTCAATTCTTTAACAACACTGCCGCCAAATCCAATATCTGCAATGTTTATAAAATAACGTTTGCACTCCTTTGTCTGCAAGCAAGCAATAGAGACCTCAACTCCTTTTTGAATAAACAACTGTGAGGGAGTTAGAGCTAATAGATTAGACCCTTTAAAATTTCTATAAAAATCATTGCCCGTTCCACCCGGAAGGATGAATAATTTTGGGTTCTTACCAGAAGTAGCGCACAAACCATTAACCACTTCATTAATAGTGCCATCACCACCTATCAATAAAATTAAATCAGCTGTTTCCTTAGCTTGATGGGCCAATTCCATAGCATGATTGGGATATTCTGTTTTAAAATGAATAAACTCAATTTTTGCATCTAGTTTGCATGCATTGATGAATGCCGCATGACTTTTAGATAATTTTCTGGTTGAATTTTGGATGCAAAATACTTTCATCATCCTTCAAATGTACTTATTCGACGGTGAAAAAAGTTAGATTTATCTTTGAATGAACAAAGAACTATACTGCTGAATTGTTTTTCCTTCGCTTGATTTAGCAGTAATGAAATAAAGATACTGACCTGATGGGGCATCAGACCCATTCATTTGCTTACCATCCCATTGAAAAGAAGATTCTTTGGATTGGTAAATAATTTTATTCTCTCTATTTAAAACTACAATACTAAAGTCTGTCCAATCAACTGATTTAGGCAAAGACAAATAATCATTATTTCCATCTCCATTTGGGGTGAAGATATTAACGAGTTCTAACTTATCAGCAGTAGCTTCAATTGAAGCAATATTGGGCTCTGAAATTGGAGCAATTTGCTGATCAATTTTACCAGTTGATACAGAAGGATTAATAGGATTCACTTGTTCCAAAAGACTGTTGTTTACTTTAGGTTCTATTGGAGCAACCTGATAGTTATCAGATGGATTATTAGACAGATCTTGTAAAATATCTAAAGGGTAATAATCTGCCATGAAACTAGTATTGACAATTGGTGCTTCAAAAAGAGGTAATAATTGCTGATGATTCTGCACTCCATCTAGTTTTTCATCGACTAAATGCGGTGCATTCGGCTCAATAGGACTTTGTTTAATCTCCTTTGAAATGGATTTAGGCGCAAGCTCTTTTTTCGCAACATCTTTAGATGGAAGTATCAAATAAACACCTGCAGCCAAAGTAACAGCGGCTACACTTAGTCCTAATTTTGCGGCTAAACTCAAGCCCGTTTTAACACTTGCTGCTCCTATAGACGAAGAAATGGAAGTCCATACTTCTGGTCCAACAGGAACCTCTAACTGCGAGAGTTTTTCCTTAAACAGGTCCTTAATAATGTCTTTTTCTTCCATTTTATCTTACTTCTATTCTATCTCTTAAATATGCTCTAGCTCTCAAATACTGAGATTTAGAGGTGTTTTCACTTATTCCAAGTGTATCGGCAATTTCTTTATGGGAATACCCTTCAATTGCAAATAAATTAAACACTACTTTATATCCTTCAGGCATCGCATTTACTAATTTTAATAAATCCTCCGCCATTAATGTTTCAACTGTAAATTCTTTATTTTCTAACTTATATTCAACATCTCCTAATTGCACATCGGTCTGAAATTTTAAATCCTTTCGAAGTTGATCTAAACAAGTGTTTACCATAACCCTTCGGATCCAGCCTTCCAAAACTCCTTCATTTTTAAAGTCTCCTAATTTTAGAAAAACTTTAATCATTCCGTCTTGCAAAACATCCTTAGCTGCCTCTTCTCTTTTCATGTAGCGCAAACATACCGCATACATCTTGGGAGCAAATCTTTCAAATAACGCTTTTTGGGCCTTGGAGTTTCCTTTCAAGCATTCCGAAACCAACTTAAAGTCATCCATGTCCAATCGTTTAGACTTTTCTTATTATTAAAAGGTTGCACCCCTAAGCACAAATTACTTTGATTTAGGTAATTTAGCATTGTAAAATAAAGCTTTTTATGCGAAATATTTCTAGTTTCTTCGTTTTTATCCTTTTTCAAATGTTCTATTTGAATGCTGCTTTTGGGCAAATTCAATACACTTTTGGACATTGGCATGCTGAATTAGCGCTTAATGATCGGCTCAATTTACCCTTTGATCTTCAAGTTGTTGAACAAAGTTTTTGTTCGATGGCCGAGCAAAAAGGAAACCTTCCTTTATTAATAATTTGTAATGGGGAAGAAAGAATTACCCTCACCGGAAAAAAAGGTAAAGAGGGAGAAATTAATTATTCATTTCCAATTATTGAAAGCGAATTAAAGGTAAAATTTGCAGAAAATGGAAAAGAACTTAAGGGTACCTGGATCAATTATAACAAAAGTAACATTCAACCCTTTGCGTTTTCAGCTTATGCATCAGAGGAATCTAGATTTTTAACACAGGAACAACCCAAAATAGACTTTACCGGACGGTGGGAAGTGATTTTTGAGAATGGCAAAGAAGCGGCAATAGGTGTATTTAAACAAGTTGGTAAGGAAGTCACCGGAACCTTCTTAAGCGAAACTGGAGATTATAGATATTTGGCAGGGAATGTAGATGCAAATAACACCCTGTTCCTCTCCACTTTTGACGGTGTGCATGCGTATCAATTTGTTGCGAATATTTATTCTCGTGATTCTATTGAGGGTATTTTTTACAGTGGCGCTAGCTATAATACGGTATGGAAAGGCAGAAGAAATGATGCTGCTCAATTGACAGACCCAGACTCTTTAAGTGAAATGATAACGCATGAGGCTTTAACTTTTGATGCTAAAACTTTGAACGGAAAAGACTTTCATTTTAAAGCACAAGAAAATCATCCAACCATCATCCAAATTATGGGAACTTGGTGTCCCAATTGTATGGACGAAATGAATTACTTCAAAGAAATATATCCGAAATACAAACAAAATGGGGTAGAGATTATAGCCGTTTCTTTTGAAATTGGGACCCATACGAAAGATCAATTAAAAAGACTTAGACAATTTAAAAAAAGAGCTGAAGTTCCCTACAAAGTTCTTTTAGGTGGCTCCTCTACTAATAAAGGAGAAGCAGCGCAAGTATTTAAAGATTTAAGCAGGGTAATGGGTTTTCCAACCACAATTTTCATTGATGAAAAAGGCCATGTTGTTAAAGTTCATACAGGATTTAGCGGCCCTGGAACTGGAATAGAATTTTTAAAATTTAAAGAAGAAACTGAACAATTACTCAACAAAATATCAGGTTTACAAAGCCCAGTAATATTTGATTGAGGTTCAAAGGTCAAATTTCTCTATTTTTACATAAAAAACAGCATGCTAGCATCAATGACCGGATTTGGAAAAAGCAATGGAGTCTTCCAATCTAAAAAAGTTTCTGTTGAAATTCGATCTCTAAACAGTAAGGGCTTAGATTTAAATGTGAAATTGAGTTCAAGTTATAAAGATGCGGAAACGGATATTCGTAAAATAGTAGCTGAAAGTTTGGACAGAGGAAAAATTGATGTCGGGATTTTTATTGAAAGCACGAACACTGCACACAAAAACAAAATAAATCATGAACTGGCAAAAAGCTATTACCATGAATTAAAACAACTCAACGAATCTTGGGGAGAAGAGGTGAAAGACTACTTGTCACTTGTTCTAAAAATGCCCGAAGTCTTAAGTCAAGAGTCTGAAGAGATATCAGAAGCAGAAAAAGAATTCTTAATTGCACTTGTTAAAAGTTGTTGTAAAAATATTTGTGATTTTAGAGCGCAAGAGGGTGAGGCATTAAAGCAAGAGTTTGAAAAATTAATCTTTGGCCTTAAAGATATGCTGGAACAAATCGGAACATTCGAACACGATCGTGTTACAGCAATTCGAGAAAGAATGAATAAGGCAATGAAAGAATTAGATACTGCTGCTGTAGATCAGAATCGTTTGGAGCAAGAAATGATTTTTTATATTGAAAAATTAGACATTAGTGAGGAGAAAATGAGACTGGGTAATCACCTAGATTATTTTTTAGAAACGATGGTAATTGAAAGAACAGGTAAAAAATTAGGATTCATTGCACAAGAAATTGGAAGAGAGATCAATACTTTGGGAAGTAAAAGTAACCATGCACAAATGCAAAAAATTGTGGTGGATATGAAAGATAGCTTAGAAAAAATCAAAGAACAAGTATTAAATACGCTTTAAAATGTCAGCAATAACCGGGAAATGTATCATAGTTTCCGCACCTTCCGGTGCAGGTAAAACCACCATCGTAAAAGCGCTTTTGGCTTCTTTTTCTCAATTATCTTTTTCAATCTCTGCATGTAGTCGAGCGCCAAGACCTAATGAACTAAATGGGAAAGATTACCACTTCTTAAGTTTAGAAAAATTTCAGCAAACCATTCAGGAAGATGGATTTGTAGAATGGGAAGAAGTATACAAGAATGCCTATTATGGCACCCTTAAAAGTGAAATAGAGCGCATATGGAGTCAAGGTCAAATAGTCATCTTTGATGTTGATGTGGTTGGTGGACTTAACTTAAAAAAATTCTTTGGCACAAATGCCTTATCTGTATTCATTCAGCCGCCAAATGAAAAAGCTTTAGAGGAGCGACTGCGTTATCGAAATACAGAAGCAGAAGAGAAAATACAGCAGCGCTTGCAAAAATCAAAAGTTGAATTGGGTCGTGCTGATGAATTTGATGTCGTATTGGTGAATGATGTACTTCCAACAACCATTGAACAAGCCGAAAAAATTATAACAAATTTCATCAATCAATGAAAATTGGACTTTATTTTGGGACCTATAATCCTATACATGTTGGACATCTAGTGATTGCTAATTATTTAGCGGAATTTACCGATTTGGATCAAGTTTGGATGGTCGTTACCCCACACAATCCACTTAAAGATAAAGCTACCCTACTTTCAGATTTTCACCGCTTGGCACTTGTGAAAGAAGCTATTATCGATAACCCAAAACTTAAAGCAAGTGATATTGAATTTCATCTGCCAAAACCTAGTTATACTGTAACTACACTCACCTATTTATTAGAACAATTCCCACAACATGAATTTGCTTTGATCATGGGAGAAGATAATCTACGGACTTTTCACAAATGGTTTAATCATGAAATCATTTTGGCTAAACATAAAATATATGTTTATCCCCGTGCCTTAACGATTCAAGAGGAAATAGAAGTAAAACAAATGGGTGAAAACGCTACACATGATTACAAAAACCATCCGAACATTACCTTCTGTAATGACGCACCTGTAATGAAAGTTTCTTCGAGTTTTATCAGACAATCCATTAAAGAGGGGAAAGATGTGCGTTATTTATTGACAGAGCCTGTACATCAGTACATTGAAGAAATGCACTTCTATAAAAATTAGTTTTTCACTATTTTTAAGACGGTACTGGAGGAGCTAAATAAATAATCTACATAATCAATATGTAAAAAATAAACTCCAGAAGCATAAGGGAGTTCTAATTGCAAAACACTTTCGTTTTTTACAGTTCCAGAAAGAAGTTTTTTTCCTTGACAATCCAATATTGAGTAAGTGAAATCCTGAATAAAATCATTTGGCGTTCTGAGTGTAATGACATTATTGGAAGGATTTGGATAAAGTTTAAACATTTCATCTCCAGACGGGACATTAAATAAATTTTGATCGAAATGAAATAAAAATAAGCCATTGTTCCGATCGGAAACCACAATGCGTTCGCTTTCATAAAGGGCATATATCCCCCAAGCACCCCACATGGTAAAATTAGTAGCATCAACTTTTGTATAAGTATCATAAACTCCAATTTCAATGGGATCGGTTTTTCTCAAATCAAAAATTCGCAAGCCATCATTATAATAGGCAATAAACGCGAAGTTGTCATTGATTTGAAGGTTATGAGCCGTTTTTATACTTGGGTAATCTGAAGTGCTGAAAAAAGACTGTGGCGTGAATTGATAGGTAGGGCTAACTTTAAATTTTTTCACAGCAAGACCCATATTCTCATCAGTGAAAACATAAGTTGTTTTATCAGGAGAAAGCCAACCTTGATGATTGTACCCTTGTTGCTGATAAAAGGGATAAGTGCTTATAAAATTGGGGTTGGAAGTGTTCGAGAAATCATAGACTCTTAATCCATCATAACCACAATTTAAAATAGCAATGTTTTGATCCACATAGATATCGTGAACCTCATTTAGGTCTTGGGGACCTTCCCAAAGTAGCACCGGAGCTATTGGATTGGTCAGTGAAAATACACGCAAAGGAACCATAGATAAATCTATACCGTTGACAATTGGCGTTACATTACATAAATAGAGTTTTGCATTCGCTTGATCAATAAATAAATTATGGGTGCGACCAAATAGATTGTTTTGCAAATCCGCTACTAAAGAAACGGAATCGGGTAAAGTACCTACATCAATAATCTGCAAACTACTTGGTCCTTCGTCACAGGTAGCATAAATATAGTGGTCATAAAATTTAAACTCGCGCGTAATTACTAAAGAAGAACTGTGCCTTCCTTTAATAAATCCAATAAGACGCAATTGATTGTCTGTTCCTAATTCGAAAAAATGAGCCCCTTCTGTTGAGCCAATAACCGCATATTCTCGCTCTTGATAAGAAAACCCCCAACATCCACTATAGCGCACTTGGGTACTGTTTGTCAGGAGCGTATCTTCCTGCCAATGATCGAGCAGCTTGACATTTTTAATTTGCTGTCCGAGACATAATCCTGAGAAGAACAAAGAAAAAATTAGGGCTGTTTTCAAAGTGACATTGTTTTTTTACAAAATTCCCACAATACAATTCCTGCGCAAACACTAACATTAAAAGAATGTTTGGTTCCAAATTGAGGAATCTCAATTACATGGTCCGCAGCATCAACAACTTCCTGTTGCACCCCATTCACTTCATTTCCAAATACTAGCACATAAGTGGCAGGTGCTAATTGATGAATATCTTGAAGGAGTAATGTTTTTTCAGTTTGTTCGATTACACAAATAGTATGCTGCTGTGCTTTTAATTCTGCGATCAATACTGCGATAGAGTCTCGATATTCCCAAGAAACTGTTTCAGTAGCACCCAAGGCGGTTTTATGAATGTCTTTATGGGGAGGAATAGCAGTGATTCCGCAGAGGTAAATTTTTTCTATGGAGAAAGCATCTCCTGTCCTGAAGAAAGTGCCAATATTATTTAAGGAACGAATATCATCCAAAACCAAAATTAGTGGAAGCTTTTCTTTAGCTTTAAAATCAGACTCTGAAATTCTGTCTAATTCCCATAATTTTAGTTTTTTATTACTCATGTTGATAAGAAGTTGTGGTAAATTTTTGAATTCCGAGAAGATGACCTTAAATTTATACTACAAAGTTGCAAAATCATTTGATTTAACGAAATGAAAGTACAAAAAGAAATTGCGGAGACGCCTTTAATGAAACAATACAACCAAATTAAAGGAAGACATCCCGATGCCTTATTGCTTTTTCGTGTAGGTGATTTTTACGAAACCTTTGGAGAAGACGCCATCAGAACTTCACGAATTTTAGGTATTGTACTGACAAAAAGAAAAAACGGAAGTGCTTCAGAGATTGAGTTAGCAGGTTTTCCCCATCACTCTTTGGATGTCTATTTACCAAAATTAGTGCGTGCTGGACTGCGGGTGGCTATATGTGATCAACTTGAAGATCCTAAATTAACCAAAACCATAGTTAAAAGAGGTGTAACTGAATTAGTAACTCCAGGAGTTGCGTTTAATGATCAAGTACTGCAACAAAAAAAGAATAATTTCTTGTGTGCTTTAGTGTTTGAAAAAGAAACGATTGGGGTAGCTTTTTTAGATATTTCTACCGGAGAATTTTTGGTGGGACAAGGCGATAAAGAGCATATTGATAAATTGGTTGCTGGATTCAATCCAAGCGAATTTATTTTTCGTAAGAAGGATACTGCTGCATTTAAAGAGGTGTTTAGCGAGCAACATTGTCATTTCAGAATGGAAGAATGGTTGTATACCTTAGATTATGCCACTGAAAGCTTAAACAAACACTTTAAAACAAAATCATTAAAAGGCTTTGGAATTGAAAATTTGCCTTTAGGGACCATTGCAGCAGGTGCGGCCTTGTTTTATCTATCGGAGAATCAACACAAATCCTTAGGTCATATTAATACTTTAGGGAGAATTGAGGAGCACAATTATGTTTGGTTGGACCGATTTACCATTCGAAATTTAGAATTAGTTTATTCCCCACACGACAATGCCAAGACTTTGTTAGATGTGCTGGACAAAACGGTTAGTCCAATGGGAGGAAGGCTCATGCACCGTTGGTTGATCTTGCCCTTGAAAGACGCTGGAGAAATTAGTCATCGACACAGTATCGTCAAATGGTTAAAAAACAATCCCGATCAGATGGATGAATTGGGAGGACTTTTAAAAGATATTGGAGATTTAGAACGCTTGATTGCAAAGGTGGCAGTAGGAAAAATTAATCCTAGAGAATTAGCGCATCTTAAGAGAACGATGATTCGAATTCCACTTATAAAAAATATATTAGAAAAGAACAAAACCGAAAAAGAGTTGGTTCATATTATCAACAAACTCAATGGATGCGAAGAATTAGTGGCTAAAATAAACGATATTTTGGCTGATGAGCCTGCGGTACAAATTGGAAAAGGGCCGATTATAAAAGAAGGTTTTGATGACGAACTGGATGAATTGCGTGCCATATCAGGAAGCGGCAAAGATTATTTAGATCAATTACAAGCTCGTGAATCCTTAAGGACTGGGATTTCAAGTCTCAAAATTTCATTCAATAATGTCTTTGGTTATTATATTGAGGTGCGAAATACCCATAAAGACAAAGTTCCAGAAGAATGGATCAGGCGACAAACATTAGTGAATGCAGAACGATACATCACGGAGGAACTAAAAACATATGAGACAAAGATTCTAGGGGCAGAAGAAAAAATCTATGCGATAGAGGCGCGATTATTTACAGAGCTGGTCCAATATTTAAGCGCTTACATTATCCCGATTCAACAGAATGCTGCCGTTATTGCTAAAATAGACTGTCTATATTCCTTTGCGACAGTGGCAAGCAAACACAATTATATTCAACCTGAAATCAACGATAGTTTTGCAATAAATATTCATAATGGAAGGCATCCAGTAATTGAACAGCAACTTAAACATGAGGAAGATTATATTGCAAATGATGTATTCTTGGATAATGAGACCCAACAATTAATAATGATTACCGGTCCCAACATGAGTGGTAAAAGTGCCTTGTTGAGACAAACTGCTTTGATTGTACTCATGGCGCAAATGGGGTCCTTTGTTCCTGCAGATCTTGCTGAAATTGGAATTGTAGATAAGGTTTTTACCCGTGTTGGAGCGTCAGATAACATTTCTTCTGGAGAATCAACTTTTATGGTTGAGATGAATGAAACGGCGAGTATTTTAAATAATATCTCCCCTCGCAGTTTGATCATTTTGGATGAAATTGGACGAGGGACGAGTACTTACGATGGCATTTCAATTGCCTGGTCCATTGCAGAATATTTACATGAAAATAAAATAGCGCATTGCAAAACCCTATTTGCTACTCATTATCACGAATTAAATGAAATGACAAATCATTTCACAAGAATAAAAAATTATACCATTTCTGTAAAAGAAATCGGAAATTCTATTTTATTTCTGCGCAAATTAATTCCCGGGGGGAGTGAGCATTCCTTTGGAATTCATGTAGCGAGAATGGCGGGAATGCCCAATGCTGTAATCAAAAGAGCAGAAGAAGTTTTAAGTGATTTAGAAAAAACACATGCACAAGTTGGAGAAAAGCAAAGTGTTGCGGGAGTAAAAAACAAGAAAAACGAAATGCAACTTAGTTTTTTCCAATTAAACGATCCTGTTTTGGAACAAATACATGAGCAATTAATTCAAATTGACATCAACACATTGACGCCAGTAGAGGCATTAATGAAGTTGCATGAAATAAAAAAACTAACGGGAGGATAAATTTTTATCAAAAAGAGTAGAAAATTATTGAAATTTTCATAAATTTGTGCCCCCTAAGGAAAACAATTTACTTGAACGAAAGTAAATAGGGAAAGATTATTGCGAGAGTAGCTCAGTTGGTAGAGCACGACCTTGCCAAGGTCGGGGTCGCGGGTTCGAATCCCGTCTCCCGCTCCAAAGATACTACCGAATAATATATATTATTCAATGCTCGAGTGGTGGAATTGGTAGACACGCCGGACTTAAAATCCTGTGCCTGTATGGGCGTGCGGGTTCAAGTCCCGCCTCGAGTACAAAAACCCTGACGTAATGTTGGGGTTTTTTGTTATTGAAACTTGTGTTAGGGCTTCCACCTTACGCAAGCAAGTTAGACCCCAGATGACTTCGGTTGTTTGGGGTTTTTCGTTTAT
>CANFJL010000014.1 GCA_947447525.1 Flavobacteriales bacterium | reverse complement strand
TATACGATGTTATTGCAGTAACTTGTGCAGCAGGAAGCGATCAATACATCATGACGTATCCGAATCCAAGTGAACAAAATTTCCAAGTAGCATTGCTCGATGAAAACTTGATTGGAACCGCGACTTTAAGTATGGTAGATGCAAGAGGAGTTTTAATTCACAGCGAGCTCTTAGAAGTAAAAGCAGGAACTAATTTATTCTTGTTCAACAATACAGGATTAGCTCCAGGGATTTACTATGTGAAGATTAGTAAGGGTGCTTATAGTTCTGAGGTGGTGAAGCAAGTGGTAAGATAGCATGTAGTCGGTTTCGACTACGCTCAACCCACTTTTTAAGGCTTATCGATTACTGAAATAGAGTTAGAGTTGGACTTAGAGGTTAGAGTTGGAGGTTGGAGTTGGAGTTGGAGTTGGAGTTGGAGTTGGAGCTTAGAGTTGGAGGTTAGAGTTTGAGGTTAGAGTTGGAGGTTGGAGGTTGGACGTAGAGGTTAGAGATAGAGTTGGACATAGAGGTTAGAGGTTAGACTTGGAAGTTAGAGGTTAGAGGTTAGAGTTGGAGTTGGAGGTTGGAGTTGGAGTTGGAGTTGGAGTTGGAGTTGGAGTTGGAGCTTAGAGTTGGAGGTTAGAGTTTGAGGTTAGAGTTGGAGTTGGACATAGAGGTTAGAGGTTAGACTTGGAAGTTAGAGGTTAGAGGTTAGAGTTGGAGTTGGAGGTTGGAGTTGGAGTTGGAGTTGGAGTTGGAGTTGGAGTTGGAGTTGGAGTTGGAGTTGGAGCTTAGAGTTGGAGGTTAGAGTTTGAGGTTAGAGGTTGGAATTGGAGCGAGGTCCTCACTTTATTTTGTATACGACAACCCGTTGTTTTGTAAATAATAACATTCTATTTTTTAGACCTTGCAATAGGAGGTTTTGAAAACCCATTGAATTTGGTATATGCTAAGACTAGCTGAAAGCTCAGTCGCTAGCATCCAAATTTGGTGGGGATTAAAAATACTTCGAACTTTCTCAGGAATGAGTTAATTATAGGTGCGTCGAAGTAAAGCGCATTGCTAAGTCAGCTCCTTTTTTTGTTACTTTTTTTTGAGCTAAAAAAAAGTAAAAGACCTCATCCTCTCTACTTTTTTTTAGCACCGATCGATGAGCTTTCAGAAGTGGATTGAGCTCTCGAAAGACACGGTTATTTGATGCACTTGTAGCTAAAAATAATAAATACTTAATCTAAACTTAATTAAATCTCTTTGTAAAAATTGTTTGTTTGCAGTCGTATTCAAACCAATTTTTATGTCTTCAAATAAAATCTCCAATTCTTTCATCGGCCAAAGATCATTTAGAAAATTTATAACTGTATTGTCACTTTTGCTGATTGGGGTGAATGGAGTGATTGGGCAGACGGCATATAATTTAGCATCCGGAGATAAGACTTGGAATTTTTCTGACATTGCCAATTGGTCGAACAATTTCGCAAGTGGTGTTGACGCATTAAATTGGGGATCAGTAGGAATCAATGCTACAGGAACAATACCCGATGGTATTAAAACAACAGTTTCTTCAGCGAGTTTTTCTACTACCACCGCCGGTGGAGTTCAAAAAGGAACTCAAAATATTTATTTGCTTTCAACCGGAGCAACAGGTAATACGAATTCTGTTGCAGTAGATTTATTTTTAAATTATACCAATAGAATAGTTGGAACAATATCATTTGATTACGCTTGTGTTTTTAACTCAACAGGAGATAGAGGTTCTAGTTTGAAAGTATACACCTCAATAAATGGTACAACTTGGACTGAACTTACTCCAGCTGCTTTATCAGTAGTTAATAATGTTGCTTCCTCAGGAACAAAATCATCAATAATTTTGCCATCTAGTTTCAGTGGTAGTTCAACTGCTAGAATTCGTTTTTACCAATATAATGATAATGTTGGAACATCTGGAAGCAGACCGAAAATAAGTTTAGATAATATAAATATTACCTCTACGTCTTCGGCTTACTCAGTTACTTTTGACGCAAACGGAGGTTCAGGAACAATGACCAACCAATCGGCCAGCACAGCAACAGCCTTAACTTCTAATACTTTTACCCGCACTGGGTATACCTTTGCAGGATGGTCAACCAGCGCTGGTGGTTCAGTTGCTTATGCCAATGGAGCAAGTTATCCATTCACCTCAAGTACGACCCTATATGCGCAATGGACAGCAAATTCATTAAGCGTAACTTATGATAGTCAAGGAGGAAGTGCTATTGCTAATGGTTCAACTACAACAGGAGGTTCAATTGCCTCTTCACCAGTAACACCAACCAAAACGGGTTATTCTTTCAATGGATGGTTTACAGCAGCAAGTGGCGGATCAGCAATTTCATTTCCATATACGCATGGACAAACTTCAAACTTCACTTTATACGCACAATGGACAGCCAATAACAATACTTTGACCTTTGATGGGAATGGTTCCACTTCTGGATCTACTGCATCTCAAACCATTGCAAGCAATGCAAGTGCAACTTTAACTTCAAATGGATTTGTTAATACGGGTTATAATTTTTCAGGATGGTCAACTACTTCCGGTGGTTCAGTTGCGTATGCCAATGGAGCAAGCTACACGATGGGAACGAGTAATGCAACATTGTATGCTGTGTGGACGATTGCATCATCTCCAACAATTTCCTATAGTGGCTCACTGGCTTCTGTAAATACCACCTACGGAACAGCATCAAGTTCACCTACAAGTATTTCTGTCAGTGGAAGTAACCTCACAAATGACATTTCAATTAGCGCACCGAGTGGATATGAAATCGCAGTTGGATCAGGGACTTATGCAAGCAGCCAAACTTTAACGCAAACCAGTGGAGCGGTTGCTAATACGACCATAAATGTTCGCTTAGCAGCAACAACAGCTGCTGGAACTTATTCCGGAAATATAGCACTAACAAGTACAGGTGCAAGCTCTGTAAATGTAGCAACGGTTTCAAGTACGGTCAGCCAGAAAGCTTTGACCATTTCTGGTTTGACGGGAACCAACAAAGAGTATGATGGATCAACAGCAGCGTCATTTTCTGGAACTGCCAGTTATGTTGGTTTGGAAAATGGAGAAGTATTCTCTATTTCTGGCACACCAAGTGCCACCTTTAATTCTGCAAGTGTTGGAACAAACAAACCAATTACCATTGTTGGTTACACTGAACCTTCTGCAAATTATTCACTAACGCAACCTGCATTAACAGCAGATATAACTGCAAAAGCATTAACCGTTAGTGGTGCAATTGCTGCAAACAAAACTTATGATGGAACAACAACAGCAACAATTACAGGAGGTACTTTAGTTGGAGTTATTTCACCAGATGTAGTTAACTTAACACAAGCGGGTAATTTTGTTTCTGCAGATGCAGCAACAGCAATAAGCGTTACAGGGAACTTTTCAATGGGTGGGGCATCATCCTCCAACTATTCCATTTTACAACCAAGTGGTCTCAGTGCAAATATTACACAGGCATCACAAACAATAACATTTAACGCACTTTCTAATCAAGGTTTAGGTGCTGTTGATTACAATCCAGGAGCTACAGTAAATTCTGGATTAACTATTACCTACGCCAGTTCAAATACATCTGTGGCTACAATAGTTAATGGATTTATTCATCTAGTAGGAGAAGGTACAACTAACATTACTGCATCTCAAGCAGGGAACGGAAACTATACTGCAGCAAGCGATGTTTCTCAAAACTTAACGGTACAGCAATTAATTGCAGCTTGGGATTTTTATGGTTCTAATGGCGCAACTACTGTCGCAGCAACTAATTATAATACCAACTTAGTCTCCAGCGGTATAAATATCACAAGGGGATCTGGTGCTGCAGCCAGTACTGCCGGTAATTCATTTAGAACTACAGGCTTTCAGAATAATGGAATTTCAACTTCAAATAACGATTATTTTCAGGTTACATTTACAGCGAGTCCTTGTTATAAGCTTTCATTGACAAGTATTGACGCTAAGTTTAATGGCACAGCTAATTTTTATGCAACACCTGGAGTTACCTCACAATTTGCATATAGTTTAGATGGTACAAATTTTACACTCATCGGAAGTCCTGTCACATCCACATCACTAAACATGGCTCTTATTGATTTATCATCAAGCACTGCTTTGCAAAACATAAGTGCAGGAACAACAGTAACAATAAGGTATTATGCAAGTGGTCAAACGACTACCGGTGGTTGGGGGTTTTATTCCTCTGCAGTAGGAGATTATGGATTGAGTATTGGAGGAATTCTTTCTTCAGTACCAACTTCTGCACCAACAGCTGCCGACCAAAGTTTCTGTTCTTCAATATCACCAACGATATCAAATTTAACTGCCACAGGTAGTTCGGTTCAATGGTATGCTGCATCAAGCGGTGGTTCAGCATTGGCAACCAGTACAGCATTGACTAATAATACTACTGTATATGCATCACAAACGGTAACTGGATGTGAAAGTGCAACAAGAGCAAGTTCTACGATTACTTTATCTGCAGATAACACAACTTCCGCTGCAAGTTCAAGTCCAAGCTTGAGCATGAACACAGCTTTAACAGCCATAACCCACACAACAACAGGTGCCACTGGAATTGGAACGGCAACAGGTTTACCAGCAGGTGTCACTGCAGCATGGGCTTCGAATACTATTACCATTTCAGGTACGCCTACAGCCAGTGGAACATTTTCTTATACGATACCATTAACTGGAGGTTGTGGAAGTGTCAATGCTACTGGATCTATAACTGTAACAGCAAATAATACTGCAGGTGCTGCAAGTTCAAGTCCGACCTTGTGTATTAATACTGCTTTAACTAACATTACGCACACCACAACAGGTGCTACTGGAATTGGAACTGCAACAGGATTACCAGCAGGAGTCACTGCAGCATGGGCATCCAATACGATTACCATTTCAGGAACTCCAACAGCCAGTGGTACATTTAGTTATACCATTCCTTTAACGGGAGGATCCGGAAGTGTTAATGCTACAGGAACCATAATTGTATCAGCAAATAATACTGTAGGTGCTGCAAGTTCAAGTCCAAGCTTGAGTATGAATACAGTTTTAACAGCCATCACCCACACCACCACAGGATCAACTGGAATTGGAACTGCAACAGGATTACCTGCAGGCGTTACTGCAGCATGGGCATCCAATACGATTACCATTTCAGGAACACCAACAGCCAGTGGTACATTTAGTTATTTTATACCTTTAACAGGAGGTTGTGGAAGTGTCAATGCTACAGGAACTATAACTGTTGTAGGAACTTGTCCTACAGACTTAAATAATGATGTAGTAACGGATGTAAATGATTTCTTGATTTTCGCTCCTGCATTTGGAACCACAAATACTGTTGCTTCTCCTACAGACTTAAATAATGATGGAGTAACGGATGTGAATGACTTCTTGATCTTTGCTCCTGAATTTGGAACAACTTGTCACTAAAAAATAGTTACCCTTCGATGAACTCAGGGCGAGGAGGTTAGACGTAGAGGTTAGACTTAAACGCGGAGCTTAGACTTAGACGCGGAGCTTAGACTTAGACTTGGAAGTTAGACTTGGAATTACCTCACTTTATTTTGTATACGACATCCCGTTGTTGTTGTTTTGAAAATAATAACATTCTAGTTTAGACCTTGCAATAGAAGGTTTTTCAAACCCATTGAATTTGGTATATGCTAAGATTATCTGAAAGATCAATCGCCAGCATCCAAATTTGAAGGGGATTAAAAATACTTCGAACTTTCTCAGAGCTGAGAAGATTGCATGTTCGTCGAAGTAATGCGCATTGCTCAGTCAGCTCCTTTTTTTGTTACTTTTTTTTGAGCTAAAAAAAAGTAAAGGAATAGATCAATCGCTAACATCCAAATTTGGTGGGGATTAAAAATACTTCGAACCTACACAGAGTTGAGAAGATTGCATGGTCGTCGAAGTAAAGCGCATCTCGACTTACTCGACACAAGTGTCAAAGCACAGGCCGCTCGATGTGCTTTATAAGTGGATTGAGCGCATCTCGACTTACTTCGGCCCTTCGACATACCTCGACAAGCTCGGCACAAGTGCTCTGGGGAGTCCAGGCTCAGCACAAGTCGCTCGATGAGCTCTCGAAAGACACGGTGTTGAGCTTTCAGAATAATTGTCGACACTTTTTATTTTTGAGAATTGAATCAATAATTTGTTCATTTCTGAACTTCAATTAAAATAAAATGCTTAAGATTGTTGTAATTATTTCAACATTAAAATTAAAAACTATGAAAAAAATTGTACTTATCGGAGCACTTGTGATTGGTGCTTTAAGCGCGCAAGGGCAAACACTAGGATTTTTATTGGAAGGACAAGCTAAAGCAATGCAAAGTGCCACCATGCTTTTAAATAAAAACATTTCTGACAAAGGAGCTGAACAAGACTATGCATTAGGAATGGGAACTACTTTTGGAGCGGGATTAAACGCTTATTTTGGAAATGTAGGTTTGGGAATTGAAATCAATGGTGGAAAACACAATGGAAATTATGCGGGGACTATTTTCGGACAATCTTATACTTCTCAAGTAACACTTAAGCAACTTCAGATTCCGATTTTATTAAAATTGAAAGGCGAAAATGGTGGGTACTTTGAAATTGGCCCACAAATCAATAGAATTTCTTCTGCAAGATATACTAGAAATGGCTTATTATCAACAGCAGTAGATGTTAAATCCAATTATGTAAATTACACTTCAGTTGTTATGGGATTCGGTGCTAATATTAGATTGGTAAAATCTATTCCTTTAGGATTATTGATTGGAATGCGTTTACAATACGGTTTCAAAGATTGTCAAGGCGTTGATGCCTTAGGAAATAGTTTATCAAATACACTTTACTACCCTACCCATGCCAACACCATGGCTGTTGCGGCTGGACTTCAATTAGGTTTGACGTATAAGTTTAACTAAATACGAATATTGGTATACCTCACTTCATAAGATTGTTTTTGAGAAGTGAGGTAATACTAAATCATCAAATAGCAATTCATTTCAATTGCATCTCAAGCTCCAAAGAATCTCCAAATAAAATTCTGCATCTACACCAACTATCTCTCCAACTCTAACCTCTAAGTCTGAGCTCTAACTCTTCTTTTAATAAACAATAGAGCGTTTAATGCACACTTTTTTAAAACTTCAAAAAGTAGTGAGCATAAAATCATTATCTTTGAACTCAAAAATTAATAAATGGCAACAACAGCAGAAATTAGAAACGGTTTGTGTATCCGTCACAATGAAAAATTATTTCAAATCATAGAATTTCAACATGTAAAACCAGGAAAAGGACCTGCCTTTGTACGTACTAAAATGCGTCAAATTGAAAGTGGCAAGGTGATCGACAATACCTTTTCAGCAGGACACAAAATAGAAATTGTACGCATTGAAAACAGAGAGTATCAATACTTATATCAAGAAAGTGATGATTTTATTTT
Organism: Flavobacteriales bacterium; assembly: GCA_947447525.1. Taxonomy (GTDB): domain Bacteria; phylum Bacteroidota; class Bacteroidia; order Flavobacteriales_D; family Crocinitomicaceae; genus UBA952. The sequence continues at coordinate 49,995 of CANFJL010000014.1, read as the reverse complement.
CATGAACAACGAAACTTATGAGCAAGTTAACATTCCAAATAAAATGGTAGAAAAACCAGATTTCTTGCAAGAGGGAATGATTGTTAATATATTATTTCATGCAGAAGAAGAGATGCCATTAGTGGTTGAACTTCCCATGTATATCATTGCTGAGGTTACCTACACGGAACCAGGAGTAAAAGGAGATACCGCTACCAATTCACTTAAACCAGCTACCATTGCGACTGGAGCAGAAGTTCGTGTACCTTTATTTATTGCGAATGGTGAAATTATTAAAATTGATACCCGAACAGGTGTCTATGTTGAACGCGTTAAAAACTAAGAATGAAAAATACTGCACTTTCTTCCATCCATATTGCTCTTGGCGCAAAAATGGTTCCCTTTGCCGGATACAATATGCCCGTTCAATATGCCGGTGTAAATATCGAACATGAAGTAGTTCGCAACGGCGTTGGAGTTTTTGATGTGTCTCACATGGGAGAATTTGTATTAAAAGGACCTAATGCATTAGCATTGATTCAAAAATTCTCTTCTAATGACGCTTCAGTTTTAGTAGATGGAAAAGCGCAATATGCTTGTATGCCTAATGGAAAAGGTGGCATCGTAGATGACTTGATTATTTATCGCGTGCATGCTGAAGAATATTTTATAGTTGTTAATGCTTCCAATATTGAAAAGGATTGGAACTGGATGAGTTCCCATAATGATTTAGGAGTAGAAATGCATAATCTTTCCGAATCCTATTCCCTACTCGCTATTCAAGGTCCATTAGCAGCTGCAGCAATGCAATCTCTAACGGAAGTAGATTTATCTCAAATGGTTTATTACACTTTTCAGCATGCTACTTTTGCAGGTATTGAGAATGTAATGATTTCTGCAACCGGTTATACAGGATCGGGTGGATTTGAAATTTATGTTAAAAATGAAGATGCTGAGCATGTTTGGTATGAAGTGTTTAAAGCAGGTGCTTCCTTTGGAATTCAACCTATTGGACTAGCTGCTAGAGATACACTTCGTTTGGAAATGGGCTTTTGCTTATATGGTAACGACATAGATGATACTACTTCTCCTTTGGAAGCTGGATTGGGATGGATTACAAAATTCACAAAAGATTTTGTTGATTCAGAATTTTTAAAATCTCAAAAAGAAGCAGGAATTACCAGAAAACTGGTTGCTTTTGAAATGATTGATCGCGGTATACCAAGACACGATTACCCGATTCTTGATCAAGAAAATAATGTCATCGGAAAAGTTACTTCAGGCACGATGTCTCCTAGTCTTAAAGTTGGCATTGGAATGGGTTATGTAACTATAGAAAATAGTGCACTTGACTCAGAAATTTTCATCGAAATAAGAGAGAAGGGAATTAAAGCCAAGATTGTTAAGGCTCCGTTTTACAAGAAATAATACTTGTAAAGCACCTTGCTAAATCCTTGTACACTAAATTCTATATAATTGCGTATTTATAAGCATGCAATTAAAAGGAATTAAGACCTGGTCAGAAAACGACCGTCCAAGAGAAAAATTTAACTCCAAAGGAGGTGCTGCACTCAGTGATGCAGAAATAATTGCAATTCTCTTAGGAACAGGAACAGCTCAAAAAACTGCCTTAGATTTAGCGAGAGATGTTTTGCAATTTTTTGACAATGATCTGTTACTTTTAGCAAGAGCCAGTATCACTGATTTAATGCAAATTAAAGGCATCGGTATGGCTAAAGCAATTGGGATTAGCGCAAGCCTAGAATTAGGAAAACGAAAAAGTAAGGCAGTTGCCCTTGAGAAAAAAGGCATCACCTCCTCACAAATGGTCTATCAGTATTTGCAACCTTATCTCAGCGATTTACAGCATGAAGAATTTTATGTGCTGTATCTCAACAACAATAATGAAATCATCACCCATAAACAAATTTCTAAAGGTGGAATGACGAGTACCATTGCCGATGGAAAGATAATTTTTAGAAATGCCTTACAATTTCACGCCACAGCATTAATTTTAAGTCACAACCATCCAAGTGGCAACAAAAAAGCAAGTCAACAGGATATCGAGCTCACTAAATCCTTACTGCAATTTAGTAAATGTATCGATATTAAAATTTTAGACCACCTCATTTTCACAGATAATGGCTATTTTAGCTTCGCAGATAACGATATGATGAACTCATGAGCAGAAAGAAAATAATTACCATAATTGGAGCGCGTCCACAAATCATTAAAGCTGCAGCGATTAGTCGCGCCATCAAGCATAAATTCTCCGATCAATTGGTCGAACTCATAGTACATACTGGACAGCATTACGACGAAAATATGTCCGCAGTATTCTTTACTGAATTAGACATTCCACAACCTGATTTTAACCTTGAAATCGGAAGCGGAAGTCACGCTTTACAAACAGGGAAGATGTTGATCGGACTTGAAGAAATTTTCTTAAAGGAAAATCCTGATGCTGTTCTCGTATACGGAGATACCAATTCTACCATAGCAGGTGCATTAGCTGCTTCTAAAATACACATTCCACTTATTCATGTAGAAGCAGGTTTGAGAAGTTTTAATAAAGCAATGCCAGAAGAAATTAATAGGATTGCTTGTGATCATATGTCCACCCTACTCTTTACACCAACTTCCAGCGGAATAGCAAATTTAATTCAGGAAGGTTTCTCCATGTCGAGAGAACATAAAGCACAAATTGATCAGCCTCTTGTTACCCATTCAGGTGATGTGATGTTTGATAACAGCATCTATTTCTCTGAACTCTCAAAGTCAAATTCCAAAGTACTTGAGCTTTTGAATCTCAACAAAGACCAATATATTTTGTGTACCATTCATCGCGATACCAATACAGATCATGCTATCGCAATTAATTCAATTTTTAATGGACTATTACAGGTTCAAAAAGAAAGTGGATTAAATCTGGTACTTCCTTTACATCCTAGGACAAGGAAAAAGATGGAGGAATTACTCGACCATAAATTGAAAGAAGCAATAGCAAATAATTCCTTATTTCAAATCATTGATCCCGTTGGATTTTTGGATATTATAGCCTTAGAAGAAAACTCCAAATTAATCATTACCGATAGTGGTGGATTGCAAAAAGAAGCTTATTTCTTCAAAAAACCATGCGTAATCCTAAGAGAACAAACCGAATGGGTAGAAATTGTAGACAATGGTAATGCCTTATTAGCTGGAACAGATACTGCATTAATTGTTCAACACAGCGCAGCATTATTGGCTAAAAAAGATTTCACTTATCCTCCATTCTATGGAGATGCACATGCAGCTGAAGCTATATGTGAAATTATTATAGAAAATTTGTAGTATGATTATTTATGTTGATCAAATTACTACGCGTTTAATTTATACGCTTGATTTTGTTTTTAAGGAACGAGGTCTGACCTATACGCTTTGTGACGACTTCATAGCATTCGAATCAATAAAAGATTATAAATTCAATTACTCCGGACGCTACTTTGAAGGCGTAAAATCAATTGAACCGACCTCCTTATTATTTGATGAAGACCTGAAAGTATTTGGGTTAACGGAAGGTGTTTTTCAAAAGGAACCCTGCATAGCATTCAACGGGAATAGTGATCCGCTTGCAAGCATCTTTTATGTATTGAGTAGAATGGAAGAATACGGAGATGTCTCAAGGGACAATCACCTTCGATTTGAAGGTAAAAACAGTGTACTCTTCCGGTTTAATTGGTATGAAAAGGCAGTTTGCGATCGTTGGGCCCATGCGCTACTTTCCTTTCTAGAAATTGAAATCAATACCCCCATTGGAATCGATAATTTTCTTCCCACCTTCGATATTGATTCTGCCTATGCTTATCGCTATAAAGGCATCATAAGAAATAGTTTGTCCTCGTTTAAAGACTTTATCTACGGAAGAAGGAAAGAACTCATGCTACGACAAAAAGTTCAAAGCGGCTTCAAAAAAGATCCTTTTGACACCTATGACATTATTGAAGCAACGCAAGATAAAGGATTTCAAGTGTTACTGTTTTGGCTTCTTGGAGATTATGGAAAATATGATAAAAACCTATCTTACAAACATCCCAAGCACAAGAAACTGATCAAAAGAATCAGCGAGCGCATCGAGATTGGAATTCATCCAAGTTATAAATCCAACTCGTATTATTTTTATTTGCATCAAGAAATAGAAAGACTAGAGGAAATCGTCAATAAGCGCGTTCATAAAAGCAGACAACATTACCTAAAACTTCAGTTTCCACTCAGTTATCAAACCTTAATTGATCAAGAAATTACGGACGATTATACTATGGGCTATGCAGATATAGCTGGATTTAGAGCGGGAACTGCGCGTTCTTTCCTTTGGTTTGATTTAAGTAAAAATGAGGTTACAACGCTTCGTGTACATCCATTTGCCTACATGGACGGGACGCTCAATGAATATTTACACCTAAGTCCAGAGGACGCTAAAAATAAAATTAAACAACTTCACGAAGAAGTGAACCAATATGGTGGAGATTTTATTTTCATTTGGCACAATGAAACTCTGGGGGATAAAAGAAAATGGAAAGGTTGGTTAGAGGTATTTTATTATACCCTTAATTTGAAAAATAAGTAGCCTTTAAATTAACAGTCAACACCTTCCATTAATCAAATTTAATAGCCTTACTTTAAAGATTAAAAACCATGCTCCTGGATTTTTTCTCTTTTCAAGCTTACCCTGATTGCAGATCGCCCTTTACCATAAAGTTATCTATTTCCTTCTTAAATGTATTTTTTGAATGATGCTCTTCTTGATTGTGAATATACTTTCTAATGCGTTCGATATGACATACACTTTCAGCCCAATAATCATCTTGCCAGTCAAATTTATTTTTAGTCAACTTATTTTTATTAATCCAAAATGATGATTCGCCTTTAATTAACTGTGCCACCTTACTGATAGTTTGTTCTCTACCTAATGAAATCAAACAATGTGCATGATCTTGATATCCATTAACACAATCTAGCCAAATTCCTTTTTCTGCCGCATTTTGTTTGATATGTTGAAATACTTGTTTTCTCAATTCTTTTGAATCAAGAAATGGCACTCTATTTTTTGTGGAGAACACAATGTGTATGTATACCCTTACCCAACTCATAGTAATTATTTAATGTGGCTAAAGCCAATATTGTTATTTCTTTTTTTTAGCTTGCTTAAAAGCAAGCTCAATAGATATTTATTGTTTTTTTCTTTTTGAATGCTTAGCAAGCTCAATAGATATTTATTGTTTTTTTCTTTTTGAATGCTTAGCAAGCTCAATAGATATTTTCTGTTTTTTTCTTTTTGAATGCTTAGCAAGCTCAAGAGATATTTTCTGTTTTTTTCTTTTTGAATGCTTAGCAAGCTCAAGAGATTCAATCTTTCATTTCTTTTTAATTGCTTGCTTAAATGCAAGCTCAAGAGATACTTAACAGAATTTTCTTAATACTATTTTATAATCTTAAATTATTAATTGAATTGAATTGAATTAAATTTGGCTAAAGCCAAATCTGCTATTTCCTATTTGATAGCTTGCTTAAAAGCAAGCTCAATAGATTCAATCTTTTATTTATTTTTATTTGCTTACTTAAAGCAAGCTCAATAGATTCAATCTTTTATTTCTTATTATTTGATTACTTAAAGAAAGCTCAATAGATATTTAACAGAATTTTCTTAATACTATTTTACTACCTTAAATTATTAATTGAATTTAATGAATTAAGTTGTATCTCAAAAACAATTCAAATCCTCCTTTTGTTCTTGATACCTCATTCAATTTTGAGATATTAATATCATAACTCAATCCCGTGGAATAAGAACCCAATTCAAACATGAACTTAGCCGCAAGGGCATCCTTAAAACGATTGAATAAACCAAAATAAATAGCGGTTGGTTTCCTAGATCCTCCACCAATTGAAGTTGAATTTAATTGATATTTATAATACAAACCATAAAGAATTTCCATTGAACTTCCTTGTCTTTGAAAATACACGCCAGGCAAAATTGCTGCTTTTGTATTCTTTAGATTAATGTTTGCATTAGCAAAAATAGACCAACGAACATAAAGACGATCACTTTTTTGATTAAGAAAAGAATTGGCTGGACGATTGAGATGATACGCAGCAATACCAACATTAAATGCATTTTTATTGGCCTTAGATTTCATATTATTGTCCTTTTTATAGGAATATAATAATCCTGCTCCAGCATCTAAGAAAGAAAAGTTCGGAGAAGAAAAGGTTTCATTACTTGGTAAAGCACTATTGTAAACAGAACCATCATACTGACTTGTCCATCTTCCTGCATTTGGACTGATTGATTTTTGTCCAAAACCGGTGTAAATTCCCATGCCTAATGTACTAGATTTGTCTAAAATTAAATGATAGGCAAGATTTACATTCATGGTATTGGTAGTGATTTTAAGGTCACCAGATTGATCATTGTAAAAATTTAACCCACCAGCCATGATTCCATTCTTTCGTCTTTTATTTTCATTAAAACGACCATCTATAGAAGCCGCAAAAGTTTGGTAAGGAATTGCTACACTGTTCCATTGACTTCGGTAATTGAGTACTCCGTTAACTGTTGAATTAGCACCTGCCAAAGCTGGATTAAGTGTTAATGGAGAAAATTCCATTTGTGAAAAATGCACATCTTGAGACCATAATTTTATCGCAACGACAAATATAAATACAAGACAAGTTGCTAATTTTAGAAAAAATAATTTCATGTTTCTCATAGTTTTATCGAACTAATGTTACATTTCCAGAATCTAAGATTCGGGTACCGTCAAAAAGTGTTACTACTAATTTATATGCAAATACTCCAGCATTTAAAGGTTTGTCTTTATAAGTTCCGTCCCAACAAATTGATAAATCAGTTGTGTTAAAAACCAACTCACCCCAACGATTGTAAATAGAATAATTTAATTCAGCAATACAATTTCCAAAAATACAAAGCGTATTATTTTCAACCGGACCACCATCACTTGGAGCAAAAACTGTTGGGACAAAAATATCATTGCAATTGGTCTCAACAATAATCATCACATCAGCAGATCCAATACATCCAAAAGCATCAGTTCCTGTAACCGTGTAGATTGTTGTCGAAGTTGGAGTAGCAATTGGATTAGAACAAGTGGTACAACTTAAACCAAAAGTGGGCGTCCAAGAATAACTTGTTGCCCCATAAGCATTCAATTGTACAGAAGTACCTTCAATCACTGTTGCTGTAGAAGGCGTCGCTGTAATGGGTAAAGTACCAATAGACTGAATAATGTAGGTTTCAGTAACACTACATGAATTAGAAGTTACTTGAAGCGTATAAGAACCACCCGATAAATTATTAATAGATGATGTAGTTTGACCGTTAGACCATAAATAAGTATAGACGCCTGAACCACCTGTGACTGTTGTACTTATTTGACCATTTGAAAAAGTACAATTGGTATTGGTTATTGATTCTGTAACTACAATTTGTGGTGGACTACTGATGATAAGTGAAACAGTACCAACACATCCATCGGCATCGGTAACGGCCACATTATAGGTTCCGGCAGATAGATTACTTGCATTCGAAGCATTTCCACCAGAGGGAGACCATACGTAAGAATAAGGAGAAGTTGCACCAGTTGCAATAATGGAGGCGGACCCATCGCTTAATCCATAACAAGAAACATTTGTTGAAGACTGAACCGTAACTGTTGGTCCACCAATAGAAGGAACAATCACATCCAAACTAGAAGTACATCCGTTTCCATCGGTAACAAGCACTTGATATAAACCACCCGAGATATTTGAAGCCACAGCAAGATTACCACCAGCAGGAGACCAAGAATAACTGTAATTACCAATACCACCAGATGCACTAGCAGTAGCGGCACCATCATTTACACCACAATTAGCAGCAATAATATTAGAGGAAGTTACCGTCAGCGCAGTTGGTTCGGTGATAACTAAAGTAAGTGTTGAAGAACAAGAATTAGCATCCGTTACAGTGACAGTATAACTACCAGCACTCAAACTATTTTGCGTCGCGCCAGTAAGAGATCCAGGCAACCAAGAATAAGTTAATGTTCCAGAACCACCTGTTGCAGAAACTGTTGCAGCACCATTAGTTCCATTGAAACAAGAAACATTTTGGGTGGAAACAATTGTAAGTGTTGGTCCACCATTAGTTGAAATAATAGCATTACCAGTAGTTTGACAAGCATTAAAATCGGTAATTGTTACAGAATAAGTACCTGCTACTAAATTATTAGCAACAGAAGAATTTCCTCCAATTGGTGACCATAAATAGGTATAAGGACCTGTGCCACCTGAAGGATTTGCCGTAGCACTTCCAGTGTTGTTGCCGCAATTACTTGGCGTTGTTGATAGACTTACTGATAAAGGTGCAATAGGCTGTGTAATACTAAGCGTTGCTGTTCCAGGACATTGATTTGCATCTAAAATATTGATCACATATGTTCCTGCAGATAAGTTACTTTGCGTAGCCCCTACCAAACCTCCTGGTGACCATGTATAAGAGTATGGCGCTTGACCACCTGAAGTTGATACTGTTGCAACACCAGTTGCAGCACCGTTACACAAAACATTCGTTTGTGAAGGAATGCTGAATTGTAGTGTTGGACATGGATTGACAATACAAGCGGGAATCGAAGCTAAATTGGCATAAGTTACCGTAGTCCCAAGATTATCAAGCAATTGAACTGGCCAAGTTGCAGGAGCTGGAATATTAGCGCCAGTAGCAAATGTACTCCAAGCAGTTACAGGCGTTCCAGCCACGGTGAAAATCCCACAATAAGTTCCCAGACCTGAAATACATGGAATGGTAGTTACTGAATTCTGCCAAGAATACGTTGGTACACCACTGACAGCAGAAATAGTTCCATTTGCTTCAACACAAGCAGACAAAATAGAAGTACATGAATTCACTGGAATAATAATAGATTCTGAACCACAACTTAAGGTATAAGTTATGGTATAAGTTCCAGGTCCTACAAGTGCTGGACTGAAAACACCGTTAGCACTAACGCCAGGTCCACTCCAAGTGCCACCAGTAACAGCAGGTGTTAAGGTAACAGGAGCAGAATTATCACATAAACTTTGAGGCATACAAATGGTAGCATCACAACAAGTTATTGGAATTACTGCACAAGCACCAGCAGCAAATGATTGCACACCACCCGTTCGAGAGGTGGAACTACTTGTTCCATTTCCACCACAAGCAATCACATCTCCGGCTGAACTAACACGTACATCGTAAACAATAAACGAAGTTGGATAGAAAGCCTGTTGTACTAAACTTGAATTAAATTTATATACACCAGTTTTAGAACCCACATAAATATTTCCACAATTATCAACATCAATCCCAGCATTTTCTGTGACATTATCGCTTAAAAAAGGAGCTGACAATACTCCACCAGGAATGGTAACACTTCCTATTAAACTCAGATTTATTAGAGATCTTTTTTGTAATTCATTACCTTTATTTAGGTATACGAAATTTGCATCAGCCCGAATAACCTTTATGCCAGTATTATTGTACCTCCAGTTTTCACTTTTATAACCCCAATTCACCCCATGATTTTTCATATAAAGGGAAGAAGACCCGGAGGGACAAAGACTTAAATTATCATTCAAATAACCAATAGTATCTAGCGTAACAAAATAATACTTCCCATTTGGAGCGGCGGATAAACCCCGAACCTCTTGAATTTGTGGTGGGATACTGAACAAACTTCCAGTGGCTGTCACTTGAACCGAAGTAGTGATATTTCCATTGGCCATATTCACTTCGTATATTCTACCATGAATATTCAAATTCCCGCCAGTACCTCCAACTATTAATTTAGTCTGATCGCAATTAAAAGCAATATTCCAAAATTCTGTACTGATTTGACCACCACTTGGTGCTGTATTACTCCAAACTAAAGCACCTGCTGAATTTACTTTTAGGATTTCATAATTCGTTCCATTGGTTACATAAGAGTTACCTAAATCGTCGGTAGCCATGGTGCCTAACCATTGTGTGGTATCATAAGGTGTATCATAAGACCATTGCAACACACCAGCATTATTATATTTTTTTAATTGCAATGGATCAACTCCCCCTATAATGTAGACATTGCCTGCAGCATCAGTATCTAGCTCCCAAACACAATCCCAATTTAAGGGGAATACCGGAGTTTGAACCCAAGGGTCGATTACAATACTTTGATTATTGTCATAGGAAGAAAGTTCGAAGGTGATTTGATTATTCTTTAACATATAATGAGAAACTATTTCCTTTGTCTTATTATCCTCGTAAAATGTAATCGGAGCATGATCAATAATATCACCGAATAAAGTAGGAATATGAAGTGCACCATCCTTAATGGTAAGATCTCTATCATAGATCATTTTTATCAAAGAAGGATCTGCTCCTGCATGTAAAATGAATGCGTATTTAACACCAATTATTGGATGAACCTCATATTTAATATCAATGTTAGGATAAATATTTTTATAAATAATGTATTCAAATCCCTTAACATAGTTAATATTTTTAGATTGGTTGTTTTGATCTCGATAGGTATAACTATGATAATCATGGGTCGGATGCATCCCACTTATTTGAACACTTTCAGAAGCTTGTTCCCATGACATGTTAATTTGATCTGACTTCACTAAAAACTTTCCTGCAAGTCTTTCTTTTTGTTTGTGTTCATCAAAAGTTTTCACATCTGCATTCATGATTTCTGCCCGCTCATCCCTTGACTTTTTTTGAATTTCTAAAAAGTTGTAAGCAATACCTTTTTCACCAAAAAATATTTTAGTTGAACCAAAATCAATAGCAAACTTAATTTTACCTGTTGCATAGGTTTCCTCCCTATCAAATTGACCTAAATTCTCAACAAAACTCTTATTTTTTGAATTTTCAACAGTCCATTTCGCTTGAATAGGATTTTGAGAAAAACCTTGAATTGCAATTAAAAAAATAAAGGTGAAGGAATAAATAAATTTCATTTGATTTGATTTTAATTAAAAATGAAAATTCATCTTTTTCATTTCCAAAGTATTAAGTATCAAATATACATAATTTTATCAACTAATTTTTTTTATGCTAAGCTCTTCAATTTATAGCTTGCTTAGAAGCAAGCTCAATAGATTCAATCTTTTATTTCTTTTTATTTGCTTACTTAAAGCAAGCTCAAGAGATACTTAACAGAATATTTAATAATTATCTATTCAGTTTGGCTTTAGCCAAACTACAATATTATATTCTTCCTATTGTGCTTTAGCACCATTTTCTGCTTTAAAGAAAACTATATATTTTTTGAAATTAATAATTTTATAAATTATCTATACTTAAAACCAAAATCTCTTAAATCTGGCGTTTTTTCAAATGAAATTTTTATTGAATGTGTTCCGGGTAAAAGTTGGATGAAATTGTTGTCAAAGCGGACTCCCAACTGCATGGAATACAACCAAAAATCAGCTAAAAATTTATCATTATTGATTTCAATGACGGCTGTTTTATTAATCGTATCTATATCATTTAGCTTTATAGTTACATACGCTTTTACATTTCCCTGAAAAGACTTTTGTTTACTTAACAGGAAAGTTCTTTCATAACCATTGACCCTTACTTTGACCACTTGGTTTTGCTGCTTAAAACTCCCTAAAGAAATTTGTTCTTGATAAGCAATCCCTAATTTTTCCAATTTACTTGAAACCAATTTACCGTCTAATGAATAGACATCAATATTAACTTGAGTAGCGCGCTCAGAACTTTTGGGGTCGTCCGATTTTAAGAACAATTGAACATTTCCTTTAGCATCTGATTTTTTCAACACCGTGAGGGGTCTAAAATCTTCGCGAACAGCATAATGAAGTGCCTTCCAGTTTCCGAAATAATCAATACTTGACCAAGTAGGTGCAGACCAGCAGTCATTTAGTTGCCAATACAAACTCCCCATGCATCGTGGAGCATCCAAACGATGTGCTTGGATAGCAGATGAAATAGCAAACGCTTGCGTCAACTGAGAACGATAGACAAACTCTTCAAAATTATCCGTTGGACCATAAAGTAACTTAGCATGTTTTTCAATCATGCCATTTCCAACATAACTTTTTTGATGGTGCTTCATTACTTTTGAAGAAAGCGACCAGTCTTTTTTATCTGAGAAAGTAGTTAAAGTACTGTATTCAGGGAAACTTTGGAAGCCATATTCTGCATTAAATCTCCCAATATTTTTTACTAAATCAGACATGGGATCAGAACCATGCCAAACGCCCCAATAATGTTGTGATCCCTCATTATAGTATTCCTCCTTGCCCCAATTACTTAAAGGAGAGGTGTGAATGTAAGAAGTAGTAGTCCATTTGGAGATGACTTTGTTGGCTAGCTTATGAAATAAATCATCATATGCTTTTTCAATTACTTTTTGATTCTTTTCATTTAACGCATATTGAAGCTGAAAACCCCAATTTTTCCAGGCTACATCTACTTCATTATTTCCATTTATGAGGATAACAGATGGGTGTGCACTTATTCTCGGGATTTGATGATTTAATTCCGCTGCTACATTATATAAAAAAGCAGTATCCCCTGGATACATAGCACAAGCAAACATTAAATCTTGCCAAACTAAAATTCCTTTTTGATCACAGGTTTTGTAGAAAATATCATCTGGATAATACCCTCCTCCCCAAATACGCACCATATTAAAATTTGCAGCAAGCATTTGGTCGATCATTTTTATTATTTCCGCATCCTTTACTGCAGCAGGAAAAACGGATTGTGGAATGTAATTAGCGCCTTTACAAAAAATTGGAACATCGTTTACATGAAATTCATATGAAGTTCCCCATTCATCTTTTGTTTGCACCAATTGAGCCGTTCGAATCCCAAAGTCAATAATATATTGATCGAGCACTTCGCCCTTGGCATCCAGTAAGCGAATGGTGTCGCGATACAAATAGGGATCTCCAAAACCGACTGGCCACCACAACTTAGGATTTTCCATTTGAAAATCAAATTGAAAATGATTGTCAGTCAGTGAATCGACCAATAGAGGATGTTTACCAAATAAAGTTGATGAAATTGATCCATCTTTTAAAGCTGATTTAGTTTCCAAAATATACAACAAAGTAGCGGTATTACTTGCCTGATATAAGGTGTTCACTACACAAGACTGAATCCCATTAGTTCTAGCAGGGATGATTTGAACAGGCTTAGAAAATCCAATAGTATTCATGCGCAAAGTCCAATCCCAACCAAATTGATATTGAGGCTTACGACTTAAGGGAGCAGCTTTAATTTTTGCAGGATCATTAGGGGCTGGATAATGAAAGTCTTCTTGTTCGTATTTATCTTTATGATACAATACCGGAGGTGTAATAGATACAGCAATTGTATTGTAACCTGCATGAACTAGTGATTTTATCTCAAAATTATAGGGATGAAAAAAATTAATGGTGTTCCCAAGAAAGTTGCCATTGATTTCAACAGATCCATAAGTGTCCAAATTTGAGAAATTTAAAAGCAAACTTTCTGCTGTTGCTTCCTTTTCAGTGAGATAAAAAGTGCTTCTGAATTGCCATACATAATCTTCAATCCATTGAAATTCCTTTTCATTTTCTCCATAGAAAGGATCGGGCAATGCTCCACTTGCTATTAATTTCTCTTGAATACTTCCCGCTCTACCAAAGGAGTACCATTCTTTTTTAATAGGATGATAAAATTCCCAAGTTAATTCTTGCTGCGCGATTGAATTTATTGAAAATAAGAGAACAGAAATAAAAGTAGTAACCTTAAAAAAAGTCATAAATAATCAAATTTAATGCGCTTAATCAATAGGAAAACCCATTGAAAAATTACCAATTTCGGTCAAAACTAGCATCCACCATTTTGTCCTCAGTAGCTGTTTTAAGGGCATAATTAAATCCTGCATAAACAGAATAAGCTCCAATATTTCCTTTTTTATCTATTGCAATAAAACCGCATTGAAGATTGGTGAGATCACTGTGTTTTTTAATAATTCGGTTGACCACTTCTTTACATGCCTCTAATGGAGTATAACCGTGTCTCATTAACTCAACAACCATGCTGCTTCCTGCTACGCGAATAATAGCTTCACCCAATCCAGTTGAAGTAGCTGCACCAACTTCATTATCAACAAACAAACCAGCGCCAATAATTGGAGAATCCCCTACCCGTCCGTGCATTTTGTAAGCCCAACCACTTGTGGTGCAAGCACCGCTTAAATCACCATTAGCATCCATCGCAATCATACCGATAGTATCGTGATTCTCATGATTTATCGTCGGCTTCTTAAAAAGATCTTTGTTTTCTTTTTTCCATTCTTGCCAATCTTTTTTCACTTCAGGCAATGGCATTTTAGCTTGTTCAAATCCGTTCTCAATGGCAAATTTCTCTGCTCCTTCTCCTACCAGCATTAAATGTTGGGTAGTTTCCATTACCGCTCTTGCAACAGAAACAGGATGCGCAATCCCTTCCATAAATGCCACAGCACCACATCGTGATTTTTCATCCATGATACAGGCATCCAAGGTTACATGTCCATCTCTATCAGGCCTGCCTCCAATTCCTACGCTTCGATTGGCTAAATCAGCTTCCGTTACCCGCACACCTTGTTCTACAGCATCAACAGCTTTTCCTCCTTTGCTGAGTACTTCCCATGCAGCACGATTTGCCTCTAAACCATGTACCCAAGTAGATAAAATTATTGGACCAGTTGTAGTGCCTTCGAAAGAAGAAGCTAAAACTTGAGCACTTTTAACGGGTTCTATCAAAGCAATTGCTCCAATGCTTAATCCTGTTTTAAAAAATGACCTTCTTTTCATTATGCTCCTTTTTTCTTAAGTTCTCCTGCCAACCAAGTTTGAAAAACCTTTGCGTTTCTCATATGCTCTTCACCCGAAACGGCAAAATTATGTCTATGCGAATAATCAGGTTTTGCACACATATATAAATATCCGTGTTTTGCACGATTCAATACCGCGTCAACCACTGCAGTTGAAGGAAGGCAAATGGGACCTGGAGGTAGACCCTTAATTTTATAAGTATTGTATTCACAATCTATTTCTCGGTGAATATTTAATAAGCGTTGAACCCCTTTTAACTTATCTCCCCAACAAAATTTGAAGGTTGGATCTGATTGTAAACGCATTCCATCATGGATACGATTTAAATACAATCCAGCGATAATAGGCCATTCCTCCGATACAATAGATTGCTCAGAATATACTATACTCGCCAAAGTTACTACTTGACTAGGCGACTCCAAACCGATTTTTTTCATTTGACTCTTCCTTGAATCCGTCCAATAATTTTTAAATTCTTGAGCCATTCTATTCAAAAACGCTGCTTCATCGGTATCATAATACATTTCATAAGTATTAGGAAGAAACATTGCAGGGAACTGTTGCGCCGTAAAACCAAATTCTTGCGGTGTTTTAGGATCTAGGAGAAGAGATTCTAATTTATTTTTATCGACATTAATACAGGCAGAAACCTTTTCAGCTAAATCTGATATGTCAATGCAATTATTAAAAGTTACTTCCACCGCAACTTCTGCATTGCCATTGCCATTAGAATTAAGCGTAAAACCATTTAATAAGGTCCGATAAGAAGTATAAGGCTCTATTGCATATTTACCTTGAGCAATCGAAGTACTGTCTAGGCCTTTATAAGACCCAACAGAAATAAAAGCTGCCGTATTGTCTATAATTCCTTGTTCTTCCAATTGAGATGCTAGATTAGACAATGAAATCGGATTTTTAATATAGAAAAATTGTAAGTCCTTATTTGAGGTAGACTTCGCGCCAGAAAGATAGATCCAAGCGGTAGGAAGCACCGCAATTAGCACAAAAATAAAGAGGATAATTCCTCCAATAATTAGATTTCGTTTTTTAAACATAACTGATAACTTATTTCGTCAATTCGACTGTTTTTAAATTTATACCATTCCTTTCGCAAACCAATCTTCTCAAATTTCAATGCTTCAAATAGGTGAATACTTGCCAAATTATCTGCTTGAATAAAACACTGTAAATTGTACAAGTCCAATACCTCTTTGGCATACTTTATTACCAATTGAAAAGCTTCTTTGGCAAATCCTTTATTTCTATCCTCTTTTTTTGCAATGAGCACTCCTACCGTTGCAAATCCATGTCTAAAGTTAATATCATATAAATCAATTGCTCCAATAGCTAATTGGGATTCATTTAAACAAATCATTAAACGCAACTGTCCAGAAGTACGAATGGAAGCATATTGCTCAATTAAATTATGAATCGCATGCATCGAAAAAGGAACTTCGGTATTCGCTATTCTCCAATGGTTGACATCATTTTCCCACAAGAACAGTTGTGTAGCATCTGAACTTTCAACAGCCCTAAGAAAAATATTTTCACTTTTTAACATTCAATTTTACTTTTATAAGAATCTAAAATTAATTTAAAAACAATAGCGACTGTAAATCCATTCCTTTAAATAGTGATTGAACCATCGTAGACTTTAACTGCAGGACCTGATAATACAACTTTAGAAAAAGAAGCGTCTTCTTGTTTATCAAATGAAACCAAAAGCATTCCTCCTTTAACTTGCACTTGAACCGGCTGATTTATATTAAAAAGCTGACTATAAAGCAAAGCGCAGGCAGTTGCACCTGTTCCGCAAGAAAGTGTTTCATCTTCAACACCTCTTTCGTATGTAGCAATAGAAATAAATGATGGAGAAACCACCTTCATTAAATTCACATTGATTCCCTGTTCTTTATAAAAATCTGAATATCTAATTTGTTTTCCTAAAGTAAGTACATTACTTGAAGACAAATCTTCTTGGAGGACTACAAAATGTGGAGAACCCGTCTGAAGTGTAAATGCTGACGCTAAGCTAAATGCATCTAATTGATCTTTAGAAACAGGCAGCATTGGAGCAACAGGAGACATATCAATCGATATTAAATCATCATTAATTTGCGCTTTATGTAATCCATCAATAGCTTGAAATTTAAAATCAATTTGACCTGGAAATAAATGAGCAGCAAAATGAACACTACTTCTTGCTCCATTACCACAAAAACTTTTGGTTCCATCTGCATTGGAATAATCCATATAAAAGTCAAGACCTTCAGCTTTGGAAATTAAGATACAACCATCTGCACCAATACCAAATTTACGATCGCATAAATGACTAATTTGAGCGATGGATAAATCACTATAGTCACCACTCATATTATCTATTAAGATAAAGTCGTTGCCAGTCGCTTGATATTTTGAAAATGGTATGTCCATAAATAAGTTGAATTCAAAAGTAATACATTTCAAGTTAATTCTGCTTAACAATCTTTAACAGCAAGAGCGTAACAAATACAAGGATCATGTATTAAACTTGTGCTTATTAAAAATTATAAAAAATGAAATATTTATCGCTTATTAAAATTTTAGGTATTGGATTTTTAGGGGGAAGTATTCCTCTAGCTGCTTTTATAATGTATAATTCTTCCAACACCTTATTGTCTGATCAAGTAATTGATGGAAACCGCACTACAGGAGCACAATTTGTTGGATTAACAGCTAATGGTACTGGAAATCTAGATTTTACTACCGCCTCTGAAAGCACTATTAATTCTGTTGTCCACGTCACGACAAAAGTGGTACGCACCACCTTTCAAAGAGACCCGTTTCAAGAATTTTTTTATGGCCCAGGTGCAGGCGGAAAAGAATACAAACAATTTGGAGCAGGTGCTGGATCAGGCGTCATTATCTCTTCTGAAGGATACATTGTGACCAATAATCATGTCATTGAAGAGGCAAGTGAGATTGAGGTTATTTTAAACGACCATTCTAAATACACTGCAAAAATTATTGGATCAGATCCAGCAACCGATATTGCAGTATTAAAGATTGATTCCGACCAACCTTTTCAAGCTATCCCCTTAGGAAATAGTGATCTATTAAAAATAGGAGAATGGGTATTAGCAGTTGGAAATCCTTTTAATTTAACTTCAACAGTAACTGCTGGAATTGTATCTGCAAAAGCCAGAAATATCAATCTATTAAGTGATAGAAGCGGAAAAGAAATAGTTCCTATTGAATCCTTTATCCAAACAGACGCTGCCGTCAACCCAGGAAATAGTGGAGGTGCTTTAGTAAACACCAATGGTGAATTGGTAGGAATCAATACGGCTATTGCATCACAAACCGGGAGCTATAGTGGATATTCCTTCGCTATACCTGTGAACTTAGTTCAAAAAGTAATGCGCGACCTGATTGATTATGGAATTGTACAGCGCGGATACTTAGGAGTACAGATTTCAGATATCAACCAAGAAATAAAAGTAAGCAATGCATTACCTAATTTAAAAGGAGTCTTTTTAGCCAAAGTCATCGAAGATGGTAGTGCTGATAAAGCAGGGCTTAAAGATGGAGATGTTATTTTAAAAATTGGAAACAAGGAAGTGAATTCCTCTGCTGAACTTCAAGAAGAAATTGGAAAACGTAGGCCAGGTGATAAAGTAATGCTGACTGTGCGAAAAAAAGATGGGTCGGAAGAGACAAAAGAACTAGTTTTAAGAAATAAAGAAGGAGAAACTACCCTTTTAACTAAAGAAGAGATTTCCAAAAACTTTGCATTGGGGGCAACATTTATTGAACTTACAGATAAAGAAAAGAAAGCTTTAAACATTTCCTATGGGGTAAAAATAAAGACATTACAGCCAGGAAAGCTTAAATCTATTGGACTAGTTGAAGGAACAATTATTACAAAAATCAATAACGATCCTGTTGAAAACATTTCAGAATTGACTAGTAAATTGAATAGCGTAAATAGAGGTGTTCTTTTGGAAGTTCTATCTGAAAGCGGGATTAAAGAATATAAAGGCCTTGGATTGTAAGAAGTTGATAAGTCATATAAATGGTTGAAAAATTGTTGAAAAACTTCTTTTTTAAATTTTTCAAATCGCTTTTTTTGGCGTTACTTTGCTGACAGATCGATAGATCAAATAGTATTAATTTCTAAAGATGTTCTTAAGTCAATGAGACAATTAAAAATAACCAAATCAATTACCAATCGCGAAAGTCAATCTTTAGATAAATATCTACAAGATATTGGTAGAGAAGAATTAATAACAGCAGAGCAAGAAGTTGAATTAGCTCGTAAAATTAGAGCTGGAGACCAAAAAGCATTAGAGAAATTAACAAGAGCAAATTTAAGATTCGTTGTGTCTGTAGCGAAGCAATATCAGAACCAAGGTCTTACATTACCCGATTTAATTAATGAAGGAAATTTAGGTTTAATTAAAGCAGCTCAGAAATTTGATGAGACGCGTGGATTTAAATTCATTTCTTATGCAGTTTGGTGGATTCGTCAATCTATTTTACAAGCATTAGCAGAACAAGCAAGAATTGTAAGACTTCCATTGAATCAAGTTGGATCATTAAACAAAATCAATAAAGCTTTTTCTCGCTTAGAGCAAGAATTTGAAAGACCACCTTCAGCAGAAGAATTAGCGGAGGCTCTTGAAGTTCCAGAAGATAAGATCAAAGAAAGTTTAAATGTTTCAGGACGACATGTGTCTATGGATGCTCCACTATCAACGAATGAAGATGGGGGAACATTAATGGATGTTATGGCTAATGCTGATGCCCCTAAAACTGATCATGTATTAATGGCAGAATCTTTACAAAAAGAAATTGAGCGTTCTTTAAGTACCTTAACAGATAAAGAAAGAGAGATCATTCGTTTATTCTTTGGAATTGGAATGAATCATGGACTTACACTAGAAGAAATCGGAGCTAAATTTAATTTAACACGCGAACGCGTTCGTCAAATTAAGGAAAAAGCGATTCGTCGACTCCGCCATACCTCTCGAAATAAATTATTAAAATCTTATTTAGGTTAATCCTAAAAAAAGGCTACCGACGAAAGACGGTAGCCTTTTTTGCTTTATACAATTCGAAATCAATCAACAACAAAACACCAATGAAATTAGAAGTAAATTACGAACAAGAACTCAATAGACATATTGAACAAGAAAGAGCCGCAGTGCAATTGCAAAGTAAAGTAGGTGAACTTTTATATGAGAAAGGAATCGAACTTGTAATTTTCAGACATCATCTTATTGATGTAACGATCTCTGAAATACTTAATATGCACGATTACGCAGGGAAGGTTGTAAACAAACCTATCGATATTTTTACAACAACCGCTATAGCAAGTGTTATCCTTGATGGAGATTTTGCACCAGCAAAAATAGATATAGGGAAATTAGCTAGTGAATGGTTGACAGAAGAAAGTGCTTTCGATTCGAAAGAGGCTTTTATTAAAGATAAACTTTCAAGCTTTAAAAATTCAGCAGACAATACTATGCAGCCAAGAGATGTAATTCTCTATGGTTTTGGTAGAATTGGGCGACTTGCAGCAAGAGAATTGATTCGCCAAGCTGGAAAAGGTCAACAATTAAGATTACGCGCAATTGTAACCCGAGGAGCAACAGATGCAGATATTATAAAACGCGCATCTTTACTTAGAAATGATTCCGTTCACGGAGCATTTAAAGGTACTGTAATGGAAGATCTAGAATCGAAATCTTTGATTATTAATGGCCAGATAGTTAGAATGATTGATGCGAAAAATCCAGAAGATATTGATTACACTTCTTATGGAATTACGAATGCGTTGGTTATAGACAATACTGGAGTTTACACCAATCGCGAAGCATTGTCAAGACATTTAAAAGCGAAAGGAGTTTCAAAAGTTCTTTTAACTGCACCAGGTAAAGAAGTACCGAACATCGTCTTTGGAATTAATCAAGGTACTTTAGATTTAGAAAATGAAACCATTTTTTCCGCAGCATCTTGTACCACCAATGCTATTTCACCCATCTTGAAAGTTGTGAATGATACTTTTGGAGTTGTTCGTGGTCACATCGAAACGGTTCATGCCTATACCAATGATCAAAATCTTTTGGATAATATGCACAAGAAAGAAAGAAGAGGTCGTGCTGCAGCTGTAAATATGGTAATTACCTCTACTGGTGCGGGAAATGCCGTTACCAAAGTGATTCCTGATTTACAGGATAAATTAACTGCTAATGCTGTTAGGGTTCCTACACCAAATGGATCCTTAGCTATTTTGAGTTTAGAGTTAAACAAAGAAACATCAGTGGAACATATGAATTCGGTAATCAAAGATGCCGCTTTAAATGGAGAATTGGTTAATCAAATATTTTATTCCTTCGATCCAGAGTTGGTTTCTTCGGATATCATTGGAAATACTTGCTGTTCTGTTTATGATAGCAATGCTACAATAGTATCTAAAAATGGGAAAAACATAGTTCTTTATACTTGGTATGATAATGAGTTTGGTTATACGAAACAAGTAATTCGTTTAGCGAAATACATATCAAAAGTGAGACGGGCTATTTATTATTGATTTCTAAGAAATCAATAATAATCTTCTAACATAGAGCAAGAGGTTTCTGCTTTTTTACAAAAAAAGTAGCGAGATATAGTCCTTTACTTTTTTTTAGCTCAAAAAAAATACCGAAGCGTCGGTAACAAAAAAAGGAGCTGACTGAGCAATGCGCTTTACTTCGACGCACCTATATACTTCTCAACTCTGAGTGGATTCGAAGTATTTCTAATCCCCACCAAATTTGGATGCTAGCGACTGAGCTTTCAGCTAGTCTTAGCATATACCAAATTCAATGGGTTTCATAAACCTGCTGTTGCAAGGTCTAAAATAGAATGTTATTATTTACAAAAAAAATTCTTTTAAGATTGGTGCATTTTTTTTAATCTAGAAAAGCGCATTGAAAGTCGGGCACCATGGATTTCGACTACGCTCAATCCACTTATAAAGCACATCGAGCGACCTGTACTGAGCTTGCCGAAGTAAGTCGAGATGCACTTTACTCGATACATCCCCAACCAGCTGGGGCCACTCGATAAGCTATTATTAAGTTAGCGTAGTGTTTGTTATTCGCTAGCCGAGTGTTTTGACCGAAGGGAGAAATGTATCGAGGCTAGCCTACTATTGCAAGGTCTAAAATCGAATATTCTTGAACACTAAAATAAAGATTCCCCCTATGGAATGAGAAATAAAATTATTATAAAAAATAACATTTGTTTATTACCCTGTTCATAAATCTAGAATGATTCATTCTACAACTCATATTATTCTATTAATTTTGTAAAAAAAATTACACGAATTAAAATCTCATTTATGTCAGCAGATATTTTTGCAAAAATTCAAGCAAACAGAGGTCCTCTTGGACAGCATGCTAAAGCTTCTCATGGTTATTTTACCTTCCCTAAATTAGAAGGTGATATTGGGCCTCACATGATTTTTAGAGGTAAAGAAAAACTAAACTGGTCCTTAAATAATTACCTTGGACTTGCAAATCATCCAGAAGTGCGTAAGGCAGATGCTGCAGCAGCGGCAGATTTTGGTTTCGCTATGCCAATGGGTGCAAGAATGATGAGTGGTAATAGCAATTACCATGAGCAATTAGAAAATGAACTTTCTGCGTTTGTAGAAAAAGAAGATACCATCCTATGTAATTTTGGATATCAAGCTATTTTGTCCTCCATTGACTGCTTGGTAGATCGTCATGATGTTATTGTTTATGATTCTGAATCTCATGCTTGTATCTTAGATGGCGTTCGTTTGCATATGGGAAAAAGATATGTATTCAAACACAATGATATTGAAGATTGTGAAAAACAATTACACAGAGCAACAAAATTAGCCAATGAAACTGGAGGAGCAATTCTTGTGATAACAGAAGGAGTTTTTGGAATGCGCGGTGATCAAGGAAAAATCAAAGAAATTGTTGACTTAAAAAAGAAATTCAATTTCAGATTATTAGTTGATGATGCTCATGGAATTGGAACACTAGGCGCTACAGGCGGCGGAACAGGACAAGAACAAGGTTGTCAAGATGGAATCGATATTTATTTCGGGACTTTCGCTAAATCATTTGCCTTAATTGGAGGGTTTATTTCAAGTGATGCTCAAGTCGTAGAATATTTACGTTACAATATGCGTTCACAGATTTTCGCTAAAGCTTTACCTCTTCCTCTAGTAGTTGGTGCATTAAAGAGATTAGAGTTAATGAGAAATCAACCAGAATTAAAAAATAAATTGTGGGAAATTACCAATGCACTACAATCAGGATTGAAAAAAGCCGGATTTGAAATTGGCCCAACCAATTCATGTGTTACCCCAGTATACCTGAACGGTTCGATTCCTGAATCTACAAATTTAATTTATGACTTAAGAGAGAATTATAATATTTTCTGTTCCATGGTTGTTTATCCAGTGGTTCCAAAAGGAATGATCATTCTTCGCTTAATTCCAACAGCAATTCACACTCTAGAGGATGTTAACTATACCATCGAATCTTTCTCTAAAATCATTGGTAAATTAAATGCTGGTGGTTATATGTCAGATGAAATAGCAGTAGTTTAATAATTTTAAACATAAAAAAAAGAGGACTTTCGTCCTCTTTTTTTTGCTTATTATTTTTAAATCTAGATTTGATTTATTTTGTCTTTTTGCTTGGTTTAGATTTTTTGATTTTTAAGCTCAATTCGTCTTTACCATCTTCAAGATCTAATAAAATAGTGTCACCTGAAAGCAAATGCGTATTGATGATTTCTTCAGCAACTGGATCTTCAATATATTTTTGAATCGCTCTTTTTAGAGGTCTTGCTCCAAATTTCTCATCATATCCTTTATCAACAATAAAATCTTTTGCCTTTTCGGTTAATTCTATCTTGTAACCTAAATCTTTGATTCGATCAAACAATTTATCCAATTCAAGATCAATTATCTTGTGTATCTCCGGACGACCAAGAGACTTGAACATGATCATATCATCAACACGATTTAAAAATTCAGGAGAAAATGCTTTTCTTAAAGCATTTTGAATTACCAATTTAGAATTATCATCTTTTGAGTCTAACTGTGATTTTGTACCAAATCCAACACCCGTTCCAAATTCTTGCAATTGACGTGCACCGATATTTGAAGTCATGATTAATATTGTATTCTTAAAATCTATTTTTCTACCTAATCCATCGGTCATGTGTCCATCATCAAGAACTTGAAGTAATAAATTAAATACATCGGGATGCGCTTTTTCAATCTCATCTAATAAAATAATAGAATAAGGCTTGCGACGCACTTTTTCAGTTAATTGTCCACCCTCTTCATAACCCACATATCCTGGAGGCGCTCCAACCAGACGAGAAATAGAAAACTTCTCCATATACTCAGACATATCTATACGAACAAGAGCATCTTCAGTATCAAATATATATTTAGCCAAAACTTTCGCCAATTGAGTTTTTCCAACACCCGTTGGGCCGAGGAAAAAGAAAGAACCAATAGGTTTGTTCGGATCTTTTAATCCTGCTCTATTGCGTTGAATAGCTTTAACAACTTTTTCTACTGCTTCATCTTGACCAATAACTTTACCTCGAATAGCAGCTCCCATATTGACTAACTTACCCGTTTCAGTTTGTGAAACCTTCGTCACTGGAATACCACACATCATCGAAACAACCTCAGCTACATCTTCTTCTGTAACTACAATTTTATTGTTTTTAGATTCTTCTTCCCACTGCACTTTTGCAGTATCTAGATCCTCTTGTAATTTTCGAATAGTATCTCTTTTTTCAGCCGCGATTTCGTATTGCTGCTTGCGAATCGCTTCATTTTTAGCTTCATTTAAGCTTTCCATTGATGCTTCGATGTCAAGAATTTCTTTTGGCACATTAATATTGGTAATGTGCACCCTTGACCCTACTTCATCTAAGGCATCAATTGCTTTATCCGGCAAATGTCTGTCAGTGATATATCTTTCCGTTAATTTCACACAAGCAATAATTGCTTCAGGAGTATATTGAACGGAGTGATGGTCTTCATATCTTTCTTTAATATTTTGAAGAATTTGAATGGTTTCATCAATAGAAGTAGGTTCAATAATTACCTTTTGAAATCTACGCTCTAATGCACCGTCTTTCTCAATGTATTGTCTGTATTCATCTAGAGTTGTTGCACCAATTGCTTGCAGTTCACCCCTTGCTAAAGCTGGTTTAAACATATTAGATGCATCCAGTGAACCACTTGCTCCACCTGCTCCAATAATGGTGTGAATTTCATCTATAAATAATATAATATCAGGATTTTTTTCTAATTCCTGCATTACCGCTTTCATGCGCTCTTCGAATTGACCACGATATTTGGTACCGGCCACTAGAGAAGCTAAGTCAAGGGAGACAATACGCTTATTGAATAAAATACGAGAAACTTTTCTCTGAACAATACGCAAGGCCAATCCTTCTGCTATAGCAGATTTTCCAACACCAGGCTCACCAATAAGTATTGGATTATTCTTTTTTCTTCTTGATAAAATCTGACTAACCCTTTCAATTTCTTTTTCACGACCGACAATTGGATCTAATTTACCAGATTCAGCCATTTTAGTTAAATCTCTACCGAAATTATCCAAAACAGGAGTTTTGGACTTAGGGTCAGCAGGTTTGCGAGAAGCAGATGCTCCCGCTAAATTCTCTTCTTCATCATTACCCCCCGGGAATTCTGCTTTTGGTGTTCTTTGTTCCTCCATCATAGCTTCATATTCATCTTTAGCATTATCATAAATTACGCCGTACTTGTTTAGCACCTTACATGCAGCGCTGTCCTCATGTCTTAATATGGTAAGAAGCAAATGTTCTGTTCCAATGACAGCAGATTTAAACTGTTTAGATTCTAAATACGATTGTTTGATTATATTTTCCGTTTGCTTCAATAGAGGCAAACTGGTTAATTGAACTGCATTGGGATGAGCTGATTTTACCAATACTTTTTCTAATTCTTTCTTTAGTACTGAAAAATCTAAATTAAATTCTTGCAATAATTGAAAACCCTTCCCTTCATTCAATTTAATTAATCCCAGCAATAAGTGCTCAGGACTAACAAAATCATTGTTTAAATTTAAGGCCTCTTCTCTACTAATGCGTATCAAATCCTTTACTCGTGGTGAAAATTTTGCTTCCATTCCTTAAAATATCTTGTACTTGACAAATATACTGAGAAAAGCGTCTGAAAATTCCATAATTATTCACAATTTATAAGCACAATTTGTTAGTAATTATCTTAAAAAAAAGTCTAAAACGATGTCTATTTTACTAATTTTGGAAGCCTTGTATTATCATGAGGACAAATAAAGAATAAAAATAGAATTTAGTTAAAAAAATATGGCAGAAGGAGAAAGAATAATTCAGATTAACATTGAAGATGAAATGAAGTCAGCTTACATCGATTATTCGATGTCGGTAATTGTTTCTAGAGCACTTCCAGATGTAAGAGATGGTTTTAAACCTGTTCACAGAAGAGTACTTTATGGGATGCAAGACTTAGGAGTGTATTCTAATAAGGCTCACAAGAAATCAGCAAGAATTGTTGGGGAAGTACTAGGAAAGTATCATCCACATGGTGATAGTTCTGTTTATGATACCATGGTACGTATGGCGCAACCTTGGTCTTTGCGTTACCCATTGGTTGACGGTCAAGGTAACTTTGGTTCTGTTGATGGTGATAGTCCTGCAGCAATGCGTTATACTGAGGCGCGATTGAGAAAAATTGCTGAAGAAATGTTGGACGATTTAGAGAAAGAAACTGTTGATTTCCGCCCAAATTTCGATGATAGTTTAACGGAACCTTCTGTACTTCCAACAAAGATTCCTAATCTATTAATTAATGGAGCGAGTGGAATTGCCGTTGGAATGGCGACGAATATGGCGCCACATAATCTTTCTGAGGTTATTGATGGTATTATTGCCATGGTGGACGATAAGGACATCGAGATTGAAGAATTATTAAAATATGTAAAGGCTCCAGATTTCCCAACTGGTGGAATTATTTATGGTTACGAGGGTGTTAGAGATGCTTTATTAACAGGTCGCGGAAGAATTGTTATTCGTGGAAAGGCAGAAATTGAAGAAGTTAATGGAAGAGAGCAAATCATTGTAACTGAAATTCCTTATCAAGTAAATAAAGCAGAGATGATCAAAAAGATCGCTGACTTAGTGAACGATAAAAAAATTGAAGGGATTTCTGATTTACGAGATGAATCTGACCGTAATGGTATGCGAATTGTCTTTGAAATTAAACGCGATGCGATTGCCAATGTGGTTCTTAATAAGTTGTATAAATTCACTGCGCTTCAAACTTCATTTTCTGTAAATAACATTTGTTTGGTTGATGGCCGTCCAAGGCTATTGAATTTAAGAGACATTATAGAGCAATTTATTTTGTTCCGTCATGAGGTTGTTATTAGAAGAACAACTTTTGATTTGAGAAAAGCGGAGGAGCGTGCTCATATTTTAGAAGGATTGATTATTGCTTCAGATAATATTGATGAAGTAATTGAAATTATCAAAACTTCTGATAGTCCGGATCATGCAAGAGAAAGATTGTCGGAAAGATTTGGATTGTCAGAAATCCAAACACGTGCTATTGTAGATATGAGATTACGTCATTTGACGGGTCTGGAACAAGATAAATTGCGTGCTGAGTTTGATGAGTTGATGAAATTAATCACTGATTTAAAGGATATTCTTGCTAATGAATCAAGAAGAATGCAAATCATTAAGGATGAACTTATCGACGTTAAAGCAAAATATGGTGACGAAAGACGTTCTTCAATTGAGTACTCTGCAAGCGAAATGCGCATGGAAGACTTAATTGCGGATGAGGAAGTTGTTATTACTATATCTCATGCTGGTTATATCAAGAGAACTAATTTAGCGGAATATAAGGTTCAAAATAGAGGTGGAATGGGTTCTAAAGGCTCTACCACAAGGGATAAAGATTTCTTAGAACATTTATTCGTTGCTACCAATCACAATTATTTATTGATCTTCACTGAAAAAGGAAGATGTTTCTGGATGCGGGTTTATGAAATTCCAGAAGGAAATAAATTATCCAAAGGGCGTGCGATCCAAAACTTAATTAATATTCCTCAAGATGATAATGTTAAGGCATATGTTAAGGTGCAAGACTTGATGGATAAAGAGTATACTTCAAATAATTTCATTATTATGTGTACCAAGCTTGGTGTGATTAAGAAAACTTCATTAGAAGCTTATTCTCGTCCAAGAGCAAATGGAATTAATGCGATTACTATTAGAGATAATGATGTTCTATTAGAAGCGAGATTAACCAATGGAACCAATGAAATCGTTATGGCTACCAATTCTGGTCGCGCTATTCGTTTCAACGAATCCAAAGTAAGACCAATGGGTAGAAATGCCTCAGGGGTTCGCGGGGTTACTTTAATTTCTGAAACAGATGAAGTTATTGGAATGATCTGTGTTGAAGATATTTTCTCTACTATTTTAGTGGTTTCAGAAAAAGGATATGGAAAAAGAACTTACTTGAACGATCCTGAAGATAAAGAGCCTGTATATAGAATTACCAATAGAGGTGGTAAAGGTGTTAAGACTTTAAATGTCACTGAGAAAACAGGTAAATTACTTTCTATTCAAAATGTATTTGATGAAGATGATTTAATGATCATCACGAAGGCTGGCGTTACGATAAGAATGCATATCGACACCCTAAGAACTATGGGTAGAGCAGCACAAGGCGTTCGTTTAATTACTTTGAAAAATAATGCTGAAATTGCAGCTATTGCTCGCGTTCCTAGAAGTGAAGATGAGGATGAAGACGAAATAATGGAGGCTGCAATTGATGGTGAAGTATTGGAAGATATTATTGAAGACGATACTACAGAAGATGACATCATAGAAGAAGATTTGCCAGAAGAAGAAAATGGCACGGAACTTGAAAATGATGATGAGGAATAATATATTTGTTAACTAATTGAATTTTATGAAAAAGAATCTTCAAATTTATCTAAGTGCTTTTTTAGTATGCATGAGTGTCTATTCGTTTGGACAAAAACAAAATCTTACTGACGCAGCATTGCGCATGAAGAAGTACAATCCAATGAATGGCATTGAACCTTCATTAAAATTATTAAATGAAGCCAAAAAATTTATTGACCTTGCTGCAGTAAATACGGAAACTGCCAACAGTCCAAAAATGCACCTTTATCGTGCTGAAATTTATTATGGACTAATTGAAATGGCAGGCATGGAAGCTGCAACAAGCGGAAAGGTAATGGATGAAACATTAGCGTCTGAATATGAAAAAATCGCTAAAGAAAGTTTTAAAAAGGTATTTGAAGATCCTAAAGCGGTTCATGTAGGTGAAGCAGAAAATTTCATCAATTTCCGTGTTAATTACATCTTCGAAATGGGAATCAAATCTTATACGAACAAGAATTTTGTAGATGCCACTGACTTGTTCATTGGAGCTTATGAAGTAAGTAAGTTTATTGACAAAGAATATAAAGACGCAAGTGTTAATGCCTATTTAAGTATGAGTCAAGCAGTGGATTCATTTTTGACCATTAAGCAATTTGAAAAAGCAAAAACCATCGCAAATAAGGTGTATGAAATATCGCCAACTAATATCGATGTTTTGATTAGTTTGATTAACATTTATCTAGCTGACAACGACTTAGTTAACGCTGAAAAATACACAAGTGAAGCGCTTGCTCTTGACCCAAACAACAAACAATTGTATTATGTTTTGGGTACTTCTTACATGACTTTAAAACAAAATGAAAAAGCAGAAGAAGCATTAACAAAGGCACTTGCCATTGATACCTCTTATGGTGATGCTCAATATCAATTGGGTGCTCATTTATTCAATTGGTCCAACGAATTAAAATATCAAGCCGGTCAAATGGATTACAAAGATCCTAAAGCTCCAATTTTAGAAGCACAGGCAAAAGATATGTTGCTGCGCGCTATGCCCTTATTAGAAGCTTATGCTATAAAGAATCCAACCGATAAATATGTTCTTGAAATTTTACAAAAGTCTCATTATAAGCTTGGAAATAAAGAAAAGTCGGAAGCATTCAAAAAGCGTATTGAAGCTTTAAAACAATAATTTAAACTGCCGAAAGGCAGTTTTTTTTTGAATGAAAATTAAAATCGGAATTATTGGAGGTGGCTTTTCTGGCGCAATGCTGGCAAGACATTTATTGAATTCCAAGCAAAATCTTGAAATTTATATTTTCAATAACGATGTTAAGTTTGGTCGTGGTATCGCCTACCAAGCACAAATAGACTCCCTCCTACTCAATGTTCCTGCTGGAAAGATGAGCGCCTATTCCAATCAGCCCGATCATTTTGTAGATTGGCTCAATAAAAAGAATAAAAAATCTAAAGATGAATTTGATCAGAAATTTGTCGCCCGCAATGAATATGGTTGCTACCTTTCAGAAATATGGGAAGAAACTAAGCAACTTGCAGCAATATCTGATCATAGAATAACCCCTATCATTGGTAAAGTGCTACAAATTATCCCAAAAGATGGAGTTTTGGAACTAAAGACCAATGAACTCAAATTATCCTTAGACTTTTGTGTTTTAGCTTGTGGGAATTCTTTACCCACCCATCCTAAAACCATAGCTGAAAAAGACTTTAATTCAATACGATACAGTGGAAATCCCTGGCGCATTAAAGTAGAGGAAATTCAGTCGGATAAGGAAGTTCTCCTATTAGGTGCAGGTTTGACTATGGTGGATGCTATCCAGGTTTTAAGAGCCAATGGATTCATTGGAAAAATCAATTGTATTTCTCCACATGGATTTAAGATCCTACCCCATGAAAAACCAACAGAAGAATTACAAAGTGAACTCAAGTTTATTAATACACCCATTAGACTTTTTGAAATACTAAAGTTGTTTCATCAAGAAATGCGCTTACACCCAACAAAATCGGCAGATCTAGTTTCCTTGTTAAGGGCGAAATCTGGTGCTATCTGGTCAAATTTCACCCATGAAGAGCGTGATTTTTTTATGCGTCATTTACGTCATAAATGGGGGGTTGCGAGACATCGAATTCCTCCGGAGTCCTATGCAATTTTACAAGATGAAATTAAAGGTAGGTCCTTGCAAATTAGCGCTGGAAAAATAACCGCAATGAATTTTCAAGAATCTTCAGTTCTTGTTGAATATGAAGAAAGAAGGAGCAAGAAAAAAAGGAGTCTTTTAGTGCAGCATGTAATTAATTGTACCGGTCCAGCTTCCGATATTACAGTACCAAATGATGGAATTTTAAATTCCTTGTATCAAAATGGTATCATCCAAGCAGACCCATTATATCTAGGCATCAAAACAGATATTAAGAATTATCAAATTTACTCAGAGGAAAACTATCCTATATATGCTCTAGGGAATTTACTTAAAGGAGAACTTTGGGAAACAACTGCTATCAATGAATTAAGAATCCAATGCGAGGAATTAGCCCAAGTGCTTATCAATACTTTTAATAAACAATAATAATTGCTAACTTTGACTTATGGAATTTGTTTATCCGGGTTTTCTTTGGCTCCTTAGCCTCATCAGCATTCCGATAATAATTCACTTATTTCATTTTAGAAAATACAAAACCCTCTACTTTTCCTCTCTACAATTTATTCAGAAAATAGATCAGGAAAATAAATCCACCCAAAAATTAAAGCACTTATTAATTTTATTAAGTCGTATCTTATTAATTATTGCGGCTGTTATTGCCTTTGCGCAACCCTACATTCCCGCGAATGGAATAAAAGATCATAATGGCAATAATGTAATCGCTTTGTATTTGGACAATTCCTTTTCTATGACAGCAAAGGGTGTTGAGGGAGAGCTCTTGTCTGAAGGTAGAGAAATCATTCGAAAAATAATAATTGATGCTGGTGTATCCACCAAGTTTATTTTAAATACCAATAAATTAGATGGACTCGAAAAAAGAATGCTCACTCAAGTCGAAGCCTTAACGCAATTAGATCTCATTAAAGAAAGTTCCATTACACGGAATTTAGACGATGTAATTCGATGGCAAAAAGATTTTATTGAACGGGAAAATAGAGAGCAAAATCAAATTGCAAGCGTTCAATATGTCTTAGTTTCTGATTTTCAAAAATGCAGTTTTAAAACGAATAAATTAAGCGCTGATAATAAGTCAAATTATTATCCCATTCAACTTGTACCACAAGTTAAATCAAACTTTTACATAGATTCAGTGTACTTTGCCTCTCCAGTGCACAGAATAGATGAACCTAATGAATTGTTTGTAAGAATGGTCAATGCCTCTGATGAAAACGCTAAAAACATAGAGTTAAAAGTGAAATTAGGAAATCAAACGCGAAGTATGTTTCTTGATTTAAAAGCCAATGAAAAACAGACAACAAGTTTTCAATTTACACCTAATAAAACTGGAACTCAAGAAGGAATTGTAGAAATTGAAGACCGCCACTTATTTTGGGATGACACCTATTTCTTCAATATTAATATCGCCAAAGAAAGTTCTGTCTTGATTATTGATGGTCCAAGCGCTAGTAAGTCGATTTCAAATGTGTACAGTGTAGAACCATTTTTTAAAGTAACCAGCTGCGAACAATTATCCTTCTCTGGAGACCAATTAAACAACAAAGATTTAATAGTATTAAATGGATTAAATGAAATAAGTTCTGGATTGATTGAAGAACTAGTAGATGCTTCTAAACAGGGAATAACGATTTGCATTTTTCCGGGCGATAAAATCGATAAAGGATCCTATAGTTCACTTCTTGATGGACTCAATTTACCTTCATTGGGAAGTCTTATTACCAATGGAAATGCCTTAAACAAAATTGATTATCGAAATAGTTTTTTTAAAGGAATGTTTGATCAAGAGAAGTCTTCTTTAAATATGCCACTGATAAAAAAATCATACCAAGTAAATGCTGCATCAAGAATGGGAAATATCGAATTACTTACGCAAAGAAATGGCTTTCCCTTATTCATGAAAAACACTGGACCACATGCCAATTATTTATTTAGTACTTCACTCGATTCAGAATTTGGAGATTTCACACAAAATGCTCTTTTTCCCGCTTTGCTATTACGCATTGCATCCTTAAGCAAAAGAGATTTGCCTTTATTTTCAACTATTGGAGTGGATGCTTCTATTCAAATTGATTTTCAAAATGACGACGAAGTACCCTTAAAATTAGTAAGTAATAAAATTGAATTTATCCCTCAAATTAGAAAAGACGCATCAAGTACTTTTATCTCTATTGCAGGATCAGAAGCTATAGAAAAACTAAGCGCTGGCTCCTATATTATTAAAGATGAAAGTGAATTAGGGCGCATAGCCATCAATTATGATCGAAAAGAATCAAGTACAGATTTGATGAATGAAAAAGAAATAATAAACGCCTTCGAAAATGCAGGTATAAAAAATTGTACCTTTAAAGCCGTTACAGAAGGTCAAAGTGCTACAAAACTAGAATTAGACAAACCATTTGAATACTGGCGCGTATTCATTTTGTTGGCCTTACTCTTTATACTGATAGAAATGATTTTATTAAGATTTTGGAAATAAAAAAAAGTATGAAAATCCTTTTAAAAAATGCAAAAATCATAGATATTACCTCTTCCTTTAATGGAAAAGTAATGGACCTTTTGATTGAGGACGGGATGATTAAAGCGATTGAAAAAATCATTAAAGATGAAGATGCGATTGCAATAACTTCACCAAATTTATGTATTTCTCAAGGTTGGGTAGATTTTAAATCAGATTTTTGCGACCCAGGTCACGAACACAAAGAAACCATAGAATCAGGTTTAGATGCGGCAGCTTTCGGGGGATTCACACATATTGGAATCGTTCCTTCAACACAGCCAGCAATAGATTCAAAATCTCAAGTAGAATACATTAGAAATAGAGCGCAACACCATGCCGTTGAAGCCATTCCAATTGGTGCGATTACCAAAGGCTTGAATGGGGAAGAACTTGCTGAAATGTACGATCAATTTCAATCAGGTGTTCGTTGGTTTTCAGATGATCAACATACCAATTCAGCTGGAATTAATTATAGAGCCTTACTTTACGCCCAAAATTTCTCCGGAAAACTTATAACATTTTCAAGAAATGCTTCTATGTCAGGAGGAGGAATGGTAAATGAAGGAATAGCATCAACAAGAACTGGATTAAAGGCTGATCCTTCCATCGCAGAAGTGATCGCTATAGAACAACATATTTCCTTGGTATCCTATACGGATGGGCAATTACATTTAAGTGGAATATCCGCTGCTAAAAGTGTAGCTTTAATTCGAGCTGCCAAAAAACAAGGACTTAGAATAACAGCTGATGTTCACCTTATGAATCTTTGTTTTACGGAATTAAACCTCTTAGATTTTGATTCGAATTACAAAGTATTACCTGTTTTAAGAACCGAAGCAGATAGACAAGCACTAATTGCAGGTATTTTAGACGGAACCATTGATGCCGTTGTTTCAGATCACCGTCCGGCTGATGATGAAGAAAAAGAAGTTGAATTTGACCATGCTACTTTTGGAACTATTCAATTACAATCATTTTTCTCTGCATTAAACGAAATTAAAGAGGTCAAAACAGAAACATGGATTGATATTTTATCAAATAGAGCAAGAAAAACTTTCGATATTGAATTGGCTCCGATTGAAATTGGAAACCAAGCCGACCTTACTTTTTTCGATCCAAGCAAGACTTGGACATTTGACAAACAAAATCTCATATCGACTCATGGATATAGTGCTTTCTTTAATAAAACACTATCAGGTGAAGTTCTAGGTATTATAAACAAGGGCATTGCTTTAATAAAATAAAAAGATGTCAAAAAGAACTTTTTTAAGTCAGTTTTTTAAACAAAAAAGAATGGTGGGTGCCTTAGCACCTAGCTCTAAATTTCTAGCCGCTAAAATGTTGAATCACCTTCCGATTGAAAAAGCTTCTATTATTGTAGAATTAGGTCCTGGAACAGGTGTTTTTACTGATAAAATAATCAAAAGAATGGCGCCAAACGCCCATTTAATTGTTATTGAATTAAATGATATATTTTTTGAAAATATGTCTAAAAATTTCACCCAGCCTAATGTTCATTTGCATCATGATTCCGCTGAAAAAATGGGCGATTTTATTCAAACGCTTGGAGCTCAACATGCAGATATTATTGTCTCCTCTCTCCCATTTACAGTATTTCCAAGTGAAATTCGAGACGCTATTTTAAACAAGATCCATGAGTTTTTGAATCCAGAAGGATATTTTGTTCAATTCCAATATTCCTTGCACTCTAAAAAAGCTCTGAATAAAAGGTTTAATAAAACAAAAATTAAATTTACTCCACTTAACATCCCTCCTGCTTTTATTTACACCTGTTCTAAGGTATAATCTAAGACTTGTCGTAAAATCTAGACTTTAGAGGCAAGTTCCTTACTACTTTTAACTATCTTTGCGCAAAATAAAAACTACTCATGTTAAGTGTTAATAATCTCTCTCTACAATTTGGTAAACGCATTCTTTTTGATGAAGTCAATGTAAAATTTGTCCAAGGAAACTGTTATGGTATCATTGGTGCTAATGGTGCTGGAAAATCTACTTTTCTCAAAATACTAACTGGAGACCAAGATCCAACTACAGGTAGAACTGAATTAGAACCGGGGAAACGCATTGCTTTCTTGAAACAAAATCACTTTGAATTTGACAAAATACAAGTCTTACAAACCGTAATTATGGGGCATAAACGACTGTATGAAATCATGGTGGAGAAAGATGCTTTGTATGCAAAAGAGGATTTCACAGAAGCAGATGGAATGAAAACTGCAGAATTAGAGGGGGAATTTGCTGATTTAGAAGGATGGAATTCAGAAACAGATGCTGCTACTCTTTTGAGTAACCTAGGTATCGATGAAGCGAAACACTATCTATTGATGGAAGATCTATCCAATGATTTGAAAGTGCGTGTACTTTTAGCGCAAGCATTGTTTGGAAATCCAGATGTATTAATTCTTGATGAGCCAACCAATGATTTGGATTTAAAAACAATTTCATGGTTGGAAGACTTTTTACTAGACTTTAAAAACACAGTAATTGTTGTTTCCCACGATAGACATTTCTTAGATACTGTTTGTACGCATATTTGTGATATTGATTTTAATAAATTGAACATGTTTACCGGAAATTATTCCTTCTGGTATCAATCCTCACAATTAGCGGCGCGACAAAGATCTGATAAGAATCGAAAAGCAGAAGACAAGAAGAAAGAATTAATGGATTTTATCTCTAGATTCTCTGCCAATGCTGCTAAATCAAAGCAAGCAACAAGTAGAAGAAAAATGTTGGATAATTTAGATTTAGAAGAAATTCAACCCTCGTCTAGAAAATATCCTGGTATTACTTTTCATCAAGAAAGAGATGCCGGAAATCAAATATTAAGCATAGAAAATCTTTCCAAATCAGTTGATGGCAAAAGTTTATTTAAAGACTTAACCATTACCATTAATAAAGGAGATAAAATTGCCTTTATTTCCAGAAATTCCGTTGCTTTAACTTCATTTTTTGAAATTATAAGCGGAAATGCAAAATCAGACACTGGAGAATTTACCTTTGGAACAACGATTACCACTGCATATTTACCCAATGATAACCACAGTTATTTTACAGACAAGACTTCTCTTATTGATTGGTTAAGACAATATGCTTTAGGTGATGAAGAAAGAGAAGAAGTGTATTTAAGAACGTTTTTAGGTAGAATGCTATTCACTGGTGAAGAAGCCATGAAATCTGCTTCAGTACTTTCAGGAGGGGAAAAAGTTAGATGCATGCTTTCTAAAATGATGCTTGCAAAAGGAAACCTATTGTTGATGGATGAACCTACCAATCACCTTGATCTAGAATCGATTACTGCACTAAATAACGCAATGCGCGATTTTCAAGGCACCATGTTGTTCACCTCTCATGACCACGAATTGGTCAATACAGTAGCCAACAGAATCATCGAATTAACACCAAATGGAATTATTGATAAAATGATGACTTTTGACGAATATTTGGCAGATTCAAAAATCTCACAATTACAAGCAGAACTTTATTAATCTAGGCGCTTTTGGAAACTATTGTATACCGTATAAACTGTCCCTCTAGTCACCAAAAACTACTTCATTTTGAAGCTAGTTTCCCTGCAACTCAAGAACAAGTTCATTTGCACATTTCGGCTTGGAGACCAGGAAGGTATGAATTGGTAAATTTCGCTAAAAACATAAAAAATTTCGCGGTCTTTGATGACCAGATGAAACCTTGTACATATAGAAAAATAAACAAAGATACCTGGGAAGTTGACACATCGACTAGCAAAAAAATTACCCTAAGATACGCTTACTATTCCGCTGAACTCAATGCTGGCTCAACATTCATTGATGATACTCAAATTTATATCAATCCGGTAAACTGTATTATTTATTCGGAAGAAGCTAAATACTTACCCTTCGAACTTTATATTGAAGCTCCACAAAATTGGATTAAAATGAGCTCTATATTGGAGGGAGATGGTGTGTTTAGAGCTGCAAATTTTGATGAACTTGCCGATTCTCCCTTACTAATTTCAAAAAATCTTCAATCAGCAAGCTATAAAATTAAGAATACAGATTTTACGATTTGGGTTAACAACCATAAACCGATTGATTGGACGAAAATTATAGAAGATTTCTCAAAATTTACAAAAGCTCAAGTAGAAACATTTGGAGAATTTCCATCAAAAACATTTGAATTTCTAATTCATTGTCTACCCTATACCGCTTACCATGGCGTGGAACATTTAAAAAGTACCGTAATCACACTCGGACCAACGCCAAATGTGCTTGGTGAACAATATAAAGACTTACTTGGCATTGCTTCTCATGAGCTCTACCATGTGTACAATGTCAAAAGTATTCGACCTATAGAGATGCTTCCTTACGATTTCAAGCAAGAAAATTATTCAAGTTTAGGCTATATATACGAAGGAATCACCACCTATATGGGAGATTTGTTTCTCTTGAAAAGTGGTGTTTTTAAGCTAAAAGATTATCTAAAAGAATTGAGCGAACAGCTACAAAAACATTTTGACAATCCTGGGAGGTTTTCCTATTCTGTTGCTGAATCATCCTTTGATACTTGGCTGGACGGATATGTTCCTGGTGTTCCTGGACGAAAAGTTTCTATTTATACGGAAGGATGTTTGTTGGCTTTTTGTGCAGATATAATGATTCGAAAAGCAAGTAATAACAAAGCGAATCTCGATGAAGTTATGAAACGCTTGTACTATGATTTCGCACTAAAAAACAAAGGGATTACTGAAAAAGATTATCGTAATGAACTTGAAAATATATCAGGAACTTCCTTTAATGATTTTTTCGAGCATTATATTAATGGTACGCATTCCTTAGAAGGAATTTTAGTTGATTCATTAGATTATTTGGGATTAGAAATTAAACAAACACCTTCCAAACTATATGCTGAAGGTCGTTTAGGAATAAAAACAGTCAGGAAAAACGATAAAGAAATTATCAGTGCAATTTTCCCAGGAAGCCCCGGAGATATAGGTGGGTTGGCAATACATGACGAAATCATTAGTGTAAATAAAACTCCCATTAATAATAATTTAGACTTATGGCTTAATTATTTTGAAGATGATATTAAGAGCTTTGAAATATTTAGAGAGGGGAAATCAATTGAAAAATCACTTCCTGAAGTCAATCGCTACTTTTATCAAACCCATGAAATTGAAGTGAAAAAGTCACTAATTCCAAGTCAACAAAAAGCAATCGCTGCTTGGGCTTTAGAAGGAGTTAAAGAATAAACTTTTTATTTTAGAGTTATAGATTTTCTTCAATGATGACGAAGGATTTTCATCAAAAAAGCGTCTAATGTAAAGAGCTACATTTTTATAAGGTTCATTAGTAATTTCTTTTTAAATTTGATAAAATTTATAACCATGAAAAAAACACTAATTTGTTTAATTTTCGCACCACTATTTGCATCAGCGCAAAACTTTAACCTTGCCAACGAAGCGTCAATTGGATCATTGCAATCCCTATTTCTTTGTGATTCTAACACCTTTTCATATGCTGCTACCGTTGGTTCTAATGTAACTTGGGATTACAGTCAATTGGCTGGAATTTTTGGTGTTGTAAAGGACGTTCAAATAAAAGACGCCACCCTGGATCCAGAATACGCATCATTTTCAGGTGCACAAAAAACAATGGAGATTGGTTCTACCCTGAGAACTTTTTATGCATCAGATGCAAGTTCTAGAATTTCTCAAGGATTTGTATTTAATGAAGTAAGTCTTGGAAATGTCGTTGCGTCATGGCCGGTGAATAATGAATTATTGATGAATTATCCCTTTGCACTTGGTTCGTCAACAAGCGATGTATTTGATGGTACCATCACAAGTACTACTACAGGTACTATTCCAACAAATGGTGTATCGGTTACTAGTGCCGATGGAATTGGGACACTTCTATTACCTGGTGGAACTAGTTACAGCAATGTATTGCGCTTTCACCTAAAAGATTCTGCTACTGCAATTGTATTCAATACACCAGTACATTTTGTCAGAAACCAATTTGAATATTACGATTTTACCATCAGTAACCTTCCTATTTTCTTATATTCAAATATTAAGGTTCAATCGGCCTTGTTAAACAATTCTAGTACGCTTGTGCTTTCTAAAGACCAACCCACCACCTTTGTTGGTTTAGAGGAAAATAGTATGGATTCCTTTACTATTTATCCAAATCCTGTTCAAAATAAATTAGAATTAAACGGGAGTCTTGATCCTAAGGAAATCACCATTTGGGATCTTAAAGGAGCAATTCAAAATTATTCTTTAGAAAATTCAACGCTAGATGTAACGCAACTTCCAGCAGGCGTTTATTTAATAAAATCAGGAGCATTTGTTAAGAAATTCATTAAACTTTAATGCCAACAGTTTGTTGAATTTTAAAAATTTTCTTTTTTTAATCTTATTTGTCTTCCTTGCGTTTTCTGGCCAAACTCAGGTAAATAATGGTTTATCTACCGAAGTTCGTGCCTATCTGTTCCATATCGTAAGAAAAAGTCCCATTTTAGAAAAGAATATTGGTTTAGCTTTTGAATATGTTGGGCCAAATATAAAATTATCTGACGGTGGGATTAATTATGATTCACTTGAATTGTTAATCATCAATGAACCGACCTTATTGATTATTAGGAATGATATTATTGCTAAATCACCAAAGGGACTCCTTGCGGAAGCCAGCAATAAGACTGCGCTTTGGGAACTTTGCAAACAAATTCAATTGGTACTGAATGGAGAAAAGCAACAAACTCTGATTACCTCCTATTTAGATTATTTTTTTGATTCACTACCTAATTCTGTAAGTAGAGGCAAGAGTTATAATGAATTACTCAGCCCTTCAACCAGTCCAATTTTTCAAACGAACTTATCACTTAACGATCGTATTCAACTATTAGAAGCGATGGGAATAAAAGACAGAAACGAACAAAAATTAATTTTTGACGCCCAAAGTTATGCCATCAACAAAGCGGTTGAAAAAAGATCATTAGAAATATTTAAAATTTTAGGTGGACAAGTTTCCTCCTTTGAAAATATATTAATTGCATGTGGAGATGGAAGTTATACCAGTGGATTACTGGAAGAAAGAGATAAAGATGAATATGGAGAATGGAATAAAGGATTGCCAAAAGCCATTGGTTTTTTTCCTTATGATGTTTACCTATTCGGTGCAAAAAAACCTGAATTAAAATCAAAACGCATTGTTTCAAGATGGGTAGAGACTGTCGGTATGGATAAAGAAACCGTTTTACACTTTGATGTTTGGGGTTACAACAGCACTAAACAAACTACAGTAGTAATTGAAAAAGATGGTGCACAATATCACTTGTTTGGATCAGAAAAAACAAGATTTTTATCACCCGATTCAACTTTCTCTTCAGGAATTACTTTTCAAACGATCATTAACCAAATTATTGAGTACACCTTTAAGGACTTGAAAGGAAGTATTGATGGAAAAGAAGGTTATAATGCAATAATCAAGCAAACTCAAACTGAAATTCAAGAAACACTTCTTGCAATACATGAAAAAGAATCTTCTTATGATAATCTGAATAAGGTTAATTATGTAACCAAGAAAAGACCTTCTCGAGAAATGAGAAAAAAGAAAAAAAATAATAAAAATGGTGGACCAATTGATCTACAACCAACTACAAAGTCGAGAAAAAAAGCAAAATCCAACAACCAAGATGAATTAGTAGATTTATATTTAAAATATGATGAACTACAAAATGATCTTGAAAATTTAATTTCTGAAAAAGCACCAATTCAGGAAGAATACACAAAAAAGAAAAAACTAATTGATTCTTATTCAATGAAAATGGGCGTAAATTGGATGCCCTATTCCGTTAAAGA
Source organism: Flavobacteriales bacterium (assembly GCA_947447525.1). Taxonomy (GTDB): domain Bacteria; phylum Bacteroidota; class Bacteroidia; order Flavobacteriales_D; family Crocinitomicaceae; genus UBA952. Next base: position 8,606 of record CANFJL010000014.1, on the reverse strand, counting down.
TGGATTGTATTTGTACAAAGACGGCGCCCGTTTTGACTTATACACTCAAGAATTTACTTTCCCAGCAAGCAAAGAAAAATCATCAGTTGAAATTCGATTGATCTCAATTCCAGAAGATTTTGAAGGAGAAAATGCAGACGAAGTAATGTTGCACATGACCAAATTGGATGCAGAACCATTTTTTGATGCCAATATTCAATTGGAACTAATGGATGTGTTTGATTCTGATAAATTTAATTTTAATGCACCCATATTTACCCTAAAAGACAGTAGTGACTTAAAGTTGATTTTTACCCAATTTAAAAAGAATCCAGTCCCTATTTTAGTTTATTTAGATGCCTATGGGATTGGTGAGTGGAATGGTGATAAAATTCAAAGAGATTCAAAACAAATCGAAATTTCAACTTATCCAGGTGCAAATGACGAGGAAAGAAAATCAAACAGAGCTTCAATAGATTTCAAGAGGTTGAGAAGTAGCCGTTTATTGATAAAAATGGATCGCAACTTAATACTGAAAATAAATTCTTCTACTGATCCCGTTAGATCAAATCTTGATCTTGACCTACTTGATTTAAATAATTTGTCTAAAGAGTATTCGTTAAGTAAAAATGAAGTGCTCTCTGCCCTAAGGTGCATTGCTTTGTTGGATAAATTGCAAAATGAACTGAATATGCAAGCAACAAAATACCTATCTCAAAGCGATTCTAAAAAGTTTATTGATAAACTAGAAGAAGCTATTGGAAAGGCAAAAATTGAAATTGCAGGTAATAAGATCCGAATCAAAGATTTTAAATAGTAAAGAATTCATCCGGGAAATTAAGCAGATACACTTGTTTTTTGGAGCGCGTTATACAAGTGTAGAGCCAACGAATATAATTTTCATTTCGCATTTGTTCTGGAAGAAAGCCAAAATCAATAAAAACAGATTCCCATTGTCCACCTTGCGCTTTATGAGCAGTAACTGCATTAGAATATTTAACCTGTAAGGCATTAAAATACTTATTCTTCAAAATCAATTGATAGCGTTTCTTTTTGTTTTTCTCCTGGTAATAGTCTTTTTCAATTTCAAAGAAAAGTGTTTTTAATCGATCGCGTGACAAACTGGGTGCTTCCACAGTAAGTGCTTCGAGGTTAAGAATCAATTCCATTGGTTTTTCATCTGGATAATCAACAAAAGAAATTTCTGCTGTTACGAATTCAAAACCATATAATTTTTCCCTTCTGCCGATTCTATTGATGCGGATTGTTTCTCCATTAGCGATAAAACCAATTAATGATTCAGGTTGCAGCCAAAAATAATTATTCTTAACCACCATGAGAATATCCTCTTTCGCTACATTTTCTTCATGACCTAAAATTCTAGATCTAATTTCACCGTTCCATTGATTGGCTCTTTTGTTTGACATGGTCAACAATACACATTCATCCATACCGTGTTGGGCGAATGACTGTTCCAGTAATTCACTTAAATCTGCACCACCAATTCTTTGAACATCCGTTCCGAAAAAAGAAAATAAGGGCAAAGCAAAAGTCGATGTATTCCTCAATTCTGTTGCAGCTTGTGTGATTTGAGAATCTGTAGCTTGACGAACGATTTCTTTCAATTCAGAATGAAACAATTGTACTTGAGGATATAAGTTTTTTAAATAATCAAGATCTAAGGCAGGGGAATCAGTTTGTCCAACAGGAGGCAGCTGACCAGGATCTCCCACCAACATGAGTCGACAACCTACTCCACTATAAACGTAATTCATTAAATCAGCCAACAAACTATTGGATGAAGTTGCGTCCTCTACCCCAACCATAGAAGCTTCGTCTACAATAAAAAGAGTGTCTTTGTATAAATTTTTTGCTTTTACGAGACTGGTTCCAGCATTAAATTCACCTCCTACAAAATATATTTGTTTATGAATGGTAAATGCCGCTTGCTTGGAGTAATTGGAAATAACCTTTGCTGCTTTTCCAGTAGGTGCCAATAATCGAAACTTATTTTTATCTAAGAGTAAATGTTGAACTATACTTGCAATTAAAGTTGATTTACCTGTTCCAGCGTATCCTTTTAATATAAACAGGGGAAAGCGCTCGTCTGATTGATAAAATAAATTAAAAGAATCAATTGCTTTTTGTTGGTCATCTGTGTACTCCAATTTCTTTAATTGACTCATCTTTTACGCTTCTAACTTAGTGATTTGGATTGGAATATATTTATATTACTACTCCATATAAAAGTACTCGTTTTATTTACATGGAGCAAATAGAAAAGTAATGATATAATTAAAATACCAAGAAGAAATGGGCTACTTGTTAAGGCGAAAAAAATTGTAACTTTACACATAGGAAATTATACCTAATTAAAAAATTTAAGAAGTCAATATGACTCCACATCAACTCATATTTCACAAAGAGGGCATTAGAATCATCAGTAAAACTGCAACTGCAAGCCAAGAAGAACGCTATATTTTACAATCAAATTCATTAGAGATGAAAATCGCCGAAGTAAAATCATTCATTAAGGATGTGACGGCTTCCTCATTTCTACATGCCAAAGATTTCACATGTTACTATGATGTCAATCAATATACTTTAATTCCTAGTTCTGTTTACGACGCTGCTCTTATTGAGAAATATTTTGAGTTGAATTTTGGTAAAATACAAGATGAATGTACCTTAGTTGCGCAGAGTTTACTCCATATTGGTATAACGAGTATTCATGAAATCGCTACTTGGGCTTCACAATTTTGTGAGAATATTTTTCCAGAACAAGTCCTTAATCCACTTCATATCCAATATTTAAAACAAGTTGAAACTTTTCAAAATGATGCTGTTGGAGGCGCGCTTTGTATTGGAGATCAGCATTTCAATCTGCAATTGTTTCAACACGGGAAATTATTATTTAGTCAAGAAATAAGCTATCAAAACGAAGATGATATTGTGTATTTCACTTTAGGTGCTTTTAAAAAACTACCCATTGACACTACAAAGGGAAATATTTCAGTTTATCCTGTATTACAAAATTTAGACCCAACTCGTGTTGTTGAAACCATCAATAAGATTAAAGATTTAAATGATTATTCCTTTGTAATTCAATCATTTGACACCTATCAAAACCACCTATTGTGCGTATAATCAGCGGTTTTTTAAAAAGTAGACGCTTTTCAGTACCCCCTGGATTTCCATCTCGACCTACCACAGATTATGCAAAGGAAGGATTGTTTAATGTCCTTCAGCATTCAGTCGATTTATCAGACATGCGTATTCTAGATTTATGTGCCGGAACAGGTAATTTGTCCTTTGAGTTTGTCTCTAGAGGCGCAGGAAATATAATTGCAGTAGATGAAAACTACCGATGTACGAAATTTTTAAAATCAAATGCTATTGATTTAGGTATTGAGAATCAATACCAAGTTGTAAGAGCAGATTGTTTGCTCTATTTAAAAGGTAACACAAGTAAATTTGACTTAATTATCGCTGACCCTCCTTATGCGGCAGATTTTCATGCTCAAATTGTGCAATTGGTTCAAGAAAGAGAACTTTTGCACCCCGATGGAATATTGATCATAGAACACGGAAAACAAACCGATTTAAGTGCCTTAACCAATTTCACATTTTGCCGTATATTTGGTAACGTACATTTTAGTTTTTTTGAAGCTTAACATGCAAAAAATAGCCTTATTTGCCGGTTCATTTGATCCTTTTACTAAAGGACATGAATCTATTGTTCTGAAAGCATTACAAATTTTTGATTCCATTGTTATTGGTATTGGGACCAACACCTCCAAAAAATACTTATTTCCTATTGAAAAAAGGGTTCAACATATCGAAGGTATTTTTAAAGGAAATGATAAGGTAAGCGTAGTCGTTTATGAAGGATTAACGGTGAATTATTGTAGCGAAAATAATATTCATCACCTAATTCGTGGTTTAAGAAATACTCAAGATTTTGAGTACGAAACTTCCATTGCACATGTAAATAATTCTTTGACCCATATCGAAACTGTTTTTTTGCTAACGGAATTAAAATATAGCGCACTCAACTCCAGTATAGTTAGAGAAATATTCAAAAGTAAAGGTTCTATTGATTCTTTTGTAACCCACGCAGAATTGCTCGTTTAATTTACATTGAATGACTATGAAAAGAGTTTTTTTACTTTTACTAATCCTGATTACTTTCCTTGAAAGCGAATCCTTAGCGCAAATGCAAGTCAAAGGTATCGCACCAGAATATTCAAATTCAAAAATTACTTTAAGTTCCATTAGCGATTTTATTTCGAATAAGGAAAACCAACTTGCTTCTGATACTATTAATGAAAAAGGATATTTTAATTTAACGGTAAGTGCTGCCAATATTAAGAATGCTGGATTAGAAAGTATTCAAAAATACATTCTGAGGGTAAATAATTCCTATGCTTACTTATATCTAGAAAATAGAAAATATTATACAGTTGAATTCCCTTTACCTGAATACATTTCAAGCACTAATAGTGAGGTCGAATTAACTTTTTTTGACTTAGACAGTACAGACATTAATTACAAAATCTTAGGATTTCAAACCTGGATGGACGGGTATCTTTCTGAAATTTACTATACTAAAGAAGCCGATCATGCTGCATTTATTAAAAACATTCAGGCATTTAAAAACGAAGCTTCCGCTGTTTATAGCCAAGATACTTCCTCTTTTCTTTTTAATTTCGTCAAGTACTCCATTGGACAGACCATTGATAACATTCCATTTTTAGGAGCTCCCTCGTTAACAGATAAATACAATTTCTATTTTTCCAGTCAACCAATAGGATATCAAAATGATGCCTACATGGATTATTTCAAAGGATTTTACAAGCGCTTTTTATATCAATTAGAAGGGAATAATGCAAAGGAACTTTACAGTGCTTTTGCAAGTTCAAATTTAGCATTTGCCGATAGTATTCTAGAACGAGAACCGTTTTTGAAAAATCCTGAGTTGCGAGAATTGGTCTTACTGAATATTTTACGAGAAGAATATTTTAGTAATTATTTACCTAAATCAGGATCCATTCAATTATTATTTCAAATACAGAAACAAAGTGAGTATTCCAATATCAGAAATATCGCTTCTGCTTTATACAATCAATTTAATGGATTGAATATTGGAAGTAAATTTCCCGATATCATTTTAGATCAAAGTAAGCTAAATGAAAAATTAAGTACGCTAAAAGGGAAATACATCTACGTACACTGTTATAATCCTTCCAATAAAGATTGCATTGCAGAATTAAAAAGTCTTAAAAAATTACAAGAGAAATATGGTAAGGATATAAGTTTTATTACCCTTTACTCTAAGAATGAAACGGCATATACAGCAACAGAGCAAAGGAATCTTGATGTAATTAACTGGCCTAAATATGGATTTGATGTTAACAATGAAATATGGGAACAGTTACAAGTAAAAACATTTCCGTATTACCTGTTAATAGATGATTCTTTTCACTTGTATTCAGCCCCTGCTCTAAGTCCAACGCCAAATGGAAAATACGAAACAATTGAAAAAACCTTCTACGATTTGGTGCATAAAGAAGATGAATAAATTATTTTTTGAAATAAGCCCAAAAAATACCTGAAGCCCCTCCTGCTAAATGAGCGAAATGAGAAATATTATCTGCTTTAAAAGAAGCCAAGATTTCTTGTCCTAAATACAGTACCAATACCAATAAAAAAGTAAGTGGGATTTCATTCGATTTTGAATGCACTAGTGTAGATAAAATAATCAACATAAATACAATACCACTCATTCCAAGTAGACCATTATCCCAAAAAAATGTATGAATGATGGCGGTAATGATGGCGGTAACCAACAACATCAGTAAGAATTGATTGGATCCATATTTCTTCTCAATAATTGGAGCAAGAAGCAGAAACATGGCTAAATTTCCCAACAGATGTCCGGTATCAGCATGTCCGAAAATATATCCAAAAGTACTGATATACCAAACTATATTGTTCTGTTGGAAATCACCATTTAAAATGAAAAATTGTGCCAAAGGATCAGGAAAAGATCTTGCTATAAAGTAGGCCATTACGGCAATAGCTGAAAAAATAAGTGTTATTTTAGATTCAAAAGTAATTTTCATTGTTATTCTATTGTAGCACTTAAGCCTTTCTCTAATAATGAAGTGCACTGGGGTTCTAGTTCATCATACATACCATATTTAACGATACATTTTCCAGCTGTATGAACAATATAAGCACATTGCTCTGCCTCCATTAATTTGTGTTTACAGGTAGCCATTAATGAATTAATGACATGATCAAAAGTATTTACGTCATCATTATACAAAACTAGGGCAGATTCAGCAACGATTTCTTCCTTTGTTTCAAGTAATTCAAGTGTTTCCGTTTTCATTGTCTCAAAAATAATTAAAATTGAACTTGTCAGCAGCCTTTATTAAAAATTCTAGCTCACTATCCTCCACCACTACAAATTGAATTTGGAGGACATTTTCTGACTTTATAATAGAAAAAGGAATGGAAGATTGCAATAACCAATCGTGCAACTGCGCTGTGATGGTGAGGTCTTCCATAATCCATGTAATATTTTTATTCGCTTCAGGCACAAGGTTCAAATGCATTTGAGCTAAATATATCTGTTCGAATGGAGAAATATCCTCTCGATTGATCTTTCCTGAAATCAAAACACTTTCTTTCTCATTATAGACAAAAGTTCCTGCACGATTTACAATTCCCAATTGCTTAGTAGCTTTATCTTTAAGAATATCTTGTCTAAATTGAACCCATTCTATTTTCGGTGGTGGCGGAGTATCAAATACTTTGAAATTTGTTTCAATCGTCTTGGTGATTTGTTCATTACCTTTTTCAAACGCTTTCTGAGCAATGTAATTTTGTGCTTCTTGAATTGAAATCCTTGTTCCATTTCGATATGCAACGATAAATGCATCTTTAACTCCTTTATCTATGGCAATTTTTTTTCTCTCTTTTGCCTCATTAATATTATCAAATTTTCCACTTGCATAACGCAGTAATCCATTGGGTGCTTTTGTATAAGTCAATTCATTAATTCCAGGCAATTGACCTTCGTTGATGGTTTTTGCAAATACTCCCACTTGAACTGTCAAATACACATCATCATTTAAAGGAATAGGTTGAATGGAATCCTGTTTTTCCTTCTCTGCATTATAAATTGCTGCAAGCTCAATATTTATCTCATTTTCATTGTTTTTCTTGCATAAACCATTCAATTCATATTGTCTAGCCTGTGCCAGGCTAATTCTTTTTCCATCACAATACGCTACGATGAAAGCATCATTATAACCCAACTTACGGATTTGTCCTTTTGCATTAACTGCTTTCGCTATTTCGCCAAAAAATCCTGCTAAGTAGCATGTTAAACCATTTGGAATTACTTCACCAGAAACAGGAGAGAACTCCCTAAATTTATCATTTGCAATGGGTTTTCTAAATGCCCCTATTTGTACCCTATAATATAATCCTGTTGGTAATTTCTTTAAAATTGGTATAGGAGTTGAAATGTTCTGTTTGTTTATTGGTTCGTTTGGATTCCAAGCAAATGATTCTGGCAAGTAGTTACTTGTAAGATTTGTTATTACTACTGGTGCAACTTGATCTTGTAATAATTTCTCATAAGATGCTTGGTTTTCCGTGGACTTAATTTTATTAAATAGTGTAGCTTGTTTACTTTCGGTTTGCGCTATCTTAAGTAGTATTTCTCTTAAATCATTGGCTTTAGCTATTGTAGAGGCATTAAGTTCATGTGGCATTGTATCCATTTGCATTAATTGGAATAACGCTTGAGTTTTATTGATTTTTAAATGCTCTAGACTGTCCAAATATTTTTGTTGCTCCACATATTCCTTTCGCTGATTTAAATAGGTACTATATGCCGGTAATGCTGCCAAAGCTGGAACGCTTGTTTTTTCAATTGACCTATCGACAGCAAAGAAACGGGCTTCTTTTTCTTTTTCAAGTTCAGGAATAATAGGGGAATCTTTAATAATTTGATCAATTAATTTTATTTGATTTTTATAAACAGATAGGAGATTTTGATCGCTTATTTGAGGGATTTCACTTTTAATAATTTCTTTTTGTATTTCAAGGATACTTATTTGATCCAATTTGTTTTCATTAAGCGTTCTTTCCAAATTAGAATCCAAAACTTTCAACAATTCGAGCTTTTCATCGAATAAAATAAGTTTTTCTTGTTGTTGATTAATTGTTTGAATGGTATTAATTTGATCTGATTTAATAGGGTCGATTTTCTCATTCGGAACTAAAATTGATGCTTTAGTCAGTTTTGAAATTTCATTATTAATATCTTTTATTTGCTCCATTGAACCGTTATATTTATTAACGACGTCTTGAGCTTCTTCACTGGTCTTGGTTTGCGTGTTATTTGAAATTGGTTCCTCAGTTACCGGATTCGCAGCCAAGCGCTCCTCTTCACTGGTCTTGTTGGTTTGGGTGTTGTTTGAAGTGGGTTCCTCAGTTACCGGATTCGCAGCCAATCGTTCTTCTTCACTGGTCTTGTTGGTTTGCGTGTTGTTTGAAGTGGGTTCCTCAGTCACCGGATTCGCAGCCAAGCGCTCCTCTTCACTGGT
>CANFJL010000013.1 GCA_947447525.1 Flavobacteriales bacterium | reverse complement strand
TCATTTCTGAGTAGGTTCGAAGTATTTTTAATCCCCACCAAATTTGGATGCTGGCGATTGATCTTTCAGATAATCTTAGCATACACCAAATTCAATGGGTTTCAAAAACCTCCTATTGCAAGGTCTAAATTAGAAGGTTATTATTTATTTATTTTTTTCTTTTTAGTTGGTGCATTTTTTTTAATCAAGAATAGCGCATTGAAAGTCGGGTACCATGAAGAAGCTGCAAGCTCGCTGAGATGGTCGGCTTTCAAAAGTGGAACGCCGATTACAAAAACCGGCACCGAGCTTTTTGCTACTTTTTTGCGGAAAAAAAGTAGAGAGATAAAGTTCTTTACTTTTTTTTAGCTCAAAAAAAAGTAACAAAAAAAGGCGCTGACTGAGCAATGCGTTTTACTTCGACGAACATGTATCCCTCTCATTTCTGAGTAGGTTCGAAGTATTTTTAATCCCCACCAAATTTGGATGCTGGCGATTGATCTTTCAGATAATCTTAGCATACACCAAATTCAATGGGTTTCAAAAACCTCCTATTGCAAGGTCTAAAACTAGAACATTTCCCTCTTTGGAGGGGGATGAAGGGGGAGGGTGACTAACCAGAACTTGATTTCAAAAATCTCCTATTGCAAGGTCTAAATTAGAATGTTATTATTTACCAAAAAAAACGGGAGGTCGTTAACAAAACAAAGTGAAGTAACTCGCTCTAAGCTCTATGTCTAAACTCCAACTCTAACCTCCAAGTCTAACTCTATTTTGTTAGCAAGGGGGGAGAATTTGTATTGTTTTTATCCTCTTTAATAAGCTATGTCACCCTGAAAAAATAGATAAATCACCTAAAAATTGAAATTTGATTTTTTTAAAAAAATTAAAGGTGATACTTTTGTGGTCCATGGAAAAAGAAAATAATACAGTTTCAGGCGAAAAAAACGAAAATTCAAATTCAAAAGGATTGATTTTTTGGGCTGGATTAAGCTTTGTTATTCCTTTGACTTTAATTTATTTTTATAGTTATAGCCAGCATAAAATCACCATCTCTGGAATTGAATTGAAAAAAATATTTCTTGAAGAAAAACATGAACGAACAAATATTCTTTCTGCTTCAATGCAACAAAGTGAAGAACAATCATCCTTATTACACAGCAGTAAATTAGACACTATTTTTGATCCATCACCAGAACAAGGAGAGCGGAACCTGAATGATATCGAATATACTAAAACTTGGGATTTTGGTTCCAACTTAGACACCACAGCACAACGCATTTTATTGATGGGAGATTCTGAATGTGGTGGATTGTGTTATCAATTGAATGACTATTGTCAACAAAATGGACATAAACTAGTGCTAAGTTTCGTATGGAATTCGGCTTCCATTTATAATTTCGCGTATTCGGATACAGTCAATAAAATTATTGAAGAATTTAAACCTACTTATGTGTTTTTAGTGGTTGGGTTAAATGAATTGTATTCTAAGGATATTACCAATAGAACCAGCGCTGCAAAATTAATGGCCGAAAAATTAAGTGGAATACCCTACACTTGGGTTGGACCTGCCAATTTCATGAAAGATTATGGAATAAACAATGCTTTTAAATTGTCAGCACAAGAAGGTACTTTCTATCCTACTTTGAATTTAACCATTCCCAAAGGAGGAGATAAAAGGCATCCAAGTCAAGAAGGATATAAAATTTGGATGGATTCCTTAGCGGTTTGGGTTGAAACGAAAGCGAAATACAAAATAAAATTAGCGCCTCCTGTTAAAAGAAATAGACATTACCGTTCTCGCCTAATTAATTTGAATGCGGCAGAATATAGAGGTTATTAATTCTTAATTAATGTACTTGTTCCAAGATCTATTTACATACAATACAAAAGAACCTTGGTTTTTCACTGAGTATAGTTTCCTTTTGGTTTTTGGAATTTTCCTATTGCTCTATGCCTTAGTGGTAAACAATAAGAAATGGAAGAAGATTTACATCATTCTTTTTAGCTTATTCTTTTACTACAAATCAAGCGGACCTTTTATTGGATTATTTGCCTTAATGATCTTAAGTGATTACATTTTCGCACATTTTATTTATAAAAAAGAAGGTCGGACCAAAAAATTATTACTTTTTTCAGCTTTACTTTATAGCTTATCCTTCCTGCTCTATTTTAAATATTCTAATTTCTTTATTTTAAATTTCAATAGTTTATTAGGTACTGATTTCAAATTAAATAATCTCTTTTTACCCATCGGGATTTCATTTTATACTTTTCAATCGATTAGTTATTTAATGGATGTTTATAGAAAAGAAATTCCTCCAGCAAAAAACTTTACCGATTATGTTTTTTACATGACCTTCTTTCCGCATTTGGTAGCTGGACCTATAGTTAGAGCAAAAGATTTTCTGCCTCAAATCGAAAAGCCACAAATAATTCGACTGAGTCTATACAAAGAAAGTTTGTTAAGAATCATAGTTGGATTACTCAAAAAATTATTCATTGCAGACTATTTAGGGAAGTATGTTGAAATTATTCACCAGGGCCCTGATGGATTTACGGGAGGTGAAAATTTACTTTCAATGTATGCTTATAGTTTTCAAATATATTTTGATTTCTCCGGGTATTCAGACATCGCCATTGGAATTGCCTTACTCTTAGGCTATCGATTAAAAGAAAATTTTGACAATCCTTACGGAGCAAGAAATATTACTTCTTTCTGGAGAAAATGGCATATTTCACTGAGTTTATGGTTGCGGGATTATATCTATATTCCCTTAGGTGGAAATAGAAAAGGTGTATTTAATACTTACCTCTTCCTTTTCATTACCATGCTGGTTGGAGGATTATGGCATGGTGCAGATTGGCGTTTTGTATTTTGGGGAATGGCACACGGTATAGCCCTAATCTTACATAAAGGTTGGACACATTTTTTCCCAAAACAATCCGAAAAATGGTATTTTAAAATTCTTGGGATCATCATTACTTTTCATTTTGTTGGAATCTTATGGATCTTTTTCCGTGCGACTTCCTTTGAAAGTGCTTTTTTAAGTATCAATCAGATTTTTACAGCGACAACATGGATTGATTTTCAAGGATTTTGGATGACGAGGCCAGAAGTGGTGTACTTATTAGCGTTCTCCAGTATAATTGTATTTACCAGTCAAAAATGGAAACAAAAAATAATTGACAAAATATATTTGATTCCAACTTTTTTCTGGATAATTTTAATAGCGATTGCCTTACAAGTCATCTTGCAATTTAAAGATGATGTGGTGGAACCGTTTATTTACTTCCAATTTTAATGACGAAGAAAACACTTTGTGTCTTATTTCTTTACCTTGCATCCCATCTATATAGTCAAGTCGGGGATTCCCTTCCTCTTGAAACCAACTTTGTTGAACTCATTCCATCAAGTAATTTTAATCTAGCACTGCACAAATTAGATCTAATTAAGCAGAATAATAATGCTGTTTTTACGATCATGCACTTTGGAGACAGTCATATTCAAGGAGATTATTTTAGTGGAGAAATTCGCAAATCATTGCATAGTACTTTTGGTAATGCTGGACAAGGTATTTTATTTCCTTATACCTTAAGTAAAAGTTTTGGCCCAAGAGGAATTAAAGTAACTGCCAGTGGAACATGGACCGGAACCAATATAATGAATTACAAATCTTCTGAGAAGTTGAGTACAACGGGATATGTTTGCAGTACTAAAACGACAAACGCAGCTATTGATTTTGATGTCACAGATAAATTCACAGGAACACGGTCGCATTCGATTAGGATATGGTATACCACAGGTGAACGTTATCATGACTTTGAAATGAATAAAGAACTGAAATTGGTAGACGAAAAAATATATGCCGATGGTTTAGCGCAACGCACTTATATTTCTGACTCAATTATTGATCATTTTAATTTAACGGTAAAAGCTGTTGTTGATTCAAGCCAACAATTTACCCTTCATGGATTTGAATTTTTAAGTGATGAAAAATCAGGAATCAACTATCATCATTATGGTGTGGTAGGAGCACAATTTTCTCATTTCATTAAAAACAGTACCTACGCTTTTACGCAAATCGAAACCCTACAACCTGATTTAATTCTATTTTCCTTTGGGACCAATGAGGCCTATGACAAGAGTATTGATACGAATAAATATTATACTGCATTAACGCAAATGATTCAATTAATTCATGCAATTTCACCCAATACAGCGATCATTTTCACCACAGCACCTGATACGAGAAGCCAAGGGAGAATCCCTGTTAATCAAATTAACGTTAATAATCAGTTGAAAAAAGCTGCTGTAAATAATGATGCATCGCTTTATGATTTGAATGCAGCCATGGGTGGCTGGGGCTCAATGAATACCTGGTCAAAAAATCAACTTTCTCAGGCGGACAAATTGCACTTTAATGCCACTGGTTATGCCTTGCAAGGAAAAATGTTTAGCTATTCATTTTTAGAAGCATACAATAAGGAAAATATAAATGATACCATTTCAATCATAAATATTAAAAACCAACTTATAGATCAGTTGAAATTTCTTACCGGAAATAAAACTGTTGTAGTTGACACCCTACCAAAGCAACAAAGAATAATTCAAAATCCTTATCGGTACCACCAGGTGAAAAGTGGCGAAACGGTATCTTCCATTGCAAGAAAATATCATGTTAGCGCGCAGAAAATTATTTCGACCAATAATCTTAATAAAAATGGCTTAATCCGTACAGGACAAAGATTGCGCATTCCTAATTAATTTAATTATAAATTATCAAAACGATTGATAATCAATGAAATAAATTATATTTGAAAAACAAAACTATTTTATTAACTTAAAAATTTAATTATGAGGAAAGTATTATTACTCAGTTATGTGTTTATTTTAGGTGTGATTCTTGTGAGTTGTGGACCACCAGAAACCTATGAAAAAGGTATGTCTTATTTTCAAGTTCAGAAGTATGACAGCGCCATGTATTATTTTGATAGATTGCTTCCTGAAGATGAAGAATGGCTCGATTCTGCGAAAGTTATGAAAGGACATTGTGTCGAAAAAATTATAAGTGCTCATGATTGGGCTCTTCTAAGTGAAACTTTCATCACCTATGGAAAAGATACCAGCTGGAATAATCCTGCAAGAAAGTTCTTCAAGAATGAGTTACTTAATATGATCAAAAAAGATAGTGTTGATGGATTTTATAAAATGTTTGATGCCTATAAAACAAAGCTTCCTTCAGTTGAATTAGCTGATGCCATGCATTATAGAATGGATTCATTTTTAGAAGGCTACGTATTTAATGGAACGGCATCCTTAAAAGGTCAGAAACTTTATTTTGAAAGATCAGAATCTGGAGTCAATGCAAAAAGTTATAAAAGTTTAAATGGCTGGGATAAGAACAGTACTATTTATAAAGATATTCAATACGATAAAGAAGGGGTTTTTATCATGCAACCTAGAATTTATCAAGGAGGGGGCTCTTATTTTGGGAAAGGTGGATCCGTAAGACTTGTTGGAAAAGATAGTTTAAAAATTAATTATGGTAAATCTTTACGAGGGGAAGTTTTATTTTTTATAAGGGATGAAAAAATTGAAACGAAACCTGTAGCTAAGAAATAAATCAAAATATTTTATGATTTTTGTGAAACCCTCTGATATTCAGGGGGTTTTTTATTTAAAAAAAATCTTTTTTGTTACCAAATATTTTCTTTTCGTTTCCTATATAGTACTCGAGTAAAACAGTTGATGCATCAACTAAATCTTTCACTCTTAAAGCAATTACTATGAAACTGAAATCAATTATTTCCGAAAAAACAAATGAGATTGAAACTTGCTCATTAATTAAAACGAATCAAAAAATGAGACTACTTTTTTTTCTCGGATTCTTCCTGTTGTCCATGCAACAAACTCAAGCACAATTCATCAGAATGGACGGTTTACAAGAAATCGGTGCGGGGAACTATTTTGTACATGTTGATAATGAAATGGATGCAAAACGCATTATCGTAGAACGCATCAAATGGAATGAGCATCCAAGCAAAAACTTAGTGTTTAACAAACATGAAAATCTATATTTTTATATGTATTATGTCAATCCAATCAATACTGAATATGTTTATATTATTCATGCGCTTAAACAAAGAGAAGGCTATGATATTTATTTCATTTATATGGAAAATCGATACAGATACTTTTTTGATGTAATTGATAATAATATAAGGACTAGTATTATTTACGACCCTGCCATTGAAAATTCACCCGGCGAAAACAAGGTTTCCCATTAATTTTAAGGTAAACCAAAAGGTAATTACTTATGAAGCATAAATAAAACAGATATGATGAAATCAATTATTTTAATAGCTTGTCTTCTGAGCGTAAAACTGGTTTACGCTCAATCAAAAAAAGAACAAATTGCTAATCTATCAATACGATTGGATAGTATGCTGTCTCTTTATGTTTCTGAACGAACAGCACATGAAGAAGAGAAACTACTGCTTAACGCAAAAATAAATACGCTTGAAGAACAAATTAGATCCAATAAAACAATTCAAGTAGGCACTCAAAATTGGATGGCTGAAAATCTAAATGTTTCCACTTTTCGCAATGGTGATGTAATTCCACAAGCGCAATCTGATGATGAATGGCAAGAAGCAGGATTTAATAAACAAGCCGCTTGGTGTTATTACAATGACCGAATAGAAGATAGTACAGTAGTAGTGAAATCCTATGGGAAATTATATAATTCTTACGCCCTAAATGATCCACGCGGACTTGCACCCGAAGGCTGGCGTTTGTCTACTGAAGCAGACTGGGCAGCATTGGAAGAATTTTTAATTTTGCCAGGTAGGAGTTTAACTGATGCCTTTAGTAAAGAAGGTTGGACCAATGGGTATATTGGTGATAATAATAATGATATAGGATTGAATTTGTATCCAGCGGGTTGGCGGGATGTTGGTTGCGGTGGTCTAGGTTCACAAATGAGTTATTGGGCGTATCAATCACCTATAGGAGAATCAACTCCCTATGTGAGTTTATTTTTTGATGAAACGGAATATGTAACGCTAGTGAATCAAAGCACAAATTGGATCATGGGATTTAATGTGCGCTGTATAAGAGATTAAAATCCCCGCAATAAAATAAAGTCAGGAAATAATTATACAATTTAGTGAATTAACACAGGCATCCCAATGTGAACATTTTGATAAACCAAGGGTGCAATTTTAGGCGGTAAATTAACACAGCCATGAGATCCTCCTCTTTCATATATGTTGGAACCAAAAGTTCTTCTCCAATTGGCATCATGTAAACCATAACCATTGTAAAAAGGCATCCAATAAGAAACAAATGAAGCATATCCTGGTCCACGAAGGGTTTTGTTTTTTTGTTTGTATAAAATCTTATAATTTCCGACAGGAGTAGTGCGACCAAGTTTCTCATTACCCGTAACAATATCGGTCTCAATAATTAAATTTCCATCTTTAAACAACCAAAGTTTTTGTTCCGCTAAACTCACTTCTACAAAGTCCTTATAGCCTAATTTTATCCCATTGGGTAAGCCCCTGTTGGAAAATATAATTTGTTTACTTGAATTAGATCCTTTTAAAATCAAAGCGGAAAGTTCTTCAATTTCTTTAGAGATATTCATTCTAGGAAATTTGATTTCATCTAAGGCCTTAGTGGTATCCGAGATGTCAAATTGTTCAAGAATTTCAGTCAAGGAAGGCTCAATTTTCAAAGCGATTTTTTGAAGATATAGTTGCATTAAAAACTTGTCTACTTTCACTTCTAAGGTAGTGTCAAGACTCAACCAAGGTCCATAAATTGTTTTTGTTAAATTAAAGGATTCATTTTCAGCAATTAAGGTAATAGAGCTTTTCAAACAACGATCTAAGGCTTTTTTTGCTACTTTAATTTCTTCAGAATTACTTTCATACTTGGGTAAAATATATAGTTGCTGCTTGTCTAAATCTAATGTTACCCCTCTACTTTTTATCTGTTTTGTTAACTGTAATCTGATTTTTGAAGTGTCTAATTGATTTCCTGGAAGTGATTCCTTTAGAACAAATTGATTAGATTCATACTTATAGTTGGCATTTTGAGGTGCATTATAAGGAAGGTCAGCAATGAATTTTAAAAATAAAGTCATCGTAGAATCAATATTCGGACTTTGCCAACTTATATCTTTGAAAGACTGATTTTCTGAAGCACTTACAGCATGAATTTTAAATGAAATTCTTTTTGATTTTGGCCGAAGACCCTTGATGTCCAAATTTATTTTCAAATTTTCCCTTCCAGATATTTCAATGGACAATACATTTAATCTTGCCGCTTTAGATTTTAAGCTACTGTTGCTGCTCTCTGAATTACAGGAGGTGAAAATAAATACAGCCGCAAGGAAGAGAAAGGCGCAATTGGTTGCAAAACGACTGTTTTTTTTCATTTTTAAGTCCCGTTAAGATGACAAAATAGTTTAAATCTTAATTGTTTTCTTATAATGCTAAGTTACTTAACTATTTGATATTTTGAACGTTTAGTGAATAGAATTAGTGAGATGAAACCAACTTGATATAAGGGACATGACAAACAATTGGAGCTGCAAATAAAAAATCCTCCATTTGTGGACCACAACAGATATTGTGAACTAAATAATATCTATTGGTGCCTGGAACTTTTATATTGGTAACCACACCAACATGCCCTCTTGCAATATCCCAGAAAACAATATCACCAGGGTGATAGTCTTCTTCCTTATCACTTACCGGAATGGTTTGATTTTGCCTCTTAAAGTAAATGATTAAATTGACGCAACGACGGTGATCAATATTGCGATCGGCATGATTTAAATGATAAGCACTCAAATGTGATTTAATATCTTCATGCACTAACTTTTGTAAATCGATACCTATTGTTCTTAGTCCACGAATAGGAACATCAACACAAACACCTTTGTTGGCCGGAACGTCTCCGTTTGGATAATTTAAAACAAAATAACTAGGGTCATAAGTTACATCTTGTGTGCTTTGCCAAGTTATATGTTTTAAATACTTGGAGCGGATAGTATCCTTTTCCAAGGAATCCTTCAATTCAGTAACAGCAACTAACTGCTTTTCATTTCTATTTGTCTTATCATTTTGATCAGACAAATAGGCACACGAACAAAATATAAATACGAATAAAATGTACGCGCTAATTTTAATGTGATTTTTCATCATGAGACTAATTTAATCAATAATGATAAGTCCTACAAGATTATTGTATTTCTCTTGTTCTTGACTAACTTTATACTTTATTTGATCTTATGAAATTGTTCCTCCTTTTATTTTCTATTGGCTTTATTTTAAAAGGTATCGCACAAACTATTCCTGCTGACCGAACTGTAAATTGGTCACTTGCAGGTGTTAAAGATTCAAGTACTTCCAACTTTAACATTATCGATGTACAAATTTTAGGATGTAATAATAATGGGCTTACCCCATGCGATTCGATTTTTAGCGCTATTCAGTCAGCACATCAAGAACCCGCTGTCTTTTACTTTCCTGCGGGAGACTATTTGTTTCATGCATCGATTAATTTACGCAGTAATTCTATAATTCGTGGCGCAGGAGCAAGTGCAACTCATTTTATAATAAATCATTCTGGTAGTGGAAATGGCTTCGATATTAATGGAACTAATCTTATTTCAGACAGTAGTTCCTTTACATCCAATGGAACAAAAAATGAAGAACACATCAACGTCTTAAACGGTGCTCTTTATGCCGCAAACGATTGGATTAGAATAGTACAAGATGATGCTGACCTAGTTACCTCTAGTTGGGCAATTGGTTCTGTGGGACAAATTGTTAAGATCCTCTCTGTAAATAACAATTTACTTCTATTAGCATCACCATTACGGATGGATTATACACTTGCAAGACATCCAAAGATTTACAAAATCAACCCCAAAGAAAATATTGGGATTGAATGTATATCGATCGATCGTATTGATAATACTGCTCCTGAACAATCCAGTGTGATTTCTTTTACGAATACGGTAAATTCATGGGTTAATGGTGTCGAAATCAACAAGACAACTTTCGCACATGTGGAAGCAAATTCCTGCTCGAATCTTTCGGTAAGTCACTGTTACTTTCACGATGCGCATGATTACGGAGATGGAGGGAGAGGATACGGTGTTATGCTTCATTTTACTACCAATGAATGTCTTGTTTACAGTAATATTTTTAGTCATTTACGCCATTCCATGATTGTACAAGCAGGTGCCAATGCAAATGTTTTTTGTTATAATTTCTCCAGAGATCCCTATTGGACTGGAAGTGTTTTTCTTCCTGCAAACTCTGCTGGTGATATGGTCTTGCATGGGAATTATCCCTATGCGAATCTCTTTGAACAAAATGATGGACAGAATATGGTTATTGATAATTCTCATGGTGCCAATGGTCCCTACAATACTTACTTTCGGAATAGAGGGAGTTTATACGGGATTTTCTTTAGTGACGCCACTTCACCCAATCAAAATTTGGTAGGTAACGAAATCACCAATACAAATGCACCTATGAGTGCAGTAAATTATTCAATACAAGGCACTGGTCATTTTCTTTATGGAAATAACAACAAAGGAACCCTTGTGCCATCAGGAACAAATGCATTGCCGGACACCTCTTATTATTTTAATACAAAACCTATTGAGATTCCACTTGCCAATTATTGTTCAATTGGAAGTCCTAATATTTTAAATGCTGGAATAGTCCCCGCAAGATATTATTATCAGAACAACGATTTCTTCGCAAATGCATGTGGATATAGCTCCGACTTAGCGCTTAATGATTTGACTAATAATAACATAGAAATATTTCCTAATCCCATTCACAAAGGACAGCAACTACAAATAAATGGACTGTTTGAAAGTGCTGAAATGTTGAATGCTATGGGAGAAAGAATCAACACTTGGAATTCTAATAATAAAGAGGCGATATTAATAACGGACCAAGCTCCAGGGATCTATTTTCTTTTGATCAGGAAGAATTCAATTGAAACAGAATTCGCAAAAATTATTATTGAATAATGGCAGCTTAGCTATTCAACAAGTAAAACATCTTTTAATCTTCTTGATTGGCCTTTTTAGATTTACGATACAGGTAACTATCATAAATAAAGCGTTTAGCGAATCGAACTTGTTTGTCTGAGTTAATCAACTTTTTAAAAACATTAGCATTCACTCCAAAGTATTCATAACAATTCCCATCTGTGAAAGTAATTTCTAACAAAAGTCCTTTGTGTTTAAAATCTGCAATACCACTTTCGTTGACAGTAGCCGTATATTCAGCCAAATTAGCGGCTTTAGTTTCAGGTGCAATACTCACTAAAAAATGATAACCATCTACTACTTGACGGCCTTTTATTGTTGCTTCTTCTCTTAATGGGTCACCTTCTTGAAACTTGTCAGGGTGCCACTGCTTCACCAACTTTCGGTAGGTCAATTTTAATGCTGCTAGATCGATTTCGTTTTCAATTTCAAAAACTTTTTTGTATTCGTTGATGCGTTTCATATAATAATATTATCCGGCTTAATTCTCTCAGGAGAAGGAGCGCAATTATAAAATAAAAGTAAAAAGAGTTTTCACCCTCTCTCCTACTCTATTTTCTGAACAAGGTTCGAAAATTATTAATTCTAAGCTTGAATTTGGCGCGAAGATAAGGCTAATAAAGATTAATGTAATGAAAATCTACTAAGAAGTAATCAATTGGCAACTTTAGGCACCTTAAATTGCTACCACTTTTTAATGGTGGTGATAAAAAAAGACGGAATTCCATTAATAAGACAAAATTGTACGTGTCTGTATGCCTTGAGTGCTCGACAAACGAAGATAATAAAATCCTTTACTGGTATATTTCTGTAATTCAAGCTCATACTTTCCAGGGACTAAAATCTGATCTTGAAAAAATGTATGGGTATTTTTACCTTCTGAATCATATAAAACCAATGAAATACAACTCGTATCAGTCAACACTAAACTTGATGAAGTTAAAGAAGCAATTGGATCAATCAATGGTAAACTTATTCCTTGAACATTAACCGGCGCTATATAATAATTTCGGTAGGGCAAAGAAACATCATCCCACTGAGCAAATGCCAAAAAAAGATCGCCATTACTGTAGGCATCACTCGTTGAAGACATCAAAGTAGGATACCAAGTTCTCTGAGGTTTGCCAGGATTCTCTATCAACAAAGAAGCATCCTCCCAATGAATGAGATCAAATGAGTAGGTGTAATAAATTCCTTTCTCGTTCCAATCATGATACACTAAAAACCATGTTTTCAAGGGCTTGAAATAAATTAAACTAGGGTTGCCACCCGTTTTTTTTCCTTTTGAAAAGGAAAGTGAAGATCCTTTTCCCCCAATTCCTGGTTCACTAAATGAATCATTATGAAATTTGAACCAGGTGCCCGGACTACCATTGGCATCTAAAGATTGAGCGACACCAATTCCATCTGGACAAACATAGTAAGCGAGCCAACGATTATTTAGGCTATCTCTTATCACCGAAAAATCACCTGTCCCACCCCACTCTGGAGCATTGGGTTTATTCAACCATGAAGTTAATATTTGTCCATTTTTAACCCAAGTTTTTCCACCATCAAAACTCTCACATTGGGCAGCACTTTTCCAAGCAATTTTTTGTTGATTGTCGTAACCAGGAAATTCATGATCTTCTGCATGATAAAAGCCAATCCAATGAGAAGAATCCAAATTAAAAACACTGTACAGCCATGCTCCACCATTATCATAGGAACCTGGCAGGCCTTTGGTTAATACACATCCCCAAATTGAATCCTGATGCAAAACATCTGATCCGGATGTAATATAACTATCATAACCTGCCCAAACATGAAAATACTGGTTAGCTCCCAAGGACTTGTAGCTTATGTGTCCATCTGGAAAGCCTGGGTAAATTGGCACTCCCGGATTAGGAATCAGTTGAGGGGATGAAACTGATAACAGTTGCGCATTTGAAAATAAAGAAATAAATAAAAAAACTATTAATAATGGCTTTTGAATTATTTGATTCATTGGAAAGCAATTTTTAAATTTTAGCTTAAGGTATAAATTTTCAAAATAGAAACCAATTTATTCAAAAGAAAGCAGTCATATATTACACCTCAACTACACTATCGGTTTGCAGCTTGGAGAAGCGCGGGTTTCAGAACTAAGTTATCAAAGAAATCCAAATCTCCAAGCGACATTATGACTCTTGGAACCATAAATCCCCGCGTTTCACAAAACCGCTTTTAGCAGTTGGCAGTTTTTGCTTGGTTTAGTAATTTTTCAAAGGCTTGTGGAAGTACCACTTGCAAATTTCTAATATAATCTTGGTCTTTTTGAATTTTTACAATTAAGAATTTGAGAATAGTCCGAAAATATAACTTACAAAGTCTATTGTGATGAAAAATAACTGTTTCGGATTTTTTTTGAGAGATTTCTTGATTCAGAATCATAGCAAACTTAACATTAAAAAAGTTGGTTCTTTCTTCGACCCACCTTGGTTTTTCTTGATGAGATCTAGGTCTATCTAATATTGGTTCAACCCAGAATTTAAATGCCCATAAAAATGTTTCCTTGAATGGAGCATTGTCTTGAGTGTACTCTTTTGTCAACGGTCCAATATAAATCGAGTCAACTAGTGGTTTAAATTGTTGAATTGTTGGGTCAATAATGACATTTTCGTATTCATTGATTGTAATCCAAAAGTGTCGTGTTCCGTTAAAGTCGCCACCCGTCAATGAACAATTTACATCGTTTATTTTTAAAAATAACATTAAGGGAAAACATGTGCAAAAACAAAGATTTTTAGGACATTCTTCACCTATTGTCGGTACGGTGAATCGAGCCACAGTTGCCCTCAGATTTTCTTTTATTTCTTCCGTCATACTTTGCATTTTGTTGAATGATTATTTTTCGGCTTACTGCTATCGGTTTCGGGCTTGGCGAAGGTGGCGATTTTCACCATCCCGATGCATCGGGATTGATGCGGAGAACCAATGTATGATTAACCACAAATGTGTCTGCGGAGCACTGAACCGCGACTTTTGCCAAACCCGTGTTCTGCGTTCGGCTTTCTATACGGTCATATTTTGTCAGTCCCATTGTTATGATTTTGGAATAAAAATGTCCGCACTGCCTAATGAAAGTTTGTTGAAATAATTTGGATTTTCTAGGTTGCGTGTATTTGTCATAAGTATAGGCAGAATCGCCCCAAGTCCAATGATCACAGGTAAACTATGTTTTGGGTATTTAACGATTACAAAAAGCAATAATGCCGCTCCAATTGCCAATCCAACTTTTTGTCCGTCTCTAAAATTTATAGTTGAAACAAGGTCTGCCGTTTTATTGAAGTTTTCTTGTTGAATTTTCTTTTTACTGTTTTCAAATTCTGTTGGTGCTATAAAACCATTGTAAACGCCTATAAAAATGTCGCTGCTTGAAATGTCGTTGCCTACAATAAGTCCACGAGGCATTAATAGTTTTTTACTTCCGATTACGAGATGGTGAGAACTTTCTCGTTTGTCTTGTTCAGAAGTTTCAGTCATTAAGTTCGTGTATGTCAAGTTATGTAAAAAGTTTGTTCCTTTTACTGGATGAGTATGAAACTTTACAGGCAGATAACCTTGTAAGAAAAGGTTATTTAGCGTTTGATTTAGTTGTTTACTGTCAGGTAAGTAGGCGTTTGACTTATTTCTGTTGTCATTTCTTCGATTATCTTCAATTGCATTTCTTATATAACTTACCTTGTCTATGATATAAATAATTTCTCCGTTTTTGGTTGTCGGTTTTGCCCATAAAACACCACCGATTTCTTCGTCTACTTTATAATTTTTCTTCAAGTCACTTACTATGTCCTCGGTAACTCTAAATCTGCACGGTGTCGTTAAATGAAGTAGTTCATCTCCGTCAAAAATTTTTGTGTCAAGGTAACCTTCATTTTTATATTCTATAAGTATTTGTTCCATTTTTCTGTCAGTTAATTGTTTGCTATTTGTCGTCTTTTAAGCTGACGTATAACTAGTTGCTAGCCCTTTGAATATCTGCAGCATGTGGTACAGACATCCATTTTGAATATGCGATATTATAAAAGTTGAAAAAGAATCCAGGTGCTAATTTCTCAATAATATCAATACTCACTGTGTTTTTCGGAAGAGCAGGAAAAACCAAAGTATATGAATAGTATTCACCTTGTCGCTTGAAATAATGCTTTAATGGCGCAAGAGGAATTCCAATTGCTTTTACCAAGCGATATTTTCTACTTGATCCTTTTGGTTGAATATAAGAATCTTTATCTATTTGAATCCAACCGCCATTATCATATACTTCCGACGACCTGTAAATAAAATCTATGCGCGTGTATTCATCCGTAGCTTCAATTGATTTAATTCGAAGGCTTTGCCTGTGATCCATTCCATTTGGATTATAGACTTTTAGTGGGGTTTCGATTTCAATATTTCGATCGGTTTCAACCAATTTTTCAATTTGAATTTCCATAATAATAATAAGTTTTATAATACAAAGTAAATTAATATGTCCGTATTATGCATACGGAGTTAAAAAAAATACCTAATTTCAGCTAAATATGTTGAAATGAATTTAAGTAAGAGTGCTTTCCGAAGATATAAAGTGATTGATGGACTTCTTCGCAATCCTATGCATAAGTATCCAAATATGGAGGAAATAATCAATGCTTGTCTTGACAAACTTGATTTTGCGCCATCAAAAGAAACTATTCAAAAGGACTTAGCCAATATGCGCTTACCTTATCCCGATGGATTTGATGCTCCCATTCGTTATAGTATTATAAACAAAGGGTATGAATATTCAGATTCAAATTATACACTAACAGGTATTGCGCTCAGGGAAGATGAAATTGACACGATTGCTGAGGCAGTAGATTTAATTAGAATGATTGGTGGATCAAGAATTAGCAAACAGTTCAATCATGCCGTTGATAAGTTACTATCCGCAACCATAGAAAGCAGACCATCAGATCAAGAGAAAAGACCCATAGTACAAACGATGGTAGCACCTGTTTCAAGTGGATTTGAACATTTCGATCTGCTGTATCAAGCTTGTAAAGATCAGATGCCTGTTTCAATTATTCATTTTTCTTATAAAAAAAGGACCTTTTCACATTCTATTTTACATCCATTTTTAATTAAAGAGTTTGATAATCGCTGGTATATCATCGCCTACTCAGAAACACATAAAAGTATTAGAACTTTCGGTTTAGATCGAATTAGTGAACCGATAATGACAAAAAAGAATTTTATTAAAACGGATTCAGCAGTAATGAAAACCTACCTAAATGATGTTTATGGAGTTTTTCCCATTCCTGATGCCATTAAGGAAATCATTACCATCAAAGTGAGTCAATTGGGGACGCATTATTTCCTTGCTTACCCACTACACGAAAGCCAAAAGATTGTAAAAGACGAATACGGGACATCAGAAATTTCATTTGATTTGATTCCTTCCATAGAATTGGCAAGATACTTTTTATCACAAGGGAGACATGTACGAATTATGAGTCCCAATTGGTTTTTTAAATTCACTCAAGATCTTACGAAATGAAAAATGATACTTATGTTGTTCAACCGCTAATCAAGGGGGCAAATAAAAATAATCCATGCCTATTGAGATTCGTAATGAATGAAAAATTCACAAGAGTGGATTTTGGATATGCCGCTCCTTGGATCTATAAAAAAGGAGGTTGGATTCATATTGCACCATATTCCTACCTAAAAGTTAAAGACTCCAAGAAAAAGTATTTGCTGCTAAGTGCTCAAAACATACCCATCTCTCCAGATAGACATGATTTTGAAACTATTGAAGATTGGAAAGTATTCAGTCTGTATTTTGAGCCCCTTCCCACAAAAGATTGCATTGTTGATTTAATTGAAGAAGAAAACCCAACTAAAAACGACTTCAATTATTATGAAATACTCCTTGAAGGCGTTCAAAATATAGCGCAAGCGGAGTAAGAAAATGATCATCCAAATCAAATTAGATTCGAACTAATTTTCTTGCTCTTACTACCTCATTTTTCACCTCATTTTGGCAAATAGTTTTGGCGCATTGCAAGAGCGATTTAATATGTAAATCGAGTACAGCATTGTAATTATCCGCGCGGTAACCACCAAATAAAGCTAAGGTTACAGGGAGGAATTTGCCCGTCTCTTCAGAGATTTCGTTCACCCAATCAGCAAAGATAGAAGCGCAAAGGAGCCAATTTTTAGTGTTACAGCCACCACCTATGTCATCATCTTCATGCGAATCAGCTCCATGCGCAAAAACTACATAGTGAATTTTTCCAGCCTTGATGAGTTTCCCCACATGTTTTAACCCCTCTTTAAACGATTCTAAATAATCCTCATTTTTGCCGTAAGGATTGATGTTGCAACCTACCGGAATTGCTTGGTCCAGAATGGGGTTAAAAACTCTGCTGTCTTCAATGCTATTTCCAAAGTGACCATCAAGATCAAAATAAGCCCCACTCACGCCAAATTCATTGTATAGTTTGATTGCTGAGATTACTTGTCCAGAAAAAGTACAAAAACCACTCCCTCGATGTGGTTGTGCATGATGCATTCCTGAAACTGGAGCAAAGCAAACCGTTTGCGGATTTAGTATGCTGTGCTTTTTAGCTTCATAAAGTGCGGCATTGGTGTAACAGACACTGTGCACTAAGTTTTTGGACCAAGGGAGTGAATTGGACAGATAGTTGCCCTCACCTTGAAAAAAATTATTGATGTAGGTTTCCGTGTGAGCGATTTTGAAGTCTTCTTTGGTAAAGGGAGCAAAATTTGAAATCCGCTTAAAAATCGTATTCAACCCTTTAGTTTTTATGCGTTGCATCAACAAATAAGGCTTGAGGGGTGATTTTGAAAAAGAAGCATTTTGAATTTGATCAGTACAAACTTGTTGGCCTGTGTAAAAGGTTAGAATTTTTTTGGTCCTGGTGCTCATAGCTTGAATTTTTAGTTAATAATTTGTGTTTGTCACTGCAAAGGTCACGAGCTTTTACTGGAAATTTTATTCTTTGCAAGCTTGCAGGAATTAGCTTTCTGACCTAAAAAGAAGAAAAATTTGACCAACCATTAAAAACATATATTATGAAAAACAAAACAACACTTTACCACTTTATTGTAGATCAAAGTGGTTCTATGGCAGGATTAGAACTTCAAACGGTCGCCGGATTCAACACGCAGTTGAATACCATTCAACAACTTAAAAAGGAACTACCGGATCAAGAGTATCTGTGCTCACTTACTTTTTTTAATAATGAAGTTGAAGATCGAATTCAATTTGGTCAGATAGACGCTATCCAACCTTTATCCAACCAAAATTATTTTCCCCGTGGAACTACAGCCCTATTAGATGCCATTGGGAAATCGATTTATTCGATCAAAAAACAATTTGGTGCAGCACTAAGCGATGATGAGATATCGATTGTATTGGTTATTATTACAGATGGCCATGAAAATTCTTCGAGACTTTATTCCTATCACGATATTGCAAAATTAATTGAACAATTGGATGAAACTGGTAAATGGACTTTTAGTTTTTTAGGAGCTGATTTTGATGCCATTCACACCTCTAAAATGCTTAATATTAGAAAGGAGAATGTTATGAACTTCAGCAAAAGTGAATACAGAGGTTTCATGGATGATGTGAGCGATTCTATTAGAACTTATGCACATGAAAAATCTTCAGGTAACCTTAAACGAGATATTTTTGATATTTTTAATGAAAAAGAAAGAAGAAAGAAAGAAATTTAACAATAAGGTTCATGAAGGTACATTTAATTCGCTCTAAAAATTATGACATTGAAGATTTTAACAATGTGCTTAATTTATTAAGAAAATACAGAGGCAGCATAGAATTTGTACCTTCTGAACCTATTTTGATGCCTGAATCTGATCAAGAAGAAATTTATAACACGAAGAAGGACTTTGAAACTAAGGAGCCATTTCCGCAGA
This sequence comes from Flavobacteriales bacterium, assembly GCA_947447525.1. Lineage (GTDB taxonomy): Bacteria > Bacteroidota > Bacteroidia > Flavobacteriales_D > Crocinitomicaceae > UBA952. Next base: position 41,275 of record CANFJL010000013.1, on the reverse strand, counting down.
TGAGATTATTCTCAGAAGAATTTGAACCTAAAAAAGAAATTTCATTTCCTCACAGGAGACCAACTCTTTCGTGGGATCAATTATTTGAAGTTTGTAAAAAATACAGAAGAGACCAACTCATTGATGAAAACGATCACATCATCCTCATGAATGATGTTCCAAATGACAAGAATTGGTTTGGATGTGTAGATGCAACCATGAAAAACTACTTTGTGCAAACCAATGATTGGGATTGGTATTTCGGGAATTCCATTGACGATAGATTTCCGGTAACGTATGAGATTGTATCTTGGCTTTTGCGCAGCATGATGTTTCAGAAACAAAATGACATTATGAATCATGTACATGAGGAACCTCGTGGATGCATGATGGATTTTTGCGTCGATAAAACCCAAATTGTCTTGAAGATGCGCACCGCTGACCTTTGTCCTGAATGCCTTGGGATTTTGGAAAATCGTGATGCGATCAGGACACATCTGCGTCAATTGTTTGATATCATGGATGGACTCAGGGACAATATTATGTTTCGTCAGCGTTCGCATTTACTCATGCGTTTGAGTAAAATGGAAATCAGAGGAATGAGTAAAACCATTTACCTGACGGATTTGGGAGATTTACAAATCAACCTCAATCCAAAAGAAAGAGCACTTTATTTGCTGTATTTGAATCATCCAGAAGGAATTCAACGCAGTTACCTAATCGATTATAAAACCGAACTGAGATCCTATTATGCTCAGATTAGCAATCAGGCAACCAATGAATTAATTGATCAAGCAATCAATCTTTTGGTAGATATAACAGATAATAACATGAATGAAGTAATGGCTAGAATTCGAGCGAAATTCAAACATGCGGTAGGTGAAGAACAAGCAAAAGATTATAGTATCACCTTCACCCCTCATGGAACCCATAAGATTTTATTGAATCGGGAATTGGTTGAGTTTGTTGACTAGAAAAGTATTCTAATTAGTTAAATTAATGAATACTATAAGTTACCCTATATTTTGCATGACTATAGAATTTATTATGTTAATGGTTAAAACTTAATGATTTTAAATTCTGTTCGACGATTCAATTGATGTTCTTCCTCTGAACATGTTGGTTTGACTGTTCCTTCGCAGGCACTGCCATTTAATAATTTCGACTCACCATAACCTTTACCATAAATACGCTCTGGTTTAGCTCCTCTCGATACAACCCCAGTAAGGTGAGGCCGCTCGATAAGCTTATTATGTCATTTCATTTGAAAGCTCTTCCAGCAAAGTCGAGATGCGCTCTACACAAGTGCTAAGCACAAGTAGATTAAACCACTTGCTTAATTGCTTGGTTTTATTTAGTTTAGGGGTGAATATAATTTATAAAAGATAATCATATCGCTGCGATAACCTATTTGGATGAACATACGATATTTTGTTTCGCTTATTTACAATATAGGGATGATTAACAAAAATATCGGGCAATACTCGTGCATAAAACAGATTGTTTATATTTGCGTTAATGTTAAACCAACTTAAGACAAAACTATATGATGTCCTTTCAGGAAAGAGCGAAGTTAGGAATGGAGAAGCTATCCAAGCAATCGCCAGTTACCTTAGACAAAGCCAAGAAACAAGCTCAGATATTAAAGGAACAAAGCTCTTCAAAGAACAAGAAAAGCAGAGCTTAGAACTTTACATCACTAAGAAAGAATTGTGGCTCAAGAATATTGATTTCACTAAATATGTAAGTGAAGGAGCTGAGCAAAAAGTTTATTTGAAGGATTCCAATGTCGAATCAATATAATTACGGACTCAAAATCACGTACAACCTAGGACTTTAGATAGAATGAATGTCCATAACAAAACCTACGCCCCATGCGAGATTTCACTTCGGGCAAAACTTTATGAGTAATAGAAAACCTATATTAAAGCTATCGAACTTAAAATAAAATGACTGAAGATAATCTTTTAATATCTGCTTGTTATATAATAAATTGGTTAACCCTAAGTATCGTTATCATTTATAGTGCAAAGAAGAAGCAATCTGTACTTATTCATTTAGGAATTCAAACATTGTATTCGTTATTTTATTGGTATGACCTAAACTATAACTCAAATGGTGGGACAGCTTTGGTTGCTTTGTTTTTATGGCTAATTACTATTGGAATTCATTGGTTTGGTTACTTAATACAATTGGGGGTGATTATCTGGAAAAGGCGAAAATGAAAATACTCTAACAGCTGTTTGGAACCAACCCTCAAACCTTGCCTTGAAAGAGTGATTAACTTGAAAGAAAAAGTTCTATATTCGAATCAACGATTTATTTAAAGAATCGGGCCGAGCGCCAAGCTGCAAAACTTTAGTTGCAAAAGAAAAGGAATCTCACTTCGGGTCAAGGGGGAAACTTTGACACAAATACTTACCTTCGAATTGAGATATAAATAACTTTCGAAACCAAAAATAAAATGAAATTAATTACAAAATTTTTAGAAATAAAAAAAACTACTGATCTTTTCAAAATATTAATAGGATATTTAGTAATCATCATTTTAGCTTTATCCCCAATTATTTTTGCATTAGTTGGAGGATATATAGAAGGTCTTATTAAAGGTCATCCTGTAAATGAAGGTAATAGTGGTATTATTGCAATTGGCTGGTTAGCTATGTTAACTATTCCTGGGGGGTTTTTACTATTAATCTTATACTCGGTATTGTATACGATAAATGTAATACTTTTTATAAAAAATAAAAAAAAACGATAAAATAGACACTAAAGGTTGATCAATCGACAATGAAATATTTAAACAAGTTATTACAAGTAAAAACCGAAGATCGCAACTTGTTTCAAGTTATTGTTTGGTGGGAGCTTAGACGCATCTTGTACAACATAATTGTTTTAATTGCTGGAATTCTTAGCTTAATAATTATGATAACCGCTGCTTCTGGACGTGTTCACTTAGAACCTGGCGAAGACTTTTTCGAACCTATTATGATTCCAATATTTGCTGTTTTATGCAATATGGGTTACACCTTAGGTTGGCTGACAGAGGTGTTTATTAAACGTAGCGCGACATACGGACCAAAAATGTTTAAACGTGGACTTTATTTTACTTTGTTTTGGATTTTTCTACCATCGACAATTTGGGTCATTGTTGCACTATTTGACTTAATAAAAAAACAATTTTAGTGGACAGCGAACTACCTTTTGTAATTAGGATTGTGATACAATCCTTCATTTATAATTGCACCTTTTATATTCTACTTTGATAGGTAAACAATTCCCAATACCTACCTTTGCTAGCAATCAACTCATCGTGTTTGCCTTTCTCAACAATATTTCCATCTTCTATTACTAAGATTTGATCTGCTTTTTGGATGGTGCTCAAACGGTGAGCAATAACGAATGTAGTTCTATCTTTCATTAATTCATGTAAACTTTTCTGAATGAAAGCTTCACTTTCAGTATCAAGATTGGAAGTTGCTTCATCTAAAATAATAATTTTAGGATCTGCTAATAAGGCCCTTGCAATTGAAATGCGTTGCCGTTGACCACCTGACAATTTAACACCTCGTTCGCCAATAACAGTGTCCAGTCCTAAATCAAAACGATCCGTAAACTCATTAACATAAGCACCTTGCACAGCAGCTAATAATTGATCTTCTGTTGCATTTGGTCTTGGAAACAAAATGTTCTCCCGAATAGTGCCTTCGTATAAAAAATCATCTTGTAAAACGACACCAAGATTTGATCGGTAACTACTTAAATTAACAGTCGAAATATCAATTCCATCAATTGTTACTTTTCCTCCTTTTGGATTCAAAAAAGTAGCTGCTAAACCTGCAATGGTAGATTTTCCAGAACCTGAAGAACCCACTAAAGCGGTTACACTTCCTGTAGGAGCATCGAATGAAATATCGTGCAATACTTCTTTGTTTTCATCATAACTGAAGGCAACATTTTCGAAAATAATATCACCTTTAATTTTCCCTAATGTTACAGTTCGAAGAGTAGCATCATCTTCTTCTTCCATTTCCATAATTTCCTGAGTACGGTCCAATCCGGCCATTGCTTCCGTCAATTGACTTCCGATATTACTCATCTGAACAATGGGTGCAATCATAAAACCTAAAAATAAAGTGAACGATATAAAATCACCATATGTCATGGTGTTCTGCATAATGAAATAACCACCAATACCCATTATTCCTGCTGAAGCTAATCCTAAAAGAAATGTGGAAGAGCTTGTTATTAATGCAGTGGCTGTTAAACTCTTTTTTACATTTTGAAATAAGCGTTCTACCCCATCTTCAAATGTTTTATTTTCTTGTTCTTCAGCATTGAATCCTTTGATCACGCGCACACCATTTAAGGTTTCGGTTAAACGGCCTGTAACTTCAGCATTTAATTTCCCTCGTACTCTAAAAATGGGACGGATATAGGCAAATGCTTTTAATGCAATAAAAGCAAAAATTGTAACTGGAACCAATACAAAAATGGTCATCAACCAATTGATTTTTATCAAAATAACTAAGGACAAGATCGCTGTAAAAGTTCCACCAATTAATTGAACCAATCCAGTTCCAACGAGGTTTCGAACTCCCTCAACGTCATTCATGACGCGGGAAACAAGCGCTCCAGATTTATTGTTGTCGAAATAGCTAATGGGTAACTTTAATAGTTTTTTCTGAACTTTTGCTCTCAATTCTGAAATTAATAATTGCGCTTCAACACTTAATAAGCGTGTCAGTAAAAAAGAGGTGACAGTTTGTAGAAGTAAAGCAAGACATACCACTATTAATAGTGTGTAAAGTGTTTGCATATCTTTCGATGGAATTACTTCATCTATTAGATTTTTACTGGCATAAGGAAGTACTAAACCGGCTAAACTTCTTATGATGATTAAAATTAATCCAATAGAAATAATTTTTTTTCGAGGCCAAATAAATTCCTTAAAGGCCCATTTAAATGATACTTTTTTTTTGCTCATATGCCTACTTTATCGAATATCAAGCCAAAAAATAAAGTGTGTCAATAAGGCAGAATTTATAATGATAATCGAATTCAGGTAATGGAAAGTCATGGTTGTTTTTATGAATTCGAAATCAATTGATTTAATAACTTATTCTTAAATTTATAGACTATGGATGGGTTAATATAGATCAATAATAAGTCGTAAAAACCTAATATAATGACCCTTATGAAATAGATTTGACTTTGATTTCGCTCCTAAATTCCTATATTTATGAACTGATTTGGCATGGTTATTTCACCGACTGACATTTTGGGCAATTTTACTTGCAGACACACTATTTACTAAACAAATATCAATAGAATGACAAAAACAATCAAAACATTAGGATTCCTTCTACTCATTACAGCCGGACAATTCGCTTTTGGACAGACAAATAAAGAAATAGCATTAACTAAAGGTCAGAAAGCCATAGAGCTGATGGACAATGGGAAGATTAAAGAAAGTATAAAACTATTAGAAGAAGCACAAAAACTTGACCCAGAAAGATTTGACTATCCTTATGAGATGGCTTATGCACACTATTTACAGGAAGACTATAAAGGTGCTATTAAAATATTAGAAAAGATTATGAACCATAAAGATGTCGAGGAAACATTTTTCCAACTGCTAGGAAACAGTTATGACCTAATAGGGAAAAGCGATAAGGCATTTGAAATATATGACGCAGGACTTAAAATATTTCCAAATTCGGGAATGATAAATTTAGAAAAAGGTAATGTTTATTGGAATAAAAAGGAATACGGTAAAGCGCTACCATTTTACGAAAAAGGAATTGAAGTAGATCCAGATTTTCCTTCAAATTATTATCGTGCAGCAAGACTTTATTGTGGCTCGACAGAAGAGGTTTGGGGAATGATTTACGGAGAAATTTTTATGAACTTAGAACGGAATAGTAAACGGACTTCAGAAATAAGTAAGCTCCTTTATGACACTTATAAAAGCGAAATCAAGTTTTCGAGCGACACTTCATTTTCTGTAAGTTTCAGTAAAAACGCTACAATAAATGTAAGCGACTTAAAAGACCCAAGTAAAATGGAATTACCATACGGAATAGGTGTTTATGAACCGACTTTAATATTTTCTATGGTTTCAGTTAAGGCAATCGACATCAGTTCACTTGACAATATTAGAAGCACCTTCATTGACAACTACTTTAAAAATGGACACGACAAAAAATACCCAAATGTTTTATTCACCTATCAAAAAGAAGTTAAAGAGGCGGGACACATTGAAGCATACAACCATTGGATTTTAATGAAAGGTGACGAAGACGGTTTTGATAAATGGTACTCCGAAAATAAAGATAAATGGGAAGCTTTTGTGAAATGGTTTGGTGACAATGGACTTAAAATTAATGACACCAATAAATTTCATAGTGGACAGTATTAAATAAGTTGACGAAAGAAATGAAAAACATATTTACACTTTTAATCATTTTGACAACTACCTTGATTTGTTTCGGACAGAATTACAACTACCCGGGACAGATAGAAATTAGAGGCTACAAAATTGGTGACCAAGTTGACACACTAATTTTTAAAAAACTTGGCGATCTTTACTTCCCTAATTACCTTGATGGCTGGACAATGGACAACTTCAACAAGCTCCCCCAAAAATATAAGGGACTTCCAATTGCCTTATGGCAACAAAAAAGTGACTCAAGTATTGCTTTAACCTTACTCAATGACATTATATTAAACATTACTGTTTCCTATATGAAGGAAGATGAAAAAGAAAATATGGCAGCATTTGCTACTGAAAAATTTGGTGCAGACCCAGATCTAAAATCATATGAAGAAAACCATCCTCTACAATCTTGGATTACTTATTGGAATCTAATTAATTGGGAGACGAATGACGTAGTATTCCAAATGGGTAATAGCGACATGAGAAAACCTGAACACCCAATTCCAACAGATATTCGATGGAATTTGGCATACTCGGACTTTGTTTTAGAGCAGAAAATTATCAATGACTTTAGAAGGAAATAATACTGTCAAGAACAGTTGATTTACTTCAAAGCCTCTGACTTGGAAATAAATGAATGTTGGAACACCAAAATCCATGGCCCTTTTTCAGAAGTGTATTTTCCTAGAGAAGAATTATGTTCATCCAATCGACGCAAAACATCGCTTGTAAAGCCCTTGTAATAAATTTTTTGGGGATTACAAATTATATAAACTGAATATACTTCCATTGAGAATGGCTTAAACTAAAAACAAAAACCCTAAGATTTATAAACATCCTAGGTTTTCTAATCCTCCAGTTCCGAAGATTCCGTAAGGAATGTCTGAATCCCGACCGAAAGCGTCGGGGCCATAAATTAAAAAAAGCCCTATGAAATAGGGCTTTTAACGCTTTAACGTTCTGAGCGGTCTGGACGGGACCGCAAGTCTAGTGTTTTCGGGGCTTTGCTTAAGTTGGTCTAAATTGGTCTATAATGTATTGTAAAACAGCTAGTTACATTACAATCTACTTGGGAAAAATTTGTTGAAAAACAACATGAAATAACTCAATCTGTCCACGGTTCTGTCCACGGTTTAGTGTATATTTGTAGAAAGTTATTAACATGATTCACTTCTATTTAAGAGACAAAAAGTCGGCACAATCCACTTCAATTTTGATAAGTGTTCATTACGAAAACAATCGCATTAGGATGGCTACGGGATGTACAGTTCCACCAAAAATGTGGCAAGAAAAGAAGCAACGAGCTAAAGTAAGCATAGAATTTCAAATGGCCAACGAAATTAATGACCGCTTGGATAAATTGGAAGCTGTGATGGAATCATTGATGAAGCAATACAGAGACGAAGGACATTTTCCGAATCCTGCACGAATTAAAGCGGATTTCTTGAAGCAACATGATGTCCCTATAAAACATAAGAAAGCAAAAACCTTTTGGGATCATTTCAATGATTTTGTGGAAGTAAAGCGACAGGTTAATCCGGATGTTAGGGATTACAACAATTCCATAAGAAAGCACTTGCTTAATGTTGAGAATGTCTTAGGAGGGAAATTGAGTTTTGCACTCATAACGAGCGAAACGAGTTCATTCAAACAAGAGTGGGCGAATTATCTTGCTTTTGTGGCCTTAAATTCTATAGGAGAGCCAGGGCTAATGCCCAATACGATTGGGAAACAAAATAAAAATTTAAAAGCGTTCCTTAATTGGTGTTTCGATCAAAACATCACCAAGAAATTTAGCTTAAAATCATTTCCCACCATTATGGAAGATGTGGATAAGGTGTACCTCACTGAAGAGGAATTAGATCAATTGGAAGCCATAGTGCCCAAAGATCCAAGTCAGACCTTGGTGCGCGATTTGTTTTTAGTAGGATGTGAAACTGGTCTTCGTTTCAGTGATTTCATTCGGATCACAGAGCATGACATTCGAAATAATGAATTACACATTGTCCCGAAGAAAACCAAAAATGCAGGAGTTAAAAAACTAATTATTCCATTAAGTGCACGCGTCCAAAATATACTTGCGAAGTACGATGGTAAACCTCCTCTGTACGATAGAAATCAATTGACAAAATTCAATAAAACTATACGCGAATTGTGTGCATTAGCAAACATGCAAGATGAGATAAAATTCTATCGTGAAGTAGCTGGAGAAACAGTGATAATTACTAAAAAAAAGTTTGAAGAAGTTTCATCCCACACCTGCAGGAGAACATTTTGTACATTGAAATTTTTAAAAGGAATGCCAGCACATGTAATTATGAAATTCAGTGGACACAAATCGGAGAGAAGTTTTGTGAAATATCTAAAACTTGACGCAGAGTTGACCGCAAAAAAATATGGGGAGTATTTTTGATTGGGAGGTGCTTATCAGTTGCTTATCTCGATATGTGCCTAGTGAGCTTTGCCCACTCGATTAGCTTCTCTCGACTTAAAGTGTTTCGGCGCAAGAAAACCAATGAAATCTCAAGAATTTTTTTGATTTAAAAAACTAAAATCAAGAAGGTTGGAAATCGAAATCTTTTTCATTAGGTTACCCCTTTCTCCGTGGATTATCTCTTTAAAACCTTCTATAAAAGCTCATCATCCTTTTGTAAATTAGATGAAGAACCTTGCGATTGTTCTTTAAAGTAATTAACTAATCCAAATGCTTTCGCCCTGTCATTTTGTAATTCATCTGAAGATGTATTTCTTGAAATCTTCCCTGTTCAATTCGAAGCTGTATTAAGGAATGTGGATTGGTTTTTTTCCATTAATATGTACCCAAGATTTTATTCCCGTTCATTATTCAACTTTTTAATCGCACCGCTGAAAATATGCAAAACGATGAATAATAAACTGATTCATTAATACACTTTTTAACTGGAAAACATGAATAGCTTATATAAACATATAATTCAGGATAAAGATTGGTTTGTGATACAAGTAGACATCCGATTGAGTGCCTTTTTAGTGAGATTAAAAAGCGCTAGTCAGTTCTATCGATTAATTTCAAACTCTCAATATCGGTTTTTAAAAGAGTCCAATCATTCGTTCTTTAAATGCGTGGAACAGGGATATTATCGTATGACCATTAATCAAGGTTCTGTGAAGGTTTTATTCATATTAAAATTGAAAGAGATGAATAAGAAACAATATAAAATAAGGGAGCTATCCATTCGAATAAAACGATTGATCTTTTGTCGAGTAAAAATATATGATCCGTGTGATTTGGATGAAACAGATAAGGAACTATTAAGCCATAAGGATGGAGTAAATCTTTTTCAAAAAATCAAAAATAGTTATTCTAACAAATCGAAGTTTACTCTTCAATAAGTTAAAAGGGTAGTAATTCGAAAATTAACTTAACAACAATTGGAATATCCTTTTCTACTGAATCAATCTCGGATTTTAATTCACCTTCTAAATAAACCTGAAATTCGAAATCTAAAAAAAAAAAGAAAATAATTTTTATTTAAGGAACTGCATTAAACTCTATTGCCGTATAATTAAATGAATGGTTAGCGGAAGTATAGTTGGCAACATTAATTGAAATTGAATACGAACCTGAAGGTAACCAAATTGGTAATGCTAAAGTACTTGCATCATAATTATTAGAGTAAGCAATCATATTTCCAATATATGCTGTCATAGAACCTTGATTAATGGTTGTTGGATACGAACCAGAAATATTGGAGAGTGATCTTGATTCGATTTTCCAGACTTTTCCAACTGGAACTACTATTGTGCCAACTGAACCAATATTTGGAATCCCTGTTACTTGAGCCATAATAGCATTACTGAATTGTAAATTATTATTCTGAGAATAAGCAGAATTAAAACCTAAAAGAATAAAAGCGAGCATTGTTAAATGTAATTTCATAATTATTTGTGTTTAGAGTTAAATTAAAATCCTGATACTGTATAAATTAATGTATTTGCATTGCTACCTGTTCCTGAACCACTAATGCTTTCTGCCGTTTTTGAATGCAAAGCATAAGGAACACTAAGAAGTTGTGTTGTACCTGTTATCGAATAACTTGTACCACCTGTTGGATCTGTCTCAGTTTTGAGAAAATAAGGGCCTGTTGCCCAATTAATGATTGAGAAATTTCCAGAAGTTACACCATTTCCTATTTCAAGAGATAATAAACCATTGATATTTGTTGCAGCAGTGTGTGTTTCGCTATATACGTTTGTTCCATTCACTGATCCTTGCAATACTGTAATTCTTATTCCAACATTTTGATTTGCAACAAGGACGTCTGAAGCATTACGAATCACTGCTTGATAACTCATTTTTTCAGGAGATTGCGCGGTTGCTGCAAAACTGAATAAGAGTGTTGACACATAAAATAATTTTCTCATAGGTTTAAAGTTTAATTAAATTGTAAGATTTCAAATGCTTTGTAGTTTCTTTATTAATAATTTCTAATCTTAAGTTTGAAACGGCTTTTTTATCAATGGATATTTGAGTGATTTCATCATTTATTATACCAGATGTTATTAGTTTTCCTGAATTATCCGTTATATAATATTGAAGAATTTCTTTTATTGGCTCAATAAATTTTATAGTAATCCCTTCATAAGTTGGGTTGGGATATACAATCACAATTAAATTATTATTTAATTCATCAATGCTCGAAACTTCAAAAATCTCATAGGGCTGTTGAACACCTTGAGTGATAGTATAAGCAGCACTTGAATTAGTGGTATAAACAACTTGCCCAACAGAATAACTTGATGAACCATTTGCCCCGGTCACTGTTGCCCCTGTAGTATTTGTGCTTGTCTGAGCATCCAAAAAATGGATTGACAAAATGTAAAGCAGGATAAAAACTATTCTCATGATATTATTATTTTAAAAAGGTCTAATCGCCCTAATTCGCAAATCGTTTCCATCTGCCCAAATAGATTGAGTACCTGAATCGAAATTAACTCCAAATCCACTGCCTGGAGCATTAACTGTTGAACTCCAATACCATCTGACTATTGGAGCTGTGCTTGTAGACCAATAAGGCTCTCTAAAACCTCCATTCCCTAAATTATTGTAAATCTGTAACAATTCAGTTAATGTTGGTAAATACCAATCTGTATATCCATTACTTTTAAGATTATTACAAATGGAAATTGCCATTACACGATCTGAATTAGTATCGTAGTTTAATAAATCAAAAGGGGTAACAACTAATCCATGCTGACATGTCCCATCTACATAGAAAACAATTCCTCCAGCATGATAATCGCCAATTTGCACACAATTTGTAGCAGATGGGCCTGTTGCACCAGCAGGACCAGTCAATCCGGTTGTACCATTTGCTCCCTGGGGTCCTTGTGGGCCCATGATATTAGAAATTAAGATCCAAGAAGTACCGCTATTTTTATTGTAAACATTTCCTGTAGCGGTGTCAAGATAGTAATCCCCTATGGTGCCTAAACTTACCGCTGGGAATCCTACCCCATATTTCCATTGGTTTAATAAGTTACCTGAGGACTTTGCATATAATGCATAGGGAACGCTCATCATCTGTTGGGTGCCATAAACCATGTACGTTGTTGGATTTGGCAAACCTGAAAAAGCCACACCTAAATCTAAATAGTAAGGGCCATTTCCCCAATTAATGGTAGCAAAAGGACCACCAAGTCCTAAAAACGTTCCTGCTCCAATTACAAAATTCACTAAGCCATATTGCGTGGTCGTTACCAAGTGTTTTTCTGAGAATATTACAATTCCCGATGCGGAGTTTTGACGAATGTTTATTCGAATCGCGACAGGAGAGTTGGCAACCAATGTACCCTGGTTGTTTCTGATTACCGCTTGGTAATTGATTCCGTTTGGCGCACCAGACTGTGCATAGCTGATTCCTTGTATGGATAAAAAGGCGACACAAAGAAAAAATAAACCTATTATTTTTTTCATTTTTATGGTATTATTTTAATGAGTTTAACTTGTTGTATGAATTCCCCTGTAATATGGTAGATGTTTAGAAAATAAGTACCTGGGTCAAGGTTACTGGAATAGTCTGTTTTGTGTCTGGCACCCAACATGATTTCTTCCATTACTAACTTTCCGTTGGCATCAATGAGTTGCAGTTTTAATTCCAAGTCTTCATATTCCTTAGGTGCCTCAATAATGGAAAAATGATCAAATGGGTTGGGATATATTTTAAATATTGGTTGAGTTGGCATTTGAGCAACCACACCTGTTCCAATCGGAATCATGGCATCTGGTTGTTGGAAACCATTAAAGAATCGTTTGTTGGACACCAAGGTTCCTGTGTAGATAAACGGCTCTCCTAATGTGTAAGACATGGTGTAATTAGGTCCAAAAACTACTGGGTTTAGATTTTTTGCAATCCTTCCTGCGCTTGCCATTACCCTTAAATTCGTCTGAGAATAAGAAGTTGAAAGCAACAAAAGGAATAATATGATATTAAAATATCTCATGTTGCAATATAAATTTAGTTCAAACTGCATATAGATTACTCAAAGCTAACTATTTAAATTGGTTTACGAAGTTCGTACTATATAATAAAGGTATAGAACTGTTTTTCAGTAAAAAAAATATTCGCATGCAAATTAGAACAATAAGATTGACCCCACCAAGTCTTTGACTTGAGTTGTCAAACTTTTTTTTGTTTAGATTTCGGTTTTGACTTGGGTTATTAAACAGAAATAAGACTTTTGAAGTGTTAAAAAAAAGACTAACCCACCTTCCTCAACTTAGTAATCGTATTAATTGGTTTTATATAGATAGATTCAACCATTAAATTCAAGTATAGTTACAAAATTATATTTAGAAATAAGAATGACATTGACCGCACGTACCTATGGTGAATATTTTTAATGTACGATTATTAAGCTTTTAAATAGTGAAAACCTAGCTTAAGCTAACTTAAAGTTAGCTTGAACCTAGCATAATTTCAGTTTATATCCAACTTCGAGTTAACTTGAGCTAGCTTGAAGTTGAATTTAAGTTAACTTGAAGTTAACTTAAATTGGGATTAACTCCCTGCTTTCACCAATGCGTTTATGTTTTAAAATAATTTTAGACCGGCTAGTATACATCAATTGCATAATTAACTTACTTGTTTTGTTGCAGTTTTTCCAAAAGAACCCATAGCCGAGCCAATTCTAAATGTTTTTTACCATACTTTTTAATGAATGAATGCACAAACGAATAATCTTGTGATACATGACCTCCTTGTCGAGCAAATTCGTAATAAGTTTCGTTCATTTCGTTTTGTTTCAAAACAACTTCACGAGCAATTTTATCAATACCATAACCCTTAAAAAGTATACGGATCTCTTCATGCACCTCAGCGCACAAATTATTGAGATATTTTTTTGTTGGAACGTCGGCTTCTTGATATAATTGAGTCAATAATTTAAGTTCAATTTTCAACTCATTTTCATCTGCTACTAAAATTTGCGTCATTGCTGTTTGAATGGCCGATAGGAACAAATCTATTTTAGAAAAATTCGAAATGTAAGGGTTCGTTTGAGAGTCGATGTTTAATATTAAACGGGTCAATATTTCAAGGTTCTTTTGTGGAATATTTGCATCGTCAGTTTCAGGCTTATAATTTTTGATTGCATGAAATGGATTAGATAAACTGTATAGAATCTGTTCGGCGATTTCGTCTGTTATTAATGGTTCAAATACTTTTTTCCAAATGTATTGATCAAACTCGCTATTCGTTGTCGTCCAACAGTTGAATATTTCTTTTTCATATTTCAAAATAAAATCCAACGACCAAGGTAAATTGATGTTGTTTGCCATTGATTGCCAAATTATGTTTTCTTCAAATATGGTAATCATTTCTTCTGTCCAGTTGACACCAGGATTTCGAGACAAACTCCACCAATGCCATTTTTGCTTATACTTTTTAATTAACTCAACATTCCAAGGAAGATTGGTATTAGATGCAATATTTTGATTGCTTCCACTGCCTGAATCCCAAATGAATAGGTCTTTGTATTTTTCGATTTGTTCTTCTGTAAATCCAATCCCGTTATTCACAGAAAGTAGGTCCCATTTCCATTTGTCTTTGAATTGATCCAACAGATTTTCCTCTTGCCAAGGCAAATTTGGATTTCTACTTAACTCTTTCCAATTAATTCCATAGGGTCTAAAAAAAGACTTTTGATATTTTTTAATCAATTTAGCAGTCCAAGGAACTGAAGGGTTGGAGCATAGACCTTTCCAGGGTGAAACCATATGATCGCTGGTTTTCTTTTCTGCTTTTTTCCAATAAGGAGATAACTTATCTATCAATTCCTCTGACCATTTAATATGCTGATTAGCACATAAAAACTTCCAAGGTAGTATTGCCCCATTTTTAATCAAAAATTCTTCTGTCCAAAGGTTTGGCCCGTTCACCGTTGAAAGATTTTTATCAATTATTTTTGGATGTAAAACTAGTTCTTGAGTCCATGGAATTCCTTTGTTTAATGGAAGAGAATAGAAATTCCAAAATTGCTCGTATTTCGTAATAAATTCATAAGTCCAAGGCAACGAAGGATTCGTAGTTTGTGTGGAGCCCTTAAACCTTCCTGGAAAAGCTTTTAGAAAAGACATTGACCAAGGTAATGAAGGATTCCCTGATAATGCATCCCAGTTTAATTTATCTTCGAATTCTTTGATAAATGCTTGATCCCAATCTCTTGTAGAGTTGTAAGACAAATACCCCCAATTTATTTCCCCTTTGAATTTTACTATTTGTTCATCTGAAAGAGGATAAAAAGTAAAAAACATCCTTAACAGATAATTTGGATGCGTTGAGAATAAGGAAAGAAGATCGTTTTCTATGTTCTGATTGATGTTCATTTTACTTGTGTCTTTTGATCGAAAAACTAATCTAGGTTTCATTTTTGATATTTAGTAATCACCCATGTAATCGTTATACCATCTGGTATCCTCTTCATATTTACATGCTTTTGAAGAAGCAGTAATACTTGATTTTCTTGATTGTACTGTAATTGATAAAAATACACCTACGATTGAAATAATCGTCAATGAAATAATAGTATAGATCAAATTAAATTGAATTTGGCTTCCAAAATACGAAAACAAAAAATTACCTGATTTATAGATTATCCAACCTAAGCAAAAAATTATACTTGAGCAAGCAATCAGCAAAAGACCGATGGCCATTAATTTTATTAAACTGTCATTCGAATTCTTCATTTTTTAAGTTTTTTTTTAAGTTTGTTATCGATCTGTAATGAAGGATAATTGAAATGAAACGTTAGTGATTATTGTGTTTTTCCTGAATCGTTATTTTGTGAAAGTTTTCTAATTCGGCATCCTTTTTTAACTGTTCGAAGATGCCAATACAATCCTCATTTAATTTTCCTAAAAAAACCTTTGTCTTTAACATTCCCGGAGTAAAATCATGAATTCGTCGGAGTAAGGTTTCGGTAAATTGACGCCCAATCATACTTTCAATTCGGGCATCTAGGCTGTAGATGATACTAAAATGACCTGTAGTATCACATCCCAAGGAGAGAAGGCACCATGGAGTTGAGCATTGAAGTATTGTAGCCAAACAGCCCTCTTTTTCCATCATCTTACTATGAACACTTGTTCTTAAAAATTCATTGTCTAACCATCCTTGAGTTCTTTGGATGGTAATAATTAAGTTTTCATATGCGTCCATTAATTCACTATTTACTTTCTTAATAGCTTCGGGAACGTTTTTCGAAATTTCTATATTATGTTTCATTTATTTTAGTTGATAATTTTCGTTCATTTTTGAAATTATATCCTTTAATTTTTCTTTCAATGATAAAGGCTCTTTAACTATGAGGTTTTTGCCAAAGGATAATAGAAGTGAATTCAATTCCAGATTTGGAATCACCTTTATTTCAACTTCAAAGGTTTGTTCATTGATCTTCTTAAATTTTTGAGTCGGATGTAAAGGTTTCGTATGAATATATGGAGCCATTTCCTTATTTACATGGAGGATTACCCGCTCTACTTTTTCATCAAAACGTGTGACACCAATTATATCGTAAAAATAATCTTGCCAATCCTGTGTTTGATCTAATTGATATTTAAAATCATACGACACCGCCAAGTTTTCAATTCGATCCAGCGGAAAATGCCATTGATTTTTATCACGCTGTTCATGTCTTCCAAAAATATACCATCTTCCATTGTATTGCTTCATAAAATATGGGTGACAAACAACTGGCATTTTCCTACCTGTAAATGGTTGATAATCGAAACTCAATACTACTTTATTCAAAATAGCGCTAAATATTTCAGAAACAAGATTGTTTCCTTGGTAGTCCAAATTTGATTCGTATTCAATTACCGATTTAATTTGAGTGTTATTAATTTTATCCTTAAAAACAGGGCCTAAATTGCTAAGCCATTCAAAACCAGGACGATTTGAAAACTGCATTAAAGATAGTATTGCTTGTTCTAGATGACCTTTTTCACTTTTAGTTAATGGATTTTGAAAGATTGAAAAATGGTTATGATTTTCATACGAATAGAACCTTTTTCGACCTTCAATCATCATTTTTATAGGAGCATTGTAATATTCCTCCAAATACTTTAAATCATACCGTAATTGCCGATCACTAATTCCTCCCCATTGAGAATTAATTTCTAATAGTGAACTATTTATTGATTCTTTTAAATCCTGAAAAGCAAAACGTTTACCAGGATTGCCTAGGCATTCATCCAGAATTTTATAGCGTAAAGCGGAGTTTTTTGTTAAAGCCATATTTTACTTAATTAATAATCTTAGCCATTTCGGCAATTTCATAAAGCCATTTACAATTTTCACACTCTGTAAACATTGCTCGTCATTAAACATGGCGAAATGGGTTAATTCTTTTGATAATCGCATTTTCTTTGATAGCCAAATGTATGCCATATCACGAGTCTTGAATGGTGCATCTTCACCTTGCCATAGTTGGTCAAAAATAGCATGTCCTTCCCGTTTTAATTTCCTTAATTCAGAATTAGCCAATCTTCCCAAAGACTTACCATTAGCAAATGTCCCAACGTAATGATCCCTATTTTGAATACATTGTATGAAAGACTTACTGTAATTGGACTGAAGACCATAAATTTCTTTATCAGTTACCGTCTTAGTTTCACAGTTACAATACGGGCACATTTTACCAGTCAGAATGTCTTTTTCAAAACTTGTTAATTGATCCATTTTTTGATTATAAAGTTTAACAATCCTTTTTTTATTTGCTCTTGATGAATTTCTTCAATTGCATGGCCTGATGCTCCTTTTAAACAATCAACACCACAAACTAAAGATCCATAAAGAAACGATTCAGCAAAAGTGAATCTAAAGGCATTTCTTTGTGTGCAAATAGTATATAGCTTGGCATTCTCAATTTCTGATATCTCAATATTAATTTGAAGATCGTTTTTATTTTGTTTAGACACTAAATTGACTTGATTTTCAGCCGAATTTTGAATTCGATTAATTAAAAAGTCAATCCATTTTTTTTTCATTTTTAAGTCTATAAAAATTAGCCGTTCGGATCGCTCAATTCGGGAATATGATTCAATACAATGTTCAAATGGGACAGGTAATAATTTTTGAATAGGAAGATTTCCAAATTCGAGATATTCGGGTTTCAGTACTTGTCTTTTAATTTCCTTAGTGTTCATTGCACTGTCTCTTAAAGATTTTTTTTTGGTATCGAATAAAGTTGATACTCTCTTTGTTTTTTCGTAAATTTGATTGTTAGGTTCAATTTTAGTCACCTGTATATTCAAGTGAAAATCATCATTTTTCAGTCGTTCAAAATTTTCTTTCATACTCTATTTTTTGTTTGGTTTATAATTTGAACCAAAGTTATAGCCAATTGGTTGCAAATTTACTGCAATCAATTAATAAAAGAGCTTTATTCTTAGATTTTGGAGAATTTCATTGATATAATGGTTTTTCAGTAAAAAATAATATTTAGGAAAATGAGAAGAAAACTCAATTTTCGTCTCTTATTATCCTCCCCAATTCGAATATCAATAAAATTCTAATCTTAGTTAAAATAAAAAAAGTAACTTCACTTAATAACATTCACTTCTTGGATTTGGGTCGTATTATACCGGTTATTTAAAAATATAAAAATGACAAAAATTAAATGTTTAAATTGTGATACTCTCAATATAGAAGCTAATTTATTTTGTGAAGCTTGTGGAAGTAAATTTAATTCGGATGGAGATTTGATTTTAATCTGTCCGCATTGTTTGGAAAAATTTCCATCTGGAACTAGTTTTTGTGGCAAAGATGGCAGTAAATTAATGAAATTCGAGAAAATAATAAACCCACCAAAGCTAGTGTCAAAAGCTGTAATGATTTTTGCCATAACAATTTTATTCGGAACAATTATTAATATTGTTAAAGATGTTCAATGTGATAATGGGGCATTAGTGAAATCGATGAAAAATCCATTTAATTCATTAACAATGTTTTTTACATTAGCATTACTTGGAGCACTCCTTCTTCTAATTTATAAAGGCAAAAACTATGCGAGAATTATTCTTTTAGTAATGATGTTAATTGGATTGCCTATTTCAATAAATATATTAATCAATCCTTTAAAACCAATTCAAAACGTTTATTGGGGTTATTTATATTTTCTAGTTGCTATAGTATCTAATACTCTTCAAATATATGCCACTGTTTTACTTTTTAAAAAAGAAAATAATATATATTTCAAACGGAAGAAAAATGAATAGTTAATCAATTTTTGAGAAAGCAATTTGATAATAAAAAACTACTCATTTATGGAGAATAAAATAAATACATGGCTATTTCATATTCTAAATTCAATTAATGAAATTGAATCATTTTACGAGGATAATCCGAAGAGTATAATAGAATATCAAAAAGAAATAAAACAAAAAGAGCGGTGGAAACGAATATAGACTTAAGTGCTTGCCGCAAACAGCGATTAAGCGCCAACCGCTATGAAAATAAAACCGATTGGCGTTTGATTCAAATAGGTCAGGATAATTACTTCTGGATCATGAATAATCAATATAATATTCAAAAATAATTCAAAAATAGATTCGCTCACTTTTACAAAATCAATCAAGGAATAAGAAACCTATACTATAAAAAGGCATTTTTTTGCTCTTTCAGAAGCATTAGAAGTTTCTCCCGAAGAACTTTTTAAAATTGACAAAGGAAAGATTAATTAACGTGTCTAAGAATCCCTAAGAAAACCCACGAATTATCAGGAAAACGCGATAATTCTATGGAAATCTATAAAAGAAAATGCCAAAATTCGCTTTTATTAATAGCAAGTCACAGGAAAATTATTTTTAGAAATAACTTATTGATTTCAATGGTAATAGATCAATTAGATAATTACAATTACCCCCTTACTTAGGAGCAGTATTTCTTACTACTATTTTATAATTGCCAAAACTGGCATTTTTACCTTTTTCCGTGCCCATAATAGTTATGGTAATCTGCTTAGATTCAGGAATGTCGGAAATTTTAAAACAAGGTGATTTTGCTTGTATTTTCTTCTCTTCTCGTACTGGAAAAAATAAATGATGTTTGTTTCTAATTGAATAATCCCTATTTAATTTTTTGAATAAAAGAGTCCAAATCATCATAAAATGTAATGTATTTCCTTGGGATTTCAAAAAGTGAAGAATTATTTGTTAAATATGCTGAATTACACGACACTGCATTTTTAAATCCTGCGTATTTTACAATTTCAATGATTTTCTTATTATATATACCATGTGGGTAGGAAAAACTCTTAATTTGTTTTCCTAAAATATTCTCCAAATTACATTTGCTGTTAATAATTTGATATTCAGCTTCTGAATCCGAGATTTCTGTAAGCTTTAAATGATTTAATGTATGAGCACCAAAATCTACACCATTCTCACCTAATTCTTTTATCATTACTTCTGACATTACTTTAAGATGATTGTAAACTTTAGAGTTTATAATAGCATTTTGTCCTAAAAAACCTGTAATAGGATAAACTGTCGCAGTAAATCCAAATGATTTTATCATAGGATAGGCAATATCATAAAAACTTTCACAACCATCATCAAATGTCAAAACCACATAATTTCTATCAATACATTTTGAGGTACTGATTAAATCTATGGCAGAAGCCAGGGAAATTACTTCATATTCATTTGATTTACTCAAGAATTCCATCTGATTATGAAATTCTGTTGTTTTGCAA
The DNA here is from genome assembly GCA_947447525.1 of Flavobacteriales bacterium. GTDB lineage: Bacteria > Bacteroidota > Bacteroidia > Flavobacteriales_D > Crocinitomicaceae > UBA952. The sequence goes on along the minus strand of CANFJL010000013.1, from coordinate 20,622 downwards.
AAGCAATTTAGATTGGTTTCGTCTGAAGGTGATATACCTATTTGATGATATAATAGAACGCTTATCTTAAATTCCGAATTAAATGTATGTATTCCATTCATAGACTTTTGTACAATTTTAGAATTAGTTCAGTTGAAAACGCAACGCCATTAACATTTAAATTAATATTCCTATCAATATCGTTATTTAGACTCTGAATAATTGAATCAGCAAGGTTGCTTTTATTTAAATCCATCCTAGAAATTACATTTAGAACTCCCATTTCCTTAAACAGGTTAATTCTTAAATCTTGTTCCTCATTCCCTTGAGCAAATTCTCTTTGATAAACCAATAACCTTTTTTGATTTGATATAGATTCAATTATCGAATTATAACCTCCGAGTGAGATTACCAAATCGGCTTGAGAAAAATAACTTGAATATGATTTCCTATCGAAAACAAACAATTCAATATCATTAGAGTCTTGTTCTTTAACCTCATCTTTTAATTCTTCAAAACTACTTTCAAAAGCACCCGTGAATAAGATTAACTTATGATTTATTTTTTTATTAATCACAGAATGATACCTTATCAAGGCATTTAGTAGTTCTTTGCCTAAACGACCTCCTGCAATTGATGCTAATATAATTGGTATGGAATGTTCTGATTTTGTATTTAATTCAATACTCTTTACAATATAACCCGTATGATAGTTAGGGATTGAAATTTCATTATACAAAGAAAAGGAATTCTTTAAATGGAAATACTTTTCATCTCCATGAATAAGAAGCAGGTCATACCACTTGTTTAAATGTTGTACTGTGATATTATCTTTTATACTACCACTTGCTGATTCTATTATATCTCGGACACTACAGACAACTTTAACATTTGAATTTAACGACTTAGCACTTGAGATGAAATGGACTACTTCATTCTCAAAAAACAAACCAAATGGAAAATGCTCTGTGATAATTATCTCAGGCTTTAAATTTGACAATGTGTTTTCAATAATATCACTCCTCTTCTTAAAGCATTCTTCAATGCTGTATGTTGAGTCTACCGGAGATAGATAAATTACATTTTCTTCTTTATAAATAGCTGGTAGTTGAATTAGATTTATTTCACTTGGAATATCAAAATTGGGTACACTCTCCCCGCCATTTAATATAAAAACTGAAAAGTAATTACACAAACCTTTTGCCAGTTCAATAGTTCGAACAAAGTGACCTATGCCATAAACATATTGACAATGAATCACAATTTTGGGTTTTATGTTAATGGAACTTTTCAATTCGTTAATATTTTAAATGATTATCAACTACTCCCTCTATAAATTTTCCTTTAAAGAAATTATTTATTACTTCGGAAGCATAGAGTGCTTGAGTTTTTGGGCCTATATAACCTGCGATATGAGGAGTTATTTTAATCTTAGGATTATTAAACAAAGGATTGTTTTCAATCGATTTATAATCTTTTAATACATCTAAACAGGCTCCAGACAAAATTCCACTCTCAATGGCTGTTATAAGATCATATTCCACTAAATGTTCTCCTCTTCCTGTATTAATTAGATATGAACCTTTCGGCATGTGGTTGAACAAATTGATGTCTAGTATACCATTAGTTTCTTCTGTTAAAGGTAATTGACAAACTAAAATATCAGACTTTTTGGCAAATTCATATAATTCACTTTTACCCACATAAACATCACTAATTGACCTTAACTTTTTCTTATTAACCCAGCTTGATACCATAAAACCATAGTCAATAAGTAATTTTGAAATGCTATCTCCAATAAGGCCTAATCCCATAATACCCACTCTAATTGGCTTTTCATGTATCAAATTTGAAATTCTTTCCTTATTTAATTCCAAATCAATCCCATTAAATGAAGGGAAATACTTTTCAAGAATTCTTGCGAGAACATAATTTGAAACACGTTTTCTTAAATATGGATCAACCAATCTTACTAAACAAACATTTTTTGGTATATCTAATAAATGAATAAAATGATCAATACCACTTCCACATGAAAGAATGAGGTTCAAATTATTAAGTCTGGACAAATATTCTGGGACATTTAGCCAAAAAATTAAAACCTCAACATCAGAAGGATTGGTTTCATCTAAAGATGTTGTAACTAAATATTCTGGTAAAGAATTACTAAGTATAGATAGAAATTCAAATGATCCTTTTACTTCATGATGAATCAATATTGTTTTCATTGGATGTTTTCTTTTACATTTTCACCCCAACTTGAAAGTACAACATTGTTACCTTCATTTTTCCTTTTAATATTTGAGCAATAAATTCCTGACATAATTTGTACAGGAATTATATGATCTTCTATCTGTGATTTAATCGAAGCCTTTGTTCTTTTACCTAATATATAATCTGCAAATTCTTCAACAACTGAGAATTTGACACGCTCCATTGTAATCATTGACTCCTCATTACCATTTTCATTATCGATTATATCCTTGTATGTGTATACCTTGGGTTGTCCTGTATCATTAGTCAATAGAGGATTACGAAAAATATAAATTTCAAAATGATTTTTCCCCCCTAAATAATACTCAGCACCATTTTTTTTTTCATGCTTATCTGTTGCCTGATAGGCATGAATTTGTATGTTTTGAAAAGGTCCCTGCTGAATGTTATAGCTTTCGTGTTTGATTCTACCATTTCCTTTGTATAAATCTACTCCCGGCTTTATCCATGTTCGACCAGCGAACCCATTATGTAATAAGCTTAAGTTAAAGTTAGCTACTGCAATTTCAGCTTTTTTTAAAGTGATTATAGCTGATAAATCAATCTCTCCATAATCATTCATTAATTCTTTTAATTGCTCATCATTATGATTTTGAACAAAAGTATATTTCTCTCCAAATAGTTTATAATAATCATCTTCGTTAAGTTGAGAGATAAATCCATTGGGTTGAATAAATGAACTGACAATTTCCATTGTTTCCGGAATTTTGCTTTCTATTTCAGATGCTTTGTAAAATTGATAAATACTATCAAATATATGATAGCCGCTATGCGATGCTTTTCCATAACCAGAACAATAGGGATGATATTCTTGCGTCACTATTTCATTAGGCAACCTCCATTGGCCATCACAATGATAGGCTTGAATAAATGTAATTGGGCAGTTAGTTTTTTGACTTACTTCATTAATTTTTTCCTTAACAAATTCAAAGCCTTTATGAAACCTTCTGTGAGAGTTAATCATAAAAATAGTTTCCTTTTCTAGCTGTAAGCTTTTGTAATTTTCAAGGATTTCCAAAAAGTCATTTAGAATGCCTTTTGCACAAGATAAATCACTCACAGCATTTGCCCTTGCAGTTATAGGTTTATCCATTAAGATATTTAATCCATTTTTAATAGCCCATTCTGCATATGCTTTATGAACTAATGGTTCAGTGGCAATAATAACACCAGAAATATTATTTGCTACAATATACTTTGTAAGGTGATTCGATAGGTCAGATGGTAAACTATCATCAAAAGGCGCTATAAGTAACAACTCAGTTTCTGGAAATTCAATTAGAGAAGATTCTACATTCGATGATTGAATTTCTAAATCAACTACCATTTTTAGGTTAAGATGTTCAATGTTTTTTATGGCAGGCAGATATACCCTTTTTGAATGAGGGCCACAGCCGATTAATATGATATTTGCTGATTTAGTTATATTCATTTTTCAAAACTCTATTTTTTTCAAACGGCTCTATTCAATAGCTTGAATTATTGAATATTTCATTTTTTCAATATTTTATCTGATTCATATAATTTAATCTTTTGCAATGGACTATTAACTGTTTTTGCAGTGAGATAACATGATTCAGCGCAGAATGATTGAAAAAATTCTATCGGCAAAGTACTTCTCCAATTTTGTAATGTTGATGACAAATCAGAATTAGTAGTTGTCCAGCCAGCTTCAATTAATAAGTCTGCCATATTTTTATCATTCAACGAATTCATTAAAGCCCAACTATTACAGCAAGGATGAATAATAGGTGGAAAAAATGTAATTGTGGAAAGCAAGTGACTGCAATTAATCCCTTCTTCTATTGTGCCTTCATTGTGGTGTAAATATTTACTCAAATCTCTATGATAATAATTCTCTTCATTAATTATTATTCCTTTATAATTTATTGATAAATAATCTTGACAACTATCTATGGCTTCTTGATTATTGCCATGGTTATTTAAGTAAATGAAGTTTAACTTATTTAAACTATCAACAGGTATTTCTTTAAGATTATAGCCATTAGTTCTCATACCAATGTTTCTACCATAAGAATGAAATATTTCAATAACTTCGATTATTGTCTTAACAGGTAAAACCGTTATTTCTCCGCCTTGAAGTACGTGCCTGTCGGATTCACCTATCCCTTTCAAGGACTCACAAAGTTGTTTTAATTCGCTAAGTGAACTTACAAGTGGTTTGCGTCTATACACTTTAGTACTATCCTTTGAAAATGGTAAGTGCGCATCATGATCACAAAAATCACAATGTAAGTTACAAACATTTGTTAGATTTATTCTGACCTCGACTCTATGTTTAATGCCAAATAACTCTTTAAATGAAGATTTTTCCATAATATTAAATTTTAATTTGATTTATTATTAGTTGTGAATTATTGTTGATTGTTTGATTTTATAATTTCTCTTATTTTTACTTTTGCACTCTCAATTTCTCCATTATTATTTATTATGAATGATTTATCATTTAGAAAACTCTTATAATTATTTATAAGTTTATGATAATTTTCTTCTTTGTTGAATTTATTTCCAAGTTTTTCAAAATCACCTCTTTCTTCAATTCTTTTTAACATTGTATTAAAATCTGCAGTAATTAAAAAAACAAGATCAGGCTGAAGTAGTTGTCTAAATAGGAATAAAAAATCATTGGTGATACCAGTTTCTAATATCTCAGAATAAGCTAAACTTGAAAAATAGTATCTATCAAATATTATTTTATTTCCATTTTTTAATTCTTTCTTGATAATAAATGAGTTATTAATAGCTTCCCCACAAAGGAAACTAAACCTTTCACTAGATGTCACTTTTCCTTCTTCAAAATGTTTACTAACACTATAAAATGGTTCACTCATACACTTAAATTTTTTATACCCAAATTCTTCGGATAACCAATTGCATATAGTTGATTTACCAACGCCATCAGGCCCTTCGACTACAATAAAAGGAGGAAGAGTTTTTTTATTCATTTTCAAGTATCTATTGTTTTTAATTAATTATCAAAGGTTATAAAATAGCGCACAATATTGATCAAAAAGGTTTCTCACCTCCAATAGTAATTCGTTTTAAAACCCTTCTAACATTTGAATCAAAAGGTGGTCTATAATGAATGGTGGCACGGTTATCCCAAAATACTAAATCATTATTCTCCCAATTATGTTCGTACTTGTAGTCAAGATTTAAAATATGATTTTTAAGTTTATTAAATAATTCCACTCCATCATTAAACGATATATTTTCAAACTCGACTTCATAGGCAATATTCATATAAAGTATTTTTTCTTTAGTTAACGGATGAATTCTAACAATTGGATGTGGAAAGATGTTACCGGGCGGAACATCAATTGTCCTATTAATATATTTTGCAACTACAGAGCCAAATGGTCTATAGAATGGGTTGTATGTTATGATTTTCAATTCATCTATAAATTCCTTAAGAACGTTGTCTAGCTCATTATATGCCTGAACCATATCATACCAAATTGTTGGGGCAGAATATTTATGAATATCAACGGCATAAAGCATAGAAGCCGCTGAGGGGCATTTTAGCCACTGATGGTCAGAATGTGGAAGAACTTCTTGAAAACCTAAATATGATTTTTCATATTCATCAGCTTGATTTCCAACAACAACTATTGAATCTAAAGAATTTTGACTGCCTAGAACTGGAAAATTGTTATCAGGTTTAAATGGTGGTCCAAAATTTAATGCAAAATCACTTAATGCATTATCAGTAAGTTTTTGATTTTTAAATACGACTAACTTAAACTTATTGACTAAATCTTGGATTTCATTAATTAGTGATGGAGATAAATCAATATTTAAATCTAAATCTGATACTGTTATACCGACTTCCTTATTATGCTCAGTTTTTTTTATTTTAATCATAGTTAATGGCATTCAAATTAATTCTATTTAATAAATCGTTTTTAATTATCTGTAATAACTATAGCGAAAGTTTTTGTTAAATACTTTTGGAAATTAATGTCCGGTATAGCAACCCTAAAATCATCACTTGACTCACGATTCTCAATTTCTTGTAATAATTTATCGGTAAGCGCCAATGTACTTGAAACCTTTGCTAAAGAATTATTTTTTAAATGTACAATTTGGTTTTTATTGGTTGGTTTAGCCATACATTTTACTTTTGACTTATTGTTTCTTACGATTGCTCTTATGCGATATTGTCAAAGATAACCTTTGTTTCCAATTTAATTAATTGAATTCCGCATCAATTTGTCTCATTTATTCCTTCAAGAGCAAAAAAGTAATCATGGATAATTTTAATTAAACAATTCTCGAACCCGATTGAACTTAACTCTTTTGTAAACCTTAGCACACGGAACAACCTTGGTTAGATATCGACCATCAAAAATTCCCTGGCGGACTTGCTCTTTACGAACAGCGCTAAGTCGAATTTTATGTAAGATTTGATTATTCGGTAAGGCGCGTTTTTTCTTTTTCATACAGCATTTTAGTTAGGATGATTAAAGTTTCAATGAGCAGGTATTTCCAAAAGGATAAGTCCACAATGAAAAAATCAATTATTATCCAGCAAACCACTGAACCGACAATTGCGATTAATACAAGGGTGCTTTTATTTTTCATCTATTAATTGTTTTGAGTTAAATAATCAATTCCGATTTACTTTTTCTGTTATCTTAAATTGTTAAGATTTATCCTTGATTTAAAAGGGAAGGTTAGAATTGTCTTCCTCACCTTCCATATCCAGCGGTGGCAGTGGTGAGAGAGGCAAAGGTGCTTCAGTAGTTGAGTTTTCGTTATTTGATGAATCTATGCGCCATGCTTTGATATCGGTATACCAGCGGCCTGAATATTCTCTACTTTCAATGTCAAGATCATATCTATATTGTTGACCAATTTGAAGGTTTGTGTCCGTGATTTTATCACCCCAAAGCGAAATACAAATCTTCTTTGGATATTGACCGTCTGTTTCTACGATAATATCTTGCTTACGCCATTCACCATTTTTACCTTGTCCGATTTGAATTTCTAGAACTTCAATTAGTTTTGCTGTTAGTTGCATTTGTTTTTGTTTTAAAGTGTATAAATTGAAAATATTATGCTACAAGGTTTTTTACACTGTTACGACCATAGCACTTAAAGCAAATACCATTCGAAATATGATTGTACTTTGGAATGTGCCCTTGCCCGTTACATCTATCGCATTGGTTAATATGTATATTGACTTGATTGTGTTTTTTATCCATTAAATTGTGGCATTTCAAATCGAAGGTCTGATTTAATTGTTCCATCTGCTGATTAGGAACATCACACAGTTCGCCTACTTCTTTAAGCAATTCCTCTGACACATCCAAAATTTCAGCATACCGTTTGAACCATTTTTCAGGAAATAGAAAACTATTCACATATATGTAGTTCCCGCTATTTTTTTCAAAGAAATTTAGAATTTGATTTCTAATCTTTAGCGACATTTGACTGTACTTTCCTTTTAAAAATAAATCCCAATCAGACGCGAAGCCTGACATATCGAAGACAAAAATGTCATTACCATTTTGATCTTTGAAACGGTCATAAAGTAGTTTGTGATTAACAAGTCTACCTTCTTTAAAAGATTCATACTTTAAATCCATTTTTGGGTTGTACATCAGCACTAATTTTTTATCTTCAGGTTTGTAAGTATCCCTAATTGAAAAATACACTTCTTCCGGAGCTACATTTCCACGCTCAATTCCAAGTAAAGGATACATGAAAATTTTAGACTTTTGAAAGTACTTTTTGTAGAGATCATTAATAATCATAGCCAGAGAATAAGTTTTTAAAATTATTTTTTAACGGGTTACTTTTTTTACATTACAAAATTAAGCCATAACTGTGTGGTGTATCTGCACAGTAAAAGATGAGCGTGTTTTTAGTTCTAAATCAACAACTTCTGTGGATTGTTGGATCAAAAAACTACCCCATGTATTCATTATATAAATCGGAATCTCCTTCAAAGAATCCATTAAACAAAAAATCAGAATAATCATAATCGCATTCGTCTGCATTTGACAGCATATCCATATATTCCTCATATGATTCCCACTTATTCTGATTGACTAAAAGATCAGCATCTGTTACAACATAGAAATTAAGTCCCAAATCACCCTCATCGTCTTCGTCTAATTGATTGACATCCACAAACCACACTGCATACTTTATCGCATAGGCAATGAAATCAATTTCATCAAGTAAAAACTCGGGAATGTTCTTTACACACCAATGAATATATTGAGCGTCAGTTTTCGCAACCTGTTCTAGTGTTTTCCCATCATGTTTTCCGAAGGCAAAAAGGGTTTCTGCTTTATAAATAGTCCAGTTTTTCATGTCGTTTTTAATTATGACACAAATATATGGTCGCATTATGCAGTGTACCTGCACAGGAAAAAAAGATGCTATTTATATTAATATCGCTTAAAACTGAATTGCGCTAATTAGGTTAAAAAAGCTTCCAAGACCATTGTTTTTTTTCTTGATTGTATGATTTAATAACCTTTCCGGAAAATTCTTGACCATCAACAAGTTTGTATTTTGATACTAGGTTGGGGTGAATGAAAGCATCAGTAATAAAACCAAATGATTTACCTTCAGGTATTTTTACCACGCCCGATGCTTCTTTCAAAAATTGATTTTTAAAAACTTCATCATTAAACTTTATCGCTGTGTAAAGTTGATGCATTCCTTCGTTAGTACCTCCCTGAAAACGAACTTTTAAAGTATCCCCAATTTTTATATCAGAAAAAAATCTTTCGTATTTAAAATAACCAAACTTAGTTTCAGATGCAATGAAATTGAGCATCTTTTTATCAGTGTTGACAAATTCTACAATTAGTAATTCCTCAACTACATCATTGAACAATAGCGATTCTGCAATTGGTAAATACGTCTTATAAAACCCGAAATTAGATTTAGAAGAAATCGCAGTTTTATACCAATCCATGGCTTGCCAATTGGTTACCTCAGTTGGTATTTTATACTTATGTGTTGTTCGGGCTTGATTCAGCAAGTCTAATTCAGTCCGTGCCTCGTTGAAGAGCTTTTTGGAAATTAATAGCCTTGCCATTTTTTGTCTAAGACCAACCAACATTTCTTCAGGACTTTTACATGATAAAGCCTTGCAATAACAGGCGAATACTTTTTCCGGATCGCTTGAAAAAGCTTCGGCAAGAATTTCCCATACCCAAAAATCGTTTCGTTTCTTCTTGGCAAAGGGCAACAATGACTCTAGCATATTATCCTTGTCGCCTAATGCTAATAATAGTTTTGCATTAAAATAGGCCGGGTATTGAAACTGAGGGTAATCTTCTACTATTTGAGATAATACCGGTAGGAAAGCTTCAGCTTGTTCTTTATTAAAAATAATTTCCCCGTGCTGGGTTTGCTTCGGTAATAAATGTTTTGCATAGGCAATATAAGCCTGCTCAGCAATCGCCATTACATCTTTGCCGTTGGGTAATGTATTTTTAAGGTAATCCTCAGGCATAAAATTTTTAAAATCCCACCAGTCAGCAAATTCAATGTACCTATCAGACTCTTTCATTCCTTTGTGCATTGCACTAAAAAGCACACTGAACCATTTTGAATTTCTTTTTAATGACAGCTCCTTAATAGAATCAAATAAACGATGTATTTTGTAAATATCTGGAGTAATTCCTTGAGTAATAACCCGCGCAGCTTTGGCTATAACAATCGATATGTTGTCGAGAAACATTTCTTCAGATTCAGGTAAATCTAACGCTTTAACTTCGTTGATTTTAGCTGTAAAAGCATCCAAATTCGATGTAAGTACATCTAGTTGCGCATACAAGACCCAACTCAAATTCCGCTTACCCCAAATATTTGTCAAATCAGCCTCTAATTCTGCTTTTGCCATATCATAAGCCTCTTCTAATTTACCCGATTGACGGAGTTCTTTTATTTCTTTAGCTGGCATAATCTTCTTGTTTAAATGTTTGCAATGCCGTTTGAATGTTGGATAGCAACGACTGACTGTTGGTCATATTTTGAATAGGGACAACCCTACCAAAAAAACCATTCTTTTTATATTCAAAATCTACAACGGCTGTTTCATTATTTTGCTTAAATGTATAGCGTTCTTTGTATTGCTGATGTTCAATACCATCAATTGTAATATCTATTTCTTTAAACAACAATACTAAGTCATCAAATAAACTTCTTGTAAAAGGAAACTCTTCTTCTAACTCGAAGTCAAATTCAATTTGGCTAATAATCGTTTCGGCTGTATTTCGCTTTATGGAAACATTTGGCAAATGATTTAATATTTCAGCAAGTGCAATATTGAATGAACTGTTTGGAGAAAGATTTGGCATTGACGCAAATGGTTTTCTAAATTCATTTTGTCCATTTATATAAGTTCTGAAAACTGCCTTGTCTTGCTCCCTCATCAAAGAGTATCTAATCTCATAGCCAATTTTCTCCCACCCAACAATTTCAATGTATTGCTTCCTAACTGCCTGGCGTACTTTGATAAAATGATCCTGTAATGGAACAGGTTGCTCTAAAAGGTTCAGCATTGAAAGCTGTTGCAGCAATTCGTTGTCCAGACTGATTTCTTCTGTTTGAACCTGATTACCGGTTAATTCATTTAATGCATTCAAGACAGTTACATCTAGAAATGCCATAGCTGAATAGGAATTGAAAAACGGTGGGTTTAATGCATGCAAAGTTTTTGATGCCCTGGTAATTGCTGTGTATGCCCAGCGATAAAAATCCTGATTTGTTTTACCTGCTCTCCTTTGTTTATCAGTAAAGCAGTCGAAGCCTTCCATATTATCATTATCCCAAACGGTAAATACATTATCCCATTCGCCACCTTGAGCCTTGTGGCAAGTAACGGCATAACCATACTTCATCAACAAGCAATTGAAATACTCATCCTGCATGATGGCTTCCTTAAACTCTTCTGTTTTGGGCTTTAAACCCTTGTGCCGGGAAGTAAAGTCTACATACAAAGCCTGGGTTTCTTCCGGCTTCAAATAATTATCTCCGTAAAGGAAGTTTTCAAGCATCTTACCCTTTACAATCTTATTATTGCTTTCTGCATCAGGGAAAACCAACTCCACATCACGCCAATAAAGTATTACCGGATTTTTACCTCTTAACGCAATTGTTCTCTGTGTGGCTATATCGCTTACTTCATTGATAACAGCAAACTCACCATTGAAAACTCCTTTTCTATAATTGTTACCGCCCATGATAACAATATCACTTTTCTGAACAGGTGAATCTGCATTGCCAAATCTCCGTTCTCTTATTTGTAAATTGAGATCAAGACAGGTTTTGTTTTTACTTGCGATGATAATTTTTGGACTTGCTGCTTCTTGCCAGGTGTCAAGGAAAGTTTCATAAGTAGGATTTAAAATATCCTTTCCATTGGAACGCAAATTGAAGTCGTTAAAGAAACGGGCTGAAATACTCTTTCGTAATTTTGCAGCTGCTTGCAATATGCCACTATCGCCACCTTGCCTTTTCACTTCCTTCATTTCGGTTTCTTCAGAAGAAAGATTGAAATGCTCTTTAAGATAGTTGGCTTCAAAAGCTTTTGAACTGTTATCACCCACCGGAGGTAACTGGCAAGGGTCGCCAACGAAGATGATTTTAGTATTTACATTAGGCTGTGAAACTCTTGTGTAGCTAATCAAATCAGACAATAAGTGGCTTGAACCAAAACGGAAAAACTCTCCTTCGCTTTTGGCATTAGAAAGCATGGAGGCTTCATCCACTATGAAGATCTTGCCAGCCACGTCTGCACTATTTCGGATTTTATAATAGTAATAGAAAGAATCCCCTTCTTCAATCTCTACCATATCCTCATAGCTGTAAATAGACTTATGAATAGTAAAGGCTTCTTGACCGGTTTTTTCTCTAATTACTTTGGCCGCTCTTCCTGTTGGAGCCATCAAGGCAAAATCCTTTTCAACTGAATTGAGGTATTCAACTAATCCTTTAATTATGGTTGTTTTACCACTACCTGCGTATCCTTTTAGCATAAACACTTGGGTAGTACTATTTAAAAAAGCCTCCAACTTAGTTAAGGCAGTTTCCTGGCCCTGACTTAGGTTTAAATGATTAAAGTGATTGAATATGCTCATGTCTTATGGTTTCTATGCAAATATTGTATTTAATTGTGCGGTGGAACTGCGCAATTAAATATTTACCTTATTTTCATTTCCAGTTAATAAAAAAGAGATCAACTCAAATAAGTCCTTTAAATCCTTATCAGGCTTTATTAAGTGAGTAGCTCTTTTATCCTTTTCTATATGATCATAGAATCCAGTAGAAATATCAGATCCATGTGTTAAATATAAATGATTACGAATTTCGTTTAATCTAACCAGCATTTGTTGGAAGTGTAATTTATTAATGCTAGACGATAGATTATTTTTCCTTTCCAGCAAATATGCTATCTGTAGAAATAAAGTAGCTTCATAATTAGGTTTTGTTTTTGCAGTTGGTATTATTTGGAAGATATCCTTTGAAAACTCAAAACAAGATTTTTGCTCGTGAGTTAATATATAAGACCTACCATTGGCAGTTATTAAAGGATTTCCATTTGAATCAAAACGAAGATTGTATTCATATTCGATGAAAGTATCTTCTTGGTTAATAATTTCCCACTTAAAATGATATTTTTGATAAGTAATGCTTCTTCCACTAGGATGTGTATTAAATTGTATGCCTGCAGAATTATTAATGGATATACTTGGTTGTGTCTTACGAAAGTTAGCTTCACTGATTTCATTTAGGATGCTCCACAAAATTACAAAAGCCAATTCATGGTCTGAAAAATGAAATCTTGACTCATTAAATTCAGTTTGTTCAAGGCCTCTTTTCAATAATCCATAAAACATTTCTAAACGCTCTTTGATTCTTTCTTTAAATTTAGAGTTACCTTTTTCGGTAAGATTTAGAAATGTTTTATCAGTGAGTATTTCTTGAATAGCCAGCCAATATGGCCTTAAGACAATATACTTCTTGTGTATAAAGTTTATAGTAGCCATAAAATCATTATAATTTTTCAAGGAATATACTTTGTTACGGTAATAAAGTGGTGATTCTTTAATATACATCGCATCGGCACCTTTTTCAAGCACCTCATCCAAGTTCCATGCTTTATCAGAAGCGGTGAAAATAATTATAGGAATATTCGGATACTTTTCTTTTATAAATTTTAAAGCAGAGAGTGCATTCGTACTGTCGGCTTTCCCTTTTTCAAGATATAAGTCTAAGTATATTAAATCATATTGATTAAATTTTTCTGGCGTAACATTTTTCCAAACATTAAGAATATCTGTCGTTGTGATTTTGTCAATTTTGCCCTTAAAACCTTTTTCTAAATCATCAAATTCAAAATGTATATTTTTTAGCAATTCAATCCAACCACAATCAGCGTTATCATCAATAAGTAAAATTTTACTGAACAAATTTTGTAAACTTTTATTTGGATTTAGATGACCTTGATTTATAAATCTTGACAAATACTTAAAGTAAAGGTGTTTTGGATAGGTAAACTTGATCAATTCGAAAATGCCAAAATTCGAGGCTAATCGCATTGCGCCCCACTCATTAGTAGCTTGATGACTATTGTCATAAACTGATCTAATGCTTATTTGGTTAAAATCAACTGGGTTTAAACGATTAATTTCCAAGTCAATTCGATATCTTAATTCACCAGTTAAGTTGTCAGCCTTTAATGAAAACAAATCCTCAAATTTCCTAAAATAAAAACCTGTTGTTTGAAAGATATTATTGATTGCAGGATCTTTCAAGGAATTATCTTCTAAATCAATATTAGCCCAATCTGTGAGTATTATAGGAACCCTATTTATTGCACATTTGGAATAATCAGAACAAACAATATGACCTGCTAGTCGAATTGCCATTGTCCAACCTAAATTGCCAATGTTTTTATCAATAATTACAGCCTGTATATCTTGATATAAAGAGTTATCCAAGGCCACTGAAATTGAGTTTAAATAATACTCATCTACATTACTTCGGTATAAAAAATCGTTTTCATCTTTTATTAAATATAAATCCTTAGTGTTAATCTGAATAAAAGTTTCAGACAATTCGATTGAAAATGTTTTTTTTGAATTATGTAGAAGTAGATACATATTAATTTGGTTTTAATTATTTTCAATAAAGTCCTCTAAATTTTCGATAAATTCATCATCATTCATTTTTAAAAATCTATTTGAAATTTCTGAGATGTTTATATAGCCATACAATGAAAGTAATTCAATAAATGAATTTGATTCAATTGCATTTTGTAATGATTCCTCCAAATCGGTTTTTATAATTTCAAACAATGCATAAGCCTTATCCTTTTTAGGATTGATATATGAGTTGTATAAGTACTTTATTTGGTACTCACCTGATATTAAGTAGCTTTCAATAAAGGTTTTTAAATTATTAAAGAATTGCCGCCTCAATATTTCATAACAAAAAGTATCTTTTGAGATTTGGTTATCGTAAATCCTTTCAATTGGAAGTTCACTTTCGGTTATGCTTCCAGAAAACAAAATAACTTTGGAAGTTTTAGTGAGTTTTTCAAATAATACTGCTTTAAGACCGTCCCTAATTAATGGATTCTCAAAACTATCATGGATTAAAATGAAAGGGTAATTTGAGAAATCCTTCATCAAAATAATATCATCTTCCTTGTTGCTTTCTAGCCATAGTGTTTCAGTACTTTCATAATAGTCAACTAGTAATCGTTCACCAACAGCTAAGTGAGAAAGAAGCTGAGAAGTGCTAAAATCTTCACTTGGTGCTTTATCATCTAAAATTAATATTTTATCTAACGTCATAAAATCTAAGTATATGTTTGAAACCACCAACAGGAAAAGGCAAATCCACTGTTTCGGGTAATGATTTTGAATATTCAGGTGCATTTAGCAGATTTATCCTCTTAGATGATTCATCAAGAAAATCACACTCAACAATCCAATCACACAGATTTCTGAAATCAAATTTGAATGGTGAAGAACCTTGTAAAAATTGCAAGAGTGTTTTACTATCAATTTTCGATATGCTCATACAATCAAATATCCTAAGCTCAACGTATGATAGAGTTTCTTCTTGTATTCTTTCAACTTCAACTAATATTTTCTTTGTATTTGAATTGAAAGAACTCATTCCATTTATGTTGGAATGGTCGCTAATTCCTTGAACAATATATCTGATACCATTATAGATTGCAGGTTGCCATGTAAAGAAAGAAGATCTAATATTAAACTTCCGTTCATCTGGCATAAATGACAATGAACTTAATGGTACACGCTGGTCATTGAAAATATTAATGATGTCAGTTTGTAATTTACTGTATTCGCTGCCACTCCCATACCTGTATTTCTTTTTAAATTGCTTAGCATATTCAGTATATACACTATCATTATTGAAAGGATGCTTATGACTATAATTATAAAAAGGTATACCATCGGTTTCAAACAAATTAATAAGCTCTCTTACAGACATTACTATTCCTCGATTAAGAAAGGAAACTTTGGTTACTTTTTCTCCTTTGTAATGAGATATAAAATTTGGATGTATTTTTACCTTGCTGAGTATTTCTTGTATAGTTTGATCAGATAAAATGACATCGTGTACTAATTCTTTAAACCCACTACCGTCGCCAATTTTGAATTTCTTTAAAAAAGAAATTGTATACAATGGATTATGTGGAAACAACTTATTGGGCTTATTATCTTCCGGTACTTCCTCAAATTCCTCAATACAATTTGGGACTATAATCGTACTTGGTAAAACGGTGTCCTTTGGAATGTTTATTGAGTTATACAATTTTTCATTCTTTTTCGGAGACTGATATACTTCCAAAGTAATCTTAACTTGGTTTGTATCAATTTCGGTAGTGTTATAAGCTTCTGAAATAGTCTTTGATTTAATACTTGAGTCATTAAGATTCTTAAACCTACTCTTCAACTTTAAATACAATTCATTAATTGAGTTAAACAATTTTGAATTCTTTTTCGGAGACTGACATACTTCCCATGCAATCTTAACTTGGTTTGAATCAATTTCGGTTGTGTTAGCAGCTTCTGAAATAGTCTTTGATTTAATACTTGAGTCATTAAGATTCTTAAACCTCCCCTTCAACTTTAAGTACAATTCATTATCCGCACCCTTCACCATTTTTAGGTAATCCAGTTTTCCGGAAATAACACTTGCCATATCAGGTTTTCCTTTTTTAACTTTTACTTTGTCAGAAACATATTGAACAAGAAAATAAGTATATGCTCTTTCGTAACCATACCTTTCCCAATAATAAAGCCACATACGCAATTGTTTGATGTATCGTTGCTGCACATTGGCTTTTTCATTCACCAACAAGCCGGTTACTTCTTTTCGGTAGCCATCTTTTTGCAAACGGGTTTTACTTTCTTTAATATGAAAGTTTTGTTCAGCAATTATCCTGCGTAATTCTTTTAAAAACTTACTCTCGGGCTGATACACGTTGTGCATAGAACTAAAAGTGATGTCATCGGCATAACGACTATATTTTAGGCCAAAACGTTTTGCTACGCCGGATAATAAATAATCAAGTTTTTGACAAACAATGTTTGTTATTACCGGTGAAGTGGGAGCACCCTGTGGCAATACATTGCGTTTTACTTTTTCCCATTCGCCAGTTTCGCTTTTGCGTTCTACTTCCATTTCGGTGCAGCACAACGATGCAATGATATTGGCAAGTACTCCACTACGAGCTAAATTAAAAGGGGTTAATTGAAAGCATTTCCATACTCTTGCCTGATCAACGGAAGGGAAAAAGTCTTTTAAGTCTATATTATACACGTACATATTTCCTACATGCAATTTGGCATTGTCAACAATGGATTTATCTCTTACAAATCCCATTGCGGCATTGTGTGGTTCGTAAACGCATTGCAATACAAAACTCAGTGTTTTTTGGATAGATTTTAAACCCGCTACCGGTGAGTGTATAGAGCGTTCGGCTCCTGATTTTTTCTTTACTTTAAATTCAGTATATCGCTTTCTTCCAAGTTTCGGGTTAGCATACCAAGTGAGCTGTTTTAATTGAAATGGAACAGCCTTATCACCATAGACCATTGGTTTTGCAACATTCAATACATGAAGCAAATCTTCCCTGGACTCCATTTTTTCAAAGGCAGCTCTGATTTGGTCGATATGTGCTTGTTCCGGTTTCATAATTTTATAAAAAGTTCAATGAAGCCTGCTGCGTTATTCTTTGTTTATGTATTCTTCTTAAAAGAAAAATTCTATCAATGATATATAATATTTGCAAGGTTTTCTCTAGAACCTTTCAGTTGAAGGCATTGATTAACCAAGAAACATTCATCCCCCGATAAATCGGAGAACACCAACCGATTTGAAACTACCTTGCGGTGGCTTCCAGTTGGCACAAATCAATATCGTGCAGCAGGCTTTCAAAGAACAATATGCAAAGTAATATTCCAACTGTGCGGTGGAACTGCATAAATGTAATTAATTATTATTAATTTAGTACATACTTTATTTAATCTGCAAATAAACGTTATAAAAGTGCAGCCAATCTGCATTTTAAATAATTAAATAAATGGCTACAAATAAGAATGCTTTAATTCGATATAAAGTACTTGATACTTGTTTTAGGAACTCAGGACGGAGGTATTTTATTGATGATCTACTTGAAGCATGTGATAAGGTATTATCTGAAATAGACTTATTATCAAATGGTATCAGTAGACGCCAACTATTTGAAGACATATCTTTCATGGAAAGTGAGGAGGGTTGGAGTATTGAACTAACAAAGGAACGTGAAGGGAAAAAAGTATTTTACAGATATACCAATCCTTCGTTTTCAATAAATAATATGCCTTTGAATGAAGTTGAAATTAATCAATTGAAATCTGCCATCGATATTTTGTCGCAATTTAAAGGCATGCCACAATTTGAGTGGATTCATGAACTTGTTCCTAAATTAAAACAAGGATTGGCGCCTGACGATGTTTCAAACACTATAATTGAATTTGATAATAATGAATACTTAAAGGGAATTGAGTTTTTAGGACAATTGCATAATGCTATATTTTATAAGCAAGTTTTATCCATCAGCTACAAGCCCTTTGAGGAGGATAATCCATATGATCTAATTCTTCATCCTTATTTTTTAAAACAATACAACAATCGTTGGTTTCTATTTGGTTATAATTCAGAAAATCAGAAATTTGATTGGAATTTAGCCTTAGATAGAATGATCGCAGTCAAAGAATTGAATATTGAGTATAAAAAAAATACTGAAATTGATTGGCTAGACTATTTTGAAGATATAATAGGTGTTACAAAACCCGCAGGTAAAAAAACAGAAGAGGTGGTTTTACATTTTAAAGGAAAAACCGGAAACTACATGGTGACCAAGCCTATACATGGCTCACAAAAGTCTAAATGGCTTGATGACGATACGCTTGAGATAACATTGGATATTATTATCAATTATGAGTTAGAAAGAATGATTCTTTCTTATGCGGATAGTGTTAGCGTTATTAAGCCTGAAAAATTGGCTTCTCAAATTTGTAAAAGATTAAATGCTGCTGGTAAGCTTTATGAGGGTGGTTAGTTATAATCGTTCGAGTTTTTCCTCCTCATCACCTCCGTTTTTCAGCGTATAATTAATAACCAATTCACAATAAGTTTCTAGTGTTTCTAAGAGGTGTTTCGCTTCTTCATTAGACATATGGGGACGTACGATTTTAATTTTCTCCAAAATTTCATTTCTAGTTTTCGTCATTGGTTCATATTTTATTTTACAATTGATAAATGCAATTTATGAAAGTTAGACAAGGATGGCAACATACACTTTATTGTATATAGCTTACTTCGGATTGGTTATCTAGCCATATACCTTTACATGCCTTAAAACCTAAATTGTGGAGAATAACACGCTTCAACGAAGTACGAGCTGTAATTTATTTGGAAAAGGATGGTATGCGGAAACCGCATTTCATTTTCTATTATTTATAGCTTGCTCAATCCAGCTTTCAATATTGTCTGCAATGCTTTTATATGCATCATTTGGGTCTGGATTATAACAAGTTACTTTGCTAGATAATTTACTACCGTCTTTAAAAGTGAATAGGTCAAACGGATTTGAACCTTGTTTAGACCTTCCTGAATTTGGGTCTTTCAGATTGTGAATGTAGATACCAAGCAAACCTTTACCATCTTTCCAAGCTTTTTGAATTTCATGTTTCACCCATTTTCTATTTGCTGTTTCTTCCCCGACAAGGACTACAACACAGCTACGATAATTCATATTATCATCAATCCATTTTTCAATGCCAGCATCACCTTTTTTTTTAACTTCTTCCCAGTCGTTAGTTGAAACGGGTTTATTATCTTCTAAGGCTCCAATGTTCCTGATTTGTTGAACTCTCATAACATCATTAGAAAAATGAAAGCTATAAAATACTTGCCGTTTAGATGCCATTGTTTATTATTTAATGATTAGTATAAGAATGATCAGTAATATAAAAGACAGGCCGTAAAATGGTAAATGCGTTTTTGAAAACATAATACGAAACTGAGAATTAACCTGCTTTTGGTATGGTCTATAATCCAATGAGTAGATGTTTTCATTGGTACTCATTCTGTTTTTTATTACCCATTCATAAAGTGCTCGAAAACACTTTTCTTTATGTAAATAGAAAGCATCTAAATACCAGAACACTAAAATAGGAAAGCACAAAATGGAGCAAACAAAAATTGTGTTGCAGGAAAACAAGCTGTCTTTACTTAAAGCTAATACTACTGCTATCAAACTGATTAACCATCCTTTTAAGACAAAGGAATTACTAGCCATTCTATTGATAACTCCTTGAATTAAATCAATCTCTTTGTGAAGCACTTCTGTATCCATAGACAAGTATTGTTGTTACTTTATTAATATTGTTTAGATGTATTCTAATTGCTTATCGAATGCTTGCTGAATCAACTCCATAACATCATCAAGTTCATTCATATTTGAAATACCAACTTCCACATCGCCATTGCCCCAGCGGCCTAGTCCTGAAACATCTTTGCACAATCCTTTTGGATCTATCATGTCGGGATAATCAATATTAAGCGATAGTCTCAATCTCACCTTTTGTGGCACTATGTCAACAAAATTTGTGGATGATTTAAAAGCGATATACAGTTTTTTGTATTCCTCTTTTACCGAAGAATCAATATTTAAAATTCGTTTCTTTAAGGTATGATACAAATCAAGCATGTCACCTTTTAAGTGCTCGTACTGCTCGATAGAATATACTGTGGTTGTTTTCTCCTCAGTACTATATTTATCTAAAACCT
>CANFJL010000012.1 GCA_947447525.1 Flavobacteriales bacterium | reverse complement strand
TCAGATTTGTGCCACAAGGTTATCCAAAAGATACAAAAACACACAATTTACTTTTCAACACGAATAGCCCTTAAAGTGTTGATTTTATTGGATTTACAAGAAAATTGCTTGTGCTATTTTGTGCTGTTTTGCGGGGCTTACTTCCCAATTACAGAAAGTATTTCAGTAGTAACAGCAAGGCCTGCAGAAGGCCATATACAAATGTGAAACACAGATTTGGGTCCTGGAATTACTTCCCGAGTTGGGAAGTAATTTCGCAAAAAAGTGGGAAGTAACTTTTAAAAAAAGTGCCTCAAAAATCGTGGGGTTTTTTCCACTATAGCGACCAAAAACGAAAATATTTTCCATTATAACTCATTTATTGATAAACATTCTCTTTGTACTAAAACTATATTTTAGTGTTGTATCAAAATTATATTTTAATACTAAAAATCTCAATGAGTGACTAATTAAGCAGCATGAATTTTAATCGTCTTTAAAGCCAGCTTTTATGTTAAAAAGTATAATTAATTATGCTAATTGATTAATATGTCATACATTTGAATATTATATTATGCATTATGTTCACTGGGAATCTCAAGATAAAAGACGTTAAATCAGAAATTGGGCACTTGATAAAGTCTTATCGCAAACAGCAAAAGCTTTCGCAACAGGACTTGGCAGAACAACTCGAACTTTCCAGAATTACGATTCAGAATTTGGAATCAGGAAAGAACTTTACCATTGATACTTTACTCAAGGTTTTTAATCATTTTGATGCGCTGGTTGGGTTCAATCAATTTTTGATGGATAAACGAAATGAAACCGAACAATTGACCTCTTTATATTAATGTCATGGCGAAAAATAACATCATAACGGTATTTTGCTTCGGTCAAGAAATTGGGAGGTTGGGATTTGATGAAAATCAACAGAAATCGTCTTTTCAATACAACCCTGAATTTCTTCAAAGTGATCGTTTTCAGAACTTATTTCCTTCAACGGGGATCTTAAAACGAACGCCACAAGTTCAATTATTTAGTCAGTATAATTCAGAAACATTCCGAGGGCTTCCTCCTATGATTGCTGATTCATTGCCCGATGTATTTGGAAATATTATTTTCAAAAAGTGGATGGAATTAGGTAGCAAAGAGTTCAATCAAATTTCTGTCATTGAGCAATTGGCATATGTGGCAGACCGTGGAATGGGTGCTTTGGAGTATCGTCCAAGCATGGATCTTCCTCAATCAACGTCAATTGACCTTGCCGAAATCATTGCTGTTTTGAAAGAAGTTTTACAGGCAAAAGTTGAACAGCATGCGTCAGTACTCAATCATGAGGCCTTGTTGAACATCTTCAAAATTGGTTCATCAGCTGGAGGCGCCAGGCCTAAAATTCTCATTTCAGAACATAAAACTACTGGAGAAATTATTCCTGGGGATTTGAATCATTCTTCTGAATACAATCACTATTTAATCAAATTAAATTTGGATGATGCATTAGGTTATAGCAGAGAAGTAATTGAATACTGTTACTACCTAACGGCGAAACATCTTGGAATCACTATGATGCCGTCCAAATTGATTGAACAAAAACATTTTGCCACGCTTCGTTTCGATCGTCAGGAGGGAAAGAAGAAACACGTTTTGACAGCGACTGGATTAACTGGATGGGATTATCAAAGTCCGAAGGATTCCAGTTATGAAAACCTCTTTGAACTGGCATTGTTTCTTAAAGTTTCCTATCGTGATATGGAAGAAATCTTTAAACGAATGGTTTTTAATGTTGTCTTTTTTAATACTGACGATCATTTGAAAAATCACTCGTTCATCTATGATGAAGATAAGGACAAATGGAAAATTTCTCCAGCGTATGACATCACGTATTCCTTGAATCCGTTGATGAACTATACGAGAACCAGTAGAGCTTTATCGATAAATGGCTTACGGGTTGATATTACCTTGGAAGATGTCCTTACCATTGCCGAAACATTCACGATAAAAAATCCAAAAAAAGTTATTCAGGAAATTCAAGATGCCATTGCCTATTGGAACGACCAAGCGAATGAATTGAGTTTACCTTCAAATATTGTCCAAAGTATTCAACGAGATTTTGTGCGATTGCTGATTTAGATTTAGCTGAATTTCAAGCTAGAAGAAATCAGTTGATGAAGATGTCTGACTGGTTGACACGAACAAATACCGAGTTGGGAAGTAATTTCGCAAAAAAGTGGGAAGTAACTTTTAAAAAAAGTGCCTCAAAAATCGTGGTTTTTTTTCCACTATAGCGACCAAAAACGAAAATATTTTCCATTATAAAACGATTTCGAGCTCAATAATGGTGAATATTTTCCACTAAAATAAATAATACCTGCTTAATTATATACACAACGACCCCGAATTCAAAGAAGCTTATTTGTTGATGCTTTTATGTCACAATTATTCAAATTTAAGTGACAAATAAATTGTTCTTATCTGAGCAGTTTAAACCAAGAATTAAAAGCTCATTATTTTTTTCGTCCAATAAATCTAATTACTGAACCTTTACCGTTATGATAAATACCTTCGTTTAACTCTATTTCCTGTTCTACCAATTCAATAATTTCATAATTCAGGAAATCCGATTTAATTTCTTCTATTGAAAACAAGCTGTCAATGTCTTTTGGTCCGCCAACTTTTTCGTTTGCTGTTACATAGTCAATGTGTTTTTTGCTAAAGGCCTCAAAGATTATGGTACCATTCTTTTTCAAATATTTGTCAAAGGACTTATGATAAATTGATTTTATATTAGCAGGAAAGTGTGCATAAATTAGCGCAATTGCATCAAATTGTTCGCTTTGAAAATCTAATGTTTCTAATGCGCCAATTTTATAGTCGATAGTCACTTGATTTTTTTGAGCAAGTTTAAGTGCTTTGTTTTTACCTTCAATGCTTATGTCAAAAGCAGAAACATCCCAACCAAGTTGAGCGGCATAAACAGCATTTCGTCCTTCCCCTTCTGCTGGAAATAAGATTTTACCTACAGATAGTTTTGTTATTTGCTCTTTTAAATAATTGTTGGGCTCTTCACCATAAACAAATTCCTCTTGGCTGTATCTGTCATTCCATCTCGCAGTCCATATGTCATTGGGTTTCTTAAAATCATTCATATTATTATTTTTTATGATTGTTTTGTTTGCCCCTTATTTTACTGCAAACGCTTGGGGGTCAAAAATAGATAAAACCAAGCACATCCTGTGCTAAATTATACAAGCGTCCCCATCCTTAACACTCCACCATTTCTTTTCACACCACCAATCTTCAATAAGCTCAAATTGATTAACTTTAGAGATTAAATTGATTTGCTATGTCAGAGATTCTTGAAATTACAAAGGCCTTGGTTGATTTTCGTGATGAACGAGATTGGAAGCAATTCCATGATACTAAAAACCTGGCAACAGCACTTTCTATTGAAGTAGCAGAATTAAATGAGCTTTTTCTTTGGAAATCCATCAAAGAATCTGATGAAGTCGATTCAGAAAGACTCAAAGAAGAATTAGCAGATGTTTTTGCATACGCGTTTCTTTTGGCAGAAAAGCATCAGTTGGATGTTAAACAGATTGTAATGAATAAAATCAAGCGCAACGCGGAAAAGTATCCAGTTTCTAAATCTAAAGGTAAAGCGACAAAGTACACAGAACTATGATTGTATACAAAGCTAGCAAAGAACAATTCACAAAAGACTTCACTGTAGGTTGTATTGAAGATATAATAAGAGATAAAGTTGAAGAACAATTACACAAAAAAGTAGGTGATAGTGAGTACAGATCATGGGCAAATTCACTACCTATGATAGGTATGCTCTTATCCGGAGATGACTTACCAAATAATGCAGGTGTTGCAATTGAATATTCTATTCCAAGTACCCAAAATAGAATTGATTTTATCATTGCGGGACAAGACAGTAATGGAAAGGATCATGCTATTCTAATAGAGTTAAAACAATGGACGGAGGCAACTTTAACAAATAAGGATGCAATTGTAAATACAAGGTTTAGCCATGGAAATAAAGACACTCAACATCCTAGTTATCAGGCCTGGTCATATTCGATGTTATTGAATAGTTTTAATTCGGGGGTTTATGACGGCGATATTGAATTAATACCTTGTGCTTATTTGCATAATTACAAAGAGGACGATGTAATAAAGAATAAATTTTATCAAGAATATATTGATGCAGCCCCTGTTTTTTGTAAAGATGATAAAAAAGAATTAAAGGATTTTATTAAAAAGTATATCAAACATGGTGACAAGAATGATATTATTTACAAAATTGAAAATGGTGAAATAAGACCCTCAAAAGCTTTGGCTGATAGTATGGTTTCTTTAATGAAAGGAAATAAAGAATTTGTGTTGATTGATGATCAGAAAGAAATTTATGAAGAAGCCAAAAAACTTACGAAAAAAGCAAAAACGGGTAATAAACAAGTCTTAATTATTGAAGGGGGACCAGGAACAGGAAAGTCAGTTGTAGCAATTAATCTATTAGTTGAACTTACTAAAATGGGATTAATTGGTCAATACGTAACTAGAAATTCAGCGCCTAGAAGTGTTTATGAAGCAAAATTGACTAAGACAATGAAGAAAACACAGTTTTCTAATTTATTTAGGGGGTCAGGCTCTTTTCATGATACAATGCCGAATACTTTCGACGCCTTAATAGTAGATGAGGCTCATAGGCTTAACGAGAAATCGGGTATGTTTTCTCATTTAGGTGAAAATCAAGTAAAAGAAATTATAAATTCATCTTTGTTTTCAGTATTCTTTATTGATGAGAACCAAAAAGTAACTTTGAAAGATATTGGTTCTAAAGAAGAAATAGAAAAGTGGGCAAATCATTTTAATGCGAATGTTACAAATAGAGAATTAAAATCTCAATTCAGATGCTCTGGTTCGGATGGTTATTTGGCATGGTTAGATAATTGTTTAGATATTAGAGATAATGCTAATACTTTTCTTGATGTAAATGATTATGACTTCAAAGTTTATGACAATCCAACTCAACTTAAAAATAAAATCATTGAATTAAATAAAGAACGAAATAGTGCAAGAATAGTCGCTGGTTATTGTTGGAAATGGGTTACCGACTCAAATTCTAAGCAATGGAAAAGCTTATCGAAAGAAAATCAAGATAAAACTTATGACATATCATTTCCGGAATTTGAATTTGGAATGAGATGGAATTTGAAGGAAGATGGAATGTTATGGATTTTAAAACCTGAATCCGTGAACGAAGTAGGTTGTATTCACACTTGTCAAGGATTAGAATTAGATCATATTGGCGTTATTTTAGGCGATGATTTTATCGTTAGAAATGGTGAAATCATTATTAAGCCTGAGGCTCATCCAGGCGGAGATAAAGCCTTACATACATGGAAGAATCTTGTTAAAACAGATCCAATTGAAGGTCGTGATTTGGTTGAATCAATTATTAAAAATACATATAGAACATTATTGACAAGAGGTGCTAAATCATGTCATTTATATTGTACAGATGAAGAGACTCGAAAATATTTTAGACTTTTATTAAAAAACAATTAGACATTATTAATAGCAATTACCCTAGAAACTTGGGACTCATTTTACACTTATAAGAGTAAGGAATTTAAATATCCTATTTATAGTTTAATTCAGGCTGTTTTTTAACGATATGTTTCACTATAATTTATGTATTAATTACCCCTAACACCTCATAAAAGATTAATTTTAAACAGTAATTTAATAACATATAAAATTCAATCCTTGTGTTTAAAGATAGAAGAAAAGAAAACTTGAATTTATATGCTTGCCTACTGCGTAAATATTACATAGGCGAGGAGGACTACATGTATGTAATTTTTAGCAATTTAGTTAGGACGGAACTTAATGATGCTTGGAATCATGCTTTAGAAAAGATAAAACATGAAGAAAGAATAAAAAACATATCATCTATTACTTTGGGTGCTTTCAGCACGGTAATGAAACGGTATGATAGTTTTGAAAATTATGATCAAATTATCCGTTATTTATTGTCAAATTTTAAGCCATCTGAACTAAAATTATTTGATGAGAATGTAGAAAGGCGACTTAGATATCTGCTTGCAATTAATGTTCTAAAAGCTCTTGAAGAAAATATAAATTTTCCTCTACTGGATTCTGGGATTGAAAAAAAATCAAAAAAAGATGGATTAAATTTCCATGAAACCCTGAAGAAAAAAGCTTCTGTGTTTAAAAAATTTAAAAGAGCTTGGATTAGTCTTTTTTTTATTCTTGTTTCAATCCTCGGATATTTTATTTTTAATAATATTAATAAACTTGAAAGTTTAAATGCGAAGCTTATTGAGAAATCTGAATTGCAGAAAAATAATCTGGAACAAAAAATTGATAGTATCAATAAGGAAAGATCTTTGCTTAATGACGAAAATTTTCGTTTAAATAATTTACTTCAAAACGAAGATTATTTAAATCAGGTTTTGAATGAAACAAAGTATAAAAAATTTAAGCAGAATGGTTTTTCTGGTGATATTTACTTTCAAGGAATATTCGGTTATGAATCAATTAAAGGATCATTAGTTAATGGTGAAGAACGCGGTGTCTGGGTTTACGAAAAATATAATGGTGAAAAAGAGGTTTACAGATGGATTGCTTCAAGGGTAGGTGCAATTTGCAGGGATGGTAATAGAAGTTATGCTACTGGAAGGGGTGCTTGCTCTCATCATGGGGGAGTAGATTATTGGCTAAATGAATACCAAAGGGTAAAAGTGAATGATTAAATTGAATTCATTTGATTCCCTTCGAATTATCCTTTTTTCGCTTTCATAAATTGCATTCGATGCCTACAATCAAAACCATTTAAAAAAATTTATTCTAAGTATTTTCTCTAATTTTTAAAGAAATATCGAGAATTCTATAGTTTATTTTTTATAGCTTTTAGTTTAGACAGGCTTTCTCTAGTATAATCTGTGGTATGAGTGTATAATTTTTCGGAGTAGACTAAAAAAGTATTTTAAGGAGTTAATTTAAACACTCGTCAAATAATCATAAAGACTATCTTCAACGGTGGTATTCATTTTGAAATCTAACTTTACTACTGAAACATTATTCCCAGTGTCATCCTGCATCATTGTTTCCTTGAAACTCTCATCGATTGGAGTGACATCTCCCATGAAGTAAAATTCTAAACCTTCATCATTACTTTTTTTAATGAATAAAGGTAATCGAGTATTATTGCTTATTGAGTTCCTTATTGCAAGAACATCCGGGCTGGTCAATCTTCTTTTATTTTTTGACATCCATTCAAATCTAGAAGGACTCACAAATTTATCTTCATACTTTGTAGTACTTGAAATGTTGTCATTTTTTTTATAATTCACAAAAATAGGGCAGTTGCTTTTATCAGAAGCGATCATGTACCCACCTACATTTTGTGCCAAGGGATTTTGATCCCAATTTAAAATACGAAAAACATCTTTTCGAGTATATTTTTGGTACAATTCAAACCCATCTACAAATTTGGATTCTTCGTATTTAAAATCATATGTTTTTATTGCATAGTCTATATTATCCAATAAGAATTCTTTAAAATCTTTCTGTTTTAATAATGAAAGAAAGTCTTTCTCAATTATCAATTTTCCTCCTTCTTTTCGGACAATATTTAGACTATAAATTTCTCGAGCAGATTTTAGTTTTTTATCCTTGGACTCTGTTACAAATTCAAAGTTTAAATTTCTCAAACAAGAATTAAGTGTTTTATCGGAAAGAATATAACCGTATTTATCTTTTATTTGGGCTACAAAATTCTTTATTTCAAGGGATTCATCCTGCATTAATTTCTTTAAAATTATGGTTTCTTCAATGCGTTTAGCATTGTTGATTTCATTAGAAAAAAGCTCCAATAATTTCTTTTGTTTGTTATTAATGAGACCTTTTAAATCATCTTCTTGTCCTGCGACAAAATTGAAGTAAGATTTAGAATAATTGACATACAATTGGGGATCACGAGAACCATGATTTATAAAATCAACCATCATGGGGATGCGTCCCATTTTTTGCTTGATTAAATAATAATCTTTTGACAAATCTTTTTTCATCTGCATATTCGCAGAATCTATGGACTCAAAAATCTTTTCTTTAGAAATTTGATCGAAATTTATGGTAGAACATCCTGGAATAAAACTACTCCCGCTAGAAATCAGTTTTCGTAAAGCATCTTTGTTGTATGATGTGTCTCCATAAAGTGCAATAGGAACTAAATAATTGTTATTGTAATTTCCTATGAAGTCTATAACTGTTAAGTAATCCTTAGCATCAATTTTTCGTAAACCACGGCCCAATTGCTGAACAAAAATGATAGCAGATTGCGTTGGTCTAAGCATAATAATTTGGTTCACACTTGGAATGTCAATTCCCTCATTGAAAATATCCACCGTGAAAATGTAATCTAGTTTTTCCGATTTGTTTTCACTTTCTAATAAACGAATGGATCTTTGGCGTTCCTCTTCCGAACTATCACCAGTTAGCGCTACTGTTTGAAAACCTCGCTTGTTAAATTCTTTCGAAAGCTGAATTGATATTTCATTTTTAGAACAGAAGATCAATCCACGAACATTTCCGTCATCACAGCCATATAGTTGAGTAGTTTCAATAATTCTATCTACACGTTCTTTCGCAGTTAAGTGATTGAAATCTGTTAATTCATCAACTTCTTGATCATTAATAGTAAGGTCTGTAACTCCATAATAATGAAACGGGCTCAGCATTTCCTCCGACAATGCCCGATGTAAACGAATCTCATAAGCAATGTTATAATCAAACATTTTAAAAATATCGTCCCCGTCAGTGCGCTCAGGAGTTGCAGTCATTCCTAAAAGAAATTTAGGACTAAAATGATTCATAATTCGTTGATAAGAATCTGCTGCAGCGCGATGCGTTTCATCAATAACTATGTAATCAAAATAATGTGAATCAAACTTATCTAAATGCTCTTGTTTCGAAATAGTTTGAATGGTAGAAAATAGATAATCAGAATCTAATTCTTTACGATTACCCGAATAGATACCCATTTTTATATTAGACCCTAATAAATTCTGAAAGGTTTTCATTGCTTCTTCAGCAATGGTTAAACGATGAACTATAAATAAGAATTTTTTTGGTTTAACTTTTTGAACATCAAATGCAGACAGATACGTTTTACCAGTTCCAGTGGCGGAAATAAGCAAAGCTTTCTTTTTACCAATGGATCTTAAATGTTCAAGATTAGAAAGCGCCTCTTTTTGCATAAGGTTGGGAGTGACTTTTAATGCCTCAAATGACTTTCTTCTCTCTTTTATTTCACGTTCAAATTTGGTTCGTGCCCGCCAAAGCAAATCGTATTCAATTAAATATTTTTTTTCGACTTTTTGCGCTACTTCAAATTCCTGCCTGAATTCTGCCACCGCTACTCCAATTAATTCACTATTATCTGTTGCAGAAATCTTTAAATTCCATTCTTTATTAGTACTTAAAGCGGTTTGGGTAAGATTACTACTTCCAATAATTAAATCAAAAACATTTCCTTTTCTGAACAAATAACCTTTCGAATGAAAATTACCTTCTGTTGCAATCTTTAATTCAATATTTTCGAATTGCATAATTCTTCTTAATGCCTCAGGGTGGGTAAAATTGAGATACTGCGAAGCCAAAATTTTTCCTTTGATTTTCTTTTTCTTTAATGCAATGAGGGTTTCCATCAATGCAGCAATTCCACCAGTAGTAACAAACGCTACTGAAAACCAGAATTCGTCACATTGTTCTAATTCACGAATAATAGTCGATAATACCTTTTTGCCTTGTTCAGGGTTATTGGTCAATAATTCCGGCCGATACGCTTTATTGGATTGAATAAGTTGGTCTACAAATCCAGTTTGAATACTATCAGAAAGCGCTTGACGAATGTCCATGTTATGAATTTATCAATTGCTCAACAATTGGCAGGTCGGCAGCAGCCCAATCAAGTGAATCTAATTCAGAAAGAGAAAGCCATTTGTAATCAATATGCTCAGTTAAATAAACTTCAGTAGATAAACATTCAGAAATAAAGCTGTGCATTGTCAATATAAAATCGGGATACTCATGCTCAACTGTTTTGAGCTCTTCTCCAGGAATAATATCCATATTTAATTCCTCTTTTATTTCACGAATAATGGTTTGTTTTTTAGTCTCACCTGCTTCCATTTTCCCTCCAGGAAACTCATATTTTTTTGATATATATTCGAATTTATTCTCACCTCGCTGCACACATAATATTTTATCATTATGCATAATAACTGCAGCAACAACTTCGACTTTTTTCTTCTGATTTTGCATTAAAGCTAAGGTAATTAATTTATTGAAACGCGGCTAATATTTACTGTTCTTGCATAAATCGGAACCCATTACTTCATAGCTTTTTTCCAATTCTTTGCTAAAATTGGTTTTGAGAAACTAGTTGCTCCATTTGATGGTTCACCAGAGTAGTGGCAATATTTCTCTTTAAAGTCTTTATTTTTAAACTGATTCCAACTTTTAAATGCTTCAATGGAAAATGGTTGCTTTGTATTGAATGGTATTATTATACCAGTTCTAATACAATAACCACTTGCGCTTGAATTGTTTTTTGCCGGCGCTGTTTTCCGGTACATTGATTTAGAATTATCTTCAATTACATCAATCCCAATTTCTTTTTTAAATAGGCCAAAAAAAGTACTTTTTTCTTTTAAAGATTGTTCGTATACGCACTTACTTGAATCGAAAACATCCATAAAATAGTCAAATGCTTCCGTATCCATTGAATTGTCGCCTAATATCGAAAACCTTTCACGCTTCAATAACATGCCAACTTCGATATTATTTTGAAATGAATATTCGTGAAGGTTTATGGAGGTAACGATACTCGTAGTCTCATTAGCATAATATTTTGCATGTAGATCTTTATGGTAGTGTATTCTTAAATTCTTAAAACCCTTTAGAAAAGAAAAATCTTCAGGACTTAGGCTCTTTGAAATATCGCTTTCATTTTTCCCAAACATCAATAATAATTCGAATTTAGAATCCTTTTTTTTAGGTTCAAGAATTTTTTTAATTTCACTTGGTAATTTAATAAATGGAGAGATAATAATTATTACATCTTCAGCTTCTTTAAAAATATTTTCTATTTCATTTTTAAGGAAATTGTGCTTTATGAATTTGGCCATTCGCTATCAATTATATGTAACTGTTTACATAGCGAAGTTAGCTTTTTTTAAAAAGAGAATTAATTGATTTTCAATAAGCAATTCACCTAAGTAATAACAACAATTCTTCTTAAATTTTCTTAGGAATTCCCGAGAATCCCCGAGAATTCTTAAGAAAGAGCTAAATTTTATTGTTTTGCATTGCTTATCGAGTGGCCTCAGCTCGCTGGGCATGTATCGAGACAAGTAAAATGATCTATTGGGAAGTTAACTAATCCTTCCCTTGTAAATTCTAAAAAGTTCTTCAGGAGAAACTTCTAAAGCTTCTGAAATCTCAAAGATTGTAGGTGTTCACGTGAATACAATTTCGAAGGTGAAGAAGGTGGCTAATCTTTGATGCAACGAACGGAAAGCCCACCACCTTTACTGTAATTACCAATATTGAAAGAATAATCATTTCTATTCAATAATTCAAAGGTAGAGGCAGACATTTTACTGCCCTCTGTAGCACTCCACCAGTAACCATTATCACCTTGGTTGTGGAAAAATCCACCGTTGGTGCGGAAGCCGCCAGGAAGACCGTTGAAGCCGCTTTCGTTGGTGCCATTGCCATCCTTACCTTCAATTAGTTGCCAACCATTCGTACTTTTCATTTTTTTTCCTGCATTGGCACCCTCGTCTCCTGGTGATAAATATTCGCTTAGTTGCCACAACTCTGTGTCCGAAGGTAAATGGTAACCAACCGGCGCTAAACCCCTAGGGTCGTTAACAGCATACCAGTTGTAGAGTATACCGTATTTCTTATTATTTTTTTTCTTGTTTTCATAATAACACCAAGCAGGTACACCTTCGTTTTCCGCTTTTAACCATTCTTCATTGCTTTTTACTTGGTTAATGGGATCACCGTTACGAAAGGTACTTACATCCAAGTTTTTATTCATCCATACTTGGGATCCTATAGTTACGGTTTGGCCGTATGAAATACAACTAAAGCCGACTAAAAGGATTGAAATTAAACTTACTATTTTCATTTTTTTATATTTTAAATAATTCCCTAAACTGTTAAATGGCATTTCAGGTTTCGCCTTCCAAATTTAATATTTTTTTCTGCCGTTTTATTAAAATTAACGTTATAATATATATAAGTGAAACAAAATATTGTAAATCCATCCAAATAAGGTAGCTCAGCAATTTGATCTTTCTTTTATAAATTATTTTAGCTTCTGAAGTAAATAAAACCAAGCAATTTAGCGAGTGGATTGAGCTGCTTGTGCTTAGCACATCTCGACTCCGCTCGATGAGCTTATCAAATGAAATGATCTAATGGGAAGTTAGCTTATCTTTCGTTAAAAAGACCGAACGGCACGGAAAAAGCAGTAGTTGTACTTACCGCTGCTGTACTGGAAACCAAATTTGAAATCCTGTAACCAAATATCGCTGCTGCCATCCTCCGAAGAACTGAAATAGCTGGTATTTCCAAAACCGCCAATGTACCTTCTTCTACTGTACATTAGATCAAGTTCATCTTTAGTTGGAAGCCTCCAACCACTTCCTAATTTTTCACAAGCTTTTACAGCACTCTCCCATTCCATTGCGTCAGGAAAATCATTCTGTGCAACCTCAAGATTTTCTATTTTAATAGGTGTACCTATAATTTCAGTTGAATTCATAGGTGATGAACAAGACACTAATAAAATTATAATCAGTGAGCAATTTAATAACAAAGTTTTCATAAATTCAGTTGAGGTTAGTAGTAAATGTATAAAAAAGAGGCTTATCACTACTCCTTATCTAGTTTTTTTATGAATTGCTAAGAAAACCTGAGATTGTCCAAGGAACACCTAATTTTTTATTCTTTAACAAAGCTTATCGACTTTTCACAGCTCGCTGGGGATGTATCGAGATAAACACCCCCAAATATTATATTAAAAAATAATTTTCTGATTAGAAATCAAGGATTACCCAATTTTCATTTTCTTTTACCATAAATATTTCTTCGTCTCTAATTGTTAATTTTATCGAGACCGAGGCTGATGAGCCATCTATTTTACTGGATTTAACTTTAGCGTTTCTAAACATCTCGTCCAAATCATTTAAATCTTTTTCTGTTAGAGTTTTATTCACAATTGACTTAAACTCTCTAGCACTTTGTTTTGAGAAACATAAACTTAATCCTTCCTTATCTTTTTCTGAACTTGCTTTAATCAAAGTATTTATTGTTGCTTCTGGAGTAGATAAGTCATATCCGTTGTTTCCACAGCTAGTTAAAATCATTGAAGAAAAGAGAATTACTCCTAAGATCATTTTTGCTTTTTTCATTTATTTTCATTTTTTTCATTCCTACTCTTTTGGATTTTCAGAATACTCCCTGTTTTTATAGTTGTTTTCTTGCCTCAACTTTTTTGTTTTTCGCTTTAGTAGTCAGCCTGGTTTGAACCGCTAATTTCTGACTTGTTGTAAATATATTAATCTTTCTCACAACAATATTGAGAGCAATAATCTCCGCGACATTTAACACCAGTAATACATGCCTCCCGACATCCACCGGTACTGCTATGTTCCCAACCACAACAAAATTCTTTCTTACAAGAGTTTCTTTTACATATCAATTTACTTGTATTAGCATTACCTCCTAATAGATTTAATATAAGCGACATTTCTCCACTTGTAATGTTATGATTTGAATTATTGTTACTCAGAAAAGAAATTCTAGAATTGTGAACATAGCCCTTGGTCCCATTTTTGGTTATTACCGGATACCAGTTGCTTGCAGTGGAAGGGGAAGCAAAGAAAACTTCATTTTCATATATCTTTGCTATAACATTATAGTTTACTGATTTTCCGTCACGAACATTTGTATAGCCGTCAGGGTCATTAATCACTGCTTTTTTATAAGAACTTGCATCTTGCGCATTTGCAAACCCAAGAGTGAGCAACATTGTTGCTAAAATCAATAAATTCTTCATTTTGTTATTTTTTAAATTTAATGTTTAAGATGTTAAGCTGTCTTAGTTGTGAAACTAAAGTCCTCGGATTTTAAGTGTTTCTTGCACGCTGTTATGGGCAGATTAATTATCCGCTTCAATATAATTTAAAAAAGCATTAAGGACATCGTTTTTCTTTATTTCCCCTGTCCCAATTTTAGCCCAATCACCAGATGTGATAATAAATTCTATTGTGGAATTTTCTGATAGGACAATTGGCATAGGCTGAATTCTTTCGTGATTGGGACCTCTATAAACTACAGGGCCCAATTTATTTTTGGAAAGATCAGTTAACAAGTAATTGTCAATATTTTTAATAAAAACTCTTACTTCTTCAAATTGTTTATATTCAGCAGATTCC
Organism: Flavobacteriales bacterium; assembly: GCA_947447525.1. Taxonomy (GTDB): domain Bacteria; phylum Bacteroidota; class Bacteroidia; order Flavobacteriales_D; family Crocinitomicaceae; genus UBA952. Next base: position 86,845 of record CANFJL010000012.1, on the reverse strand, counting down.
GTGCTTGGTTTTATATTAGCAGCACAGTCACTGAAAATATTCATTATATACCATGTTTTCCCTGCAGGTACAGTAAACTTAGCAGTAGCATTAGTAAATTCAATTAGTTGTGCTTTACCCTTTGGTAATGATGTTTGCGCATTGCCAGATAAAGTGCATACGCTTAAAAAAAGAGCAGCAAGGAAAATAGTCAATTTTGATTTCATGTTATATAATTTAAAATTTCACCACTTGGCGGCTTTGAAGTTTTATCCTGTTACTTTGAGTGGGCGATCGTCTAAATTTAATTATTTTATTTAGTTGTTAAATAATTTATCTTATTTCAACTTATTTATTATTGATCAAAGGGCATTTTTACATAAAGAGTATTTAACCATTATTACCCCTCCAAATATTATATTAAAAAACAACTTTCTCCCAAAGTCGAGTAGGGGGATGAAAATACTTTTAGCACAACCCACCTAAGTAAAAACAACAATTCTTCTTAAATTTTCTTAGGAATTCCCGAGAATTCTTAAGAAAGAGCTAATTTTTATATATCGCAAAGCTCTTCGAGCCACTTGTGTTTAGAACTTGATTTAAAAAAATCTGCTAAACAAAGCTAAGGTAAAAATCACACATCCTATAATCAGCATAATCCTACCATATTTCCGTGTCGAGTCATTGTAAACAAAGTATTCTTTTTCCTTTACTTTATGTTTAGAATATGCGTAACTATAACCAGCAAAAATAGCCCAAATTCCTCCAAAAATTGAACCAATGAAGGCCGCGATAATCCAAAATTGGCTACCCTGTTCGCCTTGTTCTAGTATAATGTCATCTATTTTATTTTGTTCGCCTCTAAATTTTATTAAAGAATCAAGAGGTATATTTCTATATATTAATTCTTCTTGAACTTCTATCATAAACTCTTCTTGATAGCCACTGTTTTTAATGAAGATATCAGTCAATTCTGAATCACTCTTTTCTTTAATTATTTTCTCGAAGTTTGACATATTTTGATGTTTATTTGTTTCTAAAGGTATAACTCATGCTTAAGACGAGTATTTCGAGGTGCTAAACTTTCAGAAGCACTGGAATTGATATAAAACATAATACTTTATGCAAGAACTTAAGTCGCTTTTTTGCTAGAAGTTTGTAGCACGCGTTTTATTTGTTTTCATTCGATTTCACATAAACTACAATCGATCCAACCAAGAAGTCATGAATTGCTTTACTTTTTTTATTACCTGAAATTGTCAATAACGAAATCCCGCCTAATAAAGCTTTCACAATATATCTTAGTATTGCTAAATGGAATAGTACGTTTTTCTGTTCATTTGATTCTCTTTTAACACGGAGACCAATAATCATATGCCCGATAGTTCCGCCGAAAATGCTAGTGAAAAGAGGGTCATAAAGCAAGAAAATGAAGACAAACGCTATAATTCGAGCATTGTCTGGCACGCTTTCAAAAAGCGAAAAAACATAGGATATGGTGAAAATAAAAATAATGATGACTATCCCATCTGTCATTATTGCTTTAACTCTGTCAAGAACTCCTGGATAATTTTCTTCTGTCATAATTTTGGTTTTTTTAAGACCGCTAACGTGCCGTGCACTATCGAATACTTTTTTCGGGTTACGCTTGTACGTTGTTATGGGTGGGTTTTATTTGGGTGAAACAAATCTAATTCAAAACATAAGATTTGTTTTTATTACTTATTGTAAAATGAATTTTCTTTTCTTCATTCCATGCACCAAAAGTCAAAAAAATAGGTTCTTTAGGAATATAAGTTAATTCATTTTTGGGAATAATAAATTGATACTCATTGTTTTTCGCTACTAATATTGCATTAGTCGCTTGGTCACAAGTGGTTGACGATTCACCTTCTAGAACATTAGCTACACATAAATTATTTCCTCGAGAAACTGAATAAATTTTTTCAATAAAGGGATCTATTAAGTTGTTTTTATTTATGTCTGTGTATATGGAAGGTACAAACTTTGACAAAATTGTAATAATTACGTAATCTTCATTAGTATAATAATTTGCTGTGAAGTCCTTTTCGACCACTATAATTTTTTCTTGAAACTGACTTTGTGCATCTGCTGCTCTAAACATTAGTAACATTATTGTTATAAAAAAAAACTGTTTCATTTATTTAAATTTAATTTTGTTCCTAATCTTTTCGATTTTCAGAATCTCCGCTGTTTTTTTATTGTGGTTTTCTTGTCTCCACTTTTATCTATCACTTTAGTTGGTCAACCTGCTTTTAACCGTTATCTCTGTTCAATTTGTCAAACCCGTTTTAGCTGCTGTGTTTCTGCATTTTTTAGTTTCCCGTCTTTGTTGTTATGGTAATAATTTTTTTCTCATTGTCAATAGTTATTTTTCCATATTTACTTAATGCGCTTTGCCCAAAAAGAAGCGGTGCATTTTTATTTTCTATAACTGAAGCCTTTACATTTTTTAAAATAAGGCCGCCAAAATCTACCTTTCTAAAAACAATTGTTGTCCCAATTTCAATATCACCATTTGCAATCATATAACTTGAAGTTCCTGTTATATCATTTTTGCTTAAATATCCATTCTTAAGCATAAATTCAGCCTCTGTCTTGGAAATTGTGATATCACTCGCACCAGTATCAAATATTAAATTTAATTTCAGCTCATTAATTTTACAAGGAACTTCGTAAGTCCCTCCGCCACTTACGTTCATTGGAATTGACACCGTTTGAGTTTCCGTTTTAGATTCCTCTTTTTTTACAACTAAATCTTTTTTAAGTGATTCATCAAAAACATTTTTCCATTCTGCTACTAAAGTTTTAAACTCAGACAGATTACGGATATTGTCTAAATCATCATCATCGGCAAGGTGAATAAAGTCTCTGTAACCATTCTCAAATGACTGTTTCAATTTTGCCAATGCTTCATTTTGTTTATTCATTAAAGAGTACAAACATGCAGCATCATAATAATTTCCTTCTGTTGGATATTGCTCAATTATTTTATTTAACCATAATATAGCTTCGTCTCCACGGCCTAAATGAAAAAGAGCATATTGCCGACAATTGCCACTTTGAAGAACTATTGTGTCAAGTAAGAGAATGCTTTTGTAATCTTCCTTTGCTTTTATAGGATTGTTTAATTTGACTTCATACAAACGGCCTCTTTTCAAATAGGTGTAGGCGTATTCTTTATTTATTGATATTGCTTCATTGTAATCATTTAACCCAGCTTCATTATTTTTTAGAAATTCCTCCTCAATCCAACCTCTACGATAATAGAACCATGATTCCCGAGGTTCAACTTCAATCGCTTTTGTAAAGTCTTCTATAGCCCCATTGTAATTACCCATTAACCGTTTAGCATCACCCCTATTGCCATAATAGTAGGCATCTGTAGAGTCAATAGAAATAGCTTCTGAATAATCAGAAATCGATTGTTCATACAACCCAGCATTTGAATAGCATTCGGCTCTGTAAGACAAAAGGTCAGCTTTATTATCTATATCGGATAGTTCCATTAATTTGGTATAATCTGAAATGGCTGCTCTGTAATTATATTTACCTTCAAAAAGTTGAGCTCTGACAAAGTACCAAAGTTCTTTTTCTGGTGTAGAAAAAATTTGAGCATTTACCTTTGAAAATGCTAGCGAATAATTCTTCTCCGAATATTTAAGAAATAAACTTCGTACACCCTTATCTTTTTCGTCTAACAGAAAGCAGTAAAATATATCTTCAATCGCTTCCTCAAATTTGTTTTGTTCAAAATATACTCTTGCTCTAAATTTATACCCTTCAGTATAGTCAGGGGAAAGTTTAATTAACTGATTTAGTACCTTTTCTGCTTCGATATATTTTTTCTGATTTATATAATTTCTGCCCAACCCAGCATATGGTATTTCTAATGATTCATCAATTTTCAAAGCTTGCCTGTAGTCTGCCTCAGCCTGCGAATACTGTTTCAAGTCAAAGAAGATTTGCGCACGGTCAATATAAATTTCAGGGTCGTTAGGAGAAAGCTTCAATGCTATTGAATAATCTTCAAATGTTTTTTCATAATTATCGATTTTATAATAAATATCCCCTCTCAATCTATGAGCTCCTGACAACATTTCTTTCTCTTTTGAAGAGAAATATTTTATAGCGGTATTTATATCTTTTAAGGCAAATGAATTCTGGTCTTGATAATTATAGATAATTGCTCTATAATATAATGATAAAGCAGCTTTAGGATTATCATTAATTTCCCTACCAAAATACTCTAGAGCATTTTCATATTCTCCTTCATCGAATGCCTTAACTCCTTGGTCGAAATTATAGCTTTGTGCATTACAAAACAACATAGTGAATAATGCTATTATAAGAAGTGATGTTTTTTTCATTTTATTGTTTTTAGATATAGTTAGACGATGAAAACAGACACTCTTTTATCATTTCACCTCTTGCGTTAACACTTTTCCAATTAAGCTAATACAGCCATTGATATAATTGTAAGTTGCAGTAACCTCAGTTATTCTGTCGATCCAACCAATTGCTCTTCTGCCTTCAAACCTAATTTCTGTGATTTCATTTGTAATCTCATGTAGACTAATTTCTAAAATTAAACCTGTGCTAAAAAGACCTTCACCTTTAGCAGTAAATTGGTAATAATTCATTGTGTCATTGCTGATTACTAAAGTGGCAGTGGCAGCAAATTTTGGTAAAGACTTAATTGCAGTTCTTATCTCATCAATTTGAAATCTAATTCTGAGTTCTTTTTTTGGATTTGGTACTACTACGTCCATAAGTTTATTTTTTAGTTGATTGTTCTAATAGTTTTCTCTTACTTAATAAACTTGGTAATAATTACACTCCGCATTTGTCACGGTAACAAATTCATCATACCACGTAAAACCTGTTTGATCCGTTACTTTAATATTTACAGATTGGGACGTGTTTTTACCCAAATTAATGGTGTAAGAAGCTTGACCTGCAGCAGAACAACTAGGTTGAGAAGTATAATATTCGGTAGCAATGGAAGAACCTATGTAATTGCCATCTACATAATATTTCAAGGATGTCACGCTTAAAGGACCCCATGAATTTGCAGCAGCCAAATCTTGCCAGAAAATTAGCTTGGTTTCATAAGTACAAGACCCATCATCTTTTTTAGCGCTGCTGCTGTAATTTTTCGCGATTGGATCAGTACATCCAGGCTTTGAACAACTGAAAATCAACAAAGATAAAATAGATAATAATGTAATTTTTTTTCATAGGAATTAGATTAGAGTTAAATTTTAAGGCAAGATAATTCATCTCACTTTCTGAATAACTATAAAGTCTAAACTTGAACAACTTGGACCAAAAAACAAGTGGAGTAATGACGAAATTTGAATGGCGAATTCTATTTTATGCTGACACGATTAAAATCAATTTAACCTTTTACTTATTTCTCAATTGTGAATTATAAAAGTCAATCATCTTTAGCAAGGACAACGAAAAAATTAATCATTAAGATTATTCCTAATAAAGAACATGCAACAATCTCGTCTGTAAATAAAATTGCACTGCTCTTTATTTTTTCGCTTTCATTCTTTACAACTTCATATTCCCAGACTAATTTAAAAGTTATGGCAAGCGCAGGAAGGGTAGCAAAAAATCTAAATCCTGTAGTTTTTGGACCTAATTACACCATGTCTTATACACTTGGAGAACCTTTTATATATACTGGGAATTTAGTTGGAAATAAAATCTTTTTTAATGGTTTTCAGCAACCCGATGCCATGATTCCCATTGGACCAGGAGTAGTGGGACAAATGCCAACGCAACCCATATTTAAAATATACCCCAATCCTTTTGATTCTTATTCTATCATTGAAGCACCTAAGGAATACGAAGATTTAGAATTAAAGCTGCAGCTTATTGATGGCATTGGGAAGTTAGTATTTGAAGAAATCATGACAGGAGCGAGGCATAAAGCAGACTATTCCAGTAATCTCGAACCGGGGACTTATTTTCTAAACATTTATCAGATCAATGGTGAATTCATTGAGCAGATTAAACTCATTAAAATAAAACAACAATAATGAAAAATTCATTACGCAGTTTAATTCTTTGTGCTATCTTATTTTTGATACAAGGGATCAGTTATGCACAGTCTGGCGCACCCAATGGAATTAATTACCAAGCAGTAATTAGAGATAATCTTGGTGCCTTGGTTTCGAATACTCCCATTGCAATAAGAGTAAATATTCGTCAAAACTCAGCATCGGGAATTGTGATATTCTCAGAAAAACACTTAGTGACCACCACTCAGTATGGTTTAGTAAATTTTGTAATTGGAACAGGCTCATTTTTAAATGGTGGAGCTTTTTCTACCATCAATTGGGGCAATGGACCTTACTTTTTGGATTTGGGAGTAGCATTAACAGGCTTACCCAACCCAACAAGTTATTTGGCTTATGGCACCCAACAGATGATGAGTGTTCCTTACGCACTATATGCAAAGTCTTCTGGTAACTTATTGAACCAATGGAAATATGGAACAGGAGTTCCAGCAGTCAGTTTAGGTACCATCGGAGATTACTATCTCGATACCGCTACAGGAAATGTATACAATAAAAATAGCGGTACTTCTTGGGTCTTAATTTCTAATATTATGGGTCCGCAGGGATTAACTGGAGCAACTGGCCCTCAAGGCGTAACTGGATTAAGTGGCCCACAAGGTCCTCAGGGAGCAAATGGTGCAACCGGCATGACAGGCCCAGCAGGCCCGCAAGGTCTAACCGGCGCTACGGGAGCTGCGGGAGCTAACGGTTCACAAGGTATTCAAGGATTAACAGGAGCTACAGGTCCAGCCGGGGCACAGGGCATTCAAGGTTTGCCTGGAACAAATGGAGCTGTTGGAGCAACTGGTCCAGCTGGTTTAACAGGTCCCGCTGGAACAAATGGAACAAACGGAGCGGTTGGTGCAACCGGTCCAATCGGTTTAACAGGTCCCGCAGGTGCTACTGGTGCACAAGGAATTCAAGGTTTAACAGGTGCAACTGGTCCAATCGGTTTAACGGGTCCCGCAGGTGCTACTGGTGTACAAGGTATTCAAGGATTAACTGGTCCAACTGGTGCAATGGGCGCAACAGGAGCAACAGGCCCTGCCGGAGCACAGGGTATTCAAGGTTTAATAGGACAAACAGGTTTAACGGGAGCAACTGGACCTCAAGGCATTCAGGGTTTGACAGGGATAAATGGCTCAAATGCCTTAATTAAAACAACGGCTGAGCCAGCAGGAATAAACTGTTCCAATGGAGGGTCTAAAATTGAAACAGGTTTAGATGCGAATAATAATGGTATTTTAGAGGCAGGTGAGGTAAATTCAAGTCAGACAACATATGTTTGCAATGGAAATGGTGGATCAATAACAAGTGGAAATTCTAATGGTCAGATGTTGTTCTGGAACGGAACTTCATGGGTAAATTTAAATTTGGGAAATAATGGTCAGATCCTTACCGTTTGTAATAATCAACCAACATGGACCACAGGAGGAACTTGCCCCTCGGTTTCATCAATTTCGTGTGCAAGTGCGAGCGCTTCATCAATTCTTGTTGCAAACCAAAGTGTAAATGGAATTACTGTTACCATTCCTTACCTAAATGGTAATGGAGGTAGCTATAATGGACAAATAATTTACTCTACAGGGGTATTAGGTATTACAGCATCTTTAGCAGCTGGTTCGCTAACTGCAGGAAATGGTAATTTAACTTTTAACTTAAATGGAACTCCAAGTTCTTCAGGAAATTTATTATTCAATCTTAATTTTTTAGGACAAAACTGTATTTTTTCTTTAATTGTTCAAAGTGTCGGTGCATTAACGAATTTAGATTGTAATTCTGCAACTTTGACGGGTTCATCTTGTGTTGGCGTTAATTCTAGTCTTTCATTAAGTATTCCATACACTAGTGGAAATGGCGGGGTTATTTCACAACAATCCGTTCTGTCAGGTTCTGTATTGGGGTTAACGGCAACCATTTCTCAGAGTCAGTTAAACAATGGAAGCGGAAATATTACAGCAGTTATAACTGGAACACCATTACAATCAGGAATAGCATTATTTAACTTTTCTGTTGGTGGACAAACTTGTATATTTTCATTAAATGTTTCAAGTGGGCCTTGTATTGGAAGTATTTATCAAGGTGGTGTGATTGCTTATTTGCTTCAACCAGGAGATGCAGGCTATGACATTAATGTTCCTCATGGATTTATTGCTGCGCCCTCAGATCAGGGGGTTTCTGAATTTTCAGGTAGTTGTTTTGGACAATGTAACTCTGGCGGTCTTAATATTACTTCTAATTGGTATGATGGTCTTCACAATACCAATCAATGGGCATTATGTTGTAACGGGGCCTCAACAACCTGCTATAATTTAATATTAAATGGTTACAGCGATTGGTATTTACCCGCTGTTTATCAATTGCAAACTATGTATACCAACAAATTATTAATTGGTGGCTTTCAAAATGATTGGTATTGGACATCATCATTTGATAATTATACAGGGGGATGGTATTCATCATCTTATGCAATCAATTTTAATTCTTATTCTCTTAATGCTTATTATCAATTTTATAACTATCTAAGAATTCGTGCCATCAGAAATTTTTAATATGATAAACCCAAAATTTCAAAATTTAATAAGCCAAAACTCCAAGTTCACAATCATCCTTGGCTCGGGTTTTCATAGACAGGCGATTGGTGCAAATTCTATTCTCAGCAATTGGGAGAAATTATTAAATCAATATAATTCTGATTTAAAGTTAACAGGTTTTTATCCCTTGGATTATGAGCAATTGGTTGTTCAACGGACGGGTAAGCAAGAAGATGAAAAGTCTCTTCATAAAGCAGCGAATGAAATGGAAAAAATTATTTCAGAAGAAATTTGCTTTGACTTGTCATGTGCTCAGGAGAAAGCAATCAAATTCTCCAAAAAGAAATATCCAAAAGGAATTTTTAATCCAAAAAAAGTTTCTGATATTATCTCATTAAACTTTGATACTACTGCTGAGGCACTTTGTTCTGAATTAGCGAAAGTTAAAAAACCGATTAATAAATCTTCGAAATTTCATTCAGCGAAAAATGCTGATATTGAGGTGCCTTATTGGGAAGTTTCGTTCGCTGAAAAGGAAATAATTCGGTTTTGGCATCCGCATGGTTTAATGCTTGACAAAGAGAATTTAACGCTCGGATTAAGAGAGTATTCTAAGCGTATTCAAACAGTTGAACGATTAAGAAATTATTCTAAATCTGAAAATCAAAAAGAACAAATCTCATGGTATCGTCAATTAGCACATAACCCAGTTTTAATACTTGGTGCTGAAATGTCGAAAGATGAGTGGGACATATGGTTTGCATTAGTGAATCGCGAAAGAAATTTCGCAAAAAACGAAAATATCCAGTTTAAACAGCCCATTTTCCAAATGAGAGAATGTGAATGTAAAAATGATGCTCAACACGAGTGGTTTGAACCACTTTTTACCGGAATGAATTTCGATGAACAATGGAAAAAATTAGAAAAACTATTTAAAAAATAAAATCATGAAAAAACAAATACTTCTCTCTTTACTCTCATTGTTTTCATTAAGTGTCTTGGCTCAAATTCCTAATTATGTTCCTGCAAATGGACTTGTAGGTTGGTGGCCTTTTAATGGGAATGCGAATGATGAAAGTGGTAATGGGAACAATGGAACGGTGAATGGCGCTACTTTGAGTACAGATAGAAATGGGTATGTTAATAGTGCGTATTCATTTTTAAATCAGAACAGTAAAATATCCTTGTCAACCATAACTAGTGATTCAATAACATCAATTTCCATTTCAGGTTGGTTTAAAAAAATAACAGGAGGAGTAGATGGAGCTATATTTGCGATGAGCAATGGTTGTTTTGGCGCAGATGGTCCAAGATTATTTATCGGGAATGAAAATTTTTTGTATTGGCAAGTTGAAAAAACAACTTGTATAGGTTTTGGTGTATATTCTAATCAAATTAATTATTCAGATAATAATTGGCATTTTTTTGCAGCAATCTATACTAAGACAAATCCAACATATGTTACGTCAGATTTTTCATTGTATGTTGATGGTATAAATATAGGTTTATCTAATCCAAATTCTACCCAAGGAATAATTAGTCCTTTGTCAAATAGTTTTTTTTCAACAACATTTGGTAATACTAATACAAACTTAAATGGTTTTACTGGTTTAGTAGACGACATAGGCATCTGGAATAGAGCTCTTACAGTTTGTGAAATACAGAATCTTTATGCTTCAACAAGTCCTACAAATACAACAACAGTTTCAGTATGTGACTCTTATATTTGGAATGGAATAACTTATAATTCTTCCGGAGTCTACTCAGGAACAACAACAAACTGTGTGACTGAAACTTTAGATCTTACAATCACTCCTAGTTCTACAAACACAACAACAGTATCAGCATGTGACTCTTATTCTTGGAATGGGCAGACATATATACAATCAGGAGTCTATTCAGGGCCAACAACAAATTGTGTTTCCGAGTCTTTAGATCTGACTGTAAATTCTAGCACTTCCTCAACCCAATCCGCAACAGCCCTTGACTCATACACTTGGCCGCTGAACAACCAAACCTATACACAAAGTGGAACTTATACAGCTACCATTCCCAATGCAGCAGGTTGTGATAGTGTAGTTACTTTGAATTTAACTTTGAACTTTACTGGAATAACCGAAAATTCAGAGTCTCAAATTTCGATTTCACCTAACCCAGCAAGCTCTAAAATCAATGTGAAATCTGATGTTGCACTCATAGGTTCAAAATTCATTATTTATGATGCATTAGGCAAAGAAGTGAAGTTTGGAAAAATAACTTCAATAGATACTGATGTAGATCTGTCTAATTTAAATAATGGTGTATATCTATTTAAAATTGGAGAGAGACAAATAGGAACATTTATGATAATTAAGGAATAAGCAATAGCCTTGATAAAATCCTTCCTTCGGAATACTCTACTAACTTAAGTCTTTTGGTTTTTAGTAACATGTCAGGAATTTACACATGAGTAATTAGATCATGATTTAATATATAAAACAACAATAATGAAAAATTCATTTCGCAGTATAATTCTTTGTGCTATTCTATTTCTAATACAAGGGATCAGTCATGCACAGTCTGGCACACCCAATGGAATTAATTACCAAGCAGTAATTAGAGATAATCTTGGGGCATTGGTCGCCAATACTCCCATTGCAATTAGAGTAAATATTCGACAGAACTCAGCTACGGGAATTGTTATATTCTCAGAAAAACATTTAGTGACCACTACACAGTATGGTTTAGTGAATTTTGTAATTGGAACAGGCTCATTTTTAAATGGTGGAGCTTTTTCTACCATTAATTGGGGAAATGGACCTTATTTTTTGGATTTGGGCGTAGCATTAACTGGTTTACCCAACCCAACAAGTTATTTGGCATATGGCACGCAACAGATGATGAGTGTTCCTTATGCTCTATATGCGAAGTCTTCAGGTAACTTATTGAACCAATGGAAATATGGAACAGGAGTTCCAGCGGTCAGTTTAGGTACTATAGGGGATTACTATCTCGATACTGATACAGGAAATGTATTCAATAAAAATAGCGGTACTTCTTGGATCTTAATTTCAAATATTATGGGTCCGCAAGGTGCAATTGGTCTAACGGGTGCTCAAGGCATTCAAGGAATACAGGGCTTACCGGGAGCAAATGGTGTTCAAGGAATTCAAGGATTGCCGGGAACTAATGGAATAAATGGATCAGTTGGTGCAACAGGTCCAATCGGATTAACGGGAGCAACTGGTCCAGCCGGAGCACAGGGCATTCAAGGTCTAGCTGGAACAAACGGAGCTGTTGGAGCAACTGGTCCAGCTGGTTCAAATGGGTTAACCGCGTTAATAAAAACAACGGCAGAACCCGCAGGAGCTAATTGTGCCACAGGTGGAACCAAAGTGGAAACTGGTTTAGATGCAAACAACAATGGTGTATTGGATGCAGGTGAGGTGAATGTAAGTCAGACAACATATGTTTGTAATGGCAGTTTTAATTCTTCAAATAATTCAATTGGTGTCGGTGATTATTATGAAGGGGGTGTAGTAGGTTATATTTTGAAACCGGGTGATTCTGGATATGATCAAAATAACTTACATGGTTACATTGTGGCTATTAATGCGATTTCAGTTAGCACATTTGGTTGTTCAGGAACTACAACTGGAGCCATAGGAGTCGCTCTTGGAACAGGACAGAACAATACGAATTTGATCATTCAAAATTGTGTTTCTACTAATATTGCTGCATATTTTTGTGATAATTTAGTTTATTGCGGAAAATCTGATTGGTTTTTACCAAGTCAATATGAGTTATTAAAAATATTTCAGGAAGGACCATCAAATATTTTTTCAGGGGGAACTGGATATATATCTTCATCTGAAGTAAGTAATTCATCGGCATTTATTGTATCATATGGTGGGGGTAGTAGTGCATCATCGGGAAATAAATCGAATAGTACTTATTTTATTCCGGTGCGTTATTTCTAAGGAAAAGATGCCAATTGTCGAATAATCAAAATCTATTCTCTTTTGTATTTCACTACATTGGAGATTTGAGATTAAATTTACTAGCCTCGATACATTCCTTCCTAAGGTCGGAACACTCGGTAAGCAATCATCAAGCTTATCAAATGCCCACACCCCACTGGGGATTTATCGAGAAAAGCACCCCCTATTTTAATTACCACCCCAAATAATCCCTTTTGCCTCGAAAAAATGACTCCACTCAAACAATAAAATGCATATTCAGAGATTACATTCCCTGAAAATATGCTATAATTGGGGATTATGATAAAAAGAGATTGATCATTATCTTAAAAAGAATAGAAGTAAATTTATTGCTGATTTCCCCAAAATTGGCTTAATTGATTCCTTCATGGTGATACATTATTGGATGAAAATAATTCTAATTCCCTCCTTAATCCCCCAATAAAAAATTCACTTAAATGTTGTAAATTTCCAACATTAATAGATATTATGTATATTTGTGATGGAATATACCAACATTTATTTTGTTTATGTGTTGCTATAACACAACATGATACATCAAAAATACGCTGAATGATGGAAAAAGGAATCAAATATTGGCACGCAATGAGCGACCCAGCAGTGCTAGAATTGTTGGGTAAGTTTATCCAACAAACAAGATTGCAGCAAAACAAAACACAACAACAAGTTGCTACTGCGGCTGGAATCAACCGTTCTACAATGGTTCAAATCGAAAACGGTGGTGGTGGCACAATGCTTTCATTTTTGCAGATATTAAGAGCGTTGGAGCAGCTTGAATTGTTTCAGAATTTTGAGATTAAGCAACCGCAAGCAAGTCCTTTGCAATTGGCAAAATTGGAACAAAATAAGCGTCAGAGAGCGCGTAATACAATAGAAACTAAAAATAAAAAACCTAAAAGTGATTGGTAATGATTACAACAGCATACATTAACATTTGGGATAAACGAGTTGGGGCAATAGCTTGGGATGAAAGCAGTGGTTTGGCTTCGTTTGAATATGAACCTTCCTTTCTTGCTAATGAGTGGGATTTAGCGCCATTAAAAATGCCGATTTTCGGTGCAGAAAAACAGGTGTTTTCCTTTCCTGAATCAAGAGGAACATCAACTTTCAAGGGCTTACCAGGATTATTAGCCGATGTGTTACCTGATAAATACGGAAGCAGTTTAATTAATGCCTGGTTGGCAAGCAATGGTCGCCCTGCGGATAGCATGAACCCAGTTGAGCTTCTTTGCTTTATTGGCCAAAGAGGAATGGGTGCATTGGAATTTGAACCGGTATTGCCAAAATCAAATAATAGGTCTACTAAAATTGAATTAAATAGTTTGATTCATATTGCTCAGGAAATACTTTTGGGAAAACAAAATTTTAACGCTGACCTCTCAATCAGTGAAGCAAAAGCCTTAATTGATATTTTAAAAATAGGTACTTCAGCAGGAGGGGCAAGGGCAAAAGCTGTTATTGCTTTTAATCCCGACACCAATGAGATTCGATCGGGTCAGGCAGATGCACCAAAAGGGTTTGCGCATTGGCTATTAAAATTTGACGGGGTCACCGATCAACAAATAGGTACTTCATCAGGTTATGGCCGAGTTGAAATGGCGTATTACTTAATGGCAAAAGAAGCCGCAATTGAAATGACTGAAAGTAGCTTGTTGGAAGAAAATGACAGAGCGCATTTTATGACGAAGCGTTTTGATAGAGTAAATGGTACAGGAAAATTACATGTTCAAAGTTTTTGCGCCCTTGCCCATTATGACTTCAATGAGATTACTTCATATAGCTACGAGCAGTTATTTGAAGTCATGCGAAGTATGCTATTGCCCTATACCGATGCAGAACAATTGTACCGCAGAATGGTGTTTAATGTAATGGCAAGAAATTGCGATGACCACACTAAGAATTTTTCATTTATCATGGATAAAACTGGACAGTGGAAGTTGTCACCTGCGTTTGATGTATGCCATTCATATCGTCCAGGCAGTGCATGGGTAAGTCAACATTCATTAAGTATTAATGGTAAACGGATGAACATTACCCGAAATGATCTACTTCAAGTTGCAAAAAAAATGAACATCAAAAAAGCAGATATTATCATTGACCAAGTGCATACTGCAGTTAGCAAATGGAATGATTTTGCAGCCCAAACAGATGTAAAAATAGAGTTGAAAGAAGCGATTTCAAATACCCTTTTGCTTTTATAACTATAGGTGTGCGGCTAAAAATAATTTCTTCAGTTTTTTGTCTTGGGAAATATGAAGACACTGCGTCTTATAAGCTCATCGAGCGGAGCTTATCCGCTGGGCATGTATCAAGAAAAGTACCACCCAAATATTATATTAAAAAACAACTTTCCCCCAAAGTCGAGTAGGGGGATGAAAATACTTTTAGCACAATTCACCTAAGTAAAAACAACAATTTTTCTTATATTTTCTTAGGAATTCCCGAGAATTCCCGAGAATTCCCATGAATTCTTAAGAAAGAGCTAAATTTTATTGTTTTGCATTGCTTATAGATTCCTCTCATCTCGCTGGGGATGTATCGAGACAAGCACCCTCAATTATTATATTAAAAAACAACTCCACCGTAATAAATGGGGAGCAACCGTTATATTCAAAAATAATTTTTTTTTTAGACCTTAATACTATGAGTCATGTATGGATCCATTAAGGTTAAAATTCCTTTTCCGTCAGATGACAAACCATCTTATGTCATAATGTTATTTCACTTATGTTAATTCATATCAGCGAGACGAAAAGCGCGCTTCGTTTGTTCGATTTCACTGTTGCTTATCCCAAATTTCTTGGCAGTTCGTCGCCAGCCGGAGACATCCTTCTGCATTTCTTGAAGAATGCGTTCAGCCGTGTCCTTTTTCAGTTGATAATAGTTTGCTGTTTCCATGGCCAAGGAAAGGTCAAGGGAATTATTATTTTCAGAAATATTCAGGGTTAATCCACTTCCCATTTCATTCGGATTCATATCATATGCTGGTGACAAGCGCCAACCCTGTTTCGTAAGAATAAATCCATGATTCCTTAAATGGTCATCCGTATTTGATACCAACATGTTAAATACCAATCTGCGCCAAAGTTGTTCTAGATCCTCTTTTACCGATGGACTGTGCTGCGTGATAAAACCTGCAATATCGAGGTATCCAGTTCCGTCTACATAATCCGTCCCATCCTGAAGCCCAAGTAAAGTCATGGCAGATGCAAAATGAATACGCTGAGATTCAGTATTTCTGTCAAATCGTTTAGATAAAAAGGTGTGATGCCTGCTTGAAAACTGCTGAATTCGCGCATCTGGCAAGGAAATACCACAGTTCAATGCAAGCTGATGGAGAACCATTTCCCAAGCTCCCACATTCTTTTCATCCTTCGAACTCGGAAATTTAGCAATCCACAAATTTCCTTTTTCATCCAAAACACTTGCTTTTGGTCTTGCTCCACCCAATGAGGAACCCGGATCGATTAGCACGCTTAACCAATGGGCATATTCGGGATCAAGTAGTGCATCATCTTGTTCAAGTTTCAAACTTGCTTGCTCCAATTCACGAAGTGAAGTCCAAGGTGGTGTCGCCATTTTTTTTTGATCATTCATAAAAGGTCCATCGGGGTTTGATTTAAACCGAACTCCTCCCATTCGATGTCCATCAAAAACACCCAATAAAAAATCACTTTCGAACAGCGTTTTTTCCGCTCTTCCGTCCTGTTTGGCTTGCCATGCTTCTCTTCTCCGCATAAGTAAGCGCCCCCACCGATCCGGAGATGAATCAAGAAATATCCCAAAGTTATTTTTTTCGTCAGGCAGAAATTGTTTTCCCTTGTAAAATCCCAAGTTTGGATCCAGAAATAATATCGGATTACTTTCATTGACCCATGAATCTTGATATTCAAAGGAGAAAATCTCTTTACCTCGCAATCGTTGAACGGTTAAAATACCCAACACTTGAGTCTCCTCCAAAAAATCCCAATCAGCATAGACCCAAATTTTCTCTTCGTTATTTTTCATGATCTATTTCGTTTGTTTAGGCGCACGTTTTTTCGTTAGTATCCCCGCATCTTGCAGTTTATGTCCCAAGGGATCTGCTGCTGCAACCATGCCTAAATCTTTTTCTAACCCCAATATGAAAAGCACTTGTAAATAGCTTCCAATAGCAACTGTTGGGCTACCTTGCTCAATGTTATAAATCGTTTTTCGACTGATTCCAGTGCGCTCCGCCATCTGTTCTGAACTTAAGCTACGACGTAATCGAGCCAAATGAATTTGTTCACCAAGATCCTGCAAAATCTTAATGTTTTTTGGTAAAATGGCTGGTGTACTTTTCATATAATGTGTATTATAAAGGACAAATATAGCATTTTTTGTATATTTTATGACACATTATACTGTTTTTGATTACTCGTTGTAACACCACTTGAGTTATAGTTTAGTTGATACCGCCAATATAACGAATACAATGTTTAAATTCCTAAATGAATAAGTACAGATTGCTGGGGATGCATCGAGAAAAGTAAAATGATCTAATGGGAAGTTAACTAATCTTTTCTCTGTCAAATCTAAAAAGTTCTTCAGGAGAAACTTCTAATGCTTCTGAAAGTGCAAAAAATACCTTCAAGCTCATATTCATAGATCCTTTTTCAATGAGTTGAATGGTCCTAACATCTATATCGCAAAGTGAAGCCAAACTGCTTTGAGTCAGCTTTTTTTCACCCCTGATTTCCTTTATTCTTTGACCTATATTCTTTAACTCAATATCAATTTTCTTAATCACAATCAAAAGTGAACTATTAACAGAAAAAATAACACGAAATATATTTCGTGTTATAAATTATTTATTATTTTTGGCACAAATAAATGGAGTTTAGAAACCATTCAAACGGCGCACAATCCGAAATGCGATATGAGTAGGAAAATAAAAAAAGAAAAATGAAAAAATTATTATTATTTGGATTTGGTTTTGCATTAGTATTACAATCTTGTATGGTTGAACAATTTTCTGTTAACACAACCACTGAGTCATTTCAAAATGGAGGTAAATTATTTGGTGAATCTACAAAAGGATTGAAAAAAAATGTGGATTATACTAAGTCAACAACAATTTTTGTTTTAGGGGTAAATATTGAATCTGATTATGAGATTAATGAAATGGCTAAAAAGATTGGTGCAGAACATTATACAATAGAAACTAAGAGATATTTAATTGGAAATCTTTGCAGATATTTCACAGGTTCTTTAGTTGATGCTAAAAGAGTAACAGTTTTTAAAAGAGAAGAATAAACTCTCGTAGATCAGATAAAAATGATGTTTCCTAAAAAGCATATTAAATTAAACCTACTATGCAAATAGTAGGTTTTTTTGTTTAAAAAGCTAATATTATTTTTCACATCTCGCTGGGGTTGCATCGATATAAGCAGGAGATAATTCGGATTTTCAACGCCAAAACTGTTACAATTATTTTGGCTGCGTATTTTCCCTTCTTCGATGCGCCCTTATGACTTCTTCTCTTGTTCTTTTTTTTCTTTTATTTTTTTATTAATTAGGTAGGCTGCGCCGCCTATAATCAACACTAACATTATACCAATTATCACACTATTTTTTTTATCAATCGGTAAATTGGGTGGTACGGGATTTGGTTTACCAAAAATTTTAAATGCTTCTTCTATGTCCATTTTCTTATTATTTTAAAAGTTAATATTGTTCCTTCTTGCTTAATCAATTCAAGTGAGAAATTACCAATGTGGGTTAAAAAATTAGTTACTCCATTAATTGGGATTCTTGTATCATAATATTTTATGTCAAAACCATGATAATCTAAAAGGGCGCAGCTTACTGTTTTTTGCCTTTCTGTTCCCATAATTAATAATAATACTTGTTTGTTCTTTTCCAGCGGAGTCTCTTGTCGAACACTCATTCCGGTATTGGCTAACTCCACAACGCGATCGGCAAGCCTTTTCTCAGTGAGCATGCTTTTTTGCTTATACTTACAATAATCCTTTTTACCGAATTTCTCAGGGCAGTAGCGTTGATGCCCATGGTGAGCATAAAACAATTCAGAGCAAAACGCGCACTCGCGTTGCTCGTAATAGTGCTTACTAAAGGGTCTGTCTTCTGAATTCATCATAATTTCAAGTTCCAATTTTTAGCTTTCATTTCTGCAATGGTTGGTCTGCCATCTTTGATCCATTGCGTGATTTCAGCTCTTGAAAATGACAAGGGTCTACCACTTGAAATAACAGGTATTTCTTTCCGGCAAACTTTAGAGTATACCGTACTATCTTTATAGCCTGTCAATTCTTTTAAATCTTCTAAATAGAGGATGTCACTTTGTGTTTTTTCCTTCGGTTCTGAAGGGGTAAATAGTTTGATATTATCCTCAGCTATCAACCTACTTAATGCTCTAAATTCTTCCACTGTTAATGTATACAGTGGTCTGTTATCTTCTTCCATATATTGCCAATTAAATAATTAATAAAAACGCATTGGCCAATGCATGGGGCAAATATGCTGTAGAAAATCAAAATACATCAATGGTATTTTACTCGTATACGAGGCTAATACGAGTTTTTGAATTTATCCCCTTTTATTTACTGGGATTTATTTTTAATCTTTTTTCATTTCAATCCGAGTTCATCCGAGTTTTTCAATGAAATTGTTCACAATGAATTCTATTTTTGCTTTCATTGGGGAGTCTTTACCTTGGGTTCTATAAAGAGAAGAGAATTGGATTTCTTTTGATGACCTTAATACGAAGCAATTAATAGTAATCAACCAATGATCTACACCATTGAGATCAACAATCTTATCAGATTTGATTAATGCATTTACAAACTCAGTTAGTGTCTTTATTGATTTAGACCAAATAATCCGGTTATTTTTATTGATAGCGGCATTGTGGAATAAAGCCTTTAAATCGTTAATTGTTGATTTATTAATCAAATCGGCTTGAACCAAGTCATTCCAAAACTCGCGAAGTACTGGTTCATTTCTAGTCGAAGTAAAATAATTTAAATCGTTTTCGGCTTTCTTAAAAACGAAAGTTCTATAAGCTCCTTGATAAGTTCTCTCTTTTGGTTCAAGACTTAATGAATTGTCTTTTTCAGATTTTTTCGCATTGATTTCTGAATCTAAATATGGTTTGATTAGTTCTTCTAATTTTTTCTGTTTAGCTTGAAATCGCTCTTTTAATTTAAAAATCTCAGCTTCATTAAAAGGCCCCATTTTCGAAATTTCATCGAACAAAGAAATTAAAAAGGTTCTTCTTTTAAGTACTAATACTATAAATGCAAAATCCTTAAAGGTCCTTCTTTTTAATTTCTTAAATTCTTTGGCATTGATTATTGTTATTTCTGAAGGGGGGATAAAAAAAGCAACATCGGGTTCCAAATGTTCCGGAGCGAGATCGTTCTGCTTTATGATACCGAGATCAGCAAGATTAATAAATTGTGAAGCATAAAGATTTGTATCCTCAATTAACTTATTGATATCTTTTTGTTTTGTGTATGAATTATACAATTTAGAATAAATAGGGTTTTTTATAATTTCTGATAGGCAGATCTCCACTTCTAAATTTTCTAAAAATGGAATTATAAAATCATAATTGACTTCCCTGTCGTTAAAAATATGCGCTCTTATTTTCTTCTTTGAGCTGTCATTAATGCGATCGGTTAGTAAATAAAAATCTATCATAGCTCTAAATTTAATATCGGTATTGCATTAGTTGCTTCAATTTTTTTCTGATCAATAATCTTCGCATACAATTGCGTTGTTTTTAATTCGCGGTGTCCAAGTAGTTTCGAAACGGTATAAATATCGGTTCCATTGGTCATTTGCAGGGTAGCAAAAGTGTGTCTTGCGCAATGGAAGGTTATGGTCTTACTGATTCCAGCCTTCATCATCCATTGTTGCAATTTTACATTATGCCAAGCACTATACTTCAAACCCTTAAAAATCAGCTCGTCTTTTTTACCTATTTCTCCTAATATATATCGGGCCTGTAGTTGAATAGGAAGTGTTTCAACTCCTTTAGTTTTTTGTTGTCTAAATCGGATGAACCAATAATCGTTGGTTTCTGAGTGTTGTAAATCATTCCATGTCAATTTTACGATGTCAGACCATCTTAATCCCGTAAGACAACTAAAAATGAATGCGTTTTTCATATTGGGTAAAGCACAGTCTACTTTCACGGCTTTTTGTAATTCTTCAAAAGTTAGATATTCTCTTTGCACCTCACCTTCCTTAAATCCCTTTACAATTTTTGCAGGATTTTTTGAGATTAACTCCTCTCTGTAAGCTTCATTTAAACAAGCTTTCACTTTATTGAAATAGGAATGTAAAGAACTTTGAGACAAAGGCTCATTAGATTTTTTCTTTGCCTTGAATTCAAGATATTTTTTAAAATCAGTGAGCCATGTGGAGTCTACTTGGTGGATTTGAATCCCTTTAGGACAAAATTTTTGTAAATGTTTGTATACACTCATCCAATTACCATAATTTTTCCTGGCATTATAGCGCATTTCTGCTTGTTGTAAAAAGTAAACGACAAAGTCAATCGATTCTTTTTCCTTAGGGTTTAAATCTGAGAGACCGTTATTGCTGTAAGCCAATTCAAGGGTATACTTTGATCTAATCTTTTCGGCCACATCCATTGTTTCCTTGTTGCTCTTTTTTTGAGTGGGGGTTGGATTTTCGTACAAGTATAAATCTAGTGATTTATTGGACCGATTTTTCTTTTCTTTTGGGTTATAAATATCTAAGTATAATTGGGTTATTCCACCCTTTGGTTTGCGTTGTCGAATGGTAATTGTCATGTGTGTATTTTTTGTATATGAAATTTTTCTATATACAAATGTAACACAAAAAGTATCCACCATATACAAAAATACACAAAATTGGCCTTTTTTTGTATTTTGAGCAAAAACTCTAAAACCCAATAAAATCAATGCTTTACCTTGTTTTTTCTTGCTTTATTTTGATGGAATTACTTCCCAATACAAAACTTGCTAAAAATATTACCCAACAAATCGTCTGTCGAAATGTCTCCGGTAATCGTGCCCAAGTGATACATGGCTTGTCTGATGTCCATGGCAATGAAGTCTGCACTGGTTCCGTCTTCTAATGAAAAACTTGTTTTTTCTAAGGCATCGATGGTGTTTTTTAATGCTTCAAAATGTCGAGCGGAAGCTACAATAGTTTCATTTTGAATGTCAAAATCACCCATCACTAAGGATACTAAAAGTGTTTTTAATGCTTCAATTCCATTTCCAAGTTTAGCACTGATATTCAAATCTCCAGGTAAAGTCGCTTCGGCTAAATCTGCTTTGTTGACCAAGGTAATGATGTGCTTATCTGGATATTGTACTTGTAAGCTTTCTTGCCATTCTTGAACTTCCGCAATGGAGTCAGGTTTCTGTGCGTCGGCAAGACAAAGTACTATACTTGCCAGTTCAATTTTTTCTTTGGAACGGGCAATTCCCATGGCTTCAATTTGCTCAGTTGTTTCCCTAATTCCAGCAGTGTCGATCAATCGAAAAATAATGCCGTCAATATTTAATGTTTCTTCAATAACATCTCTGGTGGTTCCAGCAATAGCACTTACGATAGCTCTTTCCTCTCCTAAAAATTGATTGAGTAAGGTGCTTTTTCCTGTATTAGGAGCGCCCACTATGGCAACTGGAACACCTGTTTTAAGTGCATTTCCTAAGGCGAAGGATTGTGCTAAGCGTTGTAAAATACGCAGTACATTTGCTACTAAAGTTTTCAGTTGACTTCGATCTGCAAATTCTACATCTTCTTCAGAAAAATCTAATTCTAGTTCTACTAAAGAAGCAAAATGAATTAATTCTTCTCTTAGAGAATGCAATTCGTTTGAAAAATTTCCTCTTAATTGTTGCAAAGCAATTTGATGCGCTTGTTTGCTTTGTGAAGCAATCAAATCTGCTACAGCCTCTGCTTGTGAAAGGTCCATTTTTCCATTGAGAAATGCGCGTTGTGTAAATTCTCCAGGTCCTGCCAAACGGCAACCTAAACTGCATAAAAGCGCCAAAATCTGTTGTTGAATAAAGGGCGAGCCATGACAACTTATTTCTATACTTTCCTCTCCCGTAAAGCTTTTGTTTTCATCAAATACACTAATTAGAACTTCGTCTATTAAAGCGCCTTCTTGATTTTTTAATAAGCCGAAATGCAAGCTGTGACTCGCTTGATGTTCTAAATTTTTTGAAAAAGAAGTGCCTAAAAAGGATTTTGCTCCAGGGCCTGATACCCGAATAATACTGATGGCTCCAATTCCATTTCCAGTGGCTAAAGCACAGATAAGATCTGTTTTCAAATTCATGGTGCAAAAATACGCAGAAAGCCTAAGCTTTTCAATTTTGATTGGAGATAGCGCTATATTTTAGTCAAAACTTCTAAGAGTTCTTCTAATTGAGCATGCACTAGGGTTTGACTGACCTGTACTTTATTTTTTAGGAGTGCTTTTTCAGTTGTTGTCCCCCAAGCAATAACTTTGGCTGTTTCTGGAACTTGGTTTTCCTGCAAAAAAGCAGAAAGATTACTCGGACTGGTAAAAACATATACCTCGCATTCCTCTTGTTTTTTTGGAGACAACAAGGTCTTATAAACACAAATACTTTCACACTGTTCTGCTGGAATGATTTGTCCAATAGTATGGTTTGACAATGATGAGTGGGGGATAAGCAGCCTCTTTTCTCCGAGCCATTTTTTAAATTTCTCTGCAACCCTGTCTGGGTTACCGGCTTCTTTTCCGATAAAAGCAAAATCAATATTAAATTTCTGCGCAGTTTCTTCTCCTATACAAGCAAATTGCAAGGTACTCAGTGGACCATCATAACTTCTTAAAAAGAATCGTCCTGCACGAACACTTGAAATAAATACCACATCAAATGCTTGTGTGATCGTAAAGGGAACCGCTTCAAAGCTTATTTGAGATTGAGCATGAAGGTCTATATTTTGAAAGGTGCAGAATTGTTTAAGTTGGGTAACTTCTTCTAAATCTTTGGTGATGTAGATACTTTTCATGATCTAGCGTTCAATATGGAGGCAATGTGCTGCGCAATATCTTGGGTTTCCTCTGCAGCAAACTGAAAGTAAACAGCAGCTTCTTGTGCACTGTGCGCATGCGTAACATGAATTATGGTTCCATCGTGATAAACCCCAAGTGGCAATTGGCAACCTCCATCCATGAGATTCAAGACCTTGCGCTCAATGGCAATTAATGCATGTACAGCAGGATCATTTAAAGGAGCCACGAGTTCTTTGGTGCGTGCATCATTGCTGCGAATTTGCAGTCCAAGCACCCCTTGAGCTGGCGCAGGAACAATAATTTTCGGATCTAGGCGCACGACAATTAAATCACTCAAATCTAGTTTCAGTCTGCTTACACCTGCTTTCGCGAGTAGGATGGCATCGTAAGCTCCAGCGCGTAATTTTGCAATTCTAGTAGGGACATTACCGCGCAATTCTTTGATTTTCAAGTCAGGCCTATGGGCTAAAATTTGAGATTTTCTGCGGGCACTTGAGGTTCCAATGATGGCATTTTCTTGGAGTCTCCATGCCTGTCCTTCCGCTACCGCATTGGGATGAATGAGCAGTAATTCGGCTGGATCTTCTCTTTCTGATACCGCAATAATTTGCAAATCAGCCGGAGGATTGGTTTCTAAATCTTTATGGGAATGAATGGCCAGATCAATTTCATTATTTAAAAGGGCATTTTCAATCTCTTTGGTAAAAAACCCCTTGCCTTCTAATTTATCAAAACTTAAATCTTGAATGCGATCTCCTTGCGTACTTATGATTTGGATGGAAACACTGGTTCCGAGTGCTTCTAATTGTTTTTTGACATGATGTGCTTGCCAAAGCGCTAAATCGCTACCGCGGGTTCCAATTCTAATGTGCTGAGCATCAGTCATTCTTAAGAAGTATTTCTTTGGCCATTTTCATAGGACCGCTAATGTATTTTTTCTCCATGTAAGCGATTACTTTTTCAAGAACTTCTCTTGAGGATGCATCCATGTTTTCAATCTCATCTTTAAAAACATCATTGAGCGCGGCTGTTTTGATGTCTTTCACTTGTTTAGGAACAGCTTTCATGGCTATTTCAACTTGCCTTTCTTTGATTCTCAATTCGAATGCTTCTGAAGCAGCAGTTAATATGCGCTGCACATGATCAATTTCCTTAGAGCGTTCTTTTAAATTCTGATTTGAAATTTGTTGCAATAAGTCAACTGATATATGAGTAAGGAGGTGTTTTTCGCTTATTTGTGGATCTAAATCCTGCGGAATAGCAATGTCAATAATGGTTTTTTTACTCGTTTCTTCTTGTAGTAGTTGTTCGTATATCTCTAAAGAAATTAAGTGGTGATCAGCTCCAGTACAGGTTATAATCACATCAAAACCACCGGTAAAATTGTGTATTTCGCTAAGGGCTAATCCTGTTCCTTTCAATGCCTCTGCGAGCAATTCAGCTTTTGCAAGAGTTCTGTTAAAGACAACGAAGTTCTTGTAACCATGCTTTTTGAGAAAGTGACTCATGGTAGTATTCGTTGCTCCAGCTCCAATTAAAATGATACGAGCATCTAAAGCAATGTTCAATTTTTTCAATTGTTGATAGGCCAATGACACAACAGAAACAGGCTTGGTAGCGATACTTGTTTGGGTGTACACTTTTTTGGCGGTTTCGATCACATGTTTCATGAGGATGCGCATTCCGTCTCCGGTAAGACCATTAGCGCTGCAGTGTTCGTAGGCGTTGCGTACTTGAGTGATAATTTCTCTTTCTCCAATAATCATGGAATCAATGGAGGAGGCTACCGCCAACGCATGTTGAATGGCTACTCTGTTGTGATAATGTTCTAGGTTAGCAACAAAACCTTCAAGTTCAGATGCTGTTAAATTGGGGTAAAGGGCCTTCAGTAATTTTGAGAAAAAGGTTTTGTCAACAGGTTTTTGACTAATAAAGCTGATTTCAACTCTGTTACAAGTAGATAGAAATAAAAATTCATCTAAATCTAAGGCAGCTTTTACAGATTTAAGGCGGGTAGCTTGATCGTTTAATTCGATGTGCAACATACCAATTTTCGTCAAATCAAATTTGCGGTGTGTAAAGGCAATGGTATGTAAATATGTCAGCACAGTTCAATCTCTATTTAAATGCAAATTTCGTTACTAGATCAAAATCTATTGTCATAGAAATGTCATTTTTATTAATTTAGATTGGTTTTAAATTAATATGCTCTAATTTTGACAAATGCAATTAAAAGTTGAAGGAGAAACCATAAATTTCTCGTGTCTTATTTTAGATTTGGGAGGCGTTTTGTTAGATATTGAATACCATTCAACGAAAATCGCATTTGAATCTTTGGGACTGCAAGATTTTAGTAATTTATACCATCAGTTTCAACAAAACGAATTGTTTGACCGCTTCGAATGTGGAGAAATTTCTGCCCAGCGTTTTATAAACGATCTACTTCCTCACTTGCCTTCAGGTACTTCGGCCAATAGTTTAGTAAAGGCATGGAATGCAATGCTTGGTGATTTCGATCCGGATAAGTTGCATTTTATGGATCAAATTAAACAACAGGTTCCTGTCGCATTATTGAGTAATACCAATGAATTGCATTTTGCTGAGGTACTGCGTTCTTGGAAAAAACATAGAGGGGAGGAAATGGAGGCATTTTTTTATGAAATGTTTATTTCTCATCTCATAGGTAAACGAAAGCCAAACACTGACACTTTCACTTGGGTGTGTTCACAATTGAAATTTCCGCCGGAGCAAGTTTTGTTTATTGATGATAGTCCTCAGCATATTGAAGGAGCGCTAGCGGCAGGTTTACAAGCCAAATTATATCAACCAGGCATTTCTTTTGAAGCTTATTTTTCTTGACACAACTCCACGAGAAGTTTTTCTGTCGATTTAGGATGCAAAAAGGCAATTAATTTATTGTCAGCGCCATCTTTTGGACTTTGATGAATCAATTCAAACCCCAATTGCGAAAGGCGGCTTATTTCTTGTTCTAAGTCATCTACTTCAAATGCAATATGATGAAACCCTTGACCTTTCGTGCTTAAAAATTTGGCAATTGTGGAGTTGGGATCACTTGCTTCAAGCAATTCGATTTTAGAATCACCCACCATCAGAAAAGCAGTTTTTACCAATTCAGAACTTACTATTTCTGTTTTATAGCAGGACACACCGAGTAATTGTTCATAAATAGGAAGCGATTTTTCAATCGATTCAACCGCTATCCCTATATGTTCAATCTTTTTAATCATTGCTTAATATTTGATGAATTTTTCTGATTTATTATCAAAATTAATAAAATAGATTCCGTTTAATAAATTGGAGCAATCAACTTCATTGTCGTATCCTTTTTTTAATAGATTCCCAAAGGCATCATACATCTCATATTTTGTTTTAAATGCTTTTCCATCACTTTTAAAGAAAATCGAGGTTTGAACTTTTGCTGGAGTTTTGATTACTTTTTTAATTTTTGAAGTGAAGTCCTCTGACCTCGAAGCTCTTTTTTTACCTGAATTATCGGTTTGGGATATCCTAACTTTATTCACACCACTGTGCGGAATAATCTCAAGGGAATAATTATTGATTTCATTAATCCCAAGACCTGCGACTTCTCCTGCAGCCACCCATCTACCCCATTTATACTGTTCAACAATAAAAGGCAATCTGCCACTTTCGTTTTTTGTGCTCCAAGAAACCTTACCACTTGACGTTGCAGAAAGATTTACAAGATTAAAGGTACTGTTCGGTAGTAGAACTTCTGGATTGATAAATCGGGGACTACAACCTTCATAATGTTCGAGCTCTATGAAAACTTCTTGACCCTTTTTTAAGGAAAATAAACTCAGATCGATCTCAAAATGTTCGTTTTGTATAGTGGCAGGAAGTACATTTCCATTCACCAATACCTTACTAATGCAAAAACCAAATCCATCACTTTGGTAAGGATTAGAAACATATAAATTCATTCCTTGATAATAACCATCTACGGATAGACTTATACTTTGACCAAAACTGAATTGGCAAAGAATCAAAAACAAGAAACAAAATTTAAGTTTCATACAGGCTTAAGTGTCTACAATATTAATCTCAATTTATTGAATATGCAAGGAGTACTTTGCATGAATCAATTGCTTATTTTTGCACCATGACATTTGATGTAATAAAATCTTTACATATCATTTTTGTAGTTTCTTGGTTCGCAGGGCTATTTTATATCGTTCGCTTATTTATTTATCATACCGAGGCTTTAAGTAAGGAAGAGTTGGAGCGCACTATTTTAGTAAAGCAATTTACCATCATGGAAAAAAAATTGTGGTGGATTATTACTACCCCTGCAATGGTGCTTACAGTAATTTTTGGCGTCTGGATGTTGTACTTAAATGCAGCCTATTATTTTTCATCCCCATGGATGCTGCTTAAATTAGGATTTGTCATCTTACTGTTGATTTATCATTTTATTTGTCAGAAGATTATGTTTGATTTAATAAAAGGCAAAAAAGTTTGGAGCTCCACAGGACTTAGAATCTGGAACGAGGTCGCTACTTTACTATTAGTGATTATTGTTTTCTTAGTTGTACTAAAAAATAGTATGAATTGGATATACGGAACCATCGGTTTCTTTGGTGTGGCGGTCTCGCTGATGCTAGCCATAAAACTATATAAAGTCTTAAGAGAAAAAAGTAAGTAATTTAATAAGTTTTATTCCTATTGAAATATATTTAATTACTATATTTGCACAAAATTTTGAGCATTCTAAACTAAATAATTAAAGCAAATGACTTTCGCAAAGCATTTAAAATACAACATTTTATTCCTTTTCGCTTTGGTTTTTTTCGGCAATATTCTTGCTGAAAAAAATAATTCTAAAGAGACTGAAAAGGAGTTCAATGTAAGCGAAATGATCATGCATCACATAAAAGATGCTCATGAATGGCATTTGTGGGGTCCAGAACATGGAGGGACATCAATTTATTTGCCGGTTATTCTTTTTGATAATGGTTTAAAGACTTTTAATTCAAGTAATTTTTATCACGGCGCTATTGTAGAACAAAAAGACAGTATTACGGGTGAAGTATCTGAGTATTACTTAGGAAAAGGTCCAGCAGCAGGATATGCTTTGTGTCACGAAGAAATTTATATCTTACATGAAGGAAAATTAGAATTCAAGGAAGGACATCCTCATAATGTACAGCCTTACGATTTTTCAATTACTAAAAATGTAGTTTCTCTTTTCTTTGGAACTTTCTTAGTCTTAGTAATTATGCTTTCAGTAGCCTCTTTCTACAAAAAGAATGGTGCTGTTGCTCCTAAAGGATTGGCAAAATTTATTGAGCCTCTTATATTATTAGTGCAAGACGAGATTGCTTACACCAATATCAATCACAACAAATACAAAAAGTTCGTTCCTTTTTTATTAACGGTCTTCTTTTTTATCATCACCAATAATCTACTCGGGATGATTCCTTTACTTCCTGGAGGGGCTAACTTGACGGGTAATATTACAGTAACGCTATTCTTGGCGACATTAACTTTATTGATTACGGTATTTTCAGGAAATAAAAATTACTGGAGACACATATTTGCAACACCAGGGGTGCCAATTCCAATTTTAATTATAATGGTTCCTATTGAAATCATTGGAATCTTCACCAAGCCTATCGCCTTAATGATTCGTTTGTTTGCTAATATAACTGCTGGTCATATTATAATTCTTGCTTTGATCTCCATTATTTTTATAAATAAAAGTTTGGCTTGGGGAGCGCTTTCAGTTCCTATGGCTTTGTTTATTTCCGTTTTGGAATTGTTGGTTGCCTTTTTACAAGCGTATCTATTTACAATGCTTTCCGCGTTGTTTATCGGTGCTGCTGTGGAGGAAGACCATCATTAATTAGTAATTTTTAAAACCATATACAATGACAGGAATGTTTGGAAGTATTGCAGCGATTGGTGCCGGATTGGCAGTATTAGGAGCTGGATTAGGAATCGGAAGAATCGGTGGTTCTGCAGTTGAAGCAATTGCTCGTAACCCTGAGGTATCAGGTAAAATTCAAACAACAATGCTTATTGCAGCAGCGTTGATTGAAGGTGTTGCGCTTTTTGGAGTCGTAGTTGGCTTCTTAGGAGCAAAAGCCTAAGTTAAAATTAAAAGCTACCTCAACGGTTGGTTGGGGTATGCTTTTTACTTTGAAATTGAAAAAATAAAGACATGGATTTAATAAAACCAGATTTAGGATTATTGTTTTGGACAGGATTGGTTTTCTGTTTATTACTTTTCCTTTTGGCTAAATTTGCTTGGAAACCAATTTTGAACGCCGTAAATGCACGGGGTCAAAAAATTCAGGAAGCATTAGATTTAGCTGAAAAAACAAGAGCTGAGATGCAATTGTTGCAAGCTGAAAATGATAAAATTATCAAAGAAGCGCGTGCTGAAAGAGACCTTATTGTTAAAGATGCTAAAGAAACAGCTACCAAAATGATTGAAGACGCGAAGACAAAGTCTAAAATTGAAGCGGATAAAATCGTTGAAGGTGCTAGAACGAGTATCCTAATGGAAAAGAATGCTGCTATTGCTGAATTAAAAACGCAAGTGGCAGGTATCTCTTTATCGATTGCAGAAAAAATTGTTCGTCAAGAATTATCTTCTGATGAAAAACAAAAATCACTTGCTAATAAATTAGCAGATGATGTTAATATGAACTAACAACAGATGAGATCAACGAAGTCGGCGGGAAGATACGCAAAGGCATTATTGGAATTGGCTGTAGAACAAGCTTGCTTGGAGACAGTGGAATCAGACATGAACGCAATAGTGGCTACTGCTGATGTTGCTCCTGATTTTCAAGTTTTCTTAAATTCTCCTGTAATTAAAGCAGACAAGAAAAATGATGTGATGTCTAAGTTGTTTCCTAAAATGCAACCCTTAACCATCGCTTTTATCGCTTTAATTACCAAAAATGGTAGAGCCTCTGTAATTCCAGCAATTGCAAAAGGCTTTCAAGAATTACTTGAAAATCACCGTGGAATTGTTTCTGGAACTTTAACAAGTGCAAGCCCATTAAGTAAAGAAAGTAGAGATAAAATTGTTGCTAATCTATCTAAGTCTATTACAGGTAAATTGCAATTAACAGAAATGGTTGACGCCAACTTGATAGGTGGTTTTGTGGTTAGAATAGGGGACAATCAAATTGATGCATCTGTTGCAACACAATTGAGAAAATTAAAACAAGAATTAACACAATAAGTCGCAAGACTAAATAATTAAAATTAGAAAAATGGCAGATATTAATCCGGCAGAGGTTTCAGCAATTTTAAGGGAACAATTATCTGGTTTCAAATCAGAAGCTGAATTACAAGAAGTAGGAACTGTTCTTCAAGTAGGAGACGGAATCGCAAGAATTTACGGCTTGAAAGGCGTACAATATGGTGAATTAATTGAATTCGATGGTGGTCTGCAAGGGATCGCATTGAATTTAGAAGAAGATAATGTTGGTGCTGTATTATTAGGCCGTTCCTCTTCCGTTAGTGAAGGTGATACGGTGCGTCGTTTAGGACGCATTGCCTCTGTAATGGTAGGTGATGGAATGGTAGGTCGCGTTATTGATACTTTAGGTCAGCCAATTGATGGTAAAGGACCGATAGTTGGTGAGTTGTATGAAATGCCAATCGAGAGAAAAGCTCCAGGGGTTATCTTTCGTCAACCGGTAACAGAACCTTTACAAACTGGTATTAAAGCAATTGATGCGATGATTCCAATTGGTCGTGGTCAGCGTGAGTTAATTATTGGTGACCGTCAAACTGGTAAAACAACCGTTGCAATTGATACCATTATCAATCAACGCGAATTTTACGATAGAGGTGAAACGGTTTATTGTATTTATGTCGCTATTGGACAAAAAGGTTCAACAGTAGCTGGAATCGTTAAAAAGTTTGAAGATGCAGGTGCAATGGCCTATACAACGGTTGTGGCTTCTAATGCTTCTGATCCTGCGCCAATGCAGTTTTATGCTCCAATGACAGGTGCTGCTGTTGGTGAATATTTCCGTGACTGTGGAAAACCAGCATTAATCGTTTATGATGATTTATCTAAGCAAGCAGTTGCTTATCGTGAGGTTTCTTTATTATTGCGTCGTCCTCCAGGTCGCGAAGCTTATCCTGGTGATGTATTCTACCTTCACTCTCGTTTATTAGAGCGTGCTGCGAAGATTATTTCTGATGATACAATTGCATGTCAAATGAATGATTTACCTCCTTCTTTGAAAAGTAAAGTAAAAGGTGGTGGTTCTTTAACGGCACTTCCAATTATTGAAACTCAAGCAGGTGACGTATCCGCTTATATTCCTACCAATGTAATTTCTATTACAGATGGTCAAATATTCTTAGAGTCTGATTTATTTAACTCTGGTGTGCGTCCAGCAATTAACGTTGGTATCTCTGTATCAAGGGTGGGTGGTTCAGCTCAAATTAAATCAATGAAGAAGGTTGCGGGTACTTTGAAATTAGATCAAGCGCAATATCGTGAATTAGAAGCATTCGCTAAGTTTGGTTCTGATTTGGATAATGCAACAAAATCTGTTTTGGATAAAGGTTCTCGTAATGTGGAAATCTTGAAGCAAAGAGAAGGTGATCCATTTCCAGTTGAAAAACAAATTGCAATTATTTTTGTAGGTACTAAAGGATTGATCCAAAAAGTTCCTATCAATAAAGTGAAGGCTTTTGAAAAAGAATATTTGAATTATTTGGATGCAAAACATGCTGATGTATTGGTAGCATTGAAAGCTGGAAAATATACAGATGAAATCACTGATGTATTGACAAAAGTGGCAAAAGAAATAGCAGATAAATACTAAATTGAGTTTTCTGTTGTCGTAAGACAACTTGCAAAGCATTGTTATGGCGAATTTAAAAGAAATAAGAAATAGGATTACCTCGGTTGGATCAACAATGCAGATTACTTCTGCAATGAAAATGGTTTCAGCTGCAAAGTTAAAGCGTGCTCAAGATGCGGTTACACGTCTTCGTCCGTATGCTGGTAAACTAAGAGAAATTTTAGGAAATCTTAGTGCTTCTTTGGATTTAGCAGATAATGTTTATGCTAAATCAGGTGAAGTTCAGAATGTTTTGTTAGTTGCTGTAACTTCTAATAGAGGTCTGTGTGGAGGTTTTAATAATAATGTAATCAAGAAGGTGAATCTTTTGATTACAGAGGATTACAAAGATTGTAATGTTAAAGTGTTGTGTCTTGGTAAGAAAGTTAAGGATGTTATGAAAAGAACACCTAATTATTTTATTAATGACGAACTTGCATCAGTAGAAGATATATTTTCTGATTTAACTTTCGAAAGAACAACTGCAATTGCAGAAGCATTAACTGCGATGTTCCTGAACAAAGAAGTTGATAAAATAGTGCTGGTTTACAATCAATTTGTTAATGCAGCAACACAATCAGTTGAAAACGAACAATTCTTACCTATTCTGGCTTCTAATGAAGGAACTACCGATAGCGGGAATGATTATATTTTTGAACCTGCTAAGGAAGATCTAGTTATTGCACTTATTCCAAAGTCATTAAAAATTCAATTGTTCAAAGCGCTTTTAGATTCTAATGCATCTGAGCATGGAGCACGAATGACTGCGATGCACAAAGCAACAGATAACGCTGAAGAATTAAGAAAAAACTTAAAATTAAGTTATAATAAAGCAAGACAAGCAGCCATTACCAATGAAATTTTGGAAATTGTTGGTGGTGCAGAAGCTTTGAATTCATAGATTTGCTGTAGATAGCAAATGATGGAACAACTCATAAAAGTTCTTATTGTAGACGATCACAAGTTAATCAGTGAAGCTTGGACTTCCTTATTAAAGGACGCTCCTGGTATTTCTGTAATAGGGAATGCTGACAATGAAAATGATGCTTTCGATAAAGCCATACTATTGCGACCTGATATTATTCTTATGGATATCAACCTGGGTCAGGGAAGCGGGATAGAAGCCACCATTAAAATCAATGATGCCTTACCCAAAACAAAAGTGATCGGACTTTCTTTGCACGATGATATTACTTATGTCAAAAAGTTTTTAGCTGTTGGAGCAAAAGGTTACCTGACCAAAAACACCAATAAAAGCGAACTCATCTCAGCAATACATGAGGTAAATCAAGGTAATTTATTTATTGGAAAAGAGATTAAGGATCGATATTTCACCTCTTTATTAAATATGGATACGGAAACTTCACAGAAAGAGTTAACCATGAAAGAGATTGAAATTGTCAAATTGATTGCGAATGGCTTGACCTCAAAAGAAATTGGAGTAAAATTATTCTTATCTCCAAGGACCATTGAAAAGCACCGACACAATATCTTAAAGAAATTGAGCTTGCCAAATGCTGCTCAACTCAGTAGTTGGGCGAAAGATAAAGGGTATGTTTAACCAACACTAGGACCTGGACCAAAACCACTTTCTGCGGAAAGAAAACTTAATTTTCCATCTTCATTTTCAGCCATTAAGATCATTCCTTGAGATTCAACGCCACGAATTTTTCTAGGTTCTAGGTTCAATAGTACCAATACAGTTTTTCCAATCACTTCTTCAGGAGAAAAATGCTCCGCAATCCCAGAAACGATAGTCCTTTGATCAATACCCGTATCAACAATTAAATGAAGTAACTTGTCCGCTTTTTCAACTTTTTGAGCACTTATTATTTTGCCCATTCTCATGTCTAATTTTGCGAAGTCATCAAAATTAATAGCGTCTTTCATTTTTGGATATTTAGTGGTTTGCTCAATTGTAGTTTCTAATTTGGCCTTTTCATTCATTACGAGTTCATCCTCTATCTTTTCAAATAGTATTTTAGGTGTTCCTAATTGATGACCAGCTTCTAATACTAATGGACTTTCAGGCCAAAGTGTATAGTTAACTTGAAGCATTTCTTGAAGTTCTTTCGCTTTTACGGATAAGAAAGGCATCGTAACAGCGGAAAGCATATTGGTGATTTGTAAAGCAACATAGATAACCGTTTGCACTCGTGTCGGGTCAGTTTTAATTACCTTCCATGGTTCCTGATCCGCTAAGTATTTATTTCCAATGCGCGCCAATTGCATCATTTCTGATTGTGCTTCACGAATTTTATAAGCATAAATTAATGCTGAAATCTTAGCGGGCACTTTTTCAATAGTAGCCATAACATCTTCGTCAACAGAAGAAAATTCTAAAGGTTGAGGAACAATCCCTTGGTAGTACTTCTGACTGAGCACAAGGGTTCTATTTACAAAATTACCGTATACATCAGCCAATTCTGAATTAATGCGTTGTTGGTATTCCTTCCATGTAAATTCAGAATCCTTAC
Source organism: Flavobacteriales bacterium (assembly GCA_947447525.1). Lineage (GTDB taxonomy): Bacteria > Bacteroidota > Bacteroidia > Flavobacteriales_D > Crocinitomicaceae > UBA952. The sequence goes on along the minus strand of CANFJL010000012.1, from coordinate 51,878 downwards.
TTTCCGGAGCGATTGAAGTAAGCACATATTTTAGTTCATCCACTTTATTGGGGTAGGCTGCTAGATATTCATGCAACCAAACGGCCCAATTTCTTGAAGTTGAGAATTTATCGCCTTCAAGATTTAAAAATTCATAAGCTGGGACATTTTCTGGTAAAATAAAATCCCCATGACTTTTAAGTAAAATTGGAAAAATAATCGCGTGAAATACAATATTGTCTTTTCCAATAAAATGGATTAGTTTTCTATTTCCAGCTTCTTTTTTACACCAAAATTTCTTCCAATCTAAATTATTGTCTTTTGCCCATTGTTTGGTAGCTGATATGTAGCCAATAGGGGCATCTAACCATACATACAACACTTTGCCCTCAGCATCAGGCAATGGGACTTTTACACCCCAATCTAAGTCACGCGTCATGGCACGAGGTTTTAATCCGCCATTGATCCATGACATACATTGACCAATAACTTGATTGCGCCATTTTTTTGGATCATGTTGTTTTTCACCATCCAGAATTCCGTTTTGTATCCATTCTCTCAACCATTCTTCATGATCATTCATTGGTAAATACCAATGTGAAGTTGCTTTCAAGATCGGTGTCTTTCCGCTCAGGGTAGATTTTGGATCAATTAATTCTGTCGGACTTAAATCGCTGCCACATTTCTCGCATTGATCTCCGTAAGCATTATCATTCTGACATTTTGGGCAGGTGCCTGTAATGTATCGATCTGCTAAAAATTGCTTGTATTCTTCGTCGTAGTATTGCTCTGAATTTTCTTTGGTAAAACTTCCATTTGCCTCGAGCGTTTTAAAAAAATCAGCTGAAGTTTCGTGATGAATTGGCAAGGAGGTTCTGTGAAAAATATCGAAATCAATATGAAATTGATGAAATGAATTTTTTATGATATCATGGTACTTATCTACAATTTCTTGAGGAGAAATCCCTTCCTTTTTTGCTCGTAATGTAATTGCTGCTCCATGTTCATCGCTTCCACAAATAAAAGCTACATCGTGTTCTTTCATGCGTAAAAAGCGAACGAAAATATCTGCGGGTAAATATACTCCTGCTATATGACCTAAATGAAGAGGGCCATTTGCGTAAGGAAGAGCAGCAGTTACTGTAAAGGTGTCTTTTTCCATAATTGATTACAAAGATAAAGAGTAATCTTCGACTATGACACAGACTTTATATTTTCTATGAGGAAAGTCGCAAATTAATTCAAAAAAAAAGGGCCAGTATCACCGGCCCTTTTAATTAAATCAGATTAATTATCTTTTTACAACATTGAATTGAGAAGTTTTACCATTCTCTAAAACAACATTAAAGATATAAAGTCCAGCTTCTAAGTTTGCAATAGAAACATCTGCTGAACCATTATTTAAGTTCAATACATGTGTACCAACTTTCTTACCAGAGATGTCAGTAATGCTTAAGTTAGCAACACCTTCTCCTTTTACAGAAATCGTAACTTTATCAGTTGCAGGATTAGGATAAGCAACACCATCAATAGTTTTAGATTCTGTTAAACCAATATTGTTAGCATCAAATACACGAACAGCAATTGAACTAGGAACGTCAGCTCCAAATCCAGCAGCAAAATAAGCAGCATCACTTTCGTTTGGCGTTAATGGTTGTGCGTAATAATTGTAGTTCCAAGTATAATCTGTGTTAGACTCGTGTCCTAAATATAAATTAAGGTTTACGGTTTGTACACAAGCTAAGTAACGTTGATTGTCTGTTAATACTACTGGAGTTGTAAAAGTTCCTAGTACAACCTCACCCTGTAAATCAGCTGGGTAATAGTAATAACCAGAAGCAACTGGAGTCAATGTATTAAAGGCTAAGTTTGCATCATTTAAATCAACAAAAACATCTTCCCACTTATACAAGTATAAAGCCATTTCTTCACCTGTCAAAATAGCACCTGACGCAGTACTAGTAGTTGCAGAGAAATAAATTCCTTCTGCACCAATTCTACTTGCGTGCGCATCATTGATTACATTACAAACTGAATACGTTTGATTGTTAGTACTAGGACGATAAGAATTACCTGCGTTTGGCAAGTTCGTTGTAGCATCTAATTGAGCGTAGCTATAAAGTGAATCTTGAATAGAGAATACAGTTGACATTGAATTATCTGCAGCATAATCATCTGCGCCAGTAAGCGCTAAAGTATAGTTCAAAGTATAACGTCCAGAAGGATAAGTTGCTAAAGAGAACTGAGGAAGCGTATTCGCTTGCGTTGGATCTACATCCAAACTATCACCTGAAGCTAAAGAAATATTGGAAACACTGTTGTTATAAACAACAACACCACTTGGATTAGTTACTGTAGCAGTAAGCGTCATTCCAGTTTGTGCTTGGTTACCATAATTGTAAACGCGTGTTCCTAAATCGAAATTAAATTCAGTACCATTTTGAGCTAAGAATGAAGGCACTGCACCTTGTTTTGAAATCAAGGTAGTTGATTTAGTAAGACCACCATCATTTGCAAACAATCCAGTTTTGTTACCAAGTAACATCACTACAGGACCATTCAACATTTCATTGGTAATCAATAATCCATCGGTGTTTTGTATCATAACAACTGGAATGGTAACATTAACACCACTTGCACCAGCTCCCATTGAAACAACTGCAGGATCTCTATTGATGATAATTACACCAACCGCACCAGCATTTTGTGCATTCAGCGCTTTGGCCCCAAATTCACAAGTATTTCTATAAATAACTGCGATTTTACCTGTTAAGTTATTAATTAACGGGTTACATCCTTCTGCAGAAATTGGATTTCCTTGAGCATTTGTTCCTGGAGTTCCATCATCAACAATCATTAAAGTATCTTGAATAAAGGTACCTGGAATTAAAAAATCAGGAGTTCCCCAACCACTTGCTGGATCAGCCCAAGTGAATTGATAGTTTCCTTGAATAGAATTTGGCGAAACGCCTGCGCAAATCACTTGAGCTCCAGACCAAAACGTCAAAGCAAGTGCCGCAAAAGAAAGTAATAATTTTTTCATAGTATAAAGTTTTTATTTAAAACTAAATTAACATTAAATTTCAATTGTACCAATAGATTTATGAAAAAATTAGCAACATAATTTATTTGTCTATGCCATCAATATAATTTTTTAACCCCTCGAGGTGTTAAATTTGATTAGAGCTGGATGAAATCTATCGAATAAACAAAAAACAAACACCTTTGAAAATAATTTTTCTAACCCCGCGAGGGGTTAAATATGATTAGAGCTGGATGAAATCCAGCTGAAAAACAATAAAATCGTTCCCTTTTTGGCGTGTATTTTTATTTAAAATCATGACAAAAAGATATTGGCGTAAAAACCGATCGGTTTTAAACAAAAAAAGCACTTTTAAAGTGCTTTTTTGATATTTTAATTATGAAAGGTTTATTTAACCCAATGAATGAAAAAGTAGATTATTGCTGCTAATGCGGCACTCACAGGAATCGTTAGGATCCATGCCCAAAGTAAATTAATAGTTACTCCCCAGCGCACGGCACTGAGTCTTTTAGTGGCTCCAACACCGATAATCGAACCAGTTATGGTATGCGTGGTCGATACAGGAATTCCAAACTGAGAAACAGTAAATAGTGTTAATGCACCTGCCGTTTCTGCACATACTCCTTCAAGTGGTGTTACTTTAGTGATTTTTGTACCCATGGTCTTAACGATTTTCCAACCACCCATTAAGGTTCCAAGTCCAATCATTAAATAACATCCAAAGGCAATCCAAAAAGGCATCGTCTCATTGTGTACTTTGGTTTTAATCTTAAAACCTTTAAGAAGCTCTAGACTTTCCTTGTCGATATAATTGGCAAAAATTGCTGCATTAATGTAGCTTGTGTCAAGAGTTTTGTCATTAAAAATCGTATCCATGGTTTTGGCATCGCACAGGATATCTCCCATAGAGAACACTTCTAATTTTACCAAATTTGAATCAATAGCATCAAAACTTGGGACACTTTCTGTGCTAAATGGCTTTTGAAGTTCTTCTTCTTTATTGTAAACTTCTTTACCTGTTTTTGCCTCATGAATGGTCTTTCCTTCGATATAAAATAATTGATTATTGATTCGTGCAACCTCCGGTTTAAACTTTTCTAATTTACCTTCGCTATTGTTATATTCTATTTGCATGAGTTCAGTAATCTGCAATCCCTTAGGTACTTCTTCAGTAAGTTTACCCTGTCTACCCATATTCCCATAGACCAATAAGGCAGCACAAATAATCCCCATTACTTTTTGTGAATCTGCACCACCATGTCCCAATGAAAATGCTGCTGAGGAGAGTAACTGAAGTCTTTTGTGCATGTTGGCTTCTTTTTGTGCTGATGGTTTTTTACCATGACGCAATTCAAACCAGATATATACGATGATAAACATGGAGAGCATTCCGATAACGATATACATCATGATAGGCTTCATATCTAAGTATTCTATCATCTTGTCCATAATGTATACCGTTCCTAACGATAGTAAGAGAATCACCAGCATTTTTTTCCAAAACGAACGACTAATAGTAACCACAGCAATCAAATAGGCGATGAAACCACCGATCAATGGCGCTAAAAATATAAATAGTACCACCTTAATAATTTCTCCGGTTGCAATTACATCCCAACCTGCATGAGCCACTGCTGCTCCGGCAAATCCACCGATTAAGGTATGCGAGGAGGAGGATGGAATTCCTAAACGCCAAGTGAGTAAATTCCAAAATGTTGCAGCCAATAAACCCGACAAAATCACCCAAAGATCTATAGCGTTATTGTCAACAGTCTTGGCAACGGTATTTCCTACACTCATATCAAAAACCCAAAACGCAATGATGTTAAATAATGCCGCCCAAATTACTGCTTGGAAAGGCGTTAATACTTTTGTTGAAACTACAGTAGCAATTGAGTTCGCTGCATCATGAAAACCATTGACTAAGTCAAAAAGTAAGGCAATAATGATGACAACAATTAATAAGTTAAACATAGCAATTGAAATTAATGTGAACTAAATAAAAATATAATTAAGCGTATTTTACTACAATTGACTCAATAACATTTCCTGCGTCTTCGCATTTATCTGTTGCCGTTTCCATTACTTGATACAATTCGCGTCTTTTTATTAATTCTTTTGCGTCAACATCTGAATTAAATAATTTTTCGATACTCATGTCAAAAATATTGTCCGCATTGTTTTCAATACTATTGATTTTGATGACGCATTCAATTATTTTTTGTGTGTTCTTTAGATTGCGTAATTCCATAACCGCTTCTTTTACTGCCAAAACTGCATCATGAATTGCTTCAGCTGTTTTTTGAATTCCTTGATCAGAAATCGGATCGATATGGTAAAAATTAATTTTTTTTCCAGCAGAATAAATGTAATCAGCAATGTCATCTAAAGCTGATGCTAAACTATGAATGTCCTCTCTATCAAATGGAGTTATGAAATTTCTCCCAAGCTCTATGAAAATACGATGGGTAACCTCATCATTATTATGCTCTAAAGTTTGCATTTCAGTAATTAATGCCGCACGCTGATTAAAATCAGGCTCTTGTACAACTTGCAAAAGCTTCTTTGCAATCTTTTCTAGATTATCACTTGCCTCCTCAAAAAGGCTGTAAAACACTCTGTCTTTTGGTAAAAAGTAACTTAAAATTCCTGCCATGTCTTTATTATTTTAAATCAAATTTAGTGCTAATGGATAATTATTTAGTTGATGTCATTATTTGTTAACAGAAACATAACATTCAATAATTTGTGAAAGGTATGCTGCACAATTCTTTTAAATTAAAATTTGACTAGTACTAGGCTTCTTTTATTAATATTTTGTTTTAAAATCCTCTTCAATGTTACCAAAATGTTAAGGATATTATTAAAAAGTTAAATATATATAAAGATAGTGTTAACTATATGTTAATAAAAATACTTTTGTTCAAAATAAATTATATGAAAAAAATTATAATCTGTATTCTTGCTATCAATAGTATAGCTAATGCCTTTGGACAAACTACTGGATCTAGAGAAGTGTTAAGTAGAAATTCATTTTGGACTGAAACGGTTATTAATGGTGTGATAAAAGATAAATGGAGATGGCAAATGGATTATCAGTATCGTCGTACTTCAGATATGTCTGATGCTGTTAATGGTTCCCATAACATGTTTAAAAATGATTTTCAACATGTATACAGACCATGGTTGCATTACCAAATGAATGAAAATGTTAGATTTTCACTATCTCCTGTCGGATTTTGGGAAACCTATACCTCAGCATTGGAAAGCGGAAGTGTCAGAAAAGTTCAACCTGAATTTAGAATTTGTCCTCAATTTACGCTTTCAAATAAAATTTTTAAAAATAGGATTTCAATTGATCAACGCTATAGATATGAATTTCGATATTTCGGAAATAAAGTTGCAAGTGACAAAAATGAATTCTTAGATTATTCTTATGGTATGGATTTTCCCTCCACTGGAAGAAAACAACGAGCGCGTTATTTTATAAGGGCTACTATACCTTTAAATCACCCTACCTTAGAAAAGAATACTTTTTATATCACTGCCTGGAATGAACTTTTCATTGGTTTAGGTAAAAATACAGCCAATGATAAAATATGGGATCAAAATAGATCATTTGTTATGTTTGGTTATAAACCCAAATGGGATATTCCAATGCGTTTTGAGTTGGGATATTCAGCAATCTATAAGAATACATTCACGAGCAAAATTGATGCGCAAGGACAATTTATAGAAACAGGTCATATAATAGAGAAAAATAATATTTTGCAAGTCTATATCATTTTTGAAAATTTCAATAAAATATTTCAAAAGAAACCGAAGGTTAAAGCATCAATTTAGAATTGTTTAAAGTATAAAAAAGGGGGAGTGTCAAACTCCCCCTTTTTGTTGTAAATATTTTTCTTATTTCGCTGCAGTATATTTTCCACTCACAACATTCCAATCAATTACATTAAAAAAGGCATTAATATAATCCGGTCTTCTATTTTGATAGTTTAAATAATAAGCATGTTCCCAAACATCTAAAGCTAATATCGGACTTCCCTGACATCCTTCTCCCATAAGTGGATTGTCTTGATTGGCAGTAGAACAAATCTCTAATTTACCATTGCTTACACACAACCATGCCCATCCAGACCCAAATCTAGTGGTAGCTGCTTTCGCAAATTCATCTTTGAAATTCTCATACGATCCAAATGCTGTATCAATAGCGCTCGCTAATGCACCTGTTGGATTTCCTCCTCCGTTAGGGCTCATGATTTCCCAGAATAAATTGTGATTCCAAAATCCTCCACCATTGTTGCGAACGGCAGGCTTGTCTTTGCACGCTTTCAAAATCTCTTCAATGGTCTTACCTTCTAATTCTGTTCCAGCAATTTCATTGTTTAAATTAGTGGTGTAGGCTTGATGGTGCTTTGAATGGTGGATTTCCATCGTTCTTGCATCGATATGTGGCGCTAATGCATCGTAAGCATAGGCCAATGTTGGTAGTTCGAAACTCATATTTTTTGTTTTAATTAGTTGCCTCAAAATTAGAAAATACTTATGATTATTGAGCACAATATTTTCAAAAATGCCACTTTAATTTCGATTAATTTTTTATTAACTAAGATCTTCACCCAACTTTTTTTAAGCTTCTCTCATCTTAATTTTAGATGCAGATTAATTTAGATATACAACAACTTAAAAACGGAGACCCTTCAGAATTTAATCTTTTGGTTTCAAGTTTGTCGCCTAAGGTTCTGAATTTATCCTATCACCTTATAGGAAACCGTTCTGATGCTGAAGATTTGACGCAAGAGGTCTTCATGGCGGTACATGAAGGGATCCATAAATTTAAAGAAGAGAGTTTAATCTCGACTTGGGTACACCGCATCACCTTAAATAAGTGCAATGAACATATTCGGAAGATTAACCGGAAAAAGCGCAAAGGAACCATGATTCCAATTGATTTTGTTTCTTCAGAAATAAAGTATGAAAGTCAAACCGATGGACCTTTATTGCAAAAAGAAAAGGAATTTGTTTTGCTCATGGCCCTTCAGAAATTACCAGAAAATCAAAGAATGGCCTTTCAGTTATACAATAATGAGGAATTCAGCTACATAGAAATTGCTGAGAAAATGCAAATCTCCATTTCTGCCATTGAATCCCTACTTTTCCGAGCAAGAAAAAATTTAAAAAATTATTTAGTTCCCTATAAAAATTGCGCACTCTAATCTAGATTGATTTTAGATCGCTTCTTGAAGATGCATATTTCAAAAGAAAAAGCTAAATTGCCACCATTAATATTTACAATACCAAAACAGTGAAAAGATATATTGTCTCTTTATTTTTTAGCACCTGTTTCTTTCTGAGTTTCTCACAATTAAATTTCCAATGTAATTTTCAAGGTGACCTTTTGAAACTTGATAGTATCTATGAATTGATGCCAGGTGAATTGTTAAGCGTAAAGGAATTGAAATTCTATCTTTCTGATTTTTTATTTTACAATGAACAAGGTGAATTGCTGTATCATTTAGACACTTTAATTTTTTATAATCTAGAAGAAGGGTCTGGTAGTTTGTTACTTTCTGCAGCTCTCGAAGGAGTAAATAAAATCGAATTTCACTTGGGATTGGATAGCGTAAAAAATGTTTCAGGTGCATTAGAAGGTCCTTATGACCCACTTTTAGGAATGTATTGGGCTTGGAATACTGGCTATATTAATTTTAAATTGAAGGGTACTGCTAATTGGATTCCCAATCCTAAGAATGATTTCGAATTTCACATCGGTGGATATAGAGCGCCTTATGGTGCTTCTCAAAAATGTACTTTATGGGTAAAAGGATCTACTTTTTATTTAGACCTTGATGCTTTCCTACAATCATGGAATCTAAAGGAGCTTAATCATTTGATGGTCCCTGGGGAAAAAGCTTTTTTCTTTTCTCAGGAACTTGTTAAACATTTTCATTTTTAAATGCTAAAGAGACACTTGTTATTTATTCTTGTAAGTTTTAGTCTGCTCGCGCTGACTTTTTCAACTTTGGATACACACCCATTTTATCTACCTCAAAATTGGCCAAAGCCAAGCTATAATTTTAAAGGAAATCCCTTGGATGTTGAAAAATTCAAATTGGGCCGCGCACTATTTTATGATCCAATTCTTTCGCGTGACAGTTCTATTTCTTGTTCCACTTGTCATTTGCAATACACCGCTTTTACCCATGTAGATCATCCTACAAGTCATGGAATCGATGGCAGAATTGGAAAAAGAAATTCACCTTCTTTAGCAAATTTGGCCTGGCGTAACGATTTTCATTGGGATGGGGGAGTGCTAAATTTGAACAGTCAAGCGATTAATCCAATTACCCATCACGATGAAATGGACATTACGCTTGACGAAGTGCTAAGGCGACTAGATCATTCTCCAATTTATGCTCCTGCTTTTGAAAAAACTTTTGGAACTCAGGATATTCGTCCCTTTCACCTGGTAAAAGCGCTTGCTCAATATACTGTTGCTCTGGTTTCTGCCAATGCTAAATATGATCAGGTTATGCGAAAAGAGGAAGGAGTTCAGTTCTCAGAACAAGAATTAAAAGGGTATAATCTGTTTAAACAAAATTGTATTAGCTGCCATAGCGGCCCAACACTTGGCGGGGATCTGTTTAGGTCTAATGGTCTTATTTTAGACCCTGAATTGAAAGATTTTGGTCGCATGACTATAACAGGCAAAGCAAAAGATTCGCTTCTATTTCGTGTGCCTAGTTTAAGAAATATCGAATATAGTTTTCCCTACATGCACGATGGCCGATATAAAAAACTGAAAGATGTTATGGATCATTATGCTCATTTAGAAGACAATCAAGTTTTGAGTAAGGAATTGAAAAGAAAAAAACCAAACTTGAGTTCCAATGATCAAAAAGACCTGATTGCATTTTTAAAAACCTTGTCGGACAAACAGTTTTTATTTGATGATAGATTCAAATATGCACCCTTAAAATAATGGATTATTATTTTTTTGAGGAACTGGAATTAATGATTTTACATAAATCGAATATTGTATATAATAGTTGATAACCCTGAAAGGGTTTGATACCTATACATTCCTAATATCGCACCCTTTCAGGGCTTTGTTAATGTTGGTTGTTTTCTGCTTCCGATGGACTCCGCCCATCGTTAAAATATTACACCCTATAAGGGTTTTAATACTCTTTGACAGCCCTGCAAGGGCGTGATATCTAAACATTGGGCAAAGCCCTATGTTTAGATATCACGCAGTCATATAAGCCCTGAAAGGGTGGGATATCTTATCAATGTTAATGCTCACCTTTTCAAGGCATTAATGCTTCTAGGACCTCAAAATAAAATAATATTACGCAAGTATATTTTATTTTAAACTACTAACTTTACTAAAATTTAAAATTGTTTAAGAAATGAAAAATATTTTTCTATTATTATCCCTAGTTGTTATAGCAATAGGGGCACAAGCGCAAACCAATCCTGCAATTACCAACTGGTTGATCAATACTACTGGACTGACTGGAAGACATTATGTAAATGGAAATCCAACCCCAATAACGGATGCTGTTGCAGCAAATGTACAATCTGTTCAATATTCTACCAATTGGGTGTATGTTACCACAACAGGGGTTCCTTCTTATATTACCGGTCCCTTCTTGGACGGAAATCCCTCTGTAGCACAAAATCAAAATGCTATTTTTAAAATTTCGCTAAATCCTGTTCAAAATACTGGAAATCCAACCAATACTACAGGAGGAAATATTGGTATTTTCATTAATGGAGTCGCTTTATTTGATTATCGTGATGGCGTGTCTTGGAAGAATGCTAGCAATGCATTAGCAGGTGGTCCGCTTGGTGGAATGGGTGATGGCGTTTGGAATCGTGATGCAGTCCCTGCTGAAAAAGCTGGATTTGATTGTGCAAAAGGTCATCCAGCAATGGGAAATTATCACCACCATCAAAATCCAAGTGCCTTTAATTTAGATCTTACTGTCATCTCTAATATTTGTGATATTTATGCCGCTGATGGTTTGTATCTAATCAATGCTGCTCAACATGCTCCACTTATTGGATATTCTTATGATGGCTTCCCAATCTACGGTGCTTATGGATATGCAAATACCGATGGAACTGGTGGAATTACAAGAATGAAATCTAGTTATCAATTGAGAAACATTACCACTAGGACTACTTATGCAAATGGCACTAGTGTTACCGCTGGACCTCCAGTTTCCACAACATATCCTTTAGGTTATTTTCGAGAGGATTATGAATACATTGCTCAAACTGGACAAGATTATTTAGACAGTCACAACGGTAGATTTTGCGTAACACCAGAATATCCTAATGGAATTTATTGTTATTTCGCTACGGTTGATGCCAATTGGAACTCAGCTTATCCTTATTTAATCGGCCCAACATTCTATGGTACTAAAACAGGTTCTAAAGTCACTACCATCTCAGAAACGGTTACTACTTATAATCCCTCTAACGGTTTGACAGAACAAACTGCCATCGATGTGAAGGTTTTTCCTAATCCAAGTAATGATGTTTTATTGGTTCAGTTAAGTGATTTAATTGTTTCAGATGTTCCAGTTTATTTAATAGATATGAATGGTAAAATTATTTCTGAAAAAACGATAGCTCAAGGAAGTACTATTGCTTACTTTGATGTGAGTACGCTTTATGCAGGAAATTATTTGATTAAAATTGGCTCAGGTCAAAATCAAAAATCACTTCCAGTTACTGTAGGAGAATAGGAAACAAAAGTTTTGATGTAGAAAAAGGCGGTTCACGCCCTTTTTCTGTTTTAAGGTAACTTATGCAATTCTCTTTGCGTATTTTTGTACCATGCTAGACGAAAGGCCAATAACAGACTGGATTCCTTTATCAACAAAGGAAGCAGAAAAAAGAGGGTGGGAGGAATTTGATGTTATTCTAATTTCTGGTGATGCTTATGTGGATCATCCCGCTTTTGGTACCGCAGTAATCAGTCGTATTATCGAAGATGAAGGATTGAGGATTGGTATTGTAGCACAACCCAATTGGAAAGACGATTTACGCGATTTTAAAAAATTGGGAAAACCAAAACTTTTCTTTGGTGTTACAGCGGGTTGTATGGACTCTATGGTCAATCACTATACTGCCAATAAACGCTTGCGTTCAACCGATGCTTATACTCCTGGTGGACAAGCAGGTTTTCGACCCGATTATGCCTCAATCGTTTATGCAAATATTCTAAAAGATATCTTTCCTGATGTTCCTGTAGTTCTTGGTGGTATTGAATCTTCCCTAAGACGCGTAACACATTACGATTATTGGAAAGATGCATTAATGCCTTCCATTTTAGTGGATTCAAGAGCTGACTTATTGGTTTATGGAATGGGAGATCAACCCTTGAGAGAGTTGCTGCGTTTATTGAAAAAAGGAGTTCCCTTTGAGCAAGCGAAAACATTAAAGCAAGTAGCTTTTTTACAGGACAATTCACTTGAATTACCCAAAAATAAAAATTGGGAAACAGTTGAATTGGCGAGCCATGAAATCTGTTTAGAGGATAAAATTAGATATGCAGCAAATTTCAAAATTGTTGAAGTTGAATCCAATAAATGGGAAGCCAATCGAATTACGCAAGTGGTTGGCGAACAAGTGTTGGTGGTGAATCCACCCTACAAAACCATGACGGAAAATGAAATAGACAAGTCCTTTGATTTGCCTTATACCCGCTTACCACATCCCCGTTACAAGAAAAGAGGAGCGATTCCTGCTTATGACATGATCAAATTTTCTATCAATATGCATAGAGGTTGTTTTGGTGGTTGTAGTTTTTGTACCATTTCTGCTCATCAAGGGAAGTTCATTGCTTCACGAAGTGAGAAATCCATCTTAAATGAGTTGGAAGAAGTGGTCAAGCATCCCGAATATCGAGGATTTATTTCCGATTTAGGTGGACCATCAGCGAATATGTATAAAATGAAAGGAAAGGACGAAGAAATTTGCGCCCGTTGTTCTTCTCCTAGTTGTATTCACCCTGTAATCTGTAACAATCTGGATACATCTCATAAACCGATGACTGAATTATACCGAAAAGTAGATGCGCATCCTCAAGTAAAAAAGGCTTTTGTTGGATCTGGAATCCGTTATGATTTATTGGTAGATGATTTTAATAAAAATAATGAGGATGGTAATCACGATGAATATATTGAGCAAGTAATTACGCGCCATGTAAGTGGAAGATTGAAGGTCGCTCCAGAACATACTTCAGATGCAACCTTGCGTGTAATGCGTAAGCCATCATTTAAGTATTTCCATAAATTTAAGGAGAAATATGATCTAATTTCTGAGCGACACGGACTCAAGCAACAACTTATCCCTTATTTTATTTCTTCTCATCCTGGTTGTGAGGAGGAGGACATGGCTAATTTAGCTGCAGAGACAAAAGATATGGGTTTCCAATTAGAACAAGTTCAAGATTTTACTCCAACTCCGATGACCGTTGCTGAGGTAATCTATTACACAGGAGTTCATCCGTATACTTTAAAACCGATCAAAACTGTAAAAACCAAGGAAGAAAAATTAAATCAAAATAGATTTTTCTTTTGGTACAAACGAGAAAATCAACAGTGGATTAAAACCAGACTTGAAAAAGCAAATCGACCTGATTTAATTGAAAAACTATTGGGCGCTGAGCCAAAATTGAGTGAAAAGAAAGTGCCTAATTGGCTAGAAGAAAAAAGAAAGAACAGAAAGTAGTTTAATGTTCAATTATAAGGATTGAATGGAAGATATTATTGTCTGCTTAACTACTTCCCAAGTAATGGTTTTGTCAAAAACAACAGGGTTCGGTTGCATTTCTGCATCTTCAAAATAAGTAAGGCTTCGTGCAACATGAAAAGTAGTTTGATGTGGGTATTTTTCGGTGTAGAAGGAAAATAATTCGTCTATCGAATACTGCTTTAAAAGGAAAAATAAGTCATAAAAATCTTTTTTACTTCCGCGACCTGTTATGGCATCTAACTTCATGGCAGCAATATCTTCAAGGGAAGCCATTCTAATATTTTCTATTATTACAATTGGTCGAATAAACGGATAATGAAACTTTAAAAAGTCAACTTCAACTTCATTAATGGTTGAAATTAGCGTTTGTGAAAGTTGATTATTGACAACAATTTGATAATCATTCAACAAGGATATCAAAAGTTCATTGGACGAAAAATCAGTATTTGAAAACAAATCCAAATCTATAGATTTTCTATTTCCTAACTGCAACGCTAAGGCTGTTCCTCCCACCAATACAAAAGAATTTAAATATTCTTTTTGCATCAATGATCTTAATAATTCCAGTGTGTTAGATTCGACTGTTTGAAATTGTAACATCTGAATTTTATTTTAGGGATGGAAAAGTAAACAGAACAAAAACTTAAGGTTCTTTCGTCAAGATTTTTTATTTCAACGATGATAGATTTTAATTTTTCTATACCAAAATAGTTTTTAAGAACTTTAAAATCATCTAATGTTCCTCTGGTAAGAACGCGCTCTGTAATAAATAGCGAATGGGTTTGCGAATCAATATCCTCAAAATTAACATCCCAAAAAAGTGATTTGCTTAAACTATTTTTTACATCCACCTGCATCAATCAAATGTAGGATAATTTTTTAAATAATAGAATTTTTTTGATTGCATTTCAGCACTTTAAAGCTTAGTTAAAAGTAACAAATAGTAGTTCTGAATTAATTTAAGCTGCGCAAGATACCATCCCACAACTGAATGCGCATGGCCATGGCGGTGCGAGAGTAGGTAACTGCTTCTTCCCACTTTTTAGTATCATTTCCGCACAATTCCTCGATCATCTGTAAGGACATTGGACCATGTTCACCACCATCAACTTCTATATGTCTATTGAGATAATAAACCAATTGTGAAGCTTGAATTTCATTTTTATGGCTTAATTCATTTACAATTTCAATAAACATATCAGGAATTAAATCTTCTCGCCCAAAGGTGAAAACAGCAGCGATTACATGTAATTTACCTGTTTCAATAGCTGAAAATGTAAATTTCATAAAGTTCTTAGTCTCCAGATTTACATCAAGTGAATCGATTGCTTTTTCAAGAGGCGTTTTCGCTTTTAATTGCTCAATAAAAGCATCAATTTTTTCTGTTGAAGCACCTATCTGTATCATGGCATCTCTGTACAATTCGAAATGACTGGATGCTTTCCCGTCTTCCCCAATATCACTTTCCTCTCCCCAAACTATTTCATTGATGAGTCTTCTAGTAGATGCTGTCCCAACAGGAACCCATGGAACTTCCACACAAGTCATTCCTCTTTGAAGACTTTTCAATAAACTCATGAAGTCCCAAACTGCGAAGACATGCTGTTCCATAAAAAGAGCAATTCCTTTTTTTGATTGAAGTTGAGCATACATGGGATGACTTATCAGAGCCTCTCGAAAAGGCGCTAAAGACTTATTTAATATTTCAAATTCTGACTTCACGAAACTTTAACACCTAATTCTTTAAGTTGTTCATCACTTAGTGGAGATGGGGCATCAATCATGGTATCTCTTCCGCTGTTATTTTTTGGAAAAGCAATATAATCTCTAATAGAATCCGTTCCTCCGATAGTGGCCACCAAGCGATCTAACCCAAAGGCTAATCCACCATGTGGAGGCGCTCCGTATTCAAAAGCAGTCATTAAAAATCCAAATTGAGCTTGCGCTTCTTCTTTCGTAAATCCAAGCAAATCAAACATATTGGATTGTAATTCACGGTCATGAATTCTGATGGAGCCACCACCTAATTCAACTCCGTTCATGGCCAAGTCATAGGCATTGGCACGAACTTTTCCTGGTTCTGTAGTCAATAAATGTAAATCTTCAGGTTTTGGTGAAGTAAACGGGTGGTGCATTGCATGATAGCGTTGATGATTTTCATCCCACTCTAATAGCGGAAAATCTAATACCCACAATGGTTTAAAATCTTCTGGGTTGCGCAAACCTAAATTAGTGCCCATTAACAGTCTTAATTCGCACAATTGTTTTCGCACCTTGTCCAAATCACCACTTAATAACAATAATAAATCTCCTGGGGCAGCGTTTGCTGCTTTCATCCATTGATTCAAATCTTCAGCAGCATAAAACTTATCTACAGAAGACTTAATGGTACCATCTAAATTGTATTTAGCATAAATCAATCCTTTTGCCCCAATTTGAGGTCGTTTTAGCCAATCTGTAAGTTCATCTAGTTGCTTGCGCGTATATTCTGAACAAGTTTTTGCATTGATTCCAATAACACTTTCTGCGTCATCAAAAACTGGAAATCCTTTTCCTTTTGTCAAGGAAGTAAAATCAACAAATTCCATTTCAAAACGAATATCAGGTTTGTCTGAACCATATCTTTCCATAGCCTCTGCATAGGTCATTCGAGGAAAGGCGTCCTTAAATTCAAATCCTTTAACCTTTTGGAAAATATGTTTTATTAAACCTTCAAAAGTTTCTAGAATATCGTTTTGTTCCACATAGGACATTTCACAATCGATCTGGGTAAACTCTGGTTGTCTGTCCGCTCTTAAATCCTCATCTCTAAAACATTTCACAATTTGATAATATCGATCAATCCCTGAGACCATTAATAATTGCTTGAAGGTTTGAGGAGATTGGGGCAAGGCATAAAATTGACCTTGATTCATTCTGCTTGGTACTACAAAATCGCGCGCCCCTTCAGGAGTAGATTTAATTAGCACAGGAGTTTCAACATCTAAGAATCCTTGAGCATCTAAATAATTTCGCGTTTCTAAGGCTACTTTATGTCTTAAAAATAATTTTTGTTGAACCGTATTTCTGCGCAAATCTAAATATCGAAATTGCATTCTCAATTCATCACCTCCATCTGTGTCATCTTCAATAGTAAAAGGCGGCAGTTTGGCTTCATTTAAAATCGTGAGGGAATCGACATTGATTTCGATCTCACCAGTAGCCATGTTTTTATTTTTACTGCTTCTTTCAATCACAGTACCGACCACTTGAATAACATACTCTCTACCTAATTTTCTAGCTTGAGTGCAAAGGGCATTATTTTGAGCCTCATTAAAAGTCAATTGCGTAATACCATAACGATCACGAAGATCAACAAAAGTCATTCCTCCTAAATCGCGAGATCTTTGAACCCATCCCGCTAAGGTTACTTTTTCATTGATATTTGCGCTAGTTAACGCTCCACATGTGTGTGTACGAAACATATTTTTTTTCACAAAAATAAGAAAAGTCAACGGGATGAGGAGTAGATTTTGGGAATAAACTTTTTCACATATAAGCTAATATTCATGAACTATAGTCCTTCGCTAATTCAAAGTAAATGGATATTCATTTGACCATAATAAATAACTTATAATCAATACCTTAGAATACATTAATATCAGAGCCATGAATCTATATTTAGCTGAAACTGGAATGGAATCCTTCTTTTTTGTTTTTGGAGGCTTAATGCTTATTTTTATTATAGCATTTGTTGTGAGCGCGAAGAAGAAATAATTTTTTTACTGAAATTTTATTGGGCTTTCAAATTTAATTAATTCCATTGACCCATTTGAAAGGTCATGATAAATGATATAGGAAAATAAATAGTTTTTCTCATTATAAATTACTTGGATCTCTTTGGTAAGTTGCCCCATACTCATAAGATGTTTCGCGTATAGGTTTCCATATAAATCATAACTGAAACACAATTCCTCATAGGCATCTTTATCATCATTATAAAAAGATGATATGGAGGAAAGCAATCCTTTTTCGTTGTAAGAATAGTGCTTATTATAGCTGGTTCCAACCATTTTTAATTGTTCATTTGATTTCAGTAAATAGCCTTCTTTCGAGTAAATAAAGGTCTCGGTTGAATAAGGCAGACCGTAATTATTGAATTTCTTTTTTACTAAAAGCGAATCCGATTTTTGATATTCCAAATGTTCTTTAAGTAAAAGATTTTTATCTCCTCCTTTTGTTATACTTGTACCACTTTCATTATATTTCTCTAATAAAATTATCCGTCCTTCTTCATTGTATTGGTAATAGGTGGAAAGGGTTGCGCCATGAGATTCCGTTTTATGATAAATTAAATGACCTAAGGTATCGTAGCCATAACATTGCTTCAGGGTATCTATTTTTGTTCCAAATTGATGTATTTCTTCAATGGTAATAATTTGGCCCTTTTCATTAAAATAATAGGCATAGTGACCTTTCTGCTCTCTAAACATATCATTTTGTTTCTTAATAGAAATCGTCCCTTTGATAGATTTAAGGTGGCTTGATTTGACAAATTCCGTATTAAAAAAGGGTGTAGTAGTAAAGGCGTCACCATTTGAATTATCAATAAATTGTCCCCAGCAATTAGAGCATGCAATTATTATAATAATCAGAATAGGATTTGCTTTCAAGGCCTTAATTTAAATTTTTAAGCAAGGAGCTCCATCCCGTTTTCTCTGTTAAAAATGCAGCTAAGGATGCAATTGGAATGCGCTCTTGAAGCATTGTATCTCTGTGTCGAATGGTGAGCATATTGTCTTCTAAACTTTGATGATCAATGGTCACAGCGAATGGGGTACCAATGGCATCTTGCCTTCTGTATCTTTTTCCAATAGAGTCTTTTTCGTCATATTGAACTGAAAAGTCAAATTGCAATTCCTTCATTATTTCCATTGCTTTTTCTGGTAATCCATCTTTTTTAATTAAAGGTAATATAGCTACTTTATAGGGAGCAAGCGCTGGTGGAATAGATAAAACAATCCTAGAGGTTCCATCCTCTAAGGCTTCGTTTTTGAAAGAAGCACTTAAAACAGATAAAAACATGCGGTCCAAACCGACGGAAGTTTCTACTACAAACGGAACATAGTTTTCATTTAATACGGTATCAAAATACTGTAATTTTTTTCCCGAAAACTTTTCATGTTGTTTTAAGTCAAAATCTGTTCTGGAGTGGATTCCTTCTAATTCTTTGAAGCCCATCGGGTAATTAAATTCAATGTCCGCCGCAGCATTAGCGTAGTGCGCTAATTTAATATGATCGTGAAAACGATAATTGCTATCTCCAAGACCTAAGTTCTTATGCCATTGAATACGTTGATTTTTCCAATAGTCGTACCATTTCATTTCCTCTCCTGGTTGCACAAAAAACTGCATTTCCATTTGTTCGAATTCTCGCATTCTAAAAATGAATTGACGTGCTACAATTTCGTTTCGGAATGCTTTACCAATCTGTGCAATACCAAAAGGAATTTTCATTCTCCCTGATTTTTGAACATTCAAGAAATTAACAAAGATCCCTTGAGCGGTCTCTGGTCGAAGATAAATAGTGGAGGCATCCCCTGCTACAGATCCCATTTCTGTTGAGAACATCAAGTTGAATTGTCGTACCTCTGTCCAGTTTTTTGTTCCTGAAACAGGACAAACAATTTCTAAATCAATTATTAATTGGCGCACACCTTCAAGGTCATTTGCCCCAAGAGTTGAACGCATGCGATTTTCAATGGTCAATATTTTCTCGGCATTCCGTAAAACATTCGGATTGGTTGCTCTAAATTGATCTTCATCAAAAGCAGCCCCAAATCTTTCTTTTGCTTTGGTAACTTCTTTGTCAATCTTTTGCTTAATTTTTTCTAAATGTTCTTCAATGAGTACATCTGCACGGTATCTTTTCTTAGAATCTTTATTATCAATTAATGGATCGTTAAAAGCATCAACATGTCCGGAAGCTTCCCAAATAGTAGGATGCATGAAAATTGAAGTGTCAAGTCCAACGATGTTACTGTGCATTTGAACCATTGATTTCCACCAATATGCTTTTATATTATTTTTTAACTCCACACCCAATTGGCCATAATCATAAGTAGCCGCCAATCCATCATATATTTCGGAGGATGGAAAAATGAATCCGTATTCTTTTGAGTGAGAAATAATCTCTTTTAATTTATCTTGATTTTGTTCCATAGTACAAAGATACAAGCAAAATTATACTACACATTTATAGTTGCAGAACAATTTCAACACTCGATGTTGAATTAACTTGCCGATTATTGATAAATTTGAATATTATGCGTCTATACTTGAATCAAGATTCGTTTTTCGAAACAGATCAACCACTCGATATTTCTTTGAGTGTTTCCGAACATCAAACCTTAAGTGCTTGGTATGTAAAACCTCCAATTATGGAGCCAGTCCGTGAAAATGGTTTCCTTGGGTGTGTAAAGGAAGGAGGGGATGTTAATTTTCGTTCGATCTTATTTAATCCTCATGGTCATGGCACCCATACAGAATCTTGTGGTCACATTACACCTGAAGTTTTTTCAGTGAATAAAGTGGTAAAAAATTATTTTTTTAAAGCACTTTTAATTTCTTGTTCACCTGAAATACAAGATAATGGAGATCGTGTCATCAACTTAAAGAGTTTACCTGATGGGATAGATGAAATAGAGGCACTGGTGATTCGAAGTCTCCCCAATACCAGTGATAAAATAGCCCTGAATTACGCGGATACCAATCCTCCTTTCCTCTCATTAGAGATGATTCCCTTGTTAAATAAATTGAAAGTTAAACATCTTCTATTGGATTTACCTTCAGTAGATAAAGAGAAAGATGGAGGCGAATTGGCATTTCATCACGCTTTTTGGGAAGTCCCAGAAGTAAATAGATTAGATCGAACCATCACTGAATTGATCTATGTAAAAGATGAAATAAAGGATGGTTTGTATTTATTGGAATTACAAATCGCTCCTTTTGAAAATGACGCAAGCCCAAGCAGACCGGTTTTATACCAGATCGAAAAAGTATAGGCTCACTATTGATATCTTCTTGAATTTTTAGGCATAAAAAAATGAGCCGAAGCTCATTTCCTTTTTGTAGACCGGTTAAAGTCTGAGTGGTCATTTAATAAAAAAAACAGGCGCTTCTTAGGTTGGCGAAATTACTAATGTGATTATTAAACTAGAAAATAAAACTGCCTCTCCAAGCAGACTTCAACATTATTTCAACATAAGAAGCGACCTGTATCTCTTCTTATTTCATATCTAAGATATTTTATTTTAATTATAAATGTGCACTAGATGAATAGATGGGGTTATAATTCGAATAATTGAACTTATTTGATGAATATAGGGCAAATAAACTTTTTAATTCTAGTGATATAAATGCTTAAAAATTTGTGGAAAATCCTTTAATGTGGTACTTTTGCATCCTAAGTAAAGATTATTTATAATTAATCTAAATAAAGAAAGTCATGATAACTGTAACTGATTACGCAAAAAAGCAAGCGCTTCGTCTTATGGAAGATGAAGGAAAAGACGGCTATTTTATTCGTGTTGGTGTTCAAGGCGGTGGATGTTCGGGATTAATGTATCAACTTACTTTTGACAATGAAGACAAGGAAGGTGATTCCAGTTTTGAAGACAATGGTGTAAAAGTAGTTGTTGACAATAAGAGTTATTTGTATTTGATTGGAACCACTTTAGACTTTTCCGGTGGATTAAACGGGAAAGGTTTTGTTTTCGTAAATCCAAATGCTGACCGTACTTGTGGCTGCGGAGAATCTTTTTCAGTTTAATTCTTTCATTAAATGGCCAATTATACGGAAGAAAACTTAGCGGAAGAGTTAGAAAATCAAGAATATAAATTTGGTTTTGTTACCCCAATTGATTCTGACACTATTCCGATTGGATTAAGTGAAGATGTAATTCGATTGATTTCAAATAAAAAAGAGGAACCTCTCTGGTTGCTAGAGCATCGTCTGCACGCCTATAATGTTTGGAAAACGATGGAAGAGCCAAATTGGGCGCATGTAAAGTATAAAAAACCTGATTTTCAAAATATAGCGTATTATTCAGCTCCTAAGCAGTCCAAAAAATATGAATCTTGGGATGATGTTGATCCAGAAATGAAAGCCACCATGGCCAAATTGGGTATTTCTATGGAAGAGCAACAACGCTTAACTGGCGTAGCAGTAGATTTTGTTATGGATTCTGTCTCTGTTGCGACTTCTTTTAAAGAAAAATTAGGTGAACTTGGAATTATTTTTTGCTCCTTTTCAGAAGCGGTGCAAAATCATCCAGACTTAGTGCGTAAATATATGGGGACAGTTGTTCCTACATCTGATAATTTTTATGCTGCATTAAATAATGCAGTGTTTACTGATGGTTCCTTCTGCTACATTCCAAAAGGTGTGCGTTGTCCAATGGAATTGTCTACCTATTTTAGAATTAACGCTGGTGGAACAGGACAGTTTGAAAGAACTTTAGTAGTTGCTGATGAAGGATCTTATGTTTCTTATTTAGAGGGATGTACTGCTCCTCAAAGAGATGAAAATCAGTTGCATGCGGCAGTTGTAGAATTAATTGCTCTTGATAATGCGGAAATAAAATATTCTACGGTACAAAATTGGTATCCTGGAGATAAAAACGGTTTGGGTGGAATTTTCAATTTTGTTACCAAAAGAGGAATTTGTCATACCAATTCCAAAATTTCTTGGACGCAAGTTGAAACGGGTTCTGCAGTTACTTGGAAATATCCTTCTTGTATTTTAAAAGGGGATCATTCTATTGGTGAGTTTTATTCCGTTGCTGTAACCAACAATTACCAGCAAGCAGATACGGGAACTAAAATGATTCATCTCGGAAAAAATACCAAAAGCACGATTATTTCAAAAGGTATTTCAGCAGGAAAATCTCAAAATTCATACCGCGGTTTAGTGCAGATTCACAAATCTGCGAAAAATGCGCGTAATTTTTCTCAATGTGATTCTCTTCTTATGTCTAGCGAATGTGGTGCTCATACTTTCCCTTATATAGAATGTAAAAATAGTACGGCTAAAATTGAACATGAGGCAACTACTTCTAAAATTGGAGAAGATCAATTGTTCTATTGCAAACAAAGAGGAATAGGTGAAGAGAAAGCAATTGGCTTGATTGTAAATGGCTATTGTAAAGAAGTCTTAAATCAATTGCCGATGGAATTTGCTGTCGAAGCGCAAAAATTATTAACGATAAGTTTAGAAGGAAGTGTAGGGTAAACCTATTTAAAATAAAAAATAACCATGATTACGATTAAAAATTTACATGCTAGTATTGACGGAAAAGAAATCCTTCGAGGATTAAATTTAACGGTAAATACTGGTGAAGTTCATGCTATAATGGGGCCTAATGGTGCTGGTAAATCAACCTTAGCGTCTGTTTTAGCCGGAAGAGATGCTTATGAAATTACGGCAGGAGAAGTTATTTTTGAAGGCACAGACTTATTGTCTTTATCCACAGAAGACCGTGCAAGAGAAGGGTTGTTTCTCGCTTTTCAATATCCAGTTGAAATACCGGGTGTTTCTAATGTGAATTTTTTAAGAACCGCAATCAATGAAATAAGAGCGTATAAAGGCGAAGAATCTTTATCTGCAAAAGACTTTATGAGCTTGGTTAGAGAAAAATCAGCTCTTGTTGAATTGGACAGTAAATTGGCTTCTAGATCTGTGAATGAAGGATTTTCTGGTGGTGAAAAGAAAAGAAATGAAATTTTTCAAATGGCAATGCTTGCTCCTAAATTGGCCATCCTTGATGAAACAGATTCAGGATTGGATATTGATGCCCTTCGTATAGTTGCAAACGGTGTCAATCAATTGAAATCTCCAGAAAATGCAGCCATTGTTATAACGCATTATCAGCGCTTATTAGATTATATCGTTCCAGATTTCGTTCATGTCTTGTATAAAGGACAGATTGTTAAAACGGGCGGTAAGGAATTGGCGCTCGAACTGGAAGAAAAAGGCTATGATTGGATTAAGGATGCTCACCCAACTGTTTAAGTAAGACATGGAACAGATAGTGGCACCATCAAAAATGGAATCTTTTAGAAAGAATCTTCCTGTATCGCTTTTGAAAATAAAGGAAGAAGATCTTGCAGCTTCAAATGAACGTTTGCACCTCAATGGATTTCCGAACTCAAGAACTGAAGCTTGGAAATATTCTCGTTTAAATAGAATTGCTTCTTTAAATTTGAGTACACGTTCATCAAGCCCAATATCATGGGAGCATTATTCCTTGACAAAGGAAGCGTTTACTTTTGTTTTTCAAAATGATCAATGCATCTATTTTTCTCAAGATCTTCCCGATGGAATTATAGTTAAAGAAGCTGTTAATTTATCTTTAGAAGAATGGAAATCTTTTGAGATTAACAGTCATGTGATTGATATTAATAAAACTCACGCTCAAAATGGTTTGTGTGTTTGGTTGCGAAAAGGAGTAAACTTGACCAAGCCAGTTCAATTGATTTTCTTGAGTGAAGGGACAGAGCAAGCAGCAATTCATCGAAATCAATTTATTCTTGAAAAGGATAGTAAGATGGAGCTCATTGTTTCCCATTGCTCCATTGATGGCAAAAAGAATTATAAAAACATTGTTTCTGAATTTCATTTAGAAGAAAATTCTTTTCTTTCTGTCAATAAAATACAAAATGAAGAAGGAGAAGACTTTCATTTTTCAACTGAGAATATCCATCAAAAAAACAATTCCAATTTTACACTTACAACATTGACGCTCAATGGAAATTGGGTTCGAAATGATGTCAATGTATTCGTCGATGGTGAAGGTTGTGAAACTTTTTTAAATGGAGCATACCTAAGCAAGGGCATACAACATATCGATAACCACACTACAATAGATCACATGAAACCAAATTGCAATTCTTATGAATTGTATAAAGGGGTAATGGATGAAAAGTCAACAGCTGTATTTAACGGAAAAGTATTTGTAAGACCTGATGCGCAGAAAATCGCGGCTTTTCAATCTAATGCAAATGTTTTAATCGGTGATGAAGCATCAGTTAATTCAAAACCAGAATTGGAAATTTATGCTGATGATGTAAAATGTTCGCATGGATCTACGATTGGACAATTAGATGAAGAGGCTATTTTTTATTTACAGTCAAGAGGCATTAGTGAAAAAACAGCAAGACGTCTTGTCTTAACAGCATTTATGCAGGATGTATTTGAGAAAATAACCTCCCCCGCCGTAGTTACTTTTCTAAATCAAGTACTATCTGAACGATTCAATTGGGATCTTTCTATCTTGCAAGAAGACTAAATAGTAGTACCTTCGGAATAAAATAAGCTATCATGAAATTTTTATTCCTCTTATTATTTATTCCATTTGTTACTTTTTCTCAAAACAAGCCTGCCTATTTGATTTACAATAGTCAAGGGAAGCAAGTATCTTATGCAAAAATGAAGAAAGCTTGTGCTCAAGCCGATATTACATTTTTTGGAGAATATCACGATAATCCTATTTCACATTGGCTTTCCTATGAACTTTTGGTGGATTTACATGAAGTACATCAGCAAAAATTAATTTTAGGATTCGAGATGTTCGAACAAGATCAACAGGAAATTCTAAATCGTTATTTGGAAGGTAAAATTCCAGCCAACAAACTGAAAGACTCTTTGCGCTTATGGCCCAATTATGAAACGGATTACAAACCACTTGTTGATTTTGCGCAAAAGAATAAATTGGCCTGTATTGCTTCCAATGTAGAGCGAAAATATGCTTCTCTATTGTTTAAAAAAGGAAGAGCTGCTCTAGATACCTTATCTCCCAAAATTAAAGAACAAATGGCTCCAATCGATTTTCAGATTGATTCTACTTTGAGCCAATACGCAGCTCTCAACGAAATGGCAGCACATATGGGTGGGGGGAATATGCTTGCTTCACAAGCGTTTAAGGATGCAACAATGGCGAAATTTATTTTTAAATCGATGAAAAAAGACAGTAAATTCATCCATTTTAATGGGGCTTATCACAGTGATTATCAACAAGGAATTTTATGGTATTTACATCAATCTGCTCCTGGAATTAAGTCCATTACAATTTCTACGCATACCCAATTGGAGGTAGAAAAATTTGACAAAGAAAATATCGGTAAGGCTGATTTTATTATTTGTGTCCCTGAAACGATGACAAGAACACATTAATTATTTGAACGCCCTTCGTTTTTTAAGATTTTCGTAGGCATCTTGAATTTTTTGGAATTTTTCTTTAGCTCCTTTTTGGTATTCAATTCCCATTTGAGCCACCTTGTCTGGATGGAAGGAAATAGCCATTTTTCTATAGGCTTTTTTAACTTCTTCATCGGTTGCAGTGGAATCAATACCCAGAATTTTATAGTCTGAATCAACATTTCGGTAAAACATGTTTTTTACACTGTCAAATTCAATTGCAGGGACCCCAAGTTGGCTTGCAATGCGTTCGATGGTGCTCATTTCACTTGGAGACACTTCACCATCTGCTTTAGCGATTCCAAATAAATAATGAATGAGTTGAACCCGAACTTCTAAGGGCATGCGGGCACGAATATCTTGACATATTGCTTGTAAAGGAATTTGCCCTGTTGCTAAAAACTCTTTTAAAACCTGTAAATGTTCTGTTGTAAATCTATTTCCAAATTGATTGGTGAAAAAAGTTTTTACATAATCTAATTCAGCCTTAATAACTTTTCCATCTGCCTTCATTACAGCTGCAGACAGTGCCATGAGCATGGTCGGTAAATCAAAACGACTAGATTGTTGCTGATAAAACAAGAAAGGGTCTTGTCCTGATGAGGAGGTATTTGCGCCTTGTGTTTTTTTACCGTTTCGTTGGTACATATCTACAAAACTCCCTACAATAAAGCCTAGAATTCCTATACCAATCTTTCTACTGATTACATAAGCGCCAAAACCAAAGATATATTTATACAAAATGAATCAATTAAAAAAGAGGGGCTGTAGCCCCTCT
The DNA here is from genome assembly GCA_947447525.1 of Flavobacteriales bacterium. Taxonomy (GTDB): domain Bacteria; phylum Bacteroidota; class Bacteroidia; order Flavobacteriales_D; family Crocinitomicaceae; genus UBA952. Next base: position 25,067 of record CANFJL010000012.1, on the reverse strand, counting down.
GCAAAATTAATAAGATTATGCTAACTCATTTATGTTTCGCTCAATAAAGCTATTCAAAGCTTCACCTTTTAATAATCCTTGTGCTAATAATGCTAAATCAGTTAATTGTTTCACTCCTGTTGTTTGATCAATTTCAGATTTACTTAATAAACCATGAATTTTTGGATGATTGGTATTTACCGTCATGGTAAACATTTCAGGGAAAGCGCCATAAAAACCATTGCCACCGCCTAATTTTTGTTGCTCCATCATTCTACGAATAAATTCTGGCTGCGTAATTATTATGGGTGCATCATCCTCATTCATGCTCTCCAGTTGAACTGTATATTTTTCTTTATTGATCGTCGCTTCAAACAAAGGTTTGATTTTCTCTTCCTCTTCTTTTGACATTTTAGATGGAATCTCATCACTCTTACGGATCAATTTGTCTAGTGAATCTGAATCTACTCTAACAAAACTAATATTATCATTGCTTTGCTCAAGTTTAGGAAGCCAATGTGAAACTAGTGGTCCGTCTAAATGCAATACATCATAACCTCGATCTTTTGCCTTCTTTATGAATGCAAATTGCTCTTCTTTGTTATTGGTGTATAATAAAATTAATTTGCCATCTTTATCCGTTTGTAAAGCGCTTACTTTTTCACGGTATTCGTCAAGTGTGAAACAAGTATCTTCTGTATTTTTGAATAAAGAGAAGGCCTTGGCTTTTTCAGCAAACTTATCCTCCGATAACATTCCATATTGAACAAAGACCTGAAGATCATTCCACTTAGATTCAAAATCTTTACGGTCTTTCTTAAACATTTCAGCCAATTTATCAGCTACTTTTTTAGTGATGTGCGCAGAAATCTTTTTTACATTTCCATCACTTTGCAAGTAAGATCGAGATACATTTAACGGAATATCCGGAGAGTCAATTACTCCGTGAAGTAGTGTCAAAAACTCAGGAACTATTTCAGCAACACTATCGGTAATAAATACTTGATTGCTGTAAAGATTAATTTTATTTCGTTGTACTTCTACGTTTTCTTTAATTTTTGGAAAGTATAGAATCCCTGTTAAATTAAATGGATAGTCAACATTTAAGTGAATGTGAAACAAGGGACTTTCAAATGTCATTGGATATAATTCACGGTAAAATGAATTATAATCATCGTCTGACAAATCTACAGGTGCCTTGGTCCAAGCTGGTTGTGGATTATTGATTTGGTTAGGCACTTCAATGGCCTCTCTTTTAATTTTACCATTTTCGTCTTTCTCACCACTTGGTGAATCGATATATTCCGTTTTATTTCCGAAGAAAACAGGAATGGGAAGGAATTTACAATATTTATTTAGAATTCCTTCGATTCTCGCTTTTTCAATAAATTCAATGGATTCTTCAGTAATGAATAGAATAATATCAGTTCCACGACTTTTCTTTTTAATGTCGGTAATGGTATAATCAGTTGTTCCAGTACTTTCCCATTGAACTGCTTGAGCTCCTTTGTTTTTTGATAAGGTTTGAATTTGTACTTTTTCAGCTACCATAAAAGCAGAATAAAAACCAAGTCCAAAATGTCCAATAATTTGTTCAGCGCCTTCTTTGCCACTGTATTTTTGAACAAATTCTTCAGCACCTGAAAAGGCAATCTGATTGATGTATTTATCTATTTCATCAGCGGTCATACCAATCCCAGCATCACGAATAGTAAGCGTCTTTGCTTCAGGATCTAGAATTACTTCTACTTTCAAATCACCTAAATCACCTTTGAATTCGCCATTCGAACTCAAAACCTTTAATTTTTGCGATGCATCCACTGCGTTTGAAACCAATTCTCTAAGGAAGATCTCGTGATCAGAGTATAAAAACTTTTTGATAATTGGAAAGATGTTTTCCGTTTGAACGTTAATTTGTCCTGTTCTCATAACTATATATTTTTTTTATTCAATTCTTCAATGAATGTGCCAAGGAATCTTTGCTGACACTTTGTCGCTTTTGCAATGCTTTTTTTGTCGCATTGTCTTATTTGACTTGAAAAAATAAGTAATTTTGTTCCATGTCATCTGTACTATTGGTATTGTTTCCTATTTCATTATTGCTTTTAATTTTAGTGAGTCTTCGTAAAAGTTCCTATTTTAAAAACACGCCATTTAGTTCAAAATCTTTGCAATTGGCCTTTTTTTTGAAAGTTGCTTCGGGTTTAATTTTAATTTCTATTTATACTTATTATTATCAAGATCGATCAAGTGCTGATGTATATAAATATTTTGATGATGGAAAGATCTTATATCAAAGTACCCAATCTCATCCTATGGATTTTTTAAAAATAATCCTTGGGCAAGATACTCCTGAATTAAGTAATAATCATCTTTCCAAAATGTCTTATTGGTACCGTTCTTTTGATCATGGTTTAAGAAATGACAATAGAATTGTAATCAAATTAAATGCTTTATTCTGCTGGATTACTGGTGGCAATTATTTTGTCCATGCACTATTATTTTGTTTCCTGTCCTTTATTGGTCTCTTGGAGTTGGGGAAATTATTTTATAATATCTCAGGAAGTAAATTAATCTCCTATTTTGCTGCATTTTTGGTTCCTAGCACCTTGTTTTGGACTTCAGGAATTCTCAAGGAAGCGCTCCTTATTTTTGCCATTGGTATCTTTTGTAGTTCAATTTTTCATCTTTTAAAAAAGTTCAAAATAGCCTATTTTTTCTGGTTATTATTTTCTTTATACCTTTTACTTTCCATTAAAATTTATGTCTTATTTGCACTCTTCCCAGCAGCTATGTTGTGGTTTACTCTTTCCAAAACCAATAATTTAAAATGGAGGATCATTTCTATTTTTATCTTTCCGCTTCTTGTCATTGCTCTACCTTATTTCTTCTTTCCTCAATTTAACTTTTTATCCTTATTGATTGGCAAGCAACATGATTTTATAAATCTTGCAAACACTTTTCATGCGGGTAGTACGATAACAATGAAGCCACTTGATGGTAGTATCTGGTCATTAATTGCCGCCCTTCCTCAGTCTTTATTCTATGTTATTTCTATGCCATGGCCAAGCCAAATAAAAGGAATGATTTATGTGCTGCCTTTCCTTGAAAACTTGCTTGTTTTTGCTCTTTTAGGACTGCTCCTATTTTATAGAAAGAAATTAAATTCGCCCCAAAATCATTTTGTATGGTTTGGTGTATTGTTCACTATTATTTTATTTTCTATAATCGGACTAACAACTCCAGTGATTGGTGCAATTGTTCGTTATAAAGTACCGGCAATGCCTTTTTTATTCTTTATTTTATTATTGTCAGTAGATTTTACCAACATTTCAAAGCTTAATCAAAATTCAAAAATTTTAAAATGGATAAATACATTCTTATAACAGGAGCGAGTTCAGGAATTGGTGCCGCTTGTGCCCGCAGATTTGCAAAAGAAGGTTATCATCTTGTTCTTATGGCAAGAAGAATGGATCGCTTAGAAGCTTTAAAAAATGAGCTGTCTCAATTTCCTATTGAAGTCTTATTATTTCAAGTAGATGTCAGAGAAGAAAGTCAAGTTCGAAAGGCTGTTGCTTCCTTTTCAGATGAGCTGAAATCGAAATTAGCTTTACTGATTAATAATGCAGGACTAGCAGTAGGAAGAGGCCCATTGTCTGATGGATTGTTAGACGATTGGAATCGAATGATTGACACGAATATCAAAGGTTTACTGCATGTTTCAAAGGAAATCATCCCAATCTTTAAGTCCAATAAAGCTGGGCATATTTTTAATTTATCTAGTATAGCGGGTAAGGAGGTTTATTTGGATGGCAATGTATATTGTGCTTCCAAGCATGCGGTTGACGCCTTATCTAAATCGATGCGAATGGAATTGGTTACTCATTCGATAAAAGTTACGAATATTGCTCCAGGAGCGATTGAAACAGAATTTTCATTGGTGCGTTTTAAAGGCGATGACAAAGTAGCAGCAGCCGTGTATGATGGATTTATTCCTCTTTCCGCTGATGATGTCGCAGACACGATATTTTATGCCGCATCTTTGCCTCCTCATGTAAATTTAAACGACATTACCATAATGCCAAGTGCTCAGGCGAGTGCAACTGTTTTTTATAAAAATTTGGATTAAGGAATTAATAATTAGACTTGACTTTATTTAAAGAGCTTATTTTCCCAATCCAGTGCTTCTTCTTCTTGAATCATTTTCATTTCTTTTAAGTAGTGTACAACACGTTCAAAATCAGAAAGATCTAATGTATTATAATAATTCCAATCTGTTTCTGATAGCCATTTCTTTACTTGATCAACTGCTAATTTATACCTCCACGAAATGATTGCTGCGGCTTCACTATTTTGTTTTAGTGCTAAAGCTTTTTGTTGAACTATTTCGCAAATGAGTTTGATTAATGCTCTATTATCCTGCGCTATTTTTTTATTTACTGCAATTACAAAACAGGGCCAAGGTGTTTTTACTGCTCCAACGCGTCTGCATTTTTCTTGATCAACGAAAGGTTGTGTAGTATACTTTTCCCATAAAAAACCTTGAGCTTCATGTTCTTTCAGTGACCAAAGTCCACCATAAACATCTCCAACTACGGTAAATTTAAGTTGGGTTAAATCCCATTTTTTTTCAAAGGCATTTACATAGGCCATGAGATGCGAACCAGAACCTTCTCTTGAAATGGCAAATACTTTATTTTCAAGATCATCAATACTATTTAATTGGGAGTCGTAAGGAACGTGCATTCCCCATGATAGCGGAGTAGTAACATATACAGAAATAATGGTTGCATCTAATCCTTGTAAAATAGCTTTTGTAATTCCTTCAGTAAGCAAAACAGCAATATCTAAGGTTCCTGACCGCAGGCCTTTAATCATTTGACCAGTCCCACCACTCATGTCAGCCCAATGAAGTTCTACACCATTTTTAAGAAAATCCCCATCTTCAATTGCCAATCGCCATGGTAGATTAAAGTGCTCCGGAACGCCACCTATTTTAAATTGCTTCATTTGTTTTCGTCTAAGAATTGTTTATCAAATAGGTTTTTATAAAAGCCTCCTTTTTTCAAAAGTTCTTGATGAGAACCTTGTTCAACAATTTCACCTTTTTCTAATACAACTATTTGGTCTGCCTTTTGAATTGTTGAAAGTCTATGAGCAATAACAATTGAGGTGCGATCAGCAGTAATTTTATCAGTTGCAAGTTGAATCAAATCTTCCGATTCGCTATCCAAACTAGAGGTGGCCTCGTCCAAAATAAGAATGCGAGGGTTGTAAAGAAAAGCACGAATAAAGGCGAGCAGTTGTCTTTGTCCAACAGATAAAACACCTCCTCTTTCTCCAATGACATAGTCATAATCTCCTGGCAAATTTGAAATGAAGTTATGTGCTCCGACTGCCTTAGCGGCAGTAATTACTTGTTCTCTTGTTATTTCTGGATCTCCTAAGGTGATATTATTATGAATAGAATCTGAAAATAAAAACACATCTTGTAATACAATTGCAATATTGGATCTTAAATAATTCAATTCGATATCCTTAAGATTTACATTTCCAATATAGACCTCTCCTTTTTCGTATTCATAGAATCTTCCCAAGAGATTTACAATTGTTGATTTTCCTGCACCCGTTGCACCGACAAATGCAATAGTTTGACCTTTTTTCAAAGATAAACTAATGTTTTTCAAAACATAATTCTCTTTTTCATAAGCAAATGAAACCGATTTAAATTCGATGTCTGCATTAAAATCACAAGATGTAACCGTACCCGTATCTTGTACATTTTCTGCGTGATCTAAAATTTCAAAGATGCGTTCGGCTCTTACGGTTCCACGTTGTAGTATATTAAACTTATCTGCTAATTGTCTTATAGGTCTGTACAATTGGTGGATCCAAAGGGTAAAGGCAATTATTTCGCCATACATTTTTTTTATTTCTAAATTGGTTTTCCCTTCTACTTGAAGCGCTCCCCAAACTAAAAGAAATGCAATGGATAGAGAACTTAATAATTCAACTACTGGAAAGAAAATAGAAGTAGCCCATACAGCATTAATATGTGCTTGACGGTGTTCTTTGTTGATGTCATTAAATTTAGCGAATTCAATTTTTTGTCGATTAAACAATTGAACAATTGACATCCCTGTAATATGTTCTTGAACAAAAGTATTCAGTCGCGTTACTTGTAGTCTTTCATATTGAAAAGAAGCCTTCATCGCTTTCGCAAAAATTCGGGTGGCAATCACTAACAAAGGAATTGGGATCAAAGTCATTAAGGAAAGCTCCCAATTGGTCGAGAACATAAGAGCAAGAACAAAGATAAGCGACACTAAATCACCTGCAATTTCCATAACTCCTGAGGAGAAAACTTCGGTAATTGCTTCTACATCAGACACAACTCGAGTTACTAGCGCACCAACTGGAGTTTTGTCAAAATAGCGCATTCTGAAGGTCAGAATATGTTGAAATACTTTTACGCGAATATCTCTAATTACAGATTGCGCTAGTAAATTTGAAAAGTAGGTAGAGATGAGTTGCAGCATCCCTTCGACCATTAAAATTATGATAATCAAACTACTCCATTGAAGTAATTTCTCCTTATTTTGTGTTTGAATAATAAATTTATCCACCATTTCACCAATAAGATAGGGGCGAAGGGGACCTAAAAAAGATAAACAAATAACACTTAGTCCTGCGAGAATAAAAAATCGTTTGTATGGCTTAGCCATAAGAAACAATCTTCTTATCAAACTTTGTTTTTTCCCCTCAACTTTCATCATGCTGCAAAATTACCGAAAAATCAATATAGAAATTACTTTAATGGAATTCCTCTCGAACTCACTGGACCATTTATAGGGCTTTTTTGAAGACTAAAGGAGAAAGTACTTCCATGGCCAACGGTACTACGAACATTAATGGTTTGTTTATGTGATTCAATGATGTGTTTTACAATAGCTAATCCTAAACCAGTTCCCCCTTCGTTTCGATTTCTACTTTTCTCTACGCGATAAAAACGCTCAAATAATCTTGGAAAATGCCTTTCTTCTATACCAGGTCCATTGTCCTCAATTTCTATAGTGACTAAATCATCGATGGTAAATATTGAAATAAGTGTTTTTCCATTTACATCACCATAATATATAGAATTGACAATAAGGTTGGTAAGAACCTGACCAATCTTTGTTCTATCTGCAAAAACATAAATAGAATTATAATCTTTATTAAAGGCCAATTCAATATTTTTTTCTTTCGCGCTAAACGCTAAAGTGCCTTTTATTTCTTTAATCAGATCAATTAATTCAAAGGAGCGAAAATCCATTTTAAGTTCATCTACCTCCAATCGTGTAATTTGATCTAAATCCTCTAAAATATCTACGATTCTATCGGTTGCTTTTGCAGCTCTGTTCAGAAATAATCTATTGACTTCATCATCATCAATTCCACCTTCAAGAAGTGTTAAAATATATCCTTGAGTGGCAAAAACAGGTGTTTTTAATTCGTGGGCTAAATTTCCTAAAAAGTCTCTACGAAAAAGCTCCTGTTCTTTAAGTTTGGTGATTTCTTTATTTTTATCCTTTTGCCAAATCTCAACTTCTTGTTCGGCATCATTAATTAATTGGTCAATTGATTCACCTTTAATTAGTGTAAAATCTTGCTTGTTTTGAATTGATTTGTAAATAATATTCAGGCGATTCTGAATAAATTTCTTTAGGGTAATATAGAAAATACCATAAACCAGCAGAGAGGATAATAGCGGGATGAAAATAATCATCCACCATTTTAATGGACTGACTAATAAATTAAATAAAAGCGCAGCAATTATACCTAATGCTAGGTATGCAGCACTTCCAAATAGAATTAATAAACTAGGTCTAAAATTTTTCACATAATATTGAAGGTATATCCAACACCTTTCACAGTGCGAATATAATCATCTCCAAGCTTTTCTCGTAATTTTCTGATATGAACATCTATAGTTCTTTCTCCAACTACGGTATCATTTCCCCAAACAATAGATAATATTTGATCTCTGTTGTATACTTTTCCGGGTCTGCTAGCAAGTAATTCAAGAAGTTCGAATTCTTTTTTAGGCAATAATATTTCTTCGTCATTCAAATGAATCATGAATTTCTCACGATCGATAACAAGTTTGTTTTTATTTGAAGCACCTTCTGTTTTTTTAGATTGATCAATACGACGAAGAAGGGATTCAATTTTACTAATCAATAATCTTGGACGAATTGGTTTGGTGATATAATCGTCAGCACCAGCTTCGAATCCAGCAATTTGAGCGTAATCTTCAGCTCTGGAGGTTAAAAAGGCAATGATGGGTTGTGTTATATTTAAATCTTTTCTAATAATCTGACAAGCCTCGATACCATCCATTTTTGGCATCATGACATCTAGAAGAATTAATGAAGGGCTAAGTTGTTGTGCCATTTTCACTCCTTCTTCTCCATTATTTGCAGAAAATACTTTGAATCCTTCCTTTTTTAAATTATAGGATAAAAATTCTAAGATATCTGGTTCATCGTCAACTAGTAAAATAGTATGCCCTTTTAAATTATCCATTTGTCTTATATTAAAAAAGGGCTACCGAAGTAGCCCTTTAAATTTATTTTTGTAATCTTATTTATTAATTACTATTTTCTCAATTCTAGTTGAAGAATTAGAATTTAATCTTAAGTAATAAACACCGCTTAAGAAATTTGCTAAGCCAATCTCTTGATGCATAACGCCTAAGTTATTATCATTGTTAGTTAAGATAACTCTACCGAATTGATCTACAATTTGAAGTTCTAAATTTTGATCTGTAGTATTCGTAAAATCAATATTTAAAAGATCTTTTGCAGGGTTAGGATAGATATTCAATCCTTCAATTCCTACTAACTCATTCAATGCTACTGCAATATTAATGGTAAATGACTGTGTACTTGTACAATTTCCATTGATTGCTGTTAACACAACTGTGTAAGATCCATTAGCTGCGAAAGCATGCAAAGGAGCAGATGCAGATGAGTTTGTTTGATCACCGAAATCCCAAGAGTAACTAGTTGCCCCTGTAGAAGTATTTGTGAAACTTGCAACATTTCCATTAAGAGTAAATGAACCTCCTGCTGTTGGACTAGCGTTAAAAGTGATTACGATAGGTGCAGAAGAACCAACTCCATTACAAGCGTTAGCATTCATAGTATTTACTATGATAGATGCAGAATTGGTAACGAAGATAACTTGACTTGTTTCTCCAGTTGACCATGCATAACTATCAGAAGTAGATGCTGTCAATACTACAGTGTCTCCAGAACAAGCAACCGTTGCTGATGCATTGATGGTTGGTGCAGGTGCATTACTAACATTCACACTAATTGCGTTTGAAGTAGCACTACATCCGTTAACATCTGTAAATGTCACAGAGTAAGATCCAGTATTGGATACAGTGATAGTTTGTGTTGGATTGCCATTTGACCAAAGATTCCCAGTAGCTTCAGATGAACTTAAGTCAACTGAACCACCTGTACAAAAAGTTGTTGAACCGTTTGCAGTAACAGATGGTGTTGCAGGCAATGCATTTACGGTTACAGTAACCATTGTTCTTGCGCCTTCATAACCATCAGCATTAATTTGACTTACATAATAAACTGCTGTTCCAGCTACCGAAGTATTTGGAGTAGGAGTCGGGATACTTGTTCCACCAGTAGCAGAAACGTACCATAATAAAGTACAATCATTATTTGCAGTTGCAGTTAAAGCAGTTGCAGTTGCACCAACACAATAATTAACGTTTGCTGTTGCACTTGGTGCTCCAATTAACATGGTGTTTATTCCTAAATCAACAAATGAAATATTGCTTAAAGCATTAGACCCTGTAATTGGTCTTAAATCTGGATTTAAAAAGTTAGTTCCGTAAGGATTAACTAAAATGTTAGCTGAACTCGCAAGAGAATCGTTTGCGTTTAATCCAAACCAGTTAGTGATATTAAAAGTACTTCCAGTATTAACTTCAACTGATTTTGTTGGTTGATATCCCGCTACAAGATTGTTTTTGAATTTTAATACACCATATGTAGGAGTAGGAGAACTATTTGTTATTGTTGTTAATGATGTACCATTTGTAGCATTTGCTTCACAAGCCGTTCCATCAATATGAATTCCTCTAGTTCCATCCATAAAGATACTGTTATATATTTTCAAGGCTGAATCTCTTCTTATTCTTACACCTCTTCTGAATCCACTTGCAACTAAAGCAGTAACATTTCCCCTTAGAGGTCCAACCCAAGTTACATTTGAAAATACAGCCGAAGTTTGAGGCATTGCGTTTGATCCAGTTGCATCATTATCAGACTCGAATCCTTCTGATGTAGAAACAGATGGGTTATCTGCAATGTTTGGATCTCTTACACCGATACAAAACTGAACATTTCCGCTAAAACCATTATCTGTATCAAAATCATCATCTAAGTTTCTGTAAGAAACTAAATGACGACAATTAACATTTCCACCGAACCATTCAAAAGCATCATCATTTGAAAATGAAACTTGAACATAATCAATAGTAGTTGCTTTACCAACTGCACCCATTGTTAGACCGTTGATTTCTTTGTTGGGTTGATAAACATATCCAGGGAATTCTATTCTAACATACTTAAGAGAACCTGAATTGTCATTATTATCTGGATTTGCTCCACCACCAAACTGAGTATCTGGAGAAACTGTTAATCCTTCAATGTTTCCTATTCCACCTGCAGCATTTGTAGTTGCTTTACCCATTAAAATTACACCACCCCAATCTCCAGCTGCTCTTTGACCAGCAGGTTGGTTCGATGTAAATACGATAGGTGAATTTACTGTTCCGTTAGCGAAAAGTTTTGAACCTTGACAAACAAATAATCCTGAACCTACGAATGCTTTATCACCCATGATTACGGTTCCTGGCTGAATGGTTAAAATAGCACCGTTTTTTACATAAATTTGTCCTTGTAATAAATACACATTATTCGAAGACCAAGTAGTACTAGTAGTAATCGAAGTGGTAACATTTACAGTAGAAGTACCATAGTTGGTATTCTGTGGATCCCAATTAACCCAGTTGTCAGTCCACTGCGCAGTAGGAGCTGGGGCTAAGGCACCACGATAAGAAGTTGGAACAAAGAAACTTTGTCCATAGGCTAGGGTTCCGAAGAGCGCCATAGCAACAATTGCATACATTTTTTTCATAATAATTATCTTTTTTAGTTGTAACAAAATTCGGGCAATCAATTTGCGTAAAAGTTAACTTAAGAATATGATACACTTAAGTTTAGATTACGCAAATGTTAAGCAAATTGAATTTTGCGTAACATTTGCGTAACATTATCGATTTAGAATTTGTAGGTAAGAACGAAGGATATTGTTCTTCCGAATTTGGTAGACCACACTAAGTCGTCTGTTGTAGCATCGAAGCTATTTTCACCATCTGCATCACCTAGGAAAGTAATGTTGCTTAATTTAGATATTATATTTCTTTCTGAAGTTTGCCCATAATTATTTTGGTAGAACACTAAATTTTGCGCCAAGATATTCTGAACATTAATTTTAAGTTCTAATCGATCTTTCGCCATTGTTTTTGCAACTTGAAAGTCTAAGAAAGTACGACTCTTTTCCCAGATATCTGGTTGAAGGACACTTCCTAAAATATAAATTCTAGGTCCAACACGATTTAAATTCATGCTGAATGAATAATTATTGTCTGTTTTGTAATTAAGTCCAGCATTAATTATATAAGGTGATTGGCCCTGTAAAGGTCTTGTTTGGTATGGAGTACCAATATTTTGAGATACATCCACAATAGACCTAACAATACCAAGATTAGCAAAAAGACTTAAGTTATTCCAAGGTGAAGAAGAATCGGCTTTAAAGAACGATCCGATAGTTCCTTTGAATTCTAATTCTAAACCAAAGTTAGTTGCTGTTGGGACATTTTTATAAGAAATCTCATTCATTACATCAGCGCGAGCAATCTGTTCAATAGGATTTTGGAAATATTTATAAAAAACTGTAGCAGAAAACAATTGACCACTTGCTGGATATATTTCGTAACGCATGTCTAGGTTGGTAATTTTGGCTCTTTGTAAACTGTCATTTCCAGAAAGCACGAATTGCGTATTAAAATCGTAAAATGCAAATGGAGCTAATTCTCTATATTCAGGTCTATTTAGTGTTTGTGAACCACTCAAACGAACATTCACTTTAGTAGAAGGACTGTAGATTAAATTGAATGATGGCAGTACATCTAAATTGTGCAAGTGAACATTTAATTCAGTTTTATTTGCTTTAATAGCATTTAAGTTTTGTGTAAAATCCTCTAATCTTATTCCATATAGCAATTTAAATTTCTTGTGCGAATGTAAGGTAGAAATATAAGCTGCTTTTAAGTTGGAGTTAGCGCTATAACTATCAGAAGCTTTTGTTCCTTCCGTTAATTTAAATCCACCAACACCTGGACTAATTAAACCCATGTGCTCTGGAGAAAAAATGGTTTCGATTGGTAAATAAAGTAGATTTTGATCAAAATTCACACTTCCACCAACTGCTCCATATTTAGTATAACCAAATTGTCTTGCTACAAAATCCCTATTGCGATATTGGTACATTCCCCCAACTTTTATTTCTGTTTTCCAGCCTTTTTTCTCTTTTATTTGGTAAGATAGATTTACTTTTCCGCTATAAATTTGTTCTTTGTTAGTAGAAAAAAACATACTTCCACCATAGTCAGGACCAACATTTGATTGCGCAATGTTAGCCACATACATAGTATCTTCTGCCATTGGATTCGATGGGTCATTAAAGGTGGTTGATCTTGTGTAAATAGATCGCTTTAAATTCGGGATGGTTCTTGAAATTGTAGAAAGCGCAGCAACCCAATCAAATTTTAATTTGTTCTCTTTATAACTGTGATTCCCTCCTAATTGGCCAGAGTAAATATTATTTGAGGTAAACCAAGTTGCATTACTTTTGATAAGTGTTGGGTTAATATCCAAGGGGCTAATGGCTCCTGAACGAGATATCACTCTATTATCTGAATTGATACTGTATAGATTTTTGAAACTAATTGAATTAGTAGCATTGATTTTTAAAGCAAAATTTGCCATGGAACCAGCAAGAATTTGTGTCGAATACACTTTATCTAAGTAATCTGTTTCCATTTGTGATGATCCCGTTCCACCTGCAGCATTGTCTGTATAAGATCTCCTAACAGTTTCATTATAATTATTGGTTTTGTTATAACTCACAGAACCAATAAAGCCAAATTCACTTTCGTTTTTCAATATCTTTTTGAAGCCTGCAGCATATTGAATGGAAGCATTTGGACTAAATTTCGCTTGTTTTAAGCTCCAATCAAAATTGAATGTTTTTGCTAAAGAAGCTTGATCATTCATTAATACAGGGAAATCTTTAGACCTTGGAATTGAATTCGGCATTGCTCTCGAACCGTCGTCTATTCCTAACCAATCTAATTTTCCTGTTTGACCTTTAACTTGACTTTGAAAAGTAGTAATCGTGTTTATTCCACCACCAAAGGAAATAGATTGAAAGTTTTCCGTCGGAATATCCTTTGTTTTCACCTGGATGATTCCTCCAGCAAATTCAGCGGGCATATCTGCTGATGCAGTCTTTACAATTGTAAGATTGTCTAACATATTCACCGGAAAAATGTCGAAGGCAAATGCTTTTCTATCGCCTTCTGAACTTGGAAGTGGAGAACCATTCAAATATGCTGCATTATATCGATCGTTCAATCCTCTAATTACTGCAAACTTATTGTCTTGAATACTCGCACCACTTATTCTTTTCAGAGCATCACCTACAGTTTTATCAGGAGTTCTTTTAAGTTGTTCTTGAGTAGTGCCATCCATAACTACTAAACTTGCCTTTTGGGCTTGCAGTAATCCTAAATCTGTATCTCTTTTGATCGTGTGCACTTTGGTTATGGTACCATATTCGGTAACTACGGATTCCAATGTCGTTTCAAAATAATAATCTTTACCCGAAACCACAGCGATATCTGTTATAATTTTATTGTTGTAGGTAGTCGCTTTTATTTCAATCGTGTATTCCCCTGGAGCTAAATCTGTAAATGAAAATTTACCTTCTTGATCGGAGATTACACCTTTAGCAATACTTTTAATAGAAATTTTTGCATTGAAGACACCTTCATTGTTATTTGCGTCAAGTAATTTCCCTGATATTGACCCTTTTTGAGCGCTAAGTAGTAGAATAAAAAAGAAGGAGAAAACAGTTAGAAAATACTTCATGGTCATACGATTAATCGTTTGCAAAGTAAAAGCAAGCAAGTAATCACACGATTAATTCAATATTAAGGTAATGTTAATTTAAAATATTAATTAATTAACATTAGAAAGATTGTGCTTGATTAATCAAACACAATCTTCATTTCAACGCGTCTATTTTTCTGACGACCTTGGTCTGTTGTATTGTCTGCGATAGGTTTTGTCTCACCGAAATATTCCGTAATCAATCGGCTTCCATCAATTCCTTTTCCAATCAAATAATTTTTAAGTGCTTCAGCTCTTTTCTTAGATAAAATTAGATTTGCTTGTGCATCACCAACGTTATCTGTATGGCCAGAAATTTGAAGTTTCCATGTTGATTTCTTAGTTAATACTTGAGCCAACTCTTCTAAAGAAGGGAAGGAAACAGGAAGTATAACATCTTTACCAAAAGAGAATTCTAATGCATCAAAAGCAGTTTTCAATACTTCCTCTACTTCTTTTTCAATCACTGGACAACCTTTATTAGATATCGGACCAACAGTGTTAGGACAATCATCATCCTTGTCTAACAAGCCATCACCGTCACTGTCTTTATATGGACAACCTTTGTTTGCTAAAGGACCGGATAGTAATGGACAATCATCATCTTTATCTAATATCCCATCTCCATCAGTATCTGGCCAAGGACATCCTTTATTTTCAATAGGTCCAGAAATTGTTGGACAATCGTCTAAATAATCAAAAATACCATCAGCATCTGTATCAGGACAACCATTATTTTTTCTTGGTCCAAAGTTATCCGGACATAAATCATCAGCATCCGTAATACTATCATGATCCCTATCTGGACATCCTTTCAAGTAGGCAACACCAGCAATTGTTGGGCAATCATCTTCTTTATCCATGATATCATCCCCGTCTGTATCTGGACAACCTTTGAACTTAGGTAGACCTGCAACTGTTGGACAGTCGTCGATTTGATCCATAATCTTATCCCCATCTGTATCCGGACAGCCATTAAATTCAGCAATTCCAGCAACCGTGATGCAATCATCTTTACTGTCTGGAATTCCATCTAAATCTGTATCTGGACATCCTTTAAAGGACCAAATACCAGGTACTTCCTTACATTCGTCTACTTTATCAGAAACTTTATCTAAGTCTTTATCCTTTACTTTTGTGTATAGAATTGGTAAGCGAACTCCTGCAAAAAATTCAGGACCTCTAATATGTCCTCTTGCTAAAAGTAATCTAAAATCAGTTACACCTAAGGTGAGTGGACCTAATCTGGTCGCAATACCAGCTTTAAATCCTGTATAGGTATTGACAGATAAAGGAAGATACAATCCAAAACCTGCAACATCGAAACTAGGTGTAATAGAGAATTGATTCGGTACTTTTACTTTAGTATCCTTACCTCTTGAAATTAAGTTCAACATACTGGTGGCATTCACATAAAAACCTTTCCAAATATGGTAATCAACTTGAAAACTTAAGGCAGATGGCGTTCTCATGGTAAAATAACTTGCCGTATCTTGACTTGCTGTCCAGCTATTATCATTAGGTTGATTGATCAAACTATCAATTGTTTTGTCAAAGCCTAAGAAACTTGTAGATCCTGAAAACGAAGTCATGTCAAATTGACTTGTTGAATTAACGCTAAAATTACGGCTCAGCCCTCCCTTTTTAAACCTCATTCCTCCAAGGTCTAA
Organism: Flavobacteriales bacterium; assembly: GCA_947447525.1. Classification (GTDB taxonomy): domain Bacteria; phylum Bacteroidota; class Bacteroidia; order Flavobacteriales_D; family Crocinitomicaceae; genus UBA952. Next base: position 9,109 of record CANFJL010000012.1, on the reverse strand, counting down.
TAAGGACGCACCTACGCGAAGTTTATATTTATTTTTATTTCTGGCCCAAATATTAGTTTTGCCATCCATATCGTATTTGTAATCCTTATAATTCTCTCTCCATTCATACACAGCGCCAAGATCAATCCCCATTCCAAATGTTGAGGACTTTTTAGCATATTCTTGCCAATTGGTTCCATTCATTTGTGCGTTTGGAGAAGTAAGTTTATCTAGATTATTTGAATATCCGTAGTTAAAGTCTCCTGTTAAACTATAGGAAGTATCCTTGTTTTTAATATCATAGTTGAAATTGTTGGTATAAAAATAAGCAGCTGTAAATCCTGCAAGATATTTAATGGTTCCTCCAACTTTTAGAAAATGTTCACCATCGTCCTTAATTACTTGACCATAATTAAAGCCATATTCAGTCCAGGCAAGATGATTAATATTCAATATTTTTTCATTGAACTTTTGATTCCATAAAGGTTGGTAGTCCATACCGTTTTCGGCAAGTACTGCAAGTTTTGGATCTAAGTTGTCAATATTAGTTATGGTTCTCGCTTTCGCAATAAAACCTATTGCTATTTTGGGCGAAAGGTGAAATGCAAAATTCATTAAGTCAACTTCTACATTATTATAGAGTCCCATTGATTTCTTTGAATCTTTATTGTAATTATGAATTACAAAACGATCAATGAAAGTTGAGTCTGGATTGGGCCATATATTACTTTGAACAGAATCAAAAGATTTTGCCCACCAAAACCCTCCATTTCCTTGAGCATCACGCATTGCATTGGCATTGAATGACCCGAAATTTTGAGTTAAATTAAAATTTAAACTTGCAATATTTAAATCAAATTTATAACGTCCATCAACAAAACTAGCCGGTTGAACAGTTGTTCCCATCACACCTGAATAGTTGCTCTGCTGAAAACCAAGATAATTTTGAGCTCCAATGAAACCAGTGATCGATATTAATAGTAGTGTAATAATTTTTTTCATAATTAATAGCTATTATATTGTATTAGTAAATTTCCTAAAAGTGTTGTTGTTGAGGTTCCTGATGCTCCAAAAGGAGTTACTTGAACTTCAGTACTTGCATGTTTAATATTTGAATTTAATTTTTCACCTTTAGAATTGTAAAATAAAACTTTATTTTCGACACCATCAAAAATTGTAATCAATATATCATTTCCAATCTTAGTAGTTGAAATATTTGAAAACTCTCTTACAGGAATTGATTTATTCCAAATAACCTTACCTACATTGTTTATGAGCTTAAGTTGCGATCCATTTGTAAAGAGGAAATTCAGAACATTTTGCTCTACATAACTTTTTTGCAGTTCCCAAACGGCATCTATTGACATAGTTTTTTTCGTTCCATTTGATTGCAATAGGAAGAAGCTATTCCCTTCGATAAATGTTAAATCCCCATTTTCATGAATATTGAAATTAGTCGAATTCAGAGCAATTGAAGTAGAACGAATAATTTTCTTTACACCTAAATCGATGATGCTATAATTTGTTTTAGTTTTTACTGCACAATACATCTTATTCTTTAATTTAAAAGAAGCGCACATTTCAATATCTTCTTTTTCATTGATGGTAAAAAGTTTAGCTCCTTTTTCATTATAAGCAAGAAGTTGTTTATTATGAATTAATATATATTGAAAAGCATCTTTATTTTTAATTCGAATTGGATTTAAGTCAAATTCACCTTTAATATTCAAAATACTCCGACCCATCTTGTCGATAATTTCACAATTATTGTCAAATAACAATCCAATATGTTCACTTTCATCGTTGGAATACTCTAGTTTTTTAGGTGCTAATTTCAATGGACTAGAACAAGGATGCGACCATTTTTTAATACCGTTTTTGTATCCGTGAAGCGTTTGATTTTCAGTGAATACGACTAAATTACCCCTTCCTGCTAATGCTGTAAACAATAGAATGTTACTACTAGGATTCATGGTAAAGTAGTCTTTCTCTTCTTCGCTTGATGTATCAGCTTTTTGAGCTCCTAACTTGACAGAAGTTTGAACTTTTTTATGGTTGAAAGCGCTTACAGAATAAGCACTATTATTGGAAATGAATCGCTCAGAGATATTGATAGGTAGATAATAATGAAAGCGATCAAATAATTCATTATTGGTAGATAGGGTATGTCCCATTTCAATTTCAGTTAAAACTATGTCAAGAATCGCTTTATCATCTGACACCATTGCAAAACCATTTAATTCAGAAACATAACCACCGGTCTTCCTCAACGCTATATTATCAGTCATCAGAGCGATTGATTTGAAGAAAGCAAAGCTTCCATTTTCTTCATTCAAATTCATTTTTTCATTCATGGCTTGTATAGGACTTTGTCCGTCTATCAAATCAAAAATGTAGACAACTCCTCCATTTATTCTGAGTTCAACGATACCTGTTGCGATACATTTAGTCAACACTGATTTTTTAAATAGTTGATCTTCAGCTGCTAAATAGTTCTTTTCGTAAAAATGATAACTTTCAAAAGCCTTAGGTATCACCTCAGAAAACCCATCTCTATCATCGATTAATTTTTTCTTTTTAATTTTATAAGAACTCCATTTATAACTTATTTGCGCGTCCTCTTTCTGATAAATGTCTGATATTTCTATTTTTTCATTTCTAAAATCTACCATTGAAAAACTGGCTTGATGATCAGTTTTAAATGCTTGATTTTTAAGTGCGTCAATTGTCAATTCATTATTGTAAATAATAAGCTGCTTACCTCTATAATTACCAATGTATTTACCGTATTTGAATGCGTTTAATCCAGTCATTTCAAATGGAAATATTCCTTTTTTTAATAAAGTAGCTACTAATCCCTTGGTCCATTTTTCATTAATTTCAATTACTATTAAAGGTCTGTTTTGACTTATAAATACTGAATTGTTTCGAGGTAGATTTTTCGCAATGGAAGCATAAAGATCTTTATTACTCCCTAAAGTTGAGAAACTTGTGTTTTCCCAACCAAATTCATCAACATGATGAATCGCTAGAACAGTACTGTCCTCGGTTCCAAAGGAACATAAAAAGTCATTGCCTTCACTGGGTTTTAAAACTGCTAATGCTGCATAAATGATCCAACACATAGAAAGGATTAAAACTAATACACCAGAAATTCTCTTGAACATGTTTATTTATTTAAAGCAAAATTACCTCCAAATCAGCTCCATTCTCTCTGTAAGTTAAGAATAAATGAACATCAAATTGTTTACTTTAAATACATTATTTGGGTTTATTCGATAACAATTGAAAGGTTTGGCGATGATGAATGCAAGCGCCATGTTCTTCAATAGCCGAGCGATGGGCAATCGTTGGATATCCTTTATTTTGCTTCCATTGGTATTCAGGAAATTCATTATGTAATCCAAGCATAATTTCATCTCTGAATGTCTTTGCTAGAATTGATGCTGCAGCAATCGATTGAAATTTATCATCTCCTTTAATCACGCAGGTATGAGGAATATTTTCATAAGGTTTGAATCTATTCCCATCTATAAGGATAAATTCCGGCTGTGTTTTTAATTCACTTAAAGCGATTTGCATTGCTTCAATGCTGGCATTAAGAATATTTATTTCTTCAATTCTTCTTGGTGATACTAGGGCAACTGCAAAAGATAAGGCCTCTTTTTCTATTCGCATTCTTAAAGAAAGTCTCTGTTTTTCATTTAATTTTTTAGAATCCATTAAACCTTCAATTGGATTCTTCAAAATGACTGCAGCAGCCACTACCGGCCCAGCTAGACATCCTCTACCTGCCTCATCGCAGCCTGCTTCTAATAAATTTTCATTTAAACAAAATAAAAGGGAATTCATAGTAACCAATTTCTATATTTATAATTATATTAGCTAAAATCTATTTTTATGAAAACTATATTTTCACTTTTATTCTTCACCTTTACTTCATTAGTTTTGTTGTCTCAAGAAGCAACTATTGATAATAAACTGATTTTTTTTAAGCACAAAGAAATAGGAAAATTTGAATTTAAACTACCCGTTGATTCAAAAAAAGAGGCTGTTGATCAATATGCAAAATATTATTTAAATTATTTCACAGTTGATTTTTCTGAAACAACCAAGATTGCCAAAATCAGCATGATTGAAAATACGCAAGAGAATAGGAAAATTATTATGCGTTTTCTTGGAGCGAATCAAATCCAAAATGTAGTTATCGACAACAGGACTTATACCTTAATGGATTTCTACAACAATTATTTACAATAGATAATTGATTACGCTTTTCTATTTGGATGATAAAGCACAAAATAGGCAATCACAATAGAAAGTGATAAGGTAATAATAGCAATTATGATATTTTCTGATAAGAAAAAACTTACCAGATTAATAGGAATCAAAAATATAATCAATAAGTGATAACGCCCTTGATTTTTTTTATCTGAAGGCATATGTCTTATTTGGGGTAATGCAAAAGTCTAGTTTTACATCCATGTCATTGCAATCGTCAATTTTCATTACAGGCTCAAAGTGCGAGAGTCCAATTTTGCTGCAATTATCGCTGCAAGAGGATAGAAATTTATCATAAAATCCTTGACCATAACCCACCCGATTTCCTGCTTCATCAAAACACAAAAGAGGAACAAACACATAATCTATTTTCAGAATATCGCAACTGTTTCCATAGCTAGGCTCTGGAATCCCAAATTTATTTTCTTTGATTTGAGCAGGTCCTTCATAAATAAAAAACTCCATTTTTTTTTCTTGAAAATCAGAACGAGAAACACAGACGGTCCCACCATTTTTAATTATTTTTTGAATAATAAATGAGGTGTCAATTTCATTAAATTTTTGAATAGGTAAAAAGACGGAAACGATTTTATTATTAAAATCAAAAGGATTTATTTGTTCAACGCAATTATTTGAAATTTGAGCGAGCATATCAGAATCTAAGAGGTTTCTTTTCTTCTTATACAAATCTCTTAAATACACCTTATTATTCATCTTTCAAAGGTACTTATTTGGATTGAATCTATTTTAATCACAAAAACATAAATTATATTTTTCAAACCAACTTTATATTTAATTTTACCATCTTATATAAAATATGAAGATGAAGTATTACACCTATTTTTATGCCTTAAGTTTTATTTTCTTGGCTCATTTTAGTTTTTCACAAGACGAACCTGTTGTGTCTGAAGAGGAAGAGGAATTGGATTACACCTTTACTGGCACACGTGTAATTAATGGACATTCTGTCGAAATGCTACCTAAAAAAACATGGGAATTCAGGATTGAACACAAGTTTGGTGACATTGCAGGAACTAATGGTGGTGTACAAACCATGTTTGGTTTTGATAATCTAACTGATATGCGCATTGCATTAGAGTATGGTGTAACTGAAAAATTCATGGTAGGTTTTGGTAGATGTAAAGGAACAGGAAGTCCTTATAGATCTTTACTTGATGGCTTTGCAAAATACAATGTTTTGAAACAAAAAAAGGGAGTGTCTCCAATCACCATGACGGTTGTGGGTACAGGTGGATTTACCTATATGACTGCAAGCTCTGACCAAAGTCTTGTTTCTCATTTTCCTAAAGTGTCACATCGATTTTCCTACGTCACACAAATTAACATTGCAAGAAGATTTAATGACAAATTAAGCCTTTCTGTCATGCCAACTTTTGTTCATCGAAATTATGTAGCTGCAAATGATTATAATGAATTGTTCGCATTGGGAGGAGCTATTCGTTATCGGATTTCATCTCGATTTGCGATACTTGGTGAGTTTTATCATGCATTTAGCTCAGAAAATATGCGTCAAGGATATACCAATAGTATGGCAATCGCATTAGAGTGGTTTACCTTTGGTCATAATTTTACCATTAATATTACCAATTCAAGCGGAATTGGAGAGTTACAGTTTATACCTTACACCACACAAAAATTGTCTCTAGGTCAATTTCGGCTTGGTTTTTGTGTTGGTAGAAAATTCACAAAAGAATAATTATGAAAACAAAAATCTCTTATTTAATGTTTGGGAGCATCTTATTTGCTTCAGCAGCTATGACCTTTGCTCCAATCGATAATTTTGAAGTAATTGAAGGTCATTCCATTGAGTTTAAAAGTAAAGACCCTTCTGGATCTTTCAAAAAATTGGATGGCACTATTGCTTTTGATGATGCAAACCTTGCAGATTCTAAATTCAATCTTTCTATTGAAGTGGCATCAATCAATACGGGCAACGGAATGATGAATAAGAAAGCTCAAATTGATGAGTGGTTTGACGAAGCTAAATATCCAACGATTAAATTTAAATCTACTAAAGTTGAAAAAGTGGGCTCCACTTATCAAATAACAGGAAATATTACCATGAAAGGTATTACAAAGGAATATGTAATCCCTGCTATGAAGTCAAAAGAAGGAAAAAAACTTGTATTTAAAGGAACCTTCTATGTAGACCGTTTAGAATTTAAAGTTGGACATAAAAGTGATGTGGTACCGGCTAAAATGAAAATCATTTATTCTATTCCTGCCGAACAAAAATAGAAGTATGTCGAAATTAAATTTTGCTTTCTTACTGAGTTTAATTTCTGTGATATTTTCTTCTATTTATTTCAAAATATATCAGGTTTATTTATTTGATTTTTCAGAAGTAATGCCTTTGTGGAGATTGCTGTCAATGATGGTATTTCTATCCTTTAGTATCACTTGGTTATCTGCTTTTTGCAAAACAAAGAAAACTATGTTGATTTTTAACTTAACACTTGTAGTTATTGCTTTATTAAGTATAATATTTCCAATTCAAGCTCGAATATATCATGAGTTTGAAGATTTTTTTCCTGCATTTGCCATTCCATTACATTTTATAGTACCCTTATTTTGGCTTTCACTTCACCCTTTACTATTTAAAAAATGAAAAATAATAAAATTCTTATCTTGGTTTTCCTTTGCGCTTCTATTTTCATTTCGTTGAGCTCTTGTAGAAAAGATAAAGTTCAGTCAATAGTTGATCCTAATTGTATAGATACAGTTTCCTTTAGTCAGGTAGTACTTCCAATCATTCAGCAAAATTGTACAGGATGTCATGATGTAGGGAATAGTACGCCATATACTTTGACCAATCACACTAATATTTCTAGTAATGCAACACCTGTGATTGGTTCGATGCACGGGCAATCTTATCATTTAATGCCTCAAGGAGGTCCTGCATTACCTGATTCAGTCATTCATTTTGTTCAATGTTGGATCAGTCAAGGAAAATTGAATAATTAGTCTTTTAAGTCACGCGCCTTTTTCGAATAGAATCCATTCTCTAGAATAATTTGCTCCTTTAATTTAGAATAAAGGGATTTTCTTTCTAATGATTTATAAGTCAAACATAGATACCATTGACTTTCCTCTTTGAAATTAGTGAACTTATTAATTTCAAGGCGAAGTAATAATTTTTCCGCTTCTAAAAATTCACCTGAGTTGTAGTTGCAAAGCGCGCCATAAAACAAGGCATTTACATCATCTGGATAGGTTTGCAGTATTTCTTTAAATCGTGAGGCAGCTTCAATGTATTTTTTCTTTTCAAAATAGTGCAGCGACTTCTCAAGAAAATTAAAATAACTAACTTCAACTGCATATTTCGGTTCGACCTCATTCGTGTATTTATTTTCTTGATCCGCTGGCGTCCCATTCAATACATCAATTTTTTTATCTATTGGCTTACTCCTATAATAGCGGTAATCCAAAACTTTAAAATCTAATATATAGGTCTCTTTTGCCTTATTGGCAGGCTTGAATTCGGTTTTAATTGGCTCAATTTCCTTTACTGGTAGTCTCTCGATGCTGGTTTCTTCAGGCTTATTAAGATTATTATCAGAAGAAACCGCTAAATTAATTTTTCTTTGAGCGCGAAAATCTTTTTTTATTTGTTTAGGCTCTGTAAGTTGATTGGCGATATTTAATTTTTCCTGATGCTTATTAAGATTGTTCTTAGCTTGAAAGTGGCTCTTATTGTTTTTAGTTAGAAGATCAGATGTAACATCTTGTTGATTCCGAGAGATAACAAATAGAGATGTTATTACAAACACAATAAAAACTATACTGAATGATATTGCTCCAAATTTTTTGGGGTATAGCTTTTTCTTTATAGAATCAATCGCATTCAGATCAGCACCTTCTAGCGTCCATCCATCAAGTGCTTCTGATTCAAAACTATCGTCAATGGAGGCACGTTCCATCTTATTGCGCACTTTAGCATCACCTTTAATATAGTTACCTATACTTTCTTTATTGAGCATTTTTATTTGGATTAGTCATGAGTATTTTTAAATTTCTTTTACCATTTTGAAGATGGCTTTTCACTTCATTAAGCGTCATATTTTCTTCAAATGAAATTTCTTGATAGCTTTTCTTGTCTAAATAAAACTTCTGAATGCAATTTTTTTGATGTATTTGTAATTTATTAATGCAAGCATTTAAATCATTTATAGAAAGCTCTAAAATTTCTTTTTCAGATATGGAATCAGTTTCATTTAACATTTCACTGTCCAATAAAGTATCTTCAAATGCTATATTATTAAATGAATTTTTCCTTAACTTCATCAGGCATTCATTTCTAACGAGTACATGAAGCCAAGATTTAAAAAATTGAATTTCATGTTTTTTGATTTTCTCTCCTAATGCTGTAAAGATCATAAGTGTTAGATCTTCAGCATCTTCGGTTCGCTTTAAATATTTCATGCAAACACCATAAACTAGGAAGGCATAGCGATCGTAAAAAACTTCAAGACATTTATTATCACCCTTCGCTTTATAGGCGAAAATTAATTCAGCATCTGTGAGGCCTTTTAATTTTGTATGACTTGACTTAAAGTTTAACATATATTATTATCTAGATGCAAGTTGTAAAAATATTCCATAAATTTTCAATAAATCGTAACCTTTCTTTAGTTTTCGGGTATTAGAAACTGTTTTCAAAAATTTTTTCCAAAAAAAGATTGCTAAAACAAAAAGAGTATGTATCTTTGCACCCCGCAATTGACGAAAGCGTCATAAATTAATGTGGATTTAATGAGTTGTTAATTTAGGAATAGGTTAATGATGGCAATAAAGAGTTCATTGAAATATTGAGGAATAAGGAAACAGC
>CANFJL010000011.1 GCA_947447525.1 Flavobacteriales bacterium | reverse complement strand
CAGCAAAAAGAGAATTGTACGGAAGTCTTTCTTGGATCTCTTATCCAATCTTGATGCCTGGTCAAACTTTATTGTCGACTGATGTGACTATTAAATTGAGAATGAACAAAGAATACAAAAACTTCACAGCAACAGGAGCTAACAATGGTCGACCTATGTATTCTTGGTCAATGGACGATATTGCAACAGTAACTGCTTCTAGTGATCAATTAAAAGACGCATTAAAAATGATTAATGTGGTTCCTAATCCTTACTATGCTTTCTCTGAATATGAAAGAAGTAGATTAGATACACGCGTTAAGATTACCAATCTACCTGAGAAATGTATGGTTAAAATATATTCGGTAAATGGTAAGTTGATCCGCTCCTTTAAGAAAGATAGTCCTATTACATCTTTAGATTGGGATTTGACAAATAATAAGGCAATTCCAATTGCTGGAGGTGTGTATCTAATACATGTTGAAGTTTATGATAACAGTGGAAATGTAGTTGGTGAGCGTGTCCTTAAGTTCTTTGGTGGACTAAGACAAGTAGACTTACAAGGTATTTAATTTTAGTAGAATAAGATATGAAAAATTCAATAATGAAATTATCAAATTGGTGCCTCATTATAGTTGCGACAGCTGCATCATTTACCTATGCAGGTAATGAAGACCGAGTTGGATCAGCTGGTGCTTCTCATCTTTTGGTTAATCCATGGGCAAGAGGTGCAGCCATTGGTGATGCTGGTATTGCAAGTGTAAATGGTTTAGAAGCTACTTATGCTAATATTGCTGGTTTGGCATTTACTGATAAAACACAGATTAAATTCAATTATTCAAATTGGATGGGTTCTGCTGGAATTGGTTTTAATTCTGCTGGATTTGCTCATAGAGTATCAGAATCAAGTGTATTTGCAGTCAGTATTCAAGCCATGAATTATGGTGATATTCCAATTACTACCGTTTCAAATCCTGAAGGTAATATTGGATATTTTTCTCCTAAATCTAATATTTTCAATATTGGTTACGCTAAAGCATTTTCATCGTCAATTTATGGGGGAATAAATTTTAAAGTTATTTCTGAAAGTATTTCGAATTTGAAGGCTAGTGGAATTGCTATTGATGCTGGTATTCGATATGTGACAGGTGAACAAGACCAAGTTAAATTTGGAATTGCTTTGAAAAATATTGGTCCAGTGATGAAATATAAAGGAGACGGTTTGTCGCAACAAGTAACTTATGTTTCTACAGGATTTATTGGATCTTTGGAACAACGATCGGCTACATTTGAATTACCTTCTCTATTAGCAATTGGTGGTTCTTATGATTTTAACTTTACAGATAAATCTAAATTAATATTAGCCTTAGGCTTTACCGCAAATTCATTCTCTAATGACCAATATCGTATAGGTTTAGATTATGGGGTAACCAATGAAAAAATGGCCTTTAATCTAAGAGCTGGTTATGTGTATGAAAAAAACATCTTTTCTGCAGAAAATAGATCCAACGCTTTAGTTGGTCCAACTGCCGGTTTCTCTCTTGATGCAATAGTAGGTAAATCTAAAAGTGCAATTGGTTTAGAATATTGTTCACGATTTGCAGGTGTATTTGGTATAGTTCATACACTTGGTGTTACTATTAGTTTAAAGTAAGAAAAAGAAATAAAATAATTAAGATTCAAGAGAGCTCTTCGGGCTCTCTTGTTTGCGTTTAATAACCCTATAATTATGTCACAAATAAATTATTATACAGCCGCAGGTTTACAAAAATTAAAGGATGAATTGCATGAATTAAAAACTGTGCAACGACCATCAATTACAAGCCAAATTGCAGAAGCTAGAGATAAAGGAGATTTATCTGAGAATGCTGAATATGATGCTGCAAAAGAAGCTCAAGGAATTCTTGAAATGAAGATTTCGAAAATGGAAAACATTGTCGCTCATGCACGCTTAATTGATGATACTAATATTGATAATTCTAAGGTTTATATTCTTTCTATTGTGAAGATTCGTAACATAGCGAATGGAATGGAAATTGATTACACCTTAGTGGCTGAGAATGAAGCAGACCTTAAATTGCGAAAAATATCAATTGATTCTCCTATTGGAAAAGGTTTGTTAGGCAAAAAACAAGGCGATACGGTAGACATTCAAACACCTGGTGGTTTAATTCAATTCGAAATCATCAATATATCTAGATAATGAGCAGCATCTTTTCTAAAATTGTTTCAGGAGAAATTCCTTCTTACACAATTGAAGAGAACAATCAATTTATGGCCTTGCTCGATATTAATCCATTGGTCGAAGGACATGTTTTGGTGATCCCTAAAATAGAAGTGGATCGAATCTATTCCCTTCCCGATTCTTTACTTCAAGATATGATTCTATTTGCTAAAGGAGTATCCTTACGCATGGAAAAGCTTATAGCATGTAAACGGATTGGTTGGAGTGTAATTGGTCTTGAAGTACCACATGCTCATATTCATTTAGTTCCTATTAATTCCGCTGATGATCTAAATTTCACAAGAATTAAATTAACACCAAGTGCTTCGGAACTTAAATTAATGCAAGAAAAATTAAGCTTGAGTAATACTCCATGAAAATCAGAACGCTCTCCAAATTATTTTCTTTCCTCTTTTTTACGATGTTTGGAAAAACAGTGCTTGCAGCTCCGTCTGATACACTAAATATTTTGTTCATTGGGAATTCATATACCCATATGAATGTAATGCCTGTGATGTTTAGAAAGATCTGTAAAGCAAAAGGAAGAATTGTCCATGTAGAGATGAATACACGTTCAGGTGCTTCCTTTAGTGAGCATGCGCAAAGAGAAGATATGTATGAATCTTTTCAGAAACAAAGGTGGGATTATGTAATTCTACAAGGGTTTTCTCGAGAGTTATCATTTACCCCCCAATATTTAGATTCAGCCACAGTTCCCTATGTAAGTCAAATCATTGACTCCGTAAAAAAATATAGCCCTTGTGCTAATGTTCTTTTTTATATGACTTGGGGTTATAAAGAAGGATTTGTTGACCGGGAAGAAATTGATTCTTATGATAAAATGACACAATGTATCAGTAATGGTTATTGCTACATTGGAAATAAATTTGATGTTCCGATTGTTCCAGTTGGAGAGGTATGGCGCAAAGTCGCGAATAAACATAAGAAAATTAGCTTGTATCATGACGATTTAGCGCATCCAAGTAAATACGGATCCTATTTGGCAGCATGTACTTTTTATACTGCCATTTTTAAGGAATCTTCCCTTGGAGCCTATACCAAGACCATTTCAGCTGAAGTTGCAAAAACCATTCAAACGGAAGCCTCTGAATATGTTCTGAAGAATTTGGCTACCTATAAATTGGAAAATAATTATTATGAAATTAAAAAGGAAACCACAAAACCCGGAAAGTATAAAGTAGCTTGCTATGCCAATTACCCTAATGCGAAAAGTATAACATGGTATTTTAACGATGGTGAAAGTAGCAATGAACCAGAAGTGGAGCATACTTTTAAATATCCTGGAAAACACAAGGTGAATTTAAAGGTTAAAGATGAATGTGGTGAACATATGTACACCAGTATTCTTCAATATGCAGCTCCCCCAAAACCAAAGAAGAAGTCTAAAAATTAATTTTAAGATTACTCGCGATCTTTAAAGATTCTAATTTTCCCGAAAATCTTATTGTAAAAGATGCTCAATGGTTCAATATATTTAACCATGATGGTAAAAGCAACCATGGCACTGATGGAAATGGCAATCGACTCCCAAGGCGATTTATCCAAATCAAATGCCAAAGGCTTCAAACCAAAGCCAATAATACCACCATATAAGATGATTACATGCACAATATATATTTGAAGTGTATTTTGACCTAACTTAAGAAATAAGGCTGGCTTATATTTTATATTGGCATCAACCAACATTAAGACTCCCAAAACAATTAATACTTGTCCAAAACGAACAAAGGAAGTGCTGTCTAGTGCCAAGTATGTAGTGCCAAAGTAATGCGTTGCGGTTAACATTTGGTCTATGTTATTTAAAATCTTAATAATAAACATATTCAAGGCAATTCCAATAAGAATAAAACTCAGTCCGAACCACCATTTTTTTGCATGAACTTCATAAGTTTTAATAATACTTCCGACCATTCCTCCTAATAAAGTGTATCCAGAAAATCTAACAAAACTAAAGTCGCTGTATTGTCCGTAAAACATGTTTTGAATTATTTTAGGAAAATGTGCTGGCCAGTAATGATGGGCACCTGAGCTTTCGTCTAGGGTGATTCTATGTTTCATTAGCGAATAAAAGACAAAAAGAATGGCAGCTGCAATAAAATAATAAAAGTGCAAAGGAAGCTTTCCAATTATTTTAAAAGCGCCATAAATAAGTAGAATTAAGGTCAATCCAAAGGCAATAGATTGAAGTACATGAAAAGCATAGAACCAATCGAAATTGATAGGTGTTCCCCACCAAAGCGATTTAACAATGCTCCATAAATTGAGCTGGATCAAATAACCCCAAAACAACAATTCTAAGATGCGTTTGTATCCTTTTTTTACACGAATATTTTGAAAATAAGGTACCTCAGTGCTACCAATCATTAAATAAACAAATATGACCCCTGTTACAGAAAAGAACAATGGAGAGGTAAGACCATGCATATTATGCCATAAGCCAAAGAAAAAATTAGAGTCATCTCTATATTGGTTGGCTAATGCAGCCCCTGTAAAATGACCTTCAATCATCATTAATATAGCGAGACTTCTCGCCATATCTATGAAGTGAAGTCTTGGCTTTGCTATTTTTTTCTCTGCTATGCTTTCCAATATTCTTGTTTTTTAATTTTCAGTACTGATGTAAATCGTAGTATTAAGACTGCTATCAGTAAAATTAATTTGTAGTTTATGCAGTTGCAAACCTACTAATTTTGAAATATCTACAGTTACTTTTAGCATGATTTCTGACTGAGGTGCAACTACGATTTCATTTAATTTATCACCAATAACTATTAATGCAGGTGATGTGCTGGTGATAGCGCTTATCGTTTGGGGTTCAAGGCTATTATTCTTGATCGTAAATTCTGCTATTCGTTTCCCTAGTTCCGATTTCTTTAAATGTACAATCATAGGTTGTACTTTTAATGCGCTATTGACAAGTTCCTTGTTTTTATCTATGCCTACTATTTCAACCCTTCGCTCTATACTGGCATCATAAGAATAAACCGATTGCGCCTTATTTTTTAAATCATCACTAGTTTCTTGATTCGCCAGGTACTCACCAAAAGGAATTTCAATGATTTCTATTTGTTTATTGATTAAGGCTGCATTTAATATGGGATTTTCATTTTTCCTCCATTCATTGAGCAATGTTTCAATACGGCGCTGCGATAAGTTTACATTATATTGGCTCTGGTGCAAAGGACTTGCCATTCCACTTACAAATACACGAACGCGTTCCCCACGACTTAAGTAAAGGATTAAGGTATCGCTTAGTTTTAATAAATCCTGGTATCCCTTATTGACATTGAAATTGAAAAAGGCACTTAATTTTTCGCTTTCGCTATTGTCTTCAATGATGGAATCTCCTTTGGCTAAATAGGTTGGGAACATTTTTTGATACGCTTCGTAGGTTTGAGAATATTTTAAATTGCTGGTTTTAGCCCAACTTTTTGGATTGGGATGGTCATTTTCAAAATAAATTTTTACCGGAAATATCGTTTCAATTTGATTTACAATCAAGGTATCAGGAGGGAGAATTGGTTTTGGTATGATCTGAAAATAGATATCACTGCAACAAGTTGGATTTTTTTTAGCGAAACTTCCTAGTCGATTAGAAGAGACAAAAACTGAATCTTTGGACTCAAAATAATATAAATCGTTCGCAGGACTATTAATAGGTCTTCCAGCATTTTTAGGTTTACTTATTTTTTCGCCATTGATATCAGCAAAATTAACATCATAGCCCCCAAAGTTATTGTGCCATGTGGAACTGAAATATAATCTTTGATTTTTTTGATCGAACCAAGGACAAATTTCATTTTCAATACTGTTTATTTGATTCACATTAAATGCGCTACCGAATCCATCGCCAATAATTTCACAACACCAAATATCCATTTCTCCTTTCCCTCCAGATCTATTCGAAGAAAAATATAAGAGTTTCCTCCCCTCTTTGTCAATATGTACCATAGGATGAGTCGTATTACTATTCGGAGCATTTATAATGCTAGATAAAGTATCTGCTTTCCCCCATTTACCATCAATTATTTTTAAACGCGCAATTTTACAGTTGTAGTTGAAGGCTTCATCGTTGCAAATACTAAAATAAAAATAACCCGATTCCTCATCAAAACTAGCATTGCCAACACTTGATTTCCCCTGACTTAATCCCTGTATTTTTTTCGGCTTTCCTGTTGAATCCGCTTCAGTACTAACGCTGTAAAGTGCAGTGGTGTAATGTTTTGCATAGACTTCTTCCTCTGCATTAATGGTGTCCGCCTTTAGGGAGGAAAATATTAATTTCCCATCTTTAATTTGATGACCAAACTCGGCGTCATAGGTGTTTATTCTTTCGTCGAAATGTTCGATGCTTGTTGTGTCTGGTCCCTGTTGTATTGCCCAATAGCAAGAAGCGATTTCGCGCTCAATTTTTTTGTATTCATATTTTGTTGGATCTTCAAATGCCGTTTTAGCCAATTTGAAACTTGCGAGTGCTATTTTATATTTTCCATTCTGCTTCTGCATTAATCCTAAATAAAGCAAAGCGTTTGGATACGCGACTCCTTCATCAAAAGCATAAATTTTGGCATATTCTTCTTCGGCAGCCCTATAGTTTTTATATGCTCTAAGTGTTTCTGCATATTTCCAACGCAGCTCAAGAGAATTAGAATCAATCGCTAAGGCTTGTAGATAGTAATCGCAGGCGTAATAGTAATCTCCTTTTTTGTATTGTTCCTCTGCAAAACTGATCAAATCCTTCAGTTTTACTTGTGCTCCCCCATTAAAATTGAAGCCTATTAAACAAATTAAAATTAGATAAAGTCTGGACATACTCTGTGTTCAATTCGCTTAGGCTTAAAGCGATTAATAATATATCGTACTGAAATTTCAAAGCCACCCCTTGTATTACTCGCAGGTACAAGTTTAGAAAAATTAATATCGTAACTTAATCCCATGAAAAAATCTTGATAATCATATCCAACAGTAAGGAAACAGGCATCTTTATTGCGCATCCAAAGTCCTGCATAGAGCGCTTGATAAGAAAAGTCTTTTGTTTTTAAGTAATACTTTATCGATGACCCCAAATTCAATTCTTTATAGACCCCTTGACTTTGGAATTGAAAACTAGGAATTAGATCCATATTTTCCTTTATTTTAATGCTCTGTTTTACATACAAGGCCATTCTAACGGGTCTTTTAATTTCTTGATTATAAAAGCCCTGATTCGGTTGATTTATATTGTAGATTCCAATTCCGATATTTGTTTTTTGTCTTTCTTTTTGAATCCATTCGTAGGTTAAGCCTGTTCCGATAGAAAAATTTGTTTTTTGATCACTTTGAAAATTTTCATTGGTGGGTAGTCCTGGGTTAAAAATATATCCATTGTACTGACTATCAAAATAGAAATTATTCCAATTCACTTGCCTGTGATTCATTCCAATATTCGCTCCAACCCTCAGTGAATGTTTTTTGTCCTTCGTTAAACTGATTCCATAAACCAAGTTGCCTTGAATTTCAAGCGTACTTAATTTTCCGTCACCAGCTTGATCATGAAACATAAGTATTCCCAGACCTAAAGATTTATATTGTTTATCTATTGCGCCAGAAAATGTGCTAAAGGGAACAGAAACACTGCGCCATTGATCTCTGAAATTTCCGGTAAATCTTATGTCTCCCTTGAAATTTCCAGCATTGGCTGGATTTTGAAATAATGGGTTTTCATTGTACTGAGACCAATGGATATCTTGTGCATTTGCTACTTGCAGACTGCAAAAAAGAAGAAATAAAATAAATAAGAAATACTTCCTACACATAAGGTAAAGATATTAAAAAATATCTCAATTTTAGCGCAGCTGGAACAACCAAGATTTTATGGCGTTGATAAGGAAATAGGGATTATTTTACCATTCAGAAAATAATGACTTTTTAAACCAAAATCAGCAATGAATTTCGCCATGTCTTCAGGTTGACAAGGGGCTTCATATCCTGGAAAAGCTTCTGATAGCATTTCTGTTTGAACAGCACCTAAACACAAGCAATTCATACGCGTATTGGCACCTTCGTTTTCTGCTGCAAATAGCTCAGTAAAATTACACAATGCCGCTTTAGCTGATGTGTAAGCACTTAATTCAGGAAATTTCACACTTCCTTGAAATGCTCCCATGGAACTTATGTTCACAATATGACTTATAGAAGAGGTCATTTTAGGTAATAGCGCCTGTACCAATTCGACCACTCCAAAATAGTTGATCTCGAATGATTTCATCAAGAGATTTCGTTCAATATTGGGGATAGACGATTTTACCAAATAGCCAGCATTGTTAATCAACAAATCAATCTTGGGGTATTTTTCTGTAATACTTGTAATCTGCGCTTTCACATTTAATTCTAAATCAAAGGCATAGCTGCTTACATTTTCTAGCGCATTAAAGTTATTCTTCATTGTTTTTAAGTCTCGAGACAAGGCAATAACATGATGTTCTTTATTGGCCGCAAGTTCCTCCACTAATGCCTTGCCAATGCCTCGGCTAGCACCTGTAACTACAATTGTTTTATAGATCATAACTTATCGTAATTTCAGCAGAAGCAGGTGTCGCTTGACATGTTAGTATATATCCTTCTTCCACTTCTTTATCACTCAGTGAATAATTCATTTTCATTACTGCCTTTCCTTCCGTTACTTTTGCTTTACAAGAACAACAAACACCTCCGCGACATGAAAACGGGGCATCATATCCTTGATTTTCTACAACTTCTAAAATTGTTTTACCCTTACTTTTCATATTGAAACTAAAAGTTTCATGGTCTAGCGTCACAGTTACCTTACTTTCTCCATTGAAATCACTTTCAGCTTCCTTTGTTGCTAATAATACTGGTGTAGTAAAGAGTTCGTATTTTATTTTTTCCTTCGAAACACCAAAAAATTGAAGTGCATCCAAGGCATCTTTTATCATTTCCTCCGGGCCACACAATAGAAATACATCCGCTTTAAGCAAGTCTAAATTTTGCTTTATTTCATGCATAATGGCCGTACGATCTAATCTACCAGCCTTATGTCCCGTAACTTGTTCTTGACTCAGGTAGTGGGTAGAAATCACCTGCGCTTGTCCATCAAGAAATTCTTTAAATAGTATATCTTGACTTGTTTTGTTACCGTAAAAAAGGTGCGTTTTGAGTCCAGCACCTCCATTTTTAAGGATGGATATAATGGGTGTAATTCCACTTCCAGCAGCGAATACAACACTAGTTTTTTCATTAGAAATGGTGAAATTTCCCTCAGGAGCCATAACTTCTAATTGATCTCCAACTTGCGCTAAATCATTTAAATATGTTGAGACTTTACCCTCTTTAACTTTTTTAACAGCAACAGATAATTCTTCATTCACTCCGCTGCAAATGGAATAAGACCGTCTTTCTTCTTTTCCTTGCAATTCAACTGCAAGTGTAAGATATTGACCTGCAATAAATTTAAAAGTCTCTTTAAGATCTTCTGGAACCCCTAAGGTAACCACCGTAGTATCATTGCTAATCTTGGTGAGCTTAACAATAGTTAGACTATGCCATTTACTACTCACTTCTTTTTTCTTACTAAATATTTTAAAAATTCCCATCCTTATTCGTCAAATGTAATTAATACCCGTTCCGATGTTGGGTGCGATTGGCAAGTTAGAATATAGCCGTTGGCTACTTCTTCTTCATCTAATGCATAATTAACATCCATGGAAACTGTTCCTTCTATAATTTTTGCTTTGCAGGTACAACACACGCCTCCTTTGCAAGCATAAGGCAAATCACCACCGGCTTTTTGTGCTGCATCTAATATATTTTCTCCGTTGGTGTGAAGTGTTAAACTAATCAAGTCTCCATCTATAATTACTTCAACTTCGCTTGCTAATCCGTCTGTAACTATTTCTTTATGTTGTTCCTTCTTGGCCAAACCTGCATGAAATAATTCGAAATGAATTTTTTCTTTATCAATTCCTAAAGAAGTCAAACAATCACGCACTTCTAGTATCATGGTTTCTGGTCCGCAAATATAGACCCCGTCAATAGTTTGGTTTTTTAGAAAAGCAGTATGCAATGCAAGACACTTTTCATAATCAATGCGACCTTGTAGAATTTTAGTGCCTAAACTTTCACGAGAAAAAATATGCACCAATCTAAACCTATTCATATAGGTGTTTTTTAATGCCTCAAGTTCTTCTCTAAAAATTATAGTCTTAAATCCTTGATTACCATAAAATAAGGTAACATCACTCTCGGGTTCTTCATGTAAGAGTGTCTTAGCGATGGAAAGCATAGGAGTAATTCCGCTACCAGCCGCGAACAAAACAATTGATCTTGGTTTTCCAGAAGCACTTTGAAGAGAAAAATTCCCCATGGGGTTCATTACTTCGATCTGATCACCAACTCTAAGTTTTTGTGTTGCGAAATTGGAAAATATTCCGTTTTCAATCTTTTTTATAGCAACTATCCATTTATTCTCAAAAGGAGAGGAACATAAAGAATAAGACCTTCTAACCTCGGCTCCTGCAATATTCGTTTTTAAAGTCAAATACTGTCCTGAAGTAAATTGAAAGTGCGCTTGTTCAGTTTTTGGGATATCAAATTCTATTGAAACAGCATCTTTCGTTAGCTTTCTAATTTCTTTTACAGTTAAAGGGAAAAACTTCGGTGACATTTAGTTGGTTTTAAAGTATCAAAAGTAAGAAAATCTCACGCATAGTTTATGAAATAATTAAACAAAGTTATGCTAATATTGTTTGTCTTAATTGTACTAAAGCATATATTTGTATTACTAAGTTGTGTTCCTATGGAAAATAAAAATTTGGAACTGTTGGAAGAAAAATTTCAGCAGAAAATAGACCAAGATATTAAGATTGAACCCAATGATTGGATGCCTGATAATTACAGACAAACTTTAATTAGACAAATTTCACAACACGCTCATTCAGAAGTTGTTGGAATGTTGCCTGAAGGAAACTGGATTACAAGAGCCCCTAATTTGAGGCGTAAAGCAGTGCTTTTAGCTAAGGTTCAAGATGAGGCTGGTCATGGTTTGTATTTGTACAGCGCAGTGGAAACGCTTGGTGCTGATCGAGAAGATACTATTGATGATTTACATTCTGGAAAAGTAAAATATTCCTCCATTTTTAATTATCCAACGCTTTCTTGGGCCGATATGGGCGCTATTGGTTGGTTGGTTGATGGTGCAGCAATTATGAATCAAGTTCCTTTATGCCGTTGTTCTTATGGCCCATACGCTCGGGCGATGGTTCGTGTATGTAAAGAGGAATCCTTTCATCAAAGACAAGGTTTTGAAATTATGACCACGCTTTGCAAAGGAACTCTCGAACAAAAAGCAATGGCTCAAGATGCTTTTAATCGCTTTTGGTGGCCAGCTTTAATGATGTTTGGACCTAATGATGCAGAGTCGAAACATACTGCTCAATCCATGAAGTGGAAAATTAAAAGAAGTACAAATGATGAATTGCGTCAGCAATTTATTGATGTTACAGTACCTCAAGCTGAATTACTTGGTTTAACGATTCCTGATGCTGATTTAAAATGGAATGAAAGTACCAATCACTATGATTTTGGCACTATTAATTGGGATGAATTTTGGCAAGTTGTTAATGGAAATGGACCTTGTAACGCCGAGAGAATTGAGGCTAGAACTAAAGCAAAAGAGAATGGACTTTGGGTTAGAGCGGCAGCCATGGCTCATGCAGAAAAGCAAAGAGAAAGAACGAAACAAAGTGCTTAAAATTTAAAATATATACCATGTCGCAACAAGAATGGCCCCTTTGGGAAGTCTTCATTAGAAGCAAAAAAGGATTAAATCACAAACATGTAGGCAGTTTGAGAGCTCCAGATGCTCAATTGGCTGTTGAAAATGCTAGGGATGTTTACACCCGCAGGTCTGAAGGAATTTCAATTTGGGTGGTATTATCCAATAATATTGTTGCGTCTGATCCAAGTGAATCTCCTGAATTGTTTGAGCCAGCTGACGATAAAGTGTATCGTCATCCAACTTTTTATGATGTGCCAGATGGCATTTCTCACATGTAACTACTGCTGTTTTGGAAAAATTTAATTACTTATTGAGACTTGGAGATGACAGTCTTATTCTTGGACAACGACTAGCTGAATGGTGTGGTCACGGCCCAATTTTAGAAGAAGACATCGCCATGACAAATATTTCTTTGGATTTAATTGGTCAAGCAATTAGCGTATTGAATTATGCTGGGGAGGTCGAATGTAAAGGAAGAGACGGAGATGCTTTGGCTTTTTTGAGATTGGAAAAAGATTATAAAAATCTGTTATTGGTTGAACAAAAAAATGGCGATTTCGGAGATACCATGATGCGTCAGTTTTTATTTGATGCTTATAGAAAATTACTATTCGAGCGTCTGCAAAATTCTACTGATAAACAATTAGCCGCTATTGCAGAAAAGTCATTAAAGGAAACACGATATCATTTCAAACATTCAGCCGAATGGGTCATAAGACTCGGCGATGGAACGGATGAATCGCATAAAAGAGTTCAAAATTCATTGAATAATTTATGGCGTTATACCGATGAGTTATTTTATGTTGATGCTTCAGATGAGGTACTTACCAAACAAGGAATTCTTCCTGATTTAAGTGACTTAAAATCTCTCTGGCTGCAAGAAGTAAATACAGTGCTTGATTTGGCAACTTTACAAATCCCAACCAATAATTGGCAATTTGAAGGCGGACGAAAAGGCGTGCATTCTGAACATATGGGTTATTTGTTATCAGAGTTGCAGTTTATGCAACGCGTATATCCTAATATGGAATGGTAAGTCCTGAGGATATTTATGTATTCTTAGAGGAGGTTAAAGATCCAGAAATTCCTGTACTTTCAATAATCGATTTAGGAATTGTTCGAAATGTTGAACAGCTAGATTCGACCTGGAAAATTACAATTACCCCAACTTACAGTGGTTGTCCTGCAATGCAAGTTATTGAAGAAGAAATTAAAATTAGACTTTCGAAAGAAGGAATTTCTTGCCTAGTCGTCAATGAATTATCTCCCGCATGGACAACCGATTGGATCAGTGCAAAAGGAAGGGAAAACCTAAGAAATTATGGCATTGCTCCTCCTGAACATGAGGTGGATAAAAGTGTTTTATTCTCTGCGCCAACCGTTGTTCCTTGTCCAAAATGCAAGTCAAGAAGCACGAAAATGGTAAGCCTTTTTGGAAGTACAGCCTGCAAAGCACATTATCAATGCCTCATTTGTTTGGAGCCTTTTGATTATTTTAAATGCTTGAAGTGATTACAATTCAAGCACTTTAGCAACCTCTTCTGCGGCTTTATCCCACGAAAAATAAGCGCTACGCTGCAATCCTTTCTTACTTAATTCCGTTCGTAAACCTTCGTCTTCAATAAGTCGATTAATTCCTTTTGCAATGTCATTTATATCGAAAGGATCAACCAAGTAAGCAGCATCTCCTGCAATCTCAGGCAAACAAGTTGCGCGAGAAGCCAAAACAACTGTCCCGCAATTCATAGCTTCCACCATGGGTATTCCAAAGCCCTCAAAATAGGGAACATAAGTGAGCATCAGTGCCGAGGCCATTACTTTAGTGAGTAGTTCTTGATTCAAATGACCTGTAAAGTGAACATGATTTTTAATTTCTGGATCTAAAGCAAGGGATGATCCCCTCCACATATTTGCCCCAACAATCAGAAGTTTCAATTCTGGATGTTCTTTATGGATGAGTTCAAAAGCACTTATCAAACGCTGTATGTTTTTTCTTGGATGCAAGGAACCGACAAATAATAAAAAATCTGCACCTTCAGTAAATTGCTGTTTCACCAACACTTGTTCTTCTTGACTTATAGGCTTATAATTTGAATTCGCGGCATTGTAAATCACTTCAATCTTCGATGGGTCTATTTGATAGCTTTTTGCAATGTCTTGTTTGGAGTACTCAGAAACAGTAATGATTTTAGCCGCTTTTTTAGCGAATTTCGGAAAGAAAGACCGCAAATATTTTCCCAATATACTTGGTAAATCTTTAGGATTGTGCTCAAAGTTAATATCGTGAATGACTATAATTTGTTGAACTGTACTGCGCAAGGAAGCATAACCATCAGGAGAGAAAAATAGATCTATTTTATGTTTTTTGAGTGCGCGAGGAAGTAAGATTTCAAACCAAATAAGGTACAATATGGGATGTCTTGCCGCAGGTGATAATACTACCGTTGTTACCCTACTACCAAAATCGAATTGTGCGTCTTTTTCACGATCAAAAAAAAGGACGAATTCATGTTCAGGGTGATTTTTGATTAGCCTGCTTACAATCTCTAAGGTGTATTGACCAAAGCCTTCCAATTTATTTGGAAGTAAATGCCGTGTATTTATGCCTATCCTCAAAGCGACTAAAATTGATGAATATAGTTGTCTCTTTTTTCTCTGCCAATTGTGGTAGATGGACCGTGTCCACAATAGACTATTGTTGCTTCTGGTAAGGTAAATAAGTGCTCAAAAATACTTTCTTTTAATATGTCGATATTTCCTCCTGGTAAATCAACTCTACCAAAACTCCCATTAAAAAGCACATCGCCATTGATCACAAATCCTTCTTCTTCAAAATAAAAAATCACATGACCAGGGGCATGTCCAGGGGTGTGTAAGACTTTAATTTTCATTTCTCCGAAAACTAAATTCATTCCATGTTTCAATTCCATGTCTGCAATAGGAGATGTTTTGTAGCCGTCAAAACCATACAAGGATGCGTATTGACGCACTGCATCTAAAGTTCCAGTATCATCTTTGTGCAGATAAAAGGGTATTTTATAGTTGTCCTTTACAAATGAATTCCCAAGTACATGATCAATATGAGCATGCGTGTTTAAAAGCGCTATAGGAATAATATGATTATCTGATAGGTAAGCGGCCAGTTCATTTTCTTCGTCTCTTGAATAACATCCGGGATCAATAATGATTCCAGTGCCATTTTGGTCAGAAATTACATAAGAGTTTTCCTGAAAGCCATTGAAGGTGAAACATTGAATTTTAAGGGCCATAGTCAACACAAAGTTACGCTAATTTTAAGAATATTGACTAACGAATTAAGTTAACATGTCCTGTTAATTCATACTTTTTAAACTGTTTGTCTTCATAAATTAATTTCCATGTATAGGTTCCATCTTGACAAATTTTCCCCTTATACTTTCCATCCCAAAATTCATCTTGTGTTTTTAATTCACAAATTAATTCTCCCCATCGGTCAAATATCATCAAGTTTAATTTGCTGATATTTCCTCCATAAACATGAAAAGTATCATTTCTACCATTTTCATCTGGAATAAAAGTATTGGGAACATAAACTACGGCATCATACGAGATATTGACCAGCTGATTGACTTGACATCCATTAATATCTGTAAAAAACACATAATAGGTCATGTCATGATCTGGATTAGCAATTGGATCCGAACAATTGATACAAGATAAAAATTCAGGGGGCGACCACACAAAACTACCTGCCTGATTAGCACTTGCATTGAGTTGAATCAAATCGCCATAAAATGCCTGCACACTTGGAGTTACTTGTAATGAGGGTTGAGGGTGAAGAACCACTTGTACATAAGCCGTATCCTTACAATTATTGATATCCGTCCCAATAACTCTGTATTGTGTTGTTGAATTGGGTTGTACAAGAACAGTATTCCCGGTCGAATTAATGATGCTACTCGCTGGTGTCCATTGATAATTTACTGCACCTGAAGCCCAAAGGTTCGCCGTTTCTCCGGGACATATTACGGTGTCATTTCCTGCTGTAACTGAAGCACTTAATACCTCAATGAATATAGAGTCTGTAACCGTTCCACAGGCATTGCTTAAGTCACAAAAATAATACTGACTGCTCGGAGGATAAACTTGAACGTTCGGACCAAAAATTGGATTAATGTATGCATTGGGATACCAATTATAACTATCCGCACCTGATACTTGAATATTTAAAACACCTCCTTGACACATAATTAAACTGTCTTGTAAAGTTGAGGTAGGAGGATTGTCAAACACGAAAATTTGAGTGGTATCTGTTAAAACACAACCATTAGGACTCGTTAAAGTAGCAATGTAAATTATGGTAGTGTCGGGTGTCGATATAGGTGTAAAACTTGTATTATTGTCCAAGTATGTCCCAGGCGACCAACTAATGGTACCAGCGCCTATAGCGAATAAATTTACTTGATTTCCTATACAAATAGAAGTGTCGTTGGATATACTTAAATTGTTCTGAAAGACCAATAAATCTAATTGTAGAGTATCAGAGCCACAACTATCTGAGATGACTACAGTAAATGTTGTATTACTATAAATCGTTGCAATAGGATTGGGAATATTTGGATTATCCAACACTCCAGCAGGAGACCAAAGATAAGAACTACCACCAAAGGCATCTAATTGATAACTTTGACCTGGACAAATCTCACTTGGAGGAAGTGTTACACCTCCTTGAAAATCTCCAATATTAACAGTAAAATTTGCAGTGTCAGGTGTAAAACAACCAATAGAATCAGAAACAATTAATTGCACATTATAAATTCCAGGGTTGGTATAATAATGCGTCGGTTGGAAGGCATTTGAACTCCCGCCATCACCAAAATTCCAAGCAAAAGTATTACCGTTTTGACTGGTATTATTAAAAATAACAGGTAAAGGAATACAAATTAATGGTGAAGGCTGAGCAACTATTGCGGTAATTGTGCTTAACTCAAATTTGAAACAGGCTAAATTGCAATTTGGACTAGGATTTTGAGGAGACCAACTTCCAGGAGTAGAGGTAAACCCAAAATTATTACCTCCGCAAGCGCCACAAACAGCATGGTAGATTCTTCCTGATTTATCGAATCGACTTGTTCCTCCATCCACATGATTGGAACTTCCGGTTTGTCCGCCCATGAATGTTGCGTACTTTAAACTGGCCGCATCTTGACCAAAAACAGATAGGTAAAAATTATTTCCATTGGTTATTGTTTGATAACCATTTGGGGTACATTGAAATCCATTGGTAGTAGAATTTAACGCTTGACTCACACTTGGATTGGCATTTAATACGCCTCCCCATCCTGCAATATAGATGTCAAAACAATCGGAAATTAAAAAGGCCGTAGGAGAAATTTCCACATGTCCAGATCCTGCACCAAACATGCTGGACCAATTAATAGTGGACAGCGTTGCATCATATTTCCTAATAAATTGTCCTGAGTTTATGTTCCCGTAACAACCGGGCGTAATTGGCCATGCAGATTCCGTTTGTCCATAAACATAAACACTTCCGTTTAAATCTGTTCTTACGAAGTAAGTTTGATCATATTCACCCAAACCCATAAATGTGGCATTCATTAAAGTTCCGTTAGATGGATTCAATCGAATGGTATACCCATCACTCAAACCGCCATTAAAAGTGTTGTCATTGCCCATTGCTGAGGTGACTCCGGGGAAATTTGGAGATGTTGTCCCGCCAGCAATATACAATGCTCCTGCTGAAAAGTCAATAGAATTTCCAGATTCCATTCCGTTTCCTCCAAAATAGGTACTCCATTGTAAGGTACTTAAGAGGTTATTAAATTTAAAAATCACCGCGTCTTGTGTGCCATTCAAAATGGCAGAATATCCAGAAACAGTAGGGAAATTTGCGGAAGCAGTGGTACTGGCAATATAAACATTCCCGCTTGGATCTAAAATAATTTCCCCTCTGAATTGATCGCCATAATTATAGTGCAGTGCATTGGTATTGAGTCCATCGATACCAGATCCACCAATATAAGTTGAAGCCAACAAGCTGGTTCCGTTTGCACTTAATTTTGCAACATAGATATCTGAACCATTAAATTCAAGTGAATTTTCTAAAGCATAGGCACCTCCATTAAAGGTATTGTCATAACTATTTCCAGCCATCGGAAAATTACTAGAGGAGGTGGTTCCATAGAGGAATAAATCCCCGTTAGGTGCTGCTACAATACTTTGTGGAGTTTCATTTCCGTTGCCACCCAAATAAGTAGAATACAGTAGGGCTGTTCCATTGGAATTAAACTTGGTTATCCCAATATCCATAGGATAACTTCCCGTTCCGGAATTAAAGCTAGGGTCATAAGCACCAGTAGTTGTTGGATAACCTGTTCCAAATGCAATGCCTCCTCCAAATAAATTACCGGCCAAATCAGGCGTTGCGGTGAAGCCCCAATTGTCTGTAGTTGATCCAGAAAATGTGGAGAAGGTTAAGCTAGGATCTATAAATAACATTTCATCTTTTGCATAACCTTTTGGAAAAACAAAAGAGATTTCTCCAGAGTTGATTTCGAAAGCGCTTATAACTTTTGTTTTTTTACCATTTGAATTGATGGTCCAAGCGATGGGTTTAGAATGAATAATTTCACCTAAACTATGCAAAATATGTAAGGCGCCTGAAGCATCAATAAATACAGAATCAGCGCCTTCAAATGAATATTTTATCTGCTCTGAATTGGCATATGCTTCCAATATGAAATTATAAGATAATTGTCCGTTTTCACCCAAATAATACAAATCGATTCCAGGGTAAAAATCTTTTTTCTCGACTCTTTTTATACTAAAAATATTTGATTTCCACTTAGATTTTTCAGCTCCAATAAAGAAATTGGAATAATGTGAAGAGGAGTCTTTTTCTGTGCGAATTCCGAGCGCATTGGCCCCGATAAAGTTTTGAAAAATAGCATGTGCTTTTGGCTTTTCTGTCTCCTCAATATCTTCCTCATGCGGATGGTGCATTTGATTGCTGAGGTGGTAACAGATTCCAGTAGGTAAAAGAAGTAATTTCCCTTGATTAATATCAACGCTATATTCAATCCGCTCATCCCACTGACCTTTATTTGGTGTGATCCAAATATCTTGTCCGAAGCTACAAGCGAAATTGAAAATGAAAAATATTAAAAGTAGTTTCTGCACGCTTTAGCTAAATTACAGCGATTTGTTAGATTTTACTATTTCTTTAACTCAATTTTCTACTTTAAGTTGCCTAAAAAGTCAGAATTAAATCATACTTTTAATCCTTTAAAAAGATATTAATTCGTTTATTTGTTTTCTTATTTCGACAATTATGAAAAGAATTTTCCTCTCCGCTATTGCGCTTTTTATCTCCTTTATTGCATTCAATCAAAATTATTCACGCGTTAAAGTTTACGCTAATGCTTTTGAGTTGGATCGTTTAAGTCAACATGGTGTTACTGTAGATCATGGAATTAGAAAAGAAGGAGTCTTTTTTATCTCAGATTTTTCTAAAAGAGAAATTGAAATCATGCAAGAGCAAGAATATAAATATGATATTCTAATTGAGGATGTTGAAGCATATTATGTTGATCTATTAAAGGACAAATCCCCATCTCAAGAATTAAAAAATGCAACATGTTCTAGTGCAGGAGGAGGAAGTGGAGGATATTCAGCTCCTGTGACACCTACTAATTTCAATCTAGGAACGATGGGAGGTTACTTGAAATATACCGAAATGCTTGCTGAGTTAGACGCTATGGTGGCGCAATACCCAAATTTAATTACCGCGAAAGCCCCTATTTCTACATTTTTAACTATCGAAAATCGTCCGATATATCATGTAAAGATTTCTGACAATCCAAACACAAACGAAGCAGAACCAAAAATTCTATATACTGCTATTCATCATGCAAGAGAACCTATGAGTTTGATGGAAACCATATTTTTTATGTGGTATGTCCTTGAAAATTATAATACAAGTGCCGAAATAGCTTATTTGGTTAATAATACTCAAATGTACTTTGTTCCGTGTATTAACCCTGATGGATATATTTATAATGAAACTACTAATCCAACGGGTGGTGGTATGTGGAGAAAGAATAGAAGAAACAATGGAGGCGGCGTATACGGTGTTGATTTGAATCGCAACTATTCTTATGGTTGGGGAACAACGGGAACTTCAACGGTTACAAGTAATGATACTTATTGTGGAACATCCGCTTTTTCAGAACCTGAGACACAAGCCATGCGTTGGTTGGTACAAAATAATGATTTTGAGATGGCCTTTAATGCACACACTTATGCAAAAGACATTCTATTTCCAATTGGAACGACTGTCGCTGAATTTGCACCGCATCACAATTATTTTCAAGCGCATACAGATCATATGGTAGAACACAATGGTTATACTTCAATGAAGAGTTCTGCACTATATCCTGCTTCAGGAGATTCTGATGATTATATGTACAAAGTAGATATAGGTGTTGGTCAAAAAGATACGATATTCGTACATACACCAGAGGTAGGTACTGCTTTTTGGCAACCTCAATCCGAAATTATTGCTACTTGTCAAGAAATGGTATTTCCAAATCTTATCTTGGCGCATTTATCAAAAAATTACACCATAGTTAAAGACACGGATCCAAACATGATTTCCACTTTAAGCGGAAACTTCAATCATTCAGCGCGTCGTTTAGGTCGTGAAGCGGGTCCAGTAACGGTTTCCATTCAGCCTTTATTGAATATAGCAACCGTTGGTACTGCTGTAGTTTATAATTTAGCGCAAATGCAAACTTCAACAGGAGCCATCTCCTATACCTTAAATCCAGCGATTCAATTTGGTAATCAAATAAAATATATCTTGTTGACAGATAATGGTTTATGGGTAAAAAAGGATACCATAATTAAGACCTATGGTTCATTGACAGTTCAAGCCATTGAAGATGCTACAACGGTTACCAATTGGACAGGCACCTGGTCTACAACTACTTCAACATTTGTTTCTGCAAGCAAGTCTTTCACGGATTCACCGACAGGAAATTATGCAAGTAATGCAAATAAAACTTACACCTATATTCCAACAATCGATTTAACCAATGCTGCTGCAGCAATGATTTCATATTATGCAAAGTGGGCCATAGAAGCAGATTATGATTATACGCAATTTCAAGTGTCTGTTGATGGTGGAACAACCTGGATTGGTCAATGTGGAAATTATACGGTTAATGGAACCAATGCTAATGGAAGTGTTCAACCTAACAATCAACCAGTGTACGAAGGAACGCAAGGAACTTGGGTTTTGGAGGAAATTAATTTAAGCGATTATATTGGTCAAGTGATTAAAGTGAGGTTTGTTTTGAAGTCGGACGGTGGAACCAATATGGATGGATTTTATTTTGATGATTTTAAAGTAATGTATAATATCGCTCAAGCACCTGTTGCACCAGTAGCCTCTTTCTCCTTGAGTTCTTCAACCATATGCCAAGGAACAGCAATTACTTTTAATGATTTAAGCAGTAACAATCCAACCACTTGGAGTTGGGACTTTGGGGACAACAATACATCTAATTTTCAAAATCCAAATTATTCTTATACAGCCTCAGGAAACTATGTTGTAGTGCTTACAGTAACCAATGCAGCAGGAACAAGTAATTATTCTATGAATATTGCGGTTCAAGCACCTCCAGTAGTTTCGATTTCTTCTGGAGTTAGTAGTAACTTAGTTTGTGTTACCGATGCTACGGTTCAATTGACGTCCAATCAAGTAGGAACCATTTTCTCCGGAGTTGCGGTTACAGGTGATCAATTCTATCCAGGAGTTGCTGGTATTGGTCAATTCTCAATAACTGGAACTTATACCGATGTGAATGGATGTATTGGGACTGGATTTATTACCATGACCGTACAAGATTGTGCTTCCATAGATAATTTAAGTTACCAAGGGGTGAAGGTTTCTCCCAATCCTAATAACGGAAGCTTCGATATCAGTGGAATGGAAATTAATCAGGAAATTGAAGTTTATGACTTAAACGGAAAATTAATCCTAAGTACCTTTGCAAATGCAACTACAGTAACTATTGATTTGCCGCTAGTGCGTACAGGGATTTATTATCTACGAACTACCAAAAACGGAAAAGTTGGTCAATTGAAATTCGCTGTAATTTAATTTCCATTAAAAGCGAAAATTACCTTAATTTTGCGGCCTTGACTTCGTAGTTCAACGGATAGAATAGAAGTTTCCTAAACTTTTGATCTAGGTTCGATTCCTAGCGAGGTCACAAAAACAGAGCGAGCGTGTAGAGCAAAAGCGATGACTGCAAACCTTCTCGTCCTGCGAAGCTTGAAAAGCGAAGCAGGGCAAAGTTTTACTCCCAATCCCCATCTCTAACCTCTAGGTCTAATCTCTAAGTCTAACCTCCAGGTCTAACCTCTATCTCTAACCTCTAACTCTATTTTCTCCCGACACTTCGGGACTCTTTTCATCCTAAACCTTCATTGCCTTAAACATATTTTTAAGCAAATATTATTTTTTCATAGCGCGAATGCAATAGTATCTCTAGGTTGAATCGTATTACGATAGTTAGCAGTCCAGCGAGATGCATCGCTTAAAGTTACAAATCCCCCTTCGTTTCCGTTAAATGACAAATAATTGATTAGGATTCAAAAATAGAATGAATTAATGACAATTTTTTGTGTGTTTTCGTTTGAAGAGTATGTTTAAACCCTTGTCTGCAATGTGGTTGACCAAAAAGAGAATGGATGAATGTTTTATATAAGTCCATAATAATTTAGTACATGTACTAAAAGGTTTGGCATTGCCGAACAAATGATTACTAACTGCGTAATTTATTTCCAAAAATTAAATCCTACACCAAAACGCCAAGAAATATCAGATTTACTGGGGATATTCTTTAAATTATAGGTATTATGGTAGTAATCACCAACTTTTATTCCGTCAATATCCTTCGCTCCCAAATAAATAATTCCGATGTAGTCAAAATTGGAAAATAATGTAAGCCAAGGTTTAGGAGAATATTCGACACCTAATCTAAAATTAGCACCAATATCATTTCGGTAATAACTATAAAAAAGAGGTTCTCCAGATCCAAAAAAGGTGGTATAGTGATATAAAACTTCTCGTCCCCAAATATAATTTATTCCAGCACCGTAAGTCATTTTTATACTATTATTCAAAGGAAAAACCCTTGAATAAGTCATGTTCAAAAATTTAATATTTCTCCATGCAACAATTGGTTTAACGCGCCAATCAAAATTTTCAGTGAAATAATAATCAGTTGCATAGTTCATATATTCTAGAGAAATATTTGAAAAACTATTAATTTTTCGTTGGTAATTGATACCTCGCGAATCATTAACAACACCATTTAATAAGTTAGAAAGTATTTTATGGTTGTATATTCGTTTTACTTGATTGGTAGGTTGTGAATTGATAATAGCTGAGCCATCGAAGAAACAATGAAACAAACCAGTTTGGAGAGAAATACGGTTATTTTCTTGAGAAAATAGGACACTTGGGGCATATACCCCAAGTGTAATCAGTAAAATTTTTATCCAATTCATTATTCAACTATAATTTGTTTGACTTTTGTTTGACCATCGAAATCAAAATTAAACAAATAAACACCAGCCTGTAAATGTGAAATATCAATTTGAAAATTAAGATCTAAACTTTTGATTTCATTGATCAACCTTCCATTAATATCAAAAATTTGAATTGGGCTTTTTGCAATTTTAGGTAATTCCACAAAGATTGACTTACTAGCAGGATTTGGATAAATAAATATTTCAATATTTTCATCAATGTTATTTGTTGAATTTGTTGTACAATTATATGAAGCGTTTACACCGACATAATTCCATGCGTCAACCGTCGATTTATGTTCTTGAGAACACTCGCCATAGAGAATTATAGCGGCAGTAATCGTTGCTTCTTTTGAATCCGAATATTGAGAAGAACTCATTAGTATTGATGTCAAAGCATAATAGGCTATTCTCGCGGCTTTGGTCATTCCAATACCAGTAACTGATGGGCTAGATTCACCGGCACTCAAGGCTTGAAACCATTTATTTTGCACTCCTGAATTTATATGTACTCCACCATAATCACCATGTGCATCCCCAGAACAACTATAACACCAGAAAGTTCCTTGATAATAATCTGGCTGACCAACAGTAAGAATAATATTTCCATTTGCGTCCAAATTCCCATTCCAATGTTTACCCCGTGAATTTGGATCAATCAAAGATCTAGTGTTCACAATACTATTTGGAATATGATTTCCAAGAATCCAATCCGTGTTACCAAAATCTAAAGTTTGGGCTTGAATAACGGTGCCAAAAATATCACTAAATGATTCATTTAATGCCCCTGATTCATATTCATAAACTAGATCTGCAGTATGTTTAGTTACACCATGCGTAAATTCATGCCCGACTATACTAGGTTCCATTCCTAAATCCCAAGCATCAGGTGTCTTTCCAAAAACCAATTCATTTGGAATTATTTGATGATCATAATATGCGTCGTTAAGGTTCCATTGTGTTTTTATTCTAACTTCCCCTCCTTGGCCATCCATTCCATTCCTTCCAAAAGTATTATAGAAATAATCCCAAGTGTTGCCTACGTGAAAATGAGTTGAAGTTTCAGTTAAATAGATGCTTCCCCAATTTGTGGAAGATGATCGAGTATCATACATATTATCCCAAGCAACGTTATATCCCATAAATTTTTTGGTATGGAAATTATGTGGTGAATCTTCCGCATCTAGCTCATATTTTTGTATAAAACCTCCTCGCCATTTAGTATCTATATATTTGTTGCCATATCCATATACATCACCATTTACATCAATGTGTGAGGATCTTATTTTAAAAATCATACCATTCAAGGCATTCACGTAGTAAAAAAATGTTTCAAAGGAGGGTGCTATCGTAGTGATTGAAATTTTATATGCTAAGCAGTATCGATTACCATCAATTACTAAATTCATATTTTTCATTTTATCGATGGCAAAAATTAATTCGGAAGTTGGAAACCATGTTGCATTACTGTCTGCATGATCTTTTCTGATTTGTTGCTCCCAATCTAGATTTTCCCATGCGAATTTAATTTTAGGATCTTGTTTAAGTTCAGAAATCACTTTATTTAACGCATCCTTAAATGTAATTCTAGGTTCAGCTGTTGAATTAATCGAATCAGCAATTTTTGCATTAATAAATTCCAAAGAGCCATGTTTGTCATAATGTTCTATGCAGCCTGCACCTTCGATTGGAATATCCATAAAAGTTTGTTGATACTTATAATGAGTAAAACCGGCTAGACTATCAATGTGGTGATCTGTCAAGACCATATTATTGTTCAAATCTGGTACACTTTGGCGATACATTTGATACAATGTTCCAGCTTGAAAGCTGTTTGGTGTATTAAAATAAAAGAAACCACTTTGAATGGGTTTAGACAAATAAGGTGTTAGAAGTTGTTCATATTGCGTGAATTGCGCTAAGCTTAATTTTGATATTACAATAAATAAACCGGTTAATAGTGTTTTCATACTTGTTTTAATTTTGAATTGAACGTAATCTTCTAACCACAAAATCTTGAAAGAAGATTACATTCTCGTGTTAAATAAATTCATTAAATTTTGTTTCGCTCTACTTTGAGTTAAGGAGTGTTCGAGACATATTTTTCTCTCGAAATACACATCCAATCATGGTTGTGTTTTCAGATCGAAGTAAGGGAAAATTTAAAGTTCTATTTCATGAATTAAGTAGCTTAAAGCATGCTTTTCAGGCTATTAAAAAATCAAAATCTCTTTTATTCTTAATAGTTCGCGGTAAAATTGATTTTTCCGGACCCTTCTATCACAATAGTATTAGTACATTAATTTTTAGTAGATATACTCAGTCAAAAATTGATGTTAACGGATATTTACACTCAAATTTTTACTGATTTTTATTTATTAGTGCTTTGACTACTTTCACTTTGATTCAATCTCAAACCTTCTCGTCCTGCGAAGCTTGAAAAGCGAAGCAGGGCTAACTCTAACCTTCACCCTGCGAAGCTTGAAAAGCGAAGCAGGTCTAACTCTAACCTTCACCCTGCGAAGCTTGAAAAGCGAAGTAGGACTCATTCTTATGAAACATCTTTCAATTTTGACAAGTCTTCTGAAAGTTGAAGAAATTATTTTAAATCTTGTTTATCACATGTTAATTCCTTAGTTTTGAGTGACTAAACTTATTTCTATGAAAATCAAGATCATCTTATTTTTCAGTTGTATCACACTGAATTTTTTCATTTTCGCACAGCCTTGTAATTTAATATTAACCACCGCTGTGAATAATTCCATGGGAGGAGGAGCCAATGGAAGTATTACTTTAACAGTGGGTGGTGGAACAGCTCCATATACCTTTCTTTGGAGTAATGGTGCGACTACCCAAAATTTGAATATGTTACCAACTGGATGTTATAATGTAATTGTTATAGATGCGGTAGGTTGTTCTGCTAGTTCGACAACTTGTATAAGTAACCTCGCAGGACCTATCTTATATTCTAATTCTAATCCTGTGAGTTTATTCACTATTGTTAATGGCGGATTTACTCCACAATGGGTTTGTGCAAATCAAACACTTCAGACCGATGGTGGAATCATGAAGATCTACTTGGAGTCTGGCGCTACCATGATTACAGGGGGAGGTATTGATACCGTTTATGCAAAAAGTGGCTCAACCATTTCTATGAGTGGTGGTATCCATGTGATTTATCATGAACCAGGAGTAATCTTAAATATGAGTGGCGGTATTCCAACGCTTTATCTTTGTCCTAGTTTGGTTTTTAATTATTCTCAAGCACCTGCAAATGGATGTGTTGTAGTACCAAATTGCAATTTAACTGCGAGTACTACAAGTACTGACATTCCATGTAATGGCCAAAGTTCAGGATCAATAAATCTTTCTACCGCTGGGGCTATTGCACCAGTAAGTTATCAATGGAGCAATGGCGCAACAACTGAAGATTTAGTTAACATTCCTGCTGGCACCTATACAGCAACAATAACTGATGCGAATGGATGTATTGTTTCACAATCAGCAGTTGTCTCACAATCAGCAGCGTTTGTTGCTTCTGCTTCCGTTGTAAGTCCAATACCATGTTTTGGAAGCACTGGAACTATACAGTTAACTGGGACGGGTGGCACAGCTCCTTATCTTGGAACTGGTTTAATGACGGTATACGCGGGAACTCAAAATCATAGTATTACAGATGCCAATGGTTGTACTGCTCAAACAACCATTACCATTACCCAACCTAGTTTGATAACAACTGTAACTAATACCACAGATGAATTGATGTTTTTGGATGGAACCGCTTCTGTAGTTGTAAATGGAGGTACAAGTCCTTATACTTATTTATGGTCACCTGGTGGCGCAACCACCCCGGATATAGCAGGATTGGCTTTTGGGTCCTATACAGTTACCATTACCGATGCCTCTGGTTGTATTGAGACAGCCATTGCTAATGTTGGTTCTCAAGTAGGAATTACATCACTTGAATCTGCTTCCGCTTTGGTTATTTATCCAAATCCTAGTGCTGATTTATTTAATATTTCTATCCAAGAACATTTTATGGCTCAGCAGATCTTTGTTTATACTACTGAAGGACGATTATTGAATTCATTCAATGTTCATGATAATGAAGCACATATTATTGATGCAAGTAATTGGACTGCTGGACATTATATCTTAAAGGTTATTGGAGAAAATGGTTTAATTACGGTACCCATGATAAAGAAGTAGTAAAAGCATTGTACAGATGAGTGTTTTGAATTAAGCTTTCTGTGAAGACTACAAGTCAACTAATCATTAAATAGAACATATTATTAAGCAAATATTATTTTTTCATAGCGCAAAGGCATCTTAATTTGATTTTTAGCGTTAATTCCATTAACTTTGTTTAAAGCGACTTAAATTATTTACTATGATGAATCGAATTGCTAGAATTTTAGGGGCTATTGCCTTATTGATTTCCGTATCTTCTTGTATTGAACACGAAGTAATACCACCTCCAGTGAATACAGTTGATTTGAATTGTTCTTTTAGTGGATACGTTCAGGGAACTCAAGTTGAATTTACCCAAAATGTTAATGGTTATAAAGGATATACAGGTCTAGATGAATATATTGCACCTTCGCCACTTCCTTCTAGACGCGTTTACATGTCAGAGATTACTTCTCCATCAGATATGAGAGCTATTCGTGTAAAATTCGGTTCATTGAATTGGGATGCTGCTGCTAATACAGAGCCAACACTAACTATGTTTAATGATTTTCATACGGCATCTGCAGTCAACAATCAGATTTTTTCTAATCAAGGCTTGTCTGGTTTAGAAGTAACTTATACTGACATGAACAGTGCTATCTGGACTTCAAAGCAGAATAATCCTATGCCACAGACTTTGGCTTTTTCAAACATTAAACAACAATCAGACAATACCGGAGATTACTCTATGTTTGATTGTACTTTCTCTTGTTATGTATATAGAACAAATCCATTGACAAGTACTGTGGATTCACTCTATGTTCAAAACGGAAAGTATTCGGGTTGGTTTAAAAAATAATATTGCCGTCTAATGGCATTTTAATAGCGTCATGAACCGATTGAAAATTGCCATCATTGGAGATTATAATTTTACTTTCAATGCACATCACGCAACGAATTTATCCTTAGATCATGCTGCTGCATTTTTAGAATTAGAAATCAATTATTATTGGATAAAAGTGGGTGAAGCCGCCCAACAAAAACCCATTTATTACGATCAATATGATGCCTTCTGGATTGCTCCAGGGCCATACCAAAATCCATTTTATTTGAATGGAATCTTCAAAAGACTTCTCGACCTTAAAAAACCTGTATTAATTACTGGAGAATCTTTTAAGTTGATTTTAGAATATCTCATTGCTTTTCATCAACTCAATGGAACAGGGGAGAAATTAATTTCGGAAAATTTAACTTCTGGACCTTATTTTGAAAAGATTGAAATTCTCCCAAATTCAAGAGCCTTTAGTAAATTGTATGAGAATTTTACGCTCACGGAATTGTCTGCCACACGCTACAGTCTATATCCAAAATTGATTCAAGAATTATCGGGCTCTTGGATTGATATTGAAGCTCTAAATCAATTTGAAGATCCTGAAATTTTCAGCATGAAGGAAAAAATATTTTTTGTAGCCTGTGCATTTTATCCTCAAGTATCCTCTACTCGAGATATTCCTCATCCAATTATTTATACTTTTTTGAAAAGTGCTATTGAAGCTCAAGCCTTAGCAAGCAACTAATACACCTTCATTAGTATAATACAAAAAGGAATCGACCGGTAAGTGCATCATTTCTTCTAGCAGCTTTTTATAAGCAGAAATTTGCTGCTGGTCTTTATCTTTTCTTAATCCGGTTTTGAAATCAATCACCACAATCTTATCTGGATAAATAAATAATTTATCGGGTCGTTTGGTTTCTGATTCCGACACTAAAATCCAAGGTTCACTTTTTGTCTTTATGGAACGGTCAACCAAGTCTTGGTATTGAGGATTATTAAGCAGTGAAGTAGCTTTTTCTCTTAATAAAGGCTCCTGTTCTTTGGTGATTTGCCCTGTTTCCAATAAACTTTCTATTGCCTGATCCAATTCTTCTACTTTATTTACCTGAGCCAGTAAGAGGTGAAACTGATTTCCAAATTTCACTTCTTCTGAAGGGTCTCTTTGATTTAAATCCCTCAATACAATTTGAGGAAACCACAGTCGGTCTGTATGTTCTATTGGTTTATAAAAGGAGTCTTTATCGATTTCTTTTTCTATTTTTAATTGAGGCGTCCCAGCTTGATAAATGATTTGCCCATCTGTTTCTGTGACGCCCTCCTGCATCAATCCTAATGCCCTATTAACCATTGCGCCAAATTCCTTTTTCTTGTAGTAATTAAAGGCATACAAACGATCTTCCGCTCGGGTTAAAGCAACATAACACATATTCATTTTGTCGGTAACAACAAGTTCTTGTTCGATCATGGAATAATCTTTTACCGCTTTAATTTTACTATTGGGACTAATATTTTTATAAAGAACTTGTTCCCCAGCATCTATAAGATATTTATTGAAACTAATCGGACTTAAGTGAAAGTCTAATTGAGGGATGATAACAACTGGAAATTCTAAACCTTTTGATTTATGAATGGTCATAATTTGAATCGCATCTCTTGATGATGGAAGTTGAATCGCAATTTTATCTTTATTGTCTTCAAAATAGTTTAAAAAGGAAGCGACATCGGTATGTCTATTGGTTTGAAATGCAAAACAAACATCAGCAAAATGATGCAAGTAGGCTTCATCTGTTTCATTCCAATGCATCATTCCAAAGAATTTTTGAATCAAATCATATAAATTTTCATAAGCCCCAAAAAAGACTTCTTTACCTCCAAAGTGATCGGTTAAAAATTTGAATTCATTAAAAAAGCGTATTTTTTTACCTTCAGCATTAATGAACTCTTCGAAATATGCTCTGTATTCTTGGGTAGCGCTGTCTAAAGTAATTCTAAAAAATAATTCAGCAAAGCGTTTTACTTCTGTTGCATTAGAAGGGTTTTGTCTTCTTTTTAAATAGGAGATGCATAATCTTACTTTAGAATCATTAGTGATTAAAAGGGAATCCACCGACACTACTTTAAAATTAGCTTGTGTTAAAGCGTTGGCGATTTTATTCCCAAATCCATTGGTATGGGTTAAAATACAAATGTCACCTCTTTCATAATTATCTTTTTCACAGGCATTAATGATATTGATAATATCTTCACTTAATTCAACCTCATTGGTCTTTTCGGCCTGTGAAACTATGCGCACAAAACCAGTTTTTCCAGATTGTGAAGTTTGTTGAACTGCATTATAATACGCCGCAGATTTTTCAGGTAATTCTTTGATTAATTCGGTAAAAAATTGATTGTTAAAAGTCACAATCTCCTGCGCGGATCTATAGTTATTTGGTAAAGTAAGCAAGTGCCCACTGTTTTGAAAATAAGCTGATTTTCCGGCGATAAAGGGATTGTGCTCAGGATTGTAAATGGCAGGCAAGGCAACAAATTGATCCGCTAGTCCATTGTTGAATCTGTAAATCGATTGTTTGGCATCCCCAACAATTAAATTCTTTTTCTGCTTGGAAAGTGACTCATGAATTAAGGGAATGAGATTCAACCATTGAAGACGAGAAGTGTCTTGAAATTCATCCAAAAGAAAATGCGACAAGCGATTGCCTAAACGCTCATAAATGTATGGAGCCTCTTCATCACGCACTAAGTTACTGATCAATTTATTGAATTCAGAAATACGAATTATTTGTTCGTCTTTCTTCAATTTGTCCATCTCGCTTGCAATAAATTGCAATAATGCCATATTGAAAAAATTACTTTTATAGGCTTCTAGTAAGAGTAATTGCGGGAATTCTTGATCATACAATTCTATTAAATCACCTAGTTTTTGTCGAAGAGGTTCTCCCAGAAAACTACTTGAATCTGTATCTTCAATTAATTTTATAAGGGTATCGGAAAATAGGCGCGAATTTGATTTTGGCTCTGGAAATGTTTCCAATGATGCCAAGGCTAATAAGGGTTTAGTTGTTTTTGATTTATTGGGTATTTTCTTCTCATCTAATTCGAGTGCTGCAAATAAATTACCCGTTTCATTGGCATATTTGATGAAATTGTCGCTTGTAATTTTTATGGACTGTCTTAATGACTGAAAAGCAGCTTGATCCAAAGGCATATCCATTAATTTATGGATAAGTTCATTGTATTTCTCATTGCTCAAGACACTCGAAAAGGCAATCAGTTGATCTCTAAAATTCCATTTTTGACCATCTTCAAAATTAAATTTGGCGTATTCTTTTACCAATTGCGTGAGGTTTTCCTGTCCTGGAATTCCTAATCTATTCAACATGGCATCTACAACATCTGCTAGTATTTGTTTTTCATTTAATACGACTTCAAAATCGCCCGGAATATCGAGGTCGCGACTAAAGGAACGAATTAATTTAAGATTGAATTTGTCAATGGTTGACACATGAAATTCCTCATATCCATGTAATATTTCATTTAATGTCTGCTTGCATCGTTCCCTTAAAACTTGTTCTGTAATGGGTATACGCTCCAACAAGTCCTTTTGCATGGATTTGATTTTGTTGCTATTGGTTAAACCAAAGGCAATCCCATCAAGTGTATCGATGATTCTAGTCTTCATTTCAAGAGCAGCCTTGTTCGTAAAAGTCATAGCAACCAACGATTTGTAATTGCTTCCATTATCGGGTTCTTCAAGTAAAATGCTTAGGTATTCAAGCACCAATTGATGCGTTTTACCGCTTCCTGCAGAGGCACTCATTACGAGAAGCGGGTATTTTTTTCTGTCTACTTGTTCCATTTGGAGAAAAAACGATTATTTATGAAGGTTAAAAGTAGAAAAATCATTGAGTTTTCAAGTATATTTGTAGTATGAGAAAATCAATAAATTTCTTTTTGTTTTGTTCGATGAGCTTTTTGTTCTTTTCTTGCAAAGACAAACCTGTCCCACCAGTAGTTAAAGACTATGTGGATATTACGGTACAGCCCGTTTATAACGGCGAAAATCTTTTGATGGATTCTATCTATGTAACTCAAGAAGGCTATAAAATAAAAATAACGGATCTGAAGTTTTACGTAACATCACTTCAAAATGGAGGTACAAATTTGTCTCAAGCGGCATTATATGATTTCCGTGAAACGGGAACTTTACTACTTCATCAAGAAGCAGATTATGTAAAATTTGGAAGTCTGCAAGGGATTTTAGGAGTAGACACCACTCTGAATCACGACGATCCTTCGGCATTCCCAACTGCTAGTCCATTGAATATTAGTAATGCAGGAACTATGCATTGGGGATGGAATCCAGGATATATTTTTATTAGTATTGAAGGAAAAGCGGATACTTTGATCGATGGAATTGATAATCTTGATCATAACTTTAGTTTTCACATAGGTACTGATCAATATTTACAACCACTTTCTTTTTCTCCCATCAATTGGCAACAAATTAGTGCGCACCAGCATAACTTTGCTCTTAAATTAGATGTTTATAATATTTTTTGTAATCCTATTCAACCAATAGATTTAAGGCTTGAATATTTAGCGCATTCTTCAGGAAGTCAAGCTGCGTTGACCCAGAAATTTGGTCATAATTTTAAGTCTTCTTTAACTCCATATTAGGAACATGAAATACTGTGTCTTCTTTCTCGGTATTTTCGCTCTGTTTTCTTGTACTAAAGATCGGGTTCATTATGACCCAACTCCATATACTTTAGAAATTCCTTCTCATTTCCCTCAAATGGTTATTCCTATTGATAATCCTTTAACTGAAGAAGGGGTAGAATTGGGTAGGTATTTGTTCTATGAAAAACAACTAAGTGGCGACAATACCATGAGTTGCGCTACCTGTCATGCACCCCAAAATTCTTTTTCAGATAGCAATCAGTTTTCTGTTGGTATTGATGGAATTTTAGGTACACGTCAATCTATGGCATTAATAAATTTAGGATGGGATGATTCCTTTTTTTGGGATGGAAGAGCTTCTTCCTTGGAACAACAAATTCTTGGCCCAGTTCCTAATCCCATTGAAATGCACCAAAGTTGGAAGAATGCAGTTTCAAAATTATCAGCAGATATGACTTATAGAAATAGGTTTTTTAGAGCCTTTGGAACTTCAAATATTGACTCAAATCAAGTGGCGAAAGCTATTGCGCAATTCATCCGTACCATGGTTTCTTCTAATTCTAAGTATGATGTAATGTATAAATATATAAATGGACAATCGCTTAATTCAAATGAGTCCCAAATATTAGCTTCTGTTGATGCAGAAGAGTGGGCAGGATATGATTTGTTTAAAAGTCTCAATGGGGCAGATTGTTTCCATTGTCATAATGGTCCACTGATGAGGGTTAAAAAGTTCAGTAATAATGGATTGGATGCAGTTATCACTGATTTAGGTCGCGGTGGTGTCACTGGAAATTCTAATGATTATGGTAAGTTCAAAGTGCCGACTTTGCGAAATATTGCGCTAACGGCCCCATATATGCACGATGGAAGATTTGTAACTTTAGATGAGGTGATTGAACAGTATTCTACTGGTGTTCATCCTAGTTTAACGATTGATCCTTTGATTGAATACGCCAATCAAGGAGGAGTGCAATTAGATGCACAAGAAAAATTATTATTGAAAAAGTTTTTAATGACATTAACGGATTTTGATTTTGTAAACAATCCAAAATTTAAAGATCCTAATTAGACAAAAATGAGTGAAGACAGACTGACTACCGAAGAAAAAGCACTTAATATAAATCTCACATCAGATATCTATGGTTGCTTTGCTGAGATTGGCGCAGGTCAAGAAGTAGCTGCAAATTTTTTTAAGGCTGGAGGGAGTTCAGGTACCATCGCATTTACCCGTTCTGCCTATGACATGAAGGTTTCCGATTCCATGTATGGAGCCGCCTCTCGTTATGTATGTGAAGAAAGACTAGAAACCATGC
Organism: Flavobacteriales bacterium; assembly: GCA_947447525.1. Classification (GTDB taxonomy): domain Bacteria; phylum Bacteroidota; class Bacteroidia; order Flavobacteriales_D; family Crocinitomicaceae; genus UBA952. Next base: position 74,520 of record CANFJL010000011.1, on the reverse strand, counting down.
TTACTGCTGAGTATGATTCCTTAAAAGCGATCCTTCCTACGAAAAATAAAGAAGCGAGATTTTTTGCTTTTTGTAATACTGTAGAAGCATTAAATTATCATAAAACCAACCAAGGTCATGGCTGGATAGGAATTCGTTTCCAACGGACTTTAGGGGGTAGATCTAATGATATTATCCTACATGTCAAATTGCACGACAACAGTCATAAGTCACAACAAGAATCTTTGGGAATATTGGGTGTAAATTTAATCCATGCTGCATTTTTTCATTGTACAGACATGGATGATTTTATTACTTCATTGGTAATGCGACTTCCTCGGGATAAAATGGAAATTGATATGCTGCGCTTTTCAGGGCCAGATTTTGAGGATATTGACAATAGAGTGGTAGCACTTAATCTTGTGAAAAGAGGAATTACAGATGCTACTATGTTTGATTTAGCTAAAAATGTTCTTCAACCTGCTACAGCATTATATAAAAAGCACATTCTTTTAATGCGTGGTCGCTTCCGTCCTGTAACTAAGGTTCATATTGATATGATAGAGCAAGGAAAAAAAGCCTTTCTTGCTGAAAAAGGAATCAAAGAAGAAAATTTAGAGGTCGTATTTGAATTAACATTGAAGGATTTAACGGCAGATGGAAAAATATCGGTTAAGGATTTCATGGATCGAGCCGAATTATTAGGTTCTTTAGGCTATACAGTGATGATTTCAAATTATCTGAAACATTATAAAATGGTTGAATATTTATCGTCCATTTCTAGAGGTAAATTGATAGGTGTTATTGTTGGGATTTATAATTTAAATACCATTTTTGATGAACGCTATTATGATAATCTACCGGGTGGTTTGTTAGAAGCTTTTGGTAGAGGATTTGGACATGCTGTTAAAATGTATGTTTATCCAGCTATTAATGTTGAGGATGGTGCATTGTACGATTTATCTAATATTAAATTACCAAATCATTTATACAGTCTATTGCAATTTATGCAGGACAATGGTAAAATTTCTGCCCTTAAAGAATATGACCAGAGCTTACTGCATATTATGTCAGATGATGTGCTCAGTAAGATAAAGATGGGAGCTGCACATTGGGAAGATGATGTCCCTTACGAAGTGGTGCAAGCAATTAAGTTTTTTGAATTGTTTGGATATCATAAAAACTAATATTTCAAATGCCTCACATAAAAAATGCATTGATTCGGTATCGTATTATTGACAGAATGCTGCGCAATAAATACAAAACTTATCCTTCTAAACAAGAAATGCGGGAAGCTTGTGAAGATGCTCTTTACGGTACATCACACGGTGATAATATTTGTGATTCTACCATTGAAAAAGATATGTTTGCCATGAAAATGGAACATGATGCTCCTATCAAATACAGTAGAAAAAATGAAGGGTATTTCTATGAAAACCCTGATTTTAGTATCAATGACATTCCTTTAAGTGAAGATGAATTAAGTTCTATTCGTTTTGCTGTAAATACACTTCAACAATTTCGAGAAGTTCCCTTCTTTCAGCAGTTTGGTAATGCCATTGATAAAATTGTGGATCGTGTTGCCATGGGAAGTGATCAAGAAAGTGATGTGAATCAATTTGTGAGTTTTGAATCTGCTAAATCTTTGGGTGGCAATCAATTTTTACCTGATTTATTGTCCGCAATTCGCGCCAAAACTTTAGTTGATTTTCAGTATGAAAGTTTTATTTCTGGTATTTCTAAACCAAGACAATGTTTACCTCTTTTTTTAAAAGAATATCGAAATCGTTGGTACTTAATATCCTTCGATTTGAGTAAGGAAGATATCATAACTTATGCTCTGGATAGGATTTCTGATTTAGTCTGCTCCAGTAACATATATGTATTGCCGGAAAGTTTTGATGCCGCCAGTTATTTTCAAGATACTATCGGTATCACTGCATTCAAAGGGAAGCCTGAAAAAATAAAATTCGAAGCAGATAAAGTAGCAGCGCGCTATATCAATTCACAACCATTTCATCACTCTCAAAAAATTGAAAAGCAAAAAAGTGGAAGTACTGTCTTCACGCTTAAAATTTTAATTTCTGAAGAATTAATCCGTACTATTTTAAGTTATGGTGGTGAAATTGAGGTGCTTGCTCCAGACAGTTTGAGACAAACCATTCGTCAAAGAGCTAAGCAATTGGCCTCTTTATATAAATAAAACTAAATTCAATAATATGGAGATTATAAGAAAAGATGAGGCTGGTGTTTGTACGCTAATATTAAACCGCCCCTCTGTCTATAATTCATTTAATGGATCTATGGCGCTTCAACTTCAAGCGGCTTTAGATCAATGTTTTTCCGATGATGAGGTTAGGGTTGTTGTTCTTACTGGAGAAGGAAAGGCTTTTTGTGCTGGACAAGATTTAGGGGAAGCTATCGATCCGAATGGACCAGGTTTAGCACATATTGTAGAACATCATTACAACCCAATTATTCTAAAAATCACTCAAATGAATAAGCCGGTTATTGCTGCAGTTAATGGCGTAGCCGCTGGAGCTGGAGCTAATATTGCCTTGGCATGTGATTTTGTTATTGCAAAAAATTCAGCAAGCTTTATTCAAGCATTTTCAAAAATTGGTCTCATTCCAGACTCTGGAGGAACATTTATCTTACCCCGCTTGATTGGTCAACAAAAAGCCATGGCTTTAATGATGACGGGTGAAAAAGTGAGTGCTCCAGATGCGGTTCAAATGAATATGATTTATAAGTCTGTCGACGAGGACTCATTTGATGCTGAAATTACTTCCTTTTCAAAAAACTTGGCGACCATGCCAACAAAAGCACTTGCTTTGACCAAAGCTGCTTTGCATGCTTCTTGGAACAATACTTTGGAAGCGCAATTAGCACTCGAATTAGATTATCAAGTTTCAGCAGGAAATACTTCTGATTTTGCGGAGGGAGTTGCTGCTTTTCTTGAGAAAAGAAACGCTATTTTTACAGGTAAATAATTAGTGATGAAAGAGGTAATTGGTATCATAGGTGCTGGAACAATGGGTGCTGGTATCGCACAAGTGGCGGCACAAGCAGGACATCAAGTTATTTTGGTGGATCAAAATCAAGCACAACTAGATCTTGCAAAAGCTAATTTGGAAATTATTTTAAACAAATTACTCTCAAAGGAAAAAATAACCTCTGATCAAAAGAGTTCTATATCTTCCGCTATACAATATGAAATAAACAATACTAGTCTTGCTTCTTGTTCGCTCGTTATTGAAGCCATTGTAGAAAACTTAGCCATTAAACATTCCGTTTTTAGCGCTCTAGAAGAAATCGTAAGTGATACCTGTATCTTGGCGACCAATACTTCTTCTTTATCGATTGCATCTATTGGTTCTGTACTTAGAAATCCTTCCAGAATAATTGGAATTCATTTTTTCAATCCCGCACCATTGATGCCTTTGGTTGAAATTATTCCTGCCGTTCAAACTTCCCAAAAGGTGATTGATAATGTAATGACTTTAATTAGCGCTTGGGGAAAAACAGCTGTGTTGTGTAAGGATACTCCTGGGTTTATTGTCAATCGTGTTGCAAGACCTTTTTATGGAGAGGCTTTAAGAATTTTTGAAGAAGGAATAGCTGACTTCGCAACCATCGATTGGGCCATGACTTCTTTGGGAGGTTTTAAAATGGGTCCTTTTACACTCATGGATTATATTGGAAATGATGTAAATTATACTGTAACCGAATCGGTTTTTGAAGCTTTTTATTACGACCCAAGATTTAAACCTTCGTTGACACAAATGAGGTATAAAGAAGCAGGTTATTTTGGAAGAAAATCAGGAAAAGGATTTTATGATTATTCTGAAAATGCTACTTCAATTAAAGCGAAGGAGGATATTGACTTGGGACAAGAAATTTTAGATAGAATCTTAGCCCTATTGATTAATGAAGCAGTTGATGCTGTATTTATGCAGGTAAGTAGTGTTGAAGGCGTTGATCTAGCCATGACTAAGGGTGTTAATTATCCCAAAGGGCTATTGAAATGGGCTGATGAAATTGGATTGAATGAAATATTATTGAGACTAGAAGACTTACAATTAACTTATGGAGAAGATCGCTATCGACCGAATCCGCTGCTTCGTAAAATGGTAAAAGAAAACCTAAATTTTTATCCTAAATAAGTACAACTTACTTATTCATAGCGAACAATCTTTGGATATTTCTTATTTTTGCACACTTAAACTATTCTAATGGCCTATTTGTTTACTTCCGAGTCCGTTTCTGAAGGACACCCAGACAAAGTTTCAGATCAAATTTCTGATGCTCTTATTGATAATTTCATGGCTTTTGATCCTACATCAAAAGTAGCATGTGAAACGCTTGTAACTACAGGTCTAGTGATCTTGGCAGGTGAAGTAAAGACGAATACTTATCTTGATGTTCAAAAAATTGCAAGAGGGGTAATCGAAAAAATTGGGTACACGAAAAGTGAATATATGTTTGATGCTAATTCTTGTGGGATTATGTCGGCTATTCACGATCAATCTTCTGATATTAATCAAGGTGTTGAGCGCACTAATCCTGAAGAGCAGGGTGCAGGTGACCAAGGAATGATGTTTGGTTATGCAACTAATGAAACTGAAAATTATATGCCTTTGGCTTTAGACTTGTCTCATGCGCTTTTGATTGAATTGGCAGCAATAAGAAGAGAAAATGATGCCATTAAATATTTACGCCCTGATGCAAAATCACAAGTTACTTTAGAATATTCTGATGATAATAAGCCGGTGCGTATCGATGCTATTGTTATTTCTACCCAGCACGATGATTTCGGTCCGGAATTGGAAATGTTAGCAAAAATTAAAGCTGATTTAATCAGTATCTTAATTCCAAGAGTAAAATCTAAATATCCACAATATGCTCATTTATTTAATAATGAGATTACCTACCATATCAATCCAACAGGTAAATTCGTAATTGGTGGTCCTCACGGAGACACTGGTTTGACAGGTCGAAAAATTATTGTTGATACTTACGGTGGAAAAGGTGCACATGGTGGTGGAGCATTTTCTGGAAAAGATCCTTCTAAAGTAGATAGATCAGCCGCTTATGCTACGCGTCACATTGCAAAAAATTTAGTTGCTGCTGGATTATGCGAAGAAGTACTAGTTCAAGTTTCTTATGCTATTGGAGTTGCTAAACCAACCTCAATTAATGTAAATACTTACGGAACATCAAAAGTGAATATGACTGATGGTGAAATCAGTAAGATAGTGGAAGGAATATTTGACATGCGTCCTTACTTTATTGAACAAAGATTAAAACTGAGAAATCCAATTTATTCAGAAACTGCTGCTTACGGTCACATGGGACGCAAACATGAAAAAGTTTCAAAAACATTTATTGGACCCAACGGTGAATCAAAAACTTTTGAAGTAGAATTGTTTACCTGGGAGGAATTGAACTTTGTTGCGCCTGTTAAAGCAGCATTCGGTTTATAATTAGCCGGCTATGCCTACAGATTTTCGTACTATTTGGACCACTGATGATCGCTTTGTTGAGGTGATTGATCAACGACTGCTTCCACATCAATTTGTTGTCGTAAAGTTACTTAGTTATACCGATGCGGTTATTGCTATCAAAAACATGACCGTTCGTGGCGCTCCACTCATTGGTGCAACTGCCGCTTTTGGTATCTATCTTGCAGTGAAAGAAATGCAGGAAAAACAACTCCCATCTTCATTTTTGCAGAATGCTTTTATTGAATTGCGTGCCTCAAGACCGACAGCCATTAATTTATTTTGGGCCTTAGACCGCATGCAAAAATCATTATCGAACGCTGAGAATCTTCTCGAAACTGCATGGAAGCAAGCGCATTTAATTGTGGAAGAAGATATAGAGACTTGTCGCATGATAGGCGTTCATGGCTTGGAATTAATTTCTGCTATAGCAAAAAAGAAAAAGGGAGAAACTGTAAATATATTGACGCACTGTAATGCTGGAATGTTGGGTTGTATCAAATGGGGGACAGTCACTTCTCCGATCTATCAAGCGCAGGCACAAGGAATAAAAGTGCATGTATGGGTAGATGAAACACGACCTCGAAATCAAGGTGCCAATTTAACGGCGTATGAACTTACCCGTCATGGCATTGATCATACCTTAATTGTAGACAATACAGGTGGACATTTAATGCAACATGGACAAGTGGATATGGTTTTGGTGGGCACCGATAGAACGACCAGAAATGGTGATGTTGCCAATAAAATCGGTACTTATCTAAAAGCTTTAGCAGCATTTGATAATTCCATTCCTTTTTATGTTGCCTTGCCTTCCACCACTTTAGATATGTCTATCAGAGATGGGCTTAAGGAAATACCCATTGAAGAAAGAGATCCCAATGAAGTTAAGTATGTTATAGGTAAAACTAAATCAGGAACCATAGAAGAGGTCTTAATTTGCCCAGAAACAACCCCTGCAAGTAATTTTGGATTTGATGTTACGCCAGCAAGATTGATTACTGGCTTAATAACAGAAAGGGGAGTATGTTCTGCAAGCGAAGAAGGAATTACTGGATTGTTTCCAGCCTATAAATAATTAGACTTCAACATCATTTTCCTTAAATGCCGAAGGCAATAAATCAGGAACCAATTTTAAAATAATAGGAAGTAGCAAGGCTCCTCCCGGAAGCATGAATATCGCTAAAGATGGCATGCTTTTTAAAATATCCTTGAATTGCGATTTCACAATTTCTTTTTCTTTTACTGTCAACTCAGTGTGCGTAGATTTTTTTACCAATGCAATGAGTTCTTTGCTTTCTCTCATTTCATTTAGAAATTTCCCCTTACTGCGCCCTAAAAGTTTAAGGTATCGTTTTGACAAGTTAGTATAAACTAATTTCGTTTCAGAATTGGTTTGCAGAAAACTAATGGATGCTCCATGTAGGGTTAGGAATTCTTTGCATTGCCATAATATGGCATTTCGTTCTTCTTGGTTTAAACCTAAAGATTGTCCTAAGTTGTCTAATTTAACTTGTTCAATGGTATGTGCATCCTCATTTAATGCTAAAATAAAGGCAGCTAATTCAAAAGTGTAATGCGATAATAGTAAATCTGATTTGTAAAAATGAATAGTGGAATAATCTAAAATTTTGTCTGCTAAAAAAGCTTTAATTTCCTTACTTTTTTTAGCGGAAATATCTGCTGCAGAAATATAAAAATCAATGAGTCGATTTTCTTTTTGACTGATATTGTTTTCTACTTTCGCAACATAAATGATTGTTTTTAATAATTGAATCAGAGATTCTTCATAATGCTCAGCAAAACCTAAAGTTTTTTTCTCTAAATATCTTTGGTATAAAACAACATCTAAATAAACAAAATTATTGGATAGGTGATTGAGCCAGTAATTTGTATCATTTAACTGACTTTTGATTTTAATTCGATTGGCAAAAAAGCGTTCTAATGCAGCGTATTTATCCTTAGAATAAAAAAATGAAAACCATTCGTGATTTCCTTCTTCAGTTTCATAAGAATAGAATTTATAGATGCTTTCAATAAACTTATCTTCTTCAAAATCTTCCAAATTACTTTGAAGATATACTGCCAATAAGGATTCGAATAGTAATAATTTAAGGCGTTCTTCTTCTGTTAATTCTAGTTTAAGCGTTGAGGTAAATAAAAGTGAAACGGGTATTCCAAATGTTAAACCAGTTTGATTGGCCATATCAATTATGGCAGTATGAGCATCTTTTTTATTTTTAGTTTCAAAAACCAAATCATTAGATAAACTAAACCTACCTTCTCGAATTAACGAAAAATACTTTTTAATCCAATTTTTAGCTCCTGGAGAAATCATTTATTTGAGGATATATCTTGCTGCCAAGCCACCGCTCCAATTGAATTTGGTTGTAGGGATAAAATTTAAGGCAGGACCAGAATCTAATGCAATATTTAAGGGAAAATCCTCGAATCGGTATTCTATTCCAAGGACTCCAGTTACTCCAAGTAACATACCTGAATTACTGTACGAACCAATGTAGGCGCCAGCGCCATAATACCAACTGAGTCCAGGAGTGTTCAAAGGAGCATTTATCTCATACAAACCTTGTAAAATTATTCCATTTTGGTTGCCACCAATACTTCCTTCAATAGCAATATTTTTTGATAAAAAATGCTTGGCGTTCAAGGAACCGTATCCAGGAAAACCGCCTTTAAGTCCGATACTTGTTTGGTAAATTTGCGCTTGCGCTGCTTGAGAAAAGACCAAAACCAATGTTAAATAGAATAGTTTCATTTTTTTATTTCAAAATTACAATTTACCAGCTAGTGTGCATGCTTTTTTATTAGTAAAAAACACACTTCCATCTGTTGAAAACGCTTCAAATAGTAAGACATAAATTCCAATACTTGCTTTTACCTGTTGATCACTTACTCCATCCCATGAAAATACGCCTTCAGATCCCAATAAGGAATTGGTGAATAGGGTGCGAATTAATCTTCCACGATCATCATAAATACAAGCTTTTCCAAGTAATCCTTCCTTTTCCATTTTATAATGAACTTGTAATACATCTTCGAAGCCATCATTATCTGGTGAAAAAACATCATGAGTAAACTCAAAGTTCCCTGTCATGGTTGCCGTTTGGAATTGAGAATTTATCCTTCCAGGACTTGCAAAACCTATATCTTCTGCGGCAGAATGCCAATTGAAGGAACTACTTGATAGTCCAAGGGGATCAATGCGCTCAAGGGAAACTCCGTCATTATTATCCAGTAATTTAAATTGCCAATTGTTGTTGTAATTTACTTGATCAATGATTTGATAGTTGGAAATAAGAATAACATTTCCTGAGTCGTTGTTGTAACTCGGCATTTCTGAATAAACAAAAGTGCCTGTTACACTTTCAGGATAATTTTCTTTTACAAATACAGAATCCTTACCTACTACTGCATATCCATTGGGTAATAGGAGATGAGATTGTGTTATTATTTTATTATTTGCAATGGTATCATTCGCCAAATTGGCGAACTCCATATTTTTTAAATTAAAAATTTTAGCGCTGTTGTTGTACAATTCAATCCAATCTGAACCCCCATTTTTAGGATTTTGAAGAATTTCATTGATGACAATCTCTCCTGGAAGTGGTAATTCGCTAAGTACAAATTGTCCGGTCAAACTCGTGCTGTTGAGCCAACAATCTGCAACAGAATTGATTTGTAAGTTGTAAAATTGAGATGCTATTAAATTTTGATTAAACTGCAGAATGCAACTGCTTGAATAGGCACCCGGAATATAAATATTTTGAATTCCTAAACTGGGTTGAATCGTATAAACAGCATTCATAAGGGAGGAGGAATCCATTCCTTCATTGAAATGAAGTTCTAAATAATTTGGCGCCAAAGCATTTAATTCTGTAATCAAGGGTGCAATAAGATCAGGACTTAAATCATAAATCGAATTTACTTGTCCAGGCGTTCCACCAAGTGCTGCGTTAGAACTGCTCCAATTGTCTTCGTTCGAACACGGATCATTTGGATTGATCAGCTCTAAAGAATAACCGCCATCCATTTTAAGTTCATCATGATACCAATTAGAGTTATAGACCACTACATCGATGTACACTCCATTATTGTCTTTTAAAATCACGCTGTCTCCAGCATTATTTAAGCTTGGAAAACTCGTTACACTTGTGGTCAAATAAGGAACAAATAAGGGTGTATTTGCCGTGGCACAAAGTATCATATAGTCCCCTGGAAATAACCATGAATTGGCAATGGTACCGCTAGAAGAACCGTCCGTAATCCGCCAATTTTGTAAATTAAAAATTTTGTTGCTTTTATTATAAATTTCGATGAACTCCACTTCTGGTAAACCAATAACCGGTGTTGGATCTGCAAAAAATTCATTAATCAGAACATCGCCAACTTGTACCACTTCCGCATATAAATATTGAAATGAGGTGCTCAACATTCCAGGTATATTCCCGGCCATGTCACTTATATTTGAGGCTCCAATTTGATAAACAGCACCATTGGTCATCGCAGTGGAAAAGGTGAAGTGAAATAAACTACTGTTGGTAGCATCTTGTGTAAGAGAAGAAATATTTAAGGAAGGACTTATAAAATAATTACTTGTTAATACGCCACTTGCATTGCTTATGGCTTCTGTGTAATACAAGTCCATTTGGTTGGCATTGATTACAATGGCACTATCAATACTTGGTGGTGTTTGATCTAGAATTTCGTTCCCAATATAAACTGCATCATAATAGAATTTAGTGGCATTACTAGCGGTATAGGTGCATGAAAAACCAAAGTGAGTTCCGATAAGATTACTTGGGTCATTACCACTTCCTTGTAAGATGTAGTTGGAACCGCCATTTAGATCTGCAAATAGTTTCCAATCCCCTAAATTGTTTCGGATTACTTTAATAGAAGCATTGCATGAATTGACAATCTGTCCATCAACACCAGCGCAAATGAGCGAAGAAACTCCTGCTTGTACTTTATATAAACGGAGGGCATCTATCGCATTGGCCTCTCCAATTTGAATATAATAACCATTCAAAACGGCATTGAGGTCTGCATTGTCTGCACATAGATAAATCCTTCCAAAATTACTTGATGAACCAGCAAAGGATTGTTTCACATAAATATCCCATTCCTTATTGTTTAATGAAGTTAAAAAATGTGGAGTAGCTAAATAGGAGGTAGCAGCAATGGTATTGTTTAATTGTACTTGTTGCGCTGTATTGATAATAAAGTCAGTTCCAGTACCTGACCAAGTAGGCGCAATAGTAAAATCACCATCAGAAAAATCATCAGACACTTGTGAAAATGCCATTGAAAGCATACAAGCAAATAAAGAAAACAGGAAAATTGTCCTCATAGTGATGTATTTACCTTCAAATGTATAATTTTACAGCGATATTGTAATGAAATCAACAGGAAGAAATAATAATTTATTAAGATGAGAATAGCAGTCGTAGGTGCAACAGGTATGGTAGGAACTATAATGTTGAAGGTACTAAGAGAACAAAATTTTCCGATTACTGATTTAATCATGGTGGCTTCAGAAAAATCAATCGGTACGCAAATCGACTTTGGTGGCTTAACCTTTCCAGTAGTTTCCATGCAAAGTGCTTTAGAACTGCGTCCAGACATTGCTATTTTCTCTGCAGGAGGTGATATTTCATTAGAATGGGCTCCGAAATTTGCTGAGGTTGGGACTAAGGTCATAGATAATTCATCTGCTTGGCGCATGGATCCCACGAAAAAACTTATTGTTCCTGAAATCAATGGTCATTTATTAACGAAGCAAGATTTTATTATTGCCAATCCAAATTGCAGTACGATTCAATTGGTGCTCACCTTAGCGCCATTACATGCCAAGTATTCTGTAAAACGCGTGGTGATTTCTACCTATCAATCTATTACGGGAACAGGCGTTAAGGCTGTTCAGCAAATGGAAAATGAGAGGGCGGGCATTCAAGCAGAAATGGCGTATAAATATCCAATTGATAAGAATTGTATTCCTCAGTGTGATGTCTTTTTAGAAAATGGCTATACCAAAGAGGAGATGAAACTTTCTAATGAAACCAAAAAGATTTTAGATCCAAATATCAAATTAACAGCAACTGCTGTTCGTGTGCCAGTGGTTGGTGGACATTCGGAAGCTGTAAACATTCAATTTGAACAAGATTTTGACCTTCAAGAAGTTCGAAACCTTTTGCAAGAAATGCCTGGGATTATCCTTAAAGATGATCCAGAAACTTTCTCTTATCCTATGCCTAAATACGCAGAGGGAAAAGACGATGTGTTTGTAGGAAGGATTCGAAGAGATGAAAGTCAAGAAAATACGCTTAACCTGTGGATTGTTGCTGATAATTTGCGTAAAGGAGCCGCCACCAATGCAGTGCAGATAGCCAAGTTGCTGATAGAAAAAGGATTGGTTTAATTTCGAGTATTGTCTTTTCTTACAGATATTTATTGAATGGATAAGATTTCAATATCTTGTTCTTTAAAATTAATACAGTCCCCGGTCATTTTGCCCAGTAATATTTGTCCTAAGGGTGCTTGAGGATTCAATACAAAAACCAATTCCTTGTCGACCATTAATTTCCCTAAGCCTACTGCAAAATAATACCAAGCTAAATTAGTTTGAACTAAACTGCCTTTAGCAATTTTGCTGGATTTAAGGCTTGGATTAATTGCCAATACCGCTTGTCTCTGATCAATGAAAACAGCCATTTGTTTATTGATATTCTCTATTTCTATTTGCACCATGGCTCTTGCCGTTTCGTGTTTATCGCCTGCACTACTTTTGGAATCCTCTTGACTGGATTCTTGGATTTGGTTTAACATATTACTCAATTGATCGATATGATTTTGAATATGTTCGAGAACCAATTGACGTACTTTTTGTTTTTCCATGTGTAGTCGTTTCGCTTTTGAAAGTAGCCTGAGTTATTTTGAATTGATAAATTTAACAATAAGCGAAGTAACTGTTTAACTTTAACCAAAATTACATTTTGAAAATACCAGAAGAAAAAAAACTCAATCGAATTGCCTTTTGGGCGCTTACGCTGATTCTGGGATTGACTTTTTTCGTCGCATGGGGATTAAATTATTTAAAGTTTGATTATAATTTCGAGAAATTTTTCCCTGAGCAAGACGAAGAGACTGTCTTTTTTAAGTCCCACCGTAAATTATTTGATTCTGATAATGATTTTCTTTTGGTTGCCATTGAAAGAAAAAAAGGTGTTTTTGATCAAAGATTTTTAAAGCAGATTGCCGCGCTTACCAAATCAATAAATGAAAAGGTTCCTTATGTAACTTTTGTAGGTTCCATCACTGAAGTTCAAGAAGAATTCTTATTCCCTTTTGGCGGAAGATCCTCACGACCTTACCTAGATCTTAAAAATATTGATCTGAAACGAGATTCCACTCGAATTTTTCATACAGATGAATTGTTGAATGCTCTGATTTCAAAAGATGCGAAATCAGTTTGTCTTTATATTAGGCATGAAGATTACATCAAAAAAAACAAAAGCGATCTCCTGCTTCAAAAACTACATCTAGAAATTAATAAATTCCATTTCGATGGGGTTCATATCGCTGGAAGGACCATTGGACAAAAATTATATGTAGAGAAAATGATGCAAGAAATGGTTTTCTTTATCATCCTGAGTTGTCTACTAGTCGTCGTTTTCTTATTTTTTACTTTTCGTTCGGGTTGGGGAGTAATCGTCCCCTTGTCCGTGATTTTGATGGCTACCTTATGGTTAATTGGCGGCATGTCATGGTTTAAAGAACCCATAAATATTCTTCTTGTTACGCTTCCTACCATTATGTTTGTCGTAGCCATGGCAGATGTAATTTACATTGTCTCGAGATTTCTCGAAGGAATTAGATCTGGTATGTCAAAACGAGATGCTGTGATCTTGACCTACAAAGAAATTGCCTTTTCAGCTTTTTTAACTTCAATTACTACTGCCATTGGTTTTGGAAGTTTATATTTTGTAGATGTAATTCCAGTTCAAGTATTTGGTTTGGTGGCAGGCGCAGGAACTTTGATTGCTTATTTTTTCACCATCGTTTTATTACCCATTCTCTTTCTTTTATTCCCTATTCCAAAATATATCAATACCCAAAAAGAGGCGCCTTTCTGGCAGAAATTTTTACGCAGGACTTTTCAATGGCTCATCTCCTATAGAAAAAAAGTACTTTGGGGCAATGCCATCTTAATCGTAATCTGTGTTTTTGGCATTAGTTTGATAGAGTCTAATAATTTTCTAATGGACGACCTAAGTTCCAAAGAACCTTTAAAACAAGATTTTAATTATTTAGATCAGCATTACGGAGGTATTCGACCTTTTGACATGTCGATTGAATTAAAAGATAAAAACTTAGATCTTTGGGATCCAGAAGTGTTGAATGAAATCAATACAGTGGAAACCTATATTGAAGAAGTCTATGGTGCGGAAATCAAGAACTCCTTATGTAAAACTTTAAAATCTTTAAATAGAGCATCTCATTTAGGCAGCCGAAAATTTTATTCTATTCCAAGCGCTAGGAGAGACTTGATGAAATTTAGAAAAATAATCAGGATCATTGGACAAGGAAAATATTCAAAAACAATTATTGATTCTACTGAAACAAGATTGAGGATGAATGGGAATTTTCCTGATATCGGCAACCAAGGCATTCAGCTTAAAAATGAGGCTTTTCAGAAATTTTTAAGACAGTTGAAATTTAAAGGAAAAATTAAATACCGCATAACGGGTACTGCGCATTTGTTTGATAAGAATATCCATTTTATCTCAAAAAGCTTGGTAGAAGGTTTGATATTTTCTGTTTTACTCATCGCCTTAATTATGGGATTGGTTTATAAATCTTTTAGAATGATGCTGATCAGTATGATTCCCAACCTGATACCATTATTGGTAATCGGCGCCATTATGGGCTATTTTGGGATCAATTTAAAGACCAGTACAGCGGTAATATTTACGATTGCTTTTGGTATCTCATACGATGACACCATTCACTTATTAGGAAAGTTTCGCATTGAATTGGCGAAGGGGAAATCAAAAAGCTATGCCTTAAAAACTGCCTACCTAGAAAGAGGAAAGGCAATGATTTTGTCGAGTCTTGTCTTGTGCTGTGGTTTTTCCTTGTTGATTTTCTCTAATTTTTCTGGATCTTTTTATATGGGCGTTCTAATAAGCATCACCTTATTTATTGCTTTGATTTCAGATTTGACCTTACTCCCCATTTTAGTTTTAATGTTTTATAAGACTCCTAAACCTAAAAAACCTATTTCCCCTGTCTCCATTCCTTGACACTGGTTATTGACATGATTCCAATGATCAGGATTCCCCAAATATAGAAGGCTGGGTGTAACTTTTCAAGTCCTTGGTAGTGCGTAAAAAACCCCCAAATAAACAAAAAACTTGTTTTTGAAATCACTGTAATCCACATGATCAAATGCAAAAGAGTTTCTCTAAAGGTGCAACGGTCTGTATGATAGCGCAATTCGTCTATGAATTCATGTGCCGTTCGCGTGACAACAGCAGCAATGAAAATCGGTAAGATTTCTATGTCAAACCAATACATTAATACAAGACATAATTCCATCAAGCCAGAACTTAGAATTAATATTCTATGGGTTTGCATTTCTTTGTCGCTTATGTCAATTTTCACAAGACGAGAATGGGTAATAGCATCCAGTGACCATGCAATAACAAAAATGGTGGAGGAGATTAGGATAGCACAGGCAAAATAGGTGGCATTGATTTGGGTCAGCATCTTATTGTTTGAAAATTAAAACTAAAATTAATATTAAAAAACAAGTTAAGATATTTAAGGTTTGGGTCCATAAAATACTTTGGTTGTTTCGCTTAACTTTTTCAATGATTAATGCTTTCCAACCAATCACAAAACCTACTAAATAGAGCATCCAGGAATTCGAAAAAATCAAGAGCACTAATGTACTCATTAGGTTCAGCAAATGTAATAAGGGGAAGGTGAATTTTAAGCCTAAAATTATAGGAACTGTATTTGTTTTTGATTTTATATCAAAGTTAACATCTGCCACATCTCTTAAAATACTTCCAACAATTATTTGAAGTGTACTTAAACAAAAACAGGCTAAAAGTGCTGGGTCTTCGTAATGGTTCCCACCAAGAAGCACTAATAATCCCCAAGCAAGACCAATGATTATATTTTTTAGAAAAAATACTTGTTTTAATTGGAAACCAACATTTATAAATTTTAATTCAATGGAATACACTAATCCTAATATGGCAATTATAAACAAGGAGAAAATAGCATACCACGAAATTACATATAGAAAGAGGGGTGTCAGTAGTATTAAATGAATCACAAATACTTGTTGACCTTTATGTTTTTTAAGTGCCTTGAATAAAGATGAAATTGAATTATTCTCCCTCTTGCTATATTCTAAGCCATACACCATCCATGTTCCACAGATACAACAATAGGAAAGGAATAGCAAGTGTGTGAGCGATTCACTTGGGTGGATCCAATAACCAGCTATTAATAAGGACAAGGTGGCCAAGATAAACAGTAAGTTGATTTTTATCCTTTTTCGATTCATTTATGGTAACTTATAAAAGGATCGATGGAACATGCTTCTTTGCTTGCGTCAGCGGAAAATTTACCAGTTTTAAAAAAAGTAACGATACTGGGACTTACTTTTTCCAATTGCGTATACAATTCATCGTGTGAGATGAAAAAATAACAGTAATCTGAATAACTTTGATTTAGTTTTTCAACAGAAAAGAAAGGAGCAGGCATTAAATCATATTCCTTTTTCTTTTTCCATAAAATTTTTGTGGCTTTGCATTCCATTAATATTCCAATATTTTCATTTTTTTGCTGATGCGCTTGGTAAGGAGTATGAGCAATCTCAGCAATTAATTTCCCGAAAACCAAGCGACTTAAAAACGGATTTGAATTCACTAAAATTCCGGGTACTCTTTCTTGTAATGGACTTCTGTCGTAGATGATACTCGCTAAATTGGGAAGCGTGTTGTTCTCGAGATAAGTATTTAATGTCCAAGCGCCTAAGATATAAGCAAATACATGGATTTTTTTATATTTTGCAAGCTCTTGTTTCACAATGAATTCCTCTAAATGCTCACTGCACAATGCAATAGATTTTTTATCAATGTAGTCGGGAATAAACAAATCATACCCAGGCTGCTTGAAATTCAATTTCTGATTTTTTGCAGCATGATAAACAGAACCAAAACCCGTTAACACAAGAATAGCTTCCCGTTCTTCAATTTTCAATGCATTAGAGTCCAGGATGATAATATCTTTCGTCCAGGCATCATTAAATATCAAGACAAACAACAATACAATAGGAAGTAGCACTTTCATATTAGTTCTTATTGGTAAGCATCGTTTAAACCTATCCCTTTGAGGATATTCGGGATACATTTATCAACTCTAGCGGCTCTTGTTGAACTTTGTTTTGCTCCGCCAAAGTGAAGCAGATAGGCTCTTTGTCTGCCCGGAGTTAGGGACTCAAAAGCAACTTTTAAGTCAATATTTTCTTCTAATCTAATCTTGAACTCTTCCACCATTTTAAATTCCTCAGGTTTTTTGAATGGAATTTTTTCTCCATTTTTTTCGAGTTCAATGGCTTCCATAATATAGCTTATGATATCCTCTTGTTGATCGATGATCTCCTGAACATGGGTAAAACGAATTTGTCGATGCGCTTGCACATGTTCTGTCTGTTGAATCAAAATTCCTTTGGGATCTTTCAACAGGACACCTTTGACAAACAATAGGGCACAGTAGTTTTTAAAACCATGAATTAAGACTACATTATTGTTCTCAAAAGTATAGCAAGGAACGCCCCACTTTAAGACTTCCTCTAAGTCACAACTCAGTGTTATGACGCGCAAGAGCTCCATTTCTCCCTTCCACTTAATTTCCTTCGAAAAATAAAACTGTACTTTAGGATTCATAATATGTAAGGTTTAATTAAAATATATAAGGAAACACCGCCTTTCTATTCTTGGGGTAATCTGGGAATTTATCTTTATACCATTGGTGGTGATTCAATGCTCTTGGCACTAAATTGGCGAAGGTCCAAATGGCAAAACTAAGCGCTGGAAGGTTCCAGGCAAGAATAGCAAATCCTGTCCATTCTATAATTTCTCCAAATAAATTGGGAGATGAAATCAGATCAAATAAAAATCCTTTTGGAATTTGATATCCTGTTTCTCCTTTTTTTCTTAAACCTATCAATAGCGTATCTGATGTCCAGTTGATGGCCATCCCAATAAAAAACAAACTACTTCCAATGATAAAATGCGGACTGCTTAGCCAAGCATCTGCATAATTGGCACCATCAGCTAATTCAGCCAAAAAGTAACCGTTCAATCCAGCATTAAATAGATTAAAAATTACTGCATTAAGCACAATGAATAGCGGCATTTTTTTATCGGTAGACTTGATGCGCAAGGGATAAATCACAGTGCGGTTAAAATAGTGCAAAATCCACATGAGGAATAAGATCCAAGTATAAGAATAGAGCGATTTAGAACCAAAGAATAAAAAATAACCCATAATCAAAAGAGAAGGTAATTCCATTAAAAACCAGCCCCATTTGTTATTAATAGACCTTCCATATTTGGTGGAAGTATGTCTGCCGAAGGGAGCTTTGATAAAAAACATGGTGACATGAACCGCGATTGCTAATCCAATCCATGAAAAGGTGATCATATTAAGCGTAGAAAGGGTCATAAATTATTTATTTTGAATTGCTATTGTCCGATAAATATCGAACTTTATTTTCTTTGTTTTTTATCTTGATACAAAAGAACGAAAAAATTAAGTCTTGGGTAGCGTACCTCTCGACTTACTGCGACTGGCTCAGCACAAGTCGCTCGATGAGCTCTCGAAAGACACAACGGAGAAAACGAATAGTAAGTTATTTTTTAAATGAAAGCTTGCATAAGGTAATGATTGTATTGAACTAAGACCTGGGTACCGTGCATCTCGACTTACTTCGACAGGCTCAGCACAAGTCGCTCGATGCTCTATAAGTGGATTGAGCGCATCTCGACTCCGCTCGATGAGCTCTCGAAAGACACAACGGAGGAAACGTATAGTAATTCCGATAAATATCGGACCTTAATTATTAAAAATATCCCTAAGGGAATCTTGTAATGGCCGTGTTTTATGATGCAGTATCGATTTTGCTTTCTCATTATTCATTTCAGGATGTCCTTCCGTAATGGCAACAATTGACTCCTTTGTAAGTGATGGCGCCGTCAGGCTTATTTTACCTGCTAGCCAAACAAAAGGAAGGCTAAAAGTTAAAATCCAATTGGGCAATATCAGGATGATTTTCTTTTGCTCACGCACCATTCCAATTTCTTTTGCCAAATCTTTGAAGCGGTAATACTTTCCGGACAACAAGTAAATTTCTTTGTTTATTCCAAGTTCAATAGCCGCACAAATGGACGCTGAAAGATCTCGAACATCCACTAAGTCATAGCCACCGTTGGGAAGGAATAAGAATTTCTTTTTGTAGAATCCTTTAAGTGCCACCCCCATTTTAGAAGGTTTAAAATCATGAGGTCCTATAACACAACTGGGTCTAACTACCACCACTTCTAAGCCATCGGGTTCAGCCCCAGCAAGCATGATTTGTTCGCCTTGGGCTTTAGAGTAATCGTAGGCAAAATCTTTTTTCGTTTTATAAGGTCGCGTCTCATCATATGGCGTGTTGTGCGGCAAATCATTAACGGCATGTACACTGCTGACATGAATTATTTTTTTTACTCCAAGTTCCTTGGCTAGGGAAAGAATGTTTGCAGGACCTTGAGTATTGGTCTTGTATACCAATCCATTTGGATCACCATTGATACTAATTATGGCAGCGCAATTAATTACATAATCACATCCAGTTAATAAGTTTCTTACCTCAGTTGGATTCAGAATATCGCCTTTAACCAATGTAAGTTGCAAGTCTTTTAGACTGGTAGCATCTGAATGATAAAAGGCTTTTACCGAATAGCCTAATTCAATCAGTTTTCTACAAACCACATTTCCAATGTGCCCACTGGCACCCGTTACAGCAACTGTTTTTTGCATAGACCTTAAATGTAGCAATTTATATATTATGCTTCGCTGAGATTTCTCTTGTAATTTTTATAGAAAATCTAATGCCTCAACAATGGTAAATGTCGGGATTATTCGACAGGTATAATTATCAAATTGCGCAAGTAAGAAACTACAGCTTGTGGAATTCGATTATAAGAGTACGAGCAACTTAATTACATTTGATCAAACCTAATTCAAATCCAAATGAGATATCTTTCCCTCCTTTTTATAATCCTATTCAGTCAATGCATTAATGCGCAGACTTCGAGCACTTTTTTTGTGAAAAGTAAATTTGATAACAGTGTCAAAAAAGTCTATGTCTTAGGTGATAAGGTAACACTTGAATTAAGCAATTCAATGAATTATGACACAAGAATAAAAGGAGTAATAAACGAAATAACCATTGATAAAATCAAGGTGGATAATACTTGGATAGAACTTTCTAGGATCAATACCATTATTGCTCAAAGTTATATCGGATTAGCGGGAATGGCTCTAGGTGGAGGTATCTGGATTAAGGGATTAAGTATGCCGAAAACCTGTGGCGGCATGTTCATAGATATTTGCGCATTAGAAAGATTTGCCATAATCACGGTTGGCGCAGTGATTACTACTACCTCAGCGCTATCTTTAGCATTAATTCACAAAAAATACCGACGCGAAAAGTGTATCTTTAACACCTTCGTAGCTCCAGTATTGTGAACGATAACATCTCCTACGATTCTGACAATATTCTTTTGTAAATATAGGACGAATTCATCTAAGCTGTTTTCATCACTCTTTAATTCATCAATAAATGGGATTTGTCCCGCTCATTATTGCTTCATTACCTTTCCAACGAATATTTTATTGTCATCAATTAACAATTTATAATTATAAATTGAACTTGCAAGGGCTGATAGGTCTAATTTTATAATATTTGAGTTCTTGATTTCATGATCAAAAATTAAATTGCCTATCAGATCGAATAACTGAATTCTAATTGACTTTACAAGATTGTTATTTTGATAATGAAAATAAATAATATCCCCTGTAGGATTAGGAAAACAGGTTATTTCTTGCTCAGACAATGTTAAGCAGCTTGAATAATCCCATGTTACAGATCCTTTACAATCCGTTTTGACTAAAAAATGATCGTACCCAAAAGGTGGATGTGATTTAAATTTACTTCCTCCAACTAATATACCACCATCATTAGTAAGAATACCGCCCGACCATAATTCATTACTGTTTTTGTATCCATAATTTGATTCCCATTCTAAAATACCATTAGAATTTATTTTTGAAATAAAGAGGTCTAAGTATGTGTTTGTGCCAAAATTAGAATTGTCTAGACCCATTAAAAACATTTCTTCATTTTCATTGATAATTAATTTATAAGGATCAATATCTCTTTCATCAAATAATTTATTTACATCTATTAAATTGGCATTAGCATCAAATTTTGCAAAATAAATCCTGTGACTTTTAGAATCATTATCTTCAGAACAAAATATTGCAATTAGATTGTCTTCTTTGGTAGAATTAACAGTGTAAATAATGTTTTTATTCCCTATTATATTCAAATTTCCCATGGAAAGATTTGTAATGTTTTTACGCCAAATTTCATTGCCAAAAAAATCAACTTTTATAATAAAATATTGAGTGTTAATTGATGCGTTAATATAGCTTTTTAAAATGAAAGTGTAACCATCAGAACAAGCAGTGCCATAAACACACACATCGTTTGATAATGCTATTATATCATTCGTGAATAATTTAGACCAAAGGATGTTTCCGTTATTGTCAAATTTAGTCATTGATCCATCTGTTGAGGTAATTCCCCCATATTCAGATGACAGCACTAGAAACCCATCATTTGTACTAAGTATGGTTGGTGATGAATTATCATTTGTTAAAATTCCATTATTGCCAAACGGAATTTCCCATATAACATTACCTGCTTTGTCAAATTTCCAAATACATTCTTTCATGTTTGCAAGTCCAAAATCAGCTATCGCTCCACAAACAATAACACCATCGTTTATCTCTATAATTGAGGAAAAATAAACTGAATAGTGATTATTAATGTATCTCCTATTAATCAATTCACCATCAGCTGCAACAATAGTTAATATACCCTTTGCCGCACCACTACCAGACTGAATTACACCGCAGGAAATAAAACATTTATCAATTTCTATAGTACCTGAAATGAATATGTTTTCATCAGATTTATAATCCTTGAAGAATGCAAATTGAGAATAACTATTCTCAATTTGCATTAAAAGAAATAATAAAATAATCTTTGACATTATCTTATTATTTTCGTTTGATAGATCTGGCCAGTATTATTTTTTAGCCTAACAAAATAGATGCCATTTGCACAATTCACCATATTAACTTCTATAGATATTTGATTAGGCTCAATTGATAAATTTTAAATATTTTATCGTGCTAAGTTAATTAATAAGCGCTTCATACTTTGTAACCTTATCGTGTTTAATTTTGATTATAGCCGAGTATAATTTTACCAAACCCTTCCTATTGATTAATTGGGGGTCGTAAAGAATTAGTTTTTGTGACACATTTTGTGGTGTGAAAATAGCAGAATCACCGGTTAAAATATAAACATTTTGCATGGTGTCAAGAACTTTGAGCGCACCGAGCTTACAAGACGAACATTTTGTGGGGGGCATTAGAATGATTATTGAATTAATTGTCGGAACCTCATAATAATTTAAAACTTCTATCAATTCTTTTTCTCTGTTGTATATGGGACTTATAAATGGGAAAGTCTCAATTTCCGCCCCTTCTATTATGGAAACTTGATCTTTGTCGCTACTAGTACAACTATAGATTATAAACAGAAATACAATGAATATTGTAAAAGCAGAAATTTTTCTTTGTAACATGTTCTTCTATTTTAGGATAAATTAAATTATTATTAAATCGATTAAACGACCAATGTATTGGAACATAATATTGACCATTTGCTAATTGAATTTCTTTCATTTCATTTTTTGAAACATCCAATTCTAAGATATGTACTCCTTTATCTGTTGAATTAAAATAATTTCCATCTTGGTCTTTAATTGGAATGCCTGGTCGAAATAGGCGATATATTTTATTATTCTTTTTATCAAAGAAAGCCATACCATATCCTCCAATATTTAGATTGTTTTTTTGAATCGCATCTAATTTCGATAGTTTATCACCATCTTTTGGGTAAAACGCATCATTAACATTGGATATTCTACTTTTACAAGAAATTGTGTCTACTCTATTTGTTTGTAAATTAATTTTATAAATATTATCGTCAAGTTCAAAGCTTACAATTAAATCGTTCTCCCATTCAGAAAGATATACTTTTGGAATTCCCAATTTATTTCCATGAAATTGTTTCGGATAAGAAAATGGAATTAGAGAACTTCTCATTGTGTTTAAGTCATAAACATTTATGAAAAATGAAGAATAATCTTGTTCATTAGCTTTTCTCTTTGTGTAAGTTAACCCCCCTGAAATAATCTTATTCTCTTTTGCTTTATAGATGATGTTGATGTAACTTAAGGGAATGTAACCATCATTGAAAACTCCATAATCTATGCGCTTAAAAATATTATCCTTGTAAATGTAAAAGGTGGTATCTGTTAAAAAAGCGAAATCGTTGATGTCGCATATAGAAATACTGCCAATTTTTTTAATGACTTCTGGAAATTTTATGATTTTGATTATCTCATCCATAGTTAAATCTATTATTCTAAATTGATTGGACGCGTAACTAAACTCGCATAGCACTGAAAGTTTTTCATTTAAATGATTAATATTTAAGTTTATCGACCAATCTGTAGAAATTGAAGTTAACGGGTAGTTTTTTATTCGGTATATAGGTGAAAAGTAATTAGTCTGTTCTTTGTCAATTGTTCCTTGACCATTATTATTTTCACAGCCACTGAATACAAAACCAAATAGTATTACTAAAGCAAGAAGGATGTGGAACGTATTGTTTTTCATTAGACTTTTTTTAAAACCGAAGTAATACTATTTTTATTGCTTACTTCGGTTAGTTGATTTCAACTTGTTATTTTAATGGGAACTTGTCTAATTTTTGTTATTTTAAAGGGAAATTGTCTAATTTCAGAGCCGCAATTAAATCAGGCTCAGTTATTCTTACTTTATGGTCCGCTCTATCTTGAATTTGTTTAGCAGTAAACATTGTCGCCAAAGTATGACTGTAGTTAGGCAACAATGACTGAGCTGTACAAGCGGTTTGTTCTGAACAATCATCGTCAGATTGTGTGACAGCGCATTGACAGCCTGTCTGACCGTTGGCTAATTCACAGGTTAAACTTGCATATACAACACTCTTTAAAACTTGAGTAACTGATTCAGCTGAGCCAGAGGTTTGTTGTTGGCTAATATGCTCTTTTTGACATCCAATAACTCCAATTCCTACTAAGGTAAGGAATAATGTTCCGTAGATTAATTTTTTCATATTTTTATTTTTTTAAAATTGCCTTACTTCTTTTTTGGGAGTGTTCAGGTCTGTTTTTTCTCCTCAAAGATGAATTAACTTTCGTTTTTTATTTACACTACAAAACTAGGTGTAGAAAAGTTATAAACCGCTAGAACTTATTATAGTAAAAAATAGAACTTGTTCTAGACTTTCAAAGATCTTGGTTGAAATTCTATGATTTATAAAAAAATAGAGCCTTATAATTTTTTATATTAGCATTAATTACATTCTAAAAATTATACACAATGTCTTTTAATGGAAATGAAGGGGAATTTATCACCCTAAAAGAAGGGTCAGAAATGACAAAACGCTACAGAAACACCATTCAAACAGGTGAGGTGATTGGAGTTTTTATGGGCCAAGAAAAAATTAAGCAAATTCTTGCACAAAATGAATGTGTTGGAATTCGATTTTATTTTGGAATTGATGATGAGGGCGTCCAAAATCTTGTTTTGGTGGGTGCCGATGCCGATGAAAATGATTTGTCTGAAGGTTTAATTGCAGATCAACTAAAAAAATGCCCACCTAAATGCTCAAGTTTAAATCCATTAAATAGTTAATGTTAAATTTCATTTTCTATATGACATTGGGATCTAGTGGTATTCCTCTATTTTTTATAAACTATAAAAGATTTATAAACTTTAGAGCGAATAGATTTTACAGCTTTTTTGTAATGCTTTTAATGGCTCGTTTTTTAACAGATCTTAGTGTCTTTGTCTTAGAAAAAACAATTCATAATTCGCTGCCAACATTTCATTTTTCTGGACCAGTACAATTTATACTGATCCTCGAACTTTTTTATTTAGTAGGTAGATTTAAGTTGAAAAAGTCTTTTTTTATTGCTACCGCTCTTGTATTTTCTGCTTTAGATTTATTTATTACCTCAAATCTTTTTGACAGTAATGTGCTTTCAGTACTTTACCAATATCTGGCTATTATATTCATAGGTTTTAGAATATTATTGAGTCATGAGGGCACAAAATTTGAACGATTAATCTTAGAATCCATTACGATTTATTATGCTGTTCTTATATTTTATGTTTATTTTTTAGATGAGACTATTTATCTAAATGGATTGATGGATTATATAATGGTCTTTGTTTGTTCAGTCATACTAGTTTTAAATGGCATCTTCACATATTCTCTATGCTTGAACCACAAGAATTAGGATTCTTTATTGTTTTATTTATGCTTCTTTCGCTTGGAATGGGATCTGTAATGATCATGCTTTCTCGAAAAAATCGGAAAATAAAGATTTTATCTGATCAGCTGGTTAAAAGTATTGAGGATAAAAATAAAATAGAAAAATTAGGAATTGCTATAAGTTCACAAGAAGAGGAGCGAAGTACTATTGCGCGAGTATTACACGATGATATTGGTGCAATTTTGTCTTTGGCCCAAAAGAATCTTTCCAATATGAAGGAAAATTCAGTGCAGGGAGATAGAAATTTCGAAGCCATTAGCTTAAGCAAGGAATATGTCTCTGAAAGTATTGAACGCTTGCGTCACATCACAAAAGGTTTAATCCCGCATTATTTATTGAAATTCGGATTAGTGAAAGCGCTGGAAAAAATGACCCAACAAAAGACCGATTCTTTCATTGATTCCTTTACTTTTAAATCAAATATTCCCGATAATCTATTGCTTTCAGATCTTGTCATGACGCAATATTTTTATATTGCGAGTGAACTGATTACCAATTTATTAAAACACAGTGGTCCCACTTCTATTGAAATGACATTAACATTTGATTCCGAACATCTTACAATGAAAATCACACACAACGGAATTGCTCTTTCGCAAAGCGACTTTGAACTTTTCGCATCGGACTCTGACAGTTTAGGTTTAGGAAATATACTGTATCGTTTGAGTTTACTCAATGGAGAAATTATCTATAAGAAATTTGAGAAAAACGGTACGATTGAGATCAACGCGAAAGTTTAAAAAAGTGATTTATGGCTAAGAATTGTTCAAGAATTAAAGTTGCCTTAGTGGAGGATCACGAAGTGGTTAGAAATGCCATTGCACTAATGCTTACTAAAATTCCAGCGCTTGAGTTTGTGTTTGATGCTGCAAATGGTCAAGAATTTCTGGAGCAACTCAAGGATAATCCTATTGATGTTGTTCTTCTAGATCTTGAAATGCCAGTATTAAATGGAATTGAGACCTTAAAAGCACTTAAAAAACAAGAATCATCCATAAAAGTCATTATTATGACGATGCACAAGGATTTAGAAATTGCCTTTGAACTGCTATCCTTTGGTGCAGATGCCTATCTTTTGAAGGAATGTTCTACTCGAGAAATGATAGAGGCCATTGAATGCGTGCATTCAGAAGTGGAGTATACCAATGCCATTATGAATCAATCACTATTGCATAACTTGGCACAAACAAGAAAGCGCAACTCAAGAGCCGACTATTTGAGTCTTAGTCAAAGAGATTTGAAACTATTAAAGCTGATTTGCGATGGATTTTCGAGTAATGAAATAGCAGATTTACTTCCAACCTCTAAGAAAAATATCGATTTATTGCGGACAAAATTGATGAAAAAAATGGAAGTGAGTTCAGCAAATGAACTGATCAGAATGGCTATTTTAAACAAATTGTATACCCCTCGATCCAATAAAGAAATCATTTTAGAACTTGAAGATGAAAAAAATGAAAGTATGGAAAGGCGTTTAAAAAATTTAAGAGAAAATTCAGTTAAAATTTTGGGAGAGGGTCTGGAGTAATTATTTGCTGTAATTAAATTACATTAAAGTATTCTCTGCCCTTGAATTTTATCGTTTTTATGCCTAGGGTTTTTTATTCCTCCAAATTCTAATCGTCAATTCAAATTATTTTATAATTTTGTTCCGTCTCTAAGGGGTGCCTTTGACAAGGCTGAGATTATACCCATTGAACCTGATTTAGGATAATGCCTACGAAGGGAAGATGACTGTGCTAATTAATAACCATCCGGAATTAGCCCCTTGTTCTTGTGTAATTTGAAACAAATGAAAACAAGAAATTTTATCAGTATCGGTTTTTTAGTAGCAACTTTTTTCTCTTTTGGACAAAATAATTTTATGGGTGTCGTATCCGATGAGGACGGTAAACTTTTGGAAGGAGTGAAGGTTTGTATTCAAGCCACCAACTTCTGTACCCAAACCGATGCGCAAGGAAATTTTATTTTAGGACCTGTATTTGGTGATGAAAATACACTGGTTTTTGAATATCCAGGGTTTAATCCAAGTTACAATGTTTATTATGCTGAGGATTATAATTTCCCATTAGAAATTCAGCTCTATAAAAGTTCCCAAACTTTAGAAGAGGTTCAAGTTTCTTCAACCCGAGCCTCTGCCGTATCCTCCTCTGCACTTTTAGTGGAAGAAAAAGGCCTAGAAAAAAAGGCTTTCGGACAAGATTTACCCTTCTTATTGGATGGTACACCGTCTTTAGTAACGACCTCAGATGCTGGAAATGGAGTAGGGTATACAGGAATGAGAATTCGAGGAGTTGATGCCTCTCGGATCAATGTCACCTTAAATGGTATTCCTATCAATGATCCTGAATCGCATGATGTTTATTGGGTCAACATGCCAGATTTGAGCAGCTCCATTGAAAATATTCAAATTCAACGCGGTATTGGTTCCTCTACAAATGGCGCTGCAGCCTTTGGCGCAGGATTAAATCTGAAGTCCAACAATCTTTCTGAAACTCCCTACGCAACTATTGATAATAGTTATGGGTCATTTAACACACTCAAAAATTCTATAAAAATTGGAACGGGACTCCTCAATCAAAAGTTTAATTTTGAAACGCGTCTTTCTCGTATTGCTTCTGATGGATTTCTAGATCGAGCCCAATCAAATCTAAATTCCATCTATTTTTCAGGAGCTTACATGGGTAAAAAATTCCTTTTGAAAGCACTTGTTTTTAGTGGTCATGAGTTGACCTATCAGGCTTGGTATGGAACGCCAGAAAGTCGCTTAACGGGAAATGTAAATGAGATGAATGCCTATTCAGATCGTAATTTATTGAGTCCTGAGGAAAGACAAAATTTATTGAGCTCGGGAAGAACTTATAATTATTATACCTATAAAAATCAAGTGGATAATTATAAGCAAGATAACTATCAATTGCATTATACCTATTCCTTGAAATCTAATTTAATTTTAAATGTTTCAGGTCATTATACTTATGGTAGAGGGTATTATGAGGAATATAAAAATAATCAAGCCCTAAGCGCTTATGGAATGTCTTCGGTTGTAGTAGGTAACGACACCCTTACCACAAGTGATTTAATTCGCCAGCGCTGGTTGAATAATGATTTTGTTGGTTCTGTATTTTCTCTTTCCTATTTCAAACACCGTTTCAATTTGGTTTGGGGAGGTTCTGTGAATACTTATTTGGGTCGTCATTATGGTGAAGTGATCTGGTCTCGTTTTGCTTCTGATTCGGAATTAGGAGATCGCTATTACAATGAGTCTGGACAAAAATCTGAATGGTCTTCCTATCTTAAAGGTTCGTATAGGCTGAAAGATTGGTTGTTCAATGGCGACATCCAGTTCAGACACTTAGACTATTCTTTTTTGGGTGTGGATCAAGTTTCAGGCGTGTTAAAAGATGTGCAACAGCGTGTAAAATTTGATTTTTTAAATCCAAAAATCTCCATTTCAAGACAACTTTCTTATGCGCAATCCATTTTTGCCTCCTTTGGTGTTTCTCATAGAGAACCCGTGCGCAAGGATTTTAGAGAAAGCACCCCAAATAGCCGACCAAAAGCAGAGGTTTTAAGAGATTTTGAATTGGGTTATACCTACAAAAAACCTAAACTGCTCTTGAATGTGAATGCTTATTTTATGGATTATACCAATCAACTTGTTTTGACGGGTGAAATTAATGATGTGGGTTCTTATACCCGCACCAATGTCCCGTCTAGTTATCGATTGGGACTTGAATTGAATACCCTTTATGCTCCATTTACTTTCTTAAAATTTAATGGAGCTTTGGCCTTAAGTCAAAATAAAATAAAAGAGTTCAATGAATTTTTAGATGTTTATTCCTCGACAGCGCCTTATTATTCGCAACAAATTATCAAGCACAATGAGGTGGATTTAGCCTTTTCTCCAAAGATAGTTTCAAGCCTTGGTGTTGTTTGGCTGCCCTTTAAAAACATGACGGTAGAATGGATGAGTAAATATGTGTCGCAACAGTTTTTAGACAATACTTCAGCTATTGATCGAAGCATTAAGGCCTTTTCCTATAGTAATTTAACGCTGAACTATGCGCTTCGACATGTTTTAGGAAGAGAAATTACTTTGGGTCTTCAAGTGAATAATATTTTCAATTATCTTTATGCCAATAATGGATATACATTTTCATATCTTTATGATGGTCAAAAAACAACAGAGAATTTTTATTACCCTCAAGCGGGTAGAAATTTAATGTGTAGGGTTCTTTTTAAATTTTAAGTAACGATAAATATACTCCTATGAAAAATCACTTCCTTTTCGTTTTTATTTTTTCAGCATTCGTACTCAATGTTTTTTCTCAAGGTGATGTGCCTTTGCCTCCTCCGATTGAAGTTATTGAGGGCCCTAGTGATATTGAACCCACTTTTCCAGGTGGACAAGAAGCGCTTATGCGTTTTATTCAAGAAAACATTACTTATCCGCAAGAAGCCATTGAAGAGGATATTCAGGGAAAGGTTTATGTACAATTTTATGTAGAAAAAGATGGCAAAGTAAGTGATGTTAAGATTTTGAAGGGTTTGGGTTGTCCGTCCATAGAAAAGGAAGCAATTCGTGTGGTATCTATCATGCCTAATTGGATTCCAGGAACTAATGATACAACTTTGCTGGAAAGAACGGTGATGAATTTGCCAATTTCTTTTGTTCTGGAAGGTGATGACTTTGATGAAGATGATAAAGTTAAATATCAGGCACATTGGGCTGGTTTTGATTTAGGTTATACCACCCTGCGCAATGTAGACGCCATTACCGGAAAAGCTTTCGGAACTAATTTCTCTTCTACTCCCTATTGGAATGTAAATCCAGCAACATCTGTGGTATTTAATTTTAATTTCCTAGAGTATAAACTACCGATTTTCAAGCAATATTTAGGACTTACAACGGGTTTGGGTGCCGGAATTAGTAGCTTAGGTTTCAGGGATAATTATTCAATCATTCATACAAAAGATACCATTTACGCTGAGATTAGTACTGCAGGAAAATTTAAACAGAATACTTTATCGAGTTATACTTTATCTATTCCATTGCTCTTAGAATTTAGTACAAAAGAGCGAAAGAAAAAAAGTATCTATTTTTCAGCTGGTGTAATTGGTTCTTATCGTTACTCTTCAGTTACCTATCAGGCGGGTAAAGATGATCAAGGAGATCGATACCGCAATTATCTATATTCTAGATTTAACATGCGGAATTTCTTCTTAGATGGAACGGTTAGGGCAGGGTGGCATGCTTTTGGCTTATTCGCTAGTTATTCTTTAACCCCACTGTTTCAGAAACAAGCAACCATGGCAGTGTATCCACTGAAGTTTGGAGTCACTTTTAATATAGATTATTCGAAATAATCAATCGTTTAATTTTTTAAAAGGGAATCCATAATTTGTTCTACCTGAATCAGTAAGGGTCTATCACCACTATTAATTATTTCGTAGTCACAGCATTTTCTTTTTTCTACATCACTCCATTGCGTCGCCATTCGAGCTTCAGCATCTGCTCTGCTGCAAGAATTTCTTTCCATGATGCGTTTTATTTTTATTTCATCGGGGGCACTTACTAAAATACAGGCGTCAAATTCGACATAAGCACCCGTCTCACACAATATAGCTGCTTCATTAAATACCAGTAATTGGTTTTGTTTTTTTGCCCATTGATCGAAGTCGCGCCTTACCGCTGGATGAATGAGGGCATTGATTTGTACACGAAGCGCATCATCCGAAAATAGTGCACTTGCTAAAAAAACACTGTTTAACTCCCCATTGATATAAACAGTTGGCCCAAATATTTTAATAAGTTCCTTTTTTATTTCTGGATCATATTGCATCAAGCTCTTGGCACTTTCATCTGATGAAAATACAGGAAATCCCATAGCTTTCAGTATAGAAGAAACATATGTTTTTCCTGACCCAATTCCACCTGTAAGACCTATTTTTTTCATTTTGTGTTACGAATTTAAACAGATTCATGGATAACTTTTCAATTAGCCTTAACTTTAACCTCATGAAAAAACAAGATTGGTTCGTAAATTGGTTTGATACGCATTATTATCACCTGCTGTATCAGAACAGAAATGAAGAAGAAGCAAAAGGATTTATTCAAGAAATTGTTGCCTTTTTGAAATTGCCAATCAATTCTAAAGTGCTAGATCTTGCTTGCGGAAAAGGAAGGCATGCACACATGTTTTGTCAGCATGGTATGCAGGTACTGGGAGTTGACTTATCTCCTAATAGTATTGCTGCAGCTAAACATTTAGAAAATGATACATTATCCTTTTCAGTGCATGATATGCGCGAACCAATTGCAGGACACAAATTTGACTTAATCGCAAATCTCTTCACCAGTTTTGGATATTTTGAAACGCAAGAGGAAAATAAAAAGATGTTGCATGCTATTGCTGCAATGCTTGATAAAAATGGCTTGTTACTGATAGATTTTATGAATGCCAAGAAGGTGATTGAAAATTTGGTAGCCGCAGAAACCGTTCAACGAGATACCTTGAGCTTTGATATTTCAAGGAGATTTGACGGCACTCATATTTTTAAGGACATTCAATTTTCAGATGAAGAGGAAGATTTTCATTACACTGAGCGGGTGCAAGCCTTGTATTTAGAAGATTTCAAAGCATTACTTGAGGCTGATTTTGAAATATTACATACCTTTGGAGACTTCGAATTGAATGCATTTGATGCCTCTCATTCGGATCGCCTAATTTTAATCGCCAAAAGAAAATGATGTCTTTTACTTTTGTTCTTATTGGACTTCTTTTTTCTGTTGTATTCGGTGGATTAATCGTCACAACTCTAAATGCGAGTAATAAAAGTCAGCTTATTAAATTGGCTTTAGCATTTAGTGGTGGATTTTTGTTGGCTATTTTATTCGAACACCTACTTCCAGAATTATATGAATCTAAAGGAACTTCAGTAGGATTGTATATTTTATCAGGATTTTTAATTCAGCTCTTGTTGGAGTATTTTTCGGGAGGTATTGAACACGGACATGTTCATGTTCACAAAGGTCAATCGATGCCGTGGACTTTATTTCTATCCTTGTCCATTCATTCCATAATTGAAGGAATTCCTTTGGGAAATCATTACACGGGGATCATTGCCCATCATGCGCATGAGAGTCATGAGTCACTTTTTTGGGGCATCATTTTCCATCAAGTACCTGTTGCTATTGCTTTAATGACTTTATTGTTAAGCACGGCTTTGAGTAAAGCTAAGGCTTGGATGGTATTAGGGCTTTTTGCATGCATGACTCCTTTAGGTGTTTGTTTCGGATTGGCAGTCACGCCTGAACAAATTGGTTTAAACTTTCAAATGATTTTAGGCGTTGTATTGGGTATGTTTTTGCACATTTCAACAACGATTATCTTTGAAACCTCTGAGAATCATAAGTTCAATTTCTTCAAATTGATCAGTATTGTGGTAGGGGTAAGTTTGGCGCTTTTAATTTATTAACGCAAGTCAAATAAATCATCAACACCAAGAATACGATCGCAGGTAAATCCTTCGGCATATTTTGCTCCAATAGGTCTACCAAGTGTCATCATTCTTCCTTTGATAAAATCAAAAAAGTCTTCTCCTGATATAGGCGTTTCTGGTCCATCGAAATTTGGATCGTAAAATTGAGTAGTAAAAGCTTTAATGACTTCAATTTTCTGCTCCATAAAGTCACTTACATCAATAACGATATCGGGCTTGAGGTAATGATCTTGTATGTAATGTAACAATAGCTGAGGTCTAAATGGTGCTTGTGGAATATCATCTTCAGCACTTTGAATCTTAACCAAACCCGATAAAAAGCTAGCGTCTGCTACAATTTTTCCTGCTCTTCCATGATCTGGATGGCGATCACTCATGGCATTGGCCAAAACAATATCCGGTTGATATTTTCTGATTTGTTGGATAATACGCATTTTAGTGTCAAAAGAATCGTCAAAAAACCCATCGGCTAAATCTAGATTTTCTCTCACACTAAGGCCCATTAATTTTCCGGCATTTTCTGCTTCAAGAGTTCTGGTAGTCGCAGTTCCTCTGGAACCAAGTTCACCACGCGTCAAATCTATAATCCCTACTTTTTTTCCTTCCGCTATATACTTTAAAAGAGTTCCTGAGGCAGATAATTCTACATCATCAGGATGGGCAGCGAAGGCGAGGATGTCTAGTTTCATGATGCTTGAGTATAACTTTCTAAGCTTGGACAAGAACAGATTAAATTTCGATCTCCAAACGCATTGTCAACCCTTCTTACTGGCGCCCAATACTTCCAATCTTTTAAGTATTCAACTGGGTAAGCCGCTTCTTTAGGAGTGTAAGGATATTCCCACGCTCTATTGATAATACAATCTGCAGTATGTGGTGCATTTTTCAATAAATTATTTTGCTTATCGTACTTGCCCATTTCGATGTCCTTTATTTCTTCACGAATTTTTATCATTGCTTCAATAAAACGATCCAATTCATCTTTGTCTTCTGATTCAGTTGGTTCAATCATTAAAGTTCCCGCTACAGGAAAAGAAACCGTTGGTGCATGAAATCCAAAATCAATCAATCTTTTCGCCATGTCGGCTACTTCAACTTCTGAAGTTCTTTTAAAATCACGACAATCTAAAATCATTTCGTGTGCTACTGTTCCATTGGAACCCGTATAAAGGACGTCATAATGACCTTTTAATTGGGCTGCAATATAATTGGCATTTAAAATAGCCATTTCTGTTGACTCTCTTAATCCTTTAGCGCCCAACATTTTGATGTAACCGTAAGAAATCAATAAAATCAAAGCACTACCAAATGGCGCAGCTGATATGGCATGAATAGCTTTTTCTCCGCCCATTTTCACCAAAGGATTTCCAGGTAAAAAAGATGCTAAATGAGCTGCTACTCCGATTGGTCCCATTCCAGGGCCACCACCACCATGAGGAATGGCAAAAGTCTTGTGCAAATTAAGGTGACAAACATCCGCTCCAATATTCCCTGGATTGGTCAAGCCTACTTGAGCATTCATATTCGCTCCGTCCATATAGACTTGTCCACCATTGTCATGAATGATTTTTGTGATCACTTGAATTCCTTCCTCAAATACACCATGAGTAGAAGGATAGGTAACCATTAGACCCGCTAGGATATCTTTATTTTCAATAGCAACGCGCTCTAATTCTTCAATATTAATGTTTCCGTTTTCATCACAACTCGTAACAATTACCTCAAAACCAGCCATAACTGCTGATGCAGGATTCGTTCCGTGTGCAGACGAAGGGATAATAATTATTTTTCTGTGCGTATCACCTCTTGATTCATGATAAGCTTTGATCACCATTAATCCTGCATATTCACCTTGAGCACCTGAGTTAGGTTGTAAAGAAACAGCAGCGAATCCAGTACAGGCGCAAAGATCTTTTTCTAGTTGTTCCAACATCTTGTAATAACCTTGAACCTGATCAATAGGAGCGAAGGGATGTAAATTACAAAATTGTGGATTGGTGATAGGCATCAATTCAGATGCTGCATTTAATTTCATGGTACAAGACCCTAAGGCAATCATACTGTGTACAAGCGATAAATCTTTATTTTCCAATCGCTTGATGTAACGCATCATTTTTGATTCAGAATGATGTGAAT
Source organism: Flavobacteriales bacterium (assembly GCA_947447525.1). Lineage (GTDB taxonomy): Bacteria > Bacteroidota > Bacteroidia > Flavobacteriales_D > Crocinitomicaceae > UBA952. The sequence continues at coordinate 39,566 of CANFJL010000011.1, read as the reverse complement.
TGAAAATGGAGTGGGTAAGGATGGCTTTTGTTCTACTGTAAGCACTTGGAATTGAAGTTCCAGTGGAAGAAATAGCAGGGGCACTTGTATTTAAATTAGCTGCAAATAGGCTGATAATTTCTGTTACATCAGCCATTGAATGAGGTTCGCCAAAACTAATGGTAAGGGTATGATCATTAATGAAATTAAAATTCATTCCTTTTGCTTCAGCTGCAATTTTAATTTTCTTGGTATCTATATCCGAAACACAAATCGTATCAAAAAAGTCGTTTGAAACAATTGAAACACCCATTTCTTTTAATCCATTAGCACAAGTAAGGGCTAGGTGGTTGACATGGTTTGAAATTGCTTTTATTCCATCTGGACCATGATATACAGCATACATACTTGCCATAACAGCCAAAAGTGCTTGAGCGGTACAAATATTTGAAGTCGCTTTATCTCGTTTGATGTGTTGTTCTCTTGTTTGAAGCGCCATACGTAAGGCCATATTACCGTCTGCATCTTTTGATACTCCAATAATTCTTCCTGGCATCGTTCTTTTATAATCTTCTTTTGAAGTAAAGAATGCGGCATGTGGACCACCAAATCCCATCGGGACCCCAAAGCGTTGTGAGGAGCCAAATACAACATCTGCTCCCATTGATCCTGGTGATTTTAATAATGCTAAGGCTAATAAATCAGAAGCAATGGCCACTTGGATACCGGCAGCTTTCCACTTGGAGATACACGATTCAATATTTCCTATGGCACCTTTACCGTTAGGATATTGCATGATAGCACCAAAACAATTTTCTAAATCTGAAAAGGTCTCTTCATCTCCAATAACCAATTCAATTCCTAAATTGATCGCTCTACCTTGAACTACTTCTAATGTTTGTGGGTAGCAATCTTTAGAGATAAAAAATCTATTTTTACCTTCTTTAATGTCTGAACGAGATCTAGAATTATAAAACATAATCATGGCCTCAGCTGCTGCTGTTCCTTCATCTAAAAGTGAAGCGTTGGCAATTTCCATTCCAGTTAAATCCAAAATCATCGTTTGAAAATTCAACAAAGCTTCTAAACGACCCTGCGCTATTTCAGCTTGATATGGAGTATAGGCAGTATACCATCCTGGATTCTCAAGAACATTTCTTAATATAACAGATGGAACTAGAGTTTCATGATAACCTAATCCAATAAATGATTTATTGACTGTATTTAATTTCCCTAATTCAGAAATATGCTGCAGATATTCTGCTTCCGTCATGGCATCATCAACAGACAGTTCGCCTTTTAATCGAATAGCAGCAGGTATCGTTTTGTTAATTAATTCTTCCATGCTATTCAAGCCAAGAACTTGTAGCATTGCGGTTTTTTCGGCTAAATTTGGGCCAATATGTCTTCTTGAAAATTGATTCATGTTGTCTTGAATTAGAGGCCACAAATATACATTAGAAAATGTTATTCGGCAATCTAAAATCAAGGATCACACAAAATTTTTATTAATCTACAAAGCTTAATTTTAACATGTTCGAACCTCCCATATCTTCTAATGGAATCGATGCGATGTTGATCACTAAATCACCTTGTGCCAAATAGCCTTCGGTTTTCATGATATACTTAATATCAGCAATAGTATGATCTGTACTGATATGTTTGTTATAATAGAATGCTTTCACTCCCCATACCAAATTCAATTGGGTCAAAATACTTCTATTGCTGGTGAAAACAAAAATATCCGTATTGGGTCTTTGTGAAGCAATTTTATAGGCTGTATACCCAGAGAAAGACATCGTAATGATTGCTTTAGCAGCAACGCGCTGACTTAAACGACAAGCATTAAAACAAATAGAATCTGAAATAAAACGATCTTGGTCTCGCTCCGGCAACTCTTCTTTGTTGTATATGCCATCATGTGTTTCCATTTCTTTGATGATGTTGGACATGGTTTTAATCACTTCAACAGGATATTGTCCAACAGAAGTTTCTCCTGAAAGCATTACAGCATCTGTTCCGTCTAGTACTGCATTGGCAACATCGTTTACCTCTGCTCTGGTTGGCGACATACTGCTGATCATCGATTCCATCATCTGTGTAGCAACGATAATGGGCTTCGCTTTGTGAACACATTTATTGATTAACATTTTTTGAATGAGCGGTACTTTCTGGAAAGGAATTTCTACTCCAAGATCACCTCTTGCGACCATTAATCCGTCACTTTCTTCAATAATATCATCAATATTCTCTAATGCTTCTGGCTTCTCTATTTTTGCGATAACTTTTGCTTTTGCACCTCTTTTTGCAATTCTTTGTTTTAATTCGATAATATCTTTTGCAGAGCGAACAAAAGATAATCCAATCCAATCTACTTCTTGATCCAAAGCAAATTCAAGATCTTCTTGATCTTTTTCTGTTAAGGAAGGTAAAGAAATTTTTGTGTTAGGAAAGTTGACTCCTTTTTTAGAGGATAAGATTCCACCTTGAATTATTTTACAACGAATTTCAGTTGTCTTATTGGTTTCCAAAACCTCTAACATTATTTTCCCATCATCCAATAAGATACGTTCCCCAACAGAAACATCTTGTGGAAGTTTAGGATAGTTGATAGAAAAACGTTCAGCGTTACCGACAACTTTTTCAACCAATACTTTGATTTCAGCTCCCACAACAAGCAAAACCCCATTGTTCTCCATATCATTGGTCCGAATTTTTGGACCTTGTAAATCTGCTAAAATGGCCACGTTTAGTCCCAACTCTTCATTTAATTCGCGGATGGTTGCAACGCAAGCCGCATGGTCAGCATAAGCGCCATGTGAAAAATTCAAACGGCAAACATTTAATCCTGCAAGCATCATTTGTCTTAAGGTATCTTTTCCTGATGATGCAGGTCCAAGTGTGGCAACTATTTTTGTTTTTTTCATAATTTTTTTTAATCAAATATTAAATAAGATTCATTTGAAAACTCGCTACTTTTAAAATAAAATGCAGCGATAATCCCTTCTGTATTTCTAAGGTCATCCACCAATTCAAGTCCATCAACCACATAATTTTCATGTAGGATTAAGGCATAGTCAATACTCTGTTTTTCTGTTAAAACATAGCGAGCGTTTTGTTTATTTTTTATTAAATAATAGGAAATCAGATCCTCTGGATGTTGAAAATAATAGTAATCAAAAAATTCAAGGTCTCCCGATTTTTTATTTGGAATTTCAAGATTGCTTTCTGCTTTTTGTAATTTAATACCAAATTTCGAATTTAATTGCCAAGCCAATCTGAAATCTGATTGTGAGGTGCAAATACCAATAACATCAAAGCTTTCTACAGCCTCTTCTTTTATTAAATATTTTTTAATCTTTTTCACGCTACAAAAATACTCAATAATTCAAGTAATAACTGTAACTAATCTTCTAATTTCTATTCCTTTAATAGCTTTTGGAAAATAGTGTATAAAAATGTTGATAATATTGATGACTCCAATATTGAAACATTCATTTTTGGTTAAATTTGTAATATGAAACTACTTCTCTATAAAAAGATAGGCTTCGTCCTTGCATTCTTCTTCTTGTGTCAAACATTAGTGGCTCAGCCCATTAAAAAATTAACGAATGCTAATTCTTATGGTTGGATGTTTGGTCTTTCCTATTCTGTTCTTGACGATGATGGAAATTCTGCTGCATTTTATGATCCAAGTAATTGGCACACCAATGTTTTTCCTTCGCGCATTTTTGCTGATAAGTATATTTATAAGGGTTGGAGCACTGAGCTTGCAATGAGTTTTAATCAATACAACCCCAAAAAGTTGGTCAATTTACAATTGGGGAAAACAGGATTTTTTTTAGCAACGGATGCTAATCTTAAATATTCCTTTAATAAGCTTCTAGGAGAAGGAGCAGTTGATCCTTATGTATCTTCCGGATTAGGTTTGAGTATTCGTAATTGTGATGATTCACTTGTGGGTAATGTTACTCCAACACTTAATTTGGGACTTGGACTGAACTTTTGGTTAAGTAATTCTGTTGGTATTCAACTTCAAACTTCTGGTAAAATCGGACTTACTTCTGATCTATTTGGGTATTCTGATTATATGCAGCACAGTATTGGTTTAGTGGTAAAAATTGATGAGGGAGGAGCTCCGTCCAATAGTTTTGGCAAAAAACGCTACCATTTTAAGAAAGGTAAAACGAAATTACGGGTTAAGAAAACGAAGAAGACAAAAGAGTCTTAAGCGTTCTGAATGGTGAATTTCTTCTTTGTTTCTTGAAGTTCGGTTTTCAAAATATAATAGTAAAATCCATCAGCAAGTTGTTTAGAGTCATATCTAACAATATGTCCACCAGGCTTATAGGTTTTTTCAACAACCAAAACACTCGATTTATCTTCATGCTCGATAAATAAACTTACTGTTTGCTCTTTTTCTAAGGTGAAGTAAAAGGGTATTTCGCCACTTGCAGGGTTCTGCTCTAAACTAAATAAAACACAATAATCATTTTGATTTATATTGCCTTTGCTCATACGCCTTAGTAAACGGCGATATAAAATTATCGCCATCACAATGAAGAAAGCATAAAAAAGAAGGTCTTTAAAAAATAGGTAGTTCATTATAATGATATTACGCCTTCAATGGCAGTGGCTTTTTCGTAAATTGTAATGATTTCATCAACATTTAACATTACAGATTTAACACTGAAACTAGTATATTTCCCTTTCCCTGAAGGGTGCAAAGATATATCGGCATTTTCGTCAAAAAGTGCACTCACCTTTGCAATTCGTACCGCATCATTGGGCAAGATAAATTTAAAAAAATAGACATTTGGCCATTCTAATAATTCTAATTGTACTCTAAGTGCATCAAATTCTTTCACAACGCAAATTTAACTTGAATTTTGTGAATAATCATCTTATTTTTGTTCAAATGAAATTCTTCAATATTACCTTACTCTCAAGCGCCGCATTATTGGCAGCTTTTTTTATTTTCTTTGTTGAAAATGGTAAAACGAAGGCAAAAAATAATAGTATTTCCTTTGTCCCAGAGGAGAAGAAAAGTGATTGTAAGTATGATTGCTCCTGTTTCTTTCCAAATGAATTCAGCAGTCAACTCAATGATTATCTTAGCTCCTATATCTATAAATCAGAAAAAACTGGTGTTTGGCCATCACTTAATGTTGCAGGTTTAAGAAAAAAGGCCAGAAGGGGAAATTTGGTCTTTGTTCCTCAACAAAAACATTTTACGCAGGATACTTTTTATTATTCTTATGCGCTGCTGACCCCGGAAACCTCCGTACTAATGGACTCGATATGCACTGATTTTAATTCAAGGATAAAAGGCAGTTCGGTCCAGCAAGCCAAATTGATTGTAACATCCATGACACGAACCATTAGTTCTGTAAATCGTTTATTAAAGCGTAATCGTTCTGCAGTTAAGAAAAGTGCTCATCTCAACGGTAATGCTTTTGATTTTTCATTTTCTCGCTTCGCATTTCACAGATCTTTAACAAGCTGTGAAAAAATGTATTTGCAAGAAACAATAGCTCAGGTTCTTTTTGATTGGCGAAAAAGAAAAAAATGCTGGGTTACTTTTGAAAAATATCAAGAATGCCTTCATGTTGTTTCTCGAAGAAATTAATTTTTTTACAGTTTCTAACGGTATATTTGCACCATGAAAGGCCTCATATTCCTAATTTTATTGTCTCCTTTTTGGGTGTATTCCCAAAGCCTTAATGCGCTAAAAACAAATCAAAAAATAATTTTAGATGGACAATTAAAGGAAGAACTTTGGCAAAAAGCGTCCTTCGTTACTGACTTTACCTGCGTTAGACCTAATCCTGGCAATAAATCAAAACAAAAGACATCTGTTGCAATGGCTTATAATCATGAAGCAATTTATTTTGCGGTCAAATGTTATGATAAAATGGACTCTGTTTCTCAAGTTTTTACTTCTCGAGATGATTTGAGTCCTAATGCTGATGTATTTAGTATTTATTTGGATACTTATAACGACAATCAAAATGGTTTCTATTTTGGTGTAACCAGTCAAGGGGTGCAATTGGATGCCAAGATTAATCCTATGGATTTTAACGATCAATTAAATCTAGTGTGGAATAGTCAAGTGTATTTGTCAGATTCAGCATGGACCATTGAGATTCGGATTCCGTTTTCTGCCATCCGTTTCCCTGCTAAAAACATTCAAGAATGGGGCATAAATTTCTCAAGACAAATGAGTCGAAATAGAGAACAATCAGCTTGGTCTCCGGTGAGTCCTGACTTTGAGAATTATTTAGTTAAAAGTGGTTCCGTTGAAGGTATAGAAGGCATTGACCCACCTTTGCGTTTGGCACTCATTCCTTATCTTTCTTCCTATGCAAACAAATCCCCTGGTGCCAATCTGGGAGGTTCTTTTAATGGTGGAATGGATATTAAATATGGCTTAAATGAAGCCTTTACCTTAGATGTTACTTTAGTTCCTGATTTTGGACAAGTCGTTTTTGATAATCAAGTACTCAATCTTACTCCTTTCGAGATTCAATTCAATGAGAATCGGCAATTTTTTACAGAGGGAACAGAATTGTTTAATAAATCAGGCTTGTTTTACAGTCGAAGAATTGGAATACAACCCCCAGCGGCGGTACTTAACAACTTACTCAATGAAAATGAAAGGATTTCTTCTGTCCCTGGTTCTACCAGATTGTATAATGCAACCAAACTTACCGGGCGTACCGATCAAGGTTTAGGAATAGGGGTATTTAATGCGCTCACAGCCCCACAATTTGCTACGGCTATCAATCAAAGTACTTTGGAAGAAAGACAAATTTTAGCTTCTCCCTTGACTAATTTTAATGTGCTTGTCCTGGATCAAAATTTAAAAAATAATAGTTCTGTTACCTTGACCAATACCAATGTTACCCGAGCGGGTAGTTTTTATGATGCTAATGTCACTGCCTTCAACTCTGTTTTTAATAATAAAAGCAATGATTATTATGGCGGAGTGAATTCTTCTATTTCAAATAAGTTGTTTACCGATAGTTTATCCACAGGATTCAATTGGGGACTTTGGGGTGGTAAGCAAAAAGGGAAATTTGTGTACAATGCTTCTTATTTTGAGGAGTCTGCAACCTATGATCCCAACGACTTAGGATACAATCAAAATAACAACAGACGCATAGCCTCTTTTTATATGAGCTATAGGATCTTCAAACCATTTTGGATCCTCAACCGATTTACTTCTTCACTTTCTTTAGATTATAATAGATTGTTTGCGCCTAATGTCTACACAGGAACTAATTTGAATCTTAGCACCATGTGCTTCACTAAAAAATTCAATGCTTTTGGACTTAATTTGAACTCTTCCTTGACAGAAAGTTATGACTATTTTGAACCAAGATTACCTATAAGTGATGGATATTTCTTTATGCTGCCTACTTGGCTTGGGGGTGGTGGTTGGATTTCTACAAATTATCAGAAAAAATTCGCGGTTGATTTGGGCGGAAATTTCACTAAAATAAATCGCAATCATTGGATAGAATGGGAATATAATGTTGGTCTTAGGTTCCGTTTGACGAATAAGATGTTACTTTCATACTCCATTTCTCAAGGATTCCAAATTAATAACGAAGGGTATGCTGTTCAATTTGGCCAATCTGTTGACACTTCCTTTTCTGGAATTCTTTTTGGCTCGCGCAATAGAAATAATATTACCAACCTGATAGACTTTAATTATTCAATTACCAATAGAATGAATTTGTCTTTTAGATTGCGTCATTATCGATCATATATTATTTATAATTCGTTCTACAGCCTACAAAATAATGGAGTCCTAGCACCTATAGTTTACAATGATCTTGATATTGACGGCGCCTCAGCATACAATGTTAATTTTAATGCCTTCACTATAGATTTTGTCTATAGATGGGTTTTTCAGCCTGGAAGTGAAATCAACTTAGTTTGGAAAAATGCAGTCTTCCAAAGTGATAAAAGAGTGGCTCAAAGTTATTTTTATAATTTAGGAAAAACCTTACAAGAAGGTCCCTCCAACAGTATTTCTTTGAAGGTGATTTATTGGCTTGATGCTCAGAAATTAAAGAAGAAAAAAGAAATTATTTAGTTTCAAGTTTCAAATAGCTTTCGACTCTTAATTTTGCATTCAGTCGAATGTCTTCCCAAAATAAATTAATGTCCCCAATATGATAGTTTTTCATAATGAATGACATCAATTGAAATGGCCATTTTGGGGTTGAAATCCATATTCCGCCATCGATAAGGTGGGTATCAAACATATGTGGGTATAGCTTCCCATTGGAATAGTAAAAACCTAAATGATCCTTTTTTAGTACCACGGGACTTAAATCCCACGACACAGGATTCACAACTGCTTTTCCCTTGTACCACTTATTGTAACTCTCTTTATCTATTTTTTTCTTGAAGGTATTCCAAGCGACAAATCCTCCCGTTTGCTCCGGTCTTGTCATGAGTGGTATGTCTTTGAAGACTTCTTTTTCAAATCCTATTCCCGGCATATAAGCTGCAATTAATTGTTTTTGCAGTGCCTTTCCTTCAAAAAAATCTTTAATCAATAAATATAAATGTGTCGACCCCTGACTATGACCTGCAAGAATGATAGGCCTTCCCTGATTGTAATGCGCCATATAATATTCAAAAGAAGCTTTAATATCAGCATAAGCAAACATCAATGCTTGCTCTCCTCTTTTCCCTTCGGTATAATAAGATCTTATATGTGCTTGTCGATAATAAGGCACATACATTCTCCCAGCCTCTGCCCAAGCACTTGCTTGATATTGTACCGCACTGTTTAGAACTTCATTCATATGCTCTTGTTCCATCATGGGCATATTCCATCTTTTGTCTTTCTGGTCCAACATCAAGGTAGGATAAATGTAAAAGACATCAGCGTTTGCTAGTAAACTTGTATCATGCATTTTTGACAATAAATTTTCCGGAGTATGCCATGGAAGTACCGCCCAATTTTCTTGCTTGGAATAATCAACCCGCTCTTGAGCGATCATCTTGTTAATAGAACAAATAAGAAGTAGTGACAGAAGCAATTTCATTGTAAATTTTTAAGTAGCACAAAAATAGATTGATTTTATTGATAGTTTGATTAATTTTAATTGATTTTTTAATTTAGTAATTTAACTTTCAAAAGTCAAAACAATAATTTAAAATACCAATGAGCTCCTTTTATAAAACCATTTTTTCCTTTTTCCTTACCCTTCAATTGTTTTATTCTCATGCTCAATTAGGGGATTATAAATATCACATTGCCCTAAAAGGTTCCATGGGGATAATTGATAGCAGTACCTACAAGGATGTTGGACTCACCATGGAATGGAGATTTCATCAGCATTGGTCGCTTCTTTATAATCTGGATGTTGTTAAAAGAAGTGATGGTTATCGACATATTCACAGCTCAATGGGAACACTAATTGGCCCTCCGTTAATTTTATTGGGATTAATAGCAAGTACTACTAATAATTCAAGCATTCTCTTTCCAAATGCAAATTATAAAGGCTGGGGAGTTATTGTGGGAATAGCAGCGCTTATTATGCCTGAAGGCATTGCCTATCACCATAATATTAATTACCGCTGGGATGTTTCACCCTATGTAAATCTTTTGGGTATCGATTTGATTCTCAATCCATACACTATGCAATCTAAATTGAAATATGCTACGTCTTTTGGTTGTCGTACGAGTTATTCCTTTGCAAACCATTTAACCGCTGGAGTATTTTTGGAATCTAGAAAAGCTGCACCTACTGGTTTTGGTTTAGGAGGAGGCTTTGCATTGGGTTATGCCTTTAATTCAAAAAATTGAAATAATTAAGGCTTTGTTTTGGTGTACTTAAACAGCCAGTTATACATTTCATCTGTTCTAAAGATTTTCTCAAGGTCACCATGACTGGCACCTGCAATCCTCGTATAGATTAAATTTTCACCACCATTACAAGCTTTAATTGCGTTTACTATTTTATCAGATTCGCTAATGGGAACTGCGGCATCATTCGTACCGTGTTGAATCCATAGGGGAACAGTTGCCAAGCGACAACCATCTTTTAAATTTCCACCTCCACACAAGGCAACTGCAGCAGTAACAATTTCAGGGTAGGAACCAGCAAAATCAAGGGTGCCGTAGCCGCCCAAACTCATACCCGCCACATACACACGATTGGTATCGGTTTGGTAAGTTTTTTGCACATAACGCAACACAGAAAGTACTTTTGCATGTTCCCAAGGTTTACCAGCCAATACCTGAGGCGCTATAACAATCGCAGGAACTTTCCTTCCTTTTTCAACTTCATGCATGATGCCGTATCGCTTAACGAGATTTAAATCTGTTCCAGATAAACTTCTTCCGTGAAGAAATATGAGAACAGGAGGATTGGTGGCTAAGATACTATCGTTGGGAAGATATAATAAAAATGGATAGGCCGCTTGATTATGCACAGCTTTTATCTGAGCAAAAATAGGCGAATTCAATAAAAATAATAGGGTAATTAGGAGGATTAAATTTTTCATGCCTCTAATTTAAGGTAAATGAAAAAATCTCACAAGTTTAAGCAAGCTCTAATCGCTTAATTTATAATTTTTTAAGAAAACCAAACATCATTTATAACCTCTGTTCCTGCAAAGGTATTGATGCGTTCAATGATCACTTTTTTACCATGATACAACTCATCACGCATGACTGCGGAATTTATTTCAAGGTAAAGTGTTTTGTTTTTTATGGTAATACTTTTTGTCCGAAAAGCAATTGCTCCTCCCATTAATTCAGGCCAAGCAGCGACAATATCCAATTCTTTCATCTTAGACTCTAAGGAATAGGCTTTTAAAAAATGATCAATTACATCTTTTAAAGGTTGACTGTCTTGGTTTCGCTTATCTTTCGGATTCATGGAATTCAATTTCATGGATAATTTCAACTTCTTGATTCTTCACTTCAAAGATACGGCTAGGAACATTTAACCCTTCAAATAATTTTCTCATTCTCTCAATATCTGTATCGGTCACAATCACTTGTCCAAAATCTAGACTCGTTACCATCTGTATTAATTTTTGAACGCGCTTTCCATCCAATTTATCAAAAACATCATCTAAAAGTAAGACTGGAGAAATAGAAAGATGATTTTTTAACCAATCATACTGTGCTAAACGGAGCGCAATTACGAATGATTTTTGCTGTCCCTGAGAACCAAATTTTTTCGCTGGATGTTCATTGATCGTAAAAAGTAAATCGTCTTTGTGTATCCCAACATTCGTGTATTGAGAAAAGGCATCTCTTTTTTCGGAGTCTTTTAATAAATCTATGAAGGATCCGTCATTTAATTGTGAGCGATAGGACAAGCCTACTTCTTCCTTATTCCCACCAATTTCCTTGTAACATTTTTGAAATACAGGAATAAATTCTTCTAAAAATTGTTGTCTTTTTTTATGAATTAATTCACCTGCATTAATCAATTGAACATCCCACACCTCAATACTTTCCCGATCAAATAATCGGTGCTCAAACATGCTTTTTAATAAAGCGTTCCGCTGGTCTAAGACCTTCGCGTAAAATTGTAGTTGCTCTAAATATTCTCGATCAATTTGAACCAAAATACCATCCATCCATTTTCTCCGCAGTTCGCTTCCTTCAGCAATTAAATCTCCATCATAAGGAGAAATGAACACCACTGGGTATTGACCAATATGATCTGCCAAGCGCTCGTATTCTTTTTTGTTTCTTTTTACAATTTTCTTTGAACCCATTTTAACAGCGCAATTTACTGTCGAAACTGCTTCGTTATCCTTCCAATTTCCCTGTATGGCAAAATAGAGTTCGCCAAAACGAATGTTTTGTCTGTCCATTGTGTTTAAGTAGGATTTACACATACTTAAATAGTAAATCGCATCTAGTACATTGGTTTTGCCACTTCCATTATCACCAACCAAACCATTCAGTCGTTCAGAAAAACTAAACGAAATGTCGGTGTAATTCTTAAAATTTAATAATTGTAGATGGGTCAAATGCATTGTTTTCAAATTTACACTTTAAATGTATTATGCACACAGCAATTGCAACATAAATCAATTATTTTGTTAATTATTTTCTATTTTTTTTGGTTGTGTGTCAGGCTAACTATGGTTACATTTGTATAAAACAAAAGAGATATGTCAAATGCTTTTTCTAAAGTACCAGTTGCTATAAACGAACCGGTAAAACCATACGCAAAAGGAAGTCCTGAAAGAATTTCTGTTCTTGCTGAATATAAAAAACTATACAACCAAGCTCCAATTGATATTCCAATGTATATTGGAACAGAGCAAATTTTTACCAACAATAAAAAAGTACTTTCTCCTCCTCACGAGCATAAAAAAATCCTAGGTCACTCCAACTTTGGAGAGGCTAAGCATGTTGAATTAGCCATAGAAGCGGCATTAAATGCAAAAACAGCTTGGGCAAAATTACCTTGGGAAGAGAGAGCAGCGATTTTCCTTCGTGCAGCAGATTTATTAGCAGGCCCATTCCGTGATCGGATGAATGCCGCTACCATGCTCGCGCAATCTAAAAATGTTTTTCAAGCGGAAATAGATGCTGCTTGCGAAATGATAGACTTTTTCCGATTTAATGTTCAATATATGTCTCAGATTTATAAAGAGCAACCTGAATCTCTTCCAGGCATGTGGAATCGACTCCAATACCGTCCCTTAGAAGGATTTGTATTCGCCATTACACCGTTTAATTTTACTTCTATAGCCGCAAATCTTTGCGCTGCTCCCGCTATGATGGGAAATGTTGTGATTTGGAAACCGTCTGATACTCAAATTTATTCTGCTCAAGTAATTATGGACCTGTTTAAAGCTGCAGGATTGCCTGATGGTGTCATCAATATGGTAACAGTAGATGGCCCTATTGCAGGAGATATAATTTTTAAACATAAGGAATTTGCTGGATTACACTTTACAGGATCTACAGGTGTTTTTCGTGCACTATGGAAACAAATAGGTGAAAATTTATCCCATTACAGAAGTTATCCGCGAATCGTTGGTGAAACTGGCGGGAAAGATTTTATCATGGCACACGGCTCTTCTAATCCAGAAGTGGTTGCCGCTGCAATGGTGCGCGGTGCATTTGAATTCCAAGGTCAAAAATGTTCGGCCGCATCAAGAGTATATGTAGCAAAATCTATTTGGCCAGCTGTAAAAGATAGTTATGTAGCTCAAGTAAATAGTATTACTGTTGGCGCACCTGATGATACTTCTCATTTTGTTAATGCTGTTATTGATGAAAAATCATTTGATAAAATTGCGGCTTATATAAGCTATTGTGCTGCACAAAGTGATGCCGAAATTATTACTGGTGGAACTTTTGATAAGTCAGTTGGGTATTTTATTCAACCTACTACTGTCGTAACCAGCAATCCGAAGTTTAGAACTTTATGTGAAGAAATTTTTGGACCTGTACTTACTGTTTTTGTCTATGAAGATGCTGATTTTGAAAAAACATTACATTTAATAGATCAAACTTCTGAATATGCCTTAACAGGTTCCATCATTGCACAAGATCGTTATGCGATTCATATGGCAACTGAGTTGCTTGAAAATGCAGCAGGGAATTTTTACATCAATGACAAACCAACCGGTGCTGTAGTCGGACAACAACCATTTGGTGGTGCAAGAGGGTCAGGAACGAACGACAAAGCGGGTGCTGCAATGAATTTACTTCGCTGGGTTTCTGCTCGAACCATTAAGGAAACATTCGTTCCGCCTACCCATTTTGAATACCCTTTCTTGGAAAAATAAAAACCTTGAGCAGTATGTTTTATATTTTAAATTTTGTAATTTAGAAGCAAGATTTAAAGTATGAAAACTAAACTTTCAGATGGCACCCAGGTGCATTGCTTAAGAAAACCAGAAGCAAAAATGCTCGACCATCATGTTGAAGGTTATTTGCAACATGGAATCGAAATTCATGACAATGATATCGTATTTGATATAGGCGCCAATATTGGTGTTTTTGGTGTGCGGGTGATGCAAAAAGCAAAAAATGTATCGGTATACTGCTTAGAGCCAATCCCTGAAATCCTAGAAGTGTTGTCTGCCAATGCGACTTTACATGGTCAAGGAAAAATGCATGTCTTACCCTTTGGAGTTTCATCAGAGAATACTTCTGCAACTTTCACTTATTTCCCCAATACGCCTGCTTTGTCTACGCTCCATCCAGAACAATGGGATGTTGACCCAAGAGCCTTTGAAAAAGCTGTTAAAGGGACCATGAAAAGTCCGCCTGCTAATATGTGGTGGATGCGATTAATTCCGCGTTTTTTTGCAGGTGCTATTGCGAAGCAATTGATTAAAGGTAAACGCACGGTTAACTGTGAACTAAGAACTTTATCTAGCTTAATGGAACAAGAAAAGATTTTCAGGATTGATCTACTTAAAATTGACTGTGAAGGCGCTGAATGGGATGTGCTTCAAGGGATCAATGAAAATGATTGGGCTAAAATTAACGCTTTGGTTATTGAGGTACATGATACGGATAATCGAGTAAGAAAAGTACAAGATTTACTTCTTGCAAAAGGATTTGCTAAACTACATACAGAACAAGAACAAGGTTTAGAAAGCTCTCAAATGTTTAATATTTTTGCTTTAAAATCATGACGCCCTATACCTTTGCATTATATACAATCTTGTTATTAGTAATTACTAATTTCATGGGTTTGATTTATAGCATCTTGGCGCTTTACACCAAATTATTCAAATCTTTCGCAATTCAAAATAAAGCATATGCTCCAGGTATATTCTTAAAAAGAATGCCATTGTATTGCTTCAATTTATTTTTGTTGCTGTGCATCTCTGGTCTAGGCGCATATTATGGTTTCTCTCTTTTTGATACCGTTTCGTCAAATATTTGGATCATCATTATTCAAGTTGTTGTTGCTTTTGTTTTTGATGACATATTTTTCTACTTCATGCACAGATGGTTGCATCAAAATAAGTTTATGCTGAAACATGTTCACGCCATTCATCACCGTGCCACCAAGCCTTTTCCATTAGAATATCTTTATGCTCATCCCTTTGAATGGATGCTAGGAATGGTAGGGGCCTTTCTTGGTTTTGGCTTGATCTTAATATTTATGCCTATTAATATGTATGCTTTTTGGATCTTTGGAGCACTAAGAAATTTGCATGAAATTCACATCCATTCAGATTTGGATTTACCCATTTCAAATCAACTTCCAGGGCTAAGCAAAACAAAACATCATGATGATCACCATGCAAAATTGACAGGAAATTATGCCTCTACCTTTATGTGGATGGATCGGATTTTTAAAACAAATTTTTGACCAGATGAAGTTGTTACTATTGCTTTTTTCAGTAGGCTTCCTTTCACTTTCTAGTGTAGCTCAGAAAAATAAATTTGACCTGACCGTAACCCTCACTGGGATTGCGAATAAAAATGGCATGATCGAATTTGGATTGTATAATGATCCATCAAAGTTTGCTAAAGTGGGACAAACACTTAAAACTTTGCGTGTAAAAATCACTTCCTCTGAAGCAGTTGTTACTTTTCATGATCTGGAGCCAGGAAAGTATGCCGTTTGTTTCTATCACGATGAAAACAATAATAAATCTTGTGATAAAAATTTCCTTTCTATACCAACTGAAGCATATGCTTTCTCCAATAACATTCGTCCTAAATTTTCCGTCCCAACTTTTGAAGAATGTTCTTTTTCTGTGACCAAAAATAAGTCGGTTACGGCCAGGTTGGTTTATTGATTTTCCATTCAAAAAGAAAAATTACTTTTAATGAGTAACCTTCACTTTTATTTTTGCGTCTAATCATTTATAAATTCTATTCTCATGAAAAACTCTTTGTTATTTGCCTTTTTATTTATCAGTGCAATAGTCTCATCTCAAAAAAACGAGACCAAACGAATCATTACCATTGAAGGAAATGATACCACCATAATTGATGTTAAAGTCAATGAAGTCGATGCTGTTATTGAGAAACAAATGAAAATAAGTTACAGCAATGAAGATAACAAGAAAGGAAATAAAAGAATTCAAGTTTTTATTGATACCATTATTAATGATGATGTATTCCTTGAGGATTCAAATGATTCCATACAAGTTCATAATGGGAAGAAAAATGTTTACATCTTTAAAAATGAAATGGATGAAAAATCTGGTGCTAAAATAATTATTGACGGAATGATGGGCGATAATGATTTTGAATTTAACGATGATGATGATGACGAAGAAAATATTTTTTCAAATGAAAATGCGCATTGGTCGGGATTTGGATTTAGTGTTGCAGGTCTTTTGAATACTGACAATAAATTCATGTTGCCTAAGGATGCTCCTTTTATGACCCTAGATTATACTAAAACCTATGCAATTAATTTCAATATACTCGAAAAAAGTATTCCTATTTATAAAGAGTATATTGGTTTCACCACAGGTCTTGGTTTTAATTGGAATCACTTCGGTTTGAAGAATAATGTTGACTTAAATAAAAATAACGATTCAATTTTTGGAACCATAAATACTTCGATTAATTATACCCATAATTCACTGCGGTCTACTTATCTTCAAATTCCTTTACTCTTAGAATTTAACTCAAGTGCTAATGCAGACAAAGCATGGCACCTAACTGCTGGCGTTGTTGGTGGTTTTCGACTTGGTGCAAACTGGAAAACTAAATGGGAGGATAATGGAAAGAGAAATAGCGGCAAAATTAAAGATGACTATTTCTTGACTGGTTTACAAGCAAATGCTCTTGTGATGGTGGGATATGGAAATACCAATTTATTTGTTCAATATAGTCTGAAAAATATGTTCCAAATTGACAAAGGCCCTACATTAAGACCTGTCAGCCTTGGCGTATTTTTCGATTTCTAAGGACATACGATTACTGTAATACGATTGTCTTTTATTTTTCTATTCGACCTTTATAATTCGTTTTGTATCTTTGTTGCCACTTAAAATGGGTATGGCAATAATTAATGATAAGCATTTGAATCAAGATATCTCTAAAGAAACGCTGGTTGAGGCTTTTAAACTCATGTGCACGGCAAAAACTTTGTCTGAAAAATATGAGGACAATAAAGAAGTTACAGCCAAATATGTTCACGCTTCCTCTCGCGGACATGAAGCAATTCAATTGGCGCTTGCCTTACAATTAAAACCACAAGATTGGGTATCTCCCTATTATCGTGATGACAGTATTCTTTTAGGAATAGGGGTTTCACCTTATGAATTAATGTTACAGATTTTTGCTAAAAAAGAGGACCCCTTCTCTGGAGGCAGAACTTATTATGCCCATCCTTCTCTAAATAATGAGCACCAACCCAAAATAATCCATCAATCTTCTGCAACTGGGATGCAGGCAATTCCAACAACTGGTATTGCTATGGGGATTCAGTATAAAGAGAAAACAGCTCTATCTTCTGTAGATGCAACGAATGCACCAATTGTAGTTTGTTCGCTTGGAGATGCTTCTTGTACTGAAGGTGAAGTATCAGAAGCTTTTCAGATGGCAGCATTGAAGCAATTCCCGATTGTTTATCTGGTTCAAGATAATGGTTGGGATATTTCAGCCAACGCTTCAGAAACAAGAGCACAAGATATTGCAACTTATGCAAAAGGTTTTAATGGTATTGAAGTAAGGTCAATCGATGGTAGTGACTTTGAAACTTCTTACCAAACAGTTCAAGAAATTTTTGAAATGGTAAGAAAGGAAAGAAGACCCTTTATTCTGCATGCCAAAGTTCCACTTTTAGGCCATCATACTTCTGGTGTTCGAAAAGAATGGTATAGAGACGATCTCGTCGAAGCAGCTAAGAGCGATCCGTATCCTAAATTACGCAAGTTAATTCAAGAAAAAGGAGTTTCATTAGCAGATATAATTAATATTGAAGCCGACATTAAAAAGTCGGTTGATACCGCCTACGATCAAGCACTTAATGCCGATGAACCCTTACCTGAAGAGGTGACTAATTTTATTTTCGCTCCAACGGAAATAACGGAAGAAAAAGGCACGCGTGAACCTGTAGGAAAGAAGAAAACAGTGATGGTTGATTCTGCTTTATTCGCTGTTCGTGAATTGATGCAAAAGCACCCAGAGGCTTTGCTGTATGGGCAAGATGTTGGCGGTCGCTTAGGTGGTGTATTTCGAGAAGCAGCAACACTTGCACAAACTTTTGGAGATGATCGCGTTTTTAATACGCCCATACAAGAAGCATTTATCATCGGTTCTACCGTTGGGATGTCTGCCGTTGGTTTAAAACCTTTCGTTGAAGTTCAATTCGCGGATTATATCTGGCCTGGATTAAATCAATTGTTTACGGAGGTTTCTAGATCCTATTATTTGTCAAATGGCAAGTGGCCCGTGAGTTGCGTAATTCGTGTTCCCATCGGTGCTTATGGTTCTGGTGGACCATATCATTCGTCAAGTGTGGAATCAGTGCTGACCAATATTAGAGGAATTAAAGTGGTTTATCCATCTACAGGAGCTGATTTAAAAGGATTGATGAAAGCAGCTTTCTATGATCCAAATCCTGTGGTGATTCTGGAACATAAAGGATTGTATTGGTCCAAAATCCCTGGTACAGAAGGCGCGATGTCTCCTGAACCAGACGAAGATTACATCATTCCCATTGGGAAAGCTAGAATTGTAATAGAAGCAGCAGAATCTAGTATTAATGATGGAAGTTCTTGCGGCATTATTACCTATGGTCGTGGAGTATATTGGTCACTTGAAGCAGCTCAGAATTTCGCGGGAAAAGTTGAGATTCTTGATTTAAGAAGTTTGAATCCGCTAGATCATGAAGCTATGAATACCCTTTGTCGTCGTCATGGTAAAATAATGATTGTTACCGAAGAATCTATCGAGTGTTCTTTCTCTCTTGGTTTAGCAGGAAGATTGCAAAGAGATAATTTTAAACACCTCGACGCAGCAATCAAAATTGTAGGATCGGTAGACACACCTGCCATCCCATTAAACACTATTTTAGAAGCTGCTTTACTGCCGAATGCAAGTAAAGTTGAAGTTGCACTAAAAGCACTTCTAGAAGAATAAGAAATTAAATTTTTTATTATGAAATTAAAAGAAACTATCGCTGCAGTAGCAACATTTCACGATGCTTTTGGTATCGAAAACAACTATGCTCCAACCGCCAATCTTTCTGAGGCTGATATTGAACTGCGATTCAATTTGATGAAGGAAGAAAATGAAGAGTACTTAGAAGCTGCAAAAAACAATGATATTGTTGAAATAGCAGATGCTCTAGGGGATCAATTGTACATTCTTTGCGGAACTATTCTAAGACATGGCTTGCAAGATAAAATTATTGAAGTCTTTGAAGAAATCCAACGATCCAACATGAGTAAATTGGATGAAAATGGAAATCCTATTTATCGGGAGGACGGAAAAGTACTCAAGTCTAATTTGTATTTCCGCCCCAATATTAAAGCAATTCTAGAACAATAATTTCAAGTTATTCACTTTACTTGTTTCATTTCTTTTCACCACCTGAAGTATTACTGCACTTCGAATAGATAGTTTTGTCTAAATGACAAATTATCCATGGTAGACTTATCAATTTATTTTCAGCCAATTTCACCCAATCAGTTTTTTGATGAAGAACAATTAGGTTCTGTTATTCAAATACATCAAGATAGTTTCCCGGAAATGGAAAAGAAGTCTTGCGCTTTATTTTTCGTTCCAGAATATCGCGGAATGATGGAAGGTATAAATGCAAGTCAAACCAAGAATAATATTTTTCGGGAAAAGTTATATCGCTTGTTTAAAGCAAGGGATTGGGATCTTCCTATTTATGACCTAGGGGATTTACTTCCGGGAAAAGAATTGAAGGATACTTATTTTGCGCTCGCTCAAATTGTTGCAGAATTGGTAAAAAATGACATTATTCCAATGGTAATCGGCGGCTCTCAAGACTTGACAACTGCTATGTTTATTGGCTATGAGCAATTAGAACAATTAATAAATAGTTGCTGTATTGATTCTAATTTAGACCTCGGAGAAGCAGAAGAAGCTCCAACTGCCGATGGATTTGTGGGCAGTTTGCTTTTAAGAAGACCTTGCTATCTTTTCAATCACTCCAATATTGGTTTGCAAATCCCTTTCGCTAAACCAAAAGAAGTAGATTTATTTGAGAAGTTGTTTTTTGATATTTGTCGCTTGGGAGAATTCAATTCTGATTTCACCAAAGCAGAGCCCTTACTTAGAAATGCTGACATCATTAGTATCGACTTTCAATCGGTTAAGGCTGCTGATTTAAATCATGCATATGCTAATCCTAATGGTTTCAGAGCTGATCAAATATGTCAACTGGCCAAGTATGCTGGAATTAGTGACAAAGTAACCAGTTTGGGTATTTTTAATTGTTTAGATTTAAATGAGGTTTCCGCTGATTTAGTAGCACAAACGATTTGGTACTTCCTTGATGGAGTAGTTTCTCGAAAAGGCGATTTCCCAAAGGGAGATAAATCAGACTACACACGCTTTACCGTGTTTTTGGAGGAGGGGAATCATGAGATTATTTTCTACAAGAGCAATAAGTCGGCAAGATGGTGGATGGAAGTTCCGTATCCGCCAAGCGAATTCTCTAAATTTGACCGCCATCATATGGTGCCCTGCAATAAATCAGATTACGATGATGCTATGAAAAATGAAATGCCTGATTTGTGGTGGAAAACATACCAAAAACTAGGTTAATGGCGCGAAGCATTTAATTAATTTATTTAGTAAATTTCAAGAAAAAAAATCAAGCTAAAACCCTTTATTTTGTTGATCATTTCTAACTTGACATTAACATAAATTTAATTTATTTGCGTTCTTTTTTTTTCAATTTGATTTTTTTCTTTATTTTAGCATCCTGTTTTTAGGCTTAATTTGTTAAGTTTATAATAGAAATGCTTGTTAAATAAACCATATGCTATTGAAATTAAGACTACTACCTCTTGCCTTGCTTATTGTTGCAAGTAGTGCATTTGCACAACAAGACAAGTTGCTGACTCATTTCTTCTATGATAAGATGAGTTTAAATCCTGGTGAAACAGGTTTAGATGATGGTATTTGTGCTACCTCTATTTATCGCAATCAATGGGATAAAGTAAATGGCGCACCAAATTCTGCTGTACTAAATGTAGAAGCGAATATGAATCGTTTCTTCCCTGGTGGAGTAGGGATCTCTTTTTATCATGATGCCATTGGTTTTTCGAGACAAAACAATTTACTTTTAAATTATTCATATCCTATTCAAATTGGTAATGCTGGTCGTTTAGGATTAGGTGTTGGAGTAGGAATGATGAATTATGGTATGAATCCTTTATGGGTACCACCTCAAACTTTAATCGATCCAACACTTCCAGTGGCTGGTTTTGGTGCTACAAGTTTAGATTTAAATTTCGGGGCTTATTTTAAAGGTAAAAACTACTACGCAGGAGTTTCTTCAACGCACCTAAGCGAATCGCTTTTACAAAGCACTACTATTGCTGGAACGCAAAGTTATCAGTCAGCCCGTCATTATTATTTAATGGGTGGATATAAAATGATGAATATCGCTGGTGGTAATATTGATGCGAATGTTTTGGTTCGAACTGATTTAGTGAAATTTTCAGCGGACATCAACACACGATATTTTTATGTGAAGAACAATAAGGAAATCGCCTATGGTGGATTAACCTTTAGAACTTCGGATGCAGTTGCAGTAGTATTAGGGTATAGCCCAATGGCAAATATGACTGTTGGTTATTCTTATGATATTACTATAAATAAATTGGCAAGTATTTCCCGTGGTTCTCATGAACTGTTGGTTAAATATTGTTATTACTTACCACCACCACCAGTGACGAAAGCGCGTCACCCTCGTTGGTTGTAAGACAGATTAATTAATTGTGTAACCATTTTTATTGTTCCGCCGTTATACCAAAACTTATTCAACCTGTAGCAAGTTAGTTTGGAAAACGAATGAACCAAAAAAGGATAAAATGAAAAGAATTTTTGCTTTAGTAGTTGTTGTTACTTTGTTATTCTCTTGTGAAGACGTAGAAGGCAACTTAGTGGGTGTTAAAGGTCGCGATACCTTTTATCCAGATATCTTAGGTCCTGGAAAAGTTCCTTATGGAATGATATATGTTCCTTCTGGGGCATATCAAACTGGGGAAGATGACGAAGACATCATGGGCTTGCATACTGCAAGAACAAAAACGGTTTCTGTTCAAGCTTTCTACATGGATGCTTCAGAAATCTCTAACAATGAATACCGTCAATTTGTGGATTGGGTGAGAGACTCCATCGCAAGAGAAAAATTGTACAGAAGACAATCTGGAGGAGATGCTGAACAATGGGTAAATGTACCCGATGATTTCTTTAAAGAACCATACAGATCATTAATGTCAATGGGTTCAGATGTTCAAGGCGCCAATAACCCATTCGAGTCTTTCTTAAGTACCGAGGGAAATCAGGAGTTGGATAAAGCATATTTGTACTTAACAGGTCATGATGGGATTAAAGTAAACGGATTTGATTGGAAAAAAGCAGGATTAGATAAAGCTCCAAAGAAAATAACAAAGAAAGATTTAGAGATAACTTTAAATCCTGCTGAAGTTTCAAATATTTTTTATGCATATTCTAAGGAAGGTAAAACTTCTGACATTAAAACAGATGCGCCTAAGGATTTCGATAAAAAGGTTTTAGAAGTAAATGGTGGTAGAGTTGAAAATAGAAAGTTCTTCACACTTAATTGGGCAGTTCCTATCGATTACGCTGATGCAGAAACAGCTCTATTACTTTCCGACATGTTTTTGAGTGAAGACGAACAATATTTCAAGAACAAGCAATTGGACACCCGTTTGTTATTTTATGATTATTATTGGATTGACTTTAAAGAAGCAGCGAAAAGAGGTAAAATTCAAACTGCTGATGTAGATTCTAGAAGTTCTTATAACTATTTGGACGCTGGATTAACAGGTTCTCATAGAAGGGATCCTTTATCTAAGGATTATAAAAACAATGGTTTACATCGATCTACTTTAAATGCTGATGGAAGTCAAGTGATGTTTGATTCGACTGTATATAATGATCCAGCTTTGATTGACCCATCAATATTGTCTGTTCCAAAGGACGCCAATAACAATGCTTTAGTTGAGGGTGGTATTCTTATTAATCCAGGTCAAGATTTGGATTTAGGATTTACCAATACAAAAGGGCAACACAATGCCATTCGTGGACATTCTGATCGCAGTAGATTTATTGTAAAGGAAAAAATTCATGTTTATCCAGACACAATGTGTTGGGTGCGTGATTTTACTTACTCCTTCCACGATCCAATGACTCAAAATTATTTTTGGCATACTGCTTATGATAATTATCCTGTAGTTGGGGTAACTTGGTCTCAAGCAAAAGCATTTTCAGTTTGGAGAACGCAATTATTCCATAGTTGGTTGTTGTCTAACGGTGATTTATTTGTTAATGATTTCCGTTTGCCATCAGAAGCTGAGTGGGAAAGAGGTGCAAGAGGAGATTTAGATTTATCTCAATATCCTTGGGGTGGCCCTTACATTAGAAATGCCAACGGTTGTTTCTTAGCCAACTTTAAACCAATGCGTGGAAGATATTTTGAGGATGGAGGTTTCCATACGGTTAAAGTATATTCTTATCAGCCAAATACTTTCGGTTTGTATTGTATGGCAGGAAATGTTGCTGAATGGTGTTCCACTGCATTTGATGAATCTGCCTATGAGTTTTCTCATGACATCAATCCAGAATATCAATATGATGCGAAAGATGGTGATCATCCAGTAAAGAAAAGAAAAGTAATTCGTGGAGGTTCTTGGAAAGATATAGGGTATTACCTTATGAATTCTACACGAACATTCGAATATCAAGATACTGCTAAATCTTACATCGGTTTCCGTAATGTGATGACACATTTAGGACGTGGTGGTAAAGATTTGGAAGCTGAAAACGGAGAAGAAATTCAAAGTGATATTCAATTGAAATAAGTAAATCTGTAACAAAAACAATAAATCTAAGTTTAATCTAAAAAAATCAAAAGTTATGAGTGGTAAGTCAGGCGGTTTTTTCGCATCAAAAGGGTACAAAAATTTAATGAAGGTAGTTTATGGTTATGGCGCATCTGTCGTAATTTTAGGAGCGTTATTTAAAATCATGCACTGGCCTTTTTGTGATGTCATGTTAATTGTTGGTTTATCTACAGAAGCTGTTATTTTTGCTTTGAGTGCGATGGAGCCATTACATACTGAACCCAATTGGGCTGTTTATTACCCTTACTTATTGCCAGAAGACGAGCGTCCACAATCTGCTGAAGAATTAGAAGCATTCCCTAAACCAATGGAAATTGGTGGTGGTGGTTCTGGATCTGCAGGAACTGGAATTACTGAGCAATTTGATGATTTATTAGCAAAAGCTAAAATTGATCAAGCTTTATTGGATCGTTTAGGTTCTTCTATGCGTGATTTAAGTCACAACGCTGAACAATTAAAAAGTGTTAGTAATGCTGCAGCTGCAACAGATTCTTATGTATCTAGTTTAGAAGCTGCTTCCAATAGAGTTTCTGCTCTTGCTGGAGATTATGAAAAAGCTTCCGTTGCTTTATCTGGAATCACAGATTCTCAAGGTGAAGGAGAAAATATGGGTGCTGCAATGCAAAATGTTTCTAAAAACTTAACCGCATTAAATAATGTTTACGAATTACAATTGCAAGGTTCTTCTTCTCATTTAGAAGCGACGCAACAATTCCAAAAACAAGTGGTAGACATGATGAGTAATCTTTCAGCTTCAGTTGAAGATACACGTCTATACCGTGAAAACATGGCTGTATTGGCTCAAAACCTTACAGACTTGAACAATGTTTATGGAAACATGTTGAAAGCAATGCGTAGCTAAGAAAAGCCACAAACTAAGTAAATTATTATTTAACAAATTAAAACAATAGATTATGGCTGGTGGTAAAGAAACCCCAAGACAAAAGATGATCGGGATGATGTATTTGGTATTAACAGCGCTTTTAGCACTGAACGTATCAAAGCAAATCTTAGATGCTTTTGTTGCGATAGAATCAAATATTCAAAAAGGTACCATTACTCAATTAGATAGAGGAAATACAGCGGTATCTGATTTGAATCAAGCATTAACAGAATGTACAAAAGACGAATCAGGATTGGCTAAAGGTGCCAAAATAAAACGCTTTTTGGAAATAATTAATAAAGTTGATAATGAAACAGGTAAAATTATTCATGAAATAGATGACCTTAAGTTGTTAATTTTGGATAAAGTAGGTGAAGACATAACTCCATTTAAAGGGGATCTTCAGTCAGAAGAAGCAAAAGATGCAATCGTTTGGAAAGAGTGGAGTAAAAACGAACCTTTACGCCCTGCTAAGTTAAATTTGATGGCGGTACAATCTAAAGATAATTTTGATGTGCCTCAATTTCAACTAATCGGTTCAGAAGCAGAAAATATTCCTGCGAATTCTGAAGGCATGAAGTTTTGGAATAATTTTAAAAAATATAGAAATACGCTTGTTGATTTAACAGGTACCTATAAAGAAGGTAATTCACAATTCAAAGTAAAATCCAAGGATATTGTAGAATTTAAGGACTTTGCAGATTTGGAAAAGAAAATTTCAAAAATGCTTAAATCAAACAAAATCAATAAAGAGGATGTAGAACCATTAATTGGAATTTATCAAGAACTAACTAAAGAAGAAATGGCAGAACATGAGGGTCATACTGGAAAAGTACATTGGTTGGGTCGTACTTTTGCGCATGCTCCATTAGTGGGTGCTTTGGCTTCTTTATCTTCTTTACAAAATGAAATCATGAGTGCAAGAGCTAAGGCGGTACTTATGTTGAAAGGAAAGATTAGTACGGGTCAATATTCTTTCAATAAAATTCTAGGAATGGCTTATCCTGAAACGGCTGTTCTTAGTCCCGGTGAAGAATTTCAAGTAAGTGTATTTATGGCTGCTTTTGATTCCGACAAACAACCTCTAGTGAAGCCAGGTCAGGGAACTGTTTCAGAAACTAAAGATGGTATGGCTATCCTTAAGATGCGTGCTGCTGGTGGAGGTGAAATGAAAATTTCAGGTCAAGTTGGTATTGCAGATAAAATGGGTACTATTAAGTGGATGCCATACGAAACAAAAGTTCAAGTGGCTACTAAAGGTGGTTCATTAGAAATGCCTGAGTTTAATTTACTATATAGAGGTTATGGAAATAAAATAATTCCTTCTGCATCTGGTTTTGTTTCAACAGATATAAGTGCTCCAGGTTGTTCTAAAACTCCAATAACTTTTAATGGCCGAAAAGGATATGCTATTAGCCCAGGAAAAGGTGTTACTTCTGTAAATATTACTTTAACGGGTAAGGATGCAAAAGGCAAATCAGTTAATATTGGAACCTATCAATACAAAGTAAAATCTATGCCAAAACCTAGTGTAAATGTTACTACAATTTCTAAAGGTGGTGGTCGTGTGACTGTTGCTCTTGAAGGTTCTGTATTAGTTACAACATATACGTACAAAAGCATTCAAGTTGGAGAAGATTATTCAGGTTCTGGGAATGTCATTCCTGCATCTGCTCTAGCAAAAATTAGGCCTGGTAAAAAGGTTGGAATCATGGTGACAGTTGTCAGTTCTCTTACAGGAGAAACTTACCAAGTTCCAGGTTATTTAACTGTAACTCAATAAAAAATATATGAAAAATCTAAAGGGTATAGTATTAGTCATATTGTTTTTTCAATTTGGATTAACAATTGTATTTTCACAGCCTGTTAATAATCAACAAAAACAAGCTGATGATTTCAGAGGACCATTAAATGTACTTCCTGGTGGAGTTATTGATGGTGTTGTATTGAAGGAAGAATTGCCAATTAGATCAAAAATTGAATATGAACATGTTCGTTTGGCGGATTATGTATGGTCAAAGCGCGTTTTTTCTAGGATTGATGCCAAAGAAAAAATGAATTTTGAATTATTTTTACCCTATGATGATTTTAATCAGTCAGATTATAAGTTCCCATCTAAAAGAATTGACGTGGAATCGGATAAAAATTGGTTGCGTCATCAAGAAAGATTATCTTTATGGACCATAATTTACAAGCACATACTTTTAGGTGATATCACGGTGTATAATGTTGCATCTGCAAGCACACCCTACATTGAAGATGGTTATCAATTAAAGTACCCTATAGTAAAGAATAATTCTGATGACTTTTTTAATAATGCAAATTATAGAAAAGACGTGTCAAAAGCCCTTTCTTTTGGTGCTTCTGGAGGATTTATGACGATTCCAGATCCTAACAACAAACCTCTTGGTTTACTACCTATATCTAAAGGTTTTAATCCTACATTTCAGGCTTGGGTAGATTCATTAACTATTATGTCACCAACTTCGAAGGTTGATCCAAGTGACGATGACCCTACCTTAACGGTATATGATCAATTAGGTATTTGGGTTGGAGATGTAAAAAAACGAAAAGAAATCGAAGATGCTTGGAATGTTGCAAAAAATGGTGACGCATTGAAATCTCCTGGTGCAGTTTTTTATATCAATTCAAGAAGTATAATGGCATATAATATCAAAGAGGATTGGTTCTTTGATAAAGAAAGATCTATTTTGGATAGAAGAATTATTGCCATTGCTCCAGTTGGAAATTATTTAGTTCCAATTGATAATTCTAAGGTAGACCCATATGAAGGATTAGATCGATTTGCTAATTTTCTTTTTGTAGATATAGATGGTAAATTGAAAAAGTTAGAGACAGATCCTGCAAATCCAAGTTCTCCTCCAATTCCTCAACCATTAGACCCAAACAGCGAAACTGCAATTCAATCTGAAATGTTTTGGTTGTATTTTCCTGAGCTTCGTAATGTTATTGTAAACTATTATATATACAATGATAAGTCTGATGCGCAATGGATGTCTTTCGATGATCTTTTTTGGAAAAGAAAGTTCAGTGCAATGATTTACAAGACCTCTGATAGATTTGATAGAGATATAGAAGATTACAGATATGGAGTTGATGCTTTGTATGAAGCAGAAAAAGTTAAAGAAGAAATTCGCAAGTGGGAACACGATGTATGGAATTTCTAATTCTTAAAAACTTTATTAAAACCCTGGCAGTAGCCGGGGTTTTTTGTTTTATTTTTGTACCATGAAATGGATTGGAAAGCGGATTAGTTTTGTAGATCACACCCATAAAACAACGGTAATCATAGATCCTGAAAAAAAGTTTTGGGTCAATACCTTAATGGGTGCTTGGTTGGCTATGTGGTGGGTTATTGGTGCTACGCTTACCTGGGCTTTCAATGTTTTGAAATTGAGCAACCAAGAAAAAATTATCCTTTTTGTGATGCTTGTTTTTTGGGCCTATTATGCTTGGCGCGTTTCTCGTTCTTTTCTTTGGTTACTCTTCGGTAAAGAAAAAATTAAAATTGATGAAGTTGGAATCCATATCAAAAAGGCACTCGGAAAATATGGAAAGTCTAATGTCTATTATCATGAGAATATTCAATCAATTACTTTGGAGTTTCCAGATAAAAATTCAATACAAGAAGTTTGGGAATCTTCACCATGGATCAATGGTGGTGAAAGGTTCTCTTTTATATACTTCGATAAACCTGTTCGTTTTGGCAGAAAACTTCCTGAAAATGATGCCAAAGTATTATTGAATTTTCTAGTCAAACGCAGTCAACAATTTTTAAAAAAATAATTATGTACGGTAAGTTAAAATCTTTTTTATCTCAAGAACTCAAGTCGATTCAAGAAAATGGTTTAATGAAAAAAGAACGGATTATCACAAGTCCACAAGGGGCACAAGTAACTGTAAGTACTGGTGAAGATGTGGTGGTAATGTGTGCCAATAATTATTTGGGTTTATCATCGCATCCTGAGGTAGTTCAGGCTGCTAAGGACACCTTAGATTCTCATGGATTTGGAATGTCTTCCGTTCGTTTTATTTGCGGTACGCAAGATATTCACAAGACATTAGAACAGAAAATTGCAGAATTTTACGGAACAGAAGATACTATTTTATATGCCGCTGCATTTGATGCAAATGGTGGTGTGTTTGAGCCTCTTTTTTCTGAAGAAGATGCCATTATTTCGGACGAATTAAACCATGCTTCTATTATCGATGGTATAAGATTGTGTAAAGCACAACGCTATCGTTATAAGCACTCTGATATGGCTGATCTAGAAGAACAGTTGATCAAAGCGCAAAATCAAAGACATCGCATTATTGTTACTGATGGTGTATTTTCTATGGATGGTGATAGTGCTAAAATGGATCAAATTTGTGATTTAGCAGATAAATATGATGCGCTTGTCATGACGGATGAATGTCACTCCGCTGGTTTTATGGGAAAAACAGGTAGAGGAGTTCCTGAATTATGTGGGGTTATGGATCGTGTTGATATTGTTACTGGAACTCTAGGTAAAGCACTAGGCGGAGCAATGGGAGGTTATACGACCGGTAAAAAAGAAATTATTGAGATGCTGCGTCAACGCTCTAGACCTTATTTATTTTCTAACTCTCTTTCTCCTGCCATTGTAGGGGCTTCTATTAAAGTGTTTGAAATTTTATCTTCTAATACTACTCTAAGAGACAAACTGGAAGAAAACACCCAATATTTTAAACAGCATATTATTGCAGCCGGTTTCGATATTAAAGCTGGAAATTCTCCAATAGTTCCTATTATGTTGTACGATGCTGCTTTATCACAACAATTCGCTAATGAATTATTAGAAGAAGGTGTCTATGCCATTGGGTTTTTCTTTCCAGTGGTTGCTAAAGGTCAAGCGCGTATACGCACACAAATTTCTGCAGCGCATTCAAAAGAAGATTTGGATAAAGCAATTGCTGCATTTATTAAAGTTGGAAGAAATCTTAAGGTTATTTCATAATTGGTAATCTAGGCATCAATTTTTTGTATTTTTGACGTATGCAAATGAAAATTCTTTTTTCAAGATATTTCTTTTTATTGATGTTTGTTACTCAATCTGCCATGGCAATTTATATTGCGAATCAGCAATTGGATAAAAACTCAAAAGAATATATTGTTTTGCAAGAAGAATCTGATACTGATGATTCCGAATCGTTCGATGACTTTTTTGATTTCAATGATTTATTGATAAGCAATCCTAATTTCACAGATTTTCATTCATTGATAGCAGATGCTCAAAATTGTAAAACTGCTTATTTAAAGTTCAATCAAAATCCTCACAAAGGATATTCTCAAACCCATTTTTCCCCTCCAGACACAAGAATTTAAATTAAGCTCAAATATTAATTTAATTCTTATGTATGTTAAAAATTTTTCAAAGCTGGCGAAGTGATTTGCCAGCAAGTTTAGTTGTATTTATTGTTGCATTACCACTTTGCCTTGGTGTAGGATTAGCTTCTACCTCCATTCCTGGCATGGAAGGAATGCCAAATCCTGTTGCAGGTTTAGTAGCAGGTATTGTTGGTGGAATAGTAGTAGGCCTATTTAGTGGTTCACGCGTCGGAGTTTCTGGTCCTGCAGCTGGTTTGATTACTATTGTTATCAGTGGTATTCAATTATTAGGTTCTTTTGAAGGATTTCTTCTCGCTGTTTTCTTGGCAGGAGCTCTTCAAATAATTGCTGGTTTTTGTAAGGCAGGAACCATTGGTAATTATTTTCCTTCAGCTGTAATCAAAGGAATGTTGGCTGCGATTGGAATTATGCTCATTTTAAAGGAAATCCCTCATCTTATAGGTTTTGATAAGGATTTCTTCGGAGATGAATCTTTCTTTCAAAAAGATGGACACAATACCTTGAGCGAATTGTATTTTGCAATGCTTTCCTTAAATAAGGGTTCGCTGCTCATTGGTTTGTTCTCTGTTATATGTTTGTTGCTACTCGATCTCCCTGCGCTTAAAAAGTTGTTGATTTTTAAATTTGTACCAGGGGCTTTATTGGTTGTACTTCTAGCAATTGCAATCAATATTGGATTCTATCATTGGTGGCCTTCAGGATATGTAATGCCCATACACAGGGTTCAAATTCCAAAATTGAATGCTCCTGTTGATCTATTCAAGTTTCTTAAATCATCCGATTGGTCGTTTTTGAATAATGTGAATGTTTATATCATTGCATTTACTTTAGCAATTGTTGGAAGTTTAGAGACTCTTTTGAGTATTGAGGCCACTGATAAATTGGACCCTATGAAATTTACTACTCCAACCAATAGGGAGCTTAAGGCTCAGGGTTTGGGAAATATGTTGAGTGGATTAATCGGTGGACTTCCAGTTACTCAGGTTATCGTGCGCAGTTCTGCCAATATCAATGCCGGAGCAAAATCTAAATTTTCTACCATTATTCATGGTTTATTACTGGCTTTATCTTTACTATTTCTCGCTCCATTACTTAATCTAATTCCTTTATCCGTATTAGCAGCAATTTTGATTTTAATTGGTTATAAGCTCTCCAGAGTTTCTATGTATAAACAAATTTATAAATTAGGAATGGATCAGTTTATCCCCTTTTTAGGAACAATAATAGGTGTTCTTCTGACTGATTTATTGAAAGGAATCGGAATTGGAATCGTACTATCTGTATTTTTCATCTTGAGAAAGAATTTCAAAAAGAATATTAATCAAAACGATACTGGTGATGGTATTATTTTGACTTTATCTGAAGATGTAAACTTCATCAATAAACCAGGTTTAATTGAACAACTCAATAATTTACCTAATGATAGTAAAGTAATAATAGATTGCAGTAATTGTAAAAATATGGATCATGATGTATCTGAATTACTTCATGATTTTGTGACTTTCAAAGCTTCAAATAAAAATATTCAAGTAACACTTAAAAATTAAACATTTATTATGGAAACATTTTATAGAAATTTATTAGAAAATAACAAAAAATGGGTCGCTGAAAATTTAGAGAAAGACCCTGATTTCTTCAATCGATTAAAGGATGGCCAGCAACCTCCCTTATTATGGATTGGTTGTTCTGATAGTCGTGTGCCGGCGAATGAAATCATAGGCGCAAATCCAGGTGAGGTATTTGTTCACAGAAATATTGCTAATATGGTTATACATACGGATATGAGTATGTTATCTGTTTTGGACTATGCAGTCAATGTATTAAAAGTCAAACACATTATAGTCTGTGGACATTATGGATGTGGTGGTGTTCAAGCAGCCATGACCAACTCACATATTGGATTAATCGACAATTGGATTCGTCACATTAAAGATGTGTATCGCTTTCATCAAGACGAATTGAATGCCATCACAGAAGAAAAAATGCGTTTTGATCGCTTCGTAGAACTCAATGTAATTGAACAAGTTATGGATCTTGCAAAAACTTCTATTGTTCAAGAAGCATGGGAATCAGGTCAATCCGTTCATGTGCATGGTTGGGTATATGACATCAAAGATGGTCTGGTCAATGATTTAGATATAACCATAAAAAATAATGAGAGTCTTGGAGCGGTTTATCAATTAGATTTGTAAGGGAAAATAGAGGTTAGACATAGAAATAGAAATAGACATAGAGGTTAGAGTTGGAGGTTGGAGTTTAGAATGAGTCCAGAAGTGTCGGAAAAAAAATAGACTTGGAATTTAGAGCTAGATTTTAAAGCGATATTCTCCAACTCTAACCTCAAGCCTCCAACTCTAAGCTCCAACTCTAGTCTCCAACTCTAACCTCTATGTCGAGGTCCCTTTTTTAATTAATGTGAAACTTCTATTAATGCTTTTGGATCATGCTTGTGTTTGAACAGCAAAGCAAAAAGAACCGTTACGATTAGGGCATATATAGCGAAAGTCAACCAAATGGGTGACCAATCTTTTATCAATACTGGATTTTTTAAGGTGCCATTTAACAATACTTCGTTTCCAGTTAATAATTCTTGAATGGTTTTGTCTGTTGCTTTAGCTTCAAAATAAGTACTCAAGGTTTGAATGCTTGTAAATTTCAAAGTGAAGTATTTGTCAATTAAAATCCCACTAAGAGAACTGCCAAGAATAGCACCAAATCCGTTGGTCATCATCATAAATAATCCTTGTGCACTGGCTCTATTTTCTTTTGGCACATTTGAATTTACAAATAAGGAGCCTGAAATATTAAAGAAATCAAAGGCCATTCCGTATACAATACAAGAAACAATAATCATCCAAAGTCCATCGGTTGGATTTCCAAAGGACAGTAATCCGAAGCGCAAAACCCATGCAATCATACTGATTAACATTACCTTTTTGATTCCAAATTTGGACAAGAAAAATGGAATAGCAAGAATGAATAAGGTTTCAGAAACTTGCGAAATTGACATGATAATGGTGGAGTATTTCACAGAAAATGAATCTGCATATTTTGGAAAATATTTAAAGAAATCCAAATAGGTATCACCATACATATTGGTTAATTGCAAGGCACCACCCAATAATAATGAAGATAAAAAGAAGAGTAACATTTTATAATTCGCAAGAAGTTTAAAAGCATCGAGGCCAAAGGTTTGAACCAGGCTTTTACTTTCTCCTTTTTGTTTACTTGGAGGGCATTTAGGCAAGCTCAATGCATAGACCGCTAAAATAAAGGAAGCTATTCCAGCAAAATAAAATTGATTCACAGATGCTTTATTCCCAGTTAAATTCGTGAACCACATTGCTGCAATAAATCCAATAGTTCCCCAAACACGAATCGGAGGAAAGCTCTTTACTACATTTAAATTGGAGGAGCTTAAAATACTATAACTGACTGCATTAGACAATGAAATGGTGGGCATATAAAAAATCATAGCGAGTAAAATCACCCAAAAGAATTCAGTGGGATTTCCAGCCCAAGGAAGAAACAATAAACTAATACCACTCAATACATGTAAAATGGCGTAAAGGCGTTCTGTATTGATCCATTTGTCGGCAAGCATTCCCATCAAGCTGGGCATGAAAACAGAGGATATTCCCATGGTGGTGAAAATGGCTCCAAATTCTGTTGCGTTCCAGTGTTTGTTACCAAACCAATAATTTCCAATGGTAATCAACCAAGATCCCCAAACAAAGAACTGCATAAAACTCATTACCGTTAATCTGGTTTTTATGTATCCTTTTGTTGCGAAATCTTCAGTTTCAATATCCATTAAAGGTGGTTTATTTGGTACGGTTCTTTATTTCGTCTCTTATTTTTGAAGCTAATTCATATAATTCATTCGACAATGCATCATTGAGTTGGGTTTGTAGTTCATCTAAACTTTGGGAGGAAAATTCATTTTCATCCTCATCCATTTCAATGTCATCTAATTCTGTATCTAAGTCAAAATCTTCTTCTAAATCTTCTAGGTCTTTAGTACTTCCCACTTCATCTAGCACTTTATCTACTGAATAAATTGGACAAGAAAAACGAACTCCTATGGCGATGGCATCTGATGTTCTGGAATCAATTTCTGTTACAAAGTCTTCATTTCTACAAATGATTTTAGCATAAAAAACACCCTCTTCAAATTTATAAATGATCACTTCTTCCACATGAACAGCATATGCTTCACAAAAAGACTTGAATAAATCATGGGTTAGCGGTCGATTAGGAATCATTTTTTCTAATTCAACTGCAATTGCTTGCGCTTCAAATCCTCCAATTACAATAGGAAGTTTTCTTTTACCGGCTACTTCAGCCAAAGTCAATACATAGGAACCTGATTGCGTTTGGCTATAGGTGATACCTGAAATTTCTAATTTAACCTTCTTCATGTGAACCTAGACTGATAATTAAAGATAAGAATATTTAGTTATTAGCCGCTTTGAATTTTACGAGCGCAGCATTTAGTTTTGGGATTACATCAAAGGCATCGCCAATAACGCCATAATCTGCAGCTTTAAAGAATGGTGCTTCTTTATCTGTATTCACAACAACAATTACTTTAGAACCATTGACTCCAGCTAGGTGTTGAATGGCTCCTGAAATTCCAATTGCGATATAAAGGTTGGGTCTAATGGCTACACCCGTTTGACCAACATGTTCGTGGTGAGGTCTCCATCCGATATCTGCAACAGGTCGCGAACAAGCCGTTGCAGCACCTAATGTTTGTGCTAATGTTTCTACCATTCCCCAATTTTCAGGACCTTTCAATCCTCTACCTGCTGAAACTACAATCTCTGCTTCCGGAAGTGGAATGGCTCCATCAGGTTTCTTTACAGAAATTACTTTAATTTTTGAGTCACCTGTATTAGCAGTGATTTCCTCTACCTTACAGGCAGTTTCATTTAATTCTAATGGAATACTATTGGCCAATAAAGAGATGATACGAACACTTGAATTAACTTTTACAAAACCACTAGCTTTACCAGAGAAAACATTTACTTTAATGGAGCCATTAGCCTCTGGCAATGCAATGGCACCCGCTACCATTCCTGCTTTTAATTTCACAGAAACTCTTGGAGCGATTGCTTTTCCAACAAAATCATGAGTAAAAACTAAAGTGCTTGCGTTTAATTCTTGAGCATATTGGCTGATTAATTTTGTTAATTGCTGCGCATCAGAACCATCAATTTTTCTATCAACCAATACTTTTTGAGCACCATATTGACCGAAAGCTGAAAGCTGTGCTTCGCTTGCAGAACCACAAGTTAAGACACAAACTTCTGAATCTAATTTGCGTGCATAAGTTACTGCTTCAAATGCAGATTTTGAAATGCCGTTTTGACTTGAAATATATACTAAAATCATTTTCTTGCTTTTAAAAATTAAATAACTTTTGCTTCGCTGTGCAATAATGCCACTAACTCATCCATATTATCTGCGTCAATCATTTTTACAGAAGCTTTCGAAGATGCTGCGGAGAATTGAATAAAATTGGTAAGTTCCTCTATAGCTTGAGGAGCAATAATTTGTAATGGTTTAGTCCTTGCGGCCATAATCCCTCTCATATTAGGGATGCGTTGTTCCGCCATTCCTTTGGCACAGGAAACAACCACGGGAAGAGCTACTTCAATAAGTTCTAGTCCACCAACAATTTCTCTTTCAAGCTGAATAGTAGTTCCATTCACCTCTAATTTTGTAGCTAAGGAAACAAATGGAGCGTCTAAAGCTTCTGCAATCATTCCACCCACTTGAGATCCATTGTAATTAATGGTTTCTTTACCAGTCAAAACCAAGTCAAATCCATTGGATTGGGCATAATGAGCAATTTGCATTGCTGTATAGTAAGCATCTTTAGGATCTGCATCGATACGAACTGCTTCATCAGCACCAATAGCCAAAGCTTTGCGCATAATGGCTTCATCAGTAGTTGTTCCAACGGTGATTATGGTAACTTGTCCACCTAAAGTCTCTTTCAACTCTAAGGCCCGAACTAAGGCATACCATTCATCATAAGGATTGACAATATATTGAACACCATTATCATCAAACTGTGTATTGTCATTTGAAAATGCAATTTTTGAAGTGGTGTCGGGGGATTTACTTATACAAACTAAAATATTCATAGCGCTTCATTTAAAAGTGAACAAATTTACTGAATAATCTTTAGTTGATCGTCCTTAATATCTGCACAAATTATATTTTTTCTTTATTATTTAATTTCAAATCAATTCCTTAAAAATAGAAAGTTGAAAAGGCCTTTTATTAAAGGATAACTATTTTATCTTAAGTTAGTTGACTCAAAATAAGCAACAATAAAGCCGTGAAGAAAGTACTCAAGGCAAGTTTTTTTAATTCGGGATCAAAATCTTTTGGTTCCTTCGTTTTATTTACTCTAATCAGGTGTTTAATCACCAACAAACATGGAATAAAAGCATAGAGATAGATACTGGAATTGTCTTTCATGTAGAGTAAATACAAGAGAATACACCAAGCTATTAATCCAATGATGACTATTGTAAAGTGATATATACGGGCACCTTGAAAGCCTAATTTTACTGCCATTGTAATTTTATTACTTGCCTTATCATTAACTTGATCGCGCATATTATTCAAATTCAAAACCCCAATACTCCAGGTGCCAATCGTCAACGCTCCCAAAATAGTTAGTGGATTAAATCCTATTCCGAACAAGCCATTGCTTCCAATCACTGCAACTCCGCCAAAAAAAATAAAAACCATCAAATCTCCTAAGCCGCGATATCCGTAGGCATTTTTTCCGATGGTGTAAGTCAAAGCGGCAAGAATACTCAATATGGTTAAGCTGATGTATACCATTATCGTATAAAATGTCAATGTTTGAGCACTGATATAGATCAAAATACCAGCAGAAATAAGAGCTAAAACAGAACACAATAGAATGGCAACTCCCATTTCTCTTGTAGAAATTAAACCAGATTGCACGCTGCGCACCGGACCAACACGATGTTCATTGTCTGTTCCTTTTTGTGTGTCCCCTAAATCATTGGCTAAATTGGAAATGATTTGGAACAATAGGGTGGTGGATAAACAGCCCCAAAATATATAGCTATTCCATGCACCATCAGATTTTGCAAGTGCGGCGCCTACTAAAATTCCTGAAATGGATAAGGGAAGTGTTCTTAAGCGCAAGGCATTGAACCAAGCAGTTCTTTTTGTCATAGTGCAAATTTAATTATATACATTCAAAATTAAGTAAGTTCCGTCACTTTGTCAGCAATTCATTTTGGGTATGGGTTTTGACATAGGGTTTAAAATGAAGAATACACGCACTCGAGATAAACCATTGAAAGAAGCAGCACTTTTTGGCTTCCTAGTATTGGTTTTGATGTGGTTGGTGTATTGGGCAGATTATATTTTTGTTTTTGATTTCCATCGCTTGGGAGTCTTACCAAAACGAATTCAAGGTTTAAAAGGAATCTTTTTTATGCCGTGGATTCATGCCCATGATGATATCAAACACATCATCAACAATTCTCCTGCCATCTTTATGTTGACAACCCTACTTTTTTATTCCTATCGTTCTATTGCTTTTCGAGTATTTATAGGTTCTTGGTTATTGAGTGGTTTGCTACTTTGGATTTATGCTGACGACAAAGGAACTTACCATATTGGAATGAGTGCAGTCATTTATGCCTTAGCTTCCTTTTTATTTATTTCAGGATTTTTAAGAAAATATTTCCCGCTTCAAGCCTTGTCTTTATTGGTCGTGTTTTTGTATGGAAGTATGGTTTGGGGAATTTTCCCAAGTCATCCAAGAATTTCATGGGAAGGACATTTAATGGGATCTATTTCGGGTATATTTCTTGCTTTCATTTATAGAAAAAAGGGACCACAACCACCAAAAATGCAATATGAAATCGAAAAAGAGTTAGGCATTGAACCTCCTGATTTGGAGGGCATGTATTTAGAAAAATTGGCACAAGAAAAGGCTGCGATGGAGGCCAAGGAGGATCAAAAAGCACAGCAAGTCACCTACCATTATATTCCCAATGCTAAATCAGAGGACGATAAAAATCAAGCATCTGACCTTTAGCCGCAAAAGATTCTTGCCAATTTGATGCAGAAATATTAATTTTTATATAAGAACAAGTCTTCAAATGAATTTCTACTCCCATGCAATAGGAAGCTAAATCTGACAGTCCTTCATTATGTCCAATAATCATTATATCTTCCGCATCTTTCTCCCAAAGAAATTGAAGCAAAGCTGCTTCTGAAGCCAGGTAAAGCTCATCTAAATAGGTGATGTCAGTAAAATTGATTTCTTTTTGAATGATGGTCAATGTTTCTCTTGTTCTCATAGAGCTTGAACAAAAAATACTGGTTGGAGTAAGAGGCATCTCTTTAAAATGTTCTGCCATCATTCGTGCCTGTTCCTTTCCTCTTTCAAGTAATTCGCGATCAAAATCTTTTCCTGAACTTGAAATCTGATTAGTTTTTGAATGCCTTAATAAATGCAGTATCAAAGTGACGAATTTTTAAGCATAAAATCATTTAATCTAGACAGATAGGGCAAGGTTAAATTTTCTTCTAATTGAATCAAATGTTCTATTCTATGACAATCGGTACCCACAAAATCAAAAGCAAATTGATCGAGCATCGCCTCGGCTTGTCTTTTCACTTCTGGACCATAAGCCCCACAAAGTGAACTTAAATTCATTTGAATTGCGACGCCTTTTCTTTGCCATTCATGTGCTTTTTCCATTGATCCAAAATAATAGGAATAGCGTTCAAAATGTGCGAGAACTGGCTTGTATCCATTTTCGATTAAGGTATCAAAAAGTAAATTTTCGAAAATAGGGGGATGATTAAAAGCGAATTCAACCAGGACATATTGATCTCCAAAACTTAAAATGTTTTTAGCTTTAATTTTGTCAATTAAGGTTTCATCGAAAAAATATTCTGCTGCTACCTCTATTTCAAGGGCAATTCCGGCTTCCATGGCAGCAGCTTTTAATTGCTTATAACCATCCAAAATAATTTCTGAAGTATTGGGATAGGAACCAGGTTTCACATGTGGCGTTGTAATTACCTTTTTAAAACCCAAATTTTCAAACTTCATCAACATCGCAAGACTATGCTCCATACTGGGCGACCCATCGTCAATTCCTGGGATCAAATGACTGTGCATGTCTATTTTGACTTGATTTAAATCTAGGGGCAGATTCAATGATT
>CANFJL010000010.1 GCA_947447525.1 Flavobacteriales bacterium | reverse complement strand
TATTATGTCTATTAGCGTCTACTTGCTTGGTTTCTTTTTTGGCTTCAAAAAAAAGAAACCCGCTAAGAAACCAAAAGTATAGACAAACCTAGACTTTTTTAGAATTTGAAGAACATAAAAAAAGCGTGCAAAACCTTGATTTTACACGCTTTTAGACTGTTTTAGACAATCTGTCTGCGGAGAGAGGGGGATTCGAACCCCCGTTACGTTACCGTAAACACGCTTTCCAAGCGTGCGCGTTCAGCCACTCTGCCACCTCTCCTCTTATTTTTAAGAGCGCTAAGTTAGTGCTTTTTTACTTTATTAAGTAGCTCCCAATGAATAATAGGAATAACAAGTAAAGAAATTAACTTTGTTGTTAATGGAACTTAAAACAGAACGGTATATTTCTGAGGAACTAATTTCTTTACTAGAGAAAACAAGTCTCGGGACCAATGGAGCTGTTTACAAGCATTTGGACATTAAAAAACAGGCCTTACTTGCCGATAATCCGCTTTCTCTTTTGCTCTTTAGAAATCACAAATTAATTGGTAATGTTACTTTTTGTGAAAGACCCTTCGGTTTTTATCTACGCTATTTTACTTTTGAATCCCTTTTTCAAAGTTCAGGTAATTCATTAAAAAAATCAAAAGTAAATTCTCCCATCAAGAACGAAATTCATCAATTTTTTGAAACTTGTCTTAATAAAAATGGCCTGCTTTACGCCTATATTGATCCTAAAAACAAAAGAAGTTTGAATATGGCCGAGACTTTTGGTTTGGAAATTAAAAGTTTACTTACCACTCAAGCTTATAGTCGGTTTTTTCCAAAAAGAAGCAAACGATTTCGCTTAATAGAAGATTGGATGCAAATTAAAGAAGCTGTAGAAGCTACTTATGGAGGGCAGTTTGGGTATACCGATACACATATTTGTCAAGGCCCCTACGGGGCATTATACAATGAAGAGGAGGAAATTATAGCCTTTGCAAAATTCAATAAAGCCACATGGGAAATAGAACGCTTTCCTGGGAAATATGGAAAATTAATCCCTAAGATCCTGCCTTATATTCCTCTATTAAAAAAAATAATTGACCCTAAAATGTTTTCGTTTTTGGTTCCCGATATCATTTGGATAGATAGAAATAATCCAGACCTACTTACTGAATTATTTAATGCTGCCCTAAATGATTATGCTTGTAATTCCATTATTTGGTGGACTGATGAAAATCAGCTGGTTTATCAAGCAGCTAAAACCCGAGTTAGATGGGGTTTGTTGCACCACCTCTTGGGGAATAATCCTCTTGCTTTGGTTCAAAAATCTAAACACCAAGAAATAAAAGAAAAGGAATTGATTTTTGTGAATGGCTTTGATTTAATTTGATTGAGTAATTTTAAACTATGAAATACCTCATAATTGGTTTGGGAAATCCAGGTAGTGAATACGAAAACACGAGACACAATATTGGATTTAATGTTTTAGATGAACTTGCTAAAGAATTAAAAGTAGACTTCTCCTTAGACCGCACTGCTTTTGTAGCACATGCAAAATATAAGGGCAAAACTTTAGTCCTTATAAAACCCATTACCTTCATGAATTTATCTGGTAAAGCAGTGAACTATTGGAAGCAAAAAGAAAATATTTTATTAGAGAATATTTTAGTGATTACAGATGACTTAGCGCTGCCATTCGGTAAACTAAGAATGAAGAGTAATGGAAGTGATGGTGGTCACAATGGATTAAAAGACATTCAAGCTACTCTTAATACCAACCAATATACGCGACTCAGATTCGGTATTGGAAGTGATTTTTCAAAAGGAAAACAAAGTGATTATGTCCTCAATAAATGGGGGAAAGAAGAATCCTTAGCTTTGCCTGAAAGAATTGAAACAGCGAAATCTTTTATCTTAAGTTTCTGTGCCATAGGAGTTCAACTCACCATGACACAGTGGAACGGAAAATAAGATTAATGTACGATTTGGATAAATCCACTGTAAACAACATCTTTATCTACAACCTCTAATTGGAAAAAATAGGTGCCGTCTGAAAATTCACCTCCGTCCCAATTATTTTGATAATTATTTTGTTCGAAGATTAAATTGCCCCATCGGTTAAATATCTTTAAATAATTGTTTGGATAAAAATCTAGGTAATCGAATACTAGAGTATCATTAATTCCATCTGAATTGGGCGTGATTACATTTGGAATGTGCACCTCAGCAGGAGCTACAATTAAAGTTGAACATGCAGTATCTACACAAGCAAATTCATCTTGTACCATTAAACAAAGTGGATAGACTCCTGTCGTATTGATAGTTTCACCCCAAGAAATTGAGGTATTGGCTAGCGTATCATTCAAATACCAATTCCAAGCAGTAATCTGAGAGGCTGGACTTGTTGAGGTACTGTTAAAAGCAATTGGCAAAGAAACTATTGCCATGGCCGGATTTATTTGAAAAGAAGCGATAGGATTTGGATGAACTACTACATTAATGATACTGGTGTCTGAAGTACAACCATTTCCATAGGCATAAGCAAAATAGGTCAAAGAATCAGGGCTTGAACTTGGATTAAATTGAGCAGAAAAAGATCCTTGTCCCGACATATTATCCCCCCAATAATTTACTGTGCCGCCTGACAAACACGAATTTAAAGAAACAATATATGTTTCCCCAGCGCAAATGACAGAATCATAAACAATATCAACATTTGTTGCGGGTATTATTGGGACAGTTGCAAACGGGATACCAACAACACTATTTCCACAGGCATCAACAATAAGTGGTGGTGGAATAGTTAAACTGATAAAATTAGAGTCGCAGTAATTAGGGCAATTTGGAATGTCTAAATCAAAATGATGATTCGTTGATCCCACGCTACAACCCGAATTAATCCCCGTTGTGATGGAGCCAGAACTCCAGGCGTGTGAAAAAGTATAAGGCGCGACGCCATATCTTACATAAGCGGTTGCTGGAACAGTACAAACATTAGAACAAATTGGGGCTTGAGGGACATACCACTCATTTCCATAACTTTCTGGAGTTTTCCCATAAACAATTACTTGAAATGGCCAAAGTGTGGTGAATGGATCATAACGAATATAGGTGAGATTACACCCTGTACCATAGGTTGTTCTTCCGAGGTGAAAACGAACATAAATATTGGTGCTTGAACAAGATTCTGGGTAACAACACATCAAAGGTGACATCATGTTAAAACTATCTAAATATGCTGTCCCCGCTAAAGTTGCGGTAGCACCAGTCACGGTAAAAATTTGAGAACTCCCGCAAGTAGTGCTGAAATACATCGAGCCCTTATTCATCGTTGCTCCAGCAAATGGGTCGGCATAAAAACTTGATGAAACATATAAGCCTGTTACAGTAACGCCTGCGGGGATTGTAACTTGCAAACTATCAATATTATAAGTTGGAGTAAGACAAGAATTCATATATCCCCCTGC
Source organism: Flavobacteriales bacterium (assembly GCA_947447525.1). Classification (GTDB taxonomy): domain Bacteria; phylum Bacteroidota; class Bacteroidia; order Flavobacteriales_D; family Crocinitomicaceae; genus UBA952. Next base: position 113,423 of record CANFJL010000010.1, on the reverse strand, counting down.
CCAAGTAGACATAGGACCATTAAGTAAAGGGTCAATAACCACTGGGTACACCCGCTCCTGCGCATGCAGCCATGAACTTGGGACAGCTGTTTGAATATACCATCCTGTTTCTCTTTCAATAATCCGGTGCGTTCCGGGAACTTGAATTTTACTTTGGTCGTAATATAAGGGTTGAACAATTCTTGCAATATCTTTGCCCACTTCAGAAAGAAAAACAATGTCCCCAAAATTAAATCCATCAATAAACAAGCCGCCGTTTATACCCCTAGTGGTAATGATATCGGCAGCATGACTATTAAATTCATAAGAATAAAAGCTGCCTTTAGGAAGCGATATAGATTCTTCTATGATATAATAATCATCAGTAATTACAGGGGGAACTTGTAGTATATAATTACTTTTAATCGCATTCTCATAAAACTGAATTTCTCTGCTTAAGTTAGCATTATAGTTGATGCTTGCATGATTGCCGTCCATTAATAATACGCCGGAACAACTTTTTTCATTTTCTTTAATTTCCGCTCCCAATACTATATTATTAATTCCAACAGCTCCCGATGGATATAAATAGCAGGGATTTTGTTGTGCAGGAGCAGACCAAATTCCATTAGATCCTAGTGCTAAAACTGAGTTTATTTGCTGCCAGTTTCCTACAGAATCTTTATAATGAATTGGCTTTTTATTGAAAACTGACTTGGTGTCGCCTTTATAATTCTTATAAAATGCGCCTGTTTCTGTTCGTTGTTCGTTGATTTCTCTCCACTGCGTTGTATCCTTTAATAGAAATTCTTTTTCTTTATTTTCAGATAATAAGGGAGCGGAGGCGCCAATTTTTTGAGCGTTAAAAAAGAATGGTGTTGTACCAATAACAAGACAAAACAAAAGTCGAAAGGTGTAATTCATCCAAGTATAATTAACTCGAATTTAATGATTTACACTTAAAATTGAAAGATTTATATTAAAAAAATTAATTACTTTTCATTTCGTATCTCAAGATGCGTAATTTCTCCGCCTGATGTGCCTGTCTCCTTTGAAAAACTGATCAGAATAAAGGCCCCTAAAATTGCTAATCCCACAAATATCTTGGATGCTTTATTCTTTTTCCATGACAAATAAATTGCGACAAGAGAGATCGTTGAGAGAATATAAGCAATAAGCGAAAATGTCTCTGCTACTTCTTCATGTTCGTGCATTAAATGCTCCTTACTTTCATCCAAACGCTCCAAAAAATGTTCTGCATTTCCACCTGTATTCATGGAAATAAATGCTGCTATTCCGGTTAAAACAAATAAAAGCAAGCCAATTCTTTGAACCAAATCTGACTTAAAGATTAAACCTAAGATCACAATAAAAACTCCAATAAAAGGAAGGATAATTGGAAAGTGATTTACGAGTAAATGGGTATGGGCAGCATTAAACATAAGAGTGATTTTAATTTTTATTAAAATTAGGTATAAAAGCAACCTAAACATTAAGAATGAATATTGATAAGGAATTAAAGATGGCGGCTGCATTATTTAATAGGAATGTCTTATTTTTGTGTTCATGGAACGATTTAAAATAAAACACATACTTAGTCCTGAGGGCAAAGCATTGATTGGAGAAAAAATTATTGTAAAAGGATGGGTTCGGGCCTTCCGAAGCAATAGATTTATCCAAGTAAATGACGGATCTTGTCTAGCAAGCATTCAAGCCGTAGTTGACTTTGAAAAATTTCCTGAAGAACAGCTAAAAAATATTACTACCGCCGCATCAGTTTCTTTAATTGGTACGCTCATTGCATCCATTGGAGCAGGACAAAATGTAGAGCTACAAGTAGAGCAAATTGAAATCCTCGGTCTTGCGCATCCCGATGAAGTGCAACAAACCATATTACAACCTAAAAAACACAGCCTAGAATTTCTAAGAGAACAGGCCCATTTAAGATTTAGAACACAGACCTTCAGTGCCGTTTTTCGTATTCGACATGCTGTTGCTTATGCCATTCATCATTATTTTAATGAAAATGGGTTTGTCTATCTTCATACGCCCATTATCACCGGTTCAGATGCTGAAGGGGCGGGAGAAATGTTTAGAGTTAGCACCTTAGATGCTATAAATCCACCATTAAATGATGCAGGTGAAGTTGACTATAAAGAGGATTTCTTTGGGAAAGCCGTAAACCTTACTGTTTCTGGTCAATTGGAAGCTGAATTAGCAGCGCTTGCGCTAGGTCAAGTATATACTTTTGGTCCTACTTTTCGCGCTGAAAACTCAAATACTTCAAGACATTTAGCAGAATTTTGGATGATTGAACCAGAGGTTGCTTTTAATGATTTAAAGGATAATATGAATTTATCCGAAGAATTTTTAAAGTATATATGCGCCTATGTCTTGGATAAGTGTAGTGAAGATTTAGAGTTTTTAAATCAAAGAGAAGTTCAAGAACAGAGTCAAAAGCCGCAACAGGAAAGAAATGAATTAGGATTGATTGATCGTCTAAAATTTGTAATTGAAAACCCTTTCAAACGCTTGTCTTATTCAGAAGCAATTGAAGTACTTTTAAATTGTAACCACAACAAGAAAAAGAAATTTCAATATCCTATTGAATGGGGGGTGGATTTGCAAAGTGAACATGAACGTTATTTGGTAGAAAAAGAATTTAAATGCCCTGTAATTTTATACGATTATCCTGCGGGCATCAAGGCGTTTTACATGAGACAAAATGACGACCAAAAGACTGTGGCAGCTATGGATGTATTGTTCCCAGGGATTGGAGAAATCGTTGGTGGATCTCAACGTGAAGAGCGTTACGATATCTTACTTGAAAAATGCAAAGCATTTAATATCCCAGAAGAAGATTTGTGGTGGTATATTGAGACCCGAAAATTAGGTACAGTACCCCATGCAGGATTTGGCCTAGGATTTGAGAGGATGATTATGTTTGTTACCGGAATGACTAATATTAGAGATGTAATACCATTTCCAAGAACACCACTAAATGCAGCATTTTAATTATGGCGCTTAAGCAACATCTATCCTTAAAGCTAGAACAGCGACTTTCCCCGCAGCAAATTCAACTTATGAAATTGTTGCAAGTTCCTACCATAGAATTAGATCAACGCATCAAACAAGAAATTGAAGAAAATCCTGCCCTAGAAGAAGGGAGTGAAGATAATGAAGATGAGTTTGAAGATCAAGAGGAGTTCGATGACGATGACAACGATGATGATTTTGATATATCAGACTACATGGATGATGATGTTGCAGATTACAAAACACAAGCAAACAATCAATCTAAAGATGATGAAGAAAGGGTAATTCCACTTTCTGGGGAACAAAGTTTTCAAGAAAAGCTGAGCGAGCAACTTCATCTACTAGATTTGGACGATAGAGAATTTGCAATTGCAGATATTTTAATTGGAAATCTTGATGAATCAGGTTATCTAGGAAGGACTTTAGATGCTATTGTTGATGACCTTGCTTTTTCAATGAATGTGATTGCAACAGAAGAAGAAATTGAAGTTATTCTTCACTTAATTCAAGAATTAGATCCTGCTGGAGTAGGAGCAAGAAACCTAAGGGAATGTCTTTTATTACAAATTGAAAGAAGGCAGGATGGATCAGAAATTAGAAAGAAAGCTAAATTAATTTTGCGGGATTTATTTGAGGAATTTACCAAAAAACATTACGATAAAATTGTTAAAAAATTATCTATTGATGAGGTAACTCTTAAGGCTGCTATTGATGAAATTTTAAAATTAAATCCAAAGCCTGGTGGTTCAATGAAAGAATCTGCCAAGAATTTTCAACAAATTATTCCTGACTTTATCATTATTGAAAATGAAGTGGGCCTGGCACTTTCGTTGAACAGTAGGAATGCACCTGAATTAAAAGTTAGCAAAGAATATAAAGATCTTTTACGGAATTATTCAGAGGGGGCTAAGACTTCAAAATCCGATAAACAAGCAGTGGGTTTCGTAAAACAAAAATTAGACAATGCACTTTGGTTTATTGACGCTATAAAGCAAAGACAACAAACCTTGCTTTTCACCATGAATGCTATTATGCATTATCAGGAAGCATTTTTTCTCAGTGGAGATGAAACCAAGTTGAAGCCAATGATATTAAAAGACATTGCAGAAATTGTTGAGATGGATATTTCCACCATTTCTCGTGTTGCAAACAGCAAATATGTACAAACCAACTTTGGTGTATACCCATTAAAGTATTTTTTCTCTGAATCATTATCTACAGATGGTGGAGAAGAAGTTTCTACTAGAGAAGTAAAGCAAATTTTATTAGATGCTATTAGCGGAGAAAATAAAAAAACACCGCTTCCTGATGAGAAATTAATGGCCCTATTGCAACAAAAAGGATATAACATTGCGCGAAGAACTGTTGCAAAATATCGAGAGCAACTCAACCTACCTGTAGCGCGATTACGAAAAGAACTATAATTGAGAGCACTTTCCCACCTAATATCATGGGTATTTTTACCCTTATTTATGCCAAGTATTGGTTTAATCATCACTTTATATTATCCATCTAAGGGAATTGATATAAGTTTAATTACACTGTATTTACTGCCTGAAATGGTAAAAACGCAACTGTTGACTTTGTTTATTATTTTCAGTTGTCTTGCCCCGGGCTTATCATTTGTAATGTTGCATAAACGTAAAGTAATAACAACAATAGACATGGAGCAACAAGGAGAAAGATCGCTCCCACTGATTATTATGTTCGTTTATTGTGCCTTATTATTTATGCTTTTCAATTACAAAGACCCCGACGGATACTTACCCAAATATTTAATGGCTCTGCCACTTTCCGGAGCACTCGTAACAGCGCTCTTCCTATTGATCAATCGTTGGATAAAAATCTCGATGCATGCCGCCGGTGGCGGAATATTGGTTGGATATTTATGTGCTTATTACTTAACTCAAACCACAGCGCCCATTTGGATTATTGCTCTAGCAATTCTTGCGTCCGGTTTAACCATAAGCGCCCGTTTATTCCTAAATAAACATAAACCTATAGAAGTATATTCTGGCTGGAGCCTAGCCTGTTTAGTAACTTTTTTATGTAATTGGTACTACCCTTTCCATTAATTACTCCACCGTTACAGACTTCGCTAAATTTCTTGGTTGGTCAACATTACAATTTCTCATTACTGCAATATGGTAAGAAAGTAACTGAAATGGAATAGTTGCCAATAAGGGCACTAGATATTCGTTCGTTTCAGGTATTTCAATCACATGATCTGCCATCTCCCTTACTTGAATATCTCCTTCGGTTACAATAGCAATTACCTTTCCTTTTCGTGCTTTTACCTCTTGGATGTTAGACACAACTTTCTCGTAGGAATTTCCTTGAGTAGCGATTACGAAGATCGGCATGTTCTCATCGATTAATGCAATGGGTCCATGCTTCATTTCAGCTGCAGGATAACCTTCAGCGTGGATATAGGATATTTCTTTTAGTTTTAAAGCGCCTTCTAAGGCAACTGGAAAAGAACTTCCTCTTCCCAAGTACAAAGCATTAGTAGCGTCTTTATATTCCCTTGCTATTTTTTCAATTTTATCATTGGTAGCTAAAACTTGCTTCACTTTTTCTGGAATTGCTTCTAATTCTGCCAATAGATTTCTGAAACTTGCTTCTGGAATCGTTCCTTTTTGCTTAGCAAGTGATAAGGCCATTAATATTAAAACTGTTACTTGAGCTGTAAAAGCCTTAGTAGATGCTACACCTATTTCGGGACCAGCATGAGTGTACGATCCAGCGTCTGTAATACGAGAAATAGAAGAACCTACTACATTACAAATACCTAAAATGGTAGCTCCTTTTGATTTTGCTAATTCAAGTGCTGCCATAGTATCTGCTGTTTCTCCAGATTGAGAAATTGCTATTACAACATCGTTTTCGCTTAATATTGGATTCCTGTATCTGAATTCACTGGCGTATTCTACTTCAACATTAATTCTAGCGAGGTCTTCAATTAAATATTCTCCAACCAATCCTGCATGCCAAGAGGTGCCACAAGCAATTAAAATCAAGCGATTCGCTTGAATCATCTTTTGTTCGTAGTCTTTAATTCCACCTAATGAAACCCAACCTTCGGCAGCATTTAACCTACCGCGGAAACAATCATGAATAGATCTTGGTTGTTCGTGAATTTCTTTTAACATAAAGTGCTCATAACCACCTTTTTCAAGAGCCTCTAATTCAACTTCTAACTGCTGAAAATAAGGCGTCTTCTCTTGATCTGCTATGTTATAAATCTTTAATTTTTCGCCTAATTTAAGAACCGCTATTTCTTCATCTTCCAAATAAACAACCTGCTTGGTATACTCAACAATTGGGGTGGCATCAGATGCTAAATAAAAATCTCCATCTGCTCCTATTCCAATTACCAAAGGGCTACTTTTTCTAGCGGCCACCATTTGATTGGGATGATTTTTTGAAGTGGCTACAATAGCATAGGCGCCAACGACATGAAATAATGCTAAGCGTAAAGCCTCACCATACCAAACATTTTCCTTTTTACTAATATGTTCCACCAAGTTAACCAATACCTCAGTATCCGTATCACTTTTAAAAACATATCCCTGTTTGATCAACTCCTTCTTTAAAGCATCATAATTTTCAATAATTCCATTGTGTATTAATGCTAATGATCCGTCCATAGATACATGTGGATGAGCATTAACATCATTTGGAGGTCCGTGAGTAGCCCAACGCGTATGGCCAATTCCGTTGTGGCCATTAATGTTTTTTCCTTCTGTAAAAGCTTCTAAATTGCTTACTTTGCCAGCACACTTATATACATTTAAATCATTTCCATCAATAAGAGCAATTCCAGCACTGTCATATCCACGATATTCCAAGCGCTTCAATCCTTTTAATATTATTGGAAAGGCTTCTTTTTTGCCTAGATAAGCGACAATTCCACACATAAATCAGTAAGTTGTATAGGTTACTACTAAACGAGGTTTGGCTTTATTAATGGTGTTTTTTCCATTAAACACAATTCTTTCAGCTGAATTTATAAAATATCTAGGAGATAGAATTATTCCTGTATTTTCAATATCCTTATTAATTATTGCTTGCGTATATTGTTTTAAGTCAACGCTGAATTCTTTTGTGTAATCATCATACGACCCTAAAACGCCTAAATTAGTATAGGTTTGGACGGCTTCTTTAATACGTGTTGCTACAGAAATATTCAAGCCGGGTTTGTAACGATAATTCGACTGAAACTGAATCGGTAAATGTAAATTAGCACGGTGTATTAATTGATTTTTCTTTAAGTTGTTCAATCCCGGTATTTTTACCAAGGCCCTAAAATTAAACGCTTGGGCATAAAATTCAATATTTCCTAAGGATTCATTTTGTAATAATTGTTCGAGTGGTTTTCCTGTTATATCTTTTTCTACATGTGTGAAATCAGCACAAGAAGTATTGATTAAAAGGTCGTATGTTTTTTGAACGCCGTCTTGCGTAAAATAAATGGTTGCTTTAGAAGCTGGGCTGTTTATATTGAAATATAAAATACCACCCGTTCCAGATGCTTGAGTTCCATTATTAGTTTTAACTTTTAGTCCTTTAAAATAGCTTAAAAAGCTTTCATTACTTGCAAATGTTGTGCTTCCACTTGTTGCTTCATTAATTAATGCAGTGGCTAAACTGGTATTTAATTGGATCCTTAATTGAGGTAATAAACTGTCTCCCCCAACTACCGCTTTATTGAATGGATCAGGCGTCATGAGCTCCGTTCCCACAGGAACTAAATTTCCCGGCTTGGTATTTTTATTCGTGAAGGCATAATAGGTGTAATCCAAATACAAATCTTCATTTAATTCGTAAACCTCGAAAGTTTGAGGAGACAAATCTCCATAATAACCGACATATTCCAAAGCTAATACAAAGGAATCAACAACAATAGTTGACACATCTCCAAAATTTGGGTTTACCCCAGCTAATCTTAATTGCGTATAAAAAGAAGCGTCAAATTTTCCAAATTTAGGATCGTTATAACTTCCCAAAACAACATTTGCAGCATTGTCTGTAATAATAGAATCTTCTTCTATTATGGTAGTAATGATATCAAAAGTATCTGTAGTGGTGCCATTTAAATAAGCATAGGGATCAATTACATCTTTTCCTAAAATACTGTCCTTTTTCTTACAAGAAACCACTACTAATAATAGCAAGAGCGCACAACATTTAAAAAGAATGTTCTTGTTCATAAGTATGAATATTTATGCAAGAACTGGCTCATCAATCACCTTATCAAAAAATGCTGAAAAAGCCTTTGATTGATTTTCCTCGACTGTGTAATCCAATTTATGTCCTGAATATGCATCGTAAATATCTTGCAATGGTGCGTCAAGGATTTCTGCAGAAATTGAAACGCCATCAGAATTTTCGATGAAAACTTTGGTGATATTTTCGAAACTTGTATCTACAAACTTTTGAGCAATTGCTTTTGAGAAGCCATCCATTTGTAATTTTTCAGCAAAACGCGCATCCCATGGGACATCAAATGAATCGTTAAATAAATTATAAACCACCTTTGTGTTTTTAAAGTGTGGATCTTTATTATAAATATGCTTAATGTACAATGCCATAATTCCGGTAAACCAACCATTACAATGAATCACATCTGGTTGCCATCCTAGTTTTTTAACTGTTTCTAGAACCCCTCTGCAAAAGAACATGGCTCTTTCGTCATTGTCCTTAAAAAAAACATTGTTGTCGTCGGACAAAGTTGTGTTTCTCTTAAAAAAATCATCATTGTCAATAAAGTAGACCTGCATTTTTGCAGCACTAACAGAAGCGACCTTAATAATTAAGGGATGGTCTTGATCATCAATAGATAAATTTAAACCAGACAAGCGAATTACTTCATGTAATTGATGTCTCCTTTCATTAATCACACCATAACGAGGAGTGAACACACGAATTTCCTTTCCTTCTTCTTGCGTAATTTGAGGAAGTCTTCTTGCAACAGAAGAAATCTCAGACTTCGGTAAAAATGGGAAAATTTCTTGGGAAATAAATAGTACTTTCTTTTTTTCCATTGAACAGTTAACTTACATAGTAGTAAAGGCAAATTTACGGAAAAATAACGTACTTTCATAAAAACAAATAGCTTTGTTCCCTCAAAAGAAGAAGACTGAATGATACCTCCAACAATTGTAGCCAGCAGAAACGATCTTAATACAGCGCTCTTAAGTTGGCGTATTGCTAATAAATCAATTGGTTTTGTTCCTACAATGGGCGCGCTGCATGCTGGACACATTTCACTTATTCAGGAGGCAGTAATGACTTGTGATGTAGTTGTAGTAAGCATTTTCGTTAATCCCACTCAATTTAATAAAGCGGAGGATTTAGCGCAGTATCCCAAAACTTTAGAGGCTGATCTTTTACTGCTAAAGAATTTTACTAATGTCATCATTTTTGTGCCAGAAGTAAGTGAGATATATCAAAATAATGTTCTTCCAACTCAAATAGATTTCAATTCTATTTGTGAACGCCTTGAAGGAAAATTTCGGCCAGGGCATTTCGACGGAGTAGCGCAAGTAGTAGAAATTTTATTTAAAATAGTGCAGCCTCAAAAGGCCTTTTTCGGGCAAAAAGACTATCAGCAAGTTTTAGTAGTTAAAAAGCTTGTAAAGGCGCTAGAATTACCTATTGAAATTGTTGCATGTTCAACAAAACGCGAGCTCAATGGGCTTGCCATGAGTAGTAGAAATCTATTACTCAGCGAACAAGAAATTAAGGATGCTGAAATTATATGGAAAACCCTTTGTTTCGTTCAAGAAAAGAAAGATAAATATTCGATTATTACGCTACAAAAATTAGCAACAGACTTTTTTAATGAAGGGAGTCTATGTTTGGAATATCTAGAAATTGTTAATGCGGCCGACCTATCTCCTATTAAAGATTGGGAGGAAGATTGCGTTTGTTGCATTGCTGCTTTCTGCGGAAAGGTGCGATTGATTGATAATTTAGTGCTTAATTAATACATTTCCCTTAATTTTGCGGCATATTAAAACAAGTATATGCACATCCAGATATTAAAATCTAAGATTCATAGAGTTCGCGTTACTCAAGCAGACTTAAACTATATTGGTAGTATTACAATTGATGAAACCCTCATGAATGCGTCCAACATTATTGAGGGCGAGAAAGTTCAAATAGTTAATATAAATAATGGTGAACGCTTTGAAACGTATGTAATAAAAGGAGCAGCAAACAGTGGAAACATTTGTCTAAATGGTCCAGCTGCTAGAAGAGTAGCTATCAATGATGTTATTATAATCATCTCCTATGCAAGTATGGACTTTGAAGAAGCAAAAACTTTTAAACCATCACTTGTATTTCCAAATGAGACAACAAACCTGTTGGACTAAACTTAATGGCTAACTTTAATAAAAAAACATGAGCGACCATTGGAAGATTTTAAATGATAAAATTTTATCTCTTGATGAGGCAATTATTAAAACCCGATCTTGGAAAAGTAAGGGAGATAAAATTGTTTTTACTAATGGCTGTTTTGATATATTGCACTTAGGACATGTTACTTATTTAACAAAAGCGGCAAGCCTTGGCACCAAATTAATCGTTGCTCTAAACACCGATAAATCTGTTAAACTTTTAAATAAAGCTCCTAATAGACCCATTCATAATCAAGTGGACAGACAATTAGTGGTTGCAGGTTTAGGCTGTGTTGATGGGGTAATTTTATTTAATGAGTCCACCCCCATTCATTGTATTGAATCAATACTTCCCGATGTTCTTGTAAAAGGAGGGGATTATGATGCAAAGGAAGAAAATCCGGAAAATCCAAAATTTATTGTTGGATCAACACTTATAAAAAAATCTGGGGGAGCTGTAATCACTATTGATTTGGTTCCTGGGCATTCTACAACAGCAATTTTAGGAAAGTGATTTTCCTTTTTGCCATTCAAAAAAAGCAATAACCAAAATCAATAAGGAAAAATTATAATAGATATCCTCTAATGGAATGGTAAGTATGCGCCAACCTATAATGTGAGATTCCGAGTACCATACAATTGGCGCACTGGTAGCCGCTCCTGTTAGGATTCCATTAACAAATAAAAATGGGATTAGACAAACTAGATAAGTGAAAGAAAAATTATTTAACCATTTTGGTTTCAACAGAATAGCAGTTGTGCATAACAAAAACGCTAAGGAACAAGTAGAAAAGGTGTACCAATTGTGATAATTAAATAAAGCTAGGGATAAAGCGCTTACCGCAATACTTATTAAAAATACACTTGAAATATTTTTTAGTTTAATACTTGGAAAATAAGCCTTTAATACTTGGTGCACAAAGACACAATTATAAGGAACTATTATAAAAAACAAGACCTCCTCAAGGGGAAGGTGACCTAAATAAATCCCTAATAAATACTTAGGATTAAAACCCCAAACTTGTTTTATTGTAAAATATTCATCCCAAATTAAAAAAATAAAACCCGTTACAATCAAGCCTAAAATTAAAAAGCGAATTTCTTTATAGAATGCCACCTTTTTATCAAAGCTTAAAGCGAGTGGACCTATAAAAACACCGATAATTAAGATGGCATATAGACTCATTTGTTTGGGGTGTTTCGTAAATACGCTGTCCGCGCCTCTCTATAAAATTTCCTAGGTACTAAAAGCATTCCGAAACATTCACTTTTTTCTTTACCGATGTTTTTGTGGTGGATTTTATGTGCTTTTCTAATCGCATAAAAATAAGGGTGATCAATATTTCTTAACCAGGAAAATCTTCTGTGAATATAGACATCGTGAACCAAAAAATAAGAAGCGCCATAACAAGCAATCCCAAAACCAATCCAAACCAACACATAATTTTTTGACATCATGCCCAACATGATGAACAACCAAGATGGAATTGCGAAGATTAGAAAGAACACATCATTTTTTTCGAAAAATCCCGGCTCAATTTGATGGTGATCTTTATGGAAATACCACATTATGCCGTGCATGAGAAATTTATGGGTGCACCAAGCGACAAATTCCATAAGGAAAAAAGTTGCAATTAAAATTAGGGGGCCTATCCAGAACATTAAAATAAATTTAAAATTATAAAAAATAAACTCATCAAAATAAACAAGACTCCTACTACTTTGTTCATTGATTCTTTTATCCAATAAAAATAAATAGCCTGTAATAATAAAGAAACAAACAGCCAAGAAACATAGTTGTAAATTGGGATATAATGGTTGTCCCAAGTCCAATATTCATTTCTAATGGCAACAGGTTCCATTATTACATCAAAAAGAACCATGATTAAGGCACCAATGAATATTCTAAGGAATCTTTGCTTTGAAAGTCTAGTAGCCCAATAGGAAGCGCCAACTGTTAAAGTAGCCCAATTCAATCCAATCACTAGAGGGACACCGGAAATTTTAATACCCAAGTTTACATCATAATGATAAACACCAAAAAGATACCCTGTATTGACACCAACCCATTCAGATAACCAACCGATTAAGAAAGCAAGAAATAAAAATTTAATTATCCTTCCCCTTGGTGCTTCAATGGTAAAAATTATAGCGACAAAAGACAGCGTCAAATTTATCGATGACAAAGGTAAAATAACGTCCTTCCACGTTGGAGATAAAATACCAAATAGTCCAACACAATATAAAATAATCAGAATGATTATTACAATTTGTTCCCTATTTATTTTTTGAAATTTCATCTCAATTTCTTTCTATTTTTCCGTTTATGGCATGGTCTAATGTGTCGGACAAAGAGTGAAATTTTACCCCAGTTGCTTCACAAATCAATCGGTTATCATAAGTTATATTCTTGTAGGCTGAATATACAGATTCTATCGTTAAACCTGCTCTTTTCCGCAATATTAAATTTATTACTTCGGAAAATGAAGCAACAACCAAAGACAACCAGCGGGGGGATTTAATTTTAGGGGCGCTTTTATTGAACCGAACCGCAAGGGCCTCCAGCAGTTCTTTGAAGGTGACATTTGGGCCTGTACATAAAAATTTCTTACTTGAAATTTCAGAGTTCATTAAATAGTGCATGGAGTAAACCACATCTCTTACATCTACAATGGCATTAGATCCACTTGGATAAAATCCAATTCCTTTAGAGGCTGATTTAAAAATTGAAAGAGAGCTTTCTTTCCAAGATCCTGGCCCAAGGATTACACAAGGATTGATAATTACTGCCTTCAATCCTTCTTCAATTCCTCTCCAAACTTCTTTTTCAGCTGCAAATTTTGAAATTGAATATCCACTTACTTCTGGCCCAGGAATCCACTTAAAAGATTCATCCGTTAATCCATTTGTATTGTACGATAATGCAGCGGTTGAGCTGACATAACATAGTTTTTCAACCTTGTGTTTTAAACAGAAATTAACAATATTAGCAGTGCCCTCTCTATTTACTTGCAAGCATCGATGAAAATCAGCTTTATGAAAAGACACTAATGCTGCACAATGATAAACATGAGTTACATCTTCAAACATTAACGCTAGATCAGTAAGAGAAAGAATATCTCCTTTTATCCACTCTATTTTATTAAAAAACTGATCCGCTTTTTCCTTAAAATAAAAATTAAAGATTTCCTTGGTATCTTGTCTCCTGTTTTCAGATCGGTATAAAGCACGGACAACGGATGCCTCTTGAGTCAATTGGCAAAGCAAATGACTTCCAACTAATCCACTGGCACCCGTTACTAAAATCATTTTTTATTATTAAAAATAGCATCCAACGCCTCACAAAAAGCACTTGCAGCAATCGTAAGTGTCTTTTCATCGTGGGCAGAAGAAATGAAACCAACCTCGTATCCACTTGGACCTAAATACACTCCTTTTTCAAGTAAGGCAAGATGCAATAGATTAAAATTATGCATATCGGGATTAATATCAGATGCTGCAATTATTCTTTTTTTACCATCAAACGAGAGCCAAAATATAGAACCAATAGACACAATCTCAAATGGATATTGCTTTTCTGAAGCGTGGTTATTAATAGTTGATACAAATGTTCTTGTTTTATCTGCAAGACCCTCATAAAATCCTGGAGCTGAACATTCGGTTAATTGTGCAATACCTGCTGCCATCGCAACGGGATTCCCAGAAAGTGTTCCTGCTTGATAAACAGGTCCATCAGGTGAAATAAAAGACATTATTTCTTTTTTTGCTCCATAGGCTCCAACGGGAAGCCCACCCCCAATAATCTTACCATAAGTTACTATGTCGGGATGAATTCCATAAAGCAACGAGGCGCCGCCAAAGGCAACTCTAAAACCAGATATTACCTCATCAAATATTAATAAAATTTCATTTTTTGTACAAAGAGCTCTAAGCGCCTCTAAAAAAACTTTGTCCTGCAAAATGAGCCCATTATTTGCTGGTACAGGCTCGATAATAACACAAGCGATTTCCGCTTTATTTTGTTCTAAGCATTGCGTTAAAAGCTCGATATCATTTAAAGGTAAAACAATAGTTTCTTGCGCTAATGCTTCAGGAACCCCTGCACTTGAGGACGTTCCAAAAGTAATTAATCCACTGCCAGCTTTAACTAAAAGTGAATCTACATGACCATGGTAACAGCCATCAAATTTGACTATTTTTGATTTTCCAGTAAACCCTCTGGCCAATCGAATTGCAGACATCACGGCTTCAGTGCCAGAAGAAACAAATCGCAACTTATCTATGAAAGTTATTCTATCAAGAATTAATGCTGCTAACTCATTTTCTTTTCGAGTAGGAGCACCAAAACTTGCTCCATTTTCTAAAGTAGAAACTATACCCGAAAATACCTTGGGGTGATTGTGACCAAGAATTAAAGGCCCCCAACTACAACAAAAATCAATATATTGATTGTCGTCTTCATCCCACAAAGTGCACCCATCACCCTTTTTAATAAATATAGGAGTCCCTCCCACAGAACGAAATGCGCGAACGGGTGAGTTTACCCCACCAGGGAAATAGCGGCTAGAGGTCTCAAATAACTTTTCCGAATTACTTCTATTCAATTGACTCATTATCTTGTTTATCTTTGTTTTTACAAAAATAACAAAATTCAAGCGCTTATGTTTTTCGACGACTCCTTTGCCTTTGCAAAAGAATTAGACAACAATGATCCCTTAAGACATTTTAGAGAAGAGTTTATCTTTCCTAATTATCATTCAGATTCATTAGTTTATTTTACCGGTAACTCTTTAGGACTACAGCCTAAAAAAGCAAAGACTTATATTTTGGAGGAATTAGAAGATTGGGGTAAATTTGGAGTAGAGGGACACTTTGTTTCTAGAAGGCCTTGGTTTTCCTACCATGAGAATTTAAGCGAAATGGCGGCAAAAGTTGTTGGAGCTAAAGCCTCAGAAGTTGTCGTTACACATTCCCTTACAACCAATTTACATTTATTAATGGTTTCTTTTTACCAACCCAAAGGAAAAAGGACAAAAATATTATGCGAAGCAAAAGCATTTCCTAGTGATCAATACGCACTTGCTTCTCAAGTAGAATTTCATGGACTAAGTAAGGATAATTTAGTGGAAATTGGTCCTCGAGAAGGAGAGCAATTAATTCATTTAGAAGATATTCTTACTAAAATTAATTCCTTAGGGGATGAACTTGCATTAGTAATGATTGGGGGGGTAAATTATTACTCAGGACAATTGTTTGATATGAAATCAATTACTGATGCGGCTCATGCGGTTGGTGCAATGGCGGGGTTTGACCTGGCACATGCTGCTGGAAATGTTAATTTAAACTTGCATGATTGGGGAGTAGATTTTGCTGCTTGGTGCGGATATAAATATTTAAACTCTTCCCCTGGCGGTGTTGCTGGAATGTTTGTCCATGAAAAACATGCTTATAATAAGGACTTAAAACGATTTGCGGGTTGGTGGGGACACAATAAAGAACAACGCTTTAAAATGGAATCTGTTTTTGATCCAATTCCTGGAGCAGAAGGGTGGCAACTGAGTAATGCGCCTGTTTTAGGAATGGCGGTGCATCTTGCTTCACTAGAATTATTCGAGTCTGCTGGAATGAAAGCAATTGGAGAAAAGAGAGATCACATGACGGCGTACCTTCAATTTATTATTGAAAAAGTATCCGAAAGAAATGTGGAAAACTGCTCCTTCGAATTAATTACACCTAAAGACAAAAGCCAAAGAGGAGCTCAATTATCCATTATGACTAAAGGACAAGGGAAAGAATTATTTGATGCCTTAAGTAAACTTGGTGTAGTTGCAGATTGGAGAGCGCCTAATGTAATTCGTGTTGCGCCTGCGCCTCTTTATAATAGCTATGAAGATTGTTGGAGGTTTGGTTATTTATTAGATCAAGCTATTCAGAAATAGTTTCTTCAATAATTTGAGGGAAATATTGTTGTTCCAATAAATGTATTTTAGCTGAAAGCATTGACACCGTATCAGCTGCATCAACCTTACAACTATATTGAGCAATAATTTCTCCTTGGTCGAACTCCTCATTAACATAATGAATGGTGATACCCGATTTTTCTACCCCTGAAGCCAATACCGCTTGGTGCACAAAATCACCGTACATACCTTTTCCACCAAAAGAAGGCAACAATGAAGGATGAATATTTATTATTTTATTTGGATAGTGGGATATTAACTCCTGTGGAATTTTACGAAGAAAACCAGCTAAAATAATCCAATCTGTTTTTAATTCTTGTAGTTGTTGTAAATAAAATGATGTTGCTAATTGTGAAGTATTAGGTGTAAGAAAAACTATGTTTTTATCCTGACATAAGGTAGAAATGGTCTGATTTTCCTTTGTTGAAAGCACTAAAACAACCTTTATAAACTTATTTCCAGAAAAATAATTAATTATATTTTTTGCATTTGTACCCCTTCCTGAAATAAATATTGCTATGTTTATAGTAGTGTTCACTTGACAAAATTAAGGATTAGTTAGGACTTATTAAAAGAAGTCCATACTAATAAGTTCATAAAAACCCTTGTATTAATTTTGTTAATTGAATGATTGTTTTTTTCTTTGCACACTTAAAACCTTTTAAATTTTATAAAATGTCAGAAATCAAAAGTAGAGTTATCGCAATTATTGTAGATAAACTTAATGTTGAAGAAACAGAAGTTACAAACGAAGCGAGCTTCACAAATGATTTAGGTGCGGATTCATTAGACACCGTAGAATTAATCATGGAGTTTGAAAAATCATTTAACATTTCTATTCCAGACGATAAAGCTGAAGGAATTCAAACAGTTGGTGATGCAATTGCTTATATAGAAAGCAACGTACAATAAGACCTAAGTCTTTTTTAAAATATTATGCAATTAAAACGAGTTGTTGTAACAGGTCTTGGTGCGCTTACACCCATTGGAAATGATGTATCTTCTTACTGGGAGGCATTATTAGCAGGTAAAAGTGGCGCTGCCGAAATTCAGCAGTTTGACGCTTCTTTATTCAAAACACACTTCGCATGTGAGCTTAAGGGCTTTAATGTGGAGGATCACATGGATAAAAAAGAAGGGCGTAAATTAGATCAGTTTTCCCAGTATGCAGTTGTCACTGCTACAGAGGCAATTGCAGACTCTGGCATAATGGAGTCAAACCCCAATTGCGATCGCATAGGGGTTGTTTGGGGATCTGGAGTCGGAGGACTTAAAACTTTTCAAGATGAAGCAGAAAATTTCTTCGCGGGAGACGGAACACCTAGATTTAATCCTTTCTTTATTCCTAAAATGATTGCTGATATAGCCTCTGGTCATATTTCAATCAAATTCGGTTTGCGAGGACCTAATTATGTCACTGTTTCTGCCTGCGCTTCCTCCACAAATGCAATTATCGATGCTTTTAACTTGATACGTCTTGGTAAAGCTGACGCCATTGTAACTGGTGGTTCAGAAGCAGCGGTAAATCAAATGGGTATGGGTGGATTCAATGCCTTAAAAGCATTATCAACCAGAAATGATGCTCCATTAACAGCCTCACGACCATTTGATTTGGATCGTGATGGTTTTGTTTTAGGAGAGGGTTCAGGAGCGCTAATCTTGGAAGAATTAGAACATGCGCTTAAGCGTGGCGCTAAAATTTATGCAGAAGTTGCCGGTGGAGGAATGTCTGGAGATGCTTATCACATGACCGCACCACATCCAGAAGGAATTGGAGCACGAAATACGATGTTAGCAGCATTAGAAGATGCTGAAATGACTGCAGATCAAATAGATTATGTGAATGTTCATGGCACATCAACTCCACTTGGAGATATTGCTGAGGTAAAAGCCATACAAGCTGTATTTGGTGAACATGCCTATAACATTAACATTAGCTCAACAAAATCCATGACAGGTCACCTATTAGGTGCAGCCGGGGCAATTGAAGCTATTGCTTGTGTGTTAAGTGTTAAAAATGATATCGTTCCACCTACAATCAATCATTTCACTGATGATCCGGAGTTGGATACAAAATTAAATTTCACTTTTAATACAGCTCAAAAACGCACGGTTAATGTAGCTCTATCCAATACATTTGGATTTGGAGGACACAATACCAGTGTAATTGTAAAAAAATACGCTTAATCCTTGGCGCTTAGACTGCCCTTTATTTCTGCTAAAAAATCTGAGAAAGATCTCGTAATAATCAAATTTATTATTCGAAATTTTGGCTATCGCCCTACCGATTTAAGTATATTTAAAAAAGCATTAAGGCATAAATCATTAAGTAGTGGGGATTTAAACTCAAATGAGCGGCTAGAGTTTTTAGGTGATGCAATACTCGATGCTGTAGTCGCAGAATATCTATATAATAAGTTTCCTGGAGATGATGAGGGATACTTAACCAAATTAAAATCTAAAATTGTAAATCGTAAAACCTTATCTGAGATAGGTGAAAAAATGGGTTTACGAGAAGTTATAAAATACAGTCAGAGTAGGACTATTAATCTATCAGCTATTGAAGGTAATGCCTTTGAGGCGCTCATTGGCGCTATATATTTAGATGGTGGATTTAACAAAGCCAAAGCGAGTCTTCAAAACTTTATTTTCAGAAAATTTGTGGATATAAATAAATTACTAGAAGTTGAAATCGATTTTAAATCACGCTTGTTTATTTGGTGTCAGAAGAAAAGATTGACTTTAGAATTTGTATTGCATAGCGAAGAAAATATAGAGGGTTCTTGGCTCTATACGATTCGTGTTGCCATCAATAAAAAAGAATATGGCGAAGGTAAAGGAAGCACTAAAAAAGAAGCCGAACAACTAGCCTCTAAGGAAACCTTGCAATTAATGGGAGAAATTTAAAAGTTGAATGTTATTTAAAAAAAAATCATTTACTTTGTAATATAAAATTAAAGATATGAGCTGGACGGACATGATTTATTCAATAGGAGACCTTTTTAAAAATCAAATATTTTTGTTTTTTGAAGTAGTGCAAAATTACTTCAACACACTTCTTTTATTTGTGGGATTCTTTGGTTTTATCTATTGGATGAATATCCAAAATAAATTCAATAAAAAGGCTACGGTTCCTTTAGATCCAGATAAAAATGTTGGTTGGTATAAAAATGGTGAAGGACAAAAGATTAAATAAAATCTTTATTCTGTACATTTTAATTTCTTAATACTACTATTTTTCTGAAGAAAGCCCTGCTTTCAAAAACTCTCTATTCATTCTAGCAATATTCTCTAAGGAAATTCCCTTAGGACACTCTACTTCGCATGCCCCTGTATTTGTACAGTTTCCGAATCCTTCTTCATCCATTTGACGCACCATGTTTAATACGCGATCTCTTGCCTCTACTTTTCCTTGAGGTAAAAGAGCATATTGAGAAACTTTAGCCCCTACAAACAACATGGCTGAACCATTTTTGCAACTTGCAACACAAGCGCCACAACCAATACATGCGGCTGCTTCAAACGCCTTGTCCGCATCATCTTTTGGAATTGGTAAAGAATTGGCATCCATCGTATTTCCAGAAGTGTTAACAGAAACAAATCCTCCTGCTTGTTGAATTCTGTCAAAGGCAGAACGATCCACAACTAAATCTTTAACAATTGGGAAAGCACGAGATCTCCATGGCTCTACATAAATAGTGTCTCCATCGCTAAACATACGCATATGCAATTGACATGTGGTTGTACCCGTTTCAGGTCCATGAGCGCGACCATTAATATATAAAGAACACATTCCACAAATTCCTTCGCGACAATCATGGTCAAAAGCAATAGGCTCTTTTCTCTCGTTTATCAATTGTTCATTTAACTGATCTAACATTTCCAAAAACGAACTGTCGGTAGATACTTCATTTAAGGAATATGTTTCTAGAGCACCCTTAGTATTTGCGTTCTTTTGTCTCCAGATTTTTAAGGTAATATTTATGGATTTTGCTGCCATTATAGTTGCTTTAATTATTTGTAATTTCTTGCTGCGATTTTAATAAACTCATATTTTAAATCTTCTTTATGTAAAGTAGATTTTGTGGAATCTGATCCATTATACTCCCACGCAGCGACAAATTTAAAATTCTCATCATCACGTAAAGTTTCTCCTTCTGCATCTTGATATTCATCTCTAAAATGTCCACCACAAGACTCCTTGCGCTGCAATGCATCAATAGCCATTAATTGTCCTAATTCTATTAAGTCGGCTACACGAAGTGCTTTTTCTAATTCTTGATTTAACTCCTCTGCTGTTCCTGGAACAAATACATCATTATGAAACTCTTCTCGCAATAATCCTATTTCTTCAATCGCCTCTTTGAGTCCCTTTTCATTTCTTCCCATTCCCACCTTGTTCCACATGATCAATCCTAGTCTTTTATGAAAATGATCAACAGTATGAGTGCCATTATTAGAAAGGATTTTTTCAATAGACGCCTTAACACTTTCTGCAGCTTCATCAAATTCTGGACTTTCTGTAGAAATTTTTCCCGTTCTAATTTCATTCGATAAATAGTCCGATATAGTATATGGAAGTACAAAATATCCATCTGCTAGACCCTGCATTAAAGCTGAGGCACCTAATCTATTGGCACCATGATCAGAAAAATTAGCCTCTCCCGTCACAAAACATCCTGGAATAGTACTTTGTAAATTATAATCAACCCAAACGCCTCCCATAGTATAATGTACAGCTGGGTATATTTTCATTGGTGTTTCGTATGGATTTTCATCAGTGATTTTCTGATACATCTGAAATAAATTACCATACTTCTCCTCAATCCATTTTTTACCTAATTCACGCATCTTTTCTTCTGTTGGGTTATGATCACCCAAGGCATAAGCAGATTGTCTTCCTTTAGATAAAATTTCTGTGGCGAAATCTAAATAAACGCCTTCATTAGTGTCATTCGCTTCAATTCCGTGACCAGCATCACACCTTTCTTTTGCTGCTCTTGAGGCAACATCACGCGGCACTAAGTTACCGAAGGCAGGATATCTTCTTTCTAAGTAATAATCTCTATCTTCTTCTGCTATTTGAGTTGGTTTTAACTGTCCCGCTCTGATTGCTTCAGCATCTTCTTTCTTTTTTGGGACCCAAATACGTCCAGAATTTCTTAATGACTCAGACATTAAAGTTAATTTGGATTGATTGGTTCCATGAACAGGTACACAAGTCGGATGGATTTGAACATAACAAGGGTTAGCAAACATGGCGCCTCTTTTGTGTACTTTCCATGCGGCAGAGACATTACTTCCCATAGCATTAGTGGATAGAAAATAAACATTTCCATATCCTCCGGAAGCAATAACAACTGCATGTGCAGCATGTTTTTCAATTTCTCCTGTAACTAAATTTCTAGCAATTATTCCTCTTGCTTTCCCATCTATTTTTACTAAATCCATCATTTCATGACGGTGATACATTTTAACTCTTCCTAAACCAATTTGTCTAGAAAGTGCTGAATACGCACCTAATAATAATTGTTGCCCCGTTTGACCGGCAGCATAAAATGTTCTTTGAACCTGAGTACCTCCAAAAGATCTGTTATCCAATAAACCACCATATTCTCTTGCAAATGGAACGCCTTGCGCAACACATTGATCAATAATATTTCCGGAGACCTCAGCCAAACGATGAACATTTGCTTCTCTTGCACGATAATCACCACCTTTAATGGTATCGTAAAACAAACGGTAAACACTATCGCCATCATTTTGATAATTTTTAGCAGCATTTATTCCACCTTGAGCGGCGATTGAATGTGCTCTTCTAGGGGAGTCTTGAAAACAAAACGCTTTAACATTATAACCCATTTCGCCCAATGAAGCTGCCGCTGAAGCACCAGCTAATCCAGTTCCAACTACTATAACATCAATCTTTGGGCGATTATTTGGCGCCACCAAGTTCATGTGGTTTTTATGGTTGGTCCACTTTTCCGCTATGGGACCTGTGGGTATTTTTGAGTCTAAAACTGACATATCCTGCGTTTTTAACTTGTTATTTTAAATAAATAATAATCGGAATGATGGCGAAAAGTAAGGGTACTACTATTGCAAAACCCTTACCTATATAGCCAATTGCTGCATTGTATTTTTTATGATTCAGTCCTAAGGATTGAAAGGCTGAAGCGAATCCATGCCATAAGTGAAAAGATAATACAAACATCGATAAAACATAAAATAAGACTGCAAATAAAGCACTGTCATTGTCCTTGCTGAAAAATTGCATTACAACAGTGTGTAAATCTCTGTAACCTTCTCCTATTTTTATATTCATTTTAGACATGTACAAATCCGTCCCGTTCTTAACAGAAAAATTATCGTCCTTGGGAATCAATTGTAAGTTGTGGGTATAATAAAATTCTTGGTTTTGAATTTGTCCACTTTGATCTGGAACACTTACAATGAAGCTATGCATGGGCACTTCTTCTGAAATTTTCATCTTGTACCAAAAATTAGCCATGTGCGTAGCAATGAAAACCAAAACTAAGGTTCCAAGAACTGCCATGTAACGTGCTGGTGTAGAAGAATTTTTTGATGGGTTGTTACGAGCATAGGGAATTGGTCGCGCTTTCTTATTTTGAATCGTTAATAATATTCCATCAATCGCATGAAATAAAATTGAAATATAAGTCACCCATGAAAGAATTTTTATCGCTGGATTATGGGACATAAAATAGGCATATTCATTAAAGGCCCTTCTTCCCTCTTCTCCAGTTTTTAAAATCAATTGTAAATTTCCTAATAAGTGTCCTACTAAAAATGTACAAAGAAATAAACCCGTTAAGGCCATCCAATACTTTTTAGAAATTGATGATTTAAGCAGCGCTGAATTACTCATAATTATTGTGGTTTATTGAGTGCAAATTTACATCTTTGAACAATCGAAAGCACTAAAATGTTCTTATTTAGAATTAGTTTAAATAACGCAGGTGTGATTTTTCTTTTCCAACTTCTAATGAAACCCTTTTACCAAATATCAAAGCGCGATTATCTGAGATATGTCCAGCAGGAAAATCAAAGAGTATTGGGATTTTGGAATATTCAAATTGCGATTTTATTATTGAATTTATAGATTGACCAAATGGCGGGTCGGTATCTTCAAGATCACTCATGCCACCTATAATTAAGCCCTTTATTTTGTGAAGTACACCAGATTTTTTTAAAGCAAAGATCATTCTGTCTATTTGATATAAATGTTCACCAACATCTTCTATAAATAAAATAGCTTCTGCAAAGTTGAATTGGTCATCAGTTCCTAACATGCTGTGAACAATACTTAAGTTGCCTCCTAGCAACATTCCCGTTGCTGTCCCTTCTTTATTAAAACTATTTGCAGCAAGATTAAAATCGACCGGGGCCTTACTTAAATTATGCAATAAAGTGTCGATTGCTTCTACAGTATTGGTTTCAAAATTCAAAGGCATTGTTCCATGAATACATTGGACTCCTAATTTAATTAAACGATGATGAAATACTGTAATATCACTAAATCCAATTAGCCATTTTGGTTCTAATAACATATTGGCCCAGTTGACTTGATCTACGATTCTCACGCAGCCATAACCACCTCTAGCACATATAATGGCGCGAACTTCAGGGTGATCAATACCATACTGTAAATCACTTAATCGTTCCGTGTCGGTTCCAGATAAATAATTATTTTTTCCCAAACAATGCTCACTTAATAAAACCCGGAAGCCCGATTGCTCTAATAAATTTTTAGCATAAAACACAGAAGCTTCATCGGTAAATTTTGCTGGCGCGGTGATATAAATTAAATCTCCATTAACTAAAAGTGGTGGGTTTATCATTTCTTTTCTATAAGTAATGCAGCTATATCAAGGTCTATGCTACTCGTAATTTTAATATTTTCTTCGTTGCTATCCACCATTAATACACTTGCTCCATATGCTTCTACTACACTTGCATCATCGGTAAATAAACTTGAAAATGCCGTATTATAGGACGCCTTTAGTAGCGAACTACTAAAGCATTGAGGTGTATGGACAACTCTTAAATCACTTCTGTCAATTGCTATTGATCCATTAGGGGTCATTTTTCTAATAGAATCTTTAACTGGTAAACAAGGAACAACCGCATCTGAAAGGTTAAGAGCATTAAAACATCGAGAAATTGTATCGTGACTTACAAATGGTCTTACCCCGTCATGAACTCCAACCTCATCGCCCTTAACATATATCAAAGCATTTTGAATGGAAGCGAAACGTGTATCTCCTCCAGCAACTAGCTCATGAGGTATTTCACATTTATATGCTGCAAGTAATGATTTCCAATAATCCATCCAGTCTATAGGTAATGTAATAATCAATTGCATTTCACTATCAAGCGAATAAAACACAGCCAATGTGTGCATTAATATGGGTTGGCCTTTTAGTAATAAAAATTGTTTTGGTAAAGAAGCCCCTATCCTCGTGCCCATTCCACCTGCTGTAATAATTACTGTGCGTTTTACCATGCTCAAAAATAAGGATTTGTCTTAATTGAACAAGTTGATTCATCTTGAATTTACAAATGAGCCATCTATAGCAGTTGTTTTTTTACATTTGTATAAAATTAAAGAAATGTCAGCTCGTCAAGGAAATTTATTTATATACAACAGTTTAAGTGGTAAAAAGGAGGCTTTTACCCCTATCAACAGCAATTTTGTAGGTATGTATGTTTGCGGACCAACGGTTTATAATGCTGTTCACTTAGGAAATTGCCGCACTTTTATTTCTTTTGATTTAGTAAATCGCTACTTAAAACATTTGGGGTTTAAAGTGCGCTATGTAAGAAACATTACAGATGTTGGACATTTAGAAAGTGATGGAGATGAGGGTGAGGATAAAATCGGAAAAAAAGCAAGATTAGAGGAGGTTGAGCCAATGGAAATAGTTCAACAATATACTGTTGATTTTCATCGTGTAATGGAGTCCTTTAATACTTTGCCGCCGAATATAGAGCCTACTGCAACAGGACATATTATTGAACAAATAGAATTTATCGAAGGTATTATTTCTTCTGGCTTTGCCTATGAATCTAACGGATCCGTATATTTTGATGTTGAAAAATACAATCGATCTTATCCTTATGGTGAACTTTCAGGAAGGAAAATAGAAGATTTAATTACCAATACAAGAGCACTTGACGGACAAGAAGAGAAACGCGCTCCGCTTGATTTCGCACTTTGGAAACAAGCTGGGACCTCTCATATCATGAAGTGGGCATCGCCATGGGGAATTGGATTTCCAGGTTGGCACTTAGAATGTTCTGCCATGAGTACAAAATATCTGGGAGAAACATTTGATATACATGGTGGTGGAATGGATTTAAAATTTCCACATCATGAATGTGAAATAGCACAAGCGTGTTCAGTAACAGGAAAAGCGCCTGTCAACTACTGGATGCATGGGAATATGCTAACATTGAACGGTAAAAAAATGAGTAAATCAACCGGAAACAGCTTACTTCCGAATGAATTATTTAGTGGAAACACACCACTCTTATCAAAGGGTTTTGATCCGATGGTCGTTAGGTTCTTCATGATGCAAGCACACTACCGCAGTACTCTTGATTTTACCTCTGAAGCATTATCTGCTGCAGAAAAGGGGTTTTTACGACTTTTTGAAGCAGAAAAATTAATCGGGGAACTTACCCCTAACAAGCATTCCTCCGTTGATGTGAATGAAATCATCAATAAATACTACGCAGCAATGGACGACGATTTTAACGCTCCTGTTTTGGTTGCTCATTTATTTGATACGGTGAAAATAATACACAACCTTAAAGAAGGTGTCGTTACGATTAAGCAAGATGACTTGTCAAAATTACATTTAGCTTTTACTGCTTTCATTTATGATGTTTTGGGATTGAATCATGCTCAAACGGAAACAAGTGACGATAGATTAATGGGGGTGATGGATTTGGTTCTTGAGTTAAGAAAAACAGCGCGTGACGGTCAAGATTGGGGAACATCAGATAAAATTAGAGATGGCCTAGCTAAAGCCGGAGTTCAAGTTAAAGATAGTAAGGAAGGTTCCACTTGGAAATAAATATTTAAATGGCATTAATTAAATCTTGTAGGGGTTTCGATCCGAAATTTGGTGAGGATTGCTACTTAGCAGAAAACGCAACTGTAATTGGAGATGTTATAATAGGAAATCAATGTTCTATTTGGTTTAATACAGTGGTACGTGGGGATGTAAATAGTATTCGAATAGGTAATAAGGTAAATATACAAGATGGTGCTGTGTTGCATTGCACCTATGAAAAGACCCAATTAACTATTGGCGATAATGTTTCTATTGGACACAACGCATTGGTTCATGGCTGTACAATTGAAAGCAATGTGTTAATTGGAATGGGTTCTATTGTAATGGACAATTGTCATATTAGAAGTAATTGTATTATTGCCGCTGGGGCGGTACTTTTGGAAGGCACACAGACAGAATCCTGGAGTATTTACGCGGGAGTTCCTGCTAAAAAAGTGAAAACACTTTCTCCTGAATTATTCAAAGGAGAAGTAGAAAGGATTGCTAATAATTATATTCTATATGCGAGTTGGTTTAAATAAGCCTTGAACTTTGAGAATTTTTCGCTTAATTTGTTATAAATACCACTTTATGAAAACTATTTTTTATTTAACACTATTTATTTTAGGGCTTAGTCTCGCCGGTTGTCAAAAATATGAGAATGGCGGAAGGGCTTCTAGTGCTATTAGGAACATTGTGGGAACATGGAAATTAAATAATTATTATATAAGCGGGATTTCTTTTACGAGTAATCTTCAAACAACCGATTACAAAGAAACTTTCGAGGAAAACGGGTCATATTCAAGGCAATATGTAGATAGTTTGAATCAAGTATTAAGCGAAACGGGTGGCTGGGATTTAGATGGAGAAAAAACAAGGGTGAGTATAAACGGTGTGGGTTCAATTGCGCTTACACCAGGTTGGACCACACAAGGAGTAAACACTTTTAAAATTACTCTTTTAACACGGAAAGAAATGTGGTATACCTATACTGATGCTGCAGGAACACATGAATTTCATTTTAACAAACTATAGTTCTAAGTCATGAAATACGAAAGAATAAAAGCATCATTATTCATAGAAAATAGAAAAAAATTTATCGCTAAAATGGTTAAAAACAGTCTTGCTGTATTTAATTCAAATGATATTTTTCCTATTAGCGCTGACAGTACAATGCCTTTCCAACAACATAGAGATATTTTTGCTTTGAGTGGGGTAGATCAAGAAGAGTCCATTTTAGTTCTGTTTCCCGATTCATTAAACGCTGCGCATAAAGAAGTACTATTTTTAAAAGAAACAAGTGACCTTATTGCAATTTGGGAAGGAGAAAAACTTACTAAACAAACTGCATTTGAAGTTTCTGGTATTAAAACGGTTTATTGGTTGGCACAATTTCCTGTCATTTTTAAACAAATGATGGCAGAAGCGGAAAATATTTACCTCAATACCAACGAACATCTTCGCGCTTCCACTGAAGTAGAAACAAGAGAAGATCGCTTTATTAAAAAGGTGAAGCAAGATTTTCCTGGGCATTCAGTAAAAAAGTCAGCGCCAATTATGCATGAAATTCGTTCTGTAAAAAATTCGATTGAATTAGAATTAATGCAGCAGGCTTGTAAAATTACAGAATCAGGTGTCAGAAGGGTTTTAGATTTTGTTAAGCCAGGGGTATGGGAATACGAAATTGAAGCAGAACTTATACATGAATTTATTAGAAAAAGATCAAAGGGTTTTGCCTATACTCCTATCATCGCCTCTGGAAAAAACGCTTGTGTTTTACATTATATTGAAAACAACCAACAGTGCCAAGAAGGAGAAGTGATTTTATTGGATGTCGGTGCGGAGTATGCAAATTATGCCTCAGACCTTACGCGTTGTATTCCTGTTTCTGGGGTGTTTACAAAACGTCAAAAAGAGGTGTACAATGCTGTTTTACAAGTTAAAAAGGAAGCTGAAAAATTATTAGTTCCAGGAACTATGATGCTTGACTATCACAAACAGGTTGGGCTTATCATGGAAGAACAATTGGTGAAGTTAAAATTAATTAGCCTAGATGATATTAAAAATCAGAACGCTGATTGGCCTGCTTATAAAAAATATTTTATGCATGGAACCTCTCACTTTCTTGGATTAGATACTCACGATGTTGGTTTATGGAATCAACCTATACAAGCTGGTATGGTATTTACTTGCGAGCCTGGAATATATATTCCAGAAGAAGGATTGGGTATTCGCCTTGAGGATGATCTTGTGGTTCAAGAAAAAGGCAGTCCTTTTAATCTTATGGGAGATATTCCTATCGAAGCAGAGGCCATCGAAGAATTGATGCACTAAACATTTCATTTGTTACATTATAGCATAAAGGGATCTGGATTTCCTGTCGTTTTTCTACATGGATACTTAGAGTCTTCTTCTATGTGGCAACATTTAGCATTAGAGAATCTCTCCGTTACAAGTATTTTAATTGATCTTCCTGGGCATGGAGGTTCCTCAGGGATAAACAATGGTAATCCAAGCATAGAAGCAATATCACTAAAAGTTAAAGAAGTAATTGACCACTTAAACTTAGATTTATATCATGTAATTGGTCATTCCATGGGGGGATATGTTGCGCTTGAGCTAAAAGATTTAGATTTACGCTGTCAAAAAATAACGCTATTAAATTCTAACTATTGGAACGATAGTGTACAGCGCAAAAAAGATCGCATAAGAGTAGCTGAAATTGTGTATAAAGCAAAAGATTTCTTTCTTTCAGAAGCCATTCCTAGGCTTTATTCTAACACGAAGAAATATAACAAAGAAATAAGTCTTCTAATACATGAGGCCTCAAAAATGTTGCCTGAAGACATAGCTTATTGCTCTATAGCAATGGGCAACAGGAAAGACTTTTCTTCATTTGTTACAGAGAACAAGGCCGATATTTATATTATTCATGGGGCCTTAGACCATCTCGTAAACATCGCTGATTTTGAGCCTATTTTTTTATCTGATGACCCCCATTTTTATCTTTTTCCAAAGGCGGGACATATGTGTCATGTAGAATGTGAAAACACTACATTTTTAGCAACTTTAATGTCTCCTCATGTCCAACAGACATAATCTTTACAAAATAAACTCCTGCGGGAAAAGGGAAGTCTATTGTTTTTTCCATTTGATTTTCAATCTCTATTTGTTGGATGATTCTGCCATTGATGTCGCTTAGATAAATAGTGCCTGTAAAATTTAAAGTGCTTCTAAAAGTAAGTTGATTGCTTACCGGATTTGGAGCAACAGTAAATGCGCTACCACCCATCTCTTCCAAACCAATAAAATCGATGGTTATACAATTTGATGTGTCCGAACAGCCATTAGGATTAGTGCTAATTACGGCATAGGTCCCATTTTGAGAGACGGTATACGATCCTAAATTAGCGCCAGATATGTTAGTGTTGTTTGAGCAATTAATCCATTGATAAATTAATCCGGATGGATTGGCACTCAACACTAAGCCATTAGCTGTAATAGTATTATTAACCGTTTCAACAGATAGATTTAAAGTAACAATACTATCACATCCTTGACTGTTGAATCCATTATAAGTATAAGAACCTGCAGTAGCATAATAAAGACCCCCTAGCAAAACACTATCGCCAAAACAAATATTTTGATTTAATGTAAGAACATCGCTTTGACAGGTAATATTTATGAAATCTGTATAAACACTATTAGCATGAGTAACACTGGTATAACCAATAGCATTGGGTGAGGTTTGTGCTGGGTTTGCGGATGCCGTTTGAAAAGTTGCTGCAGTTGTAAAAGTCCAATCACTTACGCCTGTTGGAATCGTAATATCAGTAACTTGAATTATAGTATTCGTGCAAGTAGCATAAGAAGCTTGTATCTCAGGCTGTAAAAGCAAATTGAAATTAATAATTGAACTTGTCAATGCGGCACCAGAGGCAACATAAACATTAGCACTAATTCCATCCATTCCATTTCCGCCTTTTCCACCGACTCCGCCGGCTCCACCTGCTCCACCTGCTCCACCTTCACCAATTTGAGCATTACATGTTGTTTGTTGTGAGCCGCCAAAACCGCCTGCTCCGCCTAAGCCGCCTGGACTTCCAATTCCACCCAATCCTAAAGTTCCGGTTAGTATATTACAATCTATTACTTGACCATTATTTCCATTTTGAGTTAAATAGATCCCAAAGGCACTTCCTCCTCCATAGCCACCTTGTCCACCTTGTCCGCCTTGTCCGCCGCCGCCACCGCCAGAACCTCCGTTTCCTGGGCCATTATCGCATAGCGAACAAACTTGTCGTCCACCGCCTCCACCGGCACCTCCACCGGCACCTCCACAAGCATCTGTACCTGCGGTCCCTTGTGATCCTGGCGTCCAAAATACTCCTAAATCAAATCCCAAATTTCCATCTATACCATTAATTCCGTTGGTTCCGTTAGCACCAGAAGTGCCTGGCGTTCCGTCGCCTCCAGGATCTCCATCTAAACCTCTTGCTCCACCTTGTGCGCCTACCGAACAAGAAGATGCTCCGCCAGTTCCGCTTAAACCTGCATTATTGGTTGAACATTCATCTCCACCTGCGCCGCCTCCGGCACCACCGCCACCATTTCTTCCAGATCCTGCAGATCCACCAACACCATTGTTTTGTTGACCAACAGTAGCTGATCCGCCGGCTCCACCGCTAGTTCCGCCTCCTCCTGCTCCACCTGCTCCACCTGCTCCACCCGCTTGACCACTACTAAAAGTACATGTTCCTCCATCGCAAGATCCCGCAGAACCAACAGCGCCATTTGAGCCTGGTAGTCCTGCCAAACCCGGTGTTCCTGATAAACCATTTGATGCTGCTCCGATAATAAAAGCACATCTAACCAACTTATAATTAGAACAACTGTATAAATAAACACCATAAACCGATGTTCCATAGGGTGATGTAAGCGTTGCTTGAGGGGCATTACTTACTTGAATTGTTATATCTTGAAAACGAAAATCATTTTTACCTAATATCTCAAATACACTTAATCTAGGAGCAATAATTGGCCCCTGTACATTTAATGCGGAACGATAAATTGTAGTTGCACCCGCTAAACTAGTTTTTGTCCATGATTGCGCAGCAATAAACCCGCCCTCTACAATTATATTATTCCCATTAAGGGTGAGTGAATTATCGATAGTATAAGTTCCTGTTGCTAATCGAATATATCCATTATCTGAAGTGGTTAAAAAAGCAGTGTTGATGTCTAATGGATCTTGTTGAGTACCCGCCGCTGTAGGACTACCTGTAGTACTTACAAATACAAATTGACATTGTCCATAAAGCGTTGAAACGCTTAAAAAGAGGCAGAAAAATAAATAGTAAATTGATTTCATAGAGCATATATTTAGTTAAATATACGTCTTTTTTATACTTACCCTACTCTTTAATAATTGAAATCCATTCCTCGACGGTTTTTGCATTCTCAATTAAAAACGACCCGGAAGCAGTTCTTCTTAAGGCAATTAGCGTAGCGCCAGAGTTTAGTCTTTTTCCAAAATCTGAGGCCAATGATCTAATATATGTTCCTTTGGAGCACACAATCTTAAAATTAATTTCCGGGAAATTAGTGGTGTCAACACTAAATTCTTTAATGTTCACTCGGTTGGGCGGTAACACTAAAGTTTTTCCTTCTCTTGCATAATCATAGGCTCTTTTGCCATCAACCTGTTTAGCAGAAAAAATAGGAGGAACCTGATCTTGTTCTCCAAGAAAAGACGCTACAATTGAATTCACTTGAGTAAGATCTATTTTACTAATATCAAAAACGGTATCAAACTCTGTTTCTAAATCATAAGACGGTGTAGACTTGCCTAATAAAAATGTTCCGGAGTAGGATTTGTCCTGGCCTATCATAGATTCAATTAACTTAGTGTGCTTGCCTATACAAATCACAAGAAGCCCTGATGCAAGAGGGTCTAAAGTACCGGCGTGTCCGACTTTTATGTTTTTAACCTTAAATTTCTGCTTGAGATTCCATCTAATTTTATTTACAACATCAAATGAAGTCCAACCCAAAGGCTTGTCTACGAGGATGGTTTCACCGTTAATGAAATCTATCATTTAAAAGAAAAATATGCAACAAGTACTAATCCTATTATTATGCGGTACCATCCCCAAATTTTAAATCCATATTTGCTAATGATTCCCATGAAAAACTTTATGGAAATGATAGCGACAATAAATGCTAAAATATTCCCTAGAAAAAAAAGCATGGTATTGTTGCTGCTAGAAAAAATCATTTTTATTCCCGATTGTTCAACACCGTGATATTTCCAGTCTTTCAGAAATAAAGAATAGGTAGTTACCGCCAACATGGTTGGAACCGCCAAGAAAAAACTAAATTCTGCTGCTGTTTTTCTATTTAAACCTTGTTGCATTCCCCCAATAATGGAAGCTGCTGCTCGACTTGTTCCTGGCATCATGGCGAGGCATTGCCAAAATCCAATCTTGAGTGCTGAAAGAAGGCCTATATTTTCTTCTTGATTTATATGCGTGTTTTTAAACAGTCTATCTATGAATAACAAAATAACTCCTCCGATTACCAAGGTAATGGCTATAGGGATGGGCTTCTCCAAAACCGCTTCAATTTTATCATCAAATAATTTACCTAATACAAGCGCGGGAATAACTGCTAAGCATAATTTAAAATAGAATTGTATAGACTTGAAATCGAAAAATTTGCGCCAATATAGAAATACGACTGCTAAAATAGCTCCAAATTGTATTGAAACCTGGAACATTTTAACAAATTCATCTTGACTAATGCCAAAGATGGAACTTAAAAAAATCATGTGAGCTGTACTCGATATTGGCAAAAACTCTGTTACCCCTTCTGTTATCGCTAAAAGGATTGCTTCTAAAGTTGTCATGGAGTTTTGCTGCTACTTTTTTGTGGTATCAAGAGGATCCTTTTCGCCTGACTCGGTTGGTTTCCCTTTTTTCATTATTGAAAATATGATAATAATATACCCAACAACTATTAATAAGGGAGCCAAAGTAATTCGAGTATTACTAAAAAGTTCAGCACCATTAAATTTGTTTGGGTCAGAGGTCCCGCCTCCAATCATTAAGATAAAACCAATTATGTTGATTGCTAAACCAATTAATAGAAGCTTGTAGTTTTCGCGGTGGAATCCAAATTGTTTAAGGGGCTTACTCATGTTTTTTAATATAAATCGTCCAATTTCATACGAAGATACTTGTTTAATGCAAACCAAGTGGAGACAAGTGTAATAAAAATTCCTAATAACAACAATGATCCAATCAATAACAATAACATTTCTATTGTAAAGCTGATTTCAAAAGTTTCAATAACATTGTTAAGCGCAAAAAAGACGCTCATTAAAAAACCAAGTGCTAATATCGCTGAAAAGACCCCTTGAATAATGGCTTGCATTAAAAATGGTTTTCTAATATGCCTGCTGGTTGCTCCTACCAATTGCATTGTTTTTATCGTAAATCTTTTAGCATAAAGAGACATTCTGATGGTATTATTTATCATTGCCACTGCAATAATAATTAAAAGTGCAGCAACAGATAAAAACAAAATCACAAATTGTTTAAACCCTAAATTTACCCTGTTGACACTAGCTTCATCGTAATTTACCTCATCAATTTCATTTTTATAAAACTTTAATAATTTGGCTTTTATAAATTTCATTCCTTCTTTATTAGCAAATTTTGCCTTTGGAGAAAAACATAAAGATGGTGGAAGAGGATTTTCACCTGCCAATAATTGTTTTATTTCATCACTTCCCTCGCCTCCAAATTCTTGAACGGCTCTTTCTGAAGAAACAAACCAAACTTTATTGAACTCTTTCCATGGTTTTAATGACTGCTCGACTTGTTTTATATCTGCATCATTTAGCGTAGACTTAAAAAATATATCACCTTGTAAATTTTCTTTTGCTTGGGTTTGAATATTATTAAGCCCAAAAACACCGCTTAAGACAAGTCCAATCATGAATAACACTAAGGAGATTCCTATAATCGTTGAGACATAGCTGGTGCGGATTCCCTTTTTATTAAATTGTTCTGCTGTATTTGACATAAGACGAAATTATACAAAAAGTACTGAGTTGCAATCAAGCATTTCAATGAGTATTCAACTATTAATTGTGTATTGCGAATTATATATACTTAATCTAATACTTTAGGTGATTGCCAATCACCATTTTCTTTAATGAGTTCAATTAAGGCTTCAACCGCATCAGACTCAGGTACATTTTTTCTGACAACCGTTTTTTCTTTATACAAATGAATCTTGCCTGGTCCCGTGCCGACATAACCATAATCAGCGTCTGCCATTTCTCCCGGACCATTAACAATACAACCCATAATTCCGATTTTTAATCCTTTTAAATGAGATGTCCGCGCTCTTATTTTTGCCGTAGTTTCTTGCAAATCAAAAAGCGTTCTGCCACATGAAGGACAAGAAATATATTCGGTCTTTGAAATTCTAGTTCTTGTGGCTTGTAGAATTCCAAAAGCTGTTGAATTAATTATTTTTTGAGGCTGTGTTGCATTAATCCATAAACCATCACCAAAGCCATCGATCAACATTGCACCAGCGTCACTTGAAACTTCCAACTGAAAATTTTCAACGTCAATATCCGTGGAATCAAACGATAATATCACAGGGTTTAAAAGATTTTTTTTCGCTAAATTCAAATATAAATTGCGGAATATTTGAGTTTTGTTAGAGAATTTTGTTTTTGCAACGAGAATTAATTTAGGATAATCTACTAGGTTTTCGGGTAAGTTTTCTGTTGCTTCAAGGCTTAAAAAGGCCTGTTTATTTTTATCGATTTTTGATAGATCTCCATCAGAAAAAAGAGGATAATAACCTTTTTTATCTTTATAATTAGTTGACCAATTAATCCAAGAACAGATTACTCCAAGTGTTCCTGGCACCTCAAAAGTGATGCTGTTGTCCCCTATAAAAACATAATCTGCCGCTTGATCTTGCAGGTTCCATTTATCTAAATTATGAGAATAATTATAGCCGAAGGCGAAAAAACTAGCCGGAGAAATAGTATCTTTTTTTGAAAAGTCCGCCATTACGACAGGAACATTTTTTCCACCGATATTGTGAATTAAAGTGGTCTCTCTTCTTGCATATTCATATGGATTATAAGGTAATTCTCCTTCAAATATGGGAAAATTGAAAGCGTGCTGGTTCTTATATTTCTGTGCGATTTTTTGAGCAACGGGTATCTCATACTCTGGTTCTTCGGTTAAGGAAACGCGTATCGTGTCGCCAATACCATCCTCCAATAAAGCCCCAATACCAACGGCGGACTTAATTCTCCCGTCTTCACCATCTCCCGCCTCGGTAACGCCCAAATGCAATGGATAAATTTTATTATTTTCCAACATTTTAGAAACTAATAATCTATATGCTTGAACCATTACAATGGTGTTGCTTGCCTTCATTGACACAACAACTTGATCGTATGAATGCTTTTCACAAATCGCTATAAACTCCATAGCTGATGCCACCATTCCTTCTGGAGTGTCTCCGTATCTACTTAAAATCCGATCAGAAAGTGAACCGTGATTAGTTCCTATTCTCATGGCAGTGCCATGTTTCTTACAAAGTAACACTAATGGTGTGAACTTTTCTTCGATTCGAACCAGCTCAGCCTGATAAGACGCTTCAGTGTAATCTATTTCCTCAAATTTCTTTTTGTCTGCATAATTACCTGGATTCACGCGAACTTTCTCCACTAATAACGCCGCTATTTCTGCTGCATTAGGAGTAAAGTGAATGTCGGCTACAAGCGGTGTAGAAAGACCTAAATCCCTCAACTCTTTTTTAATGAGACCTAAGTTTTCAGCTTCTTTTTTGCTTGGCGCTGTCAATCTTACCATTTCGCAACCCGCTGCAATCATTCTTGCCGACTGCGCAACAGATTGCTCCGTATCCATTGTATCGGTAGTGGTCATCGATTGAATTCTTATTGGAGCGTCTCCTCCAATAGTAACAGACCCAACGGAAACTTTAATGGTATTTAATCGCTGTCTATTTAATATATCCGAGCAATATGTTGATTTTTTATTCGATGACATTAAGTTGAATATTGAAATGTTATAACAAAAGTAAGAATATGTTTGTTCTATGCTAAAATTAAAAATAAGGTGGGATTTAACAAGTAAAGAAGAAAGTTATCATCTCCTTATGGTACCATAACGGCAAAGGTGCTTCCTTGTCCTTCTTTGGAATCACAGGTTATTTGACCGCCATGATTTTCTACAATCTGCTTAACAATAGAAAGCCCTATGCCGCTTCCGCTAGATTTTGTAGTAAAATAAGGTGTGAAAACCTTGCTTAATTTATCAGCATCCATTCCGCACCCAGTATCACTAATTTCTATAATAAACCCTTGTTTATGAGCCTTTATTTGAATTGTGATTTTAGCATTTTCTATTCCCCCACAGGCTTGTATAGCATTTTTTAATAAATTATTCATGACTTGAATCCATTGTTCTTTGTCAATTAAAACCACATATGTTTTTAATTCAGTTGAAATAATAAAATCGATTTTTTCTGTTAATTCAAGCACTGAAACACAGCTCTGAGTTAATGAAATAATATCAACATTTTGTTTAACCGGTTGTGGAACTTGAGCAAAATTTGAAAAGTCATTGGTGATTTTCGTTAAAGCATCAATCTGCTCAATGATGGATTGCACCACTGTTTGTAATTTTTCTTGAGACGCGGGATTACTAGGGTCATATAATCTAAGTAAATGTTGAACGCTTAATTTTATTGGTGTAAGGGGGTTTTTAATTTCATGGGCAACTTGTTTTGCGACATCCCTCCAGGCAGATTCTCTTTCGTTTGCTTTTAATTGTTTTATAGCCAATTCTAATTCGTCTAATTTGCCATTGTACGCACTTACTATTTCACCTATTTCATCTTGATTGGAATATTGAATGTGTTGGTTTCTATTAGAAAATTGTATCTGTTTTACTTTTAATTGTAATTGCTTCAAGGGTTGAACAAGCCTATTCGAAATTAATAATGAAATTATTATTGCAACACATAATAAGAGTAGAAACACATTCATAATTGCAACGATAAACTGCTGAATTTGCATTTCTAGCTCCCTTTGTTTATTAAAATGCTGAATATTTAAATAACCAAACAAATCTCCCCGACCGTTTCTTAAAGGAAGATAGGTGGAATTAAATGACAAGGTTCCTATAGTTTCTTTTTGAGAGAAAAGACTTTCATTGCCCGTTCTAATTTTTAATAGGGCCATGGAATTTATTTGTTTACTAAGTAGCCCTAAGCTAAACAGTTTTGGCTTTGAGGAGGCTAAAAGGAATCCTTTGGAATCATAAATATTGATGTCTGTTTCAAACATTTTAGAAAGCTTTAAGCTTAAACTTTCTAAAAACAAGATGTTCTCGGCAGATGAAAAATCTTTTAGGGACTTTGTTTTACTTGCTAATTCACCTTCCATTGCATGCGCTTTTTCAATAATCGTTCGGTCTGTAAATGCATTGTATTGCCTACTAACAAACAACACAGATATCACTCCAAAAAACAATAATGAAAGGGCAACAAGGGCAACAGAAGCCACTTGTATTTTGAAGGCAAGAGACCATTCCAAGCGTTCTTTTCTAGAAAAAATCAAAACGATTTGACTTAATAATAACAAACCACCCCAAAAACAAAAAACATAGGAAAAAGAAGTAAGGAGGTCGTAATTTGTTTTTGTTTTATTGGATAAAACAACCGCACTACCTTTTCTGATGTTTCTAATAAAGTGGGTGTATCCATTTTTATTGATTTGGACGCAATCAAGGGTTTTAGAATTCGTAAGTTTATTTAAATGCGTTGGGAAATTATATGGGCCGCTCTGCTTGATGAGTACATTGTTAATATATTTAGCTGTAGCATATTGCTCAATTGCAGTAAATACTTTTGCTTCGTTTGATAATAATAACCTCGGAAAGCCTATTTCCTTCGGTATTTTTTTTGACTTTAAGGTAAAATAAAGGTTTCCAACATATTGGTTATTTATATACATTTCATTCACAATAATGTAGCTTATGCCTAAAAAACCATCTCTAATGAAAAACACTGAGCTGTCTATTTCTGAACGTTCACTTTTCTTATAAATTAAATCTTCAAGTTCTTTTTCATTTAGTTCATTATTAGAAATAATATTTCCTGACAATGGTTTGATGATGACATTTATATCATAACCATCCCAAATACCTTTTAAATATTTATTTTCTAAGTAACCATTTAAGCCAGAAACTATAGGGTCGGGCTTAATTTTAGAAAATAAAGAGGTAAGAAAAGTATCTACTTTTATTTTGGAAGATTGGCTGCTATAATCTAATTCTAATTCATAATCTCTATCAATGGTAAGTTGGTTGGAGTAAACTTCTTTTTTCTCTAGTTCTTTTTTACTGTTGCTTTCGCTATTAATAAAAACGAATACGAAAGAGAAAAACGCTAGGATTAATAATAAAAACAAGGCGTTTTGATGTCTATTTTCTTTAGTTTTTCCCATAGTTTCAAACACAATTAATAGTGTAGGAAACAATAATATAATAGGGCTAATTGGATAAAAAAGAAGGAGAGAAAAGGAGGCAATAACCCAAAAAACAAGGAGTGATATATAAAAGTATTTTGGATTTGGTCTTTTTAAAAGTTGAAGAAAGCACCTATAAAAAGTGTAATTGAGCGCAGCAAACAAAAGTAATACAGCGTAAGAATAAGTGTTTAATAAAAATGGATCTGTCAGTGTTAGGGGAAGTGTAGAATTGGAAACGAGAACCTCTAATAAAACACAATGAAAACACCAAAAT
Organism: Flavobacteriales bacterium; assembly: GCA_947447525.1. Taxonomy (GTDB): domain Bacteria; phylum Bacteroidota; class Bacteroidia; order Flavobacteriales_D; family Crocinitomicaceae; genus UBA952. The sequence continues at coordinate 74,091 of CANFJL010000010.1, read as the reverse complement.
GAAAACAAGACTAAAAACAGTAGGACAACTCTATAAATTTGAAAAGTATTGTTCTTGGTTCTTAACTTTAACAGAAAGAAAAGGAGGAACATAACTGTTATTCCATTGAGGAAAACAGCCAATAAATTAGGAAATAATGCATTCCAAGCAAATAGGGTTGCAGCGTTAAAATCCAATTCCAACCAAGCGCTTGGGAAGGGAAAATAAATAAATAAGACCCTTACTATTAGAAGTGATGTAATTCCAATAACAATCCTTTTATTGGATAGGGAAAGAAGTAAATAAAGTCCGTAAGAACAGCATAAAAAAGCTAAAACAATTAGGATAAATATTTGGGGCGCTCTTGAATGAACTGTTGTTAAGAGTTGGCTTTCCTGGATTGAAAATAAATATTTACCTTTTACATCGAATACTTTTTGCCCCTTAGATTTATTTAAAGAAATATTTGCTATTCCTTCATAAATGTTGGGGTTGAAGGCGTTTATTAAGTATTCATTTTCAAATTGATATTGGGTTTTAATTAAAAAAGAAGCATAATAAACAACGTTTCGATTTTTGAGTTTTAATGTGTAATACCAACCATTAGGTAATTGATTGACCCCTGTTTTTATATGGTGGTGGTGATTTTCCTTGTTAATTGGAAATTTATTATTATTCCAGTATTCTAAGGCGCCATCTTTAAAATAATGTAGAAAATACTCTTGGTTTTTTGTTGATTTTGGGGCTTTACTAAACTGATTAAGAACTCCTTGTAAGGCGCTTATTTGTTTTTGTAAATTGTTTTGAATTCGCAGCCTGTCAGACTTTAAATATCCTTTATTATTCGGGTTGGAAGTGAGAAAAAAAGCGGTGAAAAACAAAGTGAATGAAGTGAAAAACAATAACCACTGCCACTTAATTACTATGTTTTTTCCTTGAGTCATGCCTTCATTTTTTCCTTTAGTGCAGTAAGCATTTTCTCAAAATCTTCTTCTGAACGATGATCGTTTCTAAAAATAAAATCTGCGCTATCCTTATAAGGAAGTATATAATTTTCGTAACACGGAATAACATGATTGTCCCATTGATAAATTATATCTTCTCTTGAATATCCTCTGGTTTCTTGATCTCTGTAAATTCTTCGATCCAATTGTGTTTTATGATCTACATCGACATAAACTGAAAAATCTAGTCTTTCTTTGACTCCTTCATAATGGAAAAGGAATAAACCTTCTACAATTAATAAATCACTAGGTTGAATAGTAAGTAAAACATTTTTATCTGGTGGAGCATTAAAAAAATATTCTTTTACTTCTATTATATTACCAGATGCCAAAGAGTGAAAATCTTCTGTTAATTGTTTTTCATTTAATGCTGTTGGTAAATCGAAATTTACAATGTTGTTTTGGTCACGGTGCTGTTCTTCTATTGAATGATAATAATTATCCATAGAAAATACTGCAGGAGTGGTGGATTTAAACGCCTCGGAAATACGTCTTAGTAAGGTGGTTTTTCCGGAGCCACTTCCCCCACAAATACCTATTGTAAAACTGCGTGTGTTATTTATTGACATAGCTCACAAATATAGTCAATACGGGCATATCTTCTAAGAGATTTAAAGATTAGTTTTTACTTTAAATTTTTGTACTTTTATCTTTCATTTAATGAATTTACAAATGAAAAAGGCGCTACTGTTTTTCCCACTTCTGTTGCTTATATTAAATTCCAGTCTTCTTTGCTCACAAGCGAAACTAAAAACTCACTTGCCTCTAGAAAACAAAGTTTTTTCAAATGCTACCAGTTTGGATTCGTGGACATTGGTCCAATTAAAAAAACCGAACGGATTAATTATTATTTTCAGTGCGAACTCTTGTCCTTTTGTAGTCGGCTCTGAAAATTTTCCTGGTTGGGAAGTACAATACAATGCGTTATTTTTAGAGGCTCAAAAGTTAAATATTGGCTTTGCTGTTATTAATTCTAATGCCGGCAAAAGAGACGGGGACGATTCGTTTACACAAATGATAGAACACGCGAAAGAAAAGGGATATTTAATGCCTTATTTACTGGATGAAAACTCCGAATTGGCCAATAGTTGTGCAGCCAAAACTACTCCTCATGTATTTTTGTATAATGGGGAGCTTTCTTTAATTTATACAGGTTCTATTGATAATATTTGGGATAAAGAACGGAAATCTACCATTCCATACCTTAAAATTGCAATGGAAGCAAACGCTAACAATAAAAAAATTAAAACAAGTCAAACACCTCCAAAAGGATGTAGTATTAAACGAAACAAATAAACTTCATATGAAAACTAAACTTTTACTTTCTTTTATTTTAATTAGCTACCTTGGTTTTACTCAACAAGGTGCTGGCGGAACACCAAAAGGTCTTAAAAATAACCTTTTGCAACAGGAGTTTCAAACAATAACATTTATGCAGCCAAATGTAGCAGCGCTAAAAGCCGAAGATGCTATCAATGATCCAAGAGGGGATGCTCCTTGGAGATTTGGTTTTAATAATTTAGTAGCGTTGAGCCTTGATAATTCTGGTACGTGGACTACCCTACCAAACGGTGGAAAAATTTGGCGCTTGGCCGTTCATTGTAAAAATGCAAAGACGATTAACTTAACATTTGGTGGTGTTGAAATTCCCACTGGAAATGAATTATATGTTTACAATCCTGATAAGTCGTTCATTTTAGGAAAATTTACCTCTGAACATTTATACGAAGGACAATTAGGTACGGAATTAGTTCCTGGTGAAACAACTATTATAGAATATTATGTTCCTGTAAATAATAGTATGGGTTCACTTACTATAAATACCGTTACACATGGCTACCGCAGCGCAGGTGAGTTTCATGAAAAAGCTTTTGGAACTTCCGGGGCTTGTAATTTTAATGTAAACTGCTCGCAAGGCGCTGCTTGGGTAAATGAGCGTAATAGTGCGCTTATGTTAGTTTCAGGAAGTAATGGTTTTTGCTCTGGAGCACTTATAAACAATGTTTTAAATGATGGTAAACCTTATGTTTTAACTGCAGATCATTGTTACAGTAATCCAGCAACATGGATTTTTAGGTTTAATTGGCAGGCAACAGGTTGTACGAACCCTGCAAGTTCTCCAAGTTTCCAGTCTTTAAGTGGTGCGGTACTAAGGTCGCGGGCAACAGCTTCTGATTTTTGTTTGGTTGAAATAACTGGGGGCCTGGTAAATAATACGGTCCCCGCTTCTTATACCCCTTATTTTGCCGGCTGGGACAATACAGGTAACATTCCATCTTCAGCTGTTTGTATTCATCATCCTGATGGAGATATTAAGAAAATATCTTTTGAAAACGATCCTTTGGTTTCAACAACCTTTGGATCTTGTCCCGCTAATAGTCATTGGGGAATTCTAGGTTGGGACTCTGGTGTTACTGAACCAGGCTCATCAGGCTCTCCTTTGTTTGATCAAAATCATAGAATTGTTGGTCAGCTGCACGGTGGCGCTTCTGCATGTGGCGGCGCCTCTCTTTCTGACGAATATGGAAAAGTTAGTGTTTCGTGGAATCCTGCCGGAAGTAATAGCACCAACCAATTACAATTTTGGTTGGATCCAAATACTAACGGAGCTGGTTTTATAAATGGTTACGACCCTGCAGGAGGTGTTCCTGTGCAAATTGACCCAGGACTTAGTAATATTCAGGGTGCAAGCGGTACTTTTTGTAGTGGAGACGTGAGCCCTTCTTTTACCTTGACAAATGCAGGGGCAATTGCCCTAAGTTCTGCTACCATTACCTATGGGTATGATGGGAATTTGAACCAGACGTATAATTGGTCCGGCTTGTTGGCGCAGTGGCAATCGGCTGTTATTAATCTTCCTGCGACGACGCTTGCGGGAGGAACTCACACTTTAAGTGTCGCTGTAAGTAACCCAAATGCTGGAGTAGATGAAAATCTATTGAATAATAATGCAAGCTCTAGTTTTAATGTTGTTGTAAATGGACAAACCGTTGCTTTAGATTTAACTCTTGATTGTTATGGAAGCGAAACAACATGGGAACTTCAAGATGCACAAGGAGCGGTTCTATTTTCGGGTGGGCCTTATCAAGATAATACTCCAGGTTTAACCTCTAGCTCGTGGTGTTTGGGTGGGGGATGTTATGTCTATGTGATCAATGACGCGTATGGTGATGGTTTGTTTAGTGGTGCCGGATGTCCGTCTGATGGCAGTGTGTTGATTTCACAAAACGGAGACTCACTTACTGGTTTAGCCACGGCAAATGCGAACTTTGGGACACAGACTATTTTGAACTTCTGTGTTTCTGGAGTTGGAATCGAAGAATTATCCTTTGATGCTGTTCTTTATCCTAATCCTGCACGTGAAAACATCATGGTTTCACTTCCTTTTGAAGTGAGTGGTGGTTATGATTTATATGATCTTTCTGGTAAGTTATTGCTGTCTAAAAATATTCCTGGTCAACAATTTAAAATAAACCTAAGCTCATATGTAAACGGAGCTTACTTTTTAAGAGTTAGGAGTGATCGTGGAAATCAAATAATTAAAAAAATAATTATAGAATAAGTTTTTGGCTGGAATATATGTTCATATCCCGTTTTGTAATAAGCGGTGTTCGTATTGTGATTTTCATTTTTCAACTACTTTTCATAGTTATAGGGGTGATTTAATAAATTCTTTATTAAAGGAGTTGGTTTTGCGGCGCGATGAATTGCGTAAAGAAATTGTAAGCGTCTATTTTGGTGGTGGTACACCAAGTTTGCTTTACAAAGAAGAACTGATGTCAATTCTTGAAACTATTAAAGGAAATTATTCTCTCGTAGAAAGCGCTGAAATTACCTTAGAAGCGAATCCTGAAGATTGCACAGAAGAAAATCTATACCACTGGAAAGAACTTGGAATAAATAGATTAAGTATTGGCATACAATCCTTTAAACCTGAAGATTTACTCTGGATGAATCGCGGGCATGGAGAAAACGCTGGGGCGGATTCTTTTTTGCTGGCGCGCAAATTCGGTTTTAAAAACATAAGTGTGGATTTGATGTATGGACTTCCTGATCTATCGAATCAGGAATGGGAAAACCACTTAATCCAAATAATAAACCTACAGCCAGAACACATTTCGGCCTACTGCCTTACGGTTGAAGACAAAACAGCATTAAGCGCATGGGTGAAGTCGGGTAAAATTACCCCGCCGGCCGAGGATAAACAAAGTGATCAATTTGAAATCCTTATTAATCTATTAGCGCTTCATGGTTATGAACAATATGAGATATCTAATTTTGCTAAAGAAGCGCAATATGCTATCCATAATAGTAATTATTGGAAAGGTTCTGAATATCTAGGGCTTGGTCCATCGGCCCACTCTTATGATGGTGTGAATAGAAGGTGGAATGTTTCTAATAATCAAGAATACATTAAAAATATTGGGGCAAACAACACATGGTTTACAATGGAAACATTAAGCATAGAAAACAAATGGAATGAGTTGTTTTTAACCGGACTCCGAACGAAATGGGGGGTGTTGAAAACTGATATTAATCAGCTGGGTGGTTTTATGAGAAAAGAAATAATAATAATAGAAAAACTCTTAGAAGAAGGTTTACTTTTAGAGGACCTAAATGGCTATAAGCTCAGTGGAAGCGGTAAAATTAAAGCCGACGGAATTGCAAGTGACCTTTTTAGAATTTAAGTCTAGATACACGCTATTTTATCTACTCTTAATTGGTGTCTACCCCCTTCAAAGTCAGTATTAAAAAAAACATCTATCATTTCAAGGGCTTCTTCAGTTGAAATAAATCTTGCGGGAAGTGTGATTATATTAGCATTATTGTGCTGTCTCGCTAAAGCTGCTATTTCTTTTTTCCAGCATATGGCACTGCGTATGCCTTGATGTTTATTTGCCGTCATGCTTATTCCATTTCCCGACCCACAAATTAAGATGCCTAGCGATCCTGGGTGAGACTCAATAAATTCAGAAACAGGGTGAGCATAGTCTGGATAGTCTATACTTTCCTCAGAAGAACATCCAAAATCTTGAGTTGTAAAGCCCTTCTTTTGTAAATGATTGATAATACTTTCTTTTAAAGCAAATCCGGCGTGATCCGCACCTATTGGTATAATATGACTCATTTAGTTTTTTTTCAAAGTTAATTTTAATTCACAATTGGTGGAAGTTTTAAACTTTTTGATTTTATTATATTTATTAAAGTCTTGATTTATAAGCTTTTATGTTTTGGTGTTTTAACCCTATTTTTTAATAACTTGTGTGTAATGGATTATAACTTTTAAAAAGTATTTATAGGAATTCTAATTTCTTTTTATAAACCAAAATGTAATTTACATAGCGTTTAAAAGTTAACTTTTTTTATGTAAGATTTGAACACAGGATATTAACAAATAAGCTATTAACATTTAAAGAAAACTTTTAACAATTACTTTTTAATCTGATTTGTTTATAAACAACAAATATTAATTAATTAAAGGCTTTTATGCTATCAAACATGTTAGTAAAAACGCTAATTATGTTAATAATGAAATAAGCAATATAAAATCACTTTTTTTTAACACATATGAACACCCTTAATAGTTATAATAAATTCTTTTAATTAATTAAAAATAAAATATAATCTATTAATAAGCTTCAGTAAGAAATGATTGGTTTAGAAATTTATAAAGATGTATCTTTACTTCAAGTTCAATGAAAAGCTTATAAAACATGTTAAAATTATATATTTAATGAGTATTAATACTTAGATGTTTTAAATTTGATTTATGAATACCCATTCTACTTTTGATCGCTTAATTTTACAAATTGATACTTTTATTAAGAAGTATTATGTGAATCAAATGATTAAAGGTTTATTATTATTCACTGGAGTATTACTCTTTTCCTATTTATTTGCTACGATAACAGAATTCATTGGTAGATTTAATTCTATAATTAGAGCCTTATTATTTTATGGTTTTATAGTGATAAATGTCTTTATTTTAGTTCGATATTTTATCTATCCGTTAAGTAAGTTATTCTCCTTTGGAAAACGCATAAATTACCTACAAGCTAGTGTTATTATTGGTTCTTTTTTTCCTTTAATTTCTGACAGATTAAAAAACACTCTTCAGTTAAATGATGCTTTATCTCAACAACAAGGAAATATAGATTTATTAAGCGCTTCTGTTTATCAAAGATCTACAGAGTTAAGTGTAATACCTTTTAGTTCCGCAATTAATATCAATTTAAATAAAAAATATTTAAAATATATACTCCCTTTATTTTTGATTCTTTTAAGTATCCTGGTGTTTGCACCTGGTATTTTTACTCAAGGAACTACTAGGGTAGTAAACTATGATAAACAGTTTAAATTAATTGCACCTTTTAGTTGGAATTTAGAAAATACAAATACCACTATTGAGGAAGGTCAAGATGTTGATATTACATTAGTCTTAAGAGGAAATACTTTACCTGAATCGGTTTATTTAATTTGTGAAAACGGAAAATTTCTTTTAGAAAAAAAAGGGAAAAACAGGTTTATAGGAAAAATTAAAAAACCTAAAACTAATTCTTCTTTTCATTTTATTGCAAATGAATATGAAAGTGATCCATATTCCATTAAATTAATTGGAAAATCTATTTTTGGTAAATTAGAAGCTAAATTAATTTATCCTAATTATTTATCCAGAAAAGATGAATTAATTAAAAATGCAGGAGATTTTAGTGTTCCTGAAGGTACACTTGTTGAATGGAGTGTATTAACAAAAAACACCAAAAAAGTTCTTATTAAATTTAATAATCAATCTCAAGAGTTTTTCACTAAAGGATTTGTATTTAAAAGAAAATTATTCAATAGTACGGATTTAAAAGTTTTATTATTTAATTCATTTAGAACAAAAGTTGATTCTAATTTTTGGCATATTAGTGTAATAAAAGATAGTTACCCAACAATTGATGTGGTAGAAAGAAAAGATTCTATTCAAGATGGATTAAGGTATTTTAATGGTGAAGTGGGTGATGATTATGGATTAAAAGTCCTTAATTTTTCTTATGATATAATAAGTGAAAACGGAAATAAATCACATCACACCATGCAAGTTAATCCAGTTTCTGGAACAAGAAATAATTTCAATTTTGCTGTAGATTTTCGTCGTGAAAAATTAAAATTAAATGACAAAATAGAATATTATTTTACAGTGGGAGATAATGACGGTAATGTAGGTGGAAAATTTACAAAAAGTCAAGAGTTTACCTACCAATTACCCAATTTAGAGCAATTAATTAACGAAAGAGCTGATGAACAAGAAAAATCTAAAGAAGATTTGGAAAAATTAATGCAGAAGACTCAAGAGTTTAAAAAGAATGTAGATAAATTAAAAAAAGAATTAATAAACTCAAAATCAAACGATTGGAATAAATTAAATCAAGTAAACCAACTTCAAGAAGATCAAAAAAAGTTACTTGAGTCGTTAGAACAAATTAAAAATGAATTGAATCAAAGTACAGAAGAAAAAAACCAATTATCTGAAATAGACAAAGAAATTTTAGAGAAACAAGATCTAATAGAAAAGCTATTAGAAGAATTAATGGACGATGAATTAAAGAAATTATTAGAGGATTTAGAAAAACTACTTCAAGAAAACAATAAAGAAGAAATAAAAGATAAAATAGAGAAAATAGAAAACTCTTCAGAAGACTTACAAAAGCAATTGGACAGAAGTCTAGAAATGTTAAAAAAACTTCAAGTTAATGAGAAAATAGATGATATTGAAAAAGAATTAAAAGAACTTGCTAAAGAGCAAGAAGAGTTGAAAAAAGAAATTAGCACCGAGAAAATAGATAAAGAAAAAGCCATTCAGAAGCAAGAAGATATTAATAAAAAGTTCGAGGATTTAAAAAAAGAATTGAGCAATCTTGAAAAATTAAATAAAGAATTAAGCCAACCTCTAGACTTAAAAGAAACGGAAACAAGTAAAGAACAAATTTCAAAAGATCTTTTAGATTCTAAGGAAAATTTACAACAAGGTAAAGAAAAGAAATCAAGTGAAAAGCAACAATCTGCAGCAGATGAAATGAAAAAAATGGCTGATCAGTTAGATCAACAACAAAATGAATCCAATCAATCTCAACAAGAAGAAGATATGGATATGTTGCGCAATATTCTAGAAAGTTTAATGACTTTAAGTTTTGATCAAGAATCATTAATGTCCCGCTTTACAAAATTAAACAGCATCGACCCAAGCTATAAATATTTAGGCAGACTTCAGCGTAAAATTTATGACGACACTCAAATTGTAAAAGATAGTTTATTGGCCTTAGCGAAGAGGCAGGCGAAAATAGCAAGTTTTATAGATAAAGAACTAGGTGATATTGAAAGTAACCATGAATTAGCAATTAATGCAATTGACGACCACCGTAAAAAAGATTTAGGTGTAAACCAACAATCATTAATGACCTCATATAACAATCTAGCACTGCTTTTAAATGAAGCCTTACAACAAATGCAGTCACAAGCACAGAAAGAAGGAAACGGCTCCTGCTCAAAGCCGGGTAAAGGAAAGTCTAAACCAGGTTCAGCAATGAATCCAGGAGACATGAAACAAATGCTTAAAAAACAATTAGAAAGCCTTCAAAAAGGCCCAAACCCAGGGGGTAATAAAGAAGGTCAGCAACCAGGAGCTAAGCCAGGAGAAGGAGGACAAAACATGTTAGGATTAGGAAATAAAGAAATTGCTAAAATGGCAGCTGAACAAACAGCTATTAGGCAAAAACTAGAACAATTAAGAAACGAGCTTAATAAAGACGGTAAGGGAAATGGAAATAAATTATCTCCTTTAATTAAAGACTTAGAAGAACAAGAGAAGGCTTTGATTAATAAAAGGTTTGGTAGTGAAATGATTAATAGACAAAAAGACATTTTAACAAGGCTTTTGGAAAGTGAAAAAGCATTACTAGAAAGGGGCTTTGAAGAAAAAAGAGAGTCGAAGTCAGGAAAAGATCAAAATAGTAGTAACAAAATAAGATTTGATGAGTACAACAATGAAAAATTAAAACAAATTGACCTTTTAAAGGCTGTTGACCCAAGTTTTAGTAAGTATTACAAAGACAAGGCAAATCAATATTTTAATATGGGACAATAATAGGCGTAACTACTTATGAAAGAGGAATTTAAAGTAATAGAACAAGTAAAGTTAGCTTCTGATTTTACCTCATTAATCGGAGTTGAAAATATAATTGATACCATTTCATCTACTCTAGAGCTACAAGAAGAATTCTATGGTAATGTTTTGATAGCGGTAACCGAAGCGGTTAATAATGCTATAGACCACGGAAACAAAAAAGACGAATCCAAGTCAGTCCACTTAACGGTTGGAACAACTGATGAAACCTTATGTTTTTCTATAGAAGATGAGGGCGAAGGTTTTGATTACAATAATTTACCTGATCCAACCGCACCAGAAAATATTCTTAAAGAGAACGGTAGGGGTATATTTCTAATGCAAAATCTAGCCGATGAAATGGAATTTGAAAATGATGGTAGAAAAGTTAACCTTTATTTTAATAGATGATAGAAATAGATTTTATTATTGAAACGATTCCGAATATTAATTCGGAATTTTTTATTTTATCGCTGCCCAAATTAATTCAATCTGAAAACAAAGAGTGCGGACCAATCAATTTGATTTTTTGTGATGACGACAAGATTTTGGAGGTAAATAAAGAATACCTGTCCCATGATTATTATACCGATATTATAACTTTTGACTATTCTCTGAATCAAATAATTTCAGGAGATTTGTTTATCTCGATTGATAGAGTAAAAGAAAACTCAAATAGGTATTCAAAAACCTTTGAAAATGAATTAATGCGCGTGGTTTTTCACGGTGTTCTCCATCTGTGCGGCTATAACGATAAGTCCGAAGAAGAAATACTGGTAATGCGATCTAAAGAAGATTATTATTTAACCCAGCTTGTTTCATGTGAAACAAATGGTAATTAGTTTCACGTGAAACAAAGATTTTATGCTTAAGAAATACGATGTTATAGTTGTTGGGGCGGGTCACGCGGGGTGTGAAGCCGCAAATGCCGCTGCGAAATTAGGAAGCAGTGTGTTGTTGGTAACTATGAACATGAACACCATTGCCCAAATGTCGTGTAATCCTGCAATGGGTGGTGTTGCTAAAGGACAAATTGTTCGTGAAATTGACGCTTTAGGCGGGGGCTCTGGATATGTTAGCGACAAAAGCGCAATACAATTCAGAATGTTAAATCTTTCTAAGGGTCCTGCGATGTGGTCTCCTAGGACACAAAACGACCGCATGTTGTTTGCTTCTGAGTGGCGATTGTTGTTAGAAAGAAATCCCAATGTTGATTTTTGGCAAGACATGTGTACTGGACTTTTAATAAAGGACAAAACCGTAATTGGCATTAAGACTTCTTTGGGTATTAATATTGAATCAAAGTCAGTTGTGCTTACTAATGGTACTTTTTTAAATGGATTAATTCATTTAGGTGAAAAACAATTTGGCGGCGGTCGTGCTGCAGAAAGGGCTTCTACGGGAATTACTGAAGAATTAATATCATTAGGGTTTGAGGCAGGACGAATGAAAACAGGCACTCCGCCGCGTGTGGATGGAAGGTCTTTGGATTATAGTAAAATGGAAGTGCAGGATGGAGACGAAAACCCTTCAAGGTTTAGTTTTGGGGCAACCACATCTTTAGAACATCAACGACCGTGTTACATAACGTATACCAATCATCAAACCCATGAAGAATTAAAGAAGGGGTTTGACCGTTCTCCTATGTTCAATGGAGCAATAAAAAGTACAGGTCCTCGCTATTGTCCAAGTATAGAAGATAAAATCAATCGCTTTGCCGATAAAGAACGCCATCAGATATTTGTAGAGCCTGAAGGTTGGGACACTATAGAAATTTATGTGAATGGTTTTAGTACCTCTTTACCTGAAGAAATTCAATTGAGTGCACTTAAAACTATTCCAGGCTTTGAAAATGTGAAAATGTTCCGTCCTGGTTATGCCATTGAATATGATTATTTCCCCCCAACACAATTAAAGCACACCTTAGAAACTAAAGAAATAGAAGGCTTATATTTTGCAGGACAAATAAATGGCACTACTGGTTATGAAGAGGCTGCCTGTCAGGGTTTAATGGCTGGAATTAATGCACACCTTAAATTAAAAAATGAAGCCCCTTTTATTCTTACAAGAAACGAAGCTTATATCGGAGTGTTAATTGATGATTTGATAACAAAAGGAACTAAGGAACCTTATAGAATGTTTACAAGTCGTGCTGAATACAGAATATTATTGAGGCAAGATAATGCCGATGTTCGCCTTACACCTTTAGGATTTAAAATCGGGCTTGCATCACAACAAGAATTAGATCGCGTGCAACGAAAAATAGAAGGTACGCGCATACTAAAAGAAAAGTTAAGGCAAATTGGTGTAACCCCTGAACAGGTCAACCCTTTGTTTGCAGAAAAAGGATCTTCACTTATTACGCAACAAGTAAAATTCACCAGTTTGATTACAAGGCCACACATTTCTCTATTGGATCTAATTAGCATTTCTCCAGAGGCTAAAAAAGCTTGTGATGAGATGTCGGTAATGCATGAAGATGTTCTATCTCAAACGGAAATACTTTTAAAGTATGAAGGATATATTGAACGGGAAGAAGATCTTGCGCTTAAAATGTTGAAATTGGAAGATGTTCCTATTGCTCCAGATGTTGATTATAAACAATTAAAAAGTTTAAGCTCGGAAGCAATAGAAAAACTTTCTTCTATTCAACCAAGAACGATTGGACAAGCATCACGAATCTCAGGAGTCTCACCAAGTGATATTTCTGTCCTTCTTATCTATTTGAGTCGCTAATTTTTAATTTTAAGGCCTTTTTAGGCTGTTTTGGCTCATGAAACACACAAACACATTACAAGTGTTAAAATAGTTGATTAAAAACGGCCAAATTTTCGGTGTTTTTCTCTATTTTTAAAAAATCAATTCAACATCATGGAAATTCTTTTTATCGATACTGTTCATCCAATTTTGATGGATCGCCTAAAAAAATCAGGTTGTGTTTGTATTGATGCAACAAAAAAGACGATCTCTGAAATTCATGAGGCTTTAGGAACAGCTTTTGGTATTGTAATCAGATCTAGATTTACATTAAATGAAGAATTTTTAAGACGGGCCCCTCAATTAAAATTCATTGCACGTTCGGGTGCTGGTCTTGAAAACATTGATCAAGAATATTGTAAGCAAAGAAATATACGCCTATTCAATTCTCCTGAAGGAAATAGAAATGCCGTTGCAGAACATGCCCTTGGCATGCTTCTTTCTTTAATGAATCATTTACATTTTGCAGACCAACAAGTTAGAAATGGTCTTTGGCAAAGAGAAATCAATAGAGGGGAGGAACTAGACGGAAAAACAGTTGGTATAATTGGATATGGAAACAACGGTAGTGCCTTTGCAAAAAAACTAATGGGTTTTGATGTTAAGGTCTTGGCCTATGATAAATACAAAACGGGTTTTGGAAATCACTTTGTTCAAGAAGCAACCCTTGATGCTATTTTTCAAAATGCAGATGTTATTTCTCTCCATATTCCGTATAATAAAGAAACACATTATTTAATTAATAAGAAATTTATCACCAACTTAAAGAAACCTATTTATCTATTAAATCTTTCTAGAGGAAAAATTGTAAAAACAGAAGATTTAGTTGCTGGACTTATGATGGGTCAAATTAAAGGCGCGGGCTTAGATGTCTTGGAATATGAGTCGAAAAGTTTTGAAGCTTTCTTTGAACAAGAGCTCCCAGATGATTTTTCTTATTTGATAAAAAATTATAATGTTATTTTATCTCCCCATGTTGGTGGTTGGTCTGTAGAAAGTTATTATTTATTGAGTTCTATCTTAGCGGATAAAATACTAGAGGTTGATTGGGAATCAAACCTCTAGTTAAAAAACTCTACTCAACAATTAATTTTTTTAAGTGGTAAACCCCACCTGTTTCCAATAAAACGGAATAAGCTCCAGAGGAAAGAGCGGGAATAGCTACAAAGCCATCATTGTTAATATTGTGCTGCACTAAAAACCTACCCTGTTCGTCGAAGATGCTTAAAATCAATGACTTATCTACCCCTTTAATATAAAACCCATCTTTTTTACAGGGATTAGGGTAAAGGGTTAAAGGGTTTAGGTCATCCTCTAAAGGGTTAGAATTTAAATTTTGAAATAATAATTGCCCATCACTACTCAATATAGAAATAAGCCCTGCTTTATTTATAGCTTTAATATTAAAGTAGTATAACTGACTATTAATTGGATTTGAAAGTACGTGTTGCACACCATTATTTAAAAATCCATTAGTCCAGTTGGTTACATCGGCTATTCCTGGTAAGGTTCCAAGACTCCAATAATATTGATTGATCATAGAATTAGGGTCGGACCCTAGCCAATTTGCATCTAAATTTGTAAGTGTTGTTGAATCGATATCAAAACTTACCCCATCATTGCAAAAATTAATAATAGGTGCTGACCAATCAATTAGATAGGTTTCTTGTTTTTCGTTGGACCAGTTTTCATTATTATCAATGATTTGAGAAAACAATATTCCTGCAGGAGTGCTTTGTTGGCTTTCATAACGAAAGGATTGATTGTTTCCAAGGCTAATATTTACGCTTGCCCCGCGACTTAAAAATACTCTTATTTTATCAAATATTACAGAACATGCGCCTGAGCGCAGCGAGATCGCTGTCCCTGTTTGAATAGGACTTGGGTCTTGCCATTGTGAAACAAAAGCATCGTCTACATATACTTTTATCCACCCGCTAAGCGGATTGTAATGCACCTTTAAATGATAATTAATTAATGGAATGTTAGTAAAAGGGGTCTCGTTTACTAAGGTGAAAACATCATTTGTGACTTTATAAATTTGAATTTTATCAGTTTCTTCTCGCATAAAAATAAAATAGGAATTTCCACGATTAGGTAAAGTAGGATCAGAACAAAAAAAGTGCATGCCCGCTCTTTGGTTTAAATTACTACTTACTATTTTTTGTTCCCATTCAAATAAGTATTCAGATTGATTATTTTGATTAACATTCAAGTAGGCATTGGAATTGTTCTGACTTACATCATTCATTTGAAAAGCACCTGTCTGGGTATTAAAAACTCCGGTTTGATTCGTCCAGTTTATGTTTGGATCATCAAACAATTCACAAACAAATCCCAAGCTTCCGTTAGCCCTCCAAGACATTTCGTTTGGATTTTTATCCCCTAACAAATAAAAGGATTTTGCCACACCATCTCCAGCATCTGTATCTGTTAGGTTAACCTGAAAATCAACGGTGTCCCAAAGATTACCAGGGACAATGGTAGTAATTGGAGCTGTATTGTCATTATTTGAAGGGGTACTGTTGTAATTTAAAGCATAACCAGGATAGTTTTGTGCGCAGTCAGACCTAAAGTCAATTAATAGAGATGGTCCTGAACTTTGAATGGAAGTAGGAAGGGAGTTGCCTGTTAAATTCGCTATAATGGGGGCACTTGCATCCGCTCCATCGAATACAAGCATATGATCAAAATTATTTTCTATAGAAAAATTAGTGAAATTTAGCTGAATTGAAGCTGCGTTGTTGGGTTGTAAAAGATGTATAGTGCGCTCATCATCGCTATAATTTCCTATTGCACCACCACTATCATATAGCGTCCCATTGGGAAGATTGAGATGAATAATATTTGGCGCAACATTGATCAACTGATAATATTTTTCCCAATTCCAAAAAATCCCAGGGTCAGTGTGCGTCTGATTTGGAAAATGTTGATGCCCTTTAATTTTAATACAAGCCCCTAAAACATTAGTGATACTTGAAGACGGACCATCATAAGTTCGCTTTCCAATAATACCATAAGAACTATTAATAATGTCTTTAGATAGATTTGCTGAACCTTCATATAATGCTTGAGTATACCAAGCCGCATTACTAACATATCCCTCGTGTTCATATCCTATTGTATAAGGATTTTCTGAGGCGACATGCCAGGCTTTTTTAGCTTCTAAAACCATTTGCGTTACTTGTCCATCCGAACTTCTTACCACATAATGATAAGAGACATTTGAACTACAATTTTGCGACCAAGAAATCGCCCCCGCGTAAGTACCTTGAACAGTATGAATGGTAATTGCGGATACAGCAACACCGTTGCGGCTACTTATATTACATGCTGGCGCGGGATTCCAAAGAGCGGGACCATATTCTAGGGATTTAGAATTATTTTTAGTGAACAAATCGCCGCTTGAAGTACTTATTTCTGTTGGTGCAATACTTATTTTTTTCGCACACAAAACCCTATAGTTTTCAGCCCCAAAATAGGCGCTTAAATTAAATTTATAAACGTTAAAATTATAATTCTCAGCATGGTCCTCACTGTTTAAAAAGCGAAAGATTTCAAGTAGAAAAGATTGTCTAGCAAATTGATTTACCATACCATCTTCCGGGATTTCTGTTAATTGAAGCAAGACATTTCCAATTATTGAAGGATCTTCCCTCATTTCTTCATGAGTCTTATTTCCCAATAAGGTATGTAATGCCATCCCATAGGCAAGTATTTGTTGCTGTTTGTCGAGCTTTTGTTGTGGTATTGATATCCCACTAAGAGCCGCTATGATGGCCCCATTTTCAATAAAGTAATGACCACCATTTTCGAATAAACCCATAATACCATAAGGCAATACTTGTCCTGAGCAAGAAGGTGTTTCCTGGTCATCAATAACTTGCATTCGAGTATTGGTATAGGCAATGGCCTCTAACACGCCTTTCGGTAATTGAGGAATTTGTTGATAGGTGGAAGTAAAAGGGTTCACTTGTGAAAAAACGGAGGTAGTGAATCCAATAATAAAAAAGATATATAGTCGCATAGAATAGATTTATAAAATGAAACCTATTAACGACACAAAAAATTTAAAAGTACTTTTTTAAATAAAAAGCATTGAAAATCAGAACCTTGCAGTAATGCCTCCCATGATTTGTATGGGCTGTACTGGGTAGTTGTACCAACGATTATAGCGTTGAGCAGCAACATTATTTATTTGCAAGAAAGCAGAAACTCTTGGGTTGTAACGATATTCTAAACCAATATTCCCATCAAAAATAGGTTTAAGGGAAACGAAATATTGATTGTTTTCAAATTGAACATTAGTGCCACTTTCATATACTTGAGCATATCTTCCAGCAGCCATATTAAAATCAAGATTAACAATAAATTTGTCATATAAGTTATAATGTCCCCGAATTAAAAACTGTACTTGAGGCAAATTCCAAGCCCTTGCTTCATGCATCATTTCATAGGAATTAAACCTTCCTAAGGCATCAATTTTTAATTTTTCATTAAGTTGATAAGCAAATGAAGCTTCAATAACAGTTAAATTTAAGGTGTCATATACCAAACCAAAGCGATTTCCTAGACTTCCATACAAAGTATCTGTCACAAAAAGCGCGCGATTTAACACCTTTGAAAAACTCGCATTCACTCCAAAGCCAATGCGCTTGCTCACATTTCCTTTCAAGCCAAAATAAATATCGTGAGAAGTAATTTCATTTTTTAATGAAAGTTGCGCTAGTACATATGGATTATCTTTACTTAAGTCCGCAAAGGTGTTTTGTTTTAAGCCCCCACGAATTCCGAGATAGGGAATAAACATACCATCTACTAGCACATATTTTACTTCTGCTTTAGGAAATAAATAAGCTTTAGTGGAACTATTAATATCAATACTTAATCCGAGACCAACGTCCACTGTTAATTTTTTGTTTAGTAATTCAGAATGAACCCCCGGATTCAGATCAATTATGGTATTGTTATTTACTATACCAGTGTCTAATAAGCTCAATGCAGAATCGGCGATCCCATATTTATACCCATTAAATCTCATACCTATATTTGCGTAGAAGCTTTCCGTACCTTTATTGTACCACGATTTAGTGGTTAAATCAAATTTGTTTTCGCGCGTCTTCCAATTTCCTAAAGTGTCATAAATTGATTTTTGATTCGTGAAATAGCGGTAATTGACGCCCACTTTTACATTAAGCCTTGAACTATCTCCTCTATTTGTTTCAATTACACTACCCGCATTAATTATTTGAAAGCGCTGTCTGATAGAGTCTGCATTGATGTTTTTATCAGGAATACCATAGTAATGGAAACCATTATTATGGTAAGCTATTTTTCCATCAAGGGAGAACTTATTTTGTATTGTTTTACCAAAAACTTCTGCGCTTGTTTGATCAAAACTTGCGGGGGCATAAACCGTTTTATTTCTATCTTTAACTTCTCCAAAAGAACTAAGATGTTTCACATGAACTCCATAAAAATTAGATCTTGATCTGGTTGAGTTGAAGTATAATTCACCTAAAGGCATAATGGTTGACCCCATTCCCAACTTAGCATAAAAGGGATAAAGCGCCTTCAATTTTTCCGTTGTTTCTACCGTTGCTGCAACAATGGTATCTAATTGAATTTTTGTTTCACATTGAAGTTGCAACAAGGGATGAGCAGGAATAGGCGTTGCTTTAATGCTGTCTAAAATCTTAGGAGATTCCGTGATTCTAAAACTACTTTCTATTTCACGATTTCCCTTTCCGTCGACATCAACAATATCTACTTGACCAAAAGCAATCCCGCTCAGCAATAACAAAGAAAAATATAGTACTACTTTCATGGTTTAATCTTGTTTAATTTCAATTGTTTTTTCCGGCGTATCTTCTAAATCTTTTGAGGGATTTTGTAATTGAATAATTTCATTATACAATTCATTTGCTTCTAGAAGAATTCCATCATTTAAATTCTTTGGATAAAAATCAATAATAGACTGAATATTTTGTTCTGCCTGTACATAATCTTCTTTAGAAATTTGTATTTTAGACTGTAGCATCAAGCCTTTTGCCACCCAATAATCATAACTAGGCTTCATTTTTAGAATTGCATTTATCTCTGTTTCTGCCTTACTGTTTTCGTTCTCTTTAAAGTATATAGCAGCTAGAGTGTAACGTGCTTCTGCAGCAAGTACAGAGTTGGTGTTTTTACTTATCCAAATCAAAGAAGTTATTGCATCAGCTGAATTGTTTAAATAATAATTAGCCATACCAGAAGCATATTCTGCTTCAATTTTGATGGGCTGCGTTATAGCATTGTTGTCCAGCACGCTTTTCGCATAAATAACCGATTCGCTATAATTCTTATTTAAAAAAGCACAGCGCATGGCACCTAGTTTTGCTGTAAATATGTAAGCAGGTTTAGAACCAAGCAACTCCAATTTTTTGTAATAAGTTAGGGCATTAACATAATCCTTATGGGAATAATAATATCCCGAAACGCGATAGGCTGCAACTTCAGCATAATTACTACTCGCAAGCGCTAAGTAGTTTTCAAAATAGTGAACAGCTTTTAAAGTGTCTTTGGTTTTATAATAGGCATTTCCTAAAAAATATTGAGTTTCAGTAGCAAAACGACCATTTGGAAACTTGCTTAAGTAGGTTTCAAATTTTGGAATAGCCTCTGTATAATTGCTATCTACATAACTTTGAAGTGCCGGATTATAGAACAAGTTTTCTTTTTCATCTGGAGAAATATTTGCGCAAGGGTACTGTTCTGCTATATCCGATGCTTTTTGAGGCGCTTTTTGTGCCATGTATACATCCATTAATCCTTTAACTGCATTCGCACAAACATCTCTTGTTTGCTCATACTCCATTAATATTTTTTTATAATCTAATTCCGCTTGGGCATAGTCCCATTTTTTGTAGTGTATGTCAGCAATTTCTAAGCGACAATCTACGACTTGATTGGATTTAGGATACTCATTAATATAGTTTCTAAATTGAATTAGTGCATTGTCGAAATCAGAAGTGGACTTATAACTTTTAGCCAATTCATAGGTTGCATTCATCACATATTTAGAGCTAGAATAATTCTTAAGCAGGCTTTTTAATGAATTTATTTTTTGTTGAACTTGCCCATTGTAACCATAGCTTCTTGCTAAGTAATAGGTAGCGCGATCACTTAATTTAGAATTTTGATCTATTGCTTCTAAATAATATTTAATTGCTTGAGCATTTTGTTTCGTAGTATAATAACCGTCCGCTAGCTTTAAACAGGCATCAATCTTCTTTTCCTTGTTTTTAGGGTTTCCTTGAAGGTAAATAGCGAAAGCGTCTAAGGCATCATTCATTTGGTCTTTATTCCAATAAGCATAACCTAAATTATAATACGCATCATTCTTCTGTTCTAATGAATTAGAAGCTGCAGACCCTAAAAATGACTTGTATTCTGCAATACTAGCGGTATAATCTCCTTTTCTATAATAAATATCTGCGCTCCAATATTTTGCTAGCGCAACAATTTGTGGGTCATTTGGGAATTTATTTACCAATGCAAAAGCCTTTAATGCCTCTACATATTGGTTTTTTTGAAATAATTCAACCCCATAGTTAAAAGCAACCGTTTGATAAACTGTTTTTAATCTTGCGTCTTTTGATGGTAATTTATCTAATGACTCTAATGCTTTTGCATAATTACTGGTATTCGTATAAACATTCACTAGGTATTGATAAATATCTTGTTTCCTTTTAGATTCTGGATACTTACTTAAATAATTCTCGAAAGCTCTAACGGATTCATCGTATGGATTGATATCTACCTTAAAGGATAGCACCGCGAAATTGTAAAGTGCATCTTCTTTAATTTCATCTATTGCGTTCATAGCAGCGGCTTTAGAGAACGCGTTTCTGGCAGGTAACAGTTTGTTTTGTTGTTCAAAAGCATCACCAATTTGGTACATAGCAGTTTGCCCAAGACTGTCATCAAAGCGCGCTACCCTATCTAAATAGCGAATTGCTTTATCGTAATTTGCAATGCGATAATTAGAATAGCCAATTTGGTAATCGTCTTCTCTTGTTGTTTTCGCCTTTAAATAATAATGTTCTAAATATTCAGCCGCTTCTTTGTAATTTTTTAGTTTATAATGTGCGTCTCCCAACAAATGATATACATCATTAACATTACTTAAATTGGCCGAATCCAATACGCTTGGAGCGTAGTCAATTACCTCTTGAAAGCGATTTTGCTTGTGATATATTTGAACAATATAATAGGGAACAACACTTGAAAAGGAAGCGTCGTTTTTTAATTTTTCAAATCCTTCTAACGCTACTTGAAGCGCTCCTGCAAGATAACTTAGGTGAGAGAAAAAATACATGCTGGGTCCTGCATATTGTGTTTTTCCATCCTTCACATCTCTAAAACCATTAATGGCATTTATCTTATCCCCAATTTGCATAGATGAATAGGCCGATTTAAACAGGAATTCTTCTTTCTGACTTTCTTCAATGTTGGATAGAGGCGCCTTTTGAAACCAGATTACTGCATTATCAAAATCTTCTTTTTGGAAAAAATAATTTCCAATTTTAAATGAAATATAATACTGCTGAGCGTCCCCAGGGTATTTTGCGACAAATTTTTCTAATAAATCAATTGCATCTTCATTATAAACTTCTAGCGCAGAAAGCCCTTCATAATAGTATGCCAATCGCACCATTGGGTCTGCATCATTGTTTTTTAAATTAATAAAGGCACGAAATTCATATCGTGCAGCAGTGTATTGTGCTTTTTCAAATAGTTCTTCCGCCCGATAATAGGTAGCATAATCGGTGGTATACTTCTCCGTTTTTTGTCCAAACAGGCTGAAGCTTGTTAACAAAAGCAATATAAATAGTAGTTTCTGCATAATTTTCCTTGAAGGCAAAGTTACATTTAGACCAATTTGTCCTCTTTGCAAGATTCAAAAGTTATACACTTCAAGGTGTTAAGAGAAAAAGAAATTTAACTTAAAAAGTTACTCAATCCTTTTAATATTTGTAAAAAAAACATTGTGTCGAAAGTAATAAATATCTCCAACGCTAAAATTTATCAAGCGAAAAAACTAGTAATTGATAATGTTTGGTTATCAATTGAGCAAGGTGAATTTGTTTATCTAATTGGTAAAACAGGAAGCGGTAAAAGCAGTCTGTTAAAAACGTTATATGCTGAAATCCCTCTAACTGAAGGAGAGGGATTGGTGGCTGATTATAATCTAAGAAGATTGGCCACGGCTGAAATTCCATTTTTACGTAGGAAGATAGGAATCGTTTTCCAAGACTTTCAATTACTCATGGATCGCACGGTAATACAAAACTTATATTTTGTCTTAGGCGCAACGGGTTGGACAGATAAGGCTTTGATACACAAACGCGCACTAAGTGTTTTGCAATTAGTAGGTGTAGAACAGAAGGCAAATGATTTTCCTCATGCTTTATCGGGTGGAGAACAACAACGCGTTTCAATAGCAAGGGCATTGTTAAATCAACCACAATTACTTTTAGCAGATGAGCCAACTGGAAATTTAGATCCAGAAACGTCTGAAGAAATAATGCAGTTACTTATTGCTGTTGCCAAAGAGGAAAATACGTCAATACTTATGGCAACGCACGACATGGCCATGGTAAATAAATTTAAAGGAAGGGTAATAAGAGTTGAAGATGGTGAATTAAAAGAAGACGATTCCAAATAGAAAGATTATATTGTTGGACTTATAAAAGCTATTTTATATAATTAAAAAGATGCTTCATTATCTATTTAGGAATCAGACTATGAAAAATTATCGCTTGATTTTCTTTCTTTTAATTTTAATGAAAACTTCTGTATATTCTCAAGGCTGCTTATCATATGTTCCACGACAAAATATTGATGTTACTTCAGATTTGATTTGTCCAGATTTATTGTTAGAGGATTTGCAATTTCTGCATGAAAGATTGTTAGCCGCTCACCCTAATTTATTTTTATATACCAGCCCTCAACTATTTGACTCTGCCTATTCTGAAGCTGTTTTGCTTTGTTCTAAACCGCAAACACTTTATTCATTTACAATTATACTCAATCAATTTTTAAGCTCTGTAAAAGACTCTCACACCTCTATTAATTGTATGGAGTTACTTCAATTTAACAGGCGCCAACGATATTATTTTCCAATAACTTTAAAGACCATAGAATCTAAGTTATACGTAACAAAAAACGATAAAGACCTATTGCCCGTTGGAGTAGAATTGCTTGAATTTGATAATTTAAATTTAAAACAGTGTATAGCAGAAAGTGAATTATTAAGCCCCATTGAAGCAAATGCAGTAAGCGCACAAAAGGAAGTTGCGGATGTTTTATTGGGTAGAATATTGAACATTAAATCCCCAATCGAAAGTCATTTAATTACTTATGTCAATGCAAAAAATGACACCATCCAAACGCGGGTGAAAAGCCCCAAATATAAGCGAACAAATGGGGATGGTGAATGGCCGAATGTTAAAAAAAGCATTTGTTTCACTATAGACAATCAACGTGCTATATTATCAATTTCTACTTTTTTTCCTCTATTTGAACACAGCTTTAAGCGACAACTTGACCGTGCATTTGCTGAAATAATCTTGCAGAAACCAAAGGTTTTGCTCATTGACTTGCGCTCGAATTCTGGTGGTTTTATCCTTTTACAAGAGTATTTAAGTAGTTTTTTAACTTCCCAATCAAATACTTATGCTACCAATTATATCTATAAACGCAGTCCTTATGATCGCTTTTCAGAATTTTCTTTCTTCCAAAAACAGATGTTTAAAAAAATAGTAAAGCACCAATATCCCAACGGTGCAATAAGTAAAGAATATGATTTTTATAATAGTCCAATGGGAAGCATTGATACCGTCTTGGACCAAAAACACTATAAAAATAAGTATGGATTACTTTATGAAGGCCCTTGCCATGTTTTGATTAATGGACTTACTATGTCAGCCGCTTCAAATTTTACTTCTTGGTTTAAACAAAATAATAGGGGCTTGGTCATTGGAACGCCCTGCATGGGTTCGATGACTTATACCTGTGGAAACCCCGCCTCCTTTATTTTAAGAAACACCTACTTACCCGTAAGTATTTCAACGGTTAAGTTCACGCCCCAACAATTTTCAACTCTTGAATTAGAAGCCATTCAACCAGATGTGTTTATCTCCACTACAGTAAAAGATTTACAAAACAAAGTTGATCCTTTTTTGAAAATTAAGCATTAATGAAGTCAAAATTTCCCCAAATAACTACCACTATTTTTTCAGAAATGTCTCAGTTGGCTGCAGATTATAGTGCTATTAATCTCGCCCAAGGATTTCCAAATTTCGCGCCCGATCCTGTCTTGTTAAATTGTTTTGAAGAGTCACTGTCTGCTCCTATACACCAATATGCGCTAATGCCTGGAAACTTAAAATTGAGAGAAGCTATCGCTGAACTTATTTTTAAAACAGAAAATATTGATCTTTCCCCACAAGAAAACATATTAATTACCGCAGGCGCAACGGAAGGAATTTTCTGCACTATTCAAGCCTTGGTTTCAAAAGGAGATGAGGTTTTAATACTCGACCCGAGCTACGATTGCTATGAACTTCCTGTTATTTTGGTTGGAGCAGAAGCAAAAAGGATTGCGCTGAATGCGTATTTTTTACCCGATTGGGATCTAATTTTTAATCAGGTGAATTCAAAAACTAAATTATTAATAATCAATACTCCTCATAATCCAAGTGGTAGTGTTTGGTCGCAAACAGACATGGATCAATTGCTTAAATTATTATCCATACACCCACAACTCCTCGTTTTATCTGATGAGGTTTATGCCTATATAGTATTCGATAAAACACACATTTCCGCAAGATTTAATAAAATATTAAGAGAAAGATCTATAATTACCTCCTCTTTTGGTAAGACTTATCATGTTACAGGTTGGAAGGTTGGGTATCTAACGGCACCAAAATATTTATTAGATGAAATAAAAAAGGTGCATCAGTTTTTAGTTTTCAGTGTAAACAGTCCATCACAAGAAGCCTTCTCAAAGTATTTACCTATATCAAACCCGGAAGCATTGGGCGTTTTTTATAAATCAAAAAGAGACTTTTTTAGATCCCGTTTGGAAAGCAGTAGATTTAAACTTTTACCTTGTGATGGAACTTATTTTCAAGTCCTTGATTATTCAAAAATAAGTTCCTTACCGGATAAGGATTTTTGTATTTGGTTGGTTAAGGAAATAGGTGTTGCAGCGGTACCTTTATCAGCTTTTTATGCAGATAAAAAAGATCAAAAATTAATTCGATTATGTTTTGCAAAAGATGAAACTACTTTATTAAAAGCGACAGAAAAATTATGCAAGATTTAAGAATCACACTCCTTCAAGTATCTCAGTTTTGGGAAAATAAACAGCAGAACGAGGAATACTTTAATGCCTTAATATCAGAAATTGCACCAAGTGATTTAATCCTGCTACCGGAGATGTTCCACACGGGTTTCTCCATGAATACAAAGGACTTAGCAGAAAAAATGTCGAGCTCAAGAGGTTTAGAATGGTTAAAAAAATGGGCCAAACAAAATCAAGCCGCGCTTTACACTTCTTTGATTATTGAAGAAGCTGGTTTATTTTTCAATAGGGGTGCTTTTGTATTGCCTACTGAAGAAATTGAGGTCTATGACAAACAAAAATTATTTGGTTTAGGTGGAGAGGCAAAAGATTTTACTTCCGGAACAAATTCTAAAATAGTCACTTATTTAGGTTGGAAAATTAAGCTTCAAATTTGTTATGACTTACGATTTCCAGAATTGGCAAGAAACAAGATTGTTGACGGAAAGCCTGCCTACGATGTACTTCTTTATGTTGCTAATTGGCCCAAAAGTCGCATTGCGCATTGGGATACTTTATTAAAAGCAAGGGCAATAGAAAACCAATGTTATGTAGTTGCTGTAAACAGAGTTGGAGCAGATGGGAACGGACTGTTTTACAATGGTCATTCTAGTATTTACCATCCTAATGGTGAGCAACTTATGTCATTTAAGGAAGACGAAGAAGGACATCAATCAACAGCCATCAATTATCAAGAATTATTGGATATTAGAAAAGCGCTCCCTTTTCTAGAAGATTGCTGAAAATAAATTAAATAAATAGTATATTTGAACATCTAAAAAATTTTAAAAATGAAAAAAACAATACTTACTTCAACTTTAATTGTTTTGGTATCTGCCGCTTTTGCACAGAAACAACCCAAAATGAATACTTTTCAAGATTTAATTATTAAACCTTCAGCAGCACAGCTTCCGAGCAATAATGACAAAACTGTTGGTGTAACCCTTTGGTCTGATAATTTTTCAAATGCCTCTAATTGGGTAATTGATAATAGTGGACAAAGTGGAATAGATTTTGGTTGGAATATAAATTCCGCATCTAATGGATGGTGGTCAACAGCAGGCATCACTTCAACTTCAGGTGGCGGAAACGCAGAACTTGTAAATGGTGTTCCAGCTTCGGCTAATCAAGCGCTGAATGTTGTTTATACTATGACTACCGCAACTCCAATCGATATTGCAGCTTTAGGAGGCACTAACCAAGTAAGCATTATGTTTCAGCAATTTGGAGCACGGTTTAATGATTTACAACAAATACAAATCAGTACAGATGGTGTTAACTTTACAACGGTTGGCGATAATTTAGATAAATCTGTTTTATCGCAATCTGGTGGAGCTGCTTATCCAAATCCTGATACTAAAATGATCAATTTAGCAACTATATTACCAGCAAATCCAGCACCTATTTACATTCGTTTTAGTTGGACTACTAATTATCCAGGTTCAGCAACCAATCCAAATGTTTGGATTACTTACGGTTGGTATATTGATGATGTGAAATTGGTAACGAACGCTACTAATGACATCAGCGTAACGGGTTCTTCATGGGGAACAGCAGGTCTTCCATATTATCAAATACCAGTTACACAAGTAGCACCAATTGATTTTGAAGTAAAAGCATTTAATGGTGGTGTGAATACGCAGTCCAATGTTGTTTATAACATCAACGTCAATGGAGGACAATTCACAGGATCAAGCGTACCTGCAACCATTTTGTCATTAGACACAACTACATTGACCGTTTCAACACCATTTACCCCACTTACTACTCCTGGAACGTATACCGTTGTGAATACAATAACAGCAGATTCAGTTGATGATATTACAGCAAACAATGCAATTTCAAATGTTGCCTTTAGCGTAACGAATTATCTTTATGCAAGAGATAATGGTACTCCAGCAGGTTCTACATCAAACGGAACAGACGGATTCGAATCTGGAAATTTATTTGATATTTGGGTTGACCAACAAATAAAAGCAATTAATACAAGATTATTAGGAGGAACATCTGGAACCGTTGTAGGAACAGAAATTTTCTCTAAACTTTATTCTGTAGATCCTACTACAGGTGACTTTGTTTTTGAGTCAGAATCAGATCCATACTTGGTAACAGCAGCAGATTTAAATACCGCTCTAGTAATGCCATTAAACACACCAGTAAACATGTTGGCCAACACGACTTACCTTGCTGTTATAGGTTCTTATGCTACAGGTCTTAAAGTTGCAAACGCTGGAGCGTCTGAGCCACAAACCTCTTTCTTTTTAGATATGTTAGACAATACTTGGTATTATCAAACAGCTACTCCAATCGTTAGATTGAATTTTGATCCAGTAATTGGAGTAAATGAAATCAATGGAGTTATTTCCTCTTCTGTTTATCCTAATCCAGCAACCACTGAATTAACAATCGAATTGACTACTCAAGAACTTGAAAATGCCAGCTTATTTTTATTAGATCTTTCAGGTAAAATTGTTAGAAATCAAACAGCAACTGTTTCAGGAACATCTTCTACAACGATGGATATTTCTTCTTTATCTGCCGGAGTTTATGTTTTAAAAATAACAACTGATAAGGGTTCAATCACAAAGAAAGTGGTTAAAAAATAAAGACAATTAATTAAGAAAAGGCCGGTAACACCGGCCTTTTTTATTGGTGCTTATGTGGAATTTCGAACTGGGTTATTTAGGCTTATTTATCACTTGTTTCCTTGCCGCTACTATTTTACCTATAGCATCTGAATTGTTTCTGGGTAGTATGTTACTTGCCGGTTATGATCCCATTTTTGTTTTAATAGTAGCTACCGCCGGAAACACCTTTGGATCCTGGTTAAATTACGGCATTGGATATATTGGAAATCCTAGATGGTTAAAAAAACTTCGCGTGAGTGAGGCTCAAATAATTAAATGGGAACAAAGTATAAATAAGTACGGGGTGGGTTTGGCTTTATTTTCGTGGCTTCCCATCATAGGCGATGTTATAGGTATAGCACTGGGCTTTTTTAAAGTTTCCATTTTTTGGAGTTTCTTATTCATGGCAATAGGAAAGTTTTGCCGATATTTATGTCTCGTGATTTTTTATCTATATGTTAAATAGGCAATTTTTTATCAAAGGACTTTTATTTTTAAGTGTCTTGTTGAGCACGCTCTTTCAGGCCACGACTATTGAGCCCTATGCTACTGGGGATGGAATAGAATATACCTTAACGACGGAAGCTTTTTATAGACACGGTTCTGCTTCTATACGCGAAAGTGATGCAAGAGAATTGAAAAGGGAACACATCCGCCACAAACCCTGGATTGATAATTATAAAGCCGTAGCGTTTGATGAAATTCACGCATATTTAAAAGATCCAAAAGCTCGTGAATTCGGAGGCTTGTACAGAACAAAAAACGGTCAAAATTTCGGATACCATTTTTCTTTTTATTCCCTGATCAATGCGCCTGCAAGAGCTCTAACTACTTTCTTAGACATTCATCCACAATGTGCGTTTCAAATCACCAATGCTTTCTTGTTGGTATTGACTAGTTTCTTACTTCTTTTTTATTTCAAATTAGAAACTTGGCAGTCTATAGGATTGGTTCTTTTGGTAAATTTTTCAGCAGTATATTATTATTTAGGCTGGTCCCACCCAGAAATAATGTCAGTGGTATTGGTACTCCTTTCTCTTTTATTTCAAAGAGAAAAGAAATATGCTTGGGCAATATTCTTAATGGCGCTCGCCAGTTTACAAAATCAACCGTTATTAATTTTGTTGATTTGGTTGGTTTTTTCAGCGGGATATAATGAAAAATGGAAATTAAAAAACTGGATTCAAACGGCATTTCCTGCGCTGCTTTTCTTTCTTCCGAGCGTATTTTATTATTATTATTTCGGCACCACCAATCTCATTAAAGATGCGGGTTATTTAGACATTTCAAATGTTACCTATACCCGATTTTTAGGGTTTTTCATCGATTTAAATCAGGGGATGATACTGAGTTTAAATTTACTTTTATTCGTCTATATGGTGCTGATCGTAATTCAATTCTGGAAAGCTTTCACCCATCAAATAAAACTAGGCCATGAGGACTTCATCCCTTTTTTAATTTTGATCCTAACCTTTATTGTTTGCATGATGAGCAATTGGAATCATGGAATGGCCATTGTGAATCGTTATGCTGTTTGGATTGGAATATTAGTTATTTATCATAGCATTCAATTGCTAAGTGCTTATGGATTAAAGTTAAAATCAAGTATAATTTTAGTGGTGTTTGCTATGCAATGCTTATTTATAAAAATTCACCAACCTTATAATAAGTTCGACTGGTGCAACGAAGGACACATGCCTTTTGCGAAATGGGCACTGATGAATTACCCTAGGCTTTACAATCCAGACCCACAAATTTTTATTGTAAGAACCAGTAAAGTCTTTGATTTTTCCATAAATAATTCCCCGGTGTTTTATTTAAATAAAGAAAACGGAAAAACTCAAGTCCTCAAAGTAGCCGTTCATCAAGACGGATTAAGTGCTTTAAGTTCCTATGGATTAACGCTTAGACAGATTAATACAATAAAGACAACTTCTTGTCCACTAGCACATTGGCATTATATCAACGACCTTAGAACCTTAAAAAAAATTAACTTGAATCACTTAGAGTTGATCAGGGGGAAGAAGGAAATAGAACGGATTAAACAGTCTATTTCCAACAACCCACAATGGATAAACGAAATAACAAAGAAAGCAAAGCTGAAAAAAATTAGTGTTGAGGAACAAATAGCAGCGGATGCTCTTTATCTGTATCAACAGGAATAATCACTCCCGAAGGAAAGGGCTTATCAATCCTTTTTTATCAACCCAATAACCGTTTTCAGCTAATTTTAAAAGTGCCGCATCATCTTCATTATCGCTGTAAGCGGCCACCAATTCAAATCCTGGAATTTCTTGCTTTAAGCGGATTAATTTCTCTTTTCCTCTGCAGTTTTTTAGTAAGCTGTATTTATTATTTTTAACGATCAGTTGGCTTCCAATAACAGCGTCAATTCCTAGGGATAAACAAAAGTCTTTAATAAACAATTCAGGTGATGCGGACACAACAACGATGTAAACACCATTCTTTTTAAGTTCAGTAACTTCTTTAAGTAAATTTTTTCTTACCAAGGTCCGTTTTTGATCCCAAAACAAAGTGAGTAATTGATCTATTTGTTGCGCATCATTATTGTTCAGGAACGCGATAAATTTAGATTTGAATTGAGTAGTTGACATCAAGCCAAGATGATTAATGAACCAATAGACCACTTGAACTAAAAAGTAAAATGATTTTACAGGGTTTTTGCGGTAATAAAACCAACAAAAATCTTTTGTTGCATCCCCTTGAAATAAGGTGCCATCAAAATCAAAAACAGCAATTTTCTTGGGCTTATCCGACATATAAAAGTAGATAAACAGAGGCAAGCCAACAAGCAATAATAATTTGGGTAAATCGATCCTTGTATAAAATTGTGGTTGGATCGCCTTCTCCGTCATATTCTTTCCCCTCACTTATTTGTATAAAACGGAAGACGCCAATGATTACAAATAAAGAGGTGTACATTAATTTATCAGTATGTAAACTTTTAATCACGAGTGGATCAATAGAATACAATATGTAAGACGTAACTGTAATCGTTGCTGAAATATAGATTAGTTTATCCAAAAATTCCAAAGAATAATTTTTTAGTACCGCCCGATGTCCTTGAGCATTTTCTTTTAGAATTAACAATTCCGATTTTCTTTTTACTAAGATCAACATGAGCGATAAGAAAAACGTAACCACTAAGATCCAATGTGACGGCATGACATCAATAACAAAACATCCTGCTAAAACGCGTAGGACAAAGTTGACCGCAACTACAAACAACTCAATAAGATTGATGCGTTTTAATAGTAGGGTGTAAGCGACATTAAGCACCACATATAAAAGAGTAATCCATAAGAAATGAAGGTTCAATTTAAAAAACAAGGAAATCCCAACACTTAATCCCAACAATAATATTGCAATTCCAATGGCGGTGGATTTAGAAACAGCACCGGAAGGAATTGGGCGGTCTTTTTTTCTGGGATGTAATTTATCCTTTTCGGCATCAAAAACATCGTTAAGAATATAGATAAAAGAACAAGCGAAGGAAAAAGAAATAAATGCTAAAATAGTTTTAGAAAACAAATCAAAGGAAAGTAATTTCATTGCAAAAACTAAAGGAAGAAAAAGAAACCCATTCTTAATCCAACTTTTTATTCTCAATAAATCAATAAACCATTTCATTTTTCAAAGGTATAAACAATAGAATAACGCCAAGCAGAAAAATCATCCCCGTTAAAATTAAGCAAACTATCTTTTTTATCAGGATTCCCTGAACTTTTAATCCCGGCTTCACTCAATTTTACCCCAAAGGATTTCATCCAACCCGCTTGAATTTTAATGTTCTTTTTATGTTGTAGCATATTAAAGGTTTCCCTTAATTGATTCGTTTTTGAACTATTCCATAAATAATACTGTTGGTGACATAAAAAAAGATTGGCTAGAAATAAGATTAAAATAAATTGCGTGTAAAGTCTAATGACTTTGTATTTACTCATCAAGGCGGGGAGAATAAGTAAAATAATTAGAAATAAAATCTGTGGTGCATACCGATAATTCCAAAATTCAGGCTGAATCACACAAGAAAACAGCAAGGCTCCCGCACCAAAATAAAACCAACTTTTCCGATAGCTGATCAGTGAAAATAGCACTAAGGGAATCAACAGGATTAATAATTCTCCCTCAAGTGGTCCCAGCGGACTCATCACAACGGGTTGATGATTTCTATAATAAGGAATTGATGCCTTAATCACATTGGCTGTAAACAAAGGTTTGGCAATTGAGGGATGTGTCTCGGCGGCTGTATAATTTGGCAGTGCAAAGGAGGCTAAGAATAATTTTTCAAATCTATTTTTACCAAAAAAATTCTTTGGATATTGTACTTCAGCAATTGCTTTTCCTTCATTGTTTTTTCCCATTAGCGGGTAAAAAGGGTGCCCCTTTGTAAGTGTGTTTTGAACATAGGTGGGCAAGCCGAATAGAAAAACACCAAGTAGTACAAAAACACCAATGGTAATAATGGGTTTAATAGCAGCTAATTTAATTTGATATACCATCCAAAGACTTCCACAAAACAAGAAAACCACACAGTAAATTAATGCGGTAAATTTTAGGTTCACCCAAAAAATAAGGACAAGCCCTAAAGGAATTAACCTTAGAAAATGCCTGGGTTCTTTACAATAATCGACCAGAAATAATAGAAAAATTAGCATGCAAGCTGCCATTAATCCATCTACATAAAAACTTAAACTTTGTCCTATAACAACTGGAGAGGCGCAAGTAACACCGGCAATTAAAAGTGTAGACAAGGCAGAAAAGCCAAGCCACTTCTTAAGAAAATGATAGCTTAGAAAACAACTAGAAAAAAACAGTATTAAGGTACTCGCTTTTGCCAATTCTATACCGCCCCCAAAAACATAAAGAGACGCAGCAACTATCCATGCCGCTTTGGGATAATGATTGATATAGTTGGCATTTAATCCTGAGGCTTGTGCATTATTGATGAGGTAATCATAATAAGGGTTCCACCCATTTTTTAATAATATTATAGCGTCTTGGTGGTACCATTGTCCATCAAAGGAGAAATCATAAAAGTAACTAGCAGTAAAAAATGAAAACAGCAATAAAGACAAAGCTATTAATGCAGCGGTATAGATTGTTTGAACATTAATTTTTAAATATCGTTTTAGATAATAAATCATTAACACTCCTTCAACAGTAAGCGCTATAGGAACAATCCCCTTATTTATATCTAGTCCAAGAATCAAAAAGACACTCGCAACTAGATATATACCAATTGGAAACAGGAACAATATTATTCCTATTGCGTAGGATAGGTTTTGTTGTTTATTCTTCATTTAATCGTTCGAAAGATAGAATGAATTATTAAATAACGAGATGATAAGTTTACATTTGTTACTACAATTACAGAATAAAAACAGATTTTTTAAGTTATGTGGCCCATGCGTTTATTAATTTTATTGTTTTTTTCTAGTTTCTTTTACACAGCGCTCCAAGCACAAATTGGAACTGGAACTTGGCGCTTACATGTTGCTACAGGTCGTGCGATAGACGTTGCAAGCTCTGATACTTATATCTATACCGCCTACGAAAATGGCCTAATGCGTTATGATTTTACCACTAAAGAAAAAAGACTTTACACCGCCATTAATGGTATTTCTGATATCGAAATCAGCACTTTATTTTATGATTCACTTCAGGAAGCCCTTTATATTGGATACGTCAATGGAAATATTGACAAGTTAATAAACGATGAGGTAATTAATATTCCTTCCGTAAAATTAGCTCAAATACCAGGCTCAAAAAAAATCAACAGGTTTTATCGAGACATCACTTATATTTATGTTGCTACTGATTTTTCTGTTTTACAATTGGATACCGATAAAGATGAAATAAAAGAAACTTTTTATCCAACCGGCGGGCAATATCCAATAGTTGACGTTACGGTGGTTTCAGATACTATTTATGCCTTAACCCCGGGTAAACTTTTATTTGGATTGAAAAATAATCCAACGCTGCCTGCTTCCTCTGCTTGGAGTTTAGACAATAGGGTGGAGAGTTTAACAGGGCTTTCTTACAAGGATATTGAAAAAGTGGGGAATGAACTTTATGTTTTATTTCAAAGCAGTAATTATGGCGAGGATACAGTCTATCATTTGTTTCCTCATGGCAGAAGTGTTGTAACAAATTACCCATATTCCTTAGAAATAAATAAGTTAGCGCAGCATCAAGGCAAATTAGATGTTTTGTGTGATGGGGCTATTTTATCGTACAATCAAAATCAAGTTTTAGACGAAAGCGTACTCACTTTTTATTTAGGAATTTGGTTCAAGGCTTTAGGAATGACCTATGTCGATTCTTACAAATGGGTGGCCGATGGAAATAGTGGATTATTGCGCATTATCGAAGACCAATCCTATGAATATATTTCTTATCCTGGTCCCCCAAATAACGATTACTATGCCATGGATTGGAAATCAGGTAAATTGGCTGTTGCAAGCGGAAGGTTAGAATTTAAAACCCCGGGATTTTTGCGGAATGGTATTTATTCTTTTGAGGATGAGAAATGGCTTTCATCTAATCCAAACAATATTTCAGCATGGAATGGCATTGATATACACGATTTTATTGCAGTAGCGGTCAACCCTAAGAATACATACGAAATTGCGGCAGCCACGTACTCCTCATTTCCAGTTTCCGTTGTAAATCAAAAGGACAATACTTGCACTGTTTATGATGAAAACAATTCTACTTTAAGTCCTTCCCTGGCAGGAAATGGCTGGACTCTAGCCTCTGATTTAAGTTATGATCCTCAGGGTTCTTTATGGGTTGTCAACGGGTTTACAGAACGCCCACTTCATGTTAAAGACACCACTGGAGTTTGGTATAATTTTGATTGTGGCGTTAACGCGCGCAATCAATATACCACGAAATTAGCAATTGATTATTCCAATAATGTTTGGTTTGCAACGGAGTCGGAAGGTTTGTTTGGATTTAATTATAATAAAACACTTTCCAATCCCTCAGACGATAAGTTAGTTCATATTTCATCAACTGATCTTAATAATATTGATATCACCTCTTCTAATATTACTGCTATTGCGGTAGATTTTGATAATGAAATTTGGATCGGAACCGATGCCGGATTTGCTGTTTTATACAATTCTGATGGCGCTTTTACGGCATCAGCCGGACAATATAGTCCACAAAGAATCAAGGTCTTGTTTGAAGGAAATACAGAATATGTATTGGGAAGCACCCACATTACAGACATTGAAGTGGATGGCGGTAATCGAAAATGGATGGCTACTGCAAGTTCAGGCTTGTTATTACTTTCAGCGGACGGCTCTGAAATTATCACCCAGTTCACGAAAGAAAATTCGCCTTTAATTTCAAATAACATCTATGATTTAAAACTGAACCAAGACACAGGTGAATTATTTATTATTACGGATTTAGGTCTTGTGTCTTACAGAACAGATGCAACTTACGAAGATCCAACTTATTCAGATGTTAAAGTTTTTCCGAATCCAGTCCGTCCAAATTATGAGGGTTTGATTACCATTCAAGGGATTCGATACGATTCTGATGTCAAAGTAACCGATGTTGCAGGGAACATAGTTTTTCAAACTACTTCAAATGGCGGAACAGCAACTTGGAATGGTAGAACTTTAGACGGACAGAAAGCAGCGGCGGGAGTTTATCTTCTTTGGACCGCTACAAATTCAGGCACTGGCCGTAAAGTTGGAAAGGTTGTGGTGGTTAATTAATGTTATAAGCAATAATAATATTCTACCAAATCTTACTCTTACATTAAGATTAACACTTAATTTTACACCATCATTAAAAAATTAAAAAATGTATCCTCCAGAATTAGTTAAACCAATGAAAGACGATCTACTTAATGTAGGTTTTAACCAATTAGAAACTGCCACAGAAGTTGATATTGCCTTAGAAGAATCGAAAGGACTTCTTTTAGTAGTTGTAAACTCTGTTTGCGGATGTGCAGCGGGTAATATGCGCCCAGGGGTAAAATTGTCTTTACAACACGATAAAACACCAAACAAATTAGCAACTGTATTTGCTGGTGTAGATGGAGAGGCAACACAACAAGCGAGAAAATATTTTCTTCCTTATCCTCCATCATCTCCATCCATTGCATTGTTTAAAGATGGTGTTTTGGTTCATTTTTTAGAAAGACATCATATTGAGGGCGGAACAGCTGCTATGATTGCTGCAAATTTAACAGCAGCTTACGATGAGTTTAGCTAAAGAGTAATGAAGCGTGTATTTTATTTAAGCACTTGTTCGACTTGTCAAAGAATAATTAAAAGTCTCACTCTTCCCTCGGACATTGTTTTTGTAGATATTAAAAAAACTCCAATTACTGAAGTGGAATTAGATTTTATTGTCAACAAGACAGGATCATTAAGCGCCCTTTTTTCTAAAAATTCTATGAAATATAAGTCTATGGGATTGGCTGCAAAACAGTTGAATGACCAAGATATTAAGACATTAATTTTAGAAGAATATACTTTTTTAAAAAGACCCTTATTTGTTTACGATGACTTTATTAGTGCAGGCAATTCAAAAGAAGAACGGGCTCGTCAACTATCTTTTTTTAAGTAGGCTCTAGGATCTTTTAAGCATTCCTTTTTCAAATAGAAAAACCGCAATTAGATAAATTAGAATCATTAGATTCCCTACAAACAATATGCCTAGATGAGAATCTTTTATTTCTAACCCCATGAGATTTCTCAATAAAGAAAAGAGGAAATAAATCAAGATTGCTCCACCAACATAAATGGCAAACTTCTTAGTGTTATAAGGAATTTTGTAATGTTTCTGCCCGAGAAAATAGGATAGAATCATTTGAAACGCATAAACTATTAAGGTCGCCCAAGCACAAGCCATAAAGCCATAGCTTGGTATAAATAACACATTAATAAGTACCGTCAAGCTTGCACCGGAAACTGCAATTAGGGCACCAAATTTTGTTTTTCCACTTAATTTATACCAGATGCTTTGATTGTAGTAAATTCCTAAAAACACGTTGGCTAATAATAAAATTGGGACTACCCGCAGTCCGGCCCAGTAGGCTTCTGTCTGTATGAAATATTTAAAAATACTGATGTTAATCGAAACCACTAAAAAGGCAAGGCATACCACAGCTATAAATAAATTCATGATTTTAACATATACCTTATTGCGATCTTCATTTTTAAGTTGCGCAAAAAAGAAAGGTTCAGCTGCATAACGATAGGCCTGTAATAATATAGTAACTAGCATGGCTAATTTGTAACATGCGCTATAAACTCCTACCTGAGCAGTAGCATACTCCAGCGAATTGCCTTCGTAATACAATAATTGTTTAAGCAAGACCCGATCTAAAGTTTCGTTGATTATTCCAGCAAATCCAGCAATTACGAGTGGAAAGGAATATTTCACCAATTGTCTAACCAGTATCCAATCAATTTTGAGTATTACTTTTGAAATAACATCATAAACTAAAATGATTTTAATGAGAGAGGCGCAAAGATTTGCTATTAAAATAAACAGAATTCCCTCTTCAGGTCTGGCTGGATTAAAAAATCCAAGAAGCAATATTAGATTTAGGCCTACATTGACCCCAATAGAACTTAACTGAACCACAGTAAAACGCAAGGCCCTTTCTTCCGATCTTAATCTAGCAAGTGGGATGGCTGCAACTGCATCAATACAAACTATGGCCCCAAGCAAAACTATATATTCATTATGCCCTTCATAAAGCATTAAGGATGCGATGTCATTATTAAAATAGAGCAGTCCGAGATAGAAAAATATGTTGATCCCTAGAACTGTTAAAAAACTATTTGAAAACACTTTTTCCTTGTCATCACTTCCTTGTAAAAATCTAAAAAAAGCAGTTTCCATTCCGAAGGAAAGAAATACAATCAAAAAGGCTACCCAGGCGTATAAATCAGAAACCACGCCATAATCCGCGGGGTTCTTAAAAATTGCTTCGTTGGTGTAAAGGGGTACCAGTAGGTAATTTAGCAAGCGGCCTACAATACTAGAAAGACCGTAGATGGCAGTTTGACCTAATAAGCGCTTAATTGATGAGTTCATTAATTTCTAAAACTAGGCTTTTGTTTATTTAAAAAGGCACTTGTCCCTTCAATAAAATCTTTTGTTCCAAAACAACGGCCAAAGGATTCAATCTCAACTTCATAACCATTAACGCCATCTTGATACCCAGCATTTACGCATTGAATCGCTGTCGCAATTGCCATTGGGGAATTTCTCATTATTTTATTTGCGATTTCTACACACTTATCTAATAATTCATTGGCTTCAACAACATGATTTACCAAACCAATTTGAAGCGCTTCATCGGCCAAGATCATCCCGGCTGTAAAAATCATTTCGTTCGCCTTTCCTCTGCCCACCAATTGCGCCAAGCGCTGGGTTCCACCGTATCCTGGGATAAGTCCCAAGGAAACTTCAGGGAGTCCTAAGCGAGCATTTTGAGCCGCCAACCTTAGATGACAACTCATCGCCAATTCTAACCCTCCACCTAAAGCGAAACCATTTATAGCCGCAATTACAGGCTTGTTAAGTTGTTCTATTTTATTAAATAAAAGTGTCTGCCCCGTTTCAGCAAGCGCTCCCCCTTCTGCAATATTGAAATCTGCAAATTCTTTGATGTCTGCACCCGCAACAAAAGATTTTTCTCCCGCTCCCGTTAAGATAATAACTCCAATAGATATATTTTCTTCGGCCTCACCTATAGCGTTGCTTAATTCTTCAATAGTGAGCTTATTAAGTGCATTTAATTGCTCAGGTCTATTTATGGTAATGATTTGGATCCCCTCTGTTTGGGAAATGATGATATTTTTATACATACTAGCTTTCTAAGTGCATAAAGTTAGTGATTAATTCAGCTCAATTCACGAGTGTCTAAACGCACATTTTCCTTATTGAGGATAGTTATAAAAGACTATAAACGAATAATAATCGATAATAATTGAATAAAAACCGACTGCAAATAGGCGCCCTATGCAACTTTGCAATGTTGATTTAAACACGAAAAAAATCGACGATAAACAATTTTAATTAATAAAACATAAAAAATGAATGCATTAAAAAACAAGGTTAATTTAATTGGCCGATTAGGAGCAGAACCAGAATTTGTAACCTTTGATTCAGGAAAAAGTTTAGCGCGCTTTACACTGGCTACCAATGAGAATTATAAAGATAAAAGCGGTGAGTGGAAAGAAAACACACAATGGCACACTATCAATATTTGGGGCAAGACTGGAGAGCGCGCTCAAAAGACATTAACAAAAGGACAGGAAATTCTAATAGAAGGAAAATTAGTCCATCAAACCTATGAAGACGCGAAAGGAGAAAAGCGCTATAGTACTGTAATTGAAGCAAATGAGTTTTTGTTATTGCAGGGAAAAAGTGAATCAGATAAATAATAAAAATAAAATATAGCGTTTATGAATCATGTGAATTTAATTGGAACCGTTGGCACGATTCCAAGACTTGCAAAAGATGGATCTGGAAAACAGGTAGCAAGATTTATCCTCTCCACTAAGGAGGATTATTTGGATGCAAGCGGCACTTTAAAAGCCCGCAATTTTAAACACTTAATTAGCGCCTGGGGACGATGGATACCAATAGTGGTTGAATACGGAAAAGAAGGAGTTGAATTAGCAGTTGAAGGGAGATTAACCACTAGGTTTTATAATTCTAACGGTAAAATAAACTATATCACAGAGGTTGAGGTTAATGATTTAATTGTAATGTAGTTAAACTAACGAGGATCGACGCCTATGGTGCCTTCAATAAATGGGAAGTCGGTCCCACTATATATAATCAATAAAAAAATAAAAAATGAGTGATTTCAGGAACTATGTAACCCTTGTGGGAAGCATGGGAAATAACGCTCAAGTAACCAAGTTTGACAATGGAAATGCTGTAGCCAGGTTTAATTTAGCGACACATAAAATGATTCGGAAGAATGATGGAAAATATGTGTCTCAAGTTCAATGGCATAAAGTATTTGCCTGGGGCAATTTAGCTCAGTTTGTTGAAACTTATGGTGAACAGGGCAAAAAGGTGGCCATTCATGGCCGATTAATTAACCGTACCTATCTAAGTAATGAGGGTACACAATTAAGTTCAACGGAAGTTGAATTGAAACAAATCATAGGACTTTAACCTCCAATCTAAATAATAAGAAAGCAGCTACGGCTGCTTTTTTTATTAATAGTTTCTGTAATCGTTCCACAATTGAGACCGTAATCCAATTACCGGAAGAATAGAATACTGAATAGTACTGGTATTGTTAATTTGATATTGATCTCCTCGAAATTGTAATTCAGCATAAGCTGAAATACTACCTTTTTCAGATATAGCGCGCCTGTATTGAAGATTCACCCGATAAAAATTGACCCCCGTTCCTTGACCTATTACAACGCCAAAATCATAAGGACGCAGCGCATAACTTTGATAAATATTAGCGCCATAATTTAAGTTGTTTTTATCTAATCCCATCAAGCCATATGATCCAGAAAGTTGGAAGGTATTTTTTAAATAGTGCCACTTACCTTCGAGGTAGAGTTCAATAAAATTAGCTCCTAATGGATGGCTTAGTGTCGCATTATTGTTCCCATAATTTTGCATAGGATTCAAATGAGAATAGGTATACGGCCTTACAGCATTCAATTCTATTCTGTAAGAGAGATTGTTGGCTCCTTTCTTATACATTGATTTGAAGCCTATTTGCCCCCCAATTTTATTTGCCCAATAGCCACTTTTCGCTTGAACAGCCGACAACAAGAAATCGTCTATAATTAATTGACTGTATAATTTCGCCTTTTTAATTTTTATAGAAAGCCCCATGCCTATTAAGGCATTATCAGAAGAACCTATGGCATATTCTTGTGGCCTATAAAAAATTAATGGGTTTAAATATTCAGGGTCAAAACCTCGTTGTAATAAAGTATCTTTTGCACGGAAAATGACAGATTCAAAAAAATTAATGTTTATTTTTTTGGTAATATTCCAACTTAAAAAATGACTTGCGGCGTATTTCGTTTGATTTTTTCCTTGGTAGTTTTCTTTGAATGATTGATACAAAACTAAATAATCAAGATGCCAAAAATGAGTTTTAATTTGACCAAATAAATAGGGCTTTCCATAGTCACTTAGAAATAAAGACCGCGATCCCTCTCCAATAAAATTCTTGTCGTAACCCAATTGAAAATTAAAATATTTATGAGGAGAATAGGAAATTCTTCCCATGGGGGCACCCATAAATCCAAGCCCTTTTTGACCGATTTCTTTACCAAAAGGAACATGAAAAAAAGTGTCGTTTTTAGCATAATAAACAAGCCCACCAATTCTATAATATAAATTTTTTAAAGGGCTCCCCTCAAACAATAATCCACCGCCAATACGATAATTTATTTCTGTATTATTTTGAATTCCAAGATCAAGTAATGGTATGACTTGATGGTTCTTATTTAATTTAAAGCCTATATTTTTCGCAATATTTAATTGAATAGCAGGAAAAATACCTGAATGAGTTGCATTTATTTCTTTGTTTACAGAATCTGTCTGGAAGGGCGTTAGGAGAAAACCTTCTTGTATTT
The DNA here is from genome assembly GCA_947447525.1 of Flavobacteriales bacterium. Classification (GTDB taxonomy): domain Bacteria; phylum Bacteroidota; class Bacteroidia; order Flavobacteriales_D; family Crocinitomicaceae; genus UBA952. The sequence goes on along the minus strand of CANFJL010000010.1, from coordinate 32,554 downwards.
GGCCCTGAAGCTCAAGTGCAATTGTGCACACAAAGAGTAAAATTATCTGCTTAATAATCATTATAATGATTGATTAAATTGGTGCGAAACCCTAGGTTTAAAATACAATTTTTTTGTTCATTAGTACCTAAATTATTTCTATAAGTGAATCCAATAAAAGCGGTCATGTCAAGCGTCTCATTAAAGCGATATGCAAGTTCAAATTGTTCGAAATTGATCCATTTATTTTCAGATAAAGTTGGCATTGAAATGGACATTAAACTATTTTTATTGTAATCCATTAATTGATAAAATATACTTTTCCCAGAAAAGAAAAAGTTATTTCTAGACCAACTAGCGCGCATTATTATTTCTCTAAAACCATCACCTTTTATATGCGCAAGTGGAAGGTTATATTGTGTAAAAGACAATCTTTGAATCGGGGCTCTGTACATATCCTTAGAGACTAAATTATATTCCATCTGAAGCATTAATTTTCTAATACTGAATATTTCATAAAGTCTAAAACCACCTTGATAGGCATAAGTCAAATTTTTATATTTGGAAATGGCTCCTTGTCCATAGATTCTTATTGTTGAATTAATGATCCAGTTGACATTAGTTCCAATTACTGAATAAACAGTTTCTTCTTTAATTAATTTATTAATTAAGGGCACTGGACAAAAGTATAATGGGTTAATTCTTGAAGTGGTAAGTGAATCTCCTCTGGCCCAAATAGACCCTTCAAAAAAACTAATTGAAAATGTTTTATTTGGAGCATAAGTGATATAATTTATGGCAAGTCCCTTAGGTTGGTAATAACCCTCAACGGTTGAATAAACATTTTTTCTAACCAAGTTCAACAAACGGCTTCTCATATATTGAAAACTCCATTTTTGGTTAATTTGATAATTAAATTTAAAATAAGGGGATCCAACGCTGTTGTCTGAGAGCAATAAGGAACGATGTCCAGCGCCGATAAATTGTTGGTTGTTGCCTGCGATAAGATCTACTTTTTTATTTATGCGATATACTAAGCTTCCGACCGCATAGGCATAATCATAAGCTGTATTCTTAAATGGCTTCGTTCTTGCCGCACCTGGAACTACAGCATTTTGAAGCGTATAATTATTATTTGTAGTGGGATAAATCTCGCCATGTTCAGACATATAGGATTGTTCATAAGAGGCAAAACGGGTTTGATTTTCATAAAAGGAGGATGAAAAAGAAAAACGATCAGTTATTGCTCCTTTAAATAATACCCCCCTAGTATTTTGAAATAATCTATCATTGTTAGTATCACATATGTCTTTTCCCATCCCAAAATTGAATAAAGGAGAGAAAGAGATTAAATAATCATCTCCTTTAATTTCGATCAATTGACCCTGCCTAAATTTTTTCTTTGGCTCTGTTACTATAATAATATCCAAGCTGTCTTTAGGTATTTTAAAAGAACGCATTTGATAAATAATGGGTAAAAAGTCGCCATTATTATTTGAATTAATATAAAAGGTAGGCTTAAACCAATCATCTTTAAAAGCGCTAGAAATAGGCAACAAATTTAACTGACCATAACTCAAAAGGGGTAAGGAAAAAATAAAAAGTAGCAGCTTATTTCTCATAACATACTTTGCATAAATCCTGCTGTTTGAGCAATAAAAAATGGATTGGTTAAGTCTTGTTTATTATACCGCAAAGACATTCCTGTAGAGGCATCGAAAACCCCGCCACCTAATGCTTCCAAGATCGCTTGTCCAGCTGCAATATCCCATTCCATAGTAGGCGCAAAACGAGGATATACATCTGCTTTTCCAAGTGCTAAATCAAAAAATTTGAGGGCAGAGCCCTTCGAAGTGTTTATTATTTCCGGGAATTTTTCTTGTAACTTATGATGAAAAGCATCACCAACATCTGAGGGGTGACTTCTTGAAACAAGCATTCGTAAAGGCATGTTTACTTGAAGTGAAGGCTTAATTTCTGTCCATTTAGTGGCATCACAAAAATCTTCAAATGAGCATATAAAGACCCCTAAACTTTTTCCTCCAAATAGTAATTCTTGTTTAACGGGTGAAGCAATAACTCCAAAAATAGGCGCATCATAGTCTATCAAAGCTATACTAACGGCAAATTCACCATTTCTTTTTATGAACTCTTTTGTCCCATCTAATGGGTCAACACACCAAGAAGCTTTCCAAGTTTTGCGGATATTAAAATCTGCTTTGGTTGTTTCTTCTTCCGTTATTGGAATATCAGTTTTAGCTAAGTGTTTTTGTATAATATCCGAAGAGGCTTGATCGGCAAGGGTTAATGGAGACCCATCACCTTTAATTTCAGAATTAAAATCAGATTGATACACCTCCATAATTTTTTTTGAGGCTTCAATAGAAGCAATAACTGCGCTATGGTATTTTGCTTCTAATTTCAAATTTATAGTATCATTTCGGGTACATAATCTGGAACCACCAATTCCCCTTCTGTTTTAGCAATAATTTCTTCAACACTTACTCCAGGGGCTCTTTCTAAAAGATAGAATTTCCCATTTTTAATTTCTAAAACGGCTAATTCAGTTACTACTTTTTTAACACAGCCAACACCTGTAAGCGGCAGGGTACATTTTTTAAGAATTTTTGATTCCCCAGCTTTATTGCTGTGCATCATAGCCACAATAATATTATCAGCAGACGCTACAAGGTCCATGGCACCCCCCATACCTTTGACCATTTTACCAGGAATTTTCCAATTGGCTATATCACCATTTTCAGAGACTTCCATTGCGCCTAAAACGGTCAATTGGACATGTTGTCCACGTATCATTGCAAAAGACATAGCAGAATCAAAAAAAGCTGCTCCAGGAAGTGCAGTTATGGTTTGTTTCCCGGCATTGATTAAATCAGCATCTTCTTCTCCTTCCATCGGGAATGGCCCCATTCCTAATATTCCATTTTCTGATTGGAATTCAACTTCGATACCCTTAGGTATATAGTTAGCAACAAGCGTTGGTATACCAATACCTAGATTTACATACCAGCCATTTTGCAATTCTTGAGCGATGCGTTTTGCAATTCCAATTTTATCTAGTGCCATTCCTGTAAATTTTTATATCTAAATTTCTTCAATCTTTTTTTGTACGGTCCGTTGTTCGATTCTTTTTTCAAAACTATTCCCTTGAAAAATGCGCTGAACAAATATCCCAGGTGTGTGAATTTGATTGGGATCTAAGCTACCAATCGGCACCAATTCTTCCACCTCTGCAATAGTTATTTTACCTGCCATTGCCATCATAGGATTAAAATTTCGAGCAGTTGCTTTGTAAATCAAATTACCAGCAGTATCTCCCTTCCAAGCTTTAACGATGGCATAGTCTGCTGTAAGCGCACTCTCTAAAATATGTGGTTTACCATTATAAATTCTAATTTCTTTTCCTTCTGCCACCTCTGTTCCATACCCTGCAGGCGTATAAAAAGCGGGAATACCTGCTCCACCAGCGCGACATCTTTCAGCCAAACTTCCTTGCGGAATTAAGTCTACTTCTAATTCGCCAGAAAGCATTTGTCTTTCAAATTCATCATTTTCTCCCACATAGGAGCTGACCATTTTTTTAATTTGTTTTCCTTGCAATAGTAAGCCCAATCCAAAATCATCAACTCCTGCATTATTAGAAATACAGGTTAAATTTTTAACTCCTTTTCGAACAAGCTCAGCGATCGAATTTTCAGGGATACCACACAAACCAAAACCTCCAAGCATTAAGGTCATTCCATCTTCGATGCCAACTAATGCTTGTTCAACATTTTCTACTACTTTATTCATGGTTATAATTCAAAGGGTACATCAGTTTCATCTGCTTCTTCGGGAATAACTGCTTCTTTACAGTCGTATGTTTTTGGGTCATAATCTTTTGGGATCGAAAAGTCTTGCGTCGACAGACTAATTTTAGCGTCCTTATAGACTTCTTTCATATATAACCCATAAATAGGAAGTGCCATTCGAGCTCCTTGACCATAATTCATGGATTTAAATCGAACCGATCTGTCTTCAGCCCCGACCCAAACCCCAGTTACTAAGTCTGGCGTAATTCCAATAAACCATCCGTCTGAATTATTTTGTGTAGTTCCTGTTTTACCAGCAGTTGGTGCTATGGGCCCATAACGCCCACTTCTTAAACTGGCCCCAGTTCCTCTTTCAATAACCCCCCTCATCATTTTTAAAATTTCGTAGGAAACTGTTGAGTTTAATGCTTGCTTACTGTCTTCAACTGCCTCATAAATGATTTTTCCGTTACGATCTTGAATTCTTTGAATGGCAGTTGGTTTTACAAAAACCCCATTATTTGGAAAAATACATTGTGCCGCCACCAGTTGATACAAAGAAAGGTCCATACTTCCCAAACACATGGAAGGTACAACATCATTAGGATTTAAAAAGATATCTGTTTCTTTCAATAATTTTTCAATTTGATAAGGGCCACCTGTTTTTTCTACAGGATTATAAGCTCCCATACGTGCCATCACAGCTACTGTAATTGGATTTGAAGAAAGCGCAAGACCATCTTTCACACTTCCCGCAGCTTCACCGCTTGGGCAGTATTTACCAACTACTTTATTATGATTGTCAACCAGGTCAACGCAATATTCTCCTGCACCGAAGGTAGTGCATGGATTCACCACTTTCATGGATAAAGCAGCGGCATACACAAAAGGCTTTATAGTTGATCCCACTTGTCTTTTCCCAAGTCGCACGTGATCATAAGAGAAATACTCAGCATTTATCCCACCTACCCAAGCTCTTACAAATCCGGTTTGAGGCTCAATAGAAACTAATCCTGCGTGTAAGAACGCTTTGTAATACCTAATAGAATCATTCGGCGTCATGGTTGTATCTCTTCCTTTGGTACTTTTCCAAGTAAAAACCCTCATCGGAACAGGAGTATTAAAGCAATTCATAATTTCTTGTGCTGAATAACCGGCAGCAGCCATTATTTTATATCGTCCAGTTGATCTCCTTGCATTTTCCATGATTTGATCTACCATAGATTGATCAATTGAGTTCGAAAATGGATAATTCTTTAATCCTCTATTATTATTATCAAATGCTGGCTGAAGGGTTTCTTTTATGTGCTCTTCAACTGCGGCTTCCGCATATTTTTGTAGGCGAGAATTAATAGTGGTATAGATTTTTAATCCATCACTATAAATATCATATGGTTGACCGTCCTCTCTCACATATTGAAAACTTCCATCTTCTTTTTTTGATAATAGAATAGCGGTTACTTCTGTGCGCAGCGCCTCTTTAAAATAGGCTCCTGGACCAATTTTATGATCAACAGATTGATAATTAACTGCAAGAGGTTCTTGAGAGAGCGTATTAAATTCTTCTCTACTTATTTGATTTTTAATGGCTTCATTTCCATCTTTACTATTTTTCATCCATTGATAAAGCACCTGATTCCTTCTTTTAATTGCTCTCAAAGAATCATTTTCTCTTGCTTTAATTATTTGTTCCTGGCTCACTTCAGCAGGACTTATGCCCTCATCTGCAGCAATAAATCGACGGTAATTTTTTATTTTAAAGGAGTAAGGATTATAAAGCCCGGGGTTTTTACACATCCCAATTAGCGTTGCCGCCTCTACCTTTGTTAACGCCTTTGGTGATTTATTAAAATATACTTTTGCTGCATTTTCAATTCCAACAGCATTGTACAGAAAATCAAATTGATTAAGATACATGGTGATAATTTCATCTTTAGTGTATCTTGCTTCTAATCGGGTTGCAATAATATTTTCCCTAGCTTTTTCATTTAATCTTCGAAGTTTCCCAAATAAGGCAAAGTTGCCACCAATAATTTCTTCTCCTTTTGCTCTGGCAATTTCTTCTTTTTGTCTTTGTTGCAAGGTAAAAAGTAATTTAGCCAACTGTTGTGGAATAGTTGAAGCACCTCCTGCTCTACCAAACGAAGAAAAAGATCTTGCAATGGAACGAAAGTCTACGCCAGAATGCTCTAAAAATCTTTCATCCTCAGTTGAAATTAATGCATCAAAGACAAAGGGGGAGATATTTTTAAAGTCAGCACTTGTCCTATTTACTTGCCAATAGCGACCTAAAGTATCGCCATCTTGTCCAAAAATCAAAGAGGCTTGTAATTCTGGAGGGTTATCCAACATAGAAACTGGAGGAAGATCATCCTCTGACTGAAGAAAAATTAATCCTACAACAAACAGAAATGGGAATAAAGCAAATCCCCAAAATATTTTCGTGTATTTTTTTCTTGTTTCATCAGGAAGTGTAGTGTTCATCTTTTCTTTTTTTAAAAGTACATATTAAACATTATCTCAGCACATCTTTTCGTTGACTATCTAATTTCAAAAGTAAAAACATCATGATACAAAAAGACATTATGGAGGACCCTCCATAACTAAAGAACGGAAGGGGAATACCAATAACGGGTACAAAACCGATATTCATCCCTATATTAATTGCAAAGTGATAAAATAAAATCATAGCCACGCAGTAGGCATAAATTCTATTAAAAGCAGAGCGCTGCCTTTCTGCAATAAAAACAATTCGCATCAACATAAATAGGTAGATAAATACCAAGAATACACTTCCGAAAAACCCCCATTCTTCAGCAAAGGGACAAAAAATAAAATCAGTTTCACTTTCTGGAACGTGATTACTTTCAACACTTGAAACGGACGCTTCTTTGTATCCTTTTCCAAAAGCCCCACCAGAACCCACTGCTGCCATCGCTCTATTTCTATTATAGTCTTTTCCATTGGGGTCTTCTTTTAATCCCAAAACCATTTCTATTCGATCTTTTTGGTGCCTAGCCAATTTGCTAAATACAAAACTCACACTTGAACTAAGTGCTGTCATAAATACAAACCCAAAAACTATAATAAAGGTAAGACTAGCACGGTCTCTTTTCGTCCCAAATCTTCTTATATATAGAAAAGCTAATAGAGACAGAAAGGCAAGGGTAATGATAATTCCCGTTCCCCCTTTAATTATTATTCCAGGCAAGAAACCAATACTGAATTCTACCTCACCAATGATTAGCGTAAGCACCGCTAAAACAACTACTATAAATAATAAAGGAATAAAATGATTTCCAACCCAGGTACTTTTTAGATTAATTCCTGGAATTCTATTTACTAATTTTAATATAATGGGATCAAAGGTCATCCCTTCTCGATACATTACAAATAAAAATGAACTAAAGACCACAAGCGTCCCGGCGTCAGGTTGTAAGGCGACCAATATTGCTGGAGCCATTAAAATTCCTACACCTGTTAATACAGTATTGATTGTTTGATGCTTTATCATTAAACCGCTTATATATTTTGATAATAGCAGTGCTGTAGAAATTTTGGCAAATTCAGCCGGCTGAATACCCATACTGCCAATTCCAATCCATGCTCGCGCACCATTTATTGGGGGCATAAACAAAACGATAACCAATAATAATAAGGTAAAAATGTAGATGGGCACAGCAAATTTTCTATAGATGTCCACATCAATTAAAAAGATAAGCAATCCTAAAAACAGAGATACGCCAAGCCATAACATTTGCTTACCATATTTTTCACTAAAGGCAAATATATTAGGATGTTCTTCATTAAAAGCTACAGAATATACAGTAGCCATCCCGAAAATTAATAGAGAAATAAATGCAATAAAAAGCGGCCAATCTATTTGCGAAAGTAGCGCGTCATTTTTTCTCATCAGTGAATAATAATAGGTTTATCAACTTCATTAAGCTTCGATTCTTTATCTTTCGTTACTTTTCCCTTTAAATATTTTTCAATCATGAGGCTCGCAATAGGTGCAGCAACAGCACCACCCGCCCCAGCATTTTCAACAAATACAGCAATCGCAATTTTGGGATTGTCCCGCGGCGCAAAAGCAATAAAAACTGAGTGGTCCTTTCCTTGAGGATTTTGAACTGTTCCTGTTTTTCCACAAATGATAATGTCTTCAAGCCTAGCAGATTTTGCAGTCCCGCCACTTTCATTAACAACCCTTCTCATACCTTCGATTACAGCATCAAAATACTTACTTTCTACCAAAGTTTTGTGTTTTTTTCTAAAGTTAGCTTTAGGACCTTTTTTACCGATAGATTTAACGAAATGTGGAGAATAATACCACCCTTTATTAGCGATAATAACAGCAATATTAGCCATTTGTAAAGGGGTTAATTTTATTTCTCCTTGACCAATAGAAATAGATCTAATGGTTGAAAAGGCCCACTGATGATGACCATACCATTTATCATAATATTTAGAATCTGGAATGAGCCCTCCATTTTGTCCTGTAATATCAACATCAAGCTCTCTACCCAAACCAAAGCTACTCATGTAACGATGCCATTTATTTAATCCAAATTCTGCATCAGCATATAAATTCTTTTTTACTTTTTGTTGGATTACCTTCCTAACCAATTGATAAAAATAGGGATTACAAGAATATTGAACTGCTTCAGCTATACTAGATGCGTTAGGGTGATTATGACAACCAACCATACTCTTTATACAGGCAAAACCAGAATTTTCAGTAACCACTCCTTCCTGCATGCCAATCAACGACTGCACTAACTTAAAAATAGAACCAGGAGGATATTCAGCCTGCAAAGGACGAGGAAACAATGGAATATCTTTGTCTCTTGCTAATTTCGGATAGTTTAGGCTAATATTTCTTCTACCAACTAACAAGTTAGGATCGTATGAAGGAGATGATACCATTGTTACAATTTCTCCGGTTGATGGTTCGATTGCAACAATACAACCCTTTTTCCCTTTCATTAATTTCTCTCCATAGGCTTGCATCACAATATCCATTCCTAATTTAAGTGGAATAGCCTGTTTTGCTACGGTATCATATTTACCATTTGCATAGCTTTCAATTGCATTATTCATTGCTGAGGTTACAACATACCTAATACCTTTTCTCCCTCTTAATTCCTTTTCATAAAATCGCTCAATGCCAGATCTTCCAATATTCGACCCTGGTCGATAAAAATGATCGGCATTTATTTCTTTGGATTCAATATCTTCTCTATTTGCTTCATTTAGATACCCCAAAATATTAGCACCATTAGCATAAGGATAGGTGCGCATACTCGTAACCTCTTCTTTAAAACCAGGAAAATTAGCTATATGGACTAATATTTTTGTGATTTCATCTAAAGTCAATTCTTTTAGAAAGGGATACGCCCTCATTTTTTGATAATTCGAGGTGTGTTTTCCTGAACTTTTATTGTAATATACGCCCTCTCCTTTTACAATTTCTTTGAATCTCTCTCTTACCATAATTGGAGTCCAACCAATTAATTTTGCGAAAGCAGCCGTATCTAAATGTGTAATTTTTTCCTCAGTCATCATGAGGTTGTAATACGTTTTATTAGAAACAATTTTCCTTCCTTTACGGTCAAACATTACACCTCTAGGCGGAATAATTTCTTTTCTTTTTTCAGCAATTTCCTGAGCTCGAAGCACCCAAGTATCATCGACAACTTGCATATAAAATAAGCGGGAAGTATATATGAATCCCACCAATAATATAAAAGCAATAATTACATATTTTCTATTCTCTAGGTTCATAACTTTTGTGTCTTCCTAAGTAAGAAAACCTGCAATAGCAAGCTTAATAGATAAGTAAAAATTAAAGAAAGAAATATCTTTTGAAGAAGATATATAATCTTGTTAAAACTGAAGATTTCAATAATGAAAAACCAAGTTAAATAAATTAAAAGCAAGGACCCGAAAGTATATAAGAACCATGTTTGTCCCATGTCGAATATGGTGGGTGATTTAAGGACATCGTAACCATCTCTTGGGCTGAAAAAATTAAAAATTATAGGTCGAAAGTAGGCGAAAAGCAATAAAGAAGAAGCATGTAAACCATAAGTGTCTGACATGATATCAACATTAAGCCCCATTAAAAAGGCCAGTCCCATTAATACGAAAATATTGGTATCAAATGGCATTAACATTATATACAAAGGACAAAGCAGTAGGGTTATGCCCAGGCCAATTTCTATTTGATTAAAAATAAAAACTTGTAATAATACAAAAAGTACAAATCGAAAAATTTGTTGTCCAATTATCTTCATATCAAAGGCTTGTCTTCATCTTCAGGAACATCTAATTCTAGGGCTTTTTGCTCTTCAATGAGGAGATTTTTTATTACATATACGCGGTCAATACTTCTAAAATCCTGGCTAAATTTTATTACAACATCCCAAAGTGGTTTTCCTTCTACTGGCGCCAATTTTTCTACACGTCCGACAAGAATTCCCTTTGGAAAAACTCCGGACCCTCCTCTTGTGTATACCTTAGACCATTTTTTTATTCTTAGGTCATTTGAAATGCCGGAAATTGTCCCTCTTGTGGGATCTTTTCCATCCCATTTCAAAAACCCATACAATCCTATAGGCTGAATAAGAACATCAATATTAATATCTTGTGTTAGAACAGATTTTACAACGGAATAATGCTTGCTGGTATTATGAATTATTCCCACAACGCCATCAGAGGAAAACACACCCATTCCGCGCTTAACGCCTTGCATGTTCCCAATATTAATAGTAAAATAATTATTCATTTTACCTGTTGTTGAGTTAATTACAGAGGCAGGTATATAATTATATTGTTGCTCAAAACTCGTGTCCTTAATTTTAAAAAGATTTCGATCGACTTGATATAAATTTTTAATTAATCTTTTTCTTAAATATATATTTTCTTTTTGAAGTTTTAAATTGGTGCTTTCTAATTCGAAATGTTGTGCAACAGCATATTTCATAGAGTAGAATTCACCGCCGATGCTAGAGGCACTGGTAAAAAATTGACTTTTGGGGAAGCTCAAATATTGCACATAGGTTAATAGGCAAATCACTTGCAAAATCGCAAAAAACAAAAAGACACGAAAACGCCTTAAAAAGGCGATGAGGTTTTGCATGTACAAAAATAAAAAAGTCCAAGCAATTAATGTGTTTTACTTAAAAAACAATTCCTAGGCTTTCATCAAGAATTGATAACGGTCTATATTTTTTAGAGCAATACTTGTTCCACGAGCAACTGCACGCAAAGGATCTTCAGCAATATGAACAGGTAGTTTGGTTTTAGCAGAAATTCGTTTATCTAAACCTCTTAACATAGATCCACCTCCTGCAAGGTAAATTCCAGTTTTAAAAATATCTGCCGATAGCTCAGGAGGAGTCATCTCTAAGGCACTCAAGATAGCTTCTTCAATTTTAGAAATCGTTTTATCTAATGCTCTAGCAACTTCATCATAAGTAACCATAATTTCTTTTGGTATTCCCGTCATTAAGTCGCGCCCCCTTACAGCAAATGGCTCAGGTGGGTTTTCTAATTCTGTCAATGCTGAACCAACTTCAATTTTAATTTGTTCAGCGGTTCTTTCTCCTACTAAAATATTATGTTGTTTTCTCATGTAATCCTCGATATCACTTGTGAAATCATCTCCAGCGATTCGAATGGATTTATCACAAACAATTCCCCCAAGGGCAATAACTGCAATTTCTGAAGTTCCACCACCTATGTCAATAATCATATTCCCCATTGGTTCTTCCACATCAATTCCAATTCCGATTGCTGCGGCCATTGGTTCGTGAATTAAATAAACTTCTTTTCCACCTGCATGTTCTGCTGAATCTCGAACAGCTCTTTTTTCAACTTCGGTAATACCTGAAGGAATACAGATAACCATTCTTAAAGTTGGATTGAAAAGGCTTCTGCCTGGGTTAATCATTTTGATCATCCCGCGAATCATTTGTTCCGCACTTTGGAAATCGGCGATTACACCATCTTTCAAAGGACGAATGGTTTCAATCAGTTTATGTGTCTTTCCATGCATCTGCTGCGCCTTCTTACCAATAGCAACAATTTTACCTGTTGATATATCTTTAGCGACAATTGATGGTTCATCAACAACAACCTTGTCATTCCAAATAATTAGCGTATTGGCCGTACCGAGGTCAATTGCGATTTCTTGCGTTAAAAAACTAAATAATCCCATTTTGTATGTTGATATATGGTTGTATAAATTCTTGTTACCCTAAAACAAAAAAAAAGTTTCGTTTTTCATTACAAAGTTAGTGTTTAAAGTGTCGAAATCCTGTAAAAACCATTTTCATTTCATGAGAATTACAAAAATCGATGGATAAGGAGTCTTTGATGGAACCACCAGGGTGAATTACAGCCCTAATTCCCTCATTATATGCGATTTCAACACAATCTGGAAAAGGGAAAAATGCGTCACTTGCCATTACTGCTCCATTTAAGTCAAATCCAAAAGTTTTTGCCTTATGAATAGCTTGTTGCAAGGCATCTACTCTTGATGTTTGTCCAGTACCACTTGCTAAAAGACAGGAGTCTTTTACTAAAACAATGGTATTTGATTTGGTGTGCTTTACAATTTTATTTGCAAAAAGAAGATCTTGGATTTCTTTCTCGTTAGGCGCTAAAACTGTTTTAACTTCTAAATCAGCTGCTGTTACTGTTTTTTCGTCCCTTTCTTGTTGCAATAAACCATTGAGGGCCGTTCTGAACTGAACTTTTGGAAAATCAAATAATTTTTGGATTAATAAGATTCTATTTTTTTTAGATTTCAGTAATTCAAGTGCAGCTTCGTCATATGCCGGGGCAATAAGCACTTCAAAAAATAATTCGTTTAATTTACCAGCAAGGTCTAAATTGATAGATGTATTTGAAATTAAGACTCCTCCGAAGGCACTAACAGGATCTGATGCTAAGGCAATGTCATAGGCTTCAGAGATTGTACTTGCAGTAGCCAAACCACATGCATTATTGTGTTTTAAAATGCAAAAAGTAGGCCTTTCGGATTTAAATTCAAGCATTAAATTTACTGCAGCGTCAACATCCAATAAATTATTAAAAGATAATTCTTTTCCATTAAGTTTATCAAAAATAGCTTCTAAATCTCCAAAGAACACTGCTTTTTGATGTGGATTTTCGCCATATCGAAGTGTGGATTTAACAGATATACTTTGTTTAAAAGCATCAAATGGCTCTGCATTAAAATATTTATAGATCATTGTATCATAATGCGATGACACTTGAAAAGCTTGTCCAGCAAACCATTTTCTATCGGCTAAATTTAAGCCCTGATTTTTTTTGTATAAATCAAGAAATGCTCCGTAGAGCTCAATACTTGGAACAATCACAACATCCTCATAGTTTTTGGCAGCAGCGCGAATTAATGAAATCCCTCCAATATCAATTTTTTCGATTATTTCTTGTTCCTCAGCTTGTTGAGCAAGTGTTTCTTCAAATGGATATAAATCTACAATCACCAAGTCTATTGATGGGACATTAAATTTCGCTAAAGTATCGACATCCTCCTGTAAATTTCGACGGTACAAAATCCCCCCAAAAATAGCTGGGTGCAAAGTCTTAACCCTTCCGCCTAAAATTTCTGGATAGCTGGTTAAAGACTCAACTGCCGTGACTTCAATACCTAATGATTGGATAAACTTGAGCGTTCCTCCTGTTGAATATAACAGTACCTTATTCTTCTGTAATTCTCTAACAACACTTTCGAGTCCTTCTTTATTGAATACTGAAATTAATGCGCTTTTGATCGTTTTAATAGTTCCCATTTAAAAAATAAAATTGAGTACAAAATTACTGCATTTTATTGTCATTTAGCAGGAAAAAAAGCCTTAGTGTCTTGTTAATTTAAAGTTATCTAAATGTTTATTTAATTTTACGTCATGAAGCATGCTACCACCTTATTTAAATCAATCGTTTTTCTTTTGCTTTTTTGGCTCCTATTTTTTGATATTCAAAGAATTATTTTCTTTTTGTTTCATTACAATGAAATAGCCAAATCATCTGAATTATCCGAAATATTAGGGGTTTTCACACATTCGCTTCGCGTTGATTTATCTACTGCAGGTTATTTAATGGCCCTCTTTGTACTTGCGAAACTACTTTCCAATTATTTTCCCTCGAAAATTACTCAAGGATTAGTGTATCTTGTGTTTTATTCTGAACTCTTGTTAATTTGTCTGGTTCATAGTGGAGAACTTGTAGCATATTATGAGTGGGGACATAAGTTAACCTCAAGGGTTTTTATGCATCTTTCAACTCCAGACGAAGTATTTAGAACAGCAGAATATAGTGCGGCGTTTTTGTTTTTTGGAGTTTTATTGTTTGAATTAGCAGTAGGGGCCTATTTGGCGTATAAGTTCAAATTTCTATCTCGAATTAATCCTCATGAAAGCACTTCGAAAATTAGGCGCATTCTTATGCCTGCGGGAATCGCCCTTGGAAGTTTGTGTGTGTTTTTTCTTTTTGCTCGCGGTGGATGGCAGCAAATACCTATTAATATTGATGCTTCCTATTACTCTTCAGACCAAGTACTCAATGACATTTCAGTTAATTCCGCTTATTTTTTCGGTAATAGTTTTGTCGTCTACAATAAAAGTGATTTAGCACAGCACATTCCTGAAGTAGTAGAAAAAGAAAATATGGTATTAATGGATTCTTTATTTTCATTTGAAAGAAATCATGACAGACAGTTTATAACTGCCAAGAAACCCAACCTTGTTTTTTTAATTATGGAAGGTTGGTCAGCAAATGTAATGAGGTCAATTAACCCTGGCCAGAAGACGGCCACCCCTAATTTTGATCAACTGAGTAAATCCGGTGTTTTGTTTTCTAATATTTATGCAACTAACACCACATCAGAGATAGGAAATACCTCCATCTTCGCTGGCTACCCTAGCATACCTGAAAATGCGATTTCCTTATTTCCAGACAAACATCGAAAATTACCCACCATTAATCAAGAGCTCAAAAAACAAGGGTATAGCACCCATTATCTTTTTAGTGGAGATTTGAAATATGGAAATATAAAAGGGTTTTTAATGGAGCATGAATTTGATGAATTGGCAGATGAAAATGATTTTCCTGCAGGTTTAAAAAAAGGCAAATTGAATTATTACGACAAGGACCTATATGCATTTCTACTTAAAAAAATTGATAAATCTGCCAAGCATCCTTTTTTACAATGTGCCTTTACGGGCAGCACGCATTCACCTTATGATTATCCTCAAACAGGTAAAAAGAAATTTTCTGGTGAAGAGATGGATTATTTAAATTCTATGGTATACGCGGATAAATGTTTGGGTGATTTCATTAAAAAATGCAAAACAAAAAGTTGGTATAAGAATACCATTTTTGTAATCATTTCCGACCATGGTCATGCTACTCCAATGGCATCAACCCCTTACGACACTAAGTTTTTTAACATCCCACTTCTGTTCTTCGGTGAGCCAATAGCGAAAGCTTATAAAGGAAAAGTAATGCGTAATATAGGCTCTCAAGGCGATATTGCTGCCACCTTACTAAAGCAATTAGGCTTGGACAATAGCAAGTTTATTTTTAGTAAAGATTTAATGAGTCCGAATGTAAAGGAGTTTGCATTTCATGCAACGATTCGAGGATATGGATATGTAAATCCCATGGGTAGTTATCTTTCAAATTTTGATTCAAAGAGGATCACGTCTTCTGACCTAGATCCTGAGACTACATTCAAAAACACCCTCCACCAAGGGGAAGGGTGTTTGTATAGATTTTATAAACATTTTGAGCAGCTCGATAGAAAATAATTCTATCCAGAACACATTTCACAAGAATCAGGATTCTCTAAAGAACATGCAAGAGCCGCAGCATCCATTTCAGCAGTAGTTGGGTCAATCAAGCTAACATTTGGCTCCTCTTCCATTACTTTATCTACTGTAAATTTGATCGCATCAGTCGCAGCTTTTGTTCTAAGGTAGTACATACCTGTTTTCAATCCTTTTTCCCAACCATAGAAATGCATAGAAGTTAATTTACCAAAATTGGCATTTTCCATGAAGATATTAAGTGATTGACTTTGACAAATATAAGCTCCTCTATCTGCAGCAAGTTCAATAATTGCTTTTTGAGAAATTTCCCAAGCAGTTTTGTATAAATCCTTCACATCTTGAGGAATTTCCTTGATACTTTGAATGGAACCATTTGCGGTCATGATTTTATGGCGCATTTCTTTATCCCACAAACCTCTTTTTACCAAGTCCTTCAACAAATGCTTATTTACAATAATAAATTCTCCAGACAATACACGACGCGTATAAATATTGGAAGTATATGGTTCGAAACACTCATTATTTCCTAAGATTTGAGCAGTTGATGCTGTAGGCATTGGAGCAAGTAATAATGAATTTCTTACACCATGTTTTTTAACTTCTTCTTTTAAAACATCCCATTCCCAACGAGAACTTGGTGTAACACCCCACATATCATATTGAAATACACCTTGTGAAGTTGGTGAACCTGCATATGTTTCATAAGGACCAAATTCACAAGCCTGATCTTTGGAAGCGGTCATAGCTGCAAAATAAATAGTTTCAAAAATTTCTCTATTTAAAGCTCTAGCCTCCTCAGATTCGAAAGGATAACCCATTAATATGAAAGCATCAGCCAATCCTTGCACCCCCAATCCAATTGGACGGTGACGCATATTTGATTTTCTTGCCTCTTCCACAGGGTAGAAGTTTTCATCGATAATTCTATTCAAATTAACGGTAGCTTGATAGGTAACTTCAAATAACTTGTTGTGATCAAACTCACCTTTTTCGTTAATATATTTAGGCAATGCTAAAGAAGCTAAATTACATACAGCAATTTCATCTGGTGCTGTATATTCTATAATTTCTGTACAAAGGTTAGATGATTTGATTGTACCTAAATTTTGTTGATTCGACTTAGCGTTGGCTGCATCTTTGTACAACATATAAGGTGTACCAGTTTCAATTTGAGACTCTAGAATTTTGAACCATAAATCTTGTGCTTTTATGGTTTTCCTTCCTTTACCTGCCTTTTCGTATTTCGTATAAAGCGCTTCAAATTCTTCACTGTGTGTATCAGAAAGTCCTGGACATTCGTGCGGACACATTAAAGTCCATTCTCCATTTTCTTTTACGCGTTTCATGAATAAATCTGGAATCCAAAGTGCAAAGAATAAATCTCTTGCTCTTTGTTCTTCCTTTCCGTGATTTTTTTTCAAGTCTAAGAAGTCAAAGACATCAGCATGCCAAGGCTCTATATAAATAGCGAAAGACCCTTTTCTTTTTCCTCCTCCTTGGTCAACATATCTAGCGGTGTCATTGAATACACGCAACATAGGTACGATACCATTGGATGCACCGTTCGTTCCTTTAATATAAGAACCGGTTGCTCTAATATCATGAATAGCCAATCCTATTCCACCAGCAGATTGAGAAATCTGAGCACATGACTTCAGTGTATCATAAATACCGCTAATGCTATCCTCTTTCATGGTTAATAAGAAACAAGAGGACATTTGAGGCTTAGGAGTACCTGAATTAAATAATGTAGGAGTAGCATGAGTAAACCAGCCTTCAGACATTAAGTTATAGGTGATAATTGCAGATTTAATATCGTTTTTATGGATCCCCAAAGAAACACGCATCAACATTTGTTGAGGACGTTCTGCTATCTTATCGTTTAATTTCATCAGGTAAGAACGCGTCAATGTTTTAAACCCAAAATAATCATATCTAAAATCACGATCATAAATAATACTTGAATCCAAGGCTTCTTTATTGTCCATTACGATATCATAAACATCTTTGGATAACAAAGCTGCAGGCAAATTGGTTTTTGGATCTACATAAGTGTACAAGTCATGCATTACATCAGAGAAAGTCTTTTTGGTTTCTTTGTGTAAATTAGATACTGCAATCCGTGATGCAAGCAAGGCATAATCTGGATGATCAATTGTTTTAGCAGCAGCAACTTCAGCCGCCAAATTATCTAAATCAGATGTAGACACACCGTCATAAATCCCTTCTATAACTTTCATTGCAACAGCCTCTGGAGACACCAAGGGATCTAAACCGTAACACATTTTAATAATTCGAGCAGTGATTTTATCAAATTTTACTGGCTCTTTCTTTCCGTCTCTTTTAACTACGTACATATGCATTCTTTTTTTCTAATTCTATTTAAAATTCTTCGTTCAAACTAAATGTTTGTGTATCTTTTCCTGCCATAACACCTGCTTTTTGGTATTCTCCAACTCGTTTTTCAAAAAAGTTAGATTTTCCTTGAAGTGAAATCATTTCCATAAAGTCAAAAGGATTGGTAGCATTATACACTTTATCATTTCCTAATTCCAGTAATAAACGATCGGCAACAAACTCAATATATTGACTCATTAAATCACTATTCATTCCAATAAGCTTCACAGGTAAAGCATCAGTAACAAAATCTTTTTCAATCAATACCGCATCCATAATAATTTCCATCACTCTTTCTTTTGGCAATTGATTAACAAGGTGTTTGGTATACAACAAACAAGCAAAGTCACAATGCAAACCCTCATCTCTTGAAATCAATTCATTGGAGAAAGAAAGCCCAGGCATTAAACCACGCTTTTTCAACCAAAAAATAGAGCAAAAAGACCCTGAGAAAAATATTCCCTCCACCGCAGCGAAAGCAACTAAGCGCTCAGCAAATGTTCCTTTTTCAATCCATTTTAAGGCCCACTCTGCTTTTTTTCGAACACAATCTAAAGTGTCAATTGCATTAAACAAATGTGCTTTATCGGCAGTATCTTTAATGTAGGTGTCTATCAGTAGAGAATATGTTTCAGAGTGAATATTTTCAGCTGCTACCTGAAACCCGTAGAAAAATTTAGCCTCAGTATATTGTACTTCAGATAAGAAATTCTCGGCTAAATTTTCATTTACGATACCATCTGATGCCGCAAAAAAGGCTAGAACATGCTTGATAAAATGACGCTCATTATCATTTAATTTGTGCTCCCAATCTATCAAGTCTGGAGATAAATCAATTTCTTCAGCCGTCCAAAAACTTGCCTCTGCTTTTTTATAAAAAGCCCAAATGTCGTCATGTTGTATAGGAAACAATACAAAACGATTGTTATTCGATACTAATATGGGTTCGTTGTGGTCTGCCATTTTTATTATTTATTTAAATTATATTTTCACACTACCATTCGGAAGCGTTATTTATTTTTTCTTAAAAAAGAATTGTTTCCTCCTTTTTTGTGTGAATTCATTCCAATTAATTTGGAAAAACTTCGTTTGTTTGAGGCTTACAAATTTTATCATAATTAAACCCAAAAACAAGTAAAGAAATTAACAATTTTTTACTCTTATTAACATCACTTTTCGCAAACCTATTTGCAGTAAACGATGCCGCCCTTTTCAACATTGAAACAAAAGATATTCACACTAAAAAAATTACAATTTTGATAACTTTTTAGCACTTCATTAACTATTATTTCTTATGGGTAAGAACTCCATTAAAATTATTTGATTTTGGTCTCTATTTTCAATAAATTTTCTTTCTTTATAAACAAGCATTTGTTCATTTTTTTGAAACCCTTATTCTATCAAACATATTCTTATTTTAAGTCTTGCCTCCATGAAATTTCAAACCTTATTTTCCCAAATTTATGCTTAACCTGTGAAAGAGAATTGTTAGATAATGAGCATAATATATGTTCGTTTTGCACAATGGAAATTCATATGATATATTATGATATTTCTACACAGGAAAACACTTTAGATAAATTATTTTGGGGCAGGGTTAAAGTTCACAGGACTTTCGCATTATTTTATTTTGAAAAAGGCACACATGAACAAAAGATTTTACATCAATTAAAATATGGTTATAAAGCTCAATTAGGCATTCAGTTAGGTAAATGGATGGCAACGGATTGGTTACAAAAAAATCAAAATCTCAAAATCGACGCCTTTATTCCCGTACCAATTCATTCTAGAAAAAAATTCAATAGGGGTTATAATCAAAGTGAACAATTGGCTAAAGGCATTGCCTCTATATTAAAGGTTCCGGTTGATTGTAATTTTATTCGGAAAACTAAAAACACCAATAGCCAAACTAAAAAGTCAATTTTTCATCGGAGGTTAAATGTTCAAAATGTATTTAAATTAAACAAAAAATGGCATCAATATAAACACATTGTCATAGTGGATGATGTAGTTACAACGGGCGCAACCTTAGAAGCGATCATCTCCATCATTAATAAACGTTACCCCGCTCTTGAAATTAGTATTTTTGTACTAGCAATGGCAAAGTAATGGAGCAAGAAGATTCAAAGAAATTTTTAATTATTGGCGGAGGCTTAGCAGGCTCCTCTCTTGCGCATCATTTAATTCAAAGAAATCAGTCGGTACAAATAATAGATGATGGAGAGAATCACTCGACCAGGGTAGCAGCTGGTATGGTTAATCCTTTGGTGTTTAGAAGAACGACCCTTTCGTGGCGTGCAGCAGATTTTTTACAATACAGCTGGGAGTATTATAAATCGTTGGAGCATTTATTAAATATTACCCTTGCAGAACCTCTTTTAATAAGAAGAATATTTCCTTCAGAGCAAGAAAGAGAGGAGTGGATAAAAAAGCAGGAATTACCAGACTTTCAAGCCCATTTAACACCTCTTTTAGAAAGTGAAACGCCGCAAAAGTATAAAACTGCTTTTGGGACTGGATTGGTAAAGAGTGGTTTTTTTGTCCATGCTCAAGATTATTATTTAAAGAATCGCGCCTATTTTTCTAATCAAGGACTTCTTAAATCTAAAACATTCACCCCATCTCAGCTAGACCCAATGTCGGGCACCTATGAAAATGAAGTTTTCGATCATATTATTTTCTGTACAGGTTACAAAAATTCTAGCTGTCCTTTCTTTAATAATGTCCCGGTTAAATCCACTAAGGGACAAACTTTAGAGGTAAAATCAGATATTTTTCCAGAAAACGAGTCGCTTCATTTAAAGTGTTTTGTTTTTCCAATAGGCCAACAAAAGTTTAGAATTGGCGCTACATATGAGTGGGATAATGAAGAATTAGTCCCCACTGAAACAGCAAAAATTCACTTGTTGGATCAACTAAAATATATAAGTGAACAAGAAGTTGAAGTTCTTTCTCAACCCATCGGTATTCGTCCGACCACAATGGACAGACGCCCCACCATGGGAACGCACCCACAATTTCCCAAGCTCCATATTTTTAATGGTTTGGGAGCAAAAGGATATCTCTTGGCGCCAAGGTTAGCAGCAGAAATGGCAGAATATCTTTTGGATGGAAAAGCACTTGATCCGGAGGTATCGCTCAAGCGATATAAGTTCTTTTCATAAAGTGTTCCTAAAGCACGATTAATTCAATAAATTTGTGACTATGTTAGAAATTGATAAAAAGTTATCCCGTTACGATAAAGCGTATTTGAGACTTGCTACTAGTTGGGCAATGCTTTCTTATTGCCAAAGAAAAAAAGTAGGGGCAATCATTGTGAAAGACTCAGTAATTATTTCAGATGGTTATAATGGCACTCCAGCAGGATTTGATAATTCTTGCGAAAATGATATTGGAGAAACACATTGGTATGTCTTACATGCTGAAGCGAATGCTATATTGAAAGTCGCAAAATCTACCAATAATTGTCACGGTGCTACCTTATATCTTACGCATTCTCCTTGTAAGGATTGCAGTAAATTAGTTTTACAGGCGGGCATTAAAAGAGTTGTTTTTATAGAGTCCTATAAGGATATTTCTGGAATTTCATTTTTAGAGAATGCAGGTATTGAAGTAACACAAATTAAAAACATTGATGATGTCTGAAATTGAAAAAAAAACAAATTATACGCTTCCTATTATTATAGCAATAAGCTTGACGATTGGCTTAATAGTCGGGTCTTTTTTTCATGTTAACGCCACCTTATCTTCAAATGAAACTGAGGTTGAAAAACTTAAGGATATTTTGAACATTTTAGATCAACGGTATGTAGATCCTATTGATAAAAATAAAATTTTCGAAACGACTATTCAGGGAATGCTGCATCATTTGGATCCGCACAGTAATTATATTGCCGCAAAGGATATGCAATCTGTAAATGAATCAATTGATGGAAAATTTGGTGGAGTAGGGGTACGATTTCAAATAATTCGCGACACTGTATGTATCACCAGCGTTTTACCAAATGCACCTGCGGAGTATGTTGGAATAAAAGCAGGGGATAAAATCATTAAAATTTCTGGAAAGCCTTTTACAGGAAAGAAAATCAGCAACGATAAAGTTTTGGCTAATCTTAAAGGTGATGTTGGAACAGCAGTTAATGTTACTATTTTAAGGAAGCGCAAAGCACTTAATTTTTCGATACAAAGAGGAGAAATCCCTATTAAAACAGTGCTTTCTGCTTACATGATTGACAAAGAGACTGGGTATATATTAATTGATCAATTTTCAATTCCAACGGCAGAAGAATTTCATGAACAAGCGCTTAAATTAAAAGCAAAAGGAATGAAAAAAATTATTTTGGATTTAAGAAATAATGGTGGGGGAGTTTTAACAGCAGCAACAGATATTGCCGATGAGTTTTTGAAGCAAGGTTTAGTAATGTTAAAAACACAAGGAAGAATAGACGGCAAAAAAGTGTATTACTCAAAATCTGGCGGTATTCTAGAAAATATGAAGGCTGTTGTTCTCATAAATGCACAATCTGCTTCTGCAAGTGAAATTTTAGCAGGGGCTTTACAAGACAATGATAGAGCGATTATTGTAGGAAGGAGATCTTTTGGAAAAGGCTTAGTTCAAGAAGACAGGGCCTTAAGAGATGGTTCTAATTTAAGAATTACCATCGCGCGATATTATACTCCATCAGGTCGTTGCATTCAAAAACCATACAATGGTGATTATGATGCCTATATGCGTGATGAAGAACGCTATGCTAATGGTGAAATGTATCATGTTGACACTACTTTATTTGCAGATTCACTTAAGTTTAAAACGCGTGGTGGTCGAACAGTATACGGTGGTGGAGGAATCACCCCTGATGTTTTTGTGGCGTATGATACCACCGATAGAAGCGATTACTTAACCGAATTGCTTTGGAGTGGCTCATTTGGTTCTTTTGCTTTTGATTACATTCAAAATAAGCGAGGACAATGGGCATCTCCAAGTGACTTTGTAAAAGAGTTCCAAGTATCAACTGCATTATTGAATCAATTTACTTCTTATGCTGCTAAAAATTATAAAGTGAAATTCAATCCTAGTGCATTTAGTCGCAGTCAAAAACTTATTGCTGAGAATATCAAAGCTGAACTAGCGCGACAATTATGGACAGAAGAAGGGCTTTATATGGTCTTAAATACGCAAGATCAAGAAGTAAAAGCAGCTCTTGAACAATTAAAAAAATTAAAGCCATAGATTTATTGCTACCCTGCCATGAAGCAAGCGCATAAAAAACAAAAACAGATTGCAGTTCCAACTGCTAAATCAAGTTCAATAGTAGTTTATCTACTTGCCTTTTTAGCTATTATGTTAACACTAATAGCCTACCAACCTGCCTTTGATCCCGAGAAGAGTTTAACCAATTGGGATGATAATGGATATGTTACTGATCAATCTTTAATACGATCCTTTGATGAGGAGAAGATAGATTCGCTTTTTTCACCAAGTACGGATGTAATGTTAAATTATCATCCCTTGACCATGTTGACCTTGGCGTATAATTATCAAGAATCAGGGTTAGAAATAGGGTCTTATATCAATTGGAATGTTGGATTACACTTAGCCAATGTACTTTTGGTCTTTATTTTTATTTATCTCCTCAGTCAAAAAAATCTATACATTTCCTTCTTTTGCTCTCTTATGTTTGGTATTCATCCCATGCATGTGGAGAGTGTGGCTTGGATTGCGGAAAGAAAAGATGTTTTATATGCTTTTTTCTTTTTATTGAGTCTAATTTTCTATCTCTTTTATTTAAAAACTAAGAATTATTTTTTCTTATTAATTACCGCCCTTGTCTTTGTAGCATCTTGTTTGAGTAAAGCAATGGCAGTTCCTTTACCTCTGGTCCTCTTGCTAATGGATTACTTCTACCAAAAGAAGATTACTATTAAAAACATTCTTGAAAAGATTCCCCTTTTGCTGTTTTCATTATGGATTGGATGGAATGCCTTACAAATACAAAGTAAAGGAGCTATTGCCGCTGATGAGGTTTTCACTTGGGTTCAACAATTAATGTTTGCCTCCTATGGTTTTATTATGTATTGGGTCAAATTATTCATCCCTTACAATCTATCTGCTTTTTATCCTTATCCTGGCTTAAGTGACTCGGGTAATTTACCCTTCTTCTATTATTTAACACCTTTTATATCTCTCTGTATCGTATTGATTCCTGGGTTTTTATTATGGAGAAAAAAATCAAACTTATTCACTCCTTTTCTCTTAGGAATGGGTGTATTTATTTTGATGATTGCCTTAGTACTACAATTTATTTCAGTTGGTTCTGCTATCATGGCTGATCGATATTCCTATCTCCCTTATTTAGGAGCTTTTTTTCTTATAGCAAGTGTTGCGGATCAATTGGTTCAAAAACGAAAAAAAGTATTGTATGCAGGCTCTATTATTATAGCCTTAGTTTTTATGAAGTTGTGTTATGAGCGTGTTGGTATTTGGCAGAATTCTGAAACTTTGTGGACGGATGTAATTAAAAAATACCCCTTCAAAATCTCTCAAAATGGTCAAACAATTCAGGTAGATCAAACCGGTGTAGAGGTTGCCTACAAGAATCGGGGGAATTATTATCGCGAACAAGGCAAGATGGATTTGGCTTTCAATGATTATGCAGTACTTGTGAAAGCACGCGTAAGAGACCCTTTAATTTATAGTAATATGGCAAATATGTACGCCCTTGATAATAAATTTAAAGAGGCCATGGAAATGTATGCTTTAGCGTTGGAGAGAAATGAAAATAATTATGAGGTTTATCTCAATAGAGGAATTAGTTATTCAAAAATGCAAAAGCATCAAGAGGCGCTTAAGGATTTCCAAAAGGCAGCCCAATTGTTCCCAAATAATCTTCAAATAGAACAAAGTGTAGCAGCGGAGTTTTTGAATACCCAAAAATTTGATAGTACCATCCAGCAGGGCACTCGAATTATACAATTATTTCCATTGGATTACAGTGGATATTTTTATCGTGGAACTGCAAAAATTAATTTAAAGCAATACAAAGAAGCCATCGTAGATTTAAGTAAAGCGGTACAATTAAAACCAAATGATTCCTTTGTAAATTACAATCTATCCATTGCTTATAATTTAATCTCAGACAATAAAAACGCACTCCTATTTGCTGAAAAAGCCAAAATGTTAGGTTATCCAGTTCAAGAAGAATTTATTAAAAGAATAAAATCATGATTTTATTACAGTTATTTTCTTTTTTTAAAGCAAATTTGTAAACTTAAAAAGAAAATCGATGGACCATTCAACGAAAAAAAGGGTTAGTGCGGCAACATTATTAGTGGCAATTGGAATTGTTTTCGGTGATATAGGTACTTCTCCTTTATATGTTTTTCAAACCATTACTGGCGGTTCAAATTTTTCTGCTCCACTTATTATGGGAGGACTATCCGCTGTTTTCTGGACCTTATTATTATTGGCTACAATAAAATACATCTATATTGCCCTTAATGCAGACAATAATGGTGAGGGAGGTATTTTTGCTCTTTTTGCTCTTTTGAAGGAAAGACGGGTAAAATGGATTATCATTCCAGCGCTCATCGGTTGTGCAACGCTAATGGCCGATGGCTTTATTACACCTGCGATTTCAATTTCTTCAGCCGCTGAGGGAATAACCACTATTTTCCCCGATTTTCCGGTAATGCCGTTTGTAGTTGGAATTATTATTGTCCTTTTTATGATCCAGCAATTTGGGACCTCCGCAATTGGAAAGGCCTTCGGTCCGGTAATGATTGTTTGGTTTTTGTTTTTAGGGTATTTGGGACTCGTTAATATTGTGAAAAACCCGGAAGTATTAAAAGCTTTTAATCCTTATTATGCTTACAACCTCGTCGTAAATGTTAAAGGAGGATTTTGGGTACTTGGCGCTGTATTTTTATGTACTACTGGAGCGGAGGCACTCTATTCTGATTTAGGTCATTGTGGAAAACGAAACATCAGAATAAGCTGGACTTTTATTAGTGTCTTGTTATTATTGAATTATTTTGGACAAGCCGCGCTTTGTCTTACCGATGGATTTGCTTTGCAACCCAAACAAACAATATTTTATGCAATGGTTCCTTCTTCACTGGTTCCCTTCGCTATTGTCATTGCTACCTCAGCCGCTATTATTGCTTCTCAAGCATTGATTACAGGGGTGTTTAGTTTGATGAATGAGGCCATTAAATTGAACCTATGGACCAATCTTAAGGTGAAATTTCCTTCAGATCATCAAGGACAAATCTATATTCCCTTTATCAATTGGTTTTTAATGGCAGGGTGTTTATTGGTGATCGCAATTTTCAAGAAATCCTCCAATATGGAAGCCACTTATGGACTGGCGATCACTATCAACATGGTAATGACCTCCATTTTGCTAGGCTTTCTAATGATATTAAAACACC
Organism: Flavobacteriales bacterium; assembly: GCA_947447525.1. GTDB lineage: Bacteria > Bacteroidota > Bacteroidia > Flavobacteriales_D > Crocinitomicaceae > UBA952. Next base: position 6,075 of record CANFJL010000010.1, on the reverse strand, counting down.
CAAAGCAAAAAATTGCCTATATCCTTCTGTTTGTCCTTTTCTTAGGTATTGAAGGAATCTTTCTTTTTTCTAATATCGGAAAAATCGCCCATGGAGGTTGGTTTACTTTAATACTTTCCTTTACCTTCTTTGGCTTGTTGTTCATGTATTTTAAGGCTAGATTACTCCGAAAGCGCATAACAGAGTATGTACCTATGTCTAAAATTGTTCCTTTAATAAATGCTATAAACAAAGACAAAATGGTTCCTTATGAAGCCACTAATCTTGTTTATCCAACAAGAAGTGATAATCCAAATAAATTAGACGCGACCATTTTTTATTCTTTATTTAGAAAACGCCCTCGTAAAGCGGGGGTTATTTGGTTCTTGCATTTTGATATACTCAATGAACCGTGGGGCTTGCATTATTCTGTTCATGAAGTAATAGATCAATCTTGCTATTATGTAAGCTTACACCTTGGATTTAAGGAGGAACTTAGAACAGAATACCTGATGCGTCAAATTCAATGCAAAATGATTGAAAAAGGAGAATTGACCGGACAAAGTGTTTTCGAGTCGGTAAGGGGAGAGTTTTCAGAAGCAGACTTTAAATTTATCGTATTAAATTCAAGAGTAGCCACGAATAATTTATTAACGCCATTTCAAATATTAGCGGTTAAAACCTACAGATTTATTAAAGCAACAGGTCTAAAGCCAGCGGAGGATTTCGGCTTAGACAAAACAAATGTATTGGTAGAACATATTCCTATTTCCGTCACTAAACAGTATTCTCAAGAATTAATAGAAGATTGGGAAGATTATTCAAAGCAAAATTCCAAAATTGCTTTATCAAGGCACAGTAAAAAGCACTTTTAGTAAAACAATCGAAACAAACCTTCCGAAACTCAACAAATAAAACATTAAAAAAGGTAAAAATGAAAAAAGCAATTTTTGTATTAATTTGCCTTTTGGAAATATTTATTAGTCAAGCACAACAAAGTGAATTAGATATTCAAACATTAAAAATTGACATAAATGCGAATGGACAAATCGATGTAATAAAACCAAGTTCGACTGAACTTAAACTGAACATTGACAATAAAAACTATACAATTTCTTATGAATTATTAGGGTTTGAATTATTATCTGATTTAAGTTTTACAAATAATATTTTAACAATTTCTGGATATAATAGTGGAAGTGGTGCTTATAGTTGGACGTATAAATTCAGAAATAATAAATTAACTAATAAAATAGAACTAATTGGATATGACGATTTCAATAAATGGATTTCTGGAAATATTACAACAAGTATAAATACTATTACAAATAAGTGGGAAGTGATTTTAAGAGATTATAACCATGCTAAAGAAATAATGGAAACCACAAAACATATTGGGAAAATTTCAATAAGAAAAATTGGCTTGACCGACATGAGTGAACAAGACATAAATAAACTTTCAGGAATAGGAAAGAAATATTGGCATTAAAAGTTACAGAATCAGAATCAAATGAAACTTCGACTAATTATATATTCAATATTTATTGTCTCTAATTTATTTGCTCAAGATTACATAGAATATCAAAGAATTATAAATAGAATTGACGAAGATGTTTTAAATAAAGAATACTTTTCAGCTATTAAACGACTCGATAGCCTTTATGAAAATTTTGATTTTATTTATTCCCGCCACTGTTTTAAAGCATTACAAATTTGTAGCGTTTCGCAAGACTCTCTAAATGCAGATAAATGGTTAGAAAAATCATTTATTCAGGGAGTGCCAATTTGGATGATAAGAACCAATGAACTTACAAAACATATTTTAAAATATACCACGACTCAAACTACTATTGATCGATATGATAGCCTGAGAAATATCTACAATAATTCCGTAAACCTTAAAGTAAGAAATATAATTGATAGTTTATATGAAATTGACCAACAATTCACAACAAAAGTGAATGATGGATTTATACTTTTTCGAAACACATATCACGGAATAAGGTGGTTGCAAAACAACAAAAAACAGTTTACTATCTTAAATGAAATTATTGATAAGTATGGTTATCCTGACGAAAGACTTATTGGACTCACGAGAGATCTTGAAGATTCCTCTCAACACATTAAAAGTTTTAATTTTTGGGGTCCATCCCTCATGGAGAATAAAACATATATAATGCTAATTCATTATTACAGCACTCCGAGAGCCGATATAAATAACAAATTGATTAAAAATATAAAACTAGGTTATTTGCCACCTTATCAATTTGGGGCGTTCAATGATTTTATGGCAAGATGGGGTAAGAAAAAATATGGTGAATTCGAATACTATAATGTATGGCATAAAGACCCTGATAATTCAAATGATTTAAATATTGAAAAAAGAAGAAATTATATAGGTCTAAATAGTTATGAGCAACAAAATAGAAATATGTTACTATATAGAGAAAGAAGAAAAAATCATACTGCTAATTCTGAAATAATTTTAGAATAAGAAAAGGGCAGCCATAATATAACTTACCCAAAAGGCGGGTTTTTGTGTTATAAAGACAGTTATGTTTTTACCAGAAATTTAGTACTTTTAATAAGTTTGGCGATGAAAATCCCACCCATAGCGCAGCCGAATACTGTTAGTTACAATTACAAGAGCACCAAAATGAGAGGTTTACTAGTAATATTATTGTGTTGTTATTTATTATCATGTAATAGTGATGATAACCGCTCCACCTTAAGTATTGGAAAAGGAAAAGAGGTAACAGTATCCTTATATATTCTTGACTCAAAAGGAATTAAGAAAATTGAATTCACATCTAATGGTCATAAACATTCAGTTACAGAGCATGCGCTAGCAAAGTACAAGACCATTGATTATGGATTTAATGTAAAAGGAGAAAGAACCTTCACACTACTTGTCTATACAAATTTTGATACGCTTAAATCTGAGCATTATGTTGAAGGAGGGTATCATGTTAAACTAGCATGTGACGCTTCACATATTAAAACACTTGAGAATACTGGTTATTAATTATACTGTTGCAAATAGCAACTTGCCTTCTTCCCAAAATCTTCCTGCGCAGAAACTCTCCAATCAAAAGAAAAAGTTCTAACTTCGAAGCAACAATTTTTCAACAAGTTGGACTAAGTGCAAAGCCTGAAAACGTCAAGATTAGCTAAACAAAAAAGTTCGGTGTGAGCACCATAATCGCTGATAAAGTAAAAAAGAGTAAACATAGAAAATGAACTATGGAGGAATTTTTAGTAACTGCAATAACCTTTTTACTACTTGTTGGACTTTTGATAAGCCCACCTCTTTTACTTCGGTTTATTCGTCGAACAAACATTAAATATAAGTTCGTTGCGTACTTGACAATTGGAGTAATTCTGACAGCATTGATTACCCTTATTTTTGCTTGGTGGACCCACACTTCAGACTTGCTTTTACTTAAACATTATGGTTATGACATCGACGGAATGAATGAAACTGAATTTTATGGAAGAGTTTTACCAGAGCATCTGGACAAAGTAAAAAGCCTTGAGATAAGCATTATGGGAATAGGATGGCCATTAAAAGCCATAATCACATTTGTATTTTATTCACCTTATTTAATAATTATTTACGGTGTGACCTATCTAATCGGACGGAAACACAAAATGAAGCATTACAACAATAACAAATAACAAAATTGTCTGCATTTTAATCATATTTGGACAAACAAATCATCTTTAACAATGAAGTCATTACTCTATTTAATATCCATTGCATTTTTTTCATTGAATGCATTATGTCAAGAACTTAAGCCATATAACGATGATCTATATTTTAAAGTCATTAATGAAAATGAAATAGTCCTTAAAGTTGACAGCTTAAAAGCTATTATTATTGTATTTAATAATCTGTCAGAAGGAAATGCAAAACAATCAATTATTAACAACCCGCAACTTAAAGAAATAAAGTTAATTGGTCCATCTCAAGACTTTATTCAGTTGATTTCTGGATTGAAAATGGATAGTTTAACGCATTTATTTATTGAAGAATATAATGGATCAAAGCTTATCCTACCGGCCTTCTCAACTCTTGAACACTTGACCATACGATCTAAAAATTTAACGACGCTTTCAATGGAAAACGCATCATTAAATAAATTGGATATTTTAGACATTGACGCACCTGAATTAATCGATTGGAAATCCGAAAAGTACTTTCCTAATTTGGGTTTAATTGAATTGAAAGCTCCAAAATTGGATTATTTTCCAATCGAGCAAATGCCAAATATTTTTCAGTTTTCCTTTTACTGTTCCTTCAAGAATTGGCCTACTAATATCTGCAGCTACAAAGAATTGACATTTATATCATTTGAAAATTATAAAACGATAAATATAGATAAGTGTCTTAAGAAAAAAATTAAGAAGGGTGTTTTTTCGAATGTTACCATCTATGATAAAATTGATGGACAAAAAATGTTAGAAGTCGAATCAAGAGATCGTAAAAAATTCAACTAACAGCCACTATCCTCCTCCACAGGATTACGCTTCGAAATATCAATTCCGGGAATCAAGAATTAGTGCTGTGACATAAACGAAAAACCCCAAACAACCAAAGTCATCTGGAATCTAACTTGCTTGCGTAAGGTGGAAGCCCTCAAATCTTCCTTCGTAGAAACGCTCCAATCAAAAGAAAAAGTTCTACTTTCGAAGTAACAATTTTTTCAAGAGTTGGACTAAGGGAATAGTTGCAAATCGTAAAGAATTGGTAAACAAAAAAAAGTGCGGAGTCAGCACCATAATCACTGACCAATTAAAATGAAATGGTATAATTACATAGCTTGTTTCTTTGCTGGATTTTTTTTGGCAAATGTCGTTCCGCATTTTATTCATGGAATTTCAGGAGATAGTTTTCCTACGCCTTTTGCTAATCCGCCAGGCAAAGGCTTGTCATCACCAACCATAAATGTTTTATGGGCATTGCTCAATTTAATAATAGGATATTTGCTTTTCAGAGCAGGAAAAATAATCAGTAGTAATAGATTGACGCTATTAATTTTTTTCATTGGCATTCTTACCTGCAGCTTAATGCTTAGCTCAGCTTTTGTTGACAAGATGCCTCAGTAAAACATAAGTAGCCTTGAGGTCATCTGGGATCTAACTTGCTTGCGTAAAGTCAAAACCCACACTTGTTTAACTCACAATTAATTGCGAAATTTGTTATTATGAATATTAAGCAATATATAGAGATCAATTCAGAAAAGCGCTTTGGCAAGCCCATTATTATAGGAACACGTATTTCGGTAGCTGATGTTTTGAATTGGCTAGCAAATGGAATGTCCAAAGAAGAAATTATTTTAGATTATCCAGAATTAGGCAATGAGCAAATCAATGCATGCTTGTTTTTTGCTGCATCCAGAGAAGGTCATTTAGGAATAGCATCATGAAACTGCTGTTCGATCAAAACATTTCACACCGCATTTTAAATCATATTCAAGACATTTTACCTGAGGCTAAACAGGTGAGAGATTTAGGACTCGAAAACATTTCAGACAAACAGATTTGGGAATATGCAAAAGAAAGCGGTTATATAATTGTAACTTTTGATGGTGACTTCTATGATTTCTCTCTAGTTTGGGGACACCCGCCCAAAATAATTTGGATTAGAACGCACAATCAGACCACAAAAAATGTGGAGGAAATACTTCGCAAGTACACGGACACAATGCAAGACTTTCAGAATGATAATGATCTCGCTTGTCTAGAAATTATTAATGTAAGCTAACACACTACAGTAAAACAGACGAAATAGCGTAAACGAACAATGATTAAATTAAAGTTCGTTTAATATTTGACTATTCGGGGTTGAACCCACACGCTTTCTTTCTCCTAATTGATATAAACGAAAAACCCCAAACAACCGAGGTCATCTGGGGTCTAACTTGCTTGCGTAAGGTGGAAGCCCTAACACAAGTTTCAATAACAAAAAACCCCAACATTACGTCAGGGTTTTTGTACTCGAGGCGGCCCCGACTATTCGGGGTTGAACCCACACGATTTCTTTCTCCTAATTTATTATAAACGAAAAACCCCAAACAACCGAAGTCATCTGGG
>CANFJL010000009.1 GCA_947447525.1 Flavobacteriales bacterium | reverse complement strand
ACAGCACAAAATAGCACAAGCAATTTTCTTGTAAATCCAATAAAATCAACACTTTAAGGGCTATTCGTGTTGAAAAGTAAATTGTGTGTTTTTGTATCTTTTGGATAACCTTGTGGCACAAATCTGACACAGATGGGCACGTGTGCCACTCGTGTGCCACAAAATCGCTACAATGAACGTAAGTATTAAAGAAAGAAAAATGGAAGGTGGGAAAACAGCCCTGTATTTACACACCTTTATCAATGGAAAAAGACAACGAAAATCGTTGGAACTGACACTCTACACCAACCCAGAAAACACGGAGCAACGCAGAGAGAACAAAATGACGCTTGAATTGGCAGAAAGAATGCGCGCCCAAGCCTTGATAACCCTGCAAGACAAGAAGGCAGGAATCAACCGAAAGGATCATAGCAAAGACAACTTCGTGTCTTATTTTGAAAAGAAAGGATTAGAGCGTTTTAATTCTTCGGGCAACTATGGGAATTGGGATGGTAGTATGAAACAATTCATCAAGTGTTTCGGAAAAATCGTTTCTATGGAAGAGGTAGATTTGGAACTTGTGCGCAAGTTCAAGAACTATTTGGAGTTTGAAGCAAAGACCAAGCACGGAACACCATTATCCCAAAACAGCCGACACACCTATTTCAATAAATTTAAAGCATGCGTTGGTTTGGCTTTTAGAGAAAAAGTAATCAAAGAGAATATTGCAGATTACATTGATAGTTTCAAGCAAGGAGAAACACATCGCGAACATTTGACCTTTGAAGAATTGGAGAAATTGGCAAAAACACCGTGTACGTATCCCAATTTAAAACATGCCTTTTTGTTCAGTTGTCTAACTGGAATGCGTTGGTCAGACATCAACACCTTACACTGGAAGCAAATTCGCCATTCGGAAAGCAATGGCTACGAGATTGTCTTTAAGCAACAGAAAACGGGCGGACAAGAATACCTCCCCATCAATGATTCAGCATTTGACTTATTGCCCGAACGAGGTTCCGATAATGACAAGGTGTTTGTCGGAATAAAATACAGCGCTTATTTGAATGTTGTTTTATTTCGTTGGGTGGTGAGCGCAGGAATCACCAAGCACATCACATTTCATTGTGGCAGACATACGCATGCCGTCTTGTTGCTCACGAACGGGATAGACATATACACGGTGAGTAAATTGTTAGGTCATAAATCCATCACCACCACTCAAATTTATGCGCAAATCGTAGATAGCAAGAAAGTAGAAGCAGTAAACTCTATTCCAAGAATAAATTTTTCTTAAAATTCCAAGAAAAGTTGACAACGAAGAGGTCCGCGCCCCACCTCAAAATCCCGCTAAAGTTGACAAGTCTGTCAATAATAAATGTCTGTTGCACAGCGTTTTATGTGATAAATGTTTCAGACCTTTGTGAAATGTATAATAAAGAATTTTCACAGAAACCAATTTGGCAGTTCTCGATTGGAGAGTTTGAAACCCGTCTAAAAAAGACGGTTTCAACACTCATAGAACTGGCCGTGAAAAAGGCGTTTGAGGAGCGGGCAAGTGAAATTGCCGACACCTCCTCTGACACCCTAGATTTAAAAAAGGCTTCCGAATTAACAGGCTTGAGTTCTTCAACCATTTATTCGAAAGTAAGCAGATTTCAAATGCCCTCTTTAACGCGTGGGCGTCCCTTGCTTTTTAGTAAGAAAGAATTAATGACTTGGTTAGCATCAGGTCGTCCCAAAAACTATTTAAACACTTTAACTAAAAAATTATGATTTTAGAATCTTTAGTGATTGATCCGTTCAATCCATTTTTAAGATGTTGCCCCTATTGTGGTCGAAAATTTATTGCGGACCAAATGAGCAGAAAATTTTGTGTTCAATTCAATGGTATTTTCGATTATTGCAAGGATCATTTCCACAAACCGCGCATTCACGAAAAACTAATTTTGAGAAATCAAGTTGTAACCTATCTGCAAGAAAGAGAAATCCCCGGACCGGCAAACAACCACAAAGAGGTTCACGAAATGCTACATTGGTATTTGGAATGCGCTTTTGACAATGTATCCTCTGAATTTGCAATTGGAGGGGAGTTTATAAAGCGCATTGACCTATGTGTGAAAGAAAACAAAAAACAGGTTGGAATTGAGGTTAAACTTACCCGTGAATTGGAAGGCGACTATTCACAACATTTCAATGGATTGTTAGGGCAACTTTCCTACTACGAAATTATTTTTAAAAATAATCTCATTGTTACTTATGTCGGGGATTTATCGAATCGGACAAGAGCACACTTCGAGAAAGTAAGTTCAGCTCTCAAGGAACGCGGGATAATTGTCGTGAATATCCCTGAAAACTGGGAAGAACTCTAGTGATTCTCATGGACACCCGATGAGTACACAATAATCCCCGTGATGAACCGCTTTGCTTCGAAGATTCACGGGGATTATTATTTTATTAAATAATGGGTTAATGAGTTGGAGTAATTATCTTTAGTCTTTAAAGAATTATTTGAATAAACGATTTTATCGCTTATCTACCATATTTGGACGGATATGCGCTAATTTACTTCGCTTATATATAAGTTGAACTAAACCGATTTTAACCAAATCGGCAATTCTCTGTGGTAAATTTAGGGTTATTAATCCTTAAAATTTATCTTATGAAAAGAGAGATGTCTATTGACGTTAAAAAACTCAGGTTTGAAATGGAGTATCGTAACTTCAGTGTGAATACCGTTTCAACTTACTGTGATTGCATGATGGTGTTGGAGGCTAAAATCAACAAACCCTTGCATTTGATCTCACCGGAAGAATTAAAGTCTTTTTTGCATTTTTTGTTGGTGGAACAAAATCGTTCGGTTTCCTATATCAATCAAAACATCAGTGCGTTTAAAATCTTCACTCAAGATGTGCTCAAGCAACCGTGGGACGGTATTAAAATCAAGCGACCTCGTAGAGAGAAAAAGTTGCCAACGGTGCTTTCTGTAAGTGAAGTAGAAAATCTGCTTTCCAATACCCGAAACATCAAACACCGCGCGATGTTAATACTCATGTATTCAGCTGGTTTGCGAAAGTCGGAACTGCTACAAATGAAACCAAAAGCAATCGACTCAGAACGAATGGTGGTGTGTATCTTGCAAGGTAAAGGACGTAAAGACCGTCAGTCCATTTTATCACCAAAAACGCTTGAAATCCTTCGTTTGTATTACCAAATGGAACGACCAAAAACCTACCTTTTTGAACCGCAGGGTAATCCAGGCGCGATGATTTCAGATAGAACACTCGATCACATTGTAAAAAAAAATGCCATTCGTGCCGGTATAAAAAAGGAGATTTCCTCGCACACCTTGCGTCATTCCTTTGCTACACATCTATTGGAAGCAGGAGTTAACCTTCGCCTAATTCAAGAGTTTTTGGGACATACTTCACTAAAGACCACCTCCATTTATTTGCATTTGACCAACGTAAATCCCAAAAGTATTGTCTCGCCCTTAGAAACAATGAATCTTTAATTCCGATGAACAACCAACGAACTTCCGTTGATTTAGCGCAAATTTTCGCTGATCGAGCGGAGCATTTTTTGAAATCCAAACGCTATTCACTTGTACAAAAAGATGCTTTCAATTCCATTGTTCAATGCCGAACAGCCAAACTCGGTGGACACCTACAATCCTGTGATAGCTGCACACATAAACGCCAAGCGTACAACTCATGTAGAAACAGACATTGTCCGAAATGTCAATTTGTAAAAAAAGCCAAATGGGTGGACAAACTTACTGGAAATCTTCCTCCCACAAAGTACTTTCATCTAGTGTTCACCATTCCTGAATGTTTGCATACGTTATTTTACATCAACCAAAAACAAGCCTATCACTTGCTTTTTCAAGCAGCGGGAAAAGCACTGAGGCAATGTGCTAAAAACACCAACTATTTGGGAGCCAATCCCGGAGCAGTAGCCATCTTGCATACCTGGGGACAAACCTTAGTGTATCATCCGCACATACACATGATTGTTCCAGCAGGCGGACTCTCTGAAGATCAATCCGAGTGGATTCCTTCGCATAAAAAGTTCTTCTTACCGGTAAAAATACTCAGCGCAGTTTTTCGTGGAATACTTTGTCGGTCGATTGAACAAGCGGTGAAACAGAACACAATCATACTTCCACGTAACTTGAAATCGTTTGTAGAACTCAAAGAGAAATGTTACAAAAAACAGTGGGTGGTGTACAGTGAAAAACCGTTTGCAAACCCTGAAAATCTGATCAATTACTTGGGAAATTACACCCATCGGGTTGCGCTATCCAATCAACGCATCATTGACCAAAAGGATGGTAAAGTGACTTTTTCTTACAAAGACTACAAAAGCGCAGGTTTACGAAAGAACATGACACTGGATCAAGATGAGTTCATTCGTCGCTTTTTACAACACGTGCTCCCAAGTGGATTTAGCAAAATACGTTACTTTGGCTTTATGGCACTTCGACATTTACAAGCAAACATCGAACAATGCATTGCGCTGTTAGACAAAGTCACACTTTTACCTGAACTGGTTGGTTTAAACGCTTACGAAATCTATCGCCAACTCTTCGAAAGAGATCCACAAAAATGCACCGAATGCAAATACGGAAAACTCTATCCAATATCAGCGAAAGAACCCGTTCCTACTTGATATTAAAACTATTGAACGCTCTTTCACATGCTTACTCAACATCAAACGCAAATTGCGTAAAGGGTGAAGTATGTCAAATTTAATACTGACAAATTACTTTGATTGTAAAAAAAAACTAAAATGGCTCACTTAAGATGCTTTTCATCTAACTTATTCCAAAACAACCAACCCCGAATCAAAAACAAAACATTACTATTCCCATAGCTTGGCTTCGTACAACTTCATTTTATTTGCCATTTATGTATATATTTGAATTAACGGCAAATAAAATGCTGAGGAAGTTATGAGAGAGTCGATGAAAGTCTTCTCGGTACTTCTAATAAAATATTAATGAAGTAAAATACATCGAAATTTCCCATATCCGAAGAAACAAAACCCAAAATATTTAAAGTTCAACCATAAAAAATCAACTCACTACTAATCAATTAAGCTCGACTTTTCACAATCTTCTTTCCTTCTTATATTCCCTAAACTAAATCAGCTTAATTGTTGAACAATTCAATCTATTACCATACTACTTCTTATAATTTATAAAACCAAAAAAGCCCATGAACGCATCATGAGCTTTTCTAAAACCAAACCAAATGTTAATCTTCGTCTTCTGGCTCTTCAGACACTGCTTCGCCTTTAGAAATAAAATTTCCGGATGCATCAAAGATAACATCAAAATGCATTTTATCTTTCGATAATTCCGCTTCGTAAGTTACAACTCCGGCTTCATTGATAATTTTCGCAGCTTCTGATAGTTTATGATCGGCATACGTCTTTGCGCAATATTCAGTTACTGCTTTAGGAAGTTCGGAAGCTTTGATTTCAGATTCTTCTTCCTTAAAATTCCCATTTGAATCAAAAACAGCAGAATATTCAATTTTATTCATGGTGAACGCTGCTTCAAACGTTTTACCTTCATCTTCCCAATCTACCTTTTTTACATCAGGATATTTTTTTGAGAAAGCTGAAGTGACAGCTTCAGGCGTTTTGTTTTCAGTTGGTTTTTGACCATTCGAGCATCCTACCGTAAACCCGATGATACCTGTTAGAAGTATTATTTTCATTTTAGTTTTTTTATTTGATTAATTAAATTTATTCTCCGTCTTCAGTTTCAAGATCACAATCGCATCCTTGTTCATTTTCATCTTCATTCTCTCCATCTGCATCATCTTCAGTTTCAACTTCCTGCGAAACAAAATTTCCAGATCGGTCATATACTGCATCCGTTTCAACGCCATTATTCATAAAAACAGCTACATAGTTTTTACCATCTTGGTCAAACCAAATGGTCGCAGTTGCATTCGGGTAAGCAGTAGCAAATTTTGCAGCCAATCCAGATGGCAAAGCTTCTCTTGATATTGTTGGACACTCTTTGTCTTTGTGGAATAAATCCATTTTTTCACAAGACGCAAATCCAATCATTAAACCTGCTAAAACAATCATTTTTTTCATAATCTCTATTTTTAAAGTTTAAACAAACCTAGGAACAGATTCTAAAGCAATTCTTTAGAGAATAATTTTGACTTATTTTTTTTGCTTCCGTTGAGGAGAACTGAAATTTGTAATCCAGGTGACTTGAATTAAATTCAAAAAACGAAGATCTTTCTCTGGATTTCGCACTAAAGTTTGGAACAAATAGCCCATTTCAAATTTGCTTTTGGCCGATAGATTTACTCCCAATCCAAAATAGGCCCAATTTTCACTAAAAAGAGCATTTTTTTGACCACTGAGACTGAAATAAAATTCATTGGACGTATTCAAATAATATAAATTTGTTTCCTTTCCATTTTTCTTCAAGGGCATTGTAAATCCTATTTGATACCGTAATCGGGTGGATAAAGGATAATTCCCAATCACCTTATTTTCAATAAACCGTTCCTCAAAGCGAATCCGATTTGTCAATTTTCCCAATTTCAAATTCTTGGTAAACATGGCCTGTTGCCATAATCGATGCTCATTCACAAAAATTGTTCTAAAAGGATTGTTCCGCTGATAGGTATAACTAAAAGAAAAATTAAGCTGTTTTTTGAACTTATAGATCAAACTTGGCTGGATGTAGAGCTGTAGATCGGTCGAAGGATAATAAATTCCGTCTATTTCTTTGTTAAACGCATCAATCGTTGTTGACCCAAAGAAATTATAATCGAACTTTTCACTAATACTACCACTTAGATTAATTGCAGGTAATGTTCCGAAAAAGGTAAGATTTTGAGCTTGTAACGAACAATTCATGCATACAAGAAAGGTCAGCATAGTGAATAAATATCTTAAAACTCTTTTCATGAAAAAGTCAAGATAAACAAGTGAAAATGATTGTCAAATGAGTATTCAATGGAATATCCATAAGAATTTACAATACCCTTAACTATTGAAAGTCCAAGACCCGTTGAATCTGTTGATTCATGACTTTTTTTAAAACGATCAAAAAGTTCAGTCTCATTAAAGGGTAATGGTTTACCCGAATTAGAAATTCTCAGCTCATTTTTTGAACATGTCACTATAATTTTCCCTCCAACAAGATTGTGTCGTATTGCGTTTAATATTAAATTATTGAAAAGAATTTCGGCTAAAACCGGATCCATGGCAATTTCAATTTCATTTAATACATCTATTTCTAAAGTGATATTTTGGGTCTTGATCCTATCTTCATATTGACCAATAGTTTCTAAAAGAATTGGTGCAATTCTCAATTTCTGAGTGTCTTTAAATTGTTTGTTTTCAATTTTCGCAAGAAGAAGCAAAGTCTTATTTAATGAACTTAACTTTTGAATAGACCGCTCTATACGTTCAATATGTGCCATGTCATTTTCTGAGAGGTGTGGCGATTGCATAAGCATTTCCATATTTCCCCTAATTACTGCCAATGGAGTTTGCATTTCATGTGATGCATTTTCAGTAAATTCTTTTTGTTCCTGATAAGTTTTATAAACCGCATTCGTCATTTCAGTTAAAGCTTCATTTAATTGATTGAATTCATAAGTCGTAGTCGGTTCAAAAAGTTCAGCTCGATGATCTTTAATAGAATACTCATTGAGTTGGTTCAAAGTTTTAATGAAGGGTTTCCATACAACTTTCGAAATAATCCAATTGGCAAATAGAAAAACTATAACCAACAATATTAGAATCCAAGCTATGGCTACAATTAAATTTTCAAGAAACTCAGTACTTGTTTTCTGATTTTTAGCTAGGGTTACTTTGAAAGTATGTTTGTTATTTTGATAGAATGTCACATACAATTTGTAAGTAATATATTCTTGCTCCTCATTGTCGAAAATTAAAGTGTCTTTGACATAATTAAGCTGATTGTTTTTATTTGGGATAATTTCAATTTTTGACAATCCATCGGCACTTAGGGGTGAGTTTTTATCGAATGAATTTTGATCAATTAAATGTTTTAGGTACTGTCGATCTTTGCTAATTCCTTCTAATTCGTCCTTTGCTATTTCAGTTTTCAATACGGAATAGGAAAACCAAGTCGCCAACACAAGAACTGGTAAACTGATAAGAAAGAAGATAATGATGGTTTTTGAAATCAATTTCATAGACTTGTATTGAATTTGTAACCAATTCCATAAATCGTTTGAATATAATCCTGACATCCTTTCTCGTTCAGTTTTTTTCTCAAATTGCGTAAATGAACATAAATGAAATCATGATTGAATAAATGATCATTTTCATCCCCCCATAAGTGTTCAGCAATGGTTATTTTAGAAACCACCCTATTTTTGTTAATCAAAAAGAATAACAACAGATCAAATTCCTTTCCAGTTAGAATAACCGGTTGTTCATTCACATTGACAATACGTTCTTCCGGTTTAACGGTCAATTCATTAAATATGATCTCATGATCCCCGTCAAAATGTTTTCTTCGAAATAAGGCCTTTATTCTTGAATTCAATTCGGCCAAATTAAACGGTTTCGCTAAATAGTCATCGGCTCCTAGATCCAATCCTAAAATTATATCATCGTCAGAATTTTTTGCTGAAATAATTATTATACCTGCCTTTGAACGATCTACCTTTAATTGCTTTATGATATCAAGACCGTTTCCTTTGGGAAGGGTGATGTCAACTAAAATACAATCGTAAGAATGGTCAACAACTTTAAAGATAGCCTTATCAAAATCCTCTACAGATTCTACAATATATCCTTCATTCGTCAAGTATTTGACCAATGTTTTATTCAATTCCAACTCGTCCTCAATTACCAAGATCTTCATAGAACAAAATAATAATTAAAATCTAAAGGAAATCTTAATTTTAAATGCATCATCCCAGAATTATTTAAATGCCTATTCCCTTACATCTATTCTTTTGTATTTCTCATCAATTATATTATTTCAATGCTGACAAAAAATGAATTTCCGTCAATTAAATTAAATAACTTGGATAATTACGAAATCTGAATGTGAAGTACATTTCCAATTGACAAACAAAGTGTTTAATGACGTGCACAATTTAAAATTAATTGGGTGATTTTGCGTGGGGCAGTATTTTGAAACTCAGTGCTAAACTGGGAGATTTGGTGGATCGCCCCCTCTCATAACAGCACCTACCCACAAGCGCAGAATCTTTCTTCGTAGAAATCATTTCATGGAATCAAACTAATTCCTACATTCGAATATTAGAAAATTATAAAAGCTGCACCTGCGGGTAGCTGCAAACCGTTATGTGCAACCCTAAAAGATAGATTAAACTATCGATGGAAGAATTAGTCTAAAAAAATAAAAAGACATGAAAAAAATATTTTTACAATTCATTTTGTTGATTTCACTATCCAATTGGACTTTTGCTCAAACAAATATTTATGACAGTATTTTTGTTGGAGGTCGTTGGAGAACTTTTTTAACTCATCTTCCAACAGGATATAATACTTCGAACAACTACCCATTAGTTTTAGCATTTCACGGTGGTGGTCTATTAGGTTATCAATCCATTCAATATCAATCTCGTTTATCTCAAAAATCAGATACTGCAGGTTTTATTGTTGTATATCCCGAAGGAGTAAAAATTGCAGGAAATAGAACTTGGAACGCAGCAGGTTGTTGCGCCCCATCAACAACACAAAATATAGACGATGTTGGATTTGTAAATTCTTTACTAAATAATTTATTTGCAAACAGACCAATAGATACAACTCGTGTATATGCGACAGGTTTTTCAAATGGTGCATTGTTGTGTTATCGACTTGCTAACCAACTAACAAATCGATTTGCCGCTATAGCTCCAGTTGCAGGTGATTTAATGTATTATCCTTGGAATCCTGAAAGATCTATCCCAATAATTAGTTTTCATTCTTATCAAGACCAGAATGTAAAATATTTTGGAGGCGTAACAATTGGTTCAACTGGAACATATTTTCCACCGCAAGACAGTATGTTTAATATAATAAGTACAAATTATTCCTGCGGTATTTTGAAAGACACCTTATTCCATAACATAAACCAGTTTGACCATTTCAAATATTCAAACTGCTCCTGTAACGCAATAATAGAGCAATTTGTAAGCTATGACGGGGAACATTCTTGGCCTGGAGGACTTTCTTCAGGAACGGTAACTGTTAGCAATCAATTTAGTGCCACATATTTAATGTGGCAGTTTTTTCAGAATTATACAACTAGCTGTTTAACTAGTGGTATTGAAAATTTTAACGAAACAAATATTAAAATAGAGGCATTCCCTAATCCATTCTCAAACAAAATCAATCTGACTAACACGAATGGAAATGAAAATTTCACGCTTATTAATTATTTTGGTCAAGTTATTTGGACAGGCAAAAATATTGAACAGCAGGATTTTTCTTACTTAACAAAAGGTTTTTATTTGCTTAGAATTGACAATAGGACAATTAAACTAGTGAAACAATGAGAAGAAGGGCAGCACATAACAGCGTGTAAGCAATATTGCCTTGCCGCAGGCGCGACACAGGGCAACATCGCCTACGCGCAAACCGTTAATCACTCAAACTTATCAACACCCAACCCCCTCCGATTTCCCTACCAACATCTCCCCTCGTGTGCCATGACACATTAGTGACACACGAACAAAGTAGCGCCTCTACAACTCAATGAAATCAAGGGATTCAGAGGTGGTATAGGATATTGTATTGGGAAGTAATTCCATCAAAATAAAGCAAGAAAAAACAAGGTAAAGAAAAGAAATGATTGTAAACGAGAAATTTTAAGTCAAAGCCTTGGATATCAAAAATTAAATAAATAGCTTTGAATCAGTATGATACTCCAACTAAGTAAAATTTCACTTTAGTTTGACGAAGTACAATTCACTTAAAGTCATCTGTTATGAAACCATTTTTACTAGGATTTTTTAGTCTTTTCACTTTTGCAGTATTGAGTCAGTCTATCAAGGTTGATTCAAAAGAATATCAAAGCTTAAAATCACAAGGATTGATTACCAATCAAAATTTGATCAACTTAAACCCTGTGAATCCGAACATTCATTACGCTGGAAACGCAACCAAAACAGGAGTTTGCGATTGTTTAATCCCATTGGACACTACTTTTATGTTGGCCATGGCTCCGAATGATGACTTATATTCAAATAGTATCTACCTACCCTTCAGTTTTAGTTTTTACGGAGCGACATATGATAGCTTGTACATCAACAACAATGGAAACATTTCATTTACAACTCCTTACAACACTTTTACCGCATTTACATTTCCAGATCCATCTTTTAATATGATTGCACCATTCTGGGCAGATGTTGATACGCGTTCCATCAATGGAGGAAATGTTTGGTATAAGTTGAATCCTCATTCCCTTGTAATTGTTTGGGATCATGTTGGTTATTTCAACATGATGGATGACAAATTAAATACCTTCCAATTAATCATTTCGGATGGACAAGACACCATTGTTCCTGCTGGAAACAATGTATCCTTTTGTTATGGCGACATGCAATGGACAACGGGTGCTGCATCTCAAGGAATTAATGGATTCAACGGATCTCCAGCAACAGTTGGAGTAAATATTGGTAATGGACTTGATTATTTTCAAGTTGGACAATTCGATACGCTCGGGACATCGTTTGATGGGCCTTACAATACCATTGATCAAGTTGATTTTCTCGATAACCAAGAAATCTACTTCAATTTAGCGGGTACAACAACGAATATTCCGCCACTTGTGATGAGCAGTCTCATTTGTGATACGATTGATGTTTACACTGGCGACACCTTGCACAAAAGTTTAAATGCTGTTGATTTCACACTTGGAGTAAGTACCCCAGAAATCGGACAATTGTTAAATACAACTATCCAATGTTCTTTGCCAAGCGCCTTGAGTTATATTGCCATCCCAAATGGTGAATTCACGCAATACAACTTAACCTTCAATGCAACGAATGTAACTCCTGGAATGTACAGTATCGAAATGGATATAACGGATAACGGAGTTCCTGCTCAAACCGTTCATAAATCTATTCCGATTCGTGTGATTTATGACGCTAATTTAAGTGGTTTGTCGAGCTTAACAGATGCTGGGATAAAAGTGTTTCCAAATCCTGCAACATCCATATTGAACTTCGAAGGAATTCAATCTTCTGATGATATTCAACTTTTAGATCTTCAAGGAAAATTGATTCTAAGCGAAAATCAACACTCCCAATCACTGGATATTTCAATGATTGAAAAAGGTGTTTATTTAGTGCGGATCATACGAGATGGAAAACATGTTCAAACGATAAAAATCTTAAAAGACTAAAAGGAATACCTATTCGTTTTTTAACTTCTTATTTTGGGCAATTGGTTTGAGGAAATAACTTATAATGTTTCTAAAAACTAAACCTAATTCCTCCTTAAATTTAAAATAGGTTTTTCGAAATATCGATACGAAAGTATACTGACCAACACGGTTGTCGAAAAGGTGATCAGTATAAAAAGGAAAAGCGATAAGGTGGTGTCTATTCGAATGTGATGCAACAAACAATATTGGTACATCATGTGAATGGCAATAATATGAAATACATACAAGCCATAACTTCGGACCCCTAAATAATTAAGTAATTTACTTTTTATCACTATTCCGGATTCTGCCGAAATAAATAAGCAAATGATAAGCGTAAAGACTGCAGCAATAATGCTTGGTTTAAAAATGAAAGAAAACTCAGTACGATCTGGAATTAATTGATTGTGAAAAATAAGTATCAAAACAAGGCCTAACAAACAAAGCTTTAGATTCCACTTACCTATTTTTAGAAGCACCGCATTGAGCTTGACTTGGTGAAAAACAAAAATATAGGCCAATATCCCCCCGCAAGAAAAATAGTCCATATTTGTTAATAGATCGTTCGTTTCAATCACCAAATTATTGGAAAAATAACTTTCGTATCCACGCGAAATCCAAGCAATAATAACAAATGAAATGAGTAATCTAAACACATTCTTTGAGGATAGAAAATAAAACAATAATCCCCAGACAATATAAAAATGCTCCTCAATACAAAGGGACCAAAACACTGAAAGCGGTGTGGTTTTAGGGAATTGATCCATGATGATCATTTTATAATTTTCTAAAAATGTAAATGAAAATCTCCAATCAAAATCATATCCACCCCCAACCATATGAAGACCTAATTGTTGTTTTAAATCAAAAGGCAGCAGAAACACAACAATGACCATAAGGAAGAATAGGGGCCAAATTCGGAAAGCTCTTCGTTTATAAAAATTCAATAAATCAATGCGATTGGAATTGGCTTTTTCCAAAAAAAGTAAATAGGCTATTAAAAAACCGCTCAACACAAAGAAAAACGAAACCCCTATTCCACCACCAGATTTGATTAATGAAAAGTTGGGAAACTTGGCGTCCAAAGGGATATGAAGTAAATAGACTTTTAAAAAAGCAAAAAAGCGAAGTGCGTCTATAGACTGAAAGTGTTCCCTTTTTATCATGGTACGCTGAGAGAATTAGTTCAATAACATGAACATCAATACTAAGTGATACACCAAAAATAAAGAAATAAATCAACTTTATTCCATTGCCTTTTGTGAAGCCCTATTTGAATTCAGATGATAGTTTCAAAAAATAAGCCTTTGCAAAAGAAAGCAGTGTTTGAATCGGATAAGAATTGAACTATCTACAACCCATGTTTAGGACAAAAAAAAGGAGTTTAACCTCCTTTTTTAATATCAATTTTCTAAAAATAGTCGACTATAACAGATTACATGTTAGTTTGCTAAACTACACGTATTCCATGAATGTATATGTCACCTGGGATTGTGTCAGCATAAAAAAGTCTCTCTGACTTAGAGGGACTTTAGAAAATATTTTATATGAGAAACTTAAGTTTGTTCTTGATAGAAATCTTAAATTCTTATTGAATCTTTTGAATAGAACCAAAAGATCTTACTGCACGACCGCCTCCTACATTTGAAGCGCATCTCAATTCAACTATGTCGCCAGCAACCAAGGTAATAGATTTTCCTATTTCATGTTGATGTACATTTTGAGAAAATTGATCATTCATTGAGCCGTTTATAAAAATAGCACTCAAAGATGCAACCGGACCAGTAAAATTAAGATCAGTATAAGTTTCAGTATGCATAGAGATCCAATATAATCCACTAGAAGGTGCAGTCATCGTTAGTACACTCGCGTATGTGACACCATCATAAGCAGGTAAAGGTCCTACATCATAAGATTCATTATAAGCAAAGTCTGGTGTTCCTGCTGGTCCTTGCGCTCCTGCTGGACCCTGAGGGCCAACTGGTCCCGCTCCATTTCCTGATGTTTTCGCATACAAGGCATAAGGAACGCTTAACAATTGGCTAACACCTGAAATAGTGTAGGTAGACCCTCCTGTAGGATCAGTTTCAGTTTTGATGAAAAATGGACCATTTGCCCAATCTATTGAAGCGAAATTACCAGAAGAAACTACTGTTCCTGTTCCAATCTCAATTGTAGCCAAACCATTTAAGTTCGTAGTAGAAGTTTGAGTTTCAACATAAACAGCTGAACCTGCCGTTGAACCTTGAAGTATACTTATTTGCATACCTACTGATTGATTAATAACTAGTGCATTTGCATTATCTCTAATGATTGCCTGATAACTCATTTTTTCAGGTGATTGCGCTATAGCTACAAGAGTAACTAGTAATACCGCGAAAGTTGTAATAATTGATTTCATAGACATTATTTTTTGATGATTTTAAAAGATTTGATTTGCTTATTATTTGAATTAAATACATTAAGAAAGTAAATATTACCTGTTAATGTAGAAATGGAAATTTGTGTTTGTTCCTTGTTGATATTACCTATGTTGATAACACGACCTTGATTGTCAACCAATTGATAAGTGTATTTATCTTCTTTCAAGTCACCTGCCAAAAGATTAAGAACATCAACTGCAGGATTAGGATAAATTGATAAACTAATATTATTTTCTGTTTCAGGAAGACCAACTGCTAAAATTTCATATGCTTGTTGAACTCCTTGCGCTAAACTTCCGCCGTTATCTATAGCTAAAGTGTAAACCAATTGACCAACACTGTAAGAAACCGCACCACCGCTTCCATTCGCTTCGCCACCTGATGTGTGAATTGATTGCTGTGCAAAGGTTGAACTTGCAACAAATAGCGTGAAACTAAATGACAAATTCAAAAGTAACTTCTCTATTTTCATAAAATAATTTGTATTAAATAAATTTCTTAATTACATATAACAAGGACAAATTTAGTTGGATTTTAAGAATAAGAACATTTTTAATATTAAATTATTAATAAACAATATACTGCAATACCCAGATAGCGCAGGAGTGAAATTCGGGAGAAATACGATCCAGTAAAATTTGATGGTCGTTTTTTTGAAGTTTTTTTGCCTTAATTTTATCGAAAATCTCTAGATGAAATCTAATGAAAAACATAGTTTGTCAATAATCCTTGAGCAAACATTACCGAATTGGCAGGTACACCAAGATTTCTTGTGTAGAGATTTTGAATTTAAAGACTTTGTCGAAGCTTTTTCGTTCATGAGTGCTGTGGCTCTTGAGGCAGAGGATATTGATCACCACCCCAATTGGGAAAATTGCTACAACAAAGTAATCATTAAACTACAAACACATACCTCAGCATCGATCACTAGCAAAGATGTAGATTTAGCCGAACGCATAGACGCTGCATATTTAAAGATTATCTCGTGAAGCTTTAACCTATAGCTATCAACCCATTTATGCACATCCCTCACCTGAAGGACAACGCTTTACCATGCAAAAATATTTTTAAGAAAAATCTAATTCGATATTTCAAACGCCCAGTGGTCACCTAAAGCGACAATTGGATTTTGCAAGGACACTTCAAATTGATCTTTGATGCTTATTGGTGAAGTTCCAAACACCGCATTAAAGCGATAATGAAGCGCCAGAATACCATGAATCTGCGCACGAACTCCCACTATTCCAGTTTTTTGAGTCTTGTTGTAAGTCGCAATTAATGCTGCTTTCGAAGCAGTAGAAAGAGCGCTTAATCTGATGTCAATTGCCTCGCGATCTCCTGCTTGAGGGATAAATAAATAAGTCATGCTGATGGGTTTAAAGGTTGGAATTATGGATTTTGATTGTCTTACTCTGGGACATAGCGAAGCATTTTATCATCTACTGCAAAGTACTCTGTGTACTTATTGTCTTGGTATATTACAGATACTCTGTAGTCACCTCCAACTAGCTTTGATGTGATTAGAATGTATACCTTCTTTGTATTAAACTGATCAACCCAATTCATGAATATTACTACGTCTGAGTTTCTAACTATACTTGACTTAGTGGTATCATATTCATTATCATCTAACATTTTAAATGTTTTGTGTATAGCATCAGCTCTTGTCTTCGCCGACATGACGTACACCTTGTCGCCGTTGCTTTGTTGTATTGTGTCAAACCCATTGAAGATTTGTGCAAATGTTGTTACCGACATACCGAGGAATAACATCGTGATTTTAAGTGTTCTCATGTTTTCTAGTTTTAAAAATTATAGTTGGTAATATGGATTTTGATTTTCTTACTCTGGGTCATATACAAGCATTTGATTATCTAAATAAAAATATTCTGTGTACTTGTTTTCTTGATGAATTATAGCAGTTCTATATTCACCTGCTTCTGTCTTATTACAAAATAATACATACACCTTGTCCTTGTTTTTTTTATCTATCCAGCTCATGAATATTACCACATCTGAATTCATAACTATTTCTCTATCAGTAGTATCAAAGTTATTATCATCTAATACTTTAAATGTTCTGTGTATTGCCTCAGCTCTTGTTTTTGATTTTTGGGTATAAACAACATCACCATCACCGAAGTGGGTGACATCAAATCCTTCAAAAATTTGTGCAAATGATGTTAGCGACATACCGAGGAATAACATCGTAATTTTAAGTGTTCTCATGTTTTCTAGTTTTAAAAATTATAGTTGGTAATTATTCATTATTCGTATAAATCCTCAACAATCACATCGTTTTTATACAACCTAAAAACTTTGCGCTCAAAGGGTTTTCCGATTTGAATGTCAAATTTCCCATTGGTAAAAGTTGCTTTTGCATATTGAGGAGCGTTTAATGGGTAAACCGCCATAGGTTCTATGCAAGGTTCTAATGTTCCATTCACCTTAATTTGATCTACTTGAAAATGTAAAAGAGGGATTTGAGAGATGGGAAGTCGTTTATGATACAACTCCACAAACATCGCCTGACTCTTATCTAGATATAGTTCTTCACCAGGAAATGCTAGGCTACCTGTTTGAATTAGGATGTTTTTTGAGTGAGAAAACACCAACATAGAGACAAAAGTATGAACGACACCATTAATCGTTATCTTTTCGTGCGTATTGCGCAAGGTGATGGTGTATTTGCCTTTTTTCCAGGGCAGTGCATTACGGACACTGATAAAATCTCCTTCATAGCCACCACTTTCCCCTACCCCTGATCTTTCAATTTGCATGGCTGTGCCTGATCGCTCCAACCATCTAGAAAAAATAGAGGCGCGTCCTAGATCGACAAAGTCACCGAAATTATTATCTCCCACTACACCTTTATAACCGCCGCAATGGGTTTGAATTCCATTGTAAAAATCAATATTATTAATTTCGGAATTTTGAGTGCTGAGATATAAATACAAATTATCTGGAATATCCTCTTTCAGAGTAATGTCAACTGAAAATGATTCCAGTAATAGAGAATCTTCAAAGTCATAGTATATATCTACCAAATGCCAAGGTGGATTGACAATGTACTCACCCAAAAATACGCCATCTTGAAAATATCCAGTTTTCAGCTCACCGTTTACTTCTGTCTGCGTTCCCAAGCCAGATGCTAGGCCATTTTCAAGTTGCCCGAAATAAGTACTTCCATTCTCTAGGACAATTTTTTTGTACTCAGAAATAGGTTCGTACTTACTTGGTTCTTGACCATAAGCGGATGTTAAAAATAGGCCAATAAAAATAGCACTTGTGATTTGGCGACTGCCGGGTAATTTTGAAAAAACTTTCATGATAAATAGTTTAAAGGGTTAAACAAATTATCAGAAAAAGAAAGCAGAGTATAAAGACACATTTCTTTTTGAACCTTAGTTCCTCATTGCTTTTCCACCGTGCCTTGTCAGATCGGTTGGCTTTCGTTTTTTAGGCGAAACTCTTAATGATTTTGCCCTTATAACGAAAGATAAAATAATGGGTACAAAAAAATATTAGATAATCTATTTCAATGTCTAACTTTGGTTTTATTGATGAAACTCCAATTGCTATGAAGAGATTTCTTTTGCTGTACATTCTTTCCGTTCTCATTTCTTGTACTTATAAAAAAACCAACTACCAGGGAGCTATAGCAATTACATTTGATGATCATTCTATAAACGATTGGTATGCGCAACGATTTTTATTTAAAAAATATGCTGTGCACGCTACTTTCTATATTTCAGATATTGAAAGATTAAGTTCAAAAGAAATTAATCAACTTAGAACCTTGCAGATGGATGGTCATCAAATTGGAATTCATGGTTTTCATCACTTACAAATTCCTGAAAAAGGGGTAAATAGATATATCAAAAATGAAATTGTACCCGCCATAAAAATTCTGGAAGAAAATAAATTTTTAATTCCTACTTCATTCGCTCCTCCTTTTGGTTTGTCTAATCCTTCATTTGATAAGAAGTTGAATAAATATTGTACGATAATCCGAGAGGCACGATGGAATGATCAACATCAAAACCTCAGCGAATACGATGACATATACTTAAAGGACGCTCACCAATTTAAAGTAAGTTCAATCGGAATAGATGTCAATTATGACATAGACTTCTATGAAATCATAGAAGGAATTGATAGATTACAATTTAAAAAAGAGGTGCTAGTTTTACATGCCCATAAAATAAACAAAAGCGGTACGTCTTATTCCATTGACCCAAAACTGCTTCGGAAACTTTTCAAGTATTGTCGATACAACAAGGTAGAATTCTTGACAATGAATGAAACAAGAAATTTTATGACAAAAAACTAAGCTTCAGTCTGATCCTTTTTTGGTTCTTCTGTATCTACTTCTAAAAGATTCCAGTTGATATCATCCTCTTCATCATAAATGACAAACATCGGTTCTTCAAAAGACTTCGTTGTAAGCCTTCTTTCGTAACTCAATAACAAACTTGGAAGCAAGATTAAGTTGGTGAAGAGTGCAACAAAATAGGTGATGGCAGATAAGTAACCTAAAGCTTGAGTTCCACCAAAATCAGAGAATACAAAAACAATAAATCCGAAGAACAAAATCACTGAAGTATAGATGATACTCAATCCTGTTTCACGAATTGAAATCGCAACACATTCTTTAAGGTCCCACTTTTTCATTTTTAACTCATGGCGATAATGCGCCAAGAAATGTATGGTGTTGTCTACCGTAATTCCTAAAGCAATGGAGAAAATCAATAAGGTAGATGGCTTTAATGGAATGCCAAACCAGCCCATAATTCCAGCAGTGATCACCATCGGAATTAAATTAGGAATCATGGAAACTACTACCATTCTGAAAGAATAGAATAAAATGGACATTAAGGCTGCGATAGACAATACCGCAAATCCAATACTTTGTAATAGATTATTCAATAAATATTTTGTTCCCTCTGAGGCAACTACAGCAGTTCCCGTCAATTGAATGTCATAGTATTCTTTATCAATCGATTTGCGCAAGACTGATAAGAAATTCTTCTTCTTATAATATGATTTTATCAATTCAGGATCTGAATCAAAACGATATTGCAGGTCATCATTGCCATTGGACAATAAGGCAGTTGCATTATTGTAAATACTGGAATATCCGAATAGCAAAGAGTCGTAATAAGTCTTTTTCCCTTTTGCTGCTGATGCATAAAGTAATTCAATTGACTTTTTATCAGGATTCATAATACTGTCAATTCTAGTTTTAACCATCGCTACCTCATCCGTAACTTCATACGAACCTATGTCACGCATTTGAGTTCTTATGCGTAAAATATGATCCGTGGTGTCAACCAACTCCTTAATGGAAAAAGAGGAATTGTTTAGACTTGAATTGAAATTATCCACATACTTTTTCATGCGCAATCTATCTCGATTCTGAATGGTGGTGTAGCGCTCTGGATTGTTATTGTAATAGGACATATTAATCACTTTCACAAAGTCTACCAATGAAATACTTTTAGCAAAAAGAGTGTCCTTTTGAATCATTTCTTGAACACTTTCGACTTTTTCAAGGGTGCTGTTATCGAACAATCGACCTTTTTCCTTATAGTCAATCATTACCTCAAAAGGAACAGCCCCACCAAAATTCCGTTCCATGAATTGGATGTCTAATTTAATAGGGTCATTATTTGGTAAATCACCTGTTATATTTCCTGTTACCTTCATAAAAATAACTCCAATACCACTGAATAATGTAAGGGCAATAGTGACAATATAAATTGCCGGGCGATAATTAGCTGTAAGTGTAACAAGACGGTTCAATAAGCCAACTGCAGCTTTGCGATCTAAATGTTTTAAATGACGTTCAGGTGGATTTTTTGAAAATGAAATCAAGATAGGAACCAAACAAAGTGACACTACATAACAAAGCATAATATTCACTGACGATATCACCCCAAATTCAAAGAACTTTTCTGAGTTGGTAAACAAAAATGTCATGAAACCAAGAGCAGTCGTGACATTGGTAAGCCACATTGCAGTTCCTGTTTTACGAATTACACGACTTAATGCTTTTGCTTTGTTATTGTGTTGTCGGTATTCGTAGTGGAACTTATTGTAGAGATAAATACAATTTGGTATTCCAATTACAATCATCAATGGTGGAATTAAAGCCATCATTAAGGAAACATTATACCCCATTATTCCAATGGTACCCATCGCCCAGATTACAGTAACCATAACCACAACCAAACTTATTAAAGTAACGCGTACTGATCTAAAGAGGAAATACATAAAAAAGGCCGAGACTAAAATAGACAAGGCAACAAATATGTACATTTCACTGAGGACCTTTTTTCCAATAAGGACTCTCATGTGAGGTAAACCTGCAAAATGAATTTTCCCGAAAGTTTTTTCGTATTCTCGCGCTAAATTTTCAATGTTGATGACTACCTCTTGTTTTTTTCTATCTACTAGAAATTTTTCATCAATGGATACTAACATTAGACTCACATGAGTAGCATCATTATAAAGTAAGTTATTATATAATGGATTATTCCTGATTTCCTTTTTGATTTTCTGAATGCTTTTCTCATGAAAAGTGGGGTCAGAAAAAATTACTTGAGGAATAAAGGTTTGATTGACCGTATCATTTTTTAAGGTAAGCAGCTTTGCTTCTGAGACCACAGCGGTAACTCCGTCCATTTTTAAGATACTATCTCCTAATGCTTTCCATTTAATGAATTTTTTTTGTGTAAAAAGATCTTTATCCTTAATTGCTATTACAAGAGTAGATCCATCTTCACCAAACCTTTCTTTAAATTTTAAATAAGTTTGTTGTGTCTCCGTATCTTTTGGCAGCATGTTGCCATATTTGTTATCGATTTTAAGACCTGTCATGGAAAAATAACCAAACAATACAGTAAGTAGGGTAAGAATCCCAAGAATAATGAAGCGGTTTCTTAATATAATACTGGCAATTCTATTCCACATATTTTTGAATGTATAAGCTACAAAGATAATTATAAAATATTTGTTGGCCTTAAAAATTTAAGTAACACCCTTTTTTTCGTGATGAAATGAAGTAAGCTTCTTTTTTTCTTAATTTAGAGTCATGAAAAATATCCTTTTATTATTCATTTATGGAGCCTTCCCTTTTATTTTTATTGGGCAAATAAGTCAAATTGATGTGCAGAAATATAACATCGATATTCGTGTTTCAGATCTAAATGACCTAATTTATGTTGAAGAAAAAATCAATTTCAATCTGAATGATGTTGCTGACCCCATTGTTTTTAACCTGGAACAAAAAAATCAAAATGGGAAGGGAATGGAAGTTACCAAATTGCTTGTTGAAGGTAAGTCCTGTGCTTTTAAACAACAAAATGATTCCTTATACATTTATCATACTTCAATGTATAATAAGTCGCATCAAATTCCCATTACAGTTGAAATTCAATATCAAGGAATTCCAAGCAGCGGATTGATCATAGGTAAAAATAAATATGGTGATCGCGTATTTTTTGGTGACAATTGGCCTAATAGAGCGCAGCGATGGATTGCCTGTAACGATCACCCGACGGATAAAGCACTGGTAGATTTTACGGTACATGCACCGTCTAAATATCAAGTAATTGCCAATGGGAAGCAAATCAAAGAAACCGAAGAAAAAGAAATGAGGACGCATTACTATTCTTCCAAAACCCCAATACCAACCAAAGTGATGGTTATTGGAATTGCTCAAATGGATATTAAGAACTATCCAAGTGCAATTCCTGTGAGCGCCTGGGTTTACCCCAAAAATAAGGAAGATGGATTTACTGATTTCTCCCTTGCTCCTGACATACTACTTTTCTACCAAAATTTGTTTGGTGCTTATGAATATGAACAAATGGCTAATGTTCAATCTACTACAGAATTTGGGGGAATGGAAAACGCTGGTTGTATTTTTTATAATGAAACCTCTATTACAGGAACTAAATCATGTGAAAATTTGATTGCACATGAAATGGTGCATCAATGGTTTGGAAATTCTGCAAGTGAGAAAAATTGGTGCGACCTATGGTTAAGTGAAGGTTTTGCTACCTATTTCACCAATTATTATATCCTTAAAACCAAAGGGGAAACTTCTTTCAAAAGTGCATTAGATAAAGATAGGAAAGCAATCATTAGATTCAATAAAATATACACTCATCCTGTTGTTGACACCAGTTATGCGTTACTTATGGATTTGTTAAATACCAATTCCTATCAAAGAGGCGGATGGATATTACATATGTTATCTAAAAAACTTGGGGAAGAGGCATTTTTGAAAAGTATACGCGCCTACTACTTAAAGTATCGTCTCAGCAATGCCTCTACACAAGATTTTATTTCGGTAATTCAGGCCGAAAACCCTACTATTGAATGGACTACTTTTTTCAAGCAATGGCTTTACAATCCAAAAGTTCCCGTATTAGCGATACAAGAGAATAAAAATAAAAATACAGTTCAAATTAAAGTATCGCAAGAGCAAGGCGGTGTTCCTTTTGAGATTACACTTTCGATTTTGGTTCGATTAGAAGACGGCAGTGAAAAATTAGAGCGTTTGCAAATTAATTCAAGAGCATTTATATTTGAAAGGACCTATGAACAAAAGATAAAAGACATCCTCTACGACCCTAACACTGAGCTTTTGTTTGAAACTGTCATGCGGTAATTCCATTAAAACATTAATTTTATACTATGAAAGTAGAAAACTACGCGCAATCATTTGAAGAGCTTCAGCGCATTGTATCTGAAATGGAGACTGGAAATATTGGAATAGATGAATTGGCCCTTAAAGTGAATCGTGCAGCTGAATTAATCAGTATTTGCAAAGCAAAACTTAAATCAACGGAATTAGATGTTCAAAAAATTCTTTCAGAGCTAGCAGATACTAACGAAGAAGACTAAGTCTTTTTTCTACCTTTGTGGCTTAATTGAAATCACATGTCAGACAATCGTTATCAATCAAGAGGAGTTTCTGCTGGAAAGGAAGATGTTCATCAAGCGATAAAAAACATAGACAAAGGCTTATTTCCCAAGGCATTTTGCAAAATAGTTCCCGATTATCTGGGTGCTGATGACAACTATTGTGTGATCATGCATGCGGATGGTGCTGGTACCAAGTCAGCATTGGCTTATATGTATTGGAAAGAAACAGGCGATCTTTCTGTTTGGAAAGGGATAGCACAAGATGCTTTAATCATGAATATTGATGATTTACTTTGTGTTGGTGCTACAGGACCAATTCTAGTTTCTTCAACCATAGGCCGTAATAAGAATTTAATTACAGGAGAGGTGCTTTCAACTATCATTAATGGTACGGAAGAACTTTTAGATGAACTGCGGTCTTATGGCATTGATATTTATTCAACAGGTGGAGAAACTGCTGATGTGGGAGATTTAGTTAGAACTATAATTGTTGATTCCACTGTTGTTTGCAGAATGAAGCGTAAAGATGTGATTTCCAACCATACGATTCAAGATGGAGATGTTATTGTAGGATTATCTTCTTTCGGACAAGCAAGTTATGAAACAGAATACAATGGCGGCATGGGGAGTAATGGCTTAACCAGCGCAAGACACGATGTTTTTAGCAAAACACTTGCCCATAAGTATCCTGAAAGTTTTGATGTAGCAATACCAACGGAACTCGTTTACAGCGGTCATATGGAATTGACTGATAAGGTAATGAATAGTCCACTTGATGCTGGGAAATTGGTCTTATCTCCTACGCGTACTTATGCTCCTGTGATTAAGAAAATATTGGATGAACACCGAAAAGAAATCCATGGAATGGTTCATTGTTCAGGAGGTGCTCAAACAAAAGTGCTTCATTTTGTGGAAGATGTGCATATTATCAAAGACAATATGTTTGACATTCCGCCACTATTTGAACTTATACAAGCACAATCAAATACGCCTTGGAAAGAAATGTATAAAGTATTTAACATGGGACACCGAATGGAGCTATATGTCCCTCAAGATATTGCAAATGAAATCATTGCAATTTCCAAAAGCTTTAACATAGATGCAAAAATAATAGGTCGGGTAGAGAAGCATCAAGGGGAACAAGTTACCATTAACAGTGAAAAAGGAACATTTGTTTACCAGAATTGATTTTTTTTGAAGAAATATTCTTAAAAAAGAAAAGAAAGTATTATTTTTGCCCTCCGTTAACCGCGGATGGTGGGATGGGTGAGTGGCTGAAACCAACAGTTTGCTAAACTGTCGTACGGGTAACTGTACCGCGAGTTCGAATCTCGCTCCCACCGCAATTAAGGTTAAGGTGAGATGTGATGCCGAGATGAGAACTCAGAGTTCGACCCGGAGCAAAGCGGAGAGCACAGAGGCATAGCCGATGTAATCTCGCTCCCACCGCAATTAAGGTTAAGGTGAGATGTGATGCCGAGATGAGAACTCAGAGCAAAGCTAGAATTACTGAAGCAGGATTATTAAAGGGTTTGAAAACGATCAAGTCCAAAAAAGAATAAAAAAGATGCTTAATCGGGGCGTAGCGTAGTCCGGTCATCGCGCCTGGTTTGGGACCAGGAGGTCGCAGGTTCGAATCCTGCCGCCCCGACAAGGGGGATGAAATTCATCCCCCTTTTTTGATTATTTTGTTTTTTAGTCCGCTAGCGCTCCCGATGGTTAGGGAGGATAGAGCAACTAAAAAATTGAAATGTATCATTAGGTCCGCTAGCTCAGCTGGATAGAGCAACGCCCTTCTAAGGCGAAGGTCTCAGGTTCGACTCCTGAGCGGATCACAAAAAGAACCCGGCACGAAAGTGCTGGGTTTTTCCTTTTAAAGCGATTAAAATTTATTTTGAAAAGCAATTTAAAAGGAAAAATCCAACAACTGCAAAGCAGTTGGGGTTCTATGCTTGGCATGAGCCTTTATTATAGGATCTGCACTCCTCCGCAGCGGCGGAGCGGATCACAAAAGTCAGAGTGAGAAACAGCCCTGACGATAAATGTCAGGATTGTTTTAATGAAGAGTGAAAAACAGCCCTGACGATAAATGTCAGGATTGTTTTATTGAAGAGTGAAAAACAGTAAGAGAGCGGTATTCTCCGCTTTTTTTCTTCGCTTTCACATCTTGTCCCGATTCTTTGGGGCTCCTTCTCACTCTTTTTAATCATACTACGGTATAAACTTTTTTCTAAAAATCCGAGAGCGATTAATGTTAAGGAAGTGAACGAATAATATATAAGTATTTTTAACTTCACAGAGAAAATAAAGCTAATATATTAGCTATTTATATCATTATATAGTATATTTGGCTATTATAATATCTACTTATGAATCCTTTTTCCATTGATAAAAATCCAACAGACATACTGAAGGAACTTGCTCAACGGACAAGAGCTCTTCGAAAAGAACATAAAATGTCCCAGAGCGAACTTGCTCAACGAGCCAATGTCTCTCTTGGTAGCTACAAACGATTTGAATCGAGTGGTCATATTTCATTGGATTCATTATTAAAAATTGCTTTTATCCTTAGGAAATTGAATGATTTTGAAACAGTTTTTCAGTCCAACAAAAACAAGGATCTTGAAAAATTATTTAAGTAGATTAGAATGAGCCAAGAAAGAATTAAAGTATCATTGGATTTTGGATCGTCAATCGTTGAAGTGGGCATACTTGTTGAGCAAAATCAGCAGATATATTTTCGATTTGAACCTTCCTTTTTGGAAAGAGATTTGGATATTTCTCCCTTTAAATTAAAGAAAACAACTGAAATACTTCTTTCGCCGAAAGTGCCTTTTGATGGCCTATTTGGGGTATTCAACGATTCAATTCCCGATGGATGGGGAAGATTTCTCTTGGATCGCAAATTAATTGAAAGTGGAAAAAACCCAAAAGAATTAAGTGTTTTGGATCGTCTTTCTATGCTAGGTAAAAGTGCTCAAGGCGCATTGATTTACGAACCCGTTACCGATGAAGGGAAATTTGAAAATGAACGCATCAATTTAGACTTAATTGCTCAAGAATCAGAAGCATTATTACAAACTGGTAATGCCAGATTTTTGGATCAATTGTACCATCTTGGTGGAAATTCAGTTGGCGCTCGACCGAAAATACTGGTGAATTACAATCAAAAATTGAATCAATTCTCCACTGTTTCTAAAGAAGAATTTGAACCTTGGATTATAAAATTTCCCGCATTAAACGATTTAAAAGATATCGCACGTATTGAGTACTCCTATTACAAAATGGCGCTTGCTTGTGGAATCGAAATGAGTGAGTCTAACTTGTTTTATTCTGAAAGCGGAAAAGTATTCTTCGGAACGAAGCGTTTTGATCATATTGGCAATCATCGATTGCATCTGCATTCTGCATGTGGATTATTACATGACGATTTCCGATATAGCACCATGGATTATGGCCATGTAATGGATGCTGCAAACAGATTGGAAAATAATTTAAACGCTTGCGAAAAAGTATTTCGTTTGGCTGTTTACAATGTTTATGCTTCCAATATGGATGACCATAGTAAAAACATTGCTTTTTTGATGAATGAAAATGGAAAATGGGGTTTAGCACCCGCATTCGACTTAACCTTTTCACCTTCTCCGGGAGGATATCATAGTCTTTCGGTTGCAAATACTTATCAAGAAATTGGAAAAAAAGATCTATTGAAATTGGCCGCTTACTTTGGCATCAACAAAGGCAATGAAATCATTGATCAAGTAAAAGAAACGCTGTCTAAATGGAACATCTTCTCTTCTGAAACGCAAATCAATAAAAAAGAGCGTGAACTCATTGAAAAAAAATTGCTAGGGAACTTAAAAAAGTAAGAAGGTACCACAAAAGTCAGCGCGATGATTGTCAGCACTGTTTTAATCAGATTACGGTAGAAACTTTTTTCTAAAAACGAGAGCGATGATTGTTTACTTTATTATTCTTCGCTTTCACATCTTGTCCCGATTCTTTGGGGCTCCTTCTCACTCTTTTTAATCTACCCATAACGATACGGGGAACTTCCATCGTCCTCCATGAGTTGAACATAACTGTGGTAGCGAGAGGGAGCTATTTTTTCTTCGGCAAGTGCCAATTTTACGGCACAATGAGGTTCGTTCAAATGCATGCAATTGTGAAAACGACATTTACCCAAAAGCGCTCTCATTTCTGGAAAATAGTGCGCAATATGCTCTTTCTCTAAATTAATCACACCAAATGCTCGTATTCCCGGAGTGTCAATAATATATCCTCCTGATGTTAAATGATGCATTTCGGCAAAGGTTGTCGTGTGTTTACCTTGCTCATGCGCTCGCGAGATTTCCCCTGTCCTGAGGTCCAAATTAGGATCCAAAGCATTTACTAAAGAGGACTTACCTACACCCGAATTACCTGAAATCATTACATTATTGCCCTCTATTTCCTTCAAAAGAAAATTGGTGCTCGTTTTATCCAAAGTACTGATGGCAGCCACTCCATAACCGATAGCAGTATATATAGAGGTCAAAACGGACAAGAGTCCTTTTTCCTCTTCACCATAAAGATCGATTTTGTTAAATAATATGGTAGTCGGAATTCTAAAAGATTCTGCCGAAACTAAAAAACGATCTATGAAAGCAATTTGTGTGACCGGAGATTTTAAGGTGACAACGAGATAGGCATGATCAATATTTGCCGCTAAAATCTGCATTTGCTTACTTAGATTCGTGGACTTTCGGACAATATAATTTTTACGCGCAACAATATTGTCAATTAAACGCGTACCATCATCATCAAGCTCTGGTAAAAGATAAACTTTATCCCCTGCAGCAATTGGGTTGGTGGTTGAAAGTCCCTCCAATCTTAATTTTCCGCGTATACGCGCCTGAACGATTTTACCTGTTGATAATTCAAGTGTATACCATTTACCTGTCGACTTCAATACCAAACCCTGCTCCATAATACAAAGTTAAAAGATTGGGTGATATAAATTAATCTAGAAAGTAATTAGTATCTTTATTCGAAATATTTTACTAAATAAATACAATGAAAAAATTACTTCTACTCCTATTATTAATCACCTTATCCAATATAGGGATAGCACAAAGTATGCGTGATTTTAAAACAAAATCCTCCGCAAATAGTGCTGAAAGAACGCAAATGTTAGATTTAATGCGTGAAAGAGTGTATCATCATGTCAAACAAGATGTTGTTTTTGTTGTGAACCATTTTAAGGTCATGAATGACTACGCCTTTTTTGAAGCAACAGCGCAAAGAAAAGATGGTAAAGAAATGGACATGACTCTGTTCTTAGAAGATGTAGATAATTGCTGTTATTGTGGTGCTTTATTTCAAAAAACCAATGGTAAATGGCACATACTAGAAGGAGCAACATTTCCTAATGATGTCTGGTGTGCTGGACTTACGGATCGCTATCCGAATGTTCCAAGAGCTATTTTAACCGAGGCAGCAAAATATTAATAATTAATGAAAACTGTTTTTTTATTAGTCTTAGTTTCTCTCACAATCCTTCCTGAAAAAAAATCCACTGACAAATTAGTTCAGGCTTATCCATTAACTATTGACCATATTAAGGACAATTATGTTTTTTTTAAAGATGGCAGTAAACTCCTCTATGATGACGCAATAGTAAAAGGCACTACTGCACTTCTTGAAAATCCTGATATAGAGGATCAATTTTATTATATCTATGCAAAAGGAACCATTAATGAAAATCAGCTGAACGATGCTGGCAGAATAAGAAATGAATCATTTTTTAAAAAAATGTACGGTTCGAGTAAAGAAGCAGTAGTCAAAAACTTAGTTCAGGTGGTATGGTGTCCGAAATTAGTGAATCAAACACTTCAGTTCAGCAAAGTAAATAATGCTCACCTGGCTTTAAAAGCAGTTTCTGAGGAACTTGATAAGCATCCAGAGTGGAAAAAGTACTTGTCTAATATTGGGGGGACATTTAATTGGCGCTATATCAACGGAACGAAAAGATTAAGCAATCACTCTTTTGGAATTACCATTGATTTGAATACATCTTATTCTAACTACTGGCAATGGTCTTGTGGCTGTACCGATGAAAAAATAAAACCAAAGTATCAAAACAAAATTCCTCAAGGTATTGTAGATATATTTGAGCAACACGGTTTTATTTGGGGAGGTAAATGGCTGCATTTTGATACCATGCATTTCGAATATCGACCGGAATTATTATAATTTCAAAGCAAAAAATGAAAAACTACGGACTAATAGGCAAAACCCTATCGCATTCCTTTTCTTCTGAATTTTTTAAAAGTTACTTTGAAAAAGAAGCTATTGAAGCCTCTTATCAAAATTTTGAACTAGAATCTATCGAAGGAATTCTTTCAGTATTTGCACAAAATCCATCCGGGTTGAATGTTACCATCCCCTACAAAGAACTTGTTATTCCCTATTTAGATGCTCTGGATCCCATTGCAAAAGCAATAGGTGCGGTGAATACGATTGTATTTAAGGATGGGCAAAAAATTGGCTACAATTCTGATGCTTTTGGATTTCAACAGAGCATCAAGCCATTTCTATGCAATCACCATGAACGAGCGCTGATTTTCGGAACAGGTGGAGCTTCAAAAGCAATTGCCTATGTGCTTAAAAATATTGGAATTGATGTGCTTAATGTGAGTCGCAATTCTAATGGTGAATCAAAGCACTACAGCTACGAAGAAGTCAATGACAACATGATTCATGCCTGCAAATTAATCATAAATTGCACCCCCGTTGGATCATTTCCCAATACCGATGAAATACTACCCATTCCCTTTTCGGCTATTGGAGCTGATCATTTGGTAATTGATTTGATTTACAATCCTGAGAA
Organism: Flavobacteriales bacterium; assembly: GCA_947447525.1. Taxonomy (GTDB): domain Bacteria; phylum Bacteroidota; class Bacteroidia; order Flavobacteriales_D; family Crocinitomicaceae; genus UBA952. Next base: position 101,610 of record CANFJL010000009.1, on the reverse strand, counting down.
AACAAAATTATTACAAGAGTCGGAACAACAAGGCGCTACGATCATGAACGGAAAGAGCATGCTTCAAGAACAAGCCCTAAAAAGTTGGGTATACTGGAATCAATAAATTAGATGTGCAAAGCCCTATTCTCTGTTGCAGCTAAAGCAGCTTCTTTAATGGCTTCAGAATAAGTTGGGTGTGGATGACAAATACGAGCAATGTCCTCTGCCGAGGCGCGATACTCCATTGCAACAACCGCTTCCATAATTAAATCAGCTGCACGCGGTGCAATCATATGAACACCCAAAACCTCATCCGTATTTTTATCAGCAATTATCTTAATAATTCCTGCAGTATCCATACTTGCTCTAGCACGACCCAAAGCTTTTATGGGAAAACTTCCTACTTTATATTCGATTTGAGCAGCGATTAATTCTTCTTCAGTTTTTCCTACAGCCGCCACTTCTGGCCAAGTATAAATAACACCTGGAATTAAATTATAATTTAAATGTGGTTTTTGTCCTGCAATTACCTCAGCAACAAAAACACCTTCTTCTTCCGCTTTATGCGCTAGCATGAGTCCACGAACAACATCTCCTATGGCATAAATATGAGGAACGGATGTTTGAAGGTGATCATTTACTTCAACTTGACCTCGATTATTGGTGGTAAGTCCTATATTTTCGAGACCTAAACCTGTAGTGAATGCTTTTCGACCAACTGCAACAAGACAATAATCGGCTTCGAAAGTTACTTCTTCACCCTTTTTATTCAAGGCCGTCATCACAACAGACTTTCCTTTATTAACTACCTTTTGTACTCGATGTTCCATTTGAAATTTGAAACCATCCTTCTTCAAAATCTTTAAAAATTCTTTACCAATAGTTCCATCCATGGAAGGCAACAAGGTGGCTGAATTCTCAATTACTTCCACTTCAGTTCCCAATCTTTTATAAACTGAACCTAATTCCAAGCCTATTACTCCCCCACCAATCACGAGCATCTTTTTTGGAATTTCCTTTAGATTTAATGCTTCTGTTGAGGTAATGATGCGCTTTTTATCTGGCTCCATTCCTGGAAAGAAATTTGGTTTAGAACCTGTAGCGATAATAATATTTTTTCCTGATAATGAAGTGCTTGTTCCATCGGAAGCTTTAACAGAAACCGTGTTTTTATCGATGAAAGAACCTAATCCATAATGAACTTCGATTTTATTTTTATCCATTAAGAATTTCACTCCAGCACAAGTTTGACTTACCACATCATTTTTTCGTTGAATCATCTGTGTGATGTTGGCTTTTAAATTGGTCAATTCAATACCATGCTGAGTAAAGGTATGTGCAGCATTATGGAAATGCTCTGAAGAATCTAACAATGCTTTTGAAGGAATACATCCAACATTTAAACAAGTTCCTCCCAAAGTATCGTACTTTTCAATTAGGGCTGTTTTCATTCCTAATTGTGCGCATCTCAATGCAGCAACATAACCGCCAGGACCAGAACCAATAATAATTACATCGTAAGCACTCATTTTTCTTAATTTAGTAACGCAAAGTTAAGACATCTCGTAGAAATTTTCACATGGAACTAAACAAATCTTCATTCGTTTTAAATTTATGATAAATAATAGAATTGCTTTGATTGGTCTTGGTTGGTTGGGAATGCCATTGGCCCAGGAACTCCAAAGTAAAGGTTATCGTTTAATAGTTAGCTCCAGAAATGAAGAGAAATTAACTTATATTGAAACGCAAGGTTGGATTCCTTTACATTTTAATGCCATTACTTCACCAAATTTATCAGAAGATAATGAAGGATTCTTAAAAAATGTAAAACATTTGATCATCACCTTACCTCCAAGTACATTTAAGGAGAATACATCGCAGCTAAAAATACTTTTAGAAAAATTTGATCCCAATTGTCAAGTTATCTTCACCAGTTCTACTGGTATTTATCTCAATGAAAACAATGTATATGATGAGACGAGTGCCGTTGATACAAGTTCATTATTGGGGGTCCTTGAACAAGAAATTAAAGACAGATCTCATTATTGTATCCTCAGACTTGCCGGACTAATTGGTCCTAAAAGACATCCTGTGAAATATTTATTGCCCAAGGAAAAAAGAGAAAATGGAAATGCTGTAGTAAATCTAGTACACCAGAATGATGTAATTCAAGCCATAATCTCGTGTATTTCTGAAGAAAAAAATCAGATAATTTATAATGTGTGTTATCCTGATCACCCTACTAAAGCTGAATATTACAATAAAGCATCACAGTTTTATTATCAGAAGAAAATGACTTTTAAAAGCGGTGAAAAAGGGAAAATAATACTAGGAAAAAAGATTGAAAAGGAAAGAAAATTCAAGTATTCACATAAAATAACAGACTTTGGGTATCTAATTTGAAATAAAAAGCCAACAATTGCCGTAATTTTGCGTCTAAGATATTGGATGCGGAAAATTATTCTACTCTTCTTGCTTTATGTTTCTCCTTTCGCCTTTGGTTCGCACATTGTCGGGGGTGATATTTACTATAATTATCTGGGTAATAATCAATATAAATTTTTCATTACTATATATCGGGATTGTAATTCAACAGGCGCTGCCTATGACAACCCATTAGCATTAAGTATTTATACAGGTAATAATTTATATCAAAATGTTAATGTTCCCTTTCCAGGCAGTGTCCATTTGCCCATATTATTTAACAATCCTTGTGCTACCCCACCTACCAATATTTGTATAGAACGCGCAATCTATGCAGTTGTACTTACGCTACCACCTTGCGCCACTGGTTATACTGTGTCTTATCAACGCTGTTGCAGAGGGCCCAATGTTACCAATCTGGTTAATCCAGACGATACAGGACTAACATTATCAACCCATATTCCTGGAACTTCAGGATTTGCCCCAACTGACTATCAAAATAGCAGTCCAAGATTTACCAATTATCCTCCAATATTGCTTTGCAGTCATGACCATTTTGTTTTCAATCATGCTGCAACAGATCCAGATGGTGATCAATTAATTTATTCCTTAATTACGCCAAATGCAGGAGCATCATCAGCAACTCCCTTGCCTCCGCAAACACCTGCGCCTCCTTACCCATTGGTTCAATATAATGGCGGTTATTCTGCCGTTTCACCATTAGGTCCTGGTTCCTCCATTAGTATTGATCCCAATACTGGAATACTAAATGTAAATCCAAACTTAATTGGTCTTTTTGTAGTTGGAATAAGGGTGCAGGAAGTAAGAAACGGTGTAATCATAGGCTCCACCGTTAGAGACTTTTTGTTTCGGATATTTGACTGTAATATTACACTACAAGCCATCTTACCAACACAAGAACAACTTCCGACATTCGTTTCTTATTGCCAAGGACTTAATGTGCCCTTTGTAAATAATTCTTATGGAGGAAGTACTTATGCTTGGGACTTTGGAGTGAATGGAATAAGCAGTGATGTGAGTTCACAATTTCAACCCAGTTACACCTACCCTGGCCCAGGAACTTATCAAGCGCAACTCATTGTAAACCCTGGAATGCCTTGTACAGATACTGCTTATATGACGGTGATTGTAAACAATCCGTTTTCTGTTTCATGGACCGCTGAAGACTCTATTTGTATTATTAATAACACCTTTAATTTTGTTGGAATATCGAGTTCTCCTGCCATTGGAACCTATGACTGGGTATTTGACAATACAGCATCACAAGCTACCAGTCAAGGACTTGCGGGACCTGTAATTAATTATTCAAGTTCAGGATTTCATACTATTACTATTAATGGAGATAACGGATCCTGTCAGACCAGTTTTACTGATTCTGTTTATATTTTTGATTTACCAATTGCACAAATTGATATTCCGCCGAACAATGAATGTTTGGGATATACCATTCCTTTCGGAAATTCATCAACGAACAGTGTTTTTTACCAATGGGATTTTGGGATACCGCAAATAAATACGGATGTGAGTACTCTTGCAAATCCTAGTTATTCCTACACCAACCCGGGCACCTACACGATTACTTTGGTTTCCAGCTCTGGAATTAATTGTAGTGATACTGCTTACCAACAAATCAATGTATTTGAACCTCTAGTCCTAAGCTTTACGCATACGGATTCACTTTGTATTTCGGGGGGATTATTTGACTTTGATGCAACAGTATCAGGACCTTCAATAGCGAATTATTGGTGGGATTTTGGGCCTAATGCTAATCCGAGTAGCTCAACGCTGATTGATCAATATGCTGTGTCTTATTCCAATTCAGGTTTTCAGCCGGTAACCTTATACGGAGGATTCAACAATTGTCTGGAATCCGTTGTGGATCAAGTGTATGTGTATTTCGAACCCAGTATTGATTTTCTATATTTAAATACCCTTCAATGTGTTCCTTCAACAGCGCATTTTATTAATGAAAGTTCAGCAGATGGAAGTGTTTTGTTTTCTTGGGATTTTGGAGATGGAACAAGTTCAACAGCACCCAATCCTTATCATGTCTACACACAAGTAGGGACATATAGTGTTGGTCTCACCTTAATTACATTAGAAGGATGCATCGACACTTTATACATGATGCAACAGGACCTTGTGACGGTTCACCCCTCACCTCATTCCGCTTTTTCGGTGAATCCTACAGAGGTAGATGTTTGTGATAACACTGTTGTTTTCACAGATCAATCGCAAGGAGCCTCCTCCTATTTTTACTTTTTCGACCATAATAGTTTTACCTCGACAGCTCCCAATTTCTCTCACGATTATATGATTTCGGGTACAGACAATCCAAGACAAATTGTGAGCAATCAATGGGGATGCAAAGATTCGTCTTTAATGACCGTATTGGTGTATCCATTTACCTTATACATTCCAAATACATTTATACCTGATGATGATGGTAAAAATGATGTGTTTATTCCAAAAACTGATTTTGAGATTCTAGATTGGGACTTCCAAATTTTTAATCGATGGGGAGAATTAGTTTTTTATACTGACAATAAAGATATGGGATGGGATGGTAAATACAGGGGACTCCCATCACAGGATGGAAATTACACTTACATTTTGAAATATCGAGGGTGTGATCAACCGAGTGCTTGGCAGCGCATTGCGGGATCGGTAAATTTATTGAGATAAATTATTTCTTTCTAAGAACGAAATTTTGTCCAAGATAAACTTTTCGTACTTGTTCATCAGCGGCAAGTTCTTCTGCAGTGCCTGATTTTAATATTTTACCTTCAAACAATAAGTAGGCACGGTCAGTAATCGATAAGGTTTCTTGAACATTATGATCCGTTATTAAAATTCCAATATTTCGTTTACGCAAATCTGAAACAATACTTTGAATGTCCTCAACAGCGATGGGGTCAACCCCTGCAAATGGTTCATCTAATAGTACGAATTTTGGGTCTGTGGCTAAGGCTCGAGCAATTTCAGTTCGCCTTTGTTCACCTCCAGAAAGACGATTTCCAAGATTCTTTCGGACATGGGTAAGGCTAAATTCTTGTAATAGTTTTTCTAATTTTTCTTGACGCTGGATTTTGGTAAGTTTAGTCATTTCCAAAATGGCCATAATGTTATCTTCAACGCTCAATTTTCTAAAAACGGAAACCTCTTGTGGAAGGTAGCCAATTCCTAATTGAGCCCTCTTATACATGGGTAATTTGGTGATTTCTAGTTCATCTAAAAACACTTCCCCTTCATCAGGTTTCACCAAACCAACCATCATGTAAAATGAAGTTGTTTTTCCAGCTCCGTTGGGACCTAAAAGACCTACTATTTCGCCTTGGTTTACTTCCACTGACACACCATCAACAACATGTCGTCCACGGTAAGTTTTTTTAATTTTAGAGGTATATAATTTCACTTTACAAAGTTACTTAAAAATTAAATGCATATCGAGCGCGAATACCTAATGGACTAATCCCGGGAGTATTATGTGTCATACGCCAAACCAAATCTACCCGGATTATTTTTGCGATATTTTCAATCCCAATGGAAACCTCTGCATAGGGAATATTCCCAAATTGTTTAACATAAGAAGGAATCAACATTACTTTGCTATGACGAGGATCAATGGCGCCATACATAATTCTTCCCATAGTCACCATACGGAATTTCAGCTTTTTTACCACTGGAATTCTATCAAAAAATAATCCTTCCCAGTGATTTTCAACAAATCCCATAACATAACGATCGGAAATAAATTCCATAAAATTTAGTTTATTAAAAGTAGAGGTAAGCAGCCAAAAGGATTGGTTTCCTTCATGTACTTTCAAAAAAGGATAGGCAGTTGCTCCAAAAATATACCCCGCCGTGCAACCATAACGCATGCGGCCAAAAACACCTAATTGGGTGTAATGTTCCATTTGGAACTCCAACTTTTGATAATTGTATTGACTTCCTCCTATGCCTTTAACACCTATAATTGCCTGCAAAGAAAAAATTGGGAAAACTGAGGTGACAGATGTCCTCGAAAAAGAACCTGAAATAAATTCTTCGTCTTTGGTCCATCGCAAGCGACCTGTAAACTCTGCAGTTCGAATAGAAGATAAAGTATCCGTAATGGACGTTAGGGGATTATAATGTAAATAACTTGTTAAACCTAGGGGATTATATTGCTTCCATTCAGCAGCAGTATAAATAATAATATCTTTTTTAATATCCTTTTCGAAACCTAGACCTATTTTTTTAACGAAAGTAAGTTTATCAAATGGCGCCGTATTAAATACAGTCGAAAATGTAGTGCCTAATGCAGCTGCTGATGGTGATTGACCAATTTGTTGAATATCAAAATTATAAAAAGCCGATAACATTCCTCTTTTTTTACCGGGAACATTATATCGAATTAAGGCATTGTATTTGAATTTTTGATCTCTTATCCCATAACCAATTTTACCGCCTAATTCTATTTTCTTTGAAAAAGCATCAGAGGTTCTAAGAGCGAAAGCAAAACGATATTTTTCTACCGGATTGCCACTAACTAATGAGAATACACTTCCCAATTCAATTTTACCGATTGGATAATAGCCAGTGGTGGCCATGTAAGTTAGTGTTTTTAATTGCGTAAATAACTTTTTCTTATTCAAAGAATCAATCATTGTTTGAATGCCAATTTCTCTGAAATTGAGAGGCGTATGGCGATAAGACTCCCACTCTTCTGGCGTCCTATTATTAGCTCCCTCTTGTATTTCAATAGTACTTCCCGAATTATAAAAAGAAGGATCCCTTTTTTTATTCACTATAAAATCCTTCCTTGTACTTGTTTTTCGACCATAGACTCCTACTAATTTAGAATTTTGGGTTAACATTAATTCCATGATTAATTTCTCTTGAACCAACATCCAAACTTCATGCTCGACCTGCTTATAATTTTGTTCGAAATAAAAATCTTGTATATAATTCAAATTAGCCCCGGGAGCAATGGTTGCAGTTATTTTCTTTACCGCATAAGTAGTATCATTGATCCACATCTCACCTTCGAAGGCTAAATCACCTGATCTTTTTGGCTTAAAAGTCAAGAGGTAACACCAATTATTATCAATAAAGGAAGAATCTGTAAGTACAAATTGATAATAACCTCTAGCATAAGTTGCGAGTGGACTTATAAAAGACTTTCCAAATAAATCAATGATATTTTCATAAGGATTAATTTCTAGGTACATATCCCCTAAAAATTGTGACACTTGAATGTTTTCAATTCCTGTTGCTCGCGAGGCTTTTACAATTTCCTTTTTCTTTTTCGGATGATTTTCATAATAATAATCAGAAACAGACTCACTCAACATAACGGGAAGAGCACTTTTACCTGCAACAGAAGTATCCAGATACTCCAGAACAAGATCAAGTTTTTTTACCATTCCTATTTCCTCAAACTTTTTGTCAAGATTATTTATGTCCAGTTGTATTTTATTGTACACTTCATAGGCATAAGCATCAAGTTTTTCCTTGTTGTTGATTTGTTTGTGTGCTATAACGCGTTTATGCAATCGAATGGAAGGTAGTTCATCCGGCGGAAGAATAGTGATCTCCTCGAAATTGGAGGTTTTGGAAGGAAGGGTAATATTTATGGTTTGTTCTTGATCCTTTTTTACTGCCTTTTTGATTGTTTTGTAGCCAAGAATAGAAATTTGAATAGAATCTGTTGCGTAGTATGTTTCTAAACGATAATTTCCTAAAGAGTCTGTTAATGTCCCGATTTTTGAATCTTGGAATTGCACCTTTATCGATGGGATACCACTTTTGGTAACACCATCTTTAACACAACCAATTATAATTGTTTTTTGAGCTAAACCCAAAAATGAAACGAGGCAGAAAATACAAGATACTAATTTGATCATTTATCTAATTCCCGTGCGGCTTTATTTTGTCGCACTGCACGTTTTGCTACTAAGATACCAATTTCATACAAACCTATAATAGGAATTGAAACAATAATTTGTGAAATAATATCTGGAGGAGTTATTACTGCTGCTAATATTAAAATAACAACTATCGCGTGTTTTCTATATTTCTTTAAAAACTCAGCGTCAATAATTTCTAGTTTGGCTAATAAATAGGAAACGATAGGTAATAAAAAAAATAGGCCTGAATAGAAAACTGTAGAAAGAATCATACTCATATAAGAACTTATCGTGAAATTATTTTCTATTTGAGTACTGATTTGATACGATCCGAAAAACTGAACACTCAATGGAGCCACAATAAAGTAACCAAATAATATCCCAAGAAAAAATAACAAGCTGACATAAAACACAAGTCCAGAAGCCATTTTCTTTTCTTTTAGTTTCAATCCAGGTTTTACAAATGACCATAATTGATAGAAAATAAAGGGAAAAGCAAGAACTAATCCACCCATGAAACTCATCATCAAAGCATAAGAGAATTGACCGGAAACAGTCATGCTTTGCATTTTTACAGGAATATCGGCAACGCAAACCCCAAAATACTTGCAAAACAATCTAAAGGTAATAAAATCCTTTTCTTTCATGGACAAAAATAAATTGACCATAATGGTTTCCTGAAAATACCAAATAACACCCGCGACTACAACTACTGCAACAGCAGATTTCACCAAGCGCCATCGAAGTTCTTCTAGGTGCTGAAGAAAAGACATGTTTTCATTATTTGACATGCTACAAAATTACAAAAAGTATAAGCGTTTAAATTTTTTTTAGATAATAATTTACATTGTAAATAGTTTACGATGTAGTGATAGATATTTGTCCTATAAAACTAAAGGATATGAAAAAGTCAATGGAAATTAATGTGATCAGAATTAATGCAGCAGCAGACGATGTTTTGATTCAGGGGAGAGTAAGCAGAGGCATGCTGTCTTATGAAGGTTCTCTAATAATTGGATTGAGTGAATTAAATCGACTAATCAATTTATTACAAAAAATGAATCCTAATAATGAGATTAGTGCATTATTCGAAAGTGAAGAACTTCCTTTTGGAACAGCTTATAAACTAGATGCTCAATGTCTCAACTACAATACAATTTCGATTACAGAATTGAATTCCTTTACAACCAATCGCAGAATTTGCGCCTGATTAAGGTTGAATGATAATCGATTCTTCATTGGTCTTTTCAGCTTCAATTTTGATGATGCCTTGACCAAATTTATTTGCCTTGTAAGCTTTGATGTCCAAAACTGCAACACCAGCTTGACCTAATTGATAAATATCATTAAAATTAAAAGTAGCGACACCCGAAGCATTTGTGTATGCAGTATCAAAAACGGCTACTTGAGATGGACAGTTACAGGTAGAAGTACCATGAAGTACTACCATTGCTTGTTCAACCAATAGATTATTTTCATCTCTGATGGTAATTTTTGCAAGCGTATCTTCTTTTTTAACACAAGAAGAGATTACGAAGAAACCCACAAGGGCAAGAGCAAAAAAGCTTAATTTTTTCATTTTTTTTGATTAATTCGGTAAGAAAATAGTTTCTACAGAAGTAGTATGAACACGACAACGGGAATAACCGCTTGCATTCTTTGTGTTCTGTTTTACAAGAATATCAAAATACCCTGTAGTTTGATCTGCATAAGTGGTAAAATAATCATCCATATTTACAGTAGTAAATCCAGAACTGTTCGTATAAGAAGTATCTGTAAATGGCATTGTTGCTGGATTTGATTGTTGATCTCCAATGATTACAACGCGTGCACCATTCATTAATTGATTGGATGAAGAGCGAACGAATACTTTTAAAATGGCTGGGTCCTTAGACTTGCAAGAACCTGCTATTATTGTTACGGAAAGGAGTAAAATCCCTAATAGTGCTTTTTTCATGTGATGCTTAAGTATTCAAATTTAAATTAAATTTTTCAATTTACAATAGTAAAAATCATAAGTGCCTAACTTTCAGAACAAAATCTTTCGATTACACCCTTAATCGGACTTATTTAAAAAAACGCAAAAACTTATGTTTCATTATTTTTAAAGTCAAAATCTTGTACATTTGTAAAGCTAACTGTAAGTGAAACAGATTAGACCATTAAAAAGTTACATAACAATACAAATGATTCATAAAATTCAGGCCCTTCATTCTGTTTTAGAGGAGATCAATATCAACTCTAAAATTGAATTGGAGGCATTTAGAATAGAATATTTAGGGAGTAAAGGTCAACTTAAGGACTTATACACGGACTTTAAATCTGTTCCTGGCAATGAAAAAAGAGAAATTGGTCAATCTTTGAATACCTTAAAAGTCGCTTTAGAAAATTTCTACAGTGAACAAAAAGATAAGTTTTCTGAAACAGAAACAACGAATAATCAAGAAGACTGGAGTAAGAGCGGCGAAAATATTTCAACTGGAAGTCACCATCCGCTATCCATTGTAAGAGATGAAATTATTGCCATCTTTAATCGCATTGGTTTCGCAGTTTCAGAAGGTCCGGAAATTGAAGACGATTGGCATAATTTTTCTGCATTAAATTTCCCAGCGGAACATCCTGCAAGAGATATGCAAGACACTTTCTTCATTCAAAAAGGGGTGGAGGAAATGGCATTAAGAACCCATACAAGTTCTGTGCAGGTGCGCGTTATGGAAAGTCAAGAGGCTCCTATTCGCACCATATCACCAGGTCGTGTATATCGCAACGAAGCCATTTCGGCTAGAGCTCATTGTTTCTTTCATCAAATCGAAGGACTCTACATAGATAAAGGGGTTTCCTTTGCTGACCTTAAACAAACCTTATTGTATTTTGCGAAGGCAGTTTTTGGAGAACAAGCACGAATTCGCCTACGCCCTTCCTATTTTCCATTTACAGAACCAAGCGCTGAAGTAGATGTGTCCTGTACAATTTGCGATGCAAAAGGATGTAATGTATGCAAATACAGTGGTTGGCTTGAAATATTAGGTTGTGGAATGGTAGATCCAAGTGTACTTGAGGCAAGTGGCATTGACTCTAAAATATATTCTGGCTTTGCTTTTGGAATGGGTGTTGAACGCATAACCCAACTCAAATATAAAGTGAATGATTTGAGACTTTACTCAGAAAATGATTTAAGATTTTTAAAACAATTCAATAGAAAGGGCTAAAATGGGATTTTCTCCAATAAATAATCATCAAGATTTTGATGCAATACTTGAAAAAAGCGCTATACAACCTCAAGTTATATTTAAACATTCAACACGCTGTTACATTTCTTCAAGTGCCTTAAAAAGAATGAATACATGTATTGAAAACCCAAGTGCTACTTATTCATTACTTGATTTAATTGCTCATAGAGAAATTTCTAGTGCGATTGCAAGTCAATTAAATATTGAGCATCAATCACCTCAAGCGATTCTTATTTCAGAAGGGAAAGCCATCAAGAGTTGGTCCCATGAGAAAATAGATGCGGAAACAATTTTGTTATCCATAGAACAATTAAAAGCATGAAAAAATATTTAGTTATTGGCGGAATCATACTGCTTATTGCCGCATTAATAGTCCCTTCTTTTATTAATAAAAATACTATAGATGAAGTTGAAAATAAATGCCATTTCGGATTTAAAGAAAATCTAGCTATTTCATTTGGACAAACGGCAAACATTCCAATAATAAGTACTGAAGCAATGCGCTCCATCGAATTGAGATTAGGTGACAGTCTCCTTTATTCTTGGAAGAACCCGGCACTTAATTTAAAATACACTTTTGATTCTGCACCTTTAAATTTAGGGGCTTATCAATTTATCATAATTGCAATTGATTCCGAAGGAAATGAAGTGCGGGACGAGCGAATGGTTCGTATATTATCGGATGTAGTTCCTGAAAAATGGGGCGTTCAAATAGACAAAGTATATCCTCACAACGATTCTAGTTTCACGCAGGGTCTTGCTTTTGAAGGCAACACAATGTTTGAAGGAACAGGTGATCCTAATCAGACAGGCAGCACTGTGGTTGGAGCAGTAGATATGGAAAATGGTCGATTTTTAAAGAAAATTGGTATCGGAACCCCTTATTTTGGTGAAGGAATTACTTTACTCAACCAAGAATTATTTCAAATTACATGGACCAATCAAAAATGTTTCGTGTACGATACTAAAACCTTAGTATTAAAAAGAGAATTTGAATATGTTGGAGAAGGATGGGGACTTTGTACAGATGGAAAAAGTCTCATTATGTCTGATGGTTCTGAAAGGATTACTTTTAGAGATCCTAATACCTTCGAGGCTATTCGAACCATTGAAGTTTACACCAATGAAGGACCTATTTCTAAACTGAATGAATTAGAATATATTGATGGTTTCATTTATGCTAATATCTGGACCAGTAATCTAGTAGCAGTAATTGATCCCGTTAAAGGAAAAGTTATTGCAGTTATAGATGCTACCAATTTAGTTGTTGAGGGCAAGGGAAAAGGAGAAGTGCTCAATGGAATTGCTTACAATAAAGCATCTGGCAAAATGTACATGACTGGAAAGTTTTGGCCTAAATTATTCGAGGTCAAATTAATCAAAGGAATCAAGGCAGTGTAAAGGGAATTGCTTTTGAATTATTGACCTTTCCTTTGGCTGAAATACTTTGAAAAATCAAAAGATATTTACCGGATTTTACATCTTGAAGTACTAAGAAATCCTCATAAAAAGTAGTCCCGTTTTCTTGGATTAGATTCCATGACTTGACCATATTCTTTTTTTCCGCATCCCAAATTTGCAAAGCATATTTTTGATCTTGAACGCCACTAAACTGAATTTGAATTGTTTTGGGTCCGTAGGGCAAAACACTTACAAAACCATGGTCTTTTTCCATTTTTTTGCGCGGATAACTATAGTTTTTTCCTTTTTTCAATTGAGCATTATTAATACTTCTAGAATTAATTCGAATCAAATCTTCAGATTTCGACTGAAACATTTCTAAAGGAAGTGGAGCCCAATTATCGTCTAATTTCCATACCCTCATGTAATCAATATCAAAAGTCCCTGGAAAATTTGTTGTCTCGTCTGGGCCAGGAGAAAACGGGCCTCCATCTTGTGCAACAGCTATATTTGCTATCAAGTTCATTTCTGTCTTAAAATCTCCTTTAAAATGAGCAATTGCTTCACCATTGAGATAAAATGTGATATACCCGGGCATCCAAATACCTGAAAATATAGCCCACTCTCCCGCCAATTCTTTGTCTGCTTTTATCCATGCACCCCATGGTTTTTTATTTCCAAAGGGTTTCCGTGGTACTTGATCACAACGATCTGGGCAATGTATATCTACATGAACCTGATTCGTTCTCTCCCCTTTCATTTCCATGAAGTCAATTTCCTCATTAGGATTCCCCCCATACAACCAAAATCCTGGCCACAAGCCCTTTCCCTTGGGGACCCTGCAACGGCATTCAAAGTAGCCGTACTTAAACTGCTTTTTGCTCCACAAAGCTGCCGTCAAATAATTCAGTTGCATGCTATTTCCCTTCATATTAACCTGATATTTTTCCAATTGCTCTTTTGGTAACATCCAGTCTGGGAACTCACGCCAAGCAGAAGTTGTATCAACGCTAAGATGAATAAATTTACCATCTGTTTTTACCATTTCAGGGGCAGCATATATACCTGCATCCAAGGACAATCCGCCCCAAGGATAATGATCAAACCAAATTGACTCGTCTACCTTTTGCACATTAAACTCATCGCCAAAATGATAAGACCAAGAGCTTATTGTGTCTTCTTGAAGGTGCCATAATACCGGTGGTATTTGCGAATGACAAGTAAAACCGAAAAATAAAAAAATTATTAAATACCGCATAGATCTCTTTTTTCATTCAAAAATATAAAGCTTATTCTTTCAAAATACCAATACAATCAATTTTTCTTTACTTCGTTTTGAACAGATGACTTATCTTCGTGAGGTATGATGCGTTGCTTGCTTGGCATTTTCTTAATTACCTGTACTTTTTTTGGATATTCCCAAGAAAGCTCCCTGCGTCAAAAAAAAATAATCTACTCCAATAAACAGATACAAATTGATACCCTAAGTATTTATCCCAATTCCTTTTTTGCCCTCTATCGCGGCGACACCTTGCCTTCCTCTAGCTATTATTTATCAGCGAGTACCGCGCAATTTAAGCTATTGATAAATATCACAGATTCGCTAGAAATCACCTATCGCGTACTTCCTTTTTACTTATCTAAATCCATGCAGCGCTTTGATTCTACTGTATTATTTAAAAAGGGAATTGATGAGAGAGAAAAATTTCAAATTGTTACTTCCTATAGTGTTAATGATGTTTTTGGTGGACAAGAATTGAATAAAAACGGAAGTATTTCGCGCGGCGTGAGTTTTGGAAACAGTCAGGATTTAGGAATAAACTCAGCTTTGAATCTTGAATTATCTGGAAATCTTGCTCCAAATTTAAAACTCCTCGCTGTGGTTTCGGATGCTAATATTCCTATTCAAGCAGATGGAAACACCAATAAACTACAAGAATTTGATCAAGTATTTATTCAAGTTTACAATGATGATCTTAAACTAAGTGTCGGGGATTTTTGGCTTTCCAAACCCCAAGGCTACTTTATGTCTTACAAAAAAAGAGCTCAAGGACTCACCAATGAATACCAATTTAGAGATCAAAAAAATGGTTTGTGGCAAACACAAATAAGTGGTGCCTTATCCAAAGGGAAATTTAATCGGCAGATTATTCAAGGTATAGAAGGGAATCAAGGTCCGTATCGTTTAAATGGTAGTGAAAACGAACCCTTCATTATCATTTTAGCGGGAACAGAACGCGTTTTTATCGATGGGAAACAAATGGAAAGAGGACAAGCATATGACTACACAATCGATTACAATTCATCTGAATTGATCTTCACTTCTCGACATTTGATTACAAAAGACAGTAGAATAGTTGTTGAATTTCAATATTCAGATCAAAATTACGCGAGATCTTTATTTCAAAGCAGCATTGTCTATACTAGAAAGAAGAACTCCTTTTGGCTCAATGCCTACAGCGAACAAGATGCGAAAAATCAATCCTTACAACAAGACCTAAGTCCGGCGCAAAAATATTATTTAAGTCAAATTGGAAATAATTTATCTTTGGCTCGCATCAGTAGTATTGATTCTATAGGTTTTTTTGACAACCAAGTACTCTACAAGATGATTGATTATTTAGGGTATGATTCTATTTTAGTCTTTAGTGTTGATCCAGATTCAGCAGTTTATCGCAGCATTTTTCAGCAAGTTGGTGCAGGGAAAGGAGATTATGTATTAAACAATTATAATGCTGTTGGCAAAGTCTATATATGGGTTGCTCCTATTGGAGGGATTTCTCAAGGGGATTATGCTCCCTCTCGTATCATAATTACCCCTAAGCAAAAACAAATGCTAAGCACCGGATTAAAATTAAGCCTTACCAATAATCTAAAACTAGAGAGCGAATTTGCTTTAACAAGTAATGATTTAAATACTTATTCGAAACTAGGCAATGAAAACAATTTTGGTCTATCACAAAAAACTAAAATTCAACATGAGGTACAATTTAAAGATAGCCTTAAAGGTTGGCGTATGGAGAGTAAGGCAGAAATTGAATTGTTAAATAGGAACTTTTCTCCCATCGAACAATACCGAACGGTTGAATTTGATCGAGATTGGAATACACGGAATAAAGGATACCTTGGGCAACAGATCATTAGTTCGATTGGTACTAAGATACTGCAGAAGAATAAAGGATTTCTTCAAATTATGGCACAGCGTTATGACATTGGAACCAATTACAAAGGACAAAGAGTATTTTCTGATGGGCAATGGAAAAAAAATGGCTGGGATGCCAAATGGGATGCGAGTTATTTATATTCAGCAAGCAGTGGATATAATCCATTTATCCGACACCGAGCTACCCTTTCAAAAGATTTTGGGAAGTTTAAAATTAGTTATAAAGACGATCACGAGAACAACAGATTTATTGATTCCAATCAAGTACTCAGAAACAACAGTTATCAATTTTTTGATTACGAATGTTCACTTTCCTCAAGTGATAGCACTCAAAATTTCTTTAAATTTTACTACCGAGAACGCTACGATATGCGCTCCGATAGTATACGCTTAAAAGGTGCCGCAAAAGCGCAAACCATTGGGGGCGAAATCACCTTAAAAAAACTAAAAAATCAAAGATTAAATCTTATTGGTGGCTATCGAATTTTAGGCATAAAAGATACGACCTTGATTCAGCAAGCACCAGAAAATTCATTGATTGGAAGAGTTGACTATGAAGCAAAGTGGTTTAAAAACGCCTTGACTTGGAGCACTTTTTATGAAATTGGCTCTGGATTGGAACAACAAAGGACCTTTATCTATATTCAAGTAAATGATGGACAAGGAGTTTATACTTGGATTGATTACAACAACGATAACATAAAAGATTTAAATGAATTTGAAATCGCACAATATGTAGATCAGGCGAGCTATATTAGAGTTTTCACTCCAAGCAATAACTACACCAAGACCTTCACCAATGAGGTCAATCAAAGTATCTTTTGGAGACCTGAAAAATTATGGTCCAAGAAAAAAGGTGTACTACAATTACTATCTAAATTTTCTAACCAAACCCGTTGGAGGATCAATAAGAAAATAAACTCCTTCGACGCTAAAAATTTATTTAATCCTTTCAGTGCCGAAATATCAGATTTGAACCTACTCAGCACGAGCGCTCTTTTGAGAAACTCTATTTATTTTAACCGAACCTCCAATCGAATCAACGCAGAGTATACCTTCCAAGACAGCAAAAACAAAACCTTGCTTGCATCGGGATTTGATGCAAGAAGTAACCAAATGCATGAACTATTTTGTCGCTGGAATATCATTCCAACCTTAAGTCTTGAAATTAAGGCACAGAGTGGACTCAAAACTGCCTTAGCAGATTATACAAGTGGAAGAAATTATCAAATCAACTACACTCTTTTAGAACCCAGTATCATGTTGCAGCCATCAACAAATTACAGATTTAGTATTGATGGGCGCCTTGGTCAAAAAAATAATAATCCTATTTATACAAGTGCCCAATGCAATATTAAGGAAATTGGTGGGACCTTTAAGTACAACCAAACCGACAAGGGTAGTTTTCAAGGAACACTCAAATACATTAACATGACTTACACGGGGACACTTAATGGTGCAGTAGCCTACGAAATGATGGAATCCCTTCGTCCAGGAGTAAATTATACTTGGAACATGAGTTATCAGCGTACTTTATCTAAAAACTTACAATTGAATCTACAGTACATCGGTAGAAAATCTGAAGGAATAAGACCAGTACATAGCGGAAGTATGGAAATTCGTGCTTATTTTTAAAGAATGAGAGACATACAAACAAGGGCGGATATTGAGGAATTTATCACCTTATTTTACGGTAAAGTTGCTAAAGATTCGGATCTATCTCCTTTTTTTGTCAATATAGAATGGGAAAAACACCTTCCTCAGATGATTCATTTTTGGTGTTTCGCACTACTAGACGAACCTGGTTATACTACCAATGTAGTCGAAAAGCACCTGCATATGCCCTTAAAAGCAGCAAATTTTAGTACTTGGTTAGCCTATTTCAACGAAACCATTGACACGCTTTTTAGCGGAGAAAAAGCAGAAGCTTCCAAACAAAGAGCTGCAGTGATTGGGTGGACTATTCAAAGTAAAGTTGAAAAGTAAAATAATAACATTCTATTTTAGACCTTGCAACAGCTTGCTGGGGTTGTATCTAGAGAAGATTACATTAATCCAGCCATTTTCTCCAAAGCATCTTTGATGTGACGCACTGGTTCGATGACCAATCTTAGTTTGTCATTATTTTGAACAAGACGATATTCTTTGCCTATGCTCATGATTTTATTGAGCAGCAAAGTAAAAGTATCTGTTTCGTAAAATGGTGATTGAGGATTCGAAATAAAATACCCTACCAATTTTTCGCTTTTAATGACCAAGCGTTCCATGCCTAATTCCTCTGCCAACCAACGTAATTCGAATGAAAATAATAATTCCTTAACTTCTTTAGGCAAAGGACCAAAACGATCCACTAATTGCATAGCAAATATCTCTAATGCTGCTTTATCTTTTAAATTATCTAATGCTTGGTACAAACTCAAACGCTCGGCAACATTATTGACATAATCATCTGGAATACGAACTTCCATATCAGTTTCAAAGATGCAATCTTGGACAAAAGTTCCGAATGTATCGGTAGTTCTTTCGTCAAACAATTCTTTGAACTCACTTTCTTTCAATTCTTGCATGGCTTCATTCAAGATCTTTTGATACATTTCAAAACCGATTTCTGAAATAAATCCACTCTGTTCACCCCCTAGCATATTTCCAGCACCTCTTATATCTAAATCTTTCATTGCAATATTGAAACCTGAACCTAAATCAGAAAATTGGACCAATGCTTCCAATCTTTTTCTAGCTTCTGAAGTAAGGACACTAAATTTTGGAGCAATCAAGTAACAGAATCCTTTCTTATTCGATCTGCCTACCCTACCGCGAAGTTGGTGCAAGTCACTTAATCCAAATTGATTGGCATCATTAATAATGATGGTATTGGCATTTGAAATATCAATACCAGACTCAATAATCGTTGTAGCAAGTAGTATATCGTATTTGCCGTCAATAAAGTCCATCATGACCTTCTCCAATTGAGTGCCGTCCATTTGTCCGTGGCCAATTGCAATACGCACTCCTGGACAAAGACGTTGAATCATTCCAGAAATTTCCTTCATGTTGGAAAGACGGTTATTGACAAAAAATACCTGTCCACCTCGTGTTACTTCATACGCTATTGCATCTCGAATAACTTCTTCATTAAAAGAAATAACCTCCGTAAGTACTGGCTGCCTATTCGGTGGAGGGGTATTGATGATACTCAAATCGCGAGCTCCCATTAAGGAAAACTGCAAAGTTCTTGGAATTGGTGTAGCCGTTAGTGTCAGGGTATCGACGGTTGTTCGAATAGTTTTTAATTTATCTTTTACCGAAACACCAAATTTTTGTTCTTCATCAATAATCATCAAACCCAAATCTTTGAATTTCACCTTTTCAGATACCAAAGCGTGTGTACCTATGAGTATGTCAATTTCACCACTGGCCAATTTCTTTAAGGTTTCGGTGGTAGCCTTAGCGGACTTGAAACGGTTGATAAAATCAATTTTACAAGGAAAATCCTTTAAGCGTTCCTTAAAGGTTCGATAATGCTGCATCGACAAAATAGTCGTTGGGACTAATATGGCAACTTGTTTGCTATCACAAACTGCTTTAAATGCTGCACGAATTGCAACTTCTGTTTTTCCAAAACCAACATCGCCACACACCAATCGGTCCATAGGTCTGCTGGCCTCCATGTCTCGCATTACATCTAAGGTGGCTTTATTTTGATCCGGGGTATCCTCATACATAAATGAAGCGATTAATTCATTTTGAAGATAATTATCTGGAGCGAAGGCAAAGCCTGGTTGAGATTTTCGTTTGGCATAAAGTTGAATTAAATCAAAGGCCAATTCCTTGATTTTCTTTTTCGTTTTATTTTTTAAGGTAGTCCAGGTTTGGGTACCTAATTTGTTCATTTTAGGAACCGACCCATCCTTACCGGTAAACTTAGAAATACGGTGCAATGAATGGATACCAACATATAAAACATCTCCATCTTTATAGAGGAGTCGAATCGCTTCCTGTGGTTTCCCGTTTACATCAATAGTTTCTAAACCCGAAAACTGCCCTACACCATGATCAATATGGGTAACATAATCTCCTTTTTGAAGATTGTAAATCTCTTTTAAAGTTAAGGCTTGTTTTGCTTGACTAAAACCTTCTTTTAATCGAAAACGATTATAGCGTTCAAAAATCTGATGATCGGTGTAGCAAACTAATTTTAAATTAGGTGCAATAAATCCTTCACTTAAGGCAAAATGCATGGGCGAACAACTTATATCGCCACCAATATCCTCAAATATTTGAAAAAGCCGTTCGATTTGTTTGGGTTGATTGGAAAAAATAAGATTCTCCATTCCCGAATTTTGTCTTGCTAATAAGTCTGTTTTTAGCAGATCAAAGTTTTTATTAAAACTTGGTTGTGGCAGAAAGTCGAAGGTAAACTTATCCGCCTTCTTAAAATAATAATCGGGTCCTAATTCAACAATCGGAAGGTGTTCTAGTGCTTTTTTAAATGCATCAGGATGAAAATACAATTCTGAAGGTAGTGCGTAATTCACAGTTCCTGAAAGTTGACTGTGAGCAAGTACAGCTTTATCATATTCTTGTTGTAATACAGCAGAAGTGCGTTCATATGAACTCAACCAAATATGTTTTGATGGTCCCAAAAAGTCAAAGAAAGACGCAACACCTTCCTGCGTCATGTGGCCTTGAATATTCGGTAGGATCATGAAAAATTTATGCGTTGACAGTGATAATTGGCTGGCTGCATCAAAAGTGCGAATTGATTCGACCTCATCACCAAAGAATTCAATTCTAAAGGGAAAATCATTGGCATAAGAAAAGACATCTACTATTCCTCCACGAATTGAAAATTGACCTGGTTCATAAACGAAATCTACCCGTTCAAAATGAAAGTCAAGCAACAATTCATTCATAAAATCGATGGAATAATTTTTACCTACATCGACCCTCATAGAATTTTCAATGAGTTTTTTTACTGTGGGTACTTTTTCAAAAAGTGCTCCTGGATAGGTGATGATCCATGTATTTGCTCCACCAGCTACGCGTTCTAATACCTCAGCCCTTGCAACGACATTTGCATTGTCAAGTTCTTCAAATTGATAAGGCACACGATATGAAGCAGGATAAAAAAGAACTCTTTTTTCATCTGGGTATAAACCTTGGATATCATTTAGAAAATAAGCGGCTTCTTCCTTATCACGCAAAACGAAAACATGATGACCAGGAACTTGATCTGCTACTGCAATGGCAGAAATCGGAAGTGATGCACCTACATGACCTGACCAGTGGACGCGTGCTTCAGAGCGACTCAGTGCCTTTGCGGACTGTTCGATAAGATCAAAAGATTTGAATAAATTCAGGAATTGTATGCGCTCCATTGTTCGAGAGCGAAATTACCATTTCTCTAGAGATGGACAAGCATGAAAAGTATAGAAAAAATCAGATCTGTCTAAAAGCTATTACATTAAATTTGTATTTTGTGCTGACTTGAATCAAAAGTAAAAATTATGATTTCTATTTATAAAATTAAGCCTCAATTTCAAGCTTTATTGAAGCCTATATTAGAGCAAATGCATAAAAAAGGTATTCAACCCAATACCATTACTTGGATGGCGATATTGCTATCTGTGGTTTGCGGCTTATTCTGCTGGATGCATCCCATTCTCATCAGCTTGATTATATTGCCTGTTGCGCTTTTAATTCGCATGGCATTGAATGCCTTAGATGGAATGATGGCTAGAACTTATATGCTTCAAAGCAAAAGTGGAGAAATGTTAAATGAAATTGGCGATGTGTTCTCAGATTTTGTAATGTTTGCTCCATTATATTGGTTATTTCAAGCCGAGCTCTATTCCTTTATCACCTTCTTATTTTTATCTATTTTAAATGAATTTGCAGGTATAATGGGGAAAATAGTTTCTGGGACAAGACGCTATGACGGCCCTATGGGGAAGAGTGACCGTGCTTTAATCATTGGACTGGCAAGCATCATTTTATTTTGTTCAGTTCGCGTCTTACCCTATATGCAATACTTATTCTACCTTTTAGATATTTTGCTACTATTGAGCACATTCATCAGAATTAAAAAATCTTTAAGTACAGAATAATGAAAGCAATTGTGGGGGAAATTAAAGAAAATAAGAAGGCTCTTGTTATCGGTGCTGGAATAGCTGGATTAGCAATAGCGCTTAGATTGAAAAGTAAGGGGTACGAAGTAACCGTTATTGAGGCAAATGCTTATCCCGGAGGTAAAATATCTAATCTTGAACTCAATGGCTATCGTTTTGATACGGGACCCTCCCTATTGACTATGCCGCATTTGATAGATGAATTGTTTTCCTTGTTTAACGAAAACCCTAAAGATTTTTTTAATTATCGAAACAAAGATACCATCTGCAATTATTTTTGGGAGGATGGTACTAGATTTTCCGCTGCAGCTGACAAAGAAGAATTCATCAATGATTTACTTTCTACTTTTCAAGTCAGTAAGTATGAAATTGAGAATTACTTAGAGAAAAACAAGCAAAAATATGAACTTACTTCAGGTGTTTTTCTTGAAAAATCCTTGCATAAAATAAGCACTTACCTATCTGCAACAACCTTAAAAGCGGTTTTAAATTTTTATAAATTAGACACCAACAGATCTTTAAATGCGACCAATAAGAAAAGTTTCAGGGATCAGAAATTGGTGCAATTGTTCAATAGATTCGCAACCTACAATGGCTCTTCTCCCTACAAAACACCTGGGATAATGTCCATGATTCCTCATCTTGAAATGCAATTGGGGACCTTTACACCCAAGGGAGGAATGAAAGAAATTGCTTTAAGTCTTTATGCGCTAGCGCTTAAAAAAGGCGTTCAGTTCAAGTTTAACGAAGAAGTCACCAAAATAACCATTGCTAAAAAGGCGATAACGGGGCTCATCAGTAGCAAGGGACGGTATGAAGCCTCATTGGTGGTTTCTAATTCAGACATTTTCACCAGCTACTCCAGTTTATTAAAAGATGATTTAAGTCCCAAAAAAATAGTGCAACAAGAAAGATCTAGTTCTGCCATAATATTCTATTGGGGGATTAGAAAGCAATTTCCAGAATTAGATTTACACAATATACTTTTTAGCTCCGATTACGAAGGAGAATTTGATTTACTATTCAATCAACAACTTATTTCCTCTGATCCAACGGTCTATATCAACATCAGCAGTAAAGAAGAATCCGCTGATGCACCTGAAGGATCGGAGAATTGGTTTGTCATGATCAATACTCCCGCAAATTTTAATCAAGATTGGGATGCTTTAATCGTAGAGGCCAAAAAAAATATAATCAGTAAAATAAATTCTATTTTTAAAATAGACCTAGAACCTTTAATTGAATGCGAGTCTATCTTGGATCCCCGGACTATTGAATCAAAAACTAAATCACATAGGGGATCATTATACGGGGCATCAAGCAATTCTAAATTTGCTGCATTTCTAAGACACCCAAATTTCACAAGTAAAATAAAGGGTTTATATTTTTGCGGAGGTTCCGTCCATCCGGGAGGTGGTATTCCACTGAGTTTACTTTCTTCAAAAATCGTATCTGATTTGATTGATAAATAAGTGTAGATTGCACCAATTTGTTCACTATCTTTATTGAGTAAATTTTAATAAATGAACATTTTTACCTCTAAAATCTATCTCGATAACGTAGAAGTAATTGCCATAATTGTAATTATTATTAGCGTATTAGTGTTTGCTTCTACCCTATTTTATGTGTGGGGTTTATTGAAACCTACAGCAGATTTAAAAGAACTAAAAACCAGGACTAATTCATGGTGGGCGATGGCGGCGCTCATCATTCTCACTTCATTAGTGCATCCTGCGCTCTCTTTCATTGCGTTTGGATTGTTATCCTTTGTTGCGCTTAGAGAATTAGCCTCCATTAGTAAAAATGTGAGAGATGAAGACCGAAGGGTTATTATCTGGTGTTACCTTGCCATTCCAATTCAGTACTTCATCGCATATAAGGGATGGTTTAATATTTTCGTGATTTTTATTCCTGTTTTTATGTTCGTCTGGATTCCGTTTATGTTGGTCATCAGGGGCGCAACAACAGAAATCGGCCGATCTATGAGTGTGTTGCCAACACAATTGATGTTGACTGTTTTTTCATTGAGTCATTTAGCTTATTTACTATCTCTTCCTAATCTTGAAGGATTTCATGCAGGCGGCAGAGGCTTACTTCTATTCGTGGTTTTTTTGACCGAAATCAATGATGTCTTTCAGTTTATTTGGGGAAAATTATTTGGGAAAAATAAAATTCTTCCTAAAATCAGCCCAAATAAAACATGGGAAGGATTTATTGGCGGAATCCTTAGCACCACGATTCTTGCTTATTTCTTGAGGTTTTTAACACCATTTACGGGAATAGAAGCACTCATTATTGGTTTTTGCATTGCAAATGCAGGATTTGTAGGTGACATTATCATCTCGGCTGTTAAGCGAGATATTGGAATAAAAGATACAGGATTGTTAATTCCTGGACATGGTGGAATTTTAGACCGAATTGACTCTTTATCGTTAAGTGCTCCTACCTTTTTTTATATTGTATATAACTTATATTACGCAGGATGAGAGGGCTTTTTCTAGGGATATTATACGGAGTAGGAATAAGATCTTTTTTAAAAGTAATTGTAGGTGTTAAATATTTGAATAGAGAAGCTCTGAAAAAAGAGAAGCAGTTTATTATTGTCTCCAACCATAACAGTCATATAGACACATTAGCTATAATGGGGGCATTGCCTATTGGGCAAGTACAGCACGTACATCCCATTGCGGCGGGAGATTATTTTGGATCATCTAAATTTAAGGCAGGAATCACCCAGCTTTTTACGAATGCTATTTTAATTAGACGCAGTAAAAATACAGAGGCACCAAATCCAATAGAATTAATGAGTGCTGCCATTACAAAAGGGGAATCACTTATATTATTCCCAGAAGGATCAAGAGGAACACCTGGTAAAATGCAAGAATTTAAAAAAGGTATTGGGATTTTATTACAAATGCATCCAGAATTATTTTTCATTCCGATTTACATGAAAGGTATGGGAAAAGTACTCCCAAAGGGAGAGCGACTTTTGGTGCCTTTCGATACTTATGTTCATTTTGGAAATCCCAGAAAATGCAAAGCTACTGAGGTTGAAACTATTGTTAAGGAAATTGAAGAAGCAATTCTTGAGTTGAATTAATTGCTTACTGGAGTAAACTCATTGCCTTTTCAACCATTAATTTGGATCCGACAAAATAAGGAATCCGCTGATGAAGGGCACTCGGTTTTATTTCCAAGATTCTTTTTCTACCGGTTGTCGCAAGGCCGCCAGCTTGTTCTGCCAAAAATGCTAGGGGATTACATTCATATAAAAGTCTGAGTCTTCCTTCTGGAGATGCTGGGATTGCAGGATAAATATAAATTCCCCCTTTTATCAAATTGCGATGAAAATCAGCTACTAAGGAACCAATATAGCGACCAGAGTAAGGAGCATTATAATCATTATCATTACTTTGGCAATAAGCGATGTATTCCTTTAATCCAGGTTCACAAGTATTGATATTTCCTTCATTCATGGCATATAACCTACCTCTTTCTGGCATTTTCATGTCAGGATGTGAAAGGCAAAATTCACCTGTTGAAGGATCTAAAGTAAATCCATGCACTCCTTTTCCAGTGGTATAGACCAACATGGTTGAAGATCCATAAAGGACATAACCTGCCGCAATTTGTTCAGTACCAGCTTGGAGCATATCCTCTAAAGTTGCAGGAGTACCTTCTGGAGAAATTCTCCTATAAATTGAAAATATGGTGCCAATAGAAACATTAACATCGATATTACTTGAACCGTCTAAAGGGTCAAATAACACAACATACTTTCCCTTTTGAGCATGAGCAGATGGAAAAGCTAAAAAATCATCATTTTCTTCAGAGGCAATGCCACAAACATCTCCACCTTGCTCAAAGGCATTGATAAAAGCTGTGTCAGCAACTAAATCTAATTTCTGTTGTGCTTCTCCTTGAATATTGTCTACACCTTGTGCACCTAATATATGATCTACTAAACCGGCTTGACGGACATCTCTAGAAACCATTTTTGAAGCCAACGAAATCGAACTGAGAATTCGCGATAATTCACCTGTAGCAAAAGGAAAATCCGCCTGCTTTTCATAGATGAAATCTACAAGCGTGGTTAATTTTGACATGGGAATTAGTATTTAAAGGCGTGATTA
Source organism: Flavobacteriales bacterium (assembly GCA_947447525.1). Lineage (GTDB taxonomy): Bacteria > Bacteroidota > Bacteroidia > Flavobacteriales_D > Crocinitomicaceae > UBA952. The sequence goes on along the minus strand of CANFJL010000009.1, from coordinate 75,237 downwards.
ATCAAACCAAGCACCATAAATAGAACTCGTTTGAACAGGATTAACAATTAGAGTTGGAATAAGAGCATCATTTGTTATGATATATTGCTCATAATTCGCAGTAATAGCATTTAAAAAACTACTTCTATTTAAATTCATAATGGCAATTAGGTCAGCATCAACACTAGCGGCATGCTTTACAACTTCTTTGTCAAATCCACTTCCAGGAAGAACAGTAGCAGTAACTTCTATTCCTCTTTCTTTGAAAAAATGATTGGCAAACATGATGTTTGATTCCACTTGATGCTTCAAATAAGAATCTGTTTCTGCAGGAGTAACCACATGCACCTTTGAATTAAAATATTTTGCAAGATTCGCAACAATGGACAATTTTTGTTTTGTTTCTTTATGTAAATCCATTGGTACTACAATCGTATCATAACCAGTTACTTTTACCGCCTTGTCTTGAACAATAATAAAAGGAACATGAGAATTGGTAACGATTTTAAGTGCGTGACTTCCAACAATATGTTGCCAGCCAGTAGCTCCATGAGTACCCATAAAAATCAACTCAGCTTGGTGTTCAGCTGCAAAATCAGAAATGTCATCAAAAATATTCCCTATTCTTACATTAGGAATTAAATTAACTCCTTGATTAGAGAAATTACTAATCACAATATCCAATTTATTAATTGCTTCTTTTATTTCACTTTCTCTTGTTACAACATGCAACAACTGTATAACAGTATCAGAAAGTTTAGCAGTAGCAATAGCATGTGCTAATGCAACATCAGCCACATTAGTAAAATCGTGAGGGACGATGAAAGTTTTTTGTTTCATTTTGTATTTTTTTACAAATTTACTAGAAAGATAAGGAATTTCGGCAGTATTACTTTCTTTATTTTTGTTAAAGAATTTTTTAGTTAATAAAATGTATAATTTTAAGCATGAAAATCATTGGGAAGCTATTAAAAAAATCCACGGAAATTGGTTACAAGCGCATCAACAGAAAAAATATTGATCACCAAAATCAATTGACTGTTTTGAGAAGTTTAATAGAGAAAGCCAAGCAGACAGAATTTGGCTTCTTTCATGATTTTTCCTCCTTTTTAAGTAAAGGAGATGCGGTAGAACAATTTCAATCTGATGTGCCGATTTCCGATTACGAAGAATTTTACTCTAAATGGCTGCACAAAACAATATCTGGACAGAAGGATTGTACCTGGAGGGGGAAGGTTAAATATTACGCTTTGTCATCTGGAACAACTGGCTCACCAAGTAAGAGAATACCTGTTTCAACAGAAATGATTCGATCTTTCCAAAAAACTAGCGTTAGGCAATTATCCATTCTTCATGAATTAGATTTATCTGATGCTTTCTTCAATGCGTCTGTTCTAGCGGTGGGTGGATCAACAAAGTTGACCAAGATTGAAAGGCACATTGAGGGAGATTTAAGTGGAATTTTAAAAAAGCACACCTCATTAATCGTTAAACCATTAGCCAAACCAGGACCAAAAATTGCTGCTTTAAAAGATTGGAACGAGAAAATAAATGCCATAGTCGAAAAGGCTCCTTTATGGAATATTAGCATCATTGCTGGAATTCCTAGTTGGTGTATCATGTTAATGGAGCGCATCATAGAGCGTTATCAATTGGATAATATTCATCAAATGTGGCCTAATTTGGAAGTTTATGTCCATGGTGGTGTATTTATTGAGCCCTACAAAAAAAGATTAGAGAAATTAAGTGAGAAACCTATTTTTCTTCTAGATACCTACTTGGCAAGTGAAGGATATTTTGCCTATCAAATTTCCCCGTCTAAAAAGGGTATGCGACTTTTAGTAGAAAATCAAATATTTTTTGAGTTTATTCCTTTCACATCAGACTTTTTTGATGAAAATGGAGAATTAATTTCCAAATTCAAAGCGCTCACTATAAGTGAAGTTAAAGAAGGAGTGGATTATGCCCTTGTAATATCTACCAATGCTGGATTATGGCGTTATTTAATTGGTGATTTGGTTCGATTCATTAATATCAACGAACGGGAAATCATTATCACTGGTAGAATTAAACAATTTTTAAGTTTGTGTGGGGAACATTTATCATTAGACAATATCAACACTGCATTAACTAAGTTAAGTAAAAAAGAATTTCCCATTGAGCCCGAATTCACCATTTTCGCCAACGTAGAACTACAAAGTCATCACTGGTATATTGAAACAAAAAAAGACCACTTAAATGCTGAATTATTAATTCAAAAAATTGATAGTATCCTTTCTAAAATAAATGATGACTATTATTCTGCCAGGAAATACACACTTCAAGCACCAAAAGTCACTTTACTTCCAGAGGGAACGATGTATGAATTTATGCAAAGTTCAGGCAAAATTGGTGGGCAAAATAAAATGCCCAGAGTACTAAACGAAAAACAAGCAAAGAAATGGATAGCTTTTTTAGAAGAAAAAGGTTTATAATCTTTTACCTTTAAAAATGGACTTTTTCATTGTGGTATAACTAAATGAGAACTCTAATGAACTGCGATATGCTGCAGCAATTCTTCCAAGTTCTTGATCATAAGACACGCCGAAACGATAGTTTCCAAAATCTACATAGCAAGCAGGAATTAATGCTCCCGTTGATCTGAAATAAAGTCCTGTACTTAAAGTTTTTTCATGTTTTAATCTTGTAATTTGAGATGAGCCCTTAAATTTCAATTTATAAAAAGCTCCATAAAGACCTTCGTAATGTTTTCCTTGAATAAATTGAGCCACTTTTAACTCTAAGCTCATATTAGAACTTAATCCGAAGGCAGATTCCACATGCAATCCATATTTGGCATAGAGATGATCCACCGCTAAGGCATTGTACCTTAATTTAGGCTGATTGATATGCTGAATAAAACCCCCAATATTTATTTTTTTTTCTTTACTTGAAGTTCCTCTGCTGGATTTATCGAATGAATAATTCACCCCCATACCTGCATCTAAATAACTAAAGGATGCTAATTGATTGGGTTCATCAACCGCAATAGTGTGATCAAAGATAGAGCCGTTCCATTGAGAGTAAAAAGAAAGATTCGAAAAATCTGCATTTCTATTATTAAAGGAAGTTTGTAGTCCGGCAGACAAACGATGTCCTCTCGCTAGTGGAATATTTCCACTAATAGAAATACCACCACAGGTCATACCAAATTTTGAATCTCCACCTGCGTCATTCATGAAAAATAATCCAATACCACCGAATGCCTTATTTTGATGTCCCGATTTACCAATCGTAAATTCTGCTGAGGTCATGGTTGTGATAAACTTTGTGCCTGCACCAATCCACTGATTCCTATTTTGAATACTAATGCGCTCAAAGCCTTCAAAATTTCCAACAGTTGCAGGATTCGTTATCATCAAAGATTTATCATATTGTGTAAAATGATAATCCTGCGCAACAAGTACTACTGGAAGTATGAAAAAAGAAAGTATTAAAAGTATTAACCTCATCGAATTAAAGTGATATTTCCAGAAAGTGTTTCTTTTTTTCCATTTAAATAAACAACATCTACTATGTAGGCATAAACCCCAGAATTACAAGTCATACCTTTAAAAGATCCATCCCATTTGAAATTCTTTTGGCTGGAAGAATACATTGTATTTCCCCATCGATCAAAAACACTAAAGGTAAAAGAAGCGACATCCATCCCTACGATGATTGAATAATTATTGTTTTGTTCATTTCCTACACCATTTGGAGAGAAGGCTGTTGGGATATGAATTCCCATGGAGCAATCTGGTGAAGTAGCATTTGGATCACATTTATCAAGTGGATTGGATCCATTGGCAACTTCTGCACCATCACTAATTCCATCACCATCGGTATCAGGATTGGTTGGATTGGTCCCTAAAACACCTTCTTGAGCATCTGTCAAGCCATCGCCATCAGTATCAATTTGACAACCTGGCAAGGTATCATCTGGGTCACATGGATTGAGAGGGTCAGTTCCATTAAGTACTTCTGTTCCATCGTTGATGCCATCACCGTCTGTATCGGGATTAGAAGGATTAGTACCATTAGCATTTTCTTGACTTGTTGTCAAGCCATCCCCATCTAAATCACAATTAGGGGAATTTGGATTTGGAATACAAGGGTCCGTATTGGCTGGATCTTGCTCATCAAAAACACCATCGCCGTCAGTATCAAGTATCGAAGAATCCAATGCGTCAATAATTCCATCTCCATCTGTATCTAATGGAGTAGAAGGATTTGCGCCAATTTCAATTAAGTCATTTTCACCATCACCATCTGTATCAGGATTATTGGGATTTGTTCCAGCAAGTACTTCATCTACATTCAATACGCCATCACCATCCATGTCTGGATTGTCTGGAATAAATACAGCAACGATATTTTCTGGTCCCATCACAGCAATACTGTTGGTGTCTTGCGCAATAGGTAAAGCTAATGGTCCGGTGGTATAGGTCCAATGGCTAAACACATAACCGACATTTGCTTTGGCTACTATATTGGTTTGAATACCCCCAAAATAGGTAGTTGACCATGGATAGCTTGGTGCCCAAATTGAATTCACTTTAATTGTTCCGGCATTTACAGGAGTCACGTCAAAAGTTACAGGAAAGGGTCCTGTTAAAGTATAACAATCAATGAGCCCTTGGGTCAGTGCTGTACAGCGCAGATTAATATAATCCCTTAAGGCTTGGACATTATTGAGCCACGTCGTCATATTTCCACCCCATTTGGCAATTTGACCAGGCATTTCTGGGGTAATTTCTGCAATCATACTATCGAGCAGCGGGATTACATAGGAACAGGAAAGTTTTGTGTTGAGTAAGTCAATATATCGGGTGACATAATACTGATGGACAATTGGATTTTCATTGATTAACTTTTGTATTATACTTGTATGTCCTTGCCCACCTGGATTTGGCAAAGATTCTACATTACAAGGGTCTGCGTTTGCAGAAGGATCGGGAATACCAGTATAATTAATATAATGACCGAAAGTGGCATCCATATCCCAAAGGGTATAGCGCCATTTGGTATGATCACCACTGGTATCAGTTCCTCTCCACCATGCAGTATTCCAGTTGAGCCAATCCATAGTAACAACATAAGAATTGAACATAAAATAATCTGAAAGAGATTTCCAATTTAATAAACTATCAACATGCGCAAAATTAGCAGCGTTACCCATATTATTAGCTGCAATATAATTTTTTAGGGTATTCCAATCGGGCAAAGCATTTGGTGTTCCATATTCTTCCCAGGTACCTCCCCAAGTTTTCAAATAGCGCAAATGATATTTATCCTGATTGCAATAGAAATCAGTAAAGTCAGCGTCGTCTGCTTTCTCACGAATTTCATAAACACCCCAATATTGACCATTAACGTATAAAATTGCTGGTCTCCATGTTCTTTCATCCAACTTCAAATCGGCTCGATCAGAGAGTGTATGAACGAATGCATCACGAATATGAGCGCCACCGCTAGAAAATGGGTAATTATCATTTGCTGCAGGTTTTAAAATTAAACGCTGAAAATTATCTCTAGTTTTTTCAGGAAAAATTAGGTGCTCTAAATCAGCATTATAACCGAATTCATCTCTTAAGACAAAATCAAATCCTCTTTGTTGATAGGCCCAGGAATCATTTCCGTGTTTATTAAATTCTCCTTGCCCTTCATCAATAAATACCCCATTATCCTCAAATAATTCAAAGGAACCAACAGGATTACTTTGTGTTCCTTGAAGTAAAGTATACACCCCTTGACTACAGACAGATACTACTGGAATAGAATGCGTTACATTAATAAAATAAGTGTTGGTTGTATTAAAAGAAGGTAAGTTGGTGCTAAATGCGGCGGCTCTTAACACTTTAGTTGTGGCAATGGTAATAGCCGATGTATAAATTGGCGAAGTAACCAAAGGATCTGATCCGTCCAAGGTATAACGAATAGTCGCTGAAGGATCCGGACAAGTAATACTAACAATTTGTGAAGTGGGATAAAAACCTGCAGCTAGACTTAAAATAGGTGTTGGGGTATAGAAATTTTGAGCTCCTGTATTATTGGCATTTGGAGTTGGGGTGGTAAACAGACTAAAAGTTGCTGCTCCGTTGGTAGTTCGACCCACAGAATGGTCGGACTTTGTCATGTGAACTATTTTAAAAGAATCTACAACAATCAAGGAAGGATTTAAGAGAATAATCCAATCTCCTTCCGTTTGAGAAAGGCTGAAATTGGGATGATATTCATTGCCGTTTACTAAATTCCTTTTGGTACAAAAGGCCATTTTGAAGCCATTTGCAGCAATTGTCCCGCTAGGAATTTGCCATTTGGTTAGGTTAGTAGCCTTATCTGATAAATACCAACCTGTTAGATTAATAGCAGTTCCGGTAGTATTATAGAGCTCAATCCAATCTTCTTTTTGACCGTATGCATCATTGATTCCAGATATATTAGAACAAGAATATTCGTTGATCAATACTTGCCCAAAACTTAGGGAAGTGCTGAAAAAAATAAGAATAAAGAGTAATTTTTTTATCATTCTAGCAAGTTTAACATTAATTCAGTTACTAATCAGTTGAAATAGAAATACCTACCAACTTGACGCATGAACTATCAAAAAGTTGTTAATTTTACCTTAAAAATAAACTATTATTATGAAACTGTTAATTAAAATTGTGTTTATTACACTAATAGCCTTTAGTTTTCTAGGTTGTACTAAGGTGGAAGGCTTGGGTGGAAAGGCTATGATCACTGGGAAATTAAGTGGTCAATTTTATAGCGACAAGCAATTGACTTTATTTAATGGAACGGGAGTTCTTGCAGACGAAAATGTATATATTGTTTATGGGACTGCAGATACTTATTTTGATGATGACATTAAATCTAGTTATGACGGTAGCTTTCAGTTTAAATATCTAAGACCTGGAAAATACACTGTTTTCGTATATGAAAATTGTTATCCCTGCTCTTCACTACAAGAGGTGGTATTTTCAGAGATAGAAATCACTTCTAAAGATCAAGTGGTAGATCTTGGAACCATCACCCTGAAGAAAAAAATATAAGTTAAATGCGATATCTCTTTTTATTCAGCATATTCATAAGCAGCTTTAGTTTTGGGCAAACCAATATATTTCAGACTTGGACTGAAACCGGGGCGAAATTAGCCTTGAGTAAGCGTGTAGGAATTGGAGCAGATTGGACGAATCGTATAGGAGAAAATGGGTTTGCAACTGTATTTCCTCAAATTAGTTTTAAATATAAAGTATGTGATTGGTTTCGACCCTCCGTAGATTTTCGATATGTAATGAAAAAACAATTAGATGCCACATATCAAGCATACAGTAGAGTAAATTTTAATGCCCAATTCAACTACCAAAAAAAACGCTTGTCAGCTGGCTTAAGATTCAGATACCAATACCAATTTTCTCATCTTAATTCACAATACGATCCAGAGTTTGATAAAGCAATTAGAATAAAACCGAGTATTGAATATGATATCAATAATAGTGTAATATCTCCTCTGATCAGCGCCGAATTCTTCTACGATCCAAATTATTCTGATTTGGGCAGAAGATTCAATGAAATTAGATACTTTATTGGAGGAAGTTTAGATCTAAATGGTCCGCATCAGATACAGATTGGCTATATGTTTGATCAAAAAATAAATCTTCCAGCTCCTGTAAATAAGCAGATATTGAGTCTTAGTTATATTTATAATGTCAAATTGTATAAGGACAAGAAGAAAGTAAAATCAACTGGTGCCAAAAACACTAGTAGGGATTTATAATTTAATCTTGGTAACGATTTTCAATTAGGCGATTTTCAACAAAGGCTAAATTTTCCTCTTTTTTAGCTTGACGCGTAGCAATGGAGGTTGCGCTAAAATAGCGGTGTTGTTTCAGGAAGACTACTTGAATCTCATCCCAAGCACGGTCACTGTTAATTTTACCCATTTTCCTTAATTCTTGTCGCAAGCGATCTGAAATAACCTCAAAGTCGTCTCGTCCAAGATAATCAAGATCAGCATCACACATAATTTCCTGCAATTTATTTACAGGTTTATGAGGGATTTCAGTTACATAAATAAGCGAAACAATGGTTTTAATATGTTGTTCGGTATAGCCATATTTAGGCAAAATATCTAAGGCCATTTGTGCCCCAATTGCCTCATTGCTATCATATTGTTTAATAAACCCTGCATCATGAAAAAGTGCAGCTGTTTTTAATAAAAATAAACCTTCATCTGTAACTCCTTCAATTAGTGCAATTCGCTCGACTGCTTTTACAACATCCTTTGTATGTTTAACTGAATGATACAAGAGATCTTCAGACAATCCAACACTTAACTTTTTTAGAATTTGATGTTCCACTTTATAATATTTTATATTACTAAAAAAGTGTAATTGAACAATTTGATAAAACCTATCATTTGGTATGAGTCCCTCGCCATGCTCTGATAATTCAGGCTTGATGCGATGCACGACATACATATCTACTAGCGTTTTAGATTTGGTCTGAGCTTTTCCTTTGAATTCACATTCAAAATAAGGCTCCACAAATAAGAAAGTGTTTCCTGAAACCGTTACTTTTCCAGGTTCAGAAAGCATTTCCATACGCTGTGCTTGATTCACAGTAGCGCCCCAAACATCGTAAGCAATTTTTAATTTTCCAATAACACCAGTAGTAACAGGCCCAGTATTTATTCCAATTCTCAAACTCCAATAATCTTTATAATTTGCAATAGCTTCATATTTAAGTTTCTGCATATAATGTTGCATTTGGAGGGCTGCAATACACGTATCAATGGGATGGGTGGAGTTTTTTTCAGGAATTCCCCCTGCAACCATGTAGGCATCTCCAATTGTTTTTATTTTCTCTAGATTGTTTGAAACAGATATGGCATCGAATTTTTTGAAAATAACATCTAGCTTTGACACAAGGCGGGTGGGTGACATGGATTCAGCAATTTTAGTAAACCCAACCACATCAGTAAACATTACAGAAACGGATTCATAAGCCTTTGCTTGAACTTTTCCACGCATTTTTAGCTCTTTGATTACCTCTAATGGAAGCGCGTTTTTAAGCCATTGTTCCGCTTTCTCCTTCTCTTTCATTAAAAGGCCCTGTTGCTCAACAACTTTATTTTTTTCTTCCTTTATCAGTTCATTTTGAATTTCAATTTGTGTCTTTTGATCTCTAATCTCTTTTGTACGCTTTGCAATTTTAACTTCAAGTTTCACTTTATCACGGCGGACATGTTCAATTCTTTGTTTGATCAAAACAAGAACTACGAGACCGGTTACAATAATAATTATAGTCCAATACCACCAAGTTGCCCAATAGGGCGGATTTATTTTAAAATTGAGCACTGCAGGCTCTGTAGACCAAGGGCCATCTCCGATTTTTGCAAAAATTTCTAGGTGATATTCTCCAGCGGATAAGGCATTAAAATTTAAGTCATTCGTCAGTGAAAAATTCTTGGTGTCAATTTGATCACCGACTAAAATATACTTGTAATTGATGAGCGAAGGAGCCGTTAAATTACTTGCTTGAAAATGAACTGTAAAGCTTCGTTGATGGTAATCTAATTCAATTTGATTATTTTTTTTGTTCTTAAGTGAATAAGCATTTATGATTTCTCCTTTAGGGTGGGCTTTATTTGGATCAATCGTTATTTTTATGATATTCAGCCCAGTGACAAGGGAATTGTTATTTATTTCATTCGGATTAAAATGACTGTAGCCATAAATACCTCCAAAGAAAAGTTCCCCATTGAATGCACGGAAATAGGCATTTGAATTAAATTCATTACATACTAAACCATTAATTTCATTGAATTTTTTTATTTCATAAGTTGCTGTATTAATGGACGCCAATCCTCGATTGGTACTCATCCATATATCCTTATTTTTTCCGGGTAATATGGCATAAATAACATTATTAGGGAGGCCTTCCTTTTTTGTAAAAAGCTTCATGGAATTATTCTTTGTATTGAGTTGAATAAGTCCCGAACCTAGAGTCCCGATATAATATTCATTTTTTCCTGTTTGATAAATTGAAGTAAGGAAATCTTTTGTAAGACTCATTATTTTCTCATTCAAAAAATAGGGGTGAATTAATTTGCGTTTAGCATCAAATAAATTTAATCCGCCATTACTTGTTGTAAACCAAAATTTACCGAGTTTATCTTTATAAATATTTCTACATACTCCCTTTGAAATAGTACTTTTTGGATGAAGATTGTCATGTTCAAATACTTCAGTCTTATGTGACTTGGAATTATATAGCAGAACACCTGCATTGGTACCAATAAAAAACTGTTCTTCTTTCCACTTCACAATAGAGTAGATTCGTTTATGAAGACGTTGCGGCTCTTTTAATTTAAGGTCTATTTTTTTGAAATTCCCTGTATTTGGAGTAAATTCATAAAGGCCATCAAAACAACCAAAGAAAATTGTGTTTTTATTTTTTGGTGTCATGCAAAGAATCGAAGCATCTGTATTAAAAGCAGTATTTTGACCTTTGTTTTTTTGGAAATGCTGAAAAACTCCAGTTTGCCTATTTACTCTAGAAATACCAAGGTCAGTTCCAATATACACGTAGGATCCTAATTCACAGAAGCTCCAAACATTTTGAGAAGGCAATCCTTTTGTCAAATCACCGCTAGGCCCAACCGAATAAAAGCCTCTTTCTTTTGGATTAAAACTAGAAAGGCCTCTTTCACTTCCAATCCAATATACTCCAGATTGATCCACTGTTAAGCAAGATAAATTGTTATTTAATAGCGTATTTTTTTGAAAAATGTCTTCAGTACAATTTAAAATATTGCCCTTGTCGCTATATTGAAAAAGCCCCTGTCGTGCCGTAGCGAAATACCAAATTGATTGATGCTTCTCTATTCCGACGATTGCAGATGAAATAACTGAATTCAGATTTTTAAAAGCAAGTGAAGTTTTCTTTTCACCAAAATGATAGCTATAAATACCTTTATTGGTTCCAAAATAAATTTTTTGATCCCCTTTAATGGCATAAATTGAAGAGATGCTAAGTCCACCATTTTGCCATTGAGGGTGACCCTGAATTGATCTTAACGATTCACTGGATTTTGACAGATAAGACACCGCGTTATTGTCATGGACAAAGACCATTTTACCATCAGGGCATGCGTAAATAAATTGAACTTTATGTTTTTTTATAGATTTTGGTGGACTAACAAATTTATTCTTTTTAACATCGAAACAATATAGAAGATTCCCTTGTGCAAGAATCCATAATTTATCTTGTTGATCAATTACTAAATGTTCAATAAACAAAGCACCTCTATTATTGAGAAAATGGGTTTTAAATTCTTCTTTTATAGGATTGAAAGAAACCAAACCATTTGCAGAGCCAAACCAAAGCATTCCATTCCTGCTTTTTGCGGAAGAAGTAATATAGGAACTTGCTAAACCTTTAGAATTTTCTCTATTGAAAACTTGGAAATTTTGGCCATTAAATTGATTAAGACCTTCTTGCGTACCTACCCAAATACTATGCTGTTGATCTTCAATAACAGTAGTAACAAAACTTTGGGATAGGCCATCTGCAATAGCATAATTGGTAAATCTGATGTCAGATTGACCATAAACTGAGTAAGCAGTTAGAAACAGGAATAAGTAAAAATATTTCAAATATTTTCTTTGTAGTTGTTGATAGAGTCTGCATGTTCAACACTTGGACACATCTCTACAGCATACAAATTTAAAGAAAGAAATGTAATCTATAAAAAAAAGGGAGCTAAAAGCTCCCTTAAAAACTAAATAGAAATTATTATTAATAATGACCAGTGCTTTTATTGATAGGTTGCTTACTTTTTTGAACATTAAATCCAACATTCACTCCTGCGTAACCACCACCTTTTTGTGAAGAATAGAACAAATTAACAGGGATATTTAAGGCTCCAGCTCTAAATGTTCGACCAAAAGCAAAGACGAAACTTGTGTTAATTTTCTTAGTTCCTCTTTTATCCAAATAGGTATTATAATTATAACTGCTATTAAAAGCAGTAGCACTTGGTGCTTGGAAAAAACCATTTACTTGATAGGCGGGATCGTTTCCATAGGTTTCTAGAGCATAATTATTCCAATCAGATTCTGAAAAATAACGATTTGGCGTGCCAAAATTATTGTCTTTATCAAAGAAACCTTTTGCGACTGATTTAACACTAAAACCAGGTCCAAAGGCAAATTCCCATCCGCCTTTTCCAAAGCGAAAACCATTCATAATGGTAATCGAAGGAATGAATTGTCCTTGTTCTAAACCAGAAACGTTAAAGATTCCTTCAATTAGAGCTGAGAAATTTTCTGTTCCAACATATTGTCCTTCTAATTGATATCCGATCATACTGACTGCAGGAGCAATTCCTAATCCTCCTTGATCCTCGGATCGTGTAGCAAATTCATTTAGGGAACCTGTTAGCATAGCAACTCCAACTCTAGGGCCTGAATTATTAATCTTACCCACATTATTAGAGGTAATCACTTCATTTTTGAAAGAAAGTTTGTCTGATAATACTTTATCAACTGAAATGCCATTCATTTCTTTCAAAACAATTTCAATCATGCGTTGCAATTCAAATTCTTGATTATCAAATTCTTTTACCGAGGATTTAAATATGCTTTGATTTTTCACATCTACAATTTTTACAGAAACTACTATTTTGTTCCCTAAACCATCAAAACTACCACAAGCCACGAAATCAACTTTAAGTTCTTGTCCCATCTTGCCTAAGCATCGTTGTCCAAAACAACCTGTCCTAAATTCATCGCTTACTTTAAGGACATCCGCCATGTCAAATTCATCGTAAACCTTATACTTTGCCATTTTAATTAATTCCAAGCGCATCATTTTAGCGGCGGATTCTGGTTTAATGGTTAGATTATTAACATAAGGGCTTGCTACTGCAATAGAGGGAGCATCTGTACTTTGTGCACCAAGGGTAAATCCAAGAAGCAATGTCGAAATAAATAAAAAATTTGTTTTCATATTAATTAATTTTATTGGACAAATGTAGTTGGGTAAAACCCCATCTTCCAAACTAAATAATAAAGGCGATCCCCCGTCACTTGCGTATTTCGCAAGTGACGGGGCGATTAGAATTTAACCGATGGTATTGATTTTTTAAAAGTTAAAGATTAGCAATGTCGCAAACGCAGTTATTCGAATTCAAGATCTGCTTCAATTTTCTTTTTAAATGCGCGAATCATTTTATCATAATCGGCAAAATACTGTTGCCTTGCTTTTTCATTCACAACGCTCAACAAACTAGAGTTAGCCAGTTGTTTATCGATGACCTGCTTGGCATCTACCAAATAATTTGGGTCATCTGTATGCAAATAATTCATGATATTATGGGTAATAAAGAGACCCGTATTTTTATCGCTTTCATAATAAAAACTACCATCAGAATTGATGGTTTCATTAAAATACATGTCGAAATCATTTCCATGAGCAGGTGCTTCGGTACCATAAATAAATTTCTTGCCTACTTCTGCTTGGGCTTTAAGATGAGCAGAAAGCATCAGAGCCCTATCACATAGAAATAACGCATAACTAGGATCTTCAAACATTTGCGCTTGATAATAATATAATATCTGTCGCATAAATCCACGCATTAATTCTGGATCAAAAATTTCAACTGAGGGGATGGAATTATACATTTGAAGAATCTCATTACCCAATTCAAAGATGCGTTTTGGAGTTTTCTCATGCTTAAAGGTCATGTTTTGATACGCTGGAATCTGTAGATGTGTTTTTGCCCAAAAGAATAGTTTGAAGCGCGCCAATTGAGGAAAATTAATCAATTGAAAAAAATGAGTGTTGTTGATCGTAAGAATTATTTTCGGATTTTGATTCGCCTTAATTTTTTTAAATGCCGCCAATATTCCTTCAAAATAGGATTCAAGACTAAAATCATAACTATTTAAGGGTGGATATGAAAAAATGACATTGCCCGTTTTTAATTGACACAGGGCATCAAAAGAAATATCAAAAGCCAAACATAGTTTTTGTGTTTCTCGAATGGTTAAGGGAGTTTCGTTCCTCATGCGGCGATACGCAGCATCTAGACTTATACTCAATTGTTCGGCCAAAACTTGACCTAATGCTTCATCAGGACCTATTTTAACTTTGATAAGCCGAATAAGCTCCGTTTGCGTTGCATGAGGCATTCTTTAGAATTTATAATACCAAGAACACATTGGTAAAGGAAATGAACGACGAAAAGAATTACTTGAGCTTGTGCCTTTTACATTTACAAATACCCCACTAAGCGAAACTTGAAAAGCACGATTTTCAGAAGTTTGGAAGCGCATGCCCGGCATAAAGACTATTAAATTTGCTTTATAGCTATTGGAAGTAGAGGTCACATTAGAAACCGTGGTGTACGCTAACTGATTCGTAATTGGATTGAAATAGTCATTGACTGTCTGATCATTATTTACCTGATTATAAGTTCCCAGAATAAACATGGCATCCATCACAAAACTTGCTTTTTTACCCACCGAGGCAAGTCCAGCAATACCAAGAATGGGGGCTTTGATCCTGCTTGAGTTGTTGGCTTGGTAACGGGGTAAAGTAGCTTGATAATAATTACCGTTGCCATCATTAACTGCAGCATAAGTTCCTGGTGTTATAAGAGTTGTTTTTCCTGGTAAGTTTAAATAAGAATAACCAGCTGAAAAAGTGATGTTATTTTTACGATCTCCGATCGTAAGCATTCCCCAATGAAGTCCACCCCAAAGGCGACCTTGTACAATGTAACCAGAGCTTGCCATTATGGTACCTACCCCAAAATTTACTTTCTCATTTCTTGTGGGGACAGTGTATTTTAAAGCTAAACCAACCGGACTAGCAATCCAAGAGGACATTACCCCTACCGAAAAATTATTAGAAACTGCAAAATGAACTTCTGGCCCCCCTAAATTAATTTTAGCATAATTCTCCCCTTTCAAAATGGAAAAAGCATTCGTGCTGAATTGGTAACGGGTTGTAAAAACGCCAGAACCTCTATATTCGCCATTTATTATTTGATTCTTAGCATCACTTATTAATACAATTGATTTAATGTCTGACTTATTAATGTAAACTTTACCAACAGAAGCAGTCATTAATAAAATTTCACGACCATCGTCACTTAGTATCTTGCCTATAAATTCTTGATTATTAGATTTAATAACTACATAAGTATTGGTGTCAATGTCTCCCGTCTGCGACCAAATGATTGGAGCGCTAAAAATGAATAAGAGAAAAAAGAGAACTTTATATGCTTTCATAATAAATGTTTTTAATTCAATTCAAATGTAAGGAATTCTTTCGATAAATATTTATTCATCATTTAGATAGGAGCGATGCACACGAGGGGAAAAAGAAGTGAGTACTTCATAAGGAATAGTTCCCATTGCCAGAGCCATTTGCTCCAAAGACTGATTGGGTCCAATCAATTCAACTTCCTCGCCTACAGGAACCTGTAGCTTTGTAATATCTACCATAATCATATCCATACAAACTCTACCTATGGTAGGACAAGCCTTGCCTTGAATGTAAACTTTACCCTTTCCATTACTTAAATTTCGTTTAAATCCATCACCATATCCAATCGGAATAATGGCAATTTTTATTTCATTAGTGGCAATATAAGACCGATTATAACCAACGCTCGCACCTGCTTGAATAGTCTTAATCTGAGAAACAACACTTTTCCAAGCAACGATAGGCTGCAATTTTTTGAAAAATTGAGGGTCTTGATTGATTCCAAACATCCCAATTCCAATGCGCACCATATCAAATTGAGCCTTAGGATAATGCGCTATACCTTCTGAGTTAAGTAAATGAGAAATAAAATCATGATTTATGGCCAACTTAATTTGCTTGATAGCCATTTCAAACTGACTAATTTGCAAATTCGTAAATCGATTGTCTCTTCTATTATCGGCATCTGACAGGTGAGAATATACCCCTTTAACCACAATTTCGGGTTGGGTTTGTAAAATATCGGTTAAGCTTCTCAAATCTTTTAACTCAAAGCCCAAACGATGCATTCCAGTATCCAATTTTATATGAATTGGGAATCCACTGCGATTCATCCCTATCAACTGATGAACGAATGCTGTTAATTGCTCAAAACTATAGAGCGCAGGTTCTAGATTATAATCAATACAATCAGAAAAGGCAGAATCTTCTGCATTCATTACTAGAATTGGCAGTTTCACACCAGCCTTTCTCAATTCGACTCCCTCGTCTACATAGGCAACACCTAGATAATCGACACCCATCTTTTCTAAAAACATTCCTGTCTTCACCAATCCCATCCCATAAGCCTGAGATTTGATCATGGTGAGCATTTTAGTGGAAGGATGTATTAATTTTTTAAAGGCTGTTAGATTATTTCTTAAAGCGGAAAAATCAATTAAAAGCTCTGTTTTATGTTTTTTTAATTTCAATTTTACCGCGAATTCCTGCATATTAGCTTGTCTGGTTCCTTTTATCAAAACCAAGGCATTGTGGATGTCAAATTTGGGAATATCACCAGGCTGACCAATCAACAAAAGATCTAAGTTAAAGGGAGCAGCAATAATTTTTATTTTTTCTTCCATTGCAGCATTGGGAGCATGTAATCCAACAACTAAAACCCTTTTACGGCCTACGGCTTGTGTCAATTGATATTCTAAGGAATAAACCAAGGCATCTAAATCTAGGTTGTAAGTATCGTTGATAATCAAAGATCCATCGACGCCTTCAAAAGTTTCAAGTCGCATGGCCAATTGAGGTAACTGCGGCAATAGTGCTAGAATTTGTTTTTTAGTCACTTTGAAATAAAGTGCAATTCCGATTGCCAGCGAAGCAGAATGGCGACTCCCTTTATCCATAAATGGCATTGCCTTATACTCCGTTTCAAAATCTAATTCGGGTAAAATGACAGCATTACTTTGGTCTACAATCGATTGATCCATATAAATACCTGCACCAAAAAAAGATTTGTTTACCTTTTGAAACAAGAGGGTTTTTTCTGATATGAGTTCCTGTCGATCTTTAAAATTTTCTGAGTGCGCTTGACCAATGGTAGTAAGAACACCATAATCTGGCTGAATCATTTCATACAGCGCCTTCATTTCACCTGGAATTGAAATTCCAGTTTCAATAATAGCCATGTCTGCATCAGACTTAAGCGTCAACAGAGATAAAGCTACGCCAAGTTGAGAATTATAACTTTTTGGACTTCTATAAATTTTATAATTACTCGATAACAAATGGTACAACCATTCTTTTACAGTAGTCTTTCCAACACTTCCAGTAATTGCAATAATTGGATATTTTAAAGTAGAACGGTGCTCTTTGGCTAAAGATTGAAGTGCAATTAACACATTAGGAACTTCGATAAAAATTGCTTCAGAAAAAATTACTTCAGGGCAAACCTCAACAACAAAAATACGGATCCCCTTTTCATAGGCGGCTGCTATAAACTGGTGACCATCTCTAAATTCACCTTTCAAGGCAAAATACACTTGATTTGAAGAGGCTATAATTTTTCTTGTATCAACCATTACGGAATCGACTTTTCTGTCCGATAGGAAATCTTGAGAGCAGCTTCCCTGAATGATTTCAATGAAATACGATAAAGATATTCCTAACTTCAATGGCTTATTTTATTATAACAAGAACGACACAAAGGCTGATATTTTTCAACCGCACCAACTAAAACTTGAGCAGTTTCATTTGCAGTACGATGTGAAAACTGTGCTAAATTACCACATGACAAACAAATAGCATGAACTTTTGTAACATATTCCGCAATTGCCAATAAATCAGGAATAGGTCCAAAAGGAGTTCCTTGATAATCCATGTCAAGTCCTGCAATTATGACCCGAACTCCTTTTGCCGCTAGTTGATTGCAAACCGAAACGATTCCTGAATCAAAAAACTGAGCTTCATCAATGGCTACAATTTTCTCATTTGACCAAAGTGAAATGATTTCACTTGAATTTTCAATTAATTTAGAAGCCAATGCACTTCCCTGATGACTAACAACATTGTTGTCAGAATAGCGATTGTCAATTTTCGGTTTTACTAATAATACCTTTTGATTGGCAAATTCTGCGCGTTTAATTCTTCGTAAAAGCTCCTCTGTTTTCCCGGAAAACATAGATCCACAAATTACTTCAATCCAACCATGTTGTCTTCCTTCACCGGGAAATTGTTCCAAAAACATAATAAAAAGTTTTTAACATTAAATCGCTCAATAAAATTAAGAATTTTAACGCTTTAAAACGCTGAGTTTTCTAATTTTGATTTAGAAAATCATTAAATACTATTTAGGCAATAAAAGTTTATCGTATTTATGAATATTTAAACCCCTTTCGAAAAAATTGCAGTATGAAAACAATCATTGATTCCATTAGTAAGAAAATTCATTCACTTGAATCTAAGCCATTAAATAGTAAAGAATTAGATGAATTAATCTCGAAGTCACAAGAACTAACGGAACGCCTAGTTATTTTAAGATACAAGGCATATGAGCAACAGGTTTTTGGAACGGTTCAAGAAGAAGATAAAATCACTCCAGAAGTTTCAATAATTGAGGTAGAAAGTCCGATAAGTACCCCTGAAATAGCACCTGAACTAGAAGAAAGACCTGCAATTGATTTTTCATGGGGAGAAGAAGAAACAGAAGAACCAACAATAGAAGAAGAGCAGAGCAATTCGATTGATTTAGCTGAAGAAGAAATAGTAGATGAATTACCTGAAGTAATAGAGGAATTAGAAGAAGCGTTTAGCGATTCAAATGAGGAAGCAATAAACGAGGAAATAGAAGAGGAAGAGGAAGAAGTTATTCCAGCGATGGAAGAAGAGGCCCCTTCACTCTTTTCAGAAACTACATCGGAGCCCATTCAAAAACAAGAAATTGAAGAAATCGGAAATAGCGCTGCTGATCTGACGCCTACGATAGAGCAAATAAAAGTCGTGGAGAAAAGCGTTAAAGAACAATATGGAATTATTCCATTAGAAACATTAATTGGCTCCTTCACTTTAAATGAAAAACTTCAATTTATCAATGAATTATTTGGAGGCTCTAGCGAATCCTTCACCAGCAGCGTTAAAACATTGGATAGTCAAGAGCACATGAGTAGTGCGAGAGAAGTTATCGCCAGTATTGCTTTACAGCATCATTGGGATTTTGAAAATTCAATTGATATCATTGACGACTTCATGCTTAAAATTTGCAGAAGATATGCGGCTTCTCTTAGCGCTTAGTCTTTTCATTTGCCTTACATCTTATGGGCAAGACGCATCAAGGACATTTATTAAAACCTTATGTTCTCCTAAGATGTGGGGAAGAGGATATGTAAATGGTGGTGATTCTATTGCGGGGGAGTTTATTTCAAACGAATTTAAAGCAATCGGGCTAATTCCTTTTAAAAATTCATATAAGCAACATTTCAAATTTCTCGTCAATACCTTTCCAAAAGAAATGGTATTTATTGCCGAAGAGGATACGCTTAATCCAGGAATTGATTATTTAGTTGATCCTAGTTCTGCCGGAGGCGAATTTGCATACAAGACACTTTACTTTAATGGTGATGAACTCTTGAAAAAGGAACGCAAAGTGTTGAAGATTCCAGTAAACACTATTTTAATAGTGAGGAATTATGGGTTCACAAGAGATAGCATCCAAGCCATTAAAAAATATTTGCATGAATTAGCGGCAGAATATCCAATAATTGAATTAACAAATGATAAGCTGACATGGTCCGTCTCCCAAGAAAAAATGGAACATCCTTATTTACTTGTATTTCAACATCCAGAATTAGCAGCGTGCAAAGAAGTAAAAATAAATATCACACAAATTTGGGAGTCTAGTCACACCGCTGCGAATATTGTGGGCTTCCTACCAGCACATAAAAAATCAGATGAATTTCTAGTTTTGAGTGCTCATTATGACCATTTAGGCTGTATGGGAGAAGACACTTATTTTCCTGGGGCGAATGATAATGCGAGTGGAAATGGAATGTTGGTAGCGCTTGCAAAAGAATTAAGTACAAAAAAATTAAAATATAATATAGTATTCATTGCCTTTGCTGGAGAAGAAATTGGACTTTTAGGATCTAAATATATGGTTGAACATCCATTATTTCCTCTTGAAAAAATTAAGTTTTTAGTCAATTTGGACATCATGGGAAGTGGTGAAGAAGGAATAACCGTCGTCAACGCAAGTTTATTCCCAAAGGAATTCAAAAAATTACAAAAAATTAATGCCCGAAAAGAATTACTTGAAGCCATTAAGCCAAGAGGTCCAGCAGCCAATTCAGATCATTATTTTTTCACTAAAGCCGGAGTCCCTTCCATATTTATTTACACAATGGGTCCAAATAAAAATTACCATGATATTGCGGATCAATATACTGCTCTTAGTTTTTCAGCATATGACAACATTAAAAAACTAGTGCTATTATTTCTATTTAGTTTTTAATTACTGTTCAGTAATTTGACAAGAATTGTTGTTTGACCAATTAAGTAAATAAGAAAAATAACCAAGGCATGAAAAATGATGTCCATTGGTTTTTGTGTAAAAAGCACGGCTACGGTAAAAGCCAAGAACAAAAGCATTTGTGTTGTAGTGAGCGATAAAATTGGTAGTACAATATCTTTTGGGTTTTTTTTTAATGCAGGAAACATAATCAGCCAGGAGGAAGTTGTTAAGCTAAAACTCACTAAATGAACTACAAGCATTTCTTTAAATTTCAAATTGAAAAGAGGAGAAAAACTGAGCAGAAGGTAAGCTATTAAAAGAATTGAAATTAGGAGCGCTGTGTGCAGAAAATACTTCAACTCTGGTGATTTACGACTCATCATTCATTTTTTTTAAGCCTCGAAATACAACAACAAATGAAATGATTACCCCTAATAGTAAAAGACCTGCAGTCCAATAAGGAGTTTTTGAAAGCCATTTATGATCGAGGTAATAACCTAAATAACCAAAGGATATGATAATAGCTGCCATTTGAATTCCAATAGCAGAAAATCGTAAAAGTAAATTTGATTTGTCTTTCAATTAGAAGAATTAGTCTTCTAATTCAACATCTGTAGTGAAAGTAGTAGTGGTCATTGGAGATTTCATAACACAAGAACCTTCAAAATATGCTCCTTCTTCGATAGTCAATTTCGTAGCTTGAATATCACCTTTAATTCTAGCGGTGGAACGCATAACCAATAAATTTTCAATCGTTAATTCACCATGAAGAGTTCCTTCAATTTCAGCATTAACACAAACAAGATTACCTTTTATTTTTCCTGATGCACCTACCAATACTTTTCCTGAGCACGAAACATTTCCAATAATATCTCCTTCTATGATAATATTAGAATCAGAAACTAAATCTCCATTCAGTTCAGTACCTGATAAAATCTTATTAAATTCAGCGCTTCCTTCGTTAGATGAAGTTGTCCCAAAAAATTCTTTTCTTTTTAACATAACTAGTAATTAAGATCGTAAAATTCCTTATACGCATCAAAGTTAGATGATTCAATCAACTTTTTCAAATTTTCTTGGGTAATAATCTGAATTCTGTTGTTTTGCCAATCATTCAAATATTGATAAGATGCTTTATAGGCATTGATATAATCATTTGCTAGTTTGATAGAATTAAATTCGGTAACAATCACAAAAGGCACTTCTGTAAGGGTCATTCTACTGGCTACTTTTAGTTTTGCAACCTTATATTGCTTTGTAGTAAAGTCAGAGATCGCATTTCTAGCATCCCCTACCTCTTCTTCTTCATCTAATAAAACAATAACAAATTGGGTAACGGTATCATTATAGTTGAATAAGCTTGTTTTCGGTGTCGGAAGTGCAAGATTAACAGAATACCCTTTTTTCAAAATATCTATTAATTCTTGTGCTCTTTTAGCTTGATCGGTACTTGGTTTTTCGTCAATGATATTATTTAATCTAGGAAGAAGCGACTGTTTATCTTCAGTTAATTGTCCCGCTGCTAAAACATTTAGCAACAAATATTCAGCCCGTAAGGCATTTGATTTATCATGATCTACCACATTTTGTGAGGCATTAAAAACAACAGTATATTCTTTTGCTTCATATTTTTTGACCAAAGCAAGATAATCTTTTTGAGCAGCGATACGGCCTTCTTTTTGTTTCTTAAAGAAATCTGGATCTTTAAAATAATTAGCCATATCAGAATTTGGATAATGTTTAATTATATAATCTTTATATTGCTTGGCAAGTGCATTTCCTTCATTAATGGTATACAACTGAAATGCAGATGAAAGATCAGTGAGACCTATCCTATTTTTTTCCATAACCTTTTCAAACTGAGTTGCAGCCAATGAATTTTCATTTAGTAACTCTTTGTATAGAAGACCGGAATTATATAATGCGTCAATTTCACGCAAAATAGATGCTTCCATTAGTGTATCGGTTAAAGGAAGGTTTTTTCTTAATGATTCAATACTTAAAGTATCTTTTTCTTCAGGTTTTTCTTCGCTAACAAGAGTTGAGTCTTGAGTTTGCTCTTTATCGAAGGAAACGATAATTTTATCTGAGCGGCGCCAATCATCCTCATTTTCTCTAACGCCCCATAATTTCTTAAACTCATTAACTCCTTCTTGTATGAGTTTTGTATTGTTCCAATACCATTTGTTACCAGATACATTTCCTACAGGAGCATTATTTTCTTGCAGAGCCAAGAGTTTTGCTGCTTCTTGTTCTTTACGGCGTTGTTCTTCTTTTTTAATGTCTTTTATTAAATCTTTAAGAAAGGCTGTTTGTTCTTTTTCAGGCATTTTAGCAATTCTTTGAACACTATCTTCAAATTGAGCTGTTTCGATCGCCTTAACTAAATCGGCAAGTTTATTTGCTTTAGATTTAACAATGTCACCATTTGGATAGTCTTCCGGCATAAATTTAGCACAGGAATCATAATATTTTTGTGCAGGCAAATAATTTCGTTCTCCAAAGGAAATATCCCCTAGTTTCTCATATGACAAGGCTTTTTGTCTTTTATTTGAAGTAGAATAGAAAGCAGAATTGGTTAAATGACTTTTAGCCATTGTGTTGTTTCCTCTATTTACTTCAACGACAGCCTTCGCATAATATATTTGATCTTTATAGGGTGCATTTTTGGAGTCACGCAACATTTTGTCTAAACCTTTCAGAAGTTTAACATTATTTCCAAGCATAGCTCTATTGAGACGTGCATTGAAAGCCACTTCATATGCAGCTGCAGCGGTATACGCTTTTACATAATGAAAATCGGCCGAATCAACCTCACCTTTCAGTTGGTATATTTGAGCTAAAATAAAATGTAATCTGGCTTTTTCTTGTTTATTGGGGCATTTTGGAATTGCGTTTGAAAGTGAAAATGCAGCATCGTCATATTGTTTGCGTTTAGCAGCTAATTCAGCTTGAGCTTTAAATATTTCAAACTGCAAAGATTTCGACATGATTGGCGGAGCGTCTGGTGACTTCTTTTCTTTAGCATGAGCAAAGGGCACAAAGTCTATAAATTTTTTCTTCTTTTGGCTTAATGCTGTTTCTTGAAGAGACTCAAGAATTAATTTAGCTTCAGAATATTTATTTTGCTGTATATATATTTTAGCAATCCACATTTCCGCGATATAGCGCGAAGGGTCATTTTGAAAAAACCGCTTAACAAATTGAAAATTCTTTAAAGATTTATCATAATCTCTTCTATAGAAAAGTGCTTTTCCGACGGTAATCCAATTTTCATCAATCCATTTATTATGCTCTGCTTCTTTGGTACTCATATCTTCGGTAGAAGGCATTGAGTGATTTTTGATTACTTTGGAGCATTTGACAATTGCAGTATCAATCGCTGGGAACATACCTTTGACCTCAGTCTCATTGGGTAATGGAGCAATGGGGAGTAAGGTATAAAAATCATCTTTTCGAGCACTTGTAAAAGTAAAAAGAGATTGGGTTAATAATTCATTAGCATTAAAGTGGCCATTATATTTGGCTGTCATTCCATGATAGAAACGGTTTAGACTTGTGTTTTTTTCTGTAGAGCAAGAGAACAACACGATACATGCTGCACTAATAAAAAAATAACTACTTACTCTATTCATAAAAAAACGAATTGCAATAACTTAAAAATTGGAAATTTATTATATAAATTTTGCCTTATGCAATATTGGTAAATACTTGTTGAATATCGTCATCATCCTCAATTTTGTCGAGCATTTTTTCAATATCAACTAACTGTTCTTCTGTAAAATCTACAGGGGTAGTTGGAATTCTTTTCAAACTTGATTTTTGCACTGTAATATTTAAGTCTTCTAATGCCTTGGCTAAAGATCCAAAAGCAGTATAATCACCATAAACAATAATTTCTTGATCATTTACTTCAATTTCTTCACCGCCAGCATCGATCAATTCCAATTCCAAAGTTTCAGGATCAATTTCATCTGTTTTTAATATTTCAAAAACACTTTTTCTTGCAAACATAAACTCCATTGAGCCATTAGGAACAACGGCTCCTCCTGCTTTATTAAAATAAGATTTAACATTTGCTACCGTGCGGGTCGGATTATCAGAGGCGCATTCTACATATACTAAAACACCATGTGGGCCTTTACCTTCATAGTTTACTTCAGTAAAGGAAGCTAAATCTTTTTGTTCTGCTCTTTTAATTGCTGCATCAATATTATCCTTCGGCATATTTTCCGACTTGGCATTTTGAATTGCAGTACGCAATTTTGCATTAGTTGAAGGGTCCATACCTCCCTCTTTTGCGGCCATAGTAATTGCTTTTCCGAGTTTCGGAAATATTTTGGACATTTTATCCCATCGTTTTTCTTTTGATGCTCGTCGATATTCAAACGCTCTTCCCATAAAAAATTAGTTTTGTCAAAATTAACAAATTCAAGTTGCATTTTCAAACCAATGTGCTAGCAGATCTTAAGTATTTGTTCAATATAATTCAAGACAGGTTCTTTGCCAAAACCTGAAATACTAGATGAAGTAAAAACTGGAGGTATTTCTTCCCATGTTTTTAACATTTCTTTTTTAAATTTAGCTAAATTTCGTTGTAATTCAGAGCTAGAAAGTTTGTCTATTTTAGTAAAGACAAGAACAAAAGGAAGTTGTTTTTCTCCGCACCAATTAATAAACTCCATGTCAATTTTTTGAGGGTCTAATCTAGCATCAAGGAGTATGAAAATATTCATTAAAGTCTCTCTCTTCATTAAATAATCAGAAATAAACTTTTCCCAATTAGAACGCATAGATTTTGAAGCTTTAGCATAACCATAGCCAGGTAAATCAACTAAATACCATTCGTCATTAATAACAAAATGATTGATAAGTTGTGTCTTTCCTGGAGTCGAAGAAGTCTTGGCTAATTTTTTATTGCCTGTAATCAAGTTTATTAGCGAAGATTTACCTACATTAGATCGGCCAATGAAGGCAAATTCCGGTTTCCCATCGGTCGGACATTTTTTTAAATCCGTATTGGAAATTGCAAATGCAACAGTTTTAATTTTCATATTGACACAAAGATAATCTTTTTATTTTTTGGGTCTGTGCGAACAAAAAACTATCCTTCTTGTTTAACAGCCACAACAGTACTTAATTAGAATGGCAGAATATAAAATAAAAGACTTAGAGGTACTTGCAGGTGTTAAAGCACATACCATTCGTATATGGGAAAAACGCTATGGAATTTTAAATCCAGGGCGTTCTGAAACCCAAATAAGGAGTTATTCTGATAGTGAATTAGTTCAACTGATCAACATCTGTTTACTCAATAAAAATGGTTACAAAATTTCTAAGATCGCAACCTTAAGCCAAGAAGAAATTCAAGAGAGAGTTTGGTCTCTGATGGGCAATTCTAAAGTTGACGATAGCTGTGAAAAATTATTATTGGCATTAATTGAAATGAATGAAGTATTGTTTAGAGATACCTTGGATCATTTAATTTCAGAAATACAATTAGAAAAAACTTTTAGTCAGCACTTAATTCCGTTTTTAGATAGAATTGGTGTAATGTGGTTGGTAGGCAGTATTAAGCCAGCTCAAGAGCATTTTATTTCAAATCTAATTCGACAAAAGATTATTGCTGAAATTGATAAACAAAAGATTCCGGAAATCACTGCTCATCCCGTTCTTCTTTACTTACCTGAGCATGAATGGCATGAAATAAGTTTATTGTTTTATCATTATTTATTGCGGAGTCAGGGGATATTTACCTTGTATTTAGGTCAAAGTATGCCTTATGATTCATTGATATCCTGTATCAAAGATATTTCTCCATCATGCATAATTACTTCTTGGTTGACTTGTGTTGACTTAGACTTTATGCGCAGCTACTTTAAAAAATTGAAACTTGATGTAGATGGACTCCCAATCTATGCTGGAGGTGCTCAAATAAACCTCAATATTTCGGTAGTAAAGGATTTAATTATTGAAGTAAAAAGCAGTTCAGAACTTTTATGTCATTTTAGTGACAAAAAATCATCTCCATTCTTAAATTAAAGGACAATATTGATGATTTTGCCATGTACCACAATAATTTTTTTAGGATTTACTCCTTCTGTCCACTTTTGAATCTCAGGCAAATCTAAAATCATAGCTTCAATTTCTGTTGCGGTTAAACTTTGTGCTAAGGTAATTTTCAATCTCATTTTACCATTAAAAGAAACTGGATAATCAATATTTTCTTCTACTAAAAATTGAGCGTCGAATTTTGGATATTGACCCTCAAAAATAGAAGTGCTATTTGGAGAGAGTTGCGACCAAATTTCCTCTGTAATGTGAGGAGCGTAAGGCGCCATAAGTAAGGTGAGTTGTGTTAGAATATGCCTATTTGCGCATTTCTGTTCACTTAATTCATTCACACAAATCATAAAACTAGATACTCCCGTATTAAATGAAAATCTATCTAAATCATCTCGCAGTCTTTTTATAGTTTTATGCAATGATTTTAATGATGCTGGTGTAGCTTGACCCTCTTCGACTTTAAAATTACCTGAAGCATAAAAAAGTCTCCAATATTTTTTTAAAAACCCATGAACTCCGGTTATTCCTTTAGTATCCCACGGTTTACTTTGTTCTAGTGGGCCCAAAAACATTTCATACATTCTAAGGGTATCTGCACCAAATTTTTGCACTAGTTCATCGGGAGTCTGCACATTAAATTTAGATTTTGACATTTTCTCCACCTCAAATCCACAAGAATAAGTTCCATCATCTTCTAAAATAAAAGAAGCGTCTTTATATTCTGCCATCCAATTTTTAAAGCCATTTACATTTAATTTATCACCATCGACCAGACTTATGTCTACATGAATTGGTATCACTTCGTAGGCATCTTTTTTGCCAAAACTCACATATTGTTTAGTTCCTTGGATGCGATAAACAAAACTACTGCGGCCTAAAATCATTCCTTGGTTGATTAGTTTTTTAAAGGGTTCGTCAAAAGGAATTAAATTACAATCAAATAAAAATTTTGTCCAGAATCTTGCATATAGTAAATGTCCGGTAGCATGTTCTGCTCCACCAATATACAAATCTACATTTTGCCAATAATTCACCTTTTCTTTAGAAACGAATTGTTGCTGATTTTCAGGATCTAGATAGCGTAAGAAGTACCAAGAACTTCCAGCCCAACCAGGCATGGTATTGTATTCCATTCTGTCACCTTCAAAGTGATTCCAATCTTCGGGTTTAGATCTTGCTAATGGTGGTTCACCATCTGGAGTCGGCAAATATTTATCAACTTCAGGCAAAGTAATTGGCAAATGTTCCTCGGAAACAAGATAAGGGATTTCATTTTTATAATAGACAGGGAATGGCTCTCCCCAATATCTTTGTCGAGAAAACACAGCATCTCTTAACCTGAAATTTATTTTACCTTGTCCAATTCCATTTTTCTCAATTTCAGCAATGGCTCGTTGCATTGCATCCTTAACTTGAAGGCCATTTAAAAAGGAAGAATTAGCAATGACTGCATCTTTATCTTCATAAGCTTCTTCGGTGCAATCAAGATCCTTAAAAATAGAAGGAATTGGTAAATTAAAGAATTTAGCAAAGTTAAAATCTCTCTGATCTCCGCATGGCACTGCCATTACAGCCCCCGTTCCATAACCCGCCAAAACATAATCTCCTATCCAAACAGGTATTTTTACACCTGAAAAAGGATGAATGGCATAAGCTCCCGTAAAAACTCCTGAAATATTTTTTATGTCTGCTTGTCGGTCTCTTTCAGTTTTTAATGATGAAGCTTTTATATATGCCTCAACATCAGCGCTTTGTTCATTACTTACAATCGTTTGTACTAATGGGTGTTCGGGAGCCAGCACAACAAAAGAAACACCAAAAATAGTATCCGGTCGGGTTGTAAATACCTCAATTTTAGAATTATCATCAAGATCCAAACTAAAGAAAACAGACGCTCCAATAGATTTTCCAATCCAATTTCTTTGTTGTTCCTTAATCGACTCCGTCCAATCAATGGTATGTAAACCTTGTAATAAACGATCAGCATAGGCTTTAATTCTCAGAGACCATTGACGCATTTTCTTTTGCTCAACTGGATGACCACCACGAATAGAGGTTCCATTAACCACCTCATCATTAGCCAATACAGTTCCAAGTGCTGAACACCAATTGACCCATGTATCCGATAGATAAGCTAAGCGATAATTAAGTAAGATTTTTTCTCGGTCTTCGGAGGAAGCGTCACTCCATTCTTGAGCACTAAAAATAGGCGTCTCCTCTGCAACTGCTTGTACATTTTTATTCCCCTCATTTAAAAATTTATTTTTAAGCTCTTCAATTGGCATTGCCTTATCCACACTTGTATCATAATATGATTCAAATAAAAGTTTAAAGATCCATTGAGTCCACTTATAATAAGAAGGTGATGAGGTTCTAACTTCACGTGACCAATCGAATGCAAAGCCCATTTTATCTAATTGATCTCGATATCTCGCAATATTTTGAGTGGTTGTTATCGCAGGATGTTGACCTGTTTGAATAGCATATTGTTCTGCAGGAAGTCCAAAGGAATCATAACCCATAGGGTGCAAAACATTAAATCCCTCTAATCTCTTGTAGCGCGTGTAGATATCTGAAGCAATATATCCAAGAGGGTGACCCACGTGTAATCCTGCACCTGAGGGATAAGGAAACATATCAAGGACATAGAATTTTTCTTTTTGGGAGTCTTCTTTTACTTGATTGGTTTTATTTTCCGCCCAAAACGATTGCCATTTTTTTTCTATTCCTTGAAAATTATATTCCATAATGATTTATTGTAGAACAAAGATAGACAAAACTGCTTGTTCAGTGAATACCTAT
Organism: Flavobacteriales bacterium; assembly: GCA_947447525.1. GTDB lineage: Bacteria > Bacteroidota > Bacteroidia > Flavobacteriales_D > Crocinitomicaceae > UBA952. The sequence continues at coordinate 45,875 of CANFJL010000009.1, read as the reverse complement.
AGAGTCTAAAATTATTGCAGATAGAGCTATAATCATTAAAACACCATCTGGATATAATTGCTTTAATTTAATAAGAATAAAATAACAATAGAAACCAAGGATACCAATACCAATGCACATTGAAATTAATGCCGCCCCTTCAAGAAAATAAAAAGAGACTATAAAATCTAAAAATAATAAGATAGCAATTAAACATCGAGTATTCTTTGAATTTAACATTTGAGGAATTGTTTTTAAGCTCAAAGTGTCATGATCTTTATCGCGCCAATCGCCAAGAATTGCGAGTATTAAAAAAAGGATCATCAAGGGGATTAAGAGCATTGTTTTGGAGCCTAGATAAGAAGAAGGGAAAACTACTATTAGAATTGTCCAAGCAAGCGTAATGGTAATAGATTTAACAAAAGGGATACTCCTTAAATTTTTCTTCGGGAAAGGAATGACATATCCCAATCCCAGAAAACATAGGAGTGCAAAGTAAGCAGCAGCTGATCTTGCGTTTTGCAGTTCCGAAAGGAAAAAAATTAAAATAATCATTATCGAACTCAACAAAAAAAGAACAAGGACTAAAATTCGATTTTTCTTCATCCATAAATTATCTTCCGGAAGCAGTAAATTGAATTTATATTTTGCAAGTCTATGCAAGGTATAGGTGGATTCAACGCAAAAGAAAATAAAAGCTGCTAAGATCAATGCTTTACAAGTCATGGGATAAAATCCAACAATTAATAGTGCTGCAGAAAGAGATAAACTTAAAAAAGATTTTCTAAAAAACAGCTGCACCTTTTTAAAGATCAAGAAGTGCATTCATAACCTCATTTACAGGAATTTTTCTCAAGCATTGACAAATAACTCCTTTAGCACAAGTGGGACATTTTTCGTCAAACACAAGTGAAATAGAGTTCATTCCAAGAGGTTTCCAACGACCAGGGTGAATCGGTTTTCTCATGGAGAATAATCCAACAGTCCGACGGTTTAAAATCGCCGAAATATGCAGAGGACCTGTTGAACAAGCTACTAGAGCTTTAACCTTTGAAAGAACAAAAATTAATTCAGATAAGGTTAATTTTCCCGTTGTATCGATCAAAGAAACACCTAATTGAAATAAGTGGCGAAAAAGTGCTCCTTCTTTCTCTGTACCTGTCAAAATTACAGAATATCCTTCTGCTACAAGTAAATTGGCTAAATCAACATAATTTTCTAGTGGCCATTCTAATGCACTTCCTTGAGATTTTGGGTGTAATACAATTGTCTTCTCCCAATTAATATCCTTTAAAAAAGTTGGCGGGAGCATATTTGGAACTGTAAAATTAGTAGCTTGATCTTGTATTTCATCTAAGCTGGGAATACTTTGCAATCCAAGAGGGCGCAACAATTCAAAATTTAATTGTGCTTCATGTAAAAGCGATTTTTTTCTACTGAAATTCACCCTACTGTTACAATTCAAAAAATGAAAGGTCCTGTGAGCAGTTCCAATTCTAAGAGGGATTTTTGCTTTTTTTGCTAATACAGCAATTTCTCTTCTCGGAAAAACATGAAGAATACAATCGGCATTCATAGTACTAATTTTTTCCGAAAGTGGCAGATTTTGAAGCTCATCCCAATTCAAAAATTGATCTATACAAGAAAAACTAGATACAATAGATTCGGTATAAGTTCTCCCTAAAAAAACAAGTTCTGTATTGGGGTATTTTTCTTTCAGCCAAACACATAAAGGAAGTGTAAGCATAACATCGCCAATACTATCTGTACGGGAAATAATTATTTTATGAAGTTCTTTTTGCACCATTTCTTAAATTCCTTACTTCATTATATTTTAAAATATTAGACAATGCACTAATTCTAGCGATATGCCAACCACTCCTGCCATCTAAAAACCCAAATTGAAAAACAAACATTTTCATAAACCGAACTAATCCACTAACATAAGGTTTTAATGGTCCAACTCGTTTTCCTTGCTCAAGATATTTAAGTGCTGTTAATCGAGAATAATGGTCTGCCCTTTGACGATGTTGTGTATGAGAGAAATATGAATAATGCGACAATAAACCTTTAAGTGGGAACACTTCAATACCAACAGGGAGTGCAAGTGTTTCATGTACTATATCACCTTCCCAAAGGGCATTCGAGGGAAATAATCTAATTTTAACATCCGGAAACCAGCCTGAATGATAGATCCATTTTCCACAATAATTTGTCAAGCGATTCATGGAATAATATCCAATATTCCCCTTTAATCTTATTGCTTTAATTTCCTCAAATAATTCAGGACTAAGTGCCTCGTCGGCATCTAAAGACAAGATCAAATCTGTGTTTACTTGAGCATTTAGGTAGTTTTTTGAGGCGGCGTAACCTTCCCATTTTCTTTGAATTACTTGTACCTTTAATTGATTGCAAATAGCAATAGTAGCGTCAGTAGAAAATGAATCCAAAACAATAATATGATCTACACTATCCCTTAAAGATTCGATACAACGTTGAATATTACGCTCCTCGTTCCATGTTATAATAGCAGCAGTTATTGTAGGCATAATTCAGGTAACTTTAAAAAGTTAACGTTTATTTTATTCGGATTCTTTGACCGATTACAATACTGTTTACTTTAACGCCAGGGTTTAACTTTTGTAACTGTCCTAATGTCAAATTATTTCTTTGGGCGATTCTACTAAAAGTATCACCTGTTTTTACGACATAATATTTTTTAACAGGTTGCGGTTTTACAGGAACAGGAACAGGCTTTGGTTTTATTGCAGCTTCCTTAATTGTCAAGCGTTGACCAACATAGATATTGGCAGTTTTTAGTCCATTCCATTCCATTAATTGTTCAACCGTTACACCATATTTAAGCGCTATATTCTTAATATTATCACCTGCTTTAACTTTGTAATATTGATAATTTACATTAACGGTATCCACAAGATTGGTCCGAGTAGTATCAATAATTTTCGAAGTATCGATTAATACAGGAATTGGAGTGTTAACCGTATTATACCATTGATTTTCAACAAAATATAAAGAATCTTCAATACTAACTAATAAATTAATTTTTTCAAAAGGCCCTGTCAAGCAGCGTCCTTTTACAGATTTAGGAATGAAGGCGGTTTTATAAACAGGATTCAATTCCTTTATTTCGGCAAGATCCCAAGCGGCCATATTAGCGATGGTACTCATGTGAGCGCCTTGTTTCAGACACATGGTATCCAATTGAGCATTATGTATTTTAGCTTCCATTGGAATGATGTTATGCTCAGCGTGATAAGTCAATAGATAGGCTGCTGCAATGAAATTAGGCACATAACCTTGTGTTTCGGTTGGAAGATAGGGCCGAACTTCCCAATAGGTAGTTTTATTTCCAGAGCGTTTTATGGCGTGGTTTACCGTTCCGGGGCCGGCATTGTAAGCTGCTAGCGCAAGATTCCAATCTCCATAAATTCCATATAATTGTTTTAAGTATCTACATGCAGCATCTGTTGCTTTATCTGGATCCATGCGTTCATCTATATAAGAACTTTCTTCAAGTCCAAAATATAGACCTGTTTTATACATAAACTGCCAAAGCCCGAGGGCGCCCGCTTTAGATTTAACTTGCGGTCGGAGACCACTTTCGATAACAGATAAAAATCTCAATTCAATTGGGAGTCCATATTCCGCCAACTTATCTTTGAACATGTCAAAATACAAGGGAGAACGACCTAGAACTACACGTGCGAATCCTCGACGTTGGGTAGCAAAAAATTTAATTGTTGCTAAAGTTGCTTTATTACAATCCATGTGAAATGGACTATTTTGAGACATGTCGGCTAAGCGCTGGCAATAAACATCATCGCTAAAAGCAGGGGTGTCATCGGACTCGTAATTGAGCGCATTAATAATGGAATCATAATTATTTGAATTCACATAATCGTTATAAAAAAGTCTTAAACTTTGCTCAACCGTATTAAAAAATGGATCTGGATTTAGAGAATCTGAAGGTCGCGTAAGATGCGCTGGCTTTTGAGAATGGACAAAAGATGTCAGCAATAATAGTACAGCACATATTGTCCAATTTTTCATTTAAGAGAATTAAAAAGATTGAAAAAATCAAATAATTTATTTTCACAAAACCGATCAGCCATCACTTGAACACCGTATGGCATTCCATTTTGGTGTTTAGCAAAGGGAATACTTAATGCCGGATTTCCTGTAATATTAGCATGCACTGTAAAGATATCTTGTAAGTACATTTGAATAGAATCCGTTACAGCTCCGATTTCAAAAGCCGTTGTTGGAGTGGTAGGCAAAAGAAGTACATCAACTTCCTTAAACATTTGATCTGTTGCATTCTTCATTACCCTGCGAACGCGTTGTGCTTGGGAATAATAAGCATCATAATGTTCATTAGAAAGAACAAATGTCCCGGTCATAATCCTGCGTTTCACTTCAGTACCAAAACCTTCCGTTCGAGAAAGAACATAAGTTTCTTCCACACCTTGCGCATTTGGACTTCTATATCCATAATGAACACCATCAAATCGTGACAGATTAGAGGAAGCCTCCGCAGTGGTTAGAACATAATAAGTTGGAACCATATATTCTAAATAGGGGAAACTAAGCGGAATTATTTCGACTCCATTTTTCGCTAAACGCACAATCAATTCATTAATCTTCCCTTTAATTTCCTTATCTAAACCGGGATGATTTAAACATTCTTGCAGCACGCCAACCTTTAATTTTTGTGCATTTTGAGTTGATTTAGCATATACAGCATTTGAAGTGGTTTCATCAAATGGATCTGCACCAGACATCAATTCAAAAAGAATTTCAGTATCTTCTATTGAATTGGTAAAAGTTCCGATTTGATCAAATGAAGAAGCATAAGCTATCAAGCCATAGCGACTAATTCTTCCATAGGTAGGTTTAAGACCAAAAGTACCTGTCCAAGAAGCAGGTTGTCTAATCGACCCCCCTGTGTCACTTCCTAATGCTACCGTACAAAGACCTGCTGATACCGCAACTGCAGAACCTCCAGAAGAACCTCCAGGAACATATTTTACATTGTGATTATTTTTAACGGGACCGAATGCAGAAGTCTCATTAGAACTTCCCATAGCAAATTCATCGCAATTAAGACGGCCAATAACCAGGGCATCTTGATCTAATAAACGCTGAAGGGCAGTTGCTGTATAAAGAGATTCGAATCCCTCTAATATTTTTGAGGAAGCAGAAACGTGGTGATCTTTGTAACAGATATTGTCTTTAATTCCTATAATAACACCGGCTAAATTTCCTGCAGTACCTTCTTTTATTTTTTGATCTATGCGCAATGCTTCCGACCTTGCGGATGAAGAAAAAACCTCTAAAAAAGCATTTAACTCTTTTCTATTATCAATTTCCTTGAGGAAATGTTCAACTATTGACAATACGGTTTTTCCAGAATGGATTGCCTTTCTGGTAGCTGCAATAGAACTGTACATAAAGATTACTTATCTTCTTTGGTGATCTCAGTTGAACTCGTGTTGTCACCTTTAGAAGCATCTTTAAACTCCTTTACTCCTTGTCCTAGACCTTTCATTAACTCAGGAATTTTCTTTCCGCCAAAAAACAGAACTACAATTACAAGCGCGATGATCATTACTTGACCTGGACCTACTACTCCTAGAATATACATAATGCGTTGGTTTTATTTTTGTAAAGTTACTTATTTTTAAAAAGTAGGGCGTTAAAAGCTGTTAACAATTACAATTTTCTAGCTACTTCCATTTCTTCATATGCTTCGATAATGTCTCCAATTTGAATCGCATCAAATTTATCTACATTAAGTCCACATTCATAGTTATTTTTAACTTCTTTAACATCATCTTTAAATCGCTTTAAAGAACCTAGAACACCAGAATGGACAACAATTCCATCTCGAATTACACGAACCTTTGATGTGCGTTTAATGATGCCATCAAGAACATAACATCCAGCAATGGTTCCCACTTTTGTAATGTCAAACGTTTCACGAATTTCTGCTGAACCAAGAATTTTCTCTTCAATATCTGGAGAGAGCATTCCTTCCATAGCAGCTTTAATTTCCTCAATAGCTTTGTAAATAATGGAGTACAAACGAATATCAATTTGTTCAGTTTCCGCTAATTTTCTAGCTCCGATTGAAGGTCTAACTTGGAATCCTATAATGATTGCATCAGAGGCAGAAGCAAGATTGACATCCGCTTCAGAGATTGCTCCAACACCTTTATGAATAATATTTACTTGGATTTCTTCTGTTGACAAGCTTAACAATGCATCTGATAAGGCTTCAATTGAACCATCAACATCACCTTTAACGATAATATTAAGTTCCTTAAAGTCACCAATAGCCAAACGTCTTCCAATTTCATCCAATGTGATGTGCTTGGTAGTCCGCAAACCTTGTTCTCGGAACAATTGCTCTCTTTTAGTTGCAATAGATTTTGCTTCTTTTTCATCAGCAAGAACATTGAACTTATCTCCCGCACTTGGTGCTCCATTAATTCCTAGAATAGAAACGGGTTGTGACGGTCCTGCTTGAAGAATATTTTTGCCATGTTCATCTTGCATAGCACGAACACGACCATAATGTCTACCTACAAGGATAACATCACCAATTCGCATGGTACCTGCTTGCACTAACATATTAGTAACAAAACCTTTTCCTTTGTCCAAAGAAGATTCAATTACGGTACCAATAGCATTTTTAACTGGATTTGCTTTTAAGTCTAAAATATCTGCTTCTAGCATTACTTTATCTAGCAACTCTTCAATATTCAAATTTTGGCGTGCCGAAATTTCTTGGCACTGATATTTACCACCCCAATCTTCCACAAGAATATTCATTTGAGAAAGTTGTTCTCTAATCTTGTCAGGATTTGCTCCAGCCTTATCAATTTTATTGATTGCGAAAATCATAGGGACATTGGCAGCTTGAGCATGGGAAATCGCTTCTTTTGTTTGCGGCATGACATCATCATCTGCTGCAACCAAGATAATAGCAACATCTGTAATTTGGGCACCTCTAGCACGCATTGCTGTAAAGGCCTCGTGACCTGGTGTATCAAGAAAGGTAAGCTTTCTGTTTTCCTTAAGGATTACAGAATAAGCGCCAATATGTTGAGTTATTCCTCCTGCTTCTCCATCTGTTACATTAGCATTTCTAATTCTATCCAACAAAGATGTTTTACCATGATCGACATGTCCCATCACTGTAATAATTGGAGGTCTTGCAACTAAATCTTCTGGTTTATCTTCAACAACAGTTATAGATTCCTGAACTTCAGCACTAACAAACTCTGTTTCAAAACCAAACTCTTCTGAGACAATCTGAATTGTTTCCGCATCCAAGCGTTGATTTATAGAGGCAAAAATACCAAGCGACATACAGACAGAAATAACTTGAGTAGGCTGAACGCTCATCATACTTGCAAGTTCAGAAACAGAAACAAATTCCGTTAATTTCAAGATCTTTTCATCTGCTTCAGCGAGCGCCATTTCTTCTTGGCGTTTTTGAGCAAAAGACTCTCTTTTAATCTTTCTATTTTTAGAAGACTTAGATTTTCCTCCTTTATTTGATAAACGCGCTAGCGTGTCTTTAATTTCTTTTTGAATATCTTGTTCAGAAATCTCTTTCTTCTCTACCTTTCCACCTTTGGCAGCTGGAGAAACATTACCAGTTGAATTAGCTGGTCTATTTGCTGATGGTGCAGGAGCTGAAGGAGCTTCTTTCTTAATACGTTTACGCTTGCGCTTATTGGCTTCACTTTCTGCAGCACTAATCTTCGGTTTTTCAACTGGAAGTTCAATTCGACCAAGAACGGTTGGTCCAGAAAGTACTTTTCTTTCACTTCTAATCGTTTCAATAACGACAGGAGCAATTGGCTCAGGTACAATTTCTTCTACTGGAGCAACAGGTATCTGTTCCACTTTTTTAGGCTCAGGTGTCTTTTTCTCTTCTGGTGCAGCTGCTGCCTTCTTTTTATCAGGTCTTGTGCGTTGATTGATCGCATCAAGGTCGATTTTTCCCACGACCTGAACATGCATATCGTTATTATTTGATGGCATTTCAGGTGCCGCTTGTTCAGCAGCAACAGGTGTCTCCACTTCAGTTTTTGGTTCAGGAGCAGTTGGAGTTGATTCAGCCGTTGGAGATGATTTTGGAGCAGTAAATAACTTTCTCTTTATTTCATCTAAATTAATGTCTGCTTCATCCTCTTCATCAATTGCAGGAATCGGCTCAGATTTTTCAACCTCACGAACATCTTTCAGGGAAAGAGACTCGCGTTTTTCACGCACAGAAGCGCCTTTCGACTGTTCTTTCATGCTCTGGTCGGCAGCAAACTCTGTACACAACAAATCAAAGTGTTGCGGCTCTAATTTGGTATTAGGATTCGAGTCGATTTTTACACCTTTTGACTCGAGAAATTCTACCAAAGTAGGTAAGCCTACATTAAGTTCACTTGCTGCTTTTCCTAATCTTATTGGTTTTCCAGCCATAAAATAGTTTCCTTACTAAAAAATATATTCTTACTTATTCAAATTCCGCTTTCAAGATGCGGAATACCTCTTCAATTGTTTCTTTTTCCAAATCTGTTCGTTGCACTAGATCCTCAATACTAATTTCAAGCACTGATTTTGCAGAATCGCAACCAATAGTTTTTAACTCATCGATAATCCAGCTATCGATTTCATCAGCAAATTCTTCTAAATCCACATCTTCGATATCCACTTCACCATCACGATAAACATCAATTTCGTAGCCACAAAGCTTACCTGCTAATTTAATATTGTTACCACCTTTTCCAATGGCCAATGAAACTTGATCTGGTTTTAAGAAAACCTTAACTCTTTTGTCGTCTTCATTTATTTCTAGAGAAGTGATTTTAGCAGGAGACAATGCGCGTTGAATCAACAATTGATTATTAGTTGTATAATTGATTACATCGATATTTTCATTTCTCAATTCACGAACAATTCCATGAATTCTTGAACCTTTCATTCCGACACATGCTCCAACAGGGTCTACTCTATCATCATAAGATTCTACAGCAACTTTAGCTCTTTCACCTGGTTCACGAACGATTTTCTTAATGGTGATTAAGCCATCAAATACCTCCGGAACTTCTAATTCGAATAAACGTTCCAAGAATTCAGGGGCGGTACGAGAAAGAATAATAACGGGTGTGCTGTTGCGCATATCCACTTTAGAAACAACAGCGCGAACTGTTTCTCCTTTCTTGAAGAAATCAGAAGGAATTTGTTCAGACTTCGGAAGGATCAATTCATTTTGATCATCATCAAGAACCAAAATTTCTTTTTTCCAAACTTGATACACTTCACCCGTTACAATTTCTCCAACTCTTTCTTTATAAACTTTATAAAGTTGATCTTTCTCAAGCTCTAAAATTCTAGAGATTAAATTTTGTCTTAGGGAAAGAATATTTCTTCGACCAAAATCAGCGAACTTAAATTCTTCTGTTACCTCTTCACCAATTTCAAAATCTGGCTCAATTTTAATAGCGTCAGAATAGGCCATTTCAGTATTTGGATCCTCTACTTCACCATCATCAACAATTTCCTTATTCAAGAAAATCTGAACATCACCTTTATCAATATTTACGATGATATCAATGTGCTCATCGGTATTGAATTTTTTCTTAAACATGGCACGGAAGACATCTTCCAAGACATGCTGCATGGTTTGCTTATCAATGTTTTTTAAGTCCTTAAATTCCAAGAAGGAATCAACTAATTCAACACTATTCATAATTTATCATTTAAAAGATACAACAATTCTAGTTTCTTTCACATCATCGAATAGAAGTTCACTAACTTCCTCGACAAGTTCTTTTTTCTTTTTATTCTCAACCGGCTTCAAAACTTTATCCATTATCACAACACTAGTGTCGCTTACTTTTATTATTTCTCCTTCCAATTTTTGACCATTCTTTAAAATCACTTCAATACGACGGCCAACATTTTTAATATATTGATTAATATGCCTCAGTGGTTTATCTAAACCAGCAGAAGACACATGCAATTCAAAATCTTGTTCTTCTCTATCGAGGTTATGCTCTACATTTCTTGAAACAGAAACACAATCATCAACCGTTACTCCACCTTGCAATTTATCTAATTCTATATGAATTGCATTACTGGAAGAAATTGTCAATTCGACAATATACAAGCCGTTATTGAGCTCTTTCATGCGCTCATCAACCAATTCGATAATAATGTTTTTACTAATCATAGGTAAAAAAAGAGGGGACTTTCGTCCCCTCGCTCTGTTTCAAATGTTTTACAAAGTTACACTTATATTTTTGTTCTGCAAACGAATTAAAATAAAATTGATAGTACCTTTACCAAATGTTAATAGAAATAGAAGATAAAATTATTTCCTCTGAAGTATTTGAGCGCAAATTTGTTTGTGATCTTGCTGCTTGCAAAGGAGCGTGTTGTGTAGAAGGGGATGCGGGCGCACCATTAACCATGAAAGAGGTAGCCGATATAAAAAATAATTTAGAGAAAATTAAACCCTACATGAGGCGTGAAGGTATTGCTCACATCGAGGAACATGATGTCTACTACCTATTTGATGAAAATGAACCAGTAACCTCATTGGTCAACAATGCTGAATGTGTCTTTGTGCATTTCGATGAACAAAATATTGCAAAGTGCGCCATTGAAACAGCTCATTTAGCTGGAGACATTGAAAATGTTAAGCCACTATCTTGTCATCTTTATCCGATTCGGGTCAAAAAATACAACCAATTTACTGTTCTAAATTTTGATGAATGGAAAATTTGTTCCGCTGCATGCGTTTGTGGAGAGCAGCTTAATGTGCCTGTTTATCGTTTTTTAAAGGCTCCTTTAATTAGAGCTTTCGGAACAGAATTCTATACAGAGATGGAGAAAATTGAGATTGAACTCAATAACATTGAAAAGTAGACTTACATTATAAATTTATTGAAGCTATTAAGCAAAAAAAATGCCCTAATTTACTAGGGCATTTTTTTTGCTTCTCTTAATTAATGTTCTTCTTCGCCATCCGCTAAAGGGACTGTTTGAGGAATAAAATCAACATCAGATCCCGGCTTAGAATAATCATAAGGCCAACGATGAACCACTGGTAAAGCGCCAGGCCAGTTACCATGCAAATGCTCCACAGGAGTAGTCCATTCTAAAGTTGTTGAGTTCCAAGGATTTTGAGGAGCCTTAGGACCTCTATAAATACTATAGAAAAAATTGAATAAGAAGACCACTTGACCAAGAGCAGCAATGATAGCGAAAATGGTAATGATAACATTTAAGTCCATGATCATGTTATAAGAGTTCTCATTGAATTCCATATAGGAAGAATAGTCATAATATCTTCTAGGTGCTCCTGCTAAACCAACAAAGTGCATTGGGAAGAATACCCCGTAGGCTCCAACGATAGTAATCCAGAAATGAACCCATCCTAAACGCATATTCATCATGCGACCATACATTTTAGGGAACCAGTGATATACACCTGCAAACATTCCGAACACCGCTGACATTCCCATTACAATATGGAAATGCGCTACTACAAAGTAAGTATCATGTATTGCAATATCTAGAGCTGAATCCGCCAAGATAATACCTGTAACACCACCCGTAATAAAGGTAGAAACCAAACCAATTGCAAATAACATTGCTGGAGTAAAGATTAAAGATCCTTTCCAAAGTGTTGTCAAATAATTAAATACTTTAACGGCTGAAGGAATTGCAATAAGTAAGGTTGTAAATACAAAGACAGAACCCAAGAAGGGATTCATCCCTGTAACGAACATATGATGTCCCCAAACAATAAAGGATAAGAATCCAATGGCTAAAATTGAACCAATCATTGCTTTGTAACCAAAAATTGGTTTACGCGCATTGGTTGCAATAATTTCAGATGAAAGTCCAAGTGCCGGCAACAATACAATATAAACTTCAGGATGTCCTAAAAACCAGAAAAGGTGCTGAAATAAGATAGGTGAACCACCATGGTTGGCAAGCATTTCTCCACCAACGATAATGTCAGAAAGATAAAAACTTGTTCCTGCCAATCTGTCCATAATCAACAATAATGCTGCAGACAATAACACTGGGAAAGAAAGTACCCCTAAAATTGCTGTTACAAAGAAAGCCCAAATTGTTAATGGCATTCTTGTCATCGTCATTCCTTGAGTTCTTAAATTCAATACTGTTACAATATAATTCAAACTACCAATTAATGATCCAGCGATAAAGATTGCCATTGAAAACAACCACAAAGTCATTCCTAAACCAGAGCCAGAAATTGCTTGAGGAAGCGCTGATAATGGTGGGTAAATGGTCCACCCAGCCATTGCAGGTCCTGTTGAAATAAACAGAGAGCTTAACATTAGCAATGATGAAATTAAAAAGAACCAATACGACAACATATTCAAAAACCCTGAAGCCATATCGCGCGCTCCTAATTGAAGTGGAATTAATATATTAGAAAAAGTACCAGATAATCCACCTGTCAACAAGAAGAATACCATTATAGTACCATGAATGGTAACTAGACCAAGGTACATGTCTTCTTTCAAAATCCCTTCAGGTGCCCAACGATTACCAAGAAAGAAACTTAAAAAGTCAGAACTTTCACCTGGCCATGCCAATTGAATTCTAAAAAGTATGGACAACATCATTGCTACAAGACCCATGAAAACTGCAGTTATTAAAAACTGCTTTCCAATCATCTTATGATCTTGACTAAAAATGTATTTTGACACAAACCCTTCTTCGTGGTGGTGATCATCATGGTGATCATGCCCGTGTCCTTCGTGTGCTACTGAAGCCATTGTTTATTGGTATTAAATATTAATATTATTTCATAAGTGTTGTATCTGCCGGTGCTTTAACTGGTGCCATAGCAGACGGGAAATATTTAGACTTGAAGTTTTGTGTTGATTTTTGTGCCATCCATGCTTTGTAGTCGGCCTTACTCTTAACAACAATAATCATTTTCATCTTATAGTGCGCTCCTCCACAGATTTTGTTACACAATAATATGTAATTAAATTTAGGATCTTTCATTTTCATACGCATTTCTTCAGTAGTCATTGTAGGAGTAAATTTAGTTCGGGTTGTCATACCAGGAACTGTATTTATTTGTGCTCTAAAATGAGGGAAATAAGCCGAATGTAACACATCCTTTGCTCTGAAATTAAATTCATAAGCTTGATCTTTACACAGATATAGAGTGTCTTTTTGAATGATATCATCCCAAGCAAATTTATCTAATTTTGGATCGTGATGCGCTTTCATTTGCACCAATAAACGCAACAATCTTTCCTTTCTTGAAAGATCAACTCTTAATGAATTCATGGTTGAATCATTTAGAACTGTATCCCTATTATTTAATAATTTTTGAATTGCTGCAATTCCATTAGGTCCTTTCATCATCACTTGAATTGCAGTATCAATAGTATTGGTAGTCAATAAAGCCAATTCGTTATTATCAGTCGTTAATTTGTAATCAAACTTACCCAATACATTATCTGCACCTGCATATCTTGCTGTCCAATCAAATTGCTTCGAAAACAATTCTATTCTTTTAGCTTCACTGTCTGACATACCTGTAATTTTATTCCAAGATTTCAATCCCAAAATAATAATTACCGCTAAAACCACGGCAGGAACTACTGTCCACAACATTTCCAATTTATTGTTGTGTGGATAATAAAATGCTTTTACACCTGGCTTACGAACATATTTGAAGGAGAAATAAAACAATAAAAAATTAGTGAAAAAGAAGATAATTATGATTACTACAAAATTAAGATTCAACAACCAATCTGTTTCAATACCTTCAATAGAAGCGGCATCACCTCTACCTGTCCAACCATACTTAAACATAAGATAAATAAAGCCCAAGAACTGAAAAAGCATGAATCCTAGCATCAAACGAGCATTCAGAATATTATCTCTATTACTCACTTCATGTTCGCCTGATTTACGCAATTTCGTAGATAATTCATATACACGCATCAATTGCGCTAGGGCAATTGTACCAAGAATTACAACTATTAAAATTATCAATTTACTTTCCATCTCTTCTACAATTATAATTTATCAAATATCGTGGTGAACACTTTCGTCTAAGAAAGGATGGTTCACTGGGGTTAAAGGTGCTTTGGTCAAATTTCTTAGAATAACGAATAAAAAGAAACCACATACCATCATTACCATACCAATTTCTAAGGCTCCAATATGAGCATTTGCTCCTAAAGATCCTGCTGAAATCATTATATAAACATCTAACCAATGACCCGCAAGAATTATCAAACCAACCATTGTTAAAATTCCAGAATGTCTTTTGGCATCTCTTGACATTAGTAAAAGCATTGGGAAAGCGAAATTGATAATAAACATAGCAAAATACAAGACTTTGAAGTTTTCAATTCGCATCATGTAGTAAGTTACTTCTTCACCAATATTTGCATACCAAATCAACATAAATTGAGAAAACCATAAATAAGACCACAAGAAAGAGGTTGCGAAAGTCCATTTTCCTAAATCATGAATATGAGAATCATTTACTTTAGGTAAATACCCCAATTTTTTCAAATACAAAGTCAATAGAACAAGAACTACCATAGTAGAACACCACATTCCAGCGAAAGTATACCAGCCAAACAAGGTAGAAAACCAATGAACATCAATTGACATCAACCAATCCCAAGCGGAAGTAGAGCTAAATACAGCAAAGAAAACTAAAAACAAGGCACCTTTTTTATAATTTTTAAAATGGAGTTCAGTACCTCCAATTTTATCTTCTTCTAAAGATCTTTTTCTAAAACCTCTTAAAAAGATAATATAACAAGCGAAATAAACTAAAGTTCGAATCCAGAAAAAAGCAACATTTAAGTACGCGCTTTTTTCTTGAATTATTTCATCGTTAGCCACTGTTTCTGGATCCATCCAAATATAGATATGAGCTCCATCCATCAAAGTAATTATGAGAAGAACTAATCCAAAAAGACCGATACCATATGGTAAATAGCCAGCAACGGCTTCAATTACCCTCTTTACAGAAGCATACCAACCTGTCTCCGTTGCATATTGCAAGGACAAGAAAAATAAAGCTCCCAATCCTAAAGCAAAAAAGAAAAATCCATTGATCAATCCATTGCTTAATAATCTTGTTAAAAAATGGTCATCCTTCATGCCCATTACAACACCAATTATCGTCAACAGTAAACCCACTGCTATTAGCAGCATCGTTACATTTTTCGCTTTTTTTGTAATTGTAAATTCCATACTGATATTATTTCGTTTTTTTAGCTGTTGAATCTGCTACCGCAGCTGTCATTGGTTTACCATTGGCATCAAACTTTCCGTAATCTGCTCTTTGGAATTGTCTTACATAATGCACTAGAGTCCAAATTTCTTTTTTATTCAAAATTGAACCATGAGCTCCCATCATGTTTTTACCATAATAAATAGAATAAAAAATCTGTCCATCAGATAAAGCAGCGCGCTCAGCATAAGCTGGAACACCTACATAAGCACCACTAACTACCATTGGACCTTGTCCGTCTCCTTTTTCACCATGACAGTGTTGACACATTGCAGTATATATTTCTTTACCACTTGCCAAAATCAATGGTGCATTGGCTGGCGTCATGGTGTAAGGATTTGTTTTATCTTCAGCAGCAAGTGTATATTCATCTGCCATACTAAAATCAAAACCAAAAAGACCATGTGTTTCTCTAAAAACGAAACTAGCTTTTCTTCCAGGAAGCATTAGTTTTACTTCTGTTGAGTCCGTTCCATAAAAAGGAATTGTATGATTTGGAGGCGTCAAGGAAGACAAAATAGTTTTATATTCTTTATGTTCACGGCCTCTGATTTCACCATAATCTACATTCGGTTCAATTGCAGGGGAACGATACATGTCTGGCATGTATTCCAATCCCGAACTATCTGCATCTGAAGCACAAGAACCAACCGCAAACAGCGTAGCTGCAAGGGTAAACATTCTCAATGCTATAATTAGCGGTTTTTTCATCTCTTTTTGCTATTATATCGCTTACTTAATCTCTTTCTTATCAATTTCAACATAACCAGTTTCAGTCAACAATTTATCAATTGCTTCTTCGCTTACTTTATGATTTTCACTCATTCTAATTTCAATCACAAAACGATCGTCGGTTGTTCTTGGGTCTGGATTTTGAGCAGGAATACCTGGCAATGTCTTATTGCGTAATAAATAAGTTATGGCCATTCCGTGAGCAGCACATAAAACTGTAAATTCAAAAGTTACAGGAATAAACGCCAACATATTATCCAAATAGGTAAAGTTAGGTTTACCACCAATATTCATTGGCCAATCTACCACCATGAAAAACCGCATACCGTAGGTAGCAAGTGTAAGACCTGTTAAACCATACAAAAAGGCCATAATTCCAAGTCGTGTATTTTTTACACCAATAATAGGATCTATACCATGAATTGGGAATGGGCTAAAAACCTCAGCGATTTTAACTCCATTAGATACGAGTTTCTTTGCGCCATCCTTTAGGACATCGTCATCATCGTACATAGCATATATTACTTTCTCAGCCATTTTAATTTTAATTAATGGTGTTTATGATAATCAGGTGATTCCTTGTAAGATTGACCTGAACCTTTCAAAATTGTTTTTACTTCATTTAATGCCAATACTGGGAAATACCTTGCAAATAATAAAAAGAAAACAAAGAAAAGTCCAATAGTGCCGATATAAACTCCTATATCTATGTGACTAGGGTAATGCATACTCCATGCCGCAGGAACATAATCTCTATGAATTGAAGTAACAATGATTACATAGCGTTCAAACCACATACCTATATTCACAACTATAGAAATAAAGAAAGTAAACATCAAACTTCTGCGTAATTTTCTGATCCACATTAATTGTGGTGAAATAACATTACAAGTCATCATCGACCAATATGCCCACCAGTAAGGACCCGTTGCTCTATTTAAGAATGCATATGCTTCATATTCTACGCCTGAATACCATGATATAAACAATTCAGTAATGTAAGCTGTTCCAACGATAGAACCAGTAACCATAATTACAATGTTCATATATTCAACATGTTTGGTATGAATATAAGCTTCCAATCCCATTGCTTTTCTCATCACCAACAATAGTGTTTGTACCATAGCAAAACCAGAGAATACAGCACCACAAACAAAGTAAGGAGGGAAAATAGTCGTATGCCAACCAGGAATAACAGAGGTAGCAAAGTCAAATGATACAATAGAGTGTACAGAGAATACAAGTGGGGTGGCTAAACCGGCTAAAACCAAGGAAACAGTTTCAAAACGATTCCAATGTTTTGCGCGACCAGACCAACCAAAAGATAATATACTGTACATCTTCTTCGCTACCGGTTTCTTAGCTCTATCTCGAATAGTAGCAAAATCAGGAATTAAACCGATATACCAAAATACAAGTGAAACAGATAAATAAGTTGAAATTGCAAATACGTCCCAAAGTAAAGGTGAGTTAAAATTCACCCATAAAGAACCAAATTGATTTGGCAATGGAAGTACCCAATAACCTACCCATAATCTTCCCATGTGAATCAATGGAAATAAACCTGCCATGAATACAGCGAAAATGGTCATTGCTTCTGCAGATCGATTAATTGCCATTCTCCATTTTTGACGGAACAACAACAATACGGCAGAAATTAAGGTTCCTGCGTGACCAATACCTACCCACCAAACAAAATTGGTAATATCCCAAGCCCATCCAATGGTTTTGTTCAATCCCCAAACACCGATTCCTGTACCTAATAAATACAAGATACAACCTACTCCGTATAGACCAATAATTAAAGCAATACCGAAAAGAATGTACCACATTCTAGGGGCTTTGTCTTCAATTGGACGACATACATCTTCTGTTACATCATGGTAACTTTTATGACCAAGTATGAGGGGTTCTCTAATTGCTGCTTCTTTTTGCATGCTAGTTCAATTTACTATTAATGTTGTCCTTTTTTCTTCTCATGATGTGGTGCTTCTTTCACCACTTGTATGCTGGATAATAACTCATTTACTTCGTTACGCACCTTAACTTTATACCAAACATTAGGTTTAACTCCAACTTCTTCAAGTGCTTGATAAGCTCTTTTTGAATTAGAACTTGCAAATACAGAAGATTTTGAATCATTCCAGTCTCCAACAATGATTGCATTGGTAGGGCAAGCATCTGAACATGCAGTTGCTAATTCACCATCAATGATCATTCTTGCTTCTTTCTTAGCTACTAATTTTGTAGCTTGAATTCTTTGAACACAGAAAGAACATTTTTCCATTACACCTCTTGTACGAACGGTAACATCTGGATTTAATACCATTCTGCCTAAATCATCTTGTGCAGGATTGACCTCTGTAAATTTCTTGTAAGAAGGATAATTAAACCAATTAAAACGACGCACTTTATATGGACAATTGTTGGCGCAATATCTAGTACCGATACAACGATTGTATGCCATTTGGTTTAATCCTTCATTACTATGTGTAGTTGCTGCAACCGGACAAACCGTCTCACAAGGAGCGTGGTTACAGTGATGACACATTAAAGGCATGTGAACTACTTTCGGATTCTCTGCTGCTAATTCCGCTTTAGAGTAACTGAACGTTTCCTTATCTTTTCTTTGTCCAACTGCTGCTTCTTCATCAGATGCAAAGTAACGATCAATACGCAACCAGTGCATTTCTCGACCTCTTCGAACCTCATCTTTTCCAACAACAGGAACATTGTTTTCTGATTGACAAGCAACCAAACAAGATCCACAACCGATACAAGAAGATAAATCAATTGTCATTCCCCAACGGTGACCAATTTTCTCCACTGGATGAGCATCCCATAAATCAAATTCACTTACTGGTCTTTCTTCGTGATGACCTTCTTTATTTAATTTTTGTAGTGTATGAGCAGGATTATATGCCTCTTTATCTTTAGCTAAGAAAGTATCCAAAGTGGTTTCACGCACGATTGAATGTCTTCCCATAACTGTATGGTGAATCTGAGTGGCAGCAATTTTATAAGTCCCATCAACTTTCTTGATCGTTCCTACAGCCTCTAATTCAAAATTGGAAGAAGCAAAAGCAAATACATTAGCACCAATTGGAACATGCAATCCATTTTCACCTACTTCATAACCACCATATTCTTTGGTTTGAAATGCAGCTTTACCAATTTTTTCTCCATTAGCACCTCTTCCATAACCTAAAGCGATACCTATAGTATTTATTGCTTGACCAGGTAAAGGGTAAACAGGTAAAGTAACACTTAATCCATTAACAGTAACAGTTGCTAAATCTAAACCATGTTCTTGATCATAAGTAGTCACATATCCCCATTTTTCCATTTCAACTGGATTCATGGTAATATAATTATCCCAAGTCGCCTTTGTAATTGGATCTGGCATTTCTTGTAACCAAGGATTATTTGCTTGTACACCCGTTCCAATAGCAGCTTTTTGATACAGAATTACTTCTAAGGCACCACTTTTTGGAAGATTTGTAATTGGGGCTGACTTGTAAGTCAAAGCTGTTGCAGCTGCAACCGTAATATTTTCACAACTGTTATGTGTTGTGTATGCAAAATCACCTAATGGGAAAATTGTTGCATAGGTTTCTTTTATATAATCGTATGCTACATTAGAATCTTTACCTGCTCTACTTGCTTTTCCATTCCAAACCAAGATAGATTCAAGAGCTGAAGTAGTATCATGCAAAGGACGAATTGTAGGTTGAGCCACTGCATAATGAGAAGGTTTAACTTGGAAATCATTCCAAGACTCTAATGCATGATGATCTGGAGATGCATGAGAGCAAAGCGTTGTAGTTTCATCAGCATAAGCAGCCAAAGAAAGTGTTGTTTTAACTCCTTTCAATGCTTTCCCAAAAGCAGCACCATTCGGTAAAGTATACACAGGATTTACTCCCATGAATATTATCATGTCTGAACCTTTTCCAGCGATTACTTGATTTGCAAAAGCTTGCACTTTTTTATCATTACCTTGGAACAACTTTAAATCATTATTTAAATCTATTGTAGTACCATAAGACTCCAACAAAGAATTCAGTTGATTGGTTAATAATTGTAAGCCTACATTATTTGAACCACAAACAACCAAAGCATTTTTCTTGTTTTTCTTCAATGAAGAAAGCGCTTCTTTTGCAGCTTTTTCGGCACTGGCAGGGACATTTGCAGCAACAGCGCAAGCACCACCTAAACCTTTAATAAAGTAAGACAATACTGCTGCTTGTTCTGAAGGTTTAATCATACCTCTGTAATCAGCATTGGATCCTGAAATCGACATAGTAGATTCGAAGTGGAAGTGTTTTGACATCCATTCACCTTCTACTTCTTTTTCAGGATTTCTTCTTGACCCATATTGAGCAGCATATTCAGTTGCCATCAACCAAGTACTTAAGAAGTCTGCACCAATACTTACAATCGATTTCGCTTTAGAAAAATCATAAGAAGGTAAAATTGCAGCTCCAAAATTTTGAAGGTTCGCTTCTCTCATAGCGCTATATGAAACAGCATCATAAGTGATATGCTCAAATTTAGTAGCACCATTTACATTCAAATCAGCAGCCATAGTTCCGATTGCTCGGTTCATAGATGGACTGATAACAGTATTACTAATTAAGGTAACTTTTTTAGCGGATTTAAGAGCGCTTATTACTTCAGCATCTAATTTTGATTGAGCAACATCAGCACCACCAATAGAAGCATTTTTTAATCGCTCGCTATCATATAGTCCTAATACAGAAGCAATAATTTGAGGATTTACACCCCCTTTAGTTATTCCAAAATCCTTATTTCCTTTTATAAAGATAGGGCGACCTTCTCTAGTTTTAACTAAAATACTTGTGTAAGAAGAACCATCATAGTAAGTTGAAGCATACCAAGTTGGCATACCTAGCGTTACATTTTCTGGTTTAATTACATAAGGCACCGCTCTAGTTACAGGCGCCTCACAAGCTGCTAAAGAAGCTGCCGCAACGGAGAAACCTAAAAACTTCAAGAAG
Organism: Flavobacteriales bacterium; assembly: GCA_947447525.1. GTDB lineage: Bacteria > Bacteroidota > Bacteroidia > Flavobacteriales_D > Crocinitomicaceae > UBA952. Next base: position 24,794 of record CANFJL010000009.1, on the reverse strand, counting down.
TCTCTTCGCGCAGTAGATGTTTCGTTTAATTTATCATCAGATAAAAATTCTTCAACACTAACTTGAGAAGGAAATTCATTCTCTCTTTGCTTGATAAATTCAGGAGTTTCCTTTAATTCCTCAAGACCTTTCCAATATTTTCTTGTCATTCCCATATTTTTCTGACTATGACCTAATTATTAATAGTGACATTTTGCACATTCCCATCCACCTAATTCACTCACGGTAACCTTACCATCTTTTAGGTATTTTCTATACAATGTTTTATCATTGTCTTTTAATCTTCTATGAATCTCATCGTAATAAGCACTCTTACCATTTCCTAAAGGAACATCTTTAGCAGCATGACATTCAATACACCAACCCATTGTTAAAGTAGGTCGAGATAACTTAATGTTACCTTCTATCTTATTCAATTCCTCAACTGGTTGAACTTTAACTGCTTCATTCATTGTTTTCATATCGCCATGACATTGCTTACAATCTACACCTCCTACAACAACGTGTTGAGAGTGATTAAAATAAACGTGGTCAGGTAAAACATGAACCTTATTCCAAACAATTGGCGAAGTTTTTCCTGTATACTTTCCAGCTCCAGTCGGATCCCAACCGGCAGCAGTATAGATTTTCTTAATTTGATCAGCAAATGGTTTTCCTTCTCCGTTAATTTGCTTGTGACAATTCATACAGACATTTACGGAAGGAATTCCAGCAGACTTAGATTTTGTAACAGAATTGTGACAATATTTACAATCTATACCATTTACACCTGCATGTCTATCATGAGGAAAAACAATAGGTTGAGAAGGTTGGTAATTTTCTACTACATTGATTCTTGCCAAACCCTGTAATACAGTTACTAGAATTGCAAGTAACAATACCAAAGAACCCAATCCTACCCAAAGTCTATATTTCCATGCCATTGCACGAAGTTCTTCACCATAGGTTAACTTTTCAACTAGCTCTTCCTCACTTGTTACATGCTTCAATTGACGACGAACGCCACCAACTGCTAGAATAATAATAACAAAAATAACACCGATTACTATCCAAATCCAACCAAACGAACCTTCTTCTTCAGTAGCAGAGGGATCGCCACCCACTTGAGTAGGGTCGCCAGTTGTTGTTGCAGCCGTTGCTGGATCTGGTTGCATATCTATCCAGTCCATTATTCCATTAATCTGCTCTTTAGACAAATCCGGAAATTGAGACATAGCCGTGGAAGACCATTTAGATACGTCTGCAGCGTATGGATCATTTGCAGCTGCGGTTTGCCAGTTATTTACCCATTGATAGATAGACCCTTCCTTGGCACCGCCAGTTGCCCATTTGGTTCTAACTTGAAAAAGTTTAGGACCTGTACTGTTTTTGTGAGGTTGGTGACAACTTGCACATTTAGCTTTAAAATCACCTCCTCCATCAGCCAAAACTTGGTTTGGAAGCAAAAAGGTAATCACTGTGAAAACGCCAGCAACTACTGTGCTCAAGCGCTTAAACCTCTGAATATTAGATATTTTCATGAAAAACGTTACTAATTTCTTGTTCAAATAATGCGATTTTAACGCATTTTAACGGTAGCAAATTTAGAATAAACACACTATTCTATGACAGTTTTATGACAAAAAATACAATAATATAGCTAATTTAAAATCATTCTAAATAAGGTCTTTAATTGTCTTTGCCTTAAAATTGTTCTTTAAGAGGCATTTAGTTAATTTTGTGGAAATTATTTGACATGTCGAAAATATTATTTTGCTTAATTATTGTATTTGGAAGTCATGCCTTTGGACAGATTATCATTAAAAATGATTCCCGTTTACCGGGATTGGTTCAATCAATTTCTAATGATGCAGAAAAAACAATTGGTTATCGCTTACAGATATGTTTTGACTCTAATAAAGATGTTGCAGATGCTGCTAAAAGAAAATTTTTAGAATTATATCCAAAAACAGAAGTTTACATGAATTTTGAGGATCCGAACTTCAATTTAATGGTTGGAGATTACCGCAATAAAATTGATGCCGAAAAAATACAAGCTAAGATTCAGAGTTTATTCACTATCTGTGTTATTCACAGAACTGAAATACACTTACCCAGAGTAGATTAAAAGTGTTGCCAGCCTTGAGCTTTTAGAGGCACGACATCTCCAGCCGCATCAATTAAGAATTTTCCAGCGGTATCTTCTGTCATATAACCAATGGGGGACAAGCTTGGGTTTCCGACTATTTTATCAAAATCTTCTTGTTTAACCGTGAAAAGTAATTCGTAATCCTCACCACCATTGAGTGCGCAAGTAACTGGAGATATTTTAAATTCAATCGCCGTCAATTTAGTTTTATCCGTCATGGGAATTTTATCTTCAAATAATTGACAACCAGTTCCGCTTTGTTTACACAGATGCATTACTTCAGAGGCCAAACCATCTGAAATATCAATCATACTAGTAGGTATCACCTCCATTTTTTCTAAAAGTTCTATGATATCCATTCGAGCTTCAGGTTTCAACTGACGTTGAATAAGCGCATCAAAACCTTCCAACTCCGGTTGTACTTTTGGATTGGCTTTAAATACTTCGTTCTCTCTTTCTAAAATTTGAAGCCCCAAATATGAGGCTCCTAAATCTCCTGACACTACAATAATATCATTAGGTTTTGCCCCGGATCTCTTGGTCATTTTACTATTGGCTACCCTTCCGATAGCTGTAATTGTAATGGATAAACCAGACCACGAAGAAGTCATGTCTCCACCCACTAAATCCACTTGATAGTGATCGCAAGCCAATTGAATTCCTTCATAGAGTTCTTCTAATGCTTCTACTGGAAATTTACTAGATACTGCCAATGCAACAGTGATTTGCTCTGCTTTACCATTCATGGCGCAAATATCAGATACATTTACAGCAACAGCTTTATAACCTAAATGTTTTAATGGAACATACATCAGATTAAAATGCACGCCTTCAACCAACATATCCGTAGAAACCAGAAATGATTCCTCTGCATTAATTTCAATTACCGCACAATCATCGCCTATACCTAAAACTGTGGTAGCATTTGAAGTGGTAAAACCCGAGGTTAGATGATCAATCAGGCCAAACTCCCCTAATTCTTGAATATTTTTTGTTGCGTTCTCCGACATGATAATAACTTGATGCTAAATGATAATTGATTTTTAATAGTTACAAAGGTAAGACAAATAGAAATTGGTCTAATTTTATTTTAATTGCAGATAGAGCATATTGCTATTTTTCGAAAAATTTGCGATGAATAAATTCTAGTAATGTACTACTACAAAACCATGTAATTTAATTTCTTTCCCGCCTTCAGTGGTCGCATCAATTAAATAAAAATAGGTCCCTTCATTTACCAAATCCCCATTTTGATCCATTCCGTTCCAGGAGCCCGATGGGTCATTGTATTCATAGATAAAATTACCCCATCGATTAATAATTACACAATGAAAAGTTTCAATGCCATTAGAATTTACAGAAAATAAATTATTACCTGATAGAGAGGACATTGAGATGATATTTGGAACGGTAATTTCACAAACATAGAAGTTGATTTGAGCAGTATCGGATGTCGTGTAACATTCATTGGAGATAGAATAAATATAGGCGCCTGATTGCGTTACACTTGCACTTGGAAGTGTGGATCCATCAGCCCAAATACCGGTCCATGTAGGCGAATAATTGCTTTGTAAAGTAACAGCTGACAACCACGCATATTGAGGAACCGGTAATGATAAGGGAACCAAATTTATACTTGTGCCCAAGCAAGAGGAGGAGTCCGGTAAATTTGTTTCAAGATAAGGTGGGAAATGAATTTGAGTCGTCAATACTTGATTACAAGCTATATCTGTATAGGTAAGCGTATAAATCCCTGCATAATTGGTCCAAACCAATGGATTGTCACCCGTAGGATTTGAAAAATGAACGCAAGTGTCAGAAGCAGTCCAAACACCACCTTGATCAGAAATGGTTCCAGTTATTTGATATTGATAATTACATGCTAAATTGGCCGTGTTGATATCCGGAAGCAATTGAAAGTGAACCGAAGCGGTGTCAATATGATTGCAAACATTATCAGTAAAAGTGATTTGATAAATCCCAGGGTTATTGGCTGTAATTAGCGGGTTATTATTTATAGTGCTCGATGAAAAATTCAATACATTTCCAACTCCGGAGGTATATGCCCATTGTCCACCAGCAGCATCTGCAACGGTACCTGCAATCTGTAAAGACATAGCGCACAAGGTGGTGTCTTGAAGAATAGTAGGTGAAATAGGTAAGCTAATATTTACATTCAATACTTGATTACAAGCATCATCCGCAAAAGATAAGACATAGGTTCCAGGTGCTGCGATGCTTATTATTGGACTTAAAGAATTGGGATTATTAAAAGTAATTTGATTAGAATTACTGCTCCAAGTTCCGCCGTTAGAAATTGCAAGAGGGGCTTGGAAGATTGGATTACAGGTAAGCGTATCATTAAAAATGATAGCAGAATTTGAGCCTGATATTAAGAAAGTAGTGTCGGATGTGCAAAGTCCTAGAGAATCCATTACCGTTATGGTATAGGAACCAATTGGAAGATTTGCTGAATTTAAAGAATCTAAAGCCGGATTGCCTAAGCCCCAAGATATAGCGCTATAATTTCCAGGGTTTTGAATCGTAACAATCGTGGAGGTGTCAGGTGGGCAATAACTTAAAGAACCCAATAAATTTATCGGCAGTGGTGCTGCAATTTGAAAGAAATCAGAAATATAACGATAACATCCATCTAAACTTACGGTGACACCATAAGATTGTGAATTACTTAAAACTGAAGTACTATCGACTGTGAAATCATCCCATAAATAGGTGTCATATGGTCCAAATGCCACGCCAATATCGACACTGCCACAAGTGTCCTGAGTGACTAAATAAGAAGAGTCTAAAGCATTCAATGTGGTATCAATTTGAATGACAAAAGGAACAACGGTTACTCCGGGAGGAACATTATTATCCACTGCAGTAATAGTAACATTATAGATCCCAATATTGGAATTATTTCCAACGGCCTGTAAAACGATATTTGCAGAATTCCCGCTGGTATTTGAAACTTGAGAAAGCGTATTTAAACCTCCATTATTGAACGTAATTGAGGTGGTTTGCCCAACCTCGGGGGAAAGAAAATCGATTGAAAATAGAGCTGTGTCGCCCACCGAGCAAATTTTAAAGGTATCACAGCTGGCAATTCCTTGAGGGATGGGTGGAATATTCCCTGTATTGGAAGCATCAAAAGCAAAACTCTTATAATCCAACCAATTGATCCCATCGGGTTGACCTTGTGGTCCGTCAAAACTACCTCCTGCATGGTCAAAATAGGAGATTAAGAAATATGCGATTCCATCTCCAGAATTGGTTCCACATGTAGCAGGGGTGCCAAAAAATCCATTGACCCCAGAAGAAGCATCACCGGTGGTCCATTCCATATTCTGATAACAAAAAGCGACATTTCCACCTTGAATTGCGGGATCAGAACCATCTGTGATGATCAATTGAAAGGTATTAAGTTTATCTCCATGTTGGTTAAAATATCCTACAGCTTCCCAATTAATATATACAGCAGTAGGTGTAATTTTATATACTACTTGACCATTTCCTGCGCGCGTATCTACATCTGCCCAAAAGGGGGCCACAATTGCATTAATTGTTGAGGGGAAAGCCGAGGCAGAAAAAGTCGACATCGGACCATTAAAGGTAATATTTCCATTATTGTTTATATAAATTGAAGAATAAATATTCCCATAAAGGTTAAAATTAAAAGGGATTGGAATATTTACTGAAGAACCATCATCATTGGGCTGCATGGCCAAAGTATACGTTGCGTCTGGTGCAATATAACAATCACAAGCTGAGGCTTTCTCTGAAGGATGTGGCTTTACTTTTGCGGGGGGAAGCGTACTGACACTCGGTTCCACATTAACTTTCCCCAGCTGGCCGGATTCTTTCAGTTTTTGATACATGGGTGAATCTGCTTTTACTTGAGCGAATAAGCCAATTGGAAGTAAAAAAGTAAAGGTGATTATGCTAAAAAAGATGGTGGAAAGTTGCCCTTTTTTCATAATAAGAAATTAAATACCACTAAAAAAAACTTTAAAAGTGGAGGTCTAAGTTACAAAAAATATGCAACTAAAGGGAGCGCTTGCTTTACCTATTTATTTCCTTCGTCAAATTTATGCAAGTTCTTTAAAATAATTTTTTCAACTAAAAGTGGAAATAGAGCTTGTAAAAAAGCGTTTATTTTTCCCAGGGGAGTTAACACGCTCCTGTAAGTTCTTTTTCTTAATTGTTTCAAAACAGCTTTAGATACTTCTTGAAGACTTTGTACTTTTTTATCAGCCCTTGAAGCCAACACTGTTGTACTTCCATCGGCAGCAATTGCTTCTTTGTCCGTTACAATTTCGGTCATTCCAACATAAATTAGCCCTACATGAATGTGATTTTTAGCCTCTTCGATACGCAAAGATTCCACTATTCCTCGGAGCGACATTTTTGAAGCGCTGTAGGGCGCCAAGCCAGGCAAACCATGCACAGCCACCAAAGAAGAAATAAATAGGATACTTCCTTTAGTTTGGCGGATTGAAGGTAATGCAGCAATGGTCGGACAAACGCTTCCCATTACATTACTTTCGAAAAGGAGTCTAAACACTGAAGGGGATAGCGCGCCAATATTACCTCTACTTGAAACCCCAACATTATTAATCAAGAAATCGATTTTTCCAAAGCGCTCCAAACAAGCAGCAATTAATGCATTGGCTGTTTCTTCTATGGCAACATCTCCAGCAAAAGCAGCAACGCGATCAGCGACATCACTTAGAGAATTTTGTGCAGCATGAAGTCGATTTTCATCTCGTCCATTCAACATTACCAATGCACCATTTGCTACTAATTCTTTTGCAATTGACAAACCAATACCGCGACTTGATCCTGTAATTATTGCAACTTTATTTTGGAAATAGGACATGGGAATTACCTCAAACTTTAATATTAATTATTTGAAATCTTTCAAATATTACCATCTGAAAAAAGTATAGTGCATAAAAAAAGTTCTGAGTTTCCTCAGAACTTTTTGTTGACCCACTAGGGCTCGAACCTAGACTCTTCTGTACCAAAAACAGACGTGTTGCCAGTTACACCATGGGTCAATTCTGGATGCAAATTTAAGAACTTAATTTAAATATAAAAGAAAATCGCAAAAATAAGCACATGAAAAAGCAAAGAAATATTAATTAAAATCGAAAATCTGATGATAAATATTCCTAAATTCGCACGGAAACTATTCTTAAAAAGAAAACAAATTTAATGATTATGTCATATTCAAAATGGAACACAGTGTTGGGTTGGGGGGTTTTTGCTATAGCCACTTTAGTCTATTTAATGACGATTGAAGACACTGTTAGTTTGTGGGATTGTGGGGAGTATATTACAGCAGCATATAAATTAGAGGTGGGTCACCCTCCAGGGGCACCTTTATTTATGGTTATGGGGAGGTTGTTTTCTTTTTTCGCTGCTCCTGAAAATGTTGCCGTTTGGATCAATTCCCTCTCAGCATTGTCATCGTCTTTAACCATTTTGTTCATGTTCTGGTCCTTGACGATCTTGATTAAAAAAATGATCTTAAAGCACAAAGCAGAACTTAGTTGTGGAGATAGAATAGCCATCTTTACCGCTTCTGCTATTGGTGCTTTGTCTTATACCTTCTCGGATTCCTTTTGGTTTTCGGCAGTGGAAGGTGAGGTATATGCAATGGCCTCTTTATTTACTGCGGTCGTGTTTTGGGCTGCACTGAAATGGGATGAAGAAATGTCTGAATCAAAATTTATTTCGAGCGTTTCTCCCAATAGATGGTTGCTTTTAATTATGTTTCTTTTGGGCTTAGCCATTGGTGTTCACCTTTTGGGCATCCTTGTTATTCCTGCCATTTGTTATATCATTTATTTTCAAGCATTCGAAAAAACGAATTGGCAAGGTTTTGTTTTGACTGGTGTTATTTCATTGTTCACCTTAGGTTTTATTCAAGAAGGGGTAATTCCAGGTTCTGTCGCTCTAGCCTCTGCTTTTGAAGTTTCTTTTGTGAATTCATTAGGATTACCCTTTTTTGCAGGAACGATATTCTTCTTCATTTTCTTAATAATCATCTGTGTTATAGGAGTGATGTACGCCAGAAAAAAAGGAAAAACGATCCTGTACAATATATTTATGGGTCTTGTTTTTTTACTTATTGGATATGGTTCTTTCGCCGTTATCGTGATTCGTTCCAATGCCAATACTCCATTGGATGAAAATGATCCTGAAAATCTTGTTACCCTGCACTCTTATTTGAAAAGAGAACAATACGGTTCAGCGCCTCTTCTTTCAGGTAATTATTGGAACTCCTTGAAAAATGGGGAAATCATGACGGAAGATGGTCCTCAATTAACTTCAAGGGATGAATGGAAGGATTTTTCACCCTTTTATTTACAACGATTCGTCATCATGGAAGGTGATAATGACATTAAAGCTTTTGAAAAGGAAGCAGATGCCAAGAAATGGGTGCTCGAACATCGAGGTGCTTACAGTATTGAGGAGAAGTATTATGAAAGTAATGCTTCTGTTCGCCATGGAGGGATAGCGACTTACGCGCAACAAACACTGTTCCCAAGAATGTACTCGGAAGGGAATCCATCGCATCAACAAGGATATGAAAATTGGTCTGGTTACGATCCAAATGATGACACTCAAACGGAAATAGGAAATGACGGTAAACGATTGCCAACCTTTGGGGAAAATCTTACTTATTTCTTTAGATATCAAGTCAATTGGATGTACATCCGTTACTTTATGTGGAATTTCGCTGGAAGACAAAATGATATTCAAGGACATGGAGATAACATGCGCGGGAATTGGTTGACAGGAATTACCGTTCTTGACGAGGCCAGACTTGGGAGTCAAGAATTTGCTCCAAAATATACAGAAGACAATGCCTCTCACAATCGATTTTTCCTACTTCCTTTGACGCTTGCATTAATTGGATTGTTTTTTCATTTTTATCGTGCTCCAAAAGATGCCTTTGTCTTATCACTGGTCTTTATGTTTACAGGATTTGCGATTTTAGTGTACTTAAATCAAAAACCAATGGAACCAAGAGAACGAGACTATGCCTATGCCGGGTCGTTCTATTTCTTTGCTATGTGGATAGGAATTGGGGTTTATGCCCTCTACGACATGTTCATGCGATTCCAAAAAGAAGACTTTAAAAAAGCGGCGATTTGGGCGGGTGCTATTTTGGTGCTGATGCTTTTGGCAGATATGGGTGCTGAATATGGTATGGCCAATACTATTTTATGGTGCATGATTTTATTAATTGCTGCTTTGTTAATAGGAACTATGTTGCTCTTGAAAAAGATAGTGCAAACGGAAAAAAATGGTGCTGTCCTCGCTGCAGTGCTTGGAGTTATGGTGCCTTTAATAATGGCTTTCCAAGGATGGGATGACCACGATAGAAGTGGTAAGACTAGCGCACGAGATTTGGCATATAATTACCTACAATCTTGCGAAAAAAATGGAATTATTTTTACCAACGGTGATAATGACACCTTCCCATTGTGGTACATGCAAGAGGTGGAAGGTGTAAGGACTGATGTCAGGGTTTGTAATCTTTCCCTTATGGGAACAGATTGGTACACCAATCAAATGAAAATGAAAGCTTACGAATCTGATCCCTTACCCATTAAATTTAGAGAAGACCAGATTTTAATGTATGCGGGAAATACGGATCAAGTATATTTCCTTGGGTTACTTGATTTGTTCGGCTCTTCAGGTGATGATGAATTGAAAGAAAAGGTGATTCACATGAGGGTTAAAAATAACCGAATCCCTGCGCAACAGACGATTCAATATTTTAACGCAAAAATGGCTGGGTTTATGCCTTCTATTTCGGTAATTAATCCAGAAATTCAAGTGTCTTTTAATCAACTTCAAAGTGATTTGATTTCAAATGATGCTGATCTTGAAGCTAATATTTACAAAAAATACAATGCGATTGCTCAAATTTTGGAGGCCAATCAAAGTGGCGCCATCAAAATTGATGATGCGATTGCTTCGGAATTACAAAAATTGATTCAAGATTTCGAAAAACCATGGATGTCCGTAGATTTTGCAGAAGCGATGGCTTTTGTGAGAGACGATGCCAATGCGCTGAATAATAAAGATGGAAAAGTGAGTTTCTTCCCTTCTTCTAGTTTTACTTTGAAAGTAAATAAAAACAATGCCTTTAAGTCCGGAGTTATTACTAAACAGGAAATGGCAACTTGCCCAACGAGGATTCCATTTGAGTTTGATTCAAAAAGAGATCGCTATTTGACAAGAGATGAAATCATGATGATGGATATTGTTGCCAATAATGACTGGAAAAGAGGCATTTATTTCTCTAGTAATCGCGGTTCTGCATTTTCAATTGCTTTGTTGAGTAGTGGTTATGTTCAACAAGTTGGAATGGCTTATGAATTAAATCCTATGAGATCTAATGTTATGAATTTTTACAATATTCGAAAAATGGACCAACATTTAAGTCATACTTATAGCTATGGAAAAATGAATATGCCAGGTGTTCTGACTGATTATTATGCTCGTCATCATACCGTTCAGTACCGTGTGAATTTCATGTTGCTGGCAGAACAATTTGCTAATAAGGGCAATAACAAAAAAGCATGTGCTCTTCTAGATATGTCTCTTGCAAAAATGCCTTTGAAAAATGTTATGGATTTCGGTGAAGTGAATCAATGTGATCCAATGGCGTCTTTGGAATTAAACAAAATGCATGATGCCTATAACTTTAATGGCCAAGATATCAGAGCTAAATGCAGTGGTGTACTTCACGAATATGTACAATTATACTATGTTACTAAAAATAAAGCAAAGGCTGAAGCCCTTGGAATGGCTTTAATGGACGATTACGAAAGAATTTTCGCCTACTACGAGCACACCGATGTTCGCATGAGCGCGAAGCCTGATAATGTAGAAGATTTATATGCTGCTTTAGATGCCTGTTTTAAAATGTATGTTATTGCTGCTGATCCTACTTTGGGTAATAAAAACGGGCCTTTAGCCAAGCGTATTTATAAAAGTATTAATAGGGTTTACAAAATAATTGCCCCTAGAATGTATTCAGAATTAGAACAATTAGCGAGCAATAATGGCGAAGTTTCAGGAGGAATTGGCGGTAAATATAGCCCCTTGCGGGCAAGTCTTCAAGCTTATTTGGGTGGTATGGGTCAGCATTATGGATTTATTAAAGTTCCAGGAGTTCCTAGTGGCGCTGTACCGAGTGGACAACCTGTAAATATGGATCTACAAAAAATGATTCCAGCAGGAAATAAACCAGACAGCAACACCCCATAAATGCCTATTTTTCGCATCCCCTGGTTCGTGCAACAACTATTTCCTAATTGGATTTGGAGGGGAGGGGAAAAGAATGCGCTTTATTTAACTTTTGATGATGGGCCCGGTGCTGAGCATAGTGATTGGATCTTATCTTGCTTAAAAGAACATCATATAAAAGCTACCTTCTTTTGTGTTGGTGAGGCCTCGCAAAATAACCCGCTAATTTTAAATCAAATTATTAGTGAGGGTCATAAAATTGGAAATCATACCATGCGTCACGAAAAAGGTTGGTCAAGCAATACAAGTTCGTACCTAAATTCTGTGGAGGATGCCAATTCGATCTTATCAAGTAATTTATTTAGACCTCCATACGGAAGAATAAAATTAAAACAAGCGCGTCTCCTGAGACAATTTGGTTATAAAATCATTATGTGGACTTGGTTGTCTAATGATTTTGATTCAAGTGTATCGGCCAGTAAAATCGAGAAAAAAATGAATAAAATAAAATCGGGAGATATTATCGTTTTTCATGACAACCATCGTACCTTTGATAAATTAAAATTGGTACTTCCAGTTTTTATTGAACGCATGCTGAACAAAGGTTATCACTTTGCAATTTTAGATTGATGGATTATTTTTTTGAACACTTACTCTCTGAATTCAAATTACCATTACACAATCCAGTATTGGTTTTTTCATTGATGTTATTTATCATTCTCCTCTCTCCTATATTATTAAGAAAAGCAAGAATTCCTGCCATAATTGGTCTGATATTATCCGGAGTGGTAATTGGACCAAAAGGACTTAATTTAATTGGTGCTGAAGCCATGGCTGCCTCCGGAAATATAAAGCTCTTCGCTACCATTGGTGTACTTTACATCATGTTCATTGCAGGTTTAGAATTAGACCTTACACAATTTAAAAAGTATATCAAAAAAAGTCTCACTTTTGGATTACTCACTTTCTTTATTCCAATTGTTTTAGGGTATCCCTTATGCCTTTATGTCCTGCATTTAAGTCCAATGGCCAGCCTTTTAACTGCGAGTATGTTTGCAACACATACTTTAGTGGCCTACCCTATTATTAGTAAATATGGTTTGTCTAAACATTCTTCAGTTGCCATTACCGTTGGCGGAACCATATTGACTGATACGGCTGTTTTAATTATTCTTGCCATTATAACCAGTTCTTCCAAAGGAAGTTTGGATTTTTCCTTTTGGCTGAGGCTTATTACTTCTTTGGGAATCTTCTCCCTTATCATGTTTTTGATAATCCCAAAAATTGCCCGTTGGTTTTTGAGTAAATTAGACAGTGAGAAGACTTCGCAATATATTTTTATACTTGCCACAGTGTTTTTTTCTGCCTTTCTAGCAGAAGTAGCAGGAGTGGAAGGAATTATCGGGGCATTTGTCGCTGGATTGGTGCTCAATAAATTAGTGCCTCACAATTCTATATTAATGAACCGCATTGACTTTATCGGCAATTCACTCTTCATTCCTTTCTTTTTGATTTTTGTGGGGATGGTGGTTGATTACCGCGCATTTTTTGCTGGTTCATGGCCCCTCATTATTGCAGCAGTATTGACCACTTTTGCAATTTTCAGCAAATGGTTGGCTGCCTATACCACGCAAATAATATTCAAATTGAGTAAAAATGAAAGGAATATTATTTTTGGTCTAAGTACCTCTCATGCAGCCGCCACCCTAGCTATTATTATGGTCGGATATGGCGATGGTCATGGAATTCTGGATATTAATATTGTCAACGGAACCATATTATTGATTCTTTTTACCTGCATGACCGCCTCCTTTGTCACAGAAAGCGCTGGAAAGAATTTGTTGATTGAACAAGCTGAAAATGGTGATGAAGGTCAGAACGAAACCAAATTAAGGAACCAACATGTACTGGTTTCCATGAATGAACTTCAAGGCAACGAATCCCTACTAGATTTTGGAATCTTAATTTCAGATTCCAAAGTGATCAATCCTATTTCAGTAGTAAGTGTACATGAAAACAATGTTGACGCTGAAAAAATGATCCGTAAATCAAGAAAATCACTTGAAGATATCGTGAAACATTTCTCTGGTCATGAGATCAAAATAAACACCATTGCGACTATTGATTTAAATATTTCTTCAGGAATTGCCCGTGTATCTAAAGAATTGGTTTCAGATATTGTAATATTGAATGATAGTAGTAAAATCAATTTATTAAAAAGATTGGTTGGAGATGATCGATCACATCTATTAGATTCTTGTGATAAAACTATTTTCTTCTGTCGCTTAGATCAACCTTCTATCAATTATGAGCGCATTGTATTGATTTGTCCAGCTTTTGCGGAATTGGAAACCGACTTTGCCATTTGGATGGAACGCATTCTACGCTTGGCAAAAGAACTGTCGATCAAGGTGCACCTCTACGGAACGGAAGGAGTCTATGACCGCGCCTTAAAAGTAGGACAAGCCAATAAAATTGATTTTGAAATGAGCGCGTTCGAAATTGATACTCTAGACGATGTTTTCTTGAAAGCAAATAAGAAACCAGGCGATATTGTGGTAGTGTGTGCTTCTCGTTTTGGATCAGTTTCTTATACTCCTGAAATAGAAGGATTTTTGACGAGGGTTGAAAAAGCATATCCTGACAACGACACCATTATCATCTATCCGGGTCAAGAAAAAGAAAATATCTTTACTAATTACGATGATATTACTGGAAATCCAATTAGTGTAGGTGTAGAAACAATTCAAAAAATTGGAAAAGAAGTGGGAAGCATCTTCAAGAAAAATACGGATACAGAATAAGAAATGAATAATAAAACTAGATTTTTCTTCATCATTCTAAGTACCTATATTATCTTACAATTTGCCTGGTGGGGTTATCATTTAATTGAATTAAGTCAAAAAACAGAAGCCACTCCAGATGCTTCCATGAGAAGAGTGGGAATGATTTTGGGGGAAGGAATGGTCTTTTTTATTATACTCATTTTTGGCCTTTGGCAAATTAGAAAATCCATTCAAAAGGATATTCTATTATCTAGAAGGCAGAGTAATTTTTTACTGTCTGTTACGCATGAGTTAAAAACCCCCATTGCCGCTAAAAAAATAATGATCCAAACCATGTTGAAGCATGATCTTACTTTAGAAAAAAGACAAGAACTTTTAAAAAAATCATTAGAGGAAAACGAACGCTTAGAATTACTAATCGAAAATATTTTACATGCATCAAGTTTGGACAATAAATCCATTCAGCCTGTGAAAAGTACTTTTAGATTTTCAGAACTCGGACAACAAATAGTTGACAGAATCCATAAAAATTACGGTAAGAACTTTATTCAAATTAGCATTGACAGTGATGCCGAATTAAAAGCGGATAGATTCATGTTCGAAGCCATTCTTTCCAATTTATTAGAAAATGCTATCAAATATGCAGGACAAGAAGCTAACATAAATTTGTATGCAGCACAGGAAGAAAATAAATTTGTCTTTGGTGTAAAAGATGAAGGTCCAGGTGTTCCCTTAACCCATCAAACTGAAATTTTTTCCAAATTTTACCGCGTAGAAAATGAAGAAACTCGAACGCAGAAAGGAAGTGGTTTGGGGCTTTATATCGTTGAACAATTTGCCGCGCTGCACAAAGGGAAAATAACCTATTCAGATAATAAACCGAAGGGCGCCAATTTTAAAATAACCTTGCAACTATGAACAAGCATGTTGGATTAATAATTTTGGACGGTTGGGGCATTGGAAACGGTGGTGCTTCAGATGCGATAGCTGCGGCCAACACTCCAGTAATGGATCGCTTAATGCACCAATACCCGCATGCTACCTTGACTACCTTTGGCGAAAAGGTGGGTCTTCCGGAGGGGCAAATGGGAAATTCAGAGGTCGGTCATTTGAACATAGGAGCTGGGCGGGTGGTTTATCAAGAATTGACAAGAATTAATAAGGAAATTAGAGAAGGGGACTTCTTTGAAAATAAAATTCTTCTAGACGCTTTCAATAAAGCCAAAGAACCGGGCAGAAAATTACATTTAATGGGTTTGCTTTCAGATGGTGGTGTACACAGTTCCAAAGAACACTTGTTTGCACTTTGCAAGATGGCTGCAGATCAAGGCGTAAAAGAAGTTTATATTCACGCCATAACCGATGGAAGGGATTGTGATCCTAAAAGTGCAATAAGATTTTTAAAAGAAACAGAGGAAATTGCAGCAAAATATTCATTTTCAGTCGCAAGTATGGTCGGTAGGTATTATGCCATGGACCGCGATCAACGCTGGGAACGCATTAAAGTCGCTTATGATTTGCTGATTCATGGTGTTGGAAAGGAATCTTTAAATTCTGATGCTGCACTAAACGATTCCTATGCTGAAGGGATTACAGATGAGTTTTTAAAACCTGTTATTTTAAATAAAAAAGGCTTGATTGGAAACCATGATGTACTCATTAATTTCAATTTCCGAACCGATAGACCGCGTGAAATTACGATTGCCTTGACACAAAAAGCATTCCCGGAACACCAAATGTTTCCCTTGGAATTAGAGTATTTTTCGATGACCAATTACGATGCGAATTTCAAAAATATTCATGTCATTTACGATAAAGATAATTTAACCAATACCCTTGGAGAAGTTATTGCAAAAGCAGGATTAAGTCAACTACGAATCGCAGAAACGGAAAAATATCCGCATGTAACTTTCTTTTTCAATGGTGGCCGTGAAGTACCCTTTTCAAGAGAAGAACGCATCATGGTAAATTCCCCAAAAGTGGCAACTTATGACCTGCAACCTGAAATGAGTGCCTTGGAAGTTTGCAATCTAGCAAAGCAAGCCATCTTAAGTTCCACTCCAAATTTCTTATGTCTCAATTTTGCCAATCCTGATATGGTTGGACATACCGGTGTATTTTCCGCTATAGTCAAGGCGATTGAGACCGTTGATGCTTGTCTAGGGGAACTGCTGCAAACAGGTCTAGAAAAAGGATATGAATTTATCGTAATTGCAGATCATGGAAACGCCGATTACGCTATTAATGATGATGGAACACCGAATACAGCACACAGTATGAATCCTGTTCCGGTGCTATTGGTTAGTCGAGAAAATAATCTAAAATTAAAAGAGGGCATTTTGGCCGACATTGCTCCTACTATCTTGCAAAGACTGGGTCTTTATCTTCCTGATGAAATGACAGGAAATTCTTTAATTATCTAATTTTAGATTTACACCGTTGTTTCTTTTTTAATAATGATTTCCCAAAAATGATTAAGCCTCTTGTTTTCATTGAGATTTTTCCTAAAATATCTAAAGAGCTGTAAATAAATTACTTACTTACACGACTCTTTTTTTGAATAGAATTTTAAAATTAATTCTTTGTCAAAACAAGGTGAATATTCGATGAAATAGCTTAAATGTTCATCTAAAGAGCATTAATATTTTTGATTTCTTACTTTAGAAGTGCTGAAATGCGTTTTTTTTAGTCGTCAGGCTTTTTTCTGACGCAAGATTATTGCATAACAGTTTGATTTTTATTTTATTATAAAATTTCAAAAAAAATTATTTTACAAAGAAATTACTATGAAAAAGTTTTACATTTCAATTTTAGATCCAAAAAACTCAAAAATGAAAGAATCAAAAACTAGTATTGCTGCTATCTTGCTACATGCAGTATTTACATTGTGCCTTATTTTAGGGGTAAATGGAAATTTATCAGGACAAACAGTTTACACAATTGGTACAGGTGTAACAACTACCTATCAGGTTCCAATTAATAACTTTTATGGCTACAGCTACAATCAGAGTATTTATCCTGCAGCAAATTTAACTGCACAAGGAATGACGGCGGGTATGCAAATAACTCAAATTGCGTGGTACATTAATACTGCAAATGCTGCTGGAACAACTAATAATAACAATTGGACGATTTTTCTCGGTAATACTGCTCAAGCAGCGTTTGCAACAACAACAAATTGGGTGTCTACTGCTGCAATGACTCAGGTTTATAGTGGAAATGTAAATACTTGGCCTACAGGTTGGGTAACCGTTACTTTGCAGACACCTTTTACTTGGACTGGGGGGAATTTAGTGGTGGCGTGTGACGAAAACAATGCTTCCTATACCTATGTAAGTACCATGTATAGATATACCGCAGGTGCTGCAAACAGTTCTATTATCTATTATAGTGATCTTACTAATCCAAACCCAAGTGCCCCGCCAGCTGCAACAACAAGAAACACCTTTTTACCTAATATTCAACTTACTGCAGCTTCTAATACAGCTTGTGCAGGTACTCCAAC
Organism: Flavobacteriales bacterium; assembly: GCA_947447525.1. Lineage (GTDB taxonomy): Bacteria > Bacteroidota > Bacteroidia > Flavobacteriales_D > Crocinitomicaceae > UBA952. Next base: position 7,099 of record CANFJL010000009.1, on the reverse strand, counting down.
GGGCGGAACTACAGTCTCCACATTAACTACCGTTTGTCCAGGTACAAATTTCACTCTATCAACCACAGGTAGTGCTGTAGGGACTGGTCTAACCTACCAATGGCAATCTTCTCCAAACAATGTCACTTGGACAAATATTACTGGTGCTACAGCTGCAACTTTAGTTACAAATACTAGTACGGCGACCTATTATAGAAGAATAATAACTTGTGCTAATAGCGGGATATCATCAAATTCCACCAGCTTATATATAAGCATCAATGGAGGTGGGCCATGTTCATGTCTAACTTACCCGGCATCTTCCGCCACATCCACAGCAGATGATGAGATTTTAAATGTAACATTTGGTTCATTGAGCAATTCCTCTTCATGTGGAGTCGCGGCTCCAGGGCCTGGATCTGCGGCTTCTATGTATTCCAATTATGCAGGGTATTTAACTGCTCCAAATATGTACCAAGGTACTTCTTACCCACTTTCAGTTACGGGTGGAATGTGCAGTGGGTTTTCTTATTCAGGAGTAGTGACCGTTTATATTGACTACAATGCCAACGGAGTCTTCACGGATGCTGGAGAACTCGTTTATACTTCTCCCTACACTTCTTTTGCCGTAGGAGGATCTACAGTTTCAACAACAGTGAATATTCCGATGACTGCAACAGTGGGAACAGTTAGAATGCGTGTAATTGAGGTAGAATCCTCCATTGGCCAAGCTTCAACAGGTACTTATACATGGGGAGAGACCGAAGATTATTGCATCAATATTTTAGCCCCTCCACCATGTTCAGGAACTCCTGCGCCAGGAAATACCTTAACCTCATCATCAGCCGTAGGAAGTGGGCAAACAGTCGATCTTTCTTTACAAAATAATACTATTGGAACCGGCGTTACCTACCAATGGCAAACGGCAAGTTCTTCTACTGGGCCTTGGACTAATGTTGCTGGGCAAACAAATTCAACTTATACCGCTACCATAACAGCATTAAGCTATTTTCAATGTATAGTTACTTGTACGGGTAATACAACGATTTCAAATCCCGTACTGGTTTCTGTTATTGCTTGTATACCTGCCGGATCAACAACGTATTATTTAACCAATGTAAATACGGTAGGTGCTTCTACCAACTTTACTAATGTTACAGGCGCTAGTGCAGGGGGGTATGGAAATTACTATTCTACCATTGGAGCTTCAGCATATCAAGGTTCATCGTTTACCATTAATATGAATTCAATTTATTCAAGTGATTATTTCCAACTCTGGATAGATTGGAACAATGACTTAGATTTTGCTGATGCTGGAGAAAGTGTTTACAATTCAAATGCTTATGTTGCAAGTGGTTCAACCGTAGTTAATGTTGCTGGAGCTCAAGCTGTTGGTACTTATCGAATGCGCGTTTCTAACGGTTATTTGGGTGCAACAACTGCCTGTGGGCCAAACTCTTGGGGCGAATTCGAAGATTATAGTTTAACTGTTTTAGCAGTTCCTTTACCTACTATTACCTCTATACCTGCAAGTGGCTGTCCAGCTGTTAGCGTTACAATAACGGGAACCGGCTTAAATACAGTTTCGGCTGTTCAATTTGGCGGCGTGAATGCATCTTCTTTTACCATTGTTAATAGTACAACGATAAATGCTATACCAGGAACGGGTGCTTCTGGACCAATTACGGTGTCGAACATGACAGGAACCGCTACAAGTGCTACTTCTTTCTCCTTAGGGTCACAGCCTGCTACACCGATAATTACTGCTTCACAAAGTCAATTTTGTGGAACCGGAGGAACAGTTACACTTAACGCTTCTGGCTCTTCAGGTACCTACACTTGGACTTCATTAGAAGGATCTCCTTCTTTGAGCGGTACAACTGGTACGAGTATAACCGCAGGAATTACGCAAACTAGTGCTGTACAAGTTCAAACATTAGATAATGGATGTTATAGCCTTCCTGCCATTCAAAGTATTGGATTATACCCATTGCCTACAGCAAATTTAACAACAAGTGCCAACGGAGTTTGTCCGGGAACATCAGCAACAATCAATACTGGTTTGTCTGCTGGGAACTTTACAGCTGCATGTGCAAATTTAACGCCTTACACCATTCCATCTGGAGCTGCTTATTTATGTAACAATGGAGCAGCAGTTGCTGGTTTAGCTTCTGGAAGTTTAGATGATGGTGGTTGGAGTGCCATACCAATTGGCTTTAGTTATAACTTCTTTGGAACTAACTATACTACTATCAATGTTGGAACGAATGGTGTACTCCAATTTGGTGCCTATAATGCTACTGCATTAGGGGACTTTACCATTGGCGCCTTACCTAATACTCTGGATCCTTTGGGGGCGATTTACGCAGCTTCCAATGACCTTCATTGTGGTTACGCTGGCTCCAATACCTATATCCGCTATTGGACCAGTGGTTATGCGCCTAACAGACGCTTTATTGTTGAATATTATGTAAATCAATATGCTTATTCTACTACCTATCAAAGATTCCAAGTAATTCTATATGAAACAACAGGATTGGTAGGTATCATAGGTCTTCAAACACAATCTACTAATTCTAAATCAATAGGTGTTAACGACCCTACTGGAACCATTGGTGCTGCTGCTCCTAACTGTGCAGTAACGCCAAATACCGTGAACTATTGGTCGGGAACCACTGCGCAAATTGCTGCAAGTGCTCCTCAATCGTGGATTTTCACACCTCCATCTAACTATACTACTGTATGGACAGGAAATGGTTCAGCACTTCCAGCTCCGGCGGTAAGTTCTGGAACTAATATTTTTACTCAAAATGTCGCTCCAGCAGTTACAACCTTATATAATATTTCGTATACCAATCAAACCACTGGATGTACTAATGCTCCAGGTTCTGCTCAAGTAACCATGACGATTTTGGATAATATTGCTCCAAGTGGCGTTAATGCCCAAGCTGATGTGAGTGGAGTTTGTTCTGGTACCAACTTCAATCTAAGTTTTTCCAATCCACCTTCCCCTGATGGACTAAGTTATCAATGGCAAGTATCAACTGATAATGGTGCAACTTGGTCGAATATTTTAGGTGCAACTGCTGCAACAGCTTCGGTAAATCAAGCTGTTACTTCTCAATACAGATGTATGTTTACAAAATGTTCTGGAGCCGCTGGTTACAGCGCGTCTGTTACAGTGTTAACCAATGGCGCTGTGTGGCAAAGTACCTTTGTTTCTATGAATACGGGTTCTGCCAACTGGTGCGTGGGTGAAGTTAGAACGGTAAGTATTACACTTACCAATACAGGAACAGCAACATGGACAGATGCAGCACCAGATATTAATGTGGGAATAAAATGGAATGGTGATCCTGATTATTTAATCAGGGTAAATGCAAATGGCTTAGTTTCTGGAGCAACTCAGACTTATTATTTAACCGTAACAGCTCCAACTACAGCAGGAACTAATAACCTTTCTTTTGACGTGGTAAATGAAGGTAATTTCTGGTTTGCAAATAATACCAGCTGCGGATTCCCTTCTGGAGTAGTTTCAACTTCTAGTTTAATTACCATTAATAATTATCCAACAGTTAATGCTGGAGCAGATGTTTCTACTTGTCCAGGTGGACCAGTAACTCTTACTGGATCCTCAACACTTCCAGCAGTAGTAGGTCCATTGAGTGCCTCAGGTTCAATGTATGATAATTCAAATACTCCAGTGATATTAGTGGTAAGTGGAGCTCCTGCTGGAGCAACAATAACTTCAGTTTCATTTACTCCAATTTTATCCTATGCAGGTACTAATTGTTCCTTCTATAATTCTTGGTACTTAATGCAGTATTGGAATGGACCAGGTTTGGGCTGGACAAACATTGCCAACTGCGGCGGTACTTATACAATCAATAATTTTAATGGAAATCTAGTCAATGGTCAAAATATAAGAATAAGACCTCAGGATTTAGATTTATTCGCAGACTTTGTAACATTAACATTAAGTAATGTAATGGTTTCTTATCAACCCGGCCCAACCAGCCCTGTTACTTGGAGTTCAAGCCCTGCCGGGTATTCCTCAACAACACCGACAACAGTTGTTACACCAATGACCACTACTACTTATACCCTAACAGGAAATAATAATGGTTGTACCGCTTCTGACCAAGTTATCGTAACTGTTGTGGATACTATTGCTCCAACAATTACTGCTCCAACGGCTGTAACAGTTAATGCTGACGCAGGCTCTTGTGCAGCAACAGGGGTCAACTTAGGTACTCCTATTACTAATGACAATTGTTCGGTAGCATCTGTCACCAATAATGGGCTGTCTTCTTATCCATTAGGAAATACAACTGTAACTTGGTTGGTAACCGATGGAAGTGGAAATACGGCTACAGCCACACAAATAGTTACCGTAATTGATAATCAAAATCCGACCATTACTGCACCATCTGCAGTAACGGTTAATAATGATTTAAATATTTGTACGGCATCAGGTGTCGCATTAGGAACTCCTGTTTATAATGATAATTGTTCCGTTGCTTCAGTGGTAAATAACGCGCCTGCTATCTATCCACTTGGAAATACTACAGTAACTTGGACCGTAACCGATGGTAGTGGAAACACTGCCATTTCAACACAAACCGTAACAGTAGTTGATAATATCAATCCAACTATTACTGCACCTATAGATATTACTACCAATGCAAGTGCAACTTGTGGTGTTACAGGTTTAAATCTAGGGACACCAATAACGGCAGATAATTGCTCCGTAGCAACTGTTGTGAACAATGCCCCAACTACCTTTAGCTTAGGGAGTACAACTGTAACATGGACCGTAACCGATGGTAGTGGCTTAACAGCCACGGCAACACAAATAATTACAGTGGTTGACAATACTTTACCTACCATCACCGCTCCTTCAACTGTAACGGTAAATGCCGATGCGGGGACATGTGTGGCTACTTCAGTCGTAATTGGAACTCCTGTTACCAATGACAACTGTTCGGTAGCATCTGTTACCAATGATGGTTTATCAACCTATCCTCTTGGTAATACTACAGTAACTTGGATAGTAACTGATGGAAGTGGAAATACCGCTACAGCAACACAAACGATAACTGTAATTGACAATCAAAATCCAACCATTACTCCTCCTTCAGCAGTAACTGTTAATTCTGATCTCAATATTTGTACCGCATCAGGCGTTGCTTTAGGTAGTCCAATGTACAACGACAATTGCTCAGTGGCATCCATAATTAATGATGCTCCAACTGCATTTCCTCTTGGAAATACTACTGTAACCTGGACGGTAACAGATGGTAGTGGTCTTAGTACAAGTGCTACACAAATAGTAACTGTACTTGATGCACAAAATCCTGTTGCTCATTGCCACGATACGCTTTTCTTATTAGATGCACTTGGCAGTTTTACTGCTACAGGTGCTATGGTTAACAATGGTTCAGTTGACAACTGTAGTATTGCAAGTTATACTTTAAATCAATCTACCTTCACTTGTGCTGATATTGGAACACATCCATTCACAATGACAGTAACTGACGGCAGTGGAAACACCAATTCTTGTATTAGTTTGATTACTGTTTATGATATTGTGCCTCCTACCGCAATTTGCCAGAATATCACGGCGCAATTAGATGCTTTAGGACTTGTAAGTATTACAGCGGCTCAAGTAGACAATGGATCTAACGATGCCTGTGGGATTGCATCAACTACTATTAATCACCTTAATTTTAATTGTGCAGATCTTGGTTCCAATACGGTAACTTTAACCGTAACTGACTTGTCTGGAAATGTATCAACATGTACCTCAACAGTAACAGTTGCTGATACGATTAGTCCATTATTCATAGTTACACCTGCAAGTATTACCAATACAGCTGTCTCAGGAATCTGCGGAAGAGTAATTAATTATGCGCTACCAACTTATGGTGATAATTGTACTGCTAATATGTCACAAATTGATAATACTGGTTTTACATCAGGTGATATTTTCCCTGTTGGTGTTACCACTCAAACGTATGAAATTGTCGATCAATCTGGAAACAATACCTTGTATTCCTTTACGGTTACAATTGTTGATAATCAAAATCCAATTATCACTAATTGTCCTGCAGATATTAGTGTAAGTACCTCACAAAATTCATGTGATGCTGTTGTTAATTGGACTGCCCCTGCAATTTCAGACAATTGCCCTGGGGTTCAATATACGGTAAGTAATACCTCAGGAAATACCTTTACAACAGGCAGCACAACAGTTACTTATACTGCTACAGATGCATCTGCAAATACAAGTACTTGTAGCTTTACGGTAAACGTTACTGACAATATTGCTCCAGTTGTTCCAACTTTAGCAACAGTAACAGGATCATGTTCGGTAACAGTGACTCCGCCAACAACAACAGATAATTGTTCAGGGGTAATAACTGGAACTGCTTCCACTCCATTAAGTTATTCTATTCCAGGTACGAATGTAATTACTTGGACCTTTACGGATAATAATGGCAATAGCTCAACGGCGAATCAAACAGTTATCGTACAAGATAATGTTAACCCAACTATTACAGCGCCTGCTGCTATAAATACTACTACCAATACTGCTTGTACGGCAACTGGTGTTGTATTAGGTACGCCGGTTACTGCTGATGATTGTTCGGTAGCTTCCGTTACCAACAATGCTCCGTCAGCTTTCAATCTAGGAACAACTACCGTTACTTGGACCGTAACCGATGCAAGTGGTATTGCTACCAATGCAAACCAACTTGTAACCGTTACTGATAATGTTAATCCAACCATTACGGCACCAATTGATGTTACTGTTAATGCTAATAATGCATGTTCAGCCTTTGGTGTTGCTCTTGGTACACCCGTAACTTCTGATAACTGTTCGATAGCTTCTGTAACTCATAATGCGCCAGCAACTTTCGCGATTGGAACTACTACGGTAACTTGGACGGTGACAGACGGAAGTGGTCTTACGGCTACAGCAACGCAAACCGTAACAGTAGTTGATGCTACCAATCCAACTATAGTTGCTCCTGCTAATATCACTGCCAATGCAAGTGCTACTTGTTCCGTAACAGGCTTAAACCTTGGAACGCCAGTGGCAGCTGATAACTGCTCT
>CANFJL010000008.1 GCA_947447525.1 Flavobacteriales bacterium | reverse complement strand
TGGGCTGTTCGCCCATTAAAGTGGCACGCGAGCTGGGTTCAGAACGTCGTGAGACAGTTCGGTCCCTATCTGTTGTGGGCGTTAGAAATTTGAGAGGACCTGCCTCTAGTACGAGAGGACCGGGGTGGACGTACCTCTGGTGTACCTGTTGTGGCGCCAGCTGCATCGCAGGGTAGCTATGTACGGATGAGATAAGCGCTGAAAGCATCTAAGCACGAAACTCGCCTCAAGATGAGATTTCTTTTAAGGGCCGTGGTAGACGACCACGTTGATAGGCTACAGGTGTAAAGACAGTAATGTCAAAGCCGAGTAGTACTAATAACCCGTAGACTTACAAACTCACTGATCTAATTATTTACTGCTTCAATCGTCCGATATATCATTCTAAAACATTAGACTTGATGGTTGGAAAAAAACACAAAGGGATTATACTGACGCCTTAGTCAGTATCATGACATTAGCCTGAGCTAATCGTCATGATTCTTCCGCTGGTATTTTTTCAATCCGAATAGTCAACGATTTTGGGTGTCTATAGCAGCACGGTCCACCTCTTCCCATTCCGAACAGAGAAGTTAAGCCTGCTTGCGCTGATGGTACTGTCCTTTTGAGGGTGGGAGAGTAAGTCGATGCCGATTTTAAGAAGCCTCTTCAGTAATGAAGGGGCTTTTTTTATGGATAAATCTCAAAACAAAATATAGTGGGAGAGTCATCCCGAAGCATCGGGAGATGCCGATTTTATGATCCTGACAATCGTAAGATTCGTCAGGGTTTTTTGTGGATAAATCTCAAAACAAATCGTAGTGGGAGCGCCATGACGATTAGCTTGAGCTAATGTCATGATACTGACCGCAGCGTTAGTAATTAAGGGTGATGGTTTTTCATATGTTAATGATTTTCATGTTTAGGTATTTTATATCTTTGAGAGGGAAATTTTAGTTCCACAATTCTATACAGTATAACATTTTTGAAATTTTGATAAGTAATTTTCATAACTATACAATATCCGTTTTTTTTCTATTCCTTCTCTTTTCGTGCGAACGTATTGGAAATATAGGAAATGAATTTTCACACCATCTTAAACAAAAATTAAATAATGAGGTCGAATTAATCATGGATAAGGTTTCTCCCAAATTTGATGCTAATCATCCCGATACTGAATTCAATAAAAAACGCTTTTTGGATTTTTTGAAAGTACCTTTAAGTCCTGATATTAAAAATATTTATTGTTTCGATGATGCCATCGGGATTGATGCTGACTATCAATTTTCCTTTAATTGTCATAAATCAACTGCTGAATTGATCAGAAAAAGGAATAACTTAAAAATAGATACCGCTACAAGTGATTTTGCCTTTGGACTTCAAGATGAATTCCCCTGGTGGAGTAAGAAAAAAATTGAGCAATTACAGTTGTACAGTTGGAAAGGAGAACAGGAGTACTACAAGTATTTTTGGTATGATAATAAGGAACAAAAAGCTTATTTTTTTGATTTTGACTTATAGTATTTTATTTAAATGGAAGACTTAGAAATTTTAAAAATAGGTTTATCTGATATTTTGGAGTTACAACATATTGCTACAGAAACATTTGTTGAAACTTTTTCACATAAGAATACCGCTGATAACATGAGCTTATATCTTGATAATAATTTATCACTGGATATTTTATCAGCTGAAATCAATACAATTAATTCGGAGTTTTACTTTGCATTAAAAGGTAATGAAATTGTCGGCTATATGAAACTGAATTTCGGCAGTGCTCAAATAGAATTAAAGGGTATTAATTCTATTGAATTGGAGCGTATTTATGTACTAAAGAAATATCAAAGAAATCAAATTGGGCAACAACTACTAGATAAAGCCATTGATATAGCCTCTCAAAAACAATTGGAATTTATTTGGTTAGGAGTTTGGGAAGAAAATTGGAGTGCCATTAATTTTTACACCAAAAATAATTTTCACGAATTTGATAGGCATCTTTTCCTCTTAGGTGAGGATCGCCAAACTGACATTATGATGAAAAAGAATCTTCGACTCTAAGGTTTCTACTCTTATCCCTACAACCCAATTTTTAATCCAGCACCAATGGTTAAATTTTTAAATCTATTGGGAGGCGATTGACTATTTGGACCATTAATAAAAGGAAGTGTTAATCTTGGCTCAACAAATAGAGACCAAGTTGGCTTTATATGGTATTCTAAGCCACAGGAAAGATACTCTTGAATTGCAAAATGTGAGGGAGGATTATTAGTCGAGATCAAAACACGCATTGGCAAATCATCATTTAATACTTCTATATCTAAATTACTTTTATTGAATAGCGCTATGTTCATACCTACTCTTATAAAAGGAGACCAATTTTTAACATGAAAATAGTAGCTCATACCTAGTGGGATGGTCATAAAACTTGACGAGTGATTCATTCTTATTTGTGTATACATGGTGTCACCACCCTGGAGGTCATTTAAAATTAATGGATCAATGATTCTTCCTGGTCCATCAATTGTTTGAAATGAAATATCTTGTTCACCAGGATGTAAGAATAAGTTTTTAGGGCTCCATGGTGATTGAAAATGAAGATCCGAATAAGCAATTCCAGTATTAAATTCGAAATTATTATCAATTGCATAATTCATGCCTAATTGTACGCTATTTAATGTAGTATGAATTTTTGGTTCCCCGAAGTTTCTGGAGGAAATGTCGGTATTATTGAAAGGAGGTTTCATAGTACGAAAACTTGCTCCATTCACTAAGCATAAGGATAAGCTGAATTTATGGGATAAGAACGCAGAAGGTTTAAAAGGTAATATTTGTTGATTTGTATTTTTCTGAGTTATAAAAATATTTTTAGGATCTAATATTAAAATTTCCATAGATGAATCTAAACTCATTTTTGATATTCCTTGTTCAAGATCTAATCCTAATGTATTGGAAATTTCATCAATTTTTGTTTCTGCTATATTTAGTTCAACTTCTTCAATGGTATTAATTGATGATTTTACTTTTGAATCTTTAGCGCCATTGAATCCTGATGTTGTTATTACTTCAATCTTTTCCTCATTTGTAAGGTCATTACTTTTAGCTTTTTCTTGAATTGTATTATCACTTTCGCTAATTAATTTGGAGGAATTAATTTTCGAATTTTGAACTAGCGAAGAATTTGTTCCTTTTATCAAAGACTTATTATGCTCATTTGTTGAGGTTTGATTTCTCATTTTTGTTTTTGCAGCAGTTTCTTGATTTAGATTCCAAGCCAGACTAAGAGTTCCAATTAATGCAATGGATAAAGCAAAATATACATATCCTTTTAAGCTCTTTGAAAATAAAGATTTTCTAATTCCATTCCAAACATTTTCTGGTGCTTGAACAGCTTCTTTGTTAAAAATATCTTGTAAACTACCCTGTCCGTCTTCTTTTATTTCTTGTTTCATAGCTTAATTTTTTGCAATCGTAAATTCATTTTCTATGGCAAATTGAAGTTGTTTTCTAGCATCATGCAATTGTGATTTTGATGTTCCTTCCGCTATCCCTGTCATTTCCGCTATTTCTTTATGAGAAAAGCCATCTATTGCATATGCCATAAAAACTTGTTTTCTTCCTGCTGGAAGTTTATTAATCAAATAGTTTAATTCTTCAAGATCAAGCGTTTGTAAAAATGAAAAGTCTGCTGGATCATTATTTACTTGGTTGTTATTTATAGAAGAAAATTGCAAGCCCTTTTTTCTAAAAGCACTTAAAATACAATTCACTGTAATTTTTCTCATCCAACCTTTAAAGCTACCTTCAAAATTGAAACTAGATAAATTCCGATAAATAAGTATAAAACTTTCTTGTAATAAATCTTGGGCATCGTCTTTGTTTTTGCAATAGCGCAAGCAAATGGAATATAACCAGGAATTGTTTTGCTGATAAAGATAACGGAATGCGCTTTCGTCCTTTTTGAGGCATGCACTAATCAGTGCCTTTTCATCATCCTTCCAATCTTTCATTAATAGGATGATGTTTTAAAATTGTATAAGGTTGGGTTGAAAAAATTACAATCCTAATTTTTTACTTATTTCAGCAGGGATACCACTTTTATGTAAATAAATATTGATTGTTTTGTATCTAAAATATTGTTCGGAAACATATAGATACCCTTGAGGAAAATTGCTTGTTCCCCATGAATTCTTTACCAATAAATACTTTACTCCATTTTGATCTTTGTACAATCCTACGATGTGCATTCCATGATCATCTGTTGTTGTTTTGTTATCATATCCTTTTTGACGCAACGCCGCATCAACTGCAATTTCTTTAACAGGATTCATAAATGCATTAGAGATTTTGTCAGCACCCGCATCATTATAACTCTTATTGTCTTTTCCTACGACTTGAATGGTGGCAGGGTTCTCAGGAACTAAGGCAATACCATTCTTAAAACTGAATCCCTTCTCCGAAACATCTGCTCCCCATGCTAGCGTATAACCATTTTTTAAAGCATGCTCACAAACGGTCATTAAATCATCTAGTCCAACATTATAACTATCTCCCCAATTATAATTGTCAGGAATTGCCAATTGACATTTTGAATAATTATCATGATTAGTAAATGATGTTAAAGAAACATATTCATCCATATTTAATCCTATTTCAGCTGCATAGGATTTTGGAGTGTATTTCTTTCCTTTATAATCGAAAGAGCTAATGTCTTTTCCAATGTATGCATCTAGAATTCCGTTTACAGATCCTTTCCAATTGCTTGAAATACCATTATTGGAATTTTGAAGATATTTCAAGGTGCCTTGCACTGCCCCATTTAACACTTCAAACATTTCAGCATGATCATAACTAGTATTTCCATTCAATCCATCATAAACATCTAAAGGAACAATTCCATAATGTTTGATTACCCAAGGAATATCATGAAAAGCTCCTCCTTCACTAAAATTAATTTTCCCGTCCATTCTAATGAATTTATCTGCTTTGTTTTCATATGATTTTCTCACAACATACATTTCAGATAAAATGGATGGATTCTTTGAACCTTTTCTAATTAATTCAGATTCAAAAAAGGACAAACCCGAAAAACTCCAACAGGTACCTGTTTTACCTTGACTTTGAACCGGAGTGGCATCAAGGTGTGCTATTTTTGTAAATAAGTAAGAACTTCCTTCGATGTTAGTACTTTGAGAAAATGCACTTACATACAAACAAATGGCAAGTAGTAGGGTAACTAATTTCATAATAATGATTTTAAATAAAATTTAATGTAGTATCCAAGGCTCTAGACCTAGAGATTTTGCTTTTTCAACGGTGATGTTTAATGATGTTGCATCATTGCTTTGTCCTATACAGACCTTCGTAAGAGCTCCTTCTTGTATTAAACTCACTTGGAACCCATTGGAGATTAATTTTTTCGTGAAAATTTCAACATTTTCTTTTTGAGAATAACATCCAACAATGCAATTAAACGCTGCAGGAGCTACATAATTAAAACCGTTTTGTAGCGGAATAATTGGCTGTTCTTCTACTTTAGTTTTGTCAGCAATAATATAAATTGAATTTTCAGCATCTATCTGATAAACCCAAACACCATCGTTAATTGGAGCTATTGCTTTTTGATTTTCAAAAGTAGAATTACTATCTTCTTCTGAATCAATTTTATAGCTCTTATTTTTTAATTTATAATGTTGAGGAATATTCTCTTTAAACGGATTCAGATCATGATAAGAGATCATTCCTGAAGACAATACATTTGTTTTCAGTGGGATCCAAAAAGAATAGAAGGCGAAAGGAAGTAAGCAAGCTGCAGCTGCATATTTCCATAAATTAGATTTATTATTTATGTTTTTTATTGGCTTAACCACTTCAATGGTTTGATTCGATATAAATTGAAGTGGGGCTAATCCGTAGGATGTTAATAGAAAATTAAAATAACGATCCTGTTCAAAAACAAGAATATTTTCTTGATTATAATGAAATGTTCCGATATTCTCTAAGGAAACCTTCTTACCTGAAGAAAGATCAGATTGAATGTTATGAACTGTTTTTGAAATTAAATCATTGGCTTCTAAAAAAGTAATTCCTTGCGCTCTTGACAGAGCAGCGGTTAATAAGCCGTCATTATTTTTTAATTGAATATTGAATAACAAATGTTTGGAAGGAGGAAGCATAGTTCCTTTTTCAAAATCTATTGACGCGCCTATATCTTTACTTACAAAACCACCAAATGAAGGAATGATTACACAATTGTGTTCTAGAATCAATTCTACAATAATTTCATCCATGTTTTTCATACTCCAAAGTTATGGAAGTTTATTGAAAATAAAAAGCCTTAAATACGATTCATCACCAGTTCTAAATCCTCTGGAGAGTCGATGTTAGGTGTTTCAATTTCGGTAGTCACTATTTTTATATTATAACCGTAATATAACCAACGCAATTGTTCCAATGATTCCGCTTTCTCCAGGAGTGTTGGATTCAATTTTGTAATTTCTAAAAGGGTATTAACCTTAAATCCATAAAGACCAATATGTCTTAAAAATGGATAATTTAAATTTCCTTCAGGCGCATACGGAACCGAATTTCTGCTAAAATAGAGAGCGTTCCCAATTTCATTAAGCACAACTTTAATTCTATTTGGATTGTGGAGTTCTTCTTTCGAAATTTTAGGTGTCGCAAGGCTTGCAATTCTTACAGTTTCCTTTTGTAGTGCTTGGATCAATTGATCCAATTGCCGGGCATCAACCAAAGGTTCATCTCCTTGAATATTAATTACAATATCAAAACCAGGATTTCTTTCGCATACTTCAGCACATCTATCGGTGCCTGTTGCATGACTTAAATCGGTCATTTCTACCTTTCCACCAAAGCGAACAACCTCATCAAAAATTCTTTGATCATCAGTTGCCACAATGAGTGTATCAATTAATTTTGATTTTAGCGCTCCCTCGTATACCCTTTGAATCATTGATTTTCCTTTTAAGTCAATCAAGGGCTTTCCTGGGAATCTAGTGGAAGCATATCGAGAAGGGATTATTCCAAGTACTTTCACTAAAATTTCATTTGTATCTGCATTAAAAAATTCCTAGGTGGCTGTATATCACCTGGTCTACTAGAGTATTCTGAGTTAAAAATATTATTTGCAATCAAACCAATTCTGTATTTGTCAGTGATTTTATAACCAATTCTAAAATCTACTACAAAGTTACCTTTATTATAGATCTTTCTATATGCTTTTAATCCAGGCAATATATAAGTTGATCCTGCAATAGGCTCTTCAAATACTTTGTCAATATTTTGCATAAAACTATTATAGCGTAATGAAAACCCTGTGCTCCATTTCATATAATTTACTTCTACATCTGCTTTTGCAAGATGCTTAAATCTATACTTCAATAAATTACTGGTCGAATCTGAATTCCAAATGGTATAATTCGGGTCTTTATTTAAGCTTAATGGGTTCATATAAGTGTAGCCAATCAATGAAATTATTTCAAACTTTCCAATGCTCCCCATACTGTTAAAAGACAAATCGATTCCTGTGATTCTGGCTGCCTCAGCATTCAAGGCTCTAAAACCAATTAGATTATTGATGCTGTATCCTTGCCCAATTAAGTTTAGGTATTCACTCATTCCAGAACTCGTTGCGGTATTAATGGAATTGCCATTGATAGGATTGTACAATCCAAACGCAAATTCAATCATATTTTTATATTGATTTACAAATGCAGAAGCATCAAACATTCCTTTCCAATTTCCAATTTTAATACCTTGTTTTACGCCAATCTCTGCAGCCCATCCAATCTCAGGAGTAAGTGTTGGATTTGGAAATATATTTAAGGATCCAACACTTGTTTTAGTGTATCTTTCTGCCACTGATGGATAGCGAATTCCTTGGCCAAATGAAGCCCTTAAATGTGTATATTTTGCAGCTTTGTAATGTGCTCCAGCTCTGAATATCGGATAAAATGGAAGGACTACAGAACTGTTTTTAGAAATTTTGAAGTCTGAGTCTCCTGTTTTTCCATCCATCATAAAATGTTCCAACCTTACGCCACCACTAAAGTCAATCTTCCCAATTTTCTGCTCAATCTGAGCATATGCAGCAATATTATTCGAAGTATGGTCACCAAATAAGGCCGACTTCACCACATTACTAATATTTGAGGCACCTGTGGTTAAAGAAAAACCATTGTTAAATAATTTTTGGAATTGATAATCTGAGAAATAAATAACGGCTCCATTACTTTGACTTGGATTATTTAAATTTCCATTATACGCGTAATAAATGCGTGTTTTAAGACTGTGCTTATTATTATGTTTATCCGTAAATTTCAAATAAGGATCAATAAACAAGCGATGTCCCAAATTATAGGTAAGCGTTGAACTGGCAAGACTCGTATCAGCGCCACCACTTGGAGTATACCCCAAAGTATCACTTTGCCAAATCAAGAAACTTCCAGCTTTTTGAATTTGATAGTTATAACCAACACCTGCTTTAAGACGCTTATATTTTTCAGGTTTGAAGTAAATAGAGCCGCTAACCCTTGCGCGCGCTTCCGTTTCACCTTGTCTGTACCCATCATTATGAAATAAAGTGGTGGAAATAGTATAACCCATTTTCTTTTTCATTTCTCCATGATACACTTCAACTAATTGATTCATAGGATTCTTGTCCCACCATTTTAAAGAAGCTCTAGCTGGATTATCATAAATGCCATATTGCACTTTTATTTTTGTTTCTGGGGTGGCACTTGGTTCCTTCTCTGTTAGTGCAATTACTCCATTAAGCGCCCCACTCCCATACAATACAGAAGAGGCCCCTTTCATAATTTCTATTTGCGAAGCTTGTTCCATCGGAATGGAATTCCATTGTGTATCTCCTGCATAACCCGAAAGTAGGGGCATTCCATTCCATAAAAGTAAGACGCGACTTCCAGCACCATATGCAAAACCAGAACCACCTCTGATACTCACTTGACCATCCATTGTAAATACGCCTGGCGTTTGATCAACAGCCTGTTCTAAATCTGTGATACCTTTATTGTCAATTAATTGGGGACGCAAAATTTCCATAGAAACGGGTACTTCCTCAATGGCTTGCTTTCTTCTTCCAGCAGAAATAACAACAGTTTCAAAATCTTTCACTCTTTCTTTCAAAGGGATTTGGATATTTCCTGGGGCATTGATCACTAATGTTTCTGTTGCGTATTGCAGCATAATTATGGTCACCTCAATAGGAAATTTTTTACAATCCAGCGCAAATTTGCCATCATAATCAGAGATAGCTCTTGATCCATCTGCACCCATTATTTTAGCACCAACTACAGGTGTTTTATTAATTTCATCAATAACTTGTCCGCTAATTTGAGCAGATAAGAATCCTGAGAAAAACAAAATGAAACAAGATAAAAGGAATACTTTCATATTAATAAAATCAAAATTTGAAGTATAAAGAAAGAAAAATTAATTGAATTAAAAAGCAAATTGCATTTGTAATACAATATTTCTTGGCGCTTGAACATCACCTGGACGTGTCACATATTCTTTATTAAAAATATTATTGGCGATCAGATTTACTTTAATTCCATCCTTAACATTATAGCTCAGTCGTGTGTCAAATACCGCAACACCTTTATTAAAAATACTTCTGTAGTGTTTCATTCCAACTAATAATTCTTGCCCCAATACCCCAGATTCAAACACCCTGTCTATATTACTCATGTAACTGTTATATCTGCTTGAAAAGCCTAAACTAATACCTTTATAGGTCATTTGAATGTCTGCTTTCGCTAAATGTCTGAATCGATATTTGAGCATATTGCTGGTGGTGTCAGAAAATGTCTGACGATAACTAGGATCTAAATTCAAACTAATTGGATTCATGTAAGTATATCCTAATAAAGTCGTCAATTCTACCTCTTTAATTTTACCAGTACTATTAAATGAAAATTCTAATCCACTTATCCTTGCTTTTTCAGCATTTTGTGCTTGAAATCCTACCCAATTATAAAAGTAATTTAAAGCATCAGGATTGCTTGTTTGTAAACTTCCCATGGTATCAGGTTTGTATAGACCAAAAACAAATTCGGTCATGTTACTGTATTGATTTACGAATCCAGCAACATCAATCATTCCTTTCCAGGTCCCAATTTTAACAATCTGTTTGGCTCCAATTTCAGCTGCCCAACCTGATTCAGGTCTTAAAGATGGATTTTTAAAAATGATTACTCCTCCGACTGAAGTAGAGACAAATCTTTCTGCTATGGAAGGAAATCGAATTCCTTGTCCAAAAGAAGCTCGGAAATGCGTAGACTTTGTTGCTGCATAATGCAATCCATAACGGAATATCGGTTGAATTGGAATGGAATGATTCGCATTAATTTTCATTTTAGAATCTGGCAAAAGGGTATCTAATTGGCAATACTCAAATCTCAGTCCACCAGAAAAATCCCATTTTTTTAATTTGGTTTCTAATTGCGCGTAAGTAGCAGCACTTTCGCTTAAGTGGTCACCAAATACCCAACTTTTCACCACATTATTGGTGTTCGTAGCTCCAAAAGTAATGTTGTTTTGTGCATTAATTTTGTGCTGTATTTGGTAATCTAGATAAAACATTTGAGCAAAGGAAGCATCATAAACTTTCTGGTCGTTCCCTGTGGTCACAATATAATAACGGGATTTAAAATGGTGTTTGTTATTATGTTTATCCGTAAACTTAATATAGGGATCAATGCTAAATCGGATAGCTTTTTGTCTTGAAATAGTATTATCCATTGCTTGATAACAATTCGTATCATTTTTCCAGAGTACAAAAACCCCAACATCTTGATGTTGTAGATTGTAACTAACACCCAATTTCATTTGCTCGTGTTTGCTTGGCTTGACATAGAATGATCCATTTAATCTGAATCGTTTCTCTGTTTCACCTTGTCTAAATCCTTCATCAATTACCGCATTTGTTCCAATGGTGAAGCCCATATTTTTAATCGCTTTTCCATAATAAATATCTGCTAAATGAAAGGTAGGGTTGGTGTGCCAATATTGCAAAGAAGCTCTTTTGGGGTCACCATAAATACCAGATTGAACTTTAGCTTTGAATTCGCCTGTTTTAGTAGGTTCTTTTTCGTTTAATGCAATAATTCCATTCAGCGCACCACTTCCATAGAGTACTGATGATGCTCCTTTTATAATTTCAATCTGTGATGCTTGTTCCATCGGTACAGCATTCCATTTTGCATCACCAACATCAGGAGATAGCATGGGTACACCATTCCACAAAAGCATCACCCGACTCCCCGCTCCATAGGCATAACCACCTCCACCTCGAATACTTACTTGACCATCCATTGCATAAACCCCAGGGCTTTGATCAACGGCTTGCTCTAGATTAGAATATCCTTTGTTATTCAGCAACTCAGGCTTTAAAATTTCCATGGACATGGTAATCTCTTCAATTTTCTGATCTCTTTTTCCTGCTGTTACAACAATAGTATTTATTTCCTGAATAGGTTTTGTTAAACGCATTTCAAAAGGAGTATCGTCAGAAATAGATAAGGTGTCATTTAAATAACTTCCGCACGAAAAATAAAGTTCAGCGGGAAATTTTTTAATATTTATAACAAAAGTTCCTTCAGCATTGGTGAGCGCCCTTTCCCCATGAATGGAACTAATTTTCACTCCATAGACTCCTTCTTTTGTATTCGAATCGATTACTTTACCACTTACTTGCCCAAAAGCATTTGCTGCTAAAAAAACACTTAAAAAAAGAAAATAAACCTTATAATTTATAGTAGAATTATTCATAACTTAATGTAAAGTAAACAATATTTTTTTAATGAATAATCAAAATTTATATAAAATCGCAGCGGGTAATTTAGAGGGCATTGGTCCGGTTAAATTAGCACATTTGATCTCCAAGACTGGCTGCTTGGAGAAATTATTCTCCTTAAGTGATAATGAATTAAAGCATTTAAGTGGATTTACATTTAATCAAATTCAAAATATGAATAGAATGAATGCTTTAGGAATAGCAGAGGCAGAACTATTGAAAAACGAAAAAAAAGGAATCAACATTTTATTCTTTTTAGATGAAAATTATCCCCGAAGGTTGAAGCAATGTATTGACGCTCCTATTGTACTATACTACAAGGGTACATTTGATTTCAATCCCAGTAAAATAATTTCTATTGTGGGTACAAGGAACATGAGTTCCTATGGCCAAAATATTTTAGATCAATTTATACAAGACATTAAAGCCGAAGACATTGTGGTCGTAAGTGGTTTAGCATATGGAGTTGATATTCATACCCACCATCTTTGTTTAAAGCATAACATTAAAACCATGGGTGTCCTCGGTCATGGGCTAGACAGAATTTATCCAGCACAGCATAAAAAAGTAGCCAATCAAATGCTAGAGGAAGGTTGTCTATTATCTGAATTTAAAATGGACACCAAACCAGATCGTGAAAATTTTCCACGACGCAATAGAATTGTGGCAGGGATTTCTGACGCTACCATCGTAATTGAAAGTCAAATAAAAGGAGGGTCAATGATTACTGCGAATTTAGCCAATGATTACAATAGAGATGTCTTTACTTTTCCGGGTGATGTGGATCGAATCTATTCAAAAGGTTGTAATCATCTTATTGCCGAACAAAAAGCGCACTTAATTCAAGATGCTGCAGGCTTTTTGAAATTAATGAACTGGCAAAAAATCGTGAAGAAACCGATACAATCTCGATTGACCTTTGATTTATCTTTTGATGAGCAAAAAATATATGATGTTTTACTTTCGATTGAGCTTTCTCATATTGATGTTATTGCTGTTAAAAGTGGATTCAAATTAAGTGCGCTTAGTTTTTTATTAATGGGAATGGAATTAAATGGGGTGATAAAAGCGTTTCCAGGAAATCGTTATTCATTATGTTAAAAAATCAATAATTGAATCTCTTTTCCAAGGAAAAAGATTACTTTTGCTCATCGATTTATCGATTAAACTTATGAAGAAAGGTGGAGGGATAGGCCCTATGATACCTTGGCAACCTAGCTACATTTGAAAAGGTGCCAATTCCGATTTCACTTGTGAAAGAAGATAAGTTTCAGACTAAAACAGGTCTTTCTTCAGTATAAAATAAAATTGGAATGAGCTTAATTTGGAAATTACTGCAGGAAAGAATATTAATCCTAGATGGTGCTATGGGCACCATGATTCAAAGATATACATTGGAAGAACAAGACTTCCGAAACAATTATTTTGAGCAGCACCCAAGTTCGTTAAAGGGAAATAATGATTTACTTTCCTTAACGCGACCGAATATAATTAAAGAAATACACCGTCAATACTTTGAAGCTGGAGCTGATATTATTGAAACCAACACTTTTTCGGGTACCACAATCGCGCAAGCAGATTATAATCTATCTTCTTTTGTTTATGAGCTCAATTTTGCGTCAGCAAAAATAGCGAAAGAGGTAGCAAATGAATTTACTGATAAGCCAAGATTTGTTGCTGGTTCCATTGGTCCCACCAATAAAACGGCCTCTATCTCTCCAGATGTTAATGATCCTGGATACCGTGGTGTGAGTTTTGATGAATTGGTTGTAGCGTATGCACAGCAAGTAAATGCGCTTATGGATGGAGGAGTAGATTTACTTTTGGTTGAAACTGTTTTTGATACACTGAATGCAAAGGCCGCGCTTTTTGCCATTGATGAAGTGTTTATAGAAAGAAAAGAACAAATTCCAATAATGGTTTCTGGAACAATCACAGATCAAAGTGGTAGAACACTGACAGGGCAAACTACAGAGGCATTTTTAATTTCATTATCTCACATGCCTTTGCTCAGCATTGGATTAAATTGTGCGCTTGGTGCAAGTTTAATGCGTCCTTATCTTCAAATCTTAGATGAAAAATCTCCATTTGCGGTTAGTGCTCATCCCAATGCTGGTTTACCTAATGAATTTGGTGAATATGATGAAACAGCCACATTAATGGCGGTTCAAATTAAAGAATATTTAGATAAAGGCTTGTTAAATATTATAGGTGGTTGTTGCGGCACCACGCCAGAACATATAAAAGCTATTGCAACTTTAGCGGCTCAATATGCGCCAAGACCCATTCCAAATAACTTTTCTTGATGAATACTAATAAAATAAAAACACTACAATTATCAGGATTAGAACCTTTGATTGTTAGTCCTGAAAGTAATTTCATTAATATCGGTGAACGCACCAATGTTACTGGCTCAAAGGCATTCTTGCGCATGATAAGAGAGGGCGACTATGATGCTGCAGTGGCGGTGGCTAGAGAGCAAGTTGAGGGGGGAGCTCAGATTATTGACATCAATATGGACGAGGGCATGATTGACGGTGCCGCTGAAATGGTAAAATTTTTAAATTTAATCGCTTCAGAACCTGATATCGCTCGAGTTCCTGTTATGATCGATAGTTCTAAGTGGGAGATTATTGAAGCTGGATTAAAATGCATTCAAGGTAAAGGAGTAGTAAATTCGATTTCCTTGAAAGAAGGCGCTGCTGCTTTTATACTTTACGCCAAAAAAATTAAACGTTTTGGCGCGGCAGTAGTCGTTATGGCATTCGATGAGCTTGGTCAAGCAGATTCGTTTCAGCGTCGAATTGATATATGTGAAAAATCCTATGATATCCTCGTAAATGAAGTTGGTTTTGAACCTACCGATATTATTTTTGACCCCAATATTTTTCCTGTTGCAACCGGAATGGAGGAACACAACAATAATGCAGTAGACTTTTTCAATGCCTGTAAATGGATCAAAGAAAATCTTCCAGGAGCTCAGGTGAGCGGAGGCGTTTCCAATGTTTCTTTTTCTTTTCGCGGAAATAATAAGGTAAGGGAAGCGATGCATTCTGCTTTTCTTTATCATGCAATACAGCATGGAATGACTATGGGCATTGTGAATCCAAATATGTTGGAGGTGTATGCAGAAATTGATCCAGTTTTATTATTACATGTAGAAGATGTCTTATTGAATAGAAGAACTGATGCCACCGAAAGATTATTGGAACTTGCAGAAACCGTAAAAGGTGACGGCAAGAAGAAAGAAATTGATCTCTCTTGGAGGGACAATCCTGTTCAAGTTAGGCTTAAACATGCATTAGTAAAAGGTTTGGTTGAATTTATAGATGAAGATGTTGAAGCATGTAGACTTTTATATGATAGACCTATTGAAGTTATTGAAGGCCCCTTAATGGATGGCATGAATGAAGTGGGAGACCTTTTTGGAAGTGGTAAAATGTTTTTACCTCAGGTTGTTAAATCAGCAAGGGTAATGAAAAAAGCTGTTGCCTATTTGTTGCCATTTATTGAATTAGAGAAAGGTGGAAAAAGGAGCAGTGCAGGAAAAATTATTATGGCAACTGTTAAAGGGGATGTTCATGATATTGGAAAAAATATTGTGGGTGTGGTCTTGGCATGTAATAATTATGAAGTTATTGATTTAGGCGTCATGGTTACCGCGGATAAAATTATCCAAGCAGCGATTGATCAGAATGCAGATGTTATTGGATTAAGTGGATTGATTACGCCCTCACTAGACGAGATGGTTACTGTTGCTAAAGAAATGGAAGAAAGGGGTTTATCAATCCCTCTATTAATTGGTGGTGCAACCACCTCCAAAGTGCATACAGCAGTTAAAATAGATCAACATTATTCCAAAGGTCAAACCATTCATGTCCTTGATGCCTCAAGAGCAGTAACAGTTGTAGAGCAATTATTAGGTCAGAAAAAAGATCAGTATATCCTCAACTTGCAAGAAGAATATGAAAAAATGCGTGTACATCATGCCAATCATTATCAGAACAAGAAATTAATTTCTTTACAGGAAGCACGCAGCAATTCCGCCAAGCTAAACTTCGATAATATCTTTAAACCGAAAAATATAGGCATTACTACCTTTTCAGATTTTGATTTGAAACTATTGGTTCCTTATATCGATTGGACGCCTTTTTTTAGAACATGGGAACTTCACGGCAAATACCCAGAGATATTAAGTGATGAGGTGGTAGGAATTCAAGCGCAAAGTTTATTTAATGATGCGCAAAATATGCTCCAACAAATCATTGAAGAAAAATGGTTGGGCTCTAAAGCAGTGGTCGGGATATTTCCTGCCAATGCCATTGGAGATGATATAGAAATATATGATCTTGATGGAGGATTGGCATATACCCAAAGAACTTTACGACAACAAACGAAGAAAGCAAGTGGTCAAAACAATTATGCTTTAGCTGACTTTATTGCACCTAAAGAAAAAGGAATTCAAGATTACATAGGAGGTTTTGCAGTAACAACTGGCCATGGAATTGAAGATAAGTTAAAACAATTTGAAGAGGATCATGATGATTATAGTTCTATTCTCCTTAAGTCATTAGCGGATCGTTTGGCTGAAGCATTTGCTGAATATATGCATGAGTATGTACGAAAAGAAATTTGGGCATATGCCGCATCTGAATCATTGGAAAACGATGAATTAATTGCTGAAAAATACCAAGGAATAAGACCTGCGCCCGGTTATCCAGCTTGTCCAGACCACCTGGAGAAAATTGGTTTATTTGAATTGTTAAAAGTCGAATTAAATACTGGAATATCTTTAACGGAAAATTTAGCAATGTTGCCTGTTTCTTCGGTAAGTGGTTGGTACTTTGCACATCCTCAAGCGAAGTATTTTGGACTTGGTAAAATATCAAAAGAGCAAGTTGAAGATGTAATCATGCGCAGAGGAGGCGATTTTAATAAGGATAAAGTTTGGTACCATTCGATTATTCAAGAATAATCCAAATTCTTGCAAGAAGGCAACTTTTTTTTGTACTTTAGAGTCTTGATTATCTATATTAAGACTTATTACTAGCATGAGAAGTATTTTATTAATTGTTTTTGCTTTTTGCACTTCTGTCCTTCTAGCCCAAAATCCAATAGCTAACTTCAGTGCTCTACCTCTAAGTGTATGCGCTGGCGTACCCGTTAATTTCACCAATACCTCTTCTGCAAATGGTGGACCTGCGATAACAAGTAACGCTTGGGATTTTGGTGATGGTACTGCTGCAACAACCTCTAATGCAACGCATGTTTATTCTATTGCAGGAACCTATTCTGTAACATTGGTTACGACCAATGCCAACGGAAATGTAGATTCAGAGATTAAACCAAATTACATAACAGTACTTCCTTCTCCCAACGTAGGCTTTAATATTTTAGGCGCAGGTTGTACCGTCCCATTAACATTAACTTTTAACAATACGTCTTCGCAAGGGGCTAATTATTCCTACAGTTGGAATTTCGGAAACACTCAAAATTCAACACAAAACAATCCAGCTCCAGTAATCTATAATACTGCAGGTCTTTACACCATAAGTTTAACCGTTACCAATACCACAAATGGTTGTTCTTCGGTTCAATCTAATCCAATTAACATCTCTAATTTTCAAACTGCTATAAATGCTCCATTGGTAGGTTGTGTAGGCAATCCGATTTCTTTTAATGACAACTCTACTGCAGGCGCAAATACATGGAATTGGAATGTAGTTGGTCTTGGGACAAGTACACTTCAGAATCCTTCATTTACATTTACAGCCCCAGGGACTTATACAGTGCAATTGTCTTCACAGAATACGGTATCAGGTTGTGCGGGAAGTGCCAGCCAACAAATAACGATTCAAGGTGCTGTTACTCCAAGTTTCACGGCCAATCCTACTACAAATTGTGCCCCAGCAAGTATTAATTTCACCAATACCACTGGAGTCGCAGGTACCTATAATTGGACTTTTGGTAATGGTCAAACTTTCACAGGACAAAATCCTCCAGCCCAAGTTTACGCTCAAAATGGATTTTTTGACGTGACTCTTTCTGTTACAACTCCATCAGGATGTTCTGGAACCACTACCCTAAATGATGTCATTCATATTATTAATGTTCAATCGGGGTTTTACGCACTTGATACAGGTGGATGTAATCCCTTAGTGGTTCAATTTATTGATACATCAGTTACACCGAGTCCTTCGAATCCAATTGTTTCATGGCAATGGAATTTTGGTAATGGTCAGACCTATAATGGGCATATTCCCCCACCTCAAACGTATCCAATTGGTCTTTTTGATGTTAGTTTAGTCGTAACCACTCAAAGTGGATGTGTTGATACCGTTCTAATGAATGATTATATAACGGTCGGGCATATTGACTTGGTCAATTTTAATTATAGTCCACTTGTTTCTTGCGCAAAAACGGATATTCAATTTAACAATACTTCTGTCATTTCCACACCCCATTTGACTAACGAGGTTTCTTATTTATGGGATTTTCAGGAAGGAAATTCAACCATTGAAAATCCATCCTATCAATTTTCTTCTGATACTGGATACTTTGATGTTACGCTAATTGTCAATTTTCGGGGATGTATTGATTCCTTAACCATTGATTCGGCAGTGTATATTTTAGCGCCTATTGCAAAATTTACGGTAAACAATCTTGTTTGTAATCCATCTTCTTTTCCGGTAGTATTGCCTTTTACAGACACATCAATTCATGGAGAAGTTACTGATAATGTCGCAATGACTTGGGAATGGAATACAGGTGGCCCTAATACCAATATTAATAATGCAACCCTTGATGGTCCAAATCATGGAAATGCGTCCCATTCTTTTCCGACCTATGGTTCCTACACTGTTGAACAAGTCATTCACAATTACACAACTGGTTGTAGCGATAGTATTACCCAAACCGTTAATATTTCTCAATTAATTCCGGCCTTTAATTTATCTAATGATTCTGTCTGTAAAAACAGTTCTCTATCTTTATTTGATGCCAGTACCACTTTTTCAACGCATCCATTAGTAGATTGGTTTTATAACACTGGAAATGGTAATGTAATTCACAACGGACCTAATCCAACCTATACTTATCCAACTTCTGGGAATTATAACATAACCTTAAGCGTAAGTAATAGTGTAGGGTGTGTTGCCACTATTTCTCATCCAGTAAAAGTCTTAGCGCTTCCTTTTGGAATAATGTCTGCGCTTGATGATCATGGATGTTCCCCTTTCCCCGTCATTTTTAATAATGGATCTTTGGCGATAGGAAATGGAGCTCCATTGTCTTATTTTACTACTACGTTTTCGGATGATTCTACCACTTTAGTGACCAATACGGTAGGAACTCCAATTACGCATACTTTTGTTGGTACGGGTATTTTTTATGCATCAATGATCGCAACGGATGCTTTTGGTTGCCAATCATCAGCCGCTAATATTCCTATTACCATCACACAACCTTCTGCATTCTATACCATTTCTAATGTGATTTGTAATCAAGACTCAGTTCTAACCAATAATTCTTCCAGTGGAGTAGGGCCAATAAGTTATGAATGGCTTTTAGAGGGCAATTCTATTTCAACAGATACCAATGCTTTAGTATCTATTTCACTTCCTCCAATTAATAATGGCTCATTAAGCACTAGTTTTAATTTAAGTTTGATTGTTACAGATGGAAATGGATGTAAAGATACCCTGACGCAACCGGTAATTGTTTCTACTCCTCATGCAATTCCTAATTATACCTTCTCTGGCGCTGTGTTAAATACTACAGGTGAATATGATTGTCCGCCTTTATTTTGTTTATTTCAAGATTCTTCAGAATCCTATGGAAGTATTTCAGCTTGGAATTGGTCCTTCGGAAATGGAAATAATTCTATTCTGGAAAACCCTTCTAATACTTTAGTGACCAATGGATCTTTTGATTTGAATTTATCCATCACTGATCAATACGGATGTACAGATGACACTACTATTCTTAATTATGTGACCATTGGTGGTCCACAAGGACTTCCAGATTGGATTCAAAACGCAAGTATTTGTGCTCAAGGTGCTAATTTCTTAATCTCTAATCCACTCAATATTGATTCATTAATTTGGAATATGGGTGATGGGAATATTATTTATAATGATTTGAATTTCCAATATAACTATGAGACATTAGGCACTTATACTCCAAGTGTGACTTTGTTGAATTCTGATGGCTGTGAAATTCTTTTTATACTCGATCCTATAACTGTTCAAGATGATGGATTAAATGCCATATTTACAGCGCTGCCCAATCCTGCAGATATTAATGAAGTAATTAATGTGGTGGATGCATCTACCTTTACAGGATCTAACATTGTCAGCTGGGCCTGGAACTTAGGGACAGATTCAACCCTTATTTACAACAATAACAATCCCCAATCGGCTTCATTTAGTATTGGCGGACCCTATGTTTTCACGCTTTTAGTTACTGATGCTTTAGGATGTACGGATACTTATAGTGTCACCGTTAATGTTAATGATCCAGATATTTGGGTACCGAATGTATTTACTCCCAATGGTGATGGAATTAATGATGTGGTTTGTTTGCCCTTTCCAGCCTTTAAATCTTATAATATCGTGATCTTAAATCGTTGGGGTAATGTTGTGGTTGATCAAAAAGATCAAACCGGACTTGCTTTATGGGATGGTACTGATCAAGGAAACACACCTTATACCGATGGCGTATATTTTTATCACATTACAGGAGAAATGTTAGGAGGAACCATGATTGACAAACATGGATTTATTACTTTAATTAGATCAGAGTAATTTTTCTTCTTCTGCTTCGGTTTGTTCGAAAGCCTTGTCAATAGCTTTATTATTTGTTAATGCAGCTTCAACAGCAAGTACATCACATCTTTCATTTTCTGGATGTCCAGCATGCCCTTTGACCCAATTGTAGGACAATTTAAACTTGGGGTGCAAGTCTAGATAACGCAGCCATAAATCTTTATTTTTTTTCCCTTTGAAATTTTTAGTGCGCCAAGTAAATACCCAACCTTTGGTAATGGCATCTATAACATATTTCGAATCTGAATAAACTTCTATAGGGTATTGATCTGTTTGCAGGCTTTCAAGTGCAACGATTAATGCCATGAGTTCCATTCTATTATTTGTGGTTCTTCTAAATCCGCCTGAGATTTCCTTTTCAAGATCTTTGTATTTCAGCACAATCCCATATCCACCAGGACCTGGATTTCCGCGTGAGGAACCATCAGTAAAAATGCTAATTTTCTTCATTATCTTCTTCGTCAACATGTAAAATATGCAACAAGCGATGCGCAATAGGGGAAAGAAAAATCGCAACCGTTGTCAAAAAGACCACTCCACTAAATAAGGCATAGAGTGATGCGAATACCTTGGCTTCATTACCATTCATTTTATCTACAGGCCCCATACCTGTTAATATCATAGAAGCGTTGTATAAACTATCAATCCAATTTAATTTACCGAAATAATGATATCCAATAACCCCTAATCCTAATGAGAAAATCAGCATGATCAAGGCGAAAATCCCGTAATTAAAAAGTCGATTTAAAAACTGTCTAAGAGGAAGGATATTTCTTTGTTTGGTGCTCTTTCTCATTTTTTTACTCTTTTTGGATCTGCATTAATAAAGGCTTTCCAACCCCCACCTTTTGCTTTATTATGTTCTCCAACTCCTTTAGAGAAGTGGTGACATACAGCAACAGCTAATCCATCTGTGGCATCTAAATATTTAGGCATTTCATCAAAATTCAACAAGGTTTGTAACATAGCAGCTACTTGTTCTTTTGAAGCACTTCCGCTTCCTGTAATAGCTTGTTTCACCCTTCTAGGTGCATATTCTTCAAACGGCACATTGTGATTGAGACATGCTGCAATTGCAACTCCTTGGGCCCTTCCTAGTTTTAACATTGATTGTACATTCTTCCCGAAAAAAGGAGCTTCAATGGCCATTTCATCCGGTTTATATTCCATAATTAAACCATTTAAACGGTCTAAAATTCGCTTTAGTTTTTCCGGATGATTTTCAAGTTTACTGAGTTGGATGATTCCAAAATTCAGCATGGACATTTTGTTTTTTTGTATATGGATAATTCCATACCCCATTACAGTAGTTCCAGGGTCAATTCCTAAAATTATTTTATCTTCAACCATTTTTTGGGTTACTGTGTATAAAACTAAGCAAATTAAGTCAATTTCAGGTCCTTTACTGCGAATTCTAGCTTTCGTTGCTGTCCTTCTTGTTTTTTATTTCCAAATGCAAAATAAAAAATTCTCTTGGCATGAGATCCCCTCAATTAATTATTTTCCTCTGGTCTTCCTTGTGTTGTTAATGCCACTTAATTGGTGGTTGGAATGGAAAAAATTCAAGATGATGGTTTCTTCCATGAAAGATGAAAATGACTCCAATAATAAATCAGCTTTCTATGCAGGAATGCTCACAGGATTTCTTACTCCAGCAATGGTGGGTAATTTTATAGGCCGCAATATGTATTACCCTAAATCTGATCGTTGGAGATTGACTGTTTATACGATGATGGGAAATTATGCTCAGTTCGTTATAAGCATCACCATTGGTGGATTAGGATTATTATATCTACATTTTGATCATCATCAGCACTATTTGTCTACTTGGCAATTGGCGCTCACCATAACCTTAATTAGTCTCCCTCTTGCACTTTTTATTTTTTGTAGGCCAATCCTTCAATTTTTACCTTTGCAAAGAGCCCAAACGGCAGCCTTAGCCTTGAAAAACGGTCCGTCTATGAATTCTCTTTTTGGATTTTCTGCTTTGCGTTATCTCGTTTTTTTACTGCAATTTTCACTGGCTTTATCTGCTTTTTCCAATCAATTCTCTTTAATTATTTGCATTTGGATTTCAGTTGTTTTTCTATTAGTTACCTTAGCGCCATCACTTTTCCTAGGTAAAATTATTATTAGAGAATCTATTGCCGTTGCCGTATTAACTTTAGTTGGTTTTGAAGCAACTCCGGTATTATTTGCATCTCTGAGCACCTGGGTAATCAACCTTATTTTACCTAACCTATGGGCGGCATTTCAACTTAAAATGAAATCTAAATGATTTTTTATTTGTTTATTGGATTCCTACTCTATGCAATCTTATTGTTTGTTTATGTGATAATTGGCAACTATTTGCAGGGAAAGCAGGAAAGAGAATCATACGCTTCTGCAATTGATTTATTAGATCAAATTACGCTGGTCATACCTTTCAGAAATGAATCTCTCAGAATACAAGCGCTTTTGAACAGCATTAAAAATAGCAAGTCACTTCCCTTTGAAATCATTTTTGTCGATGACCATTCAACTGATTATGGAGCCACTATTATTGAGAAGGAACTACAAGAAATTAATTTCAGAATTATTCGAATGGAGGAGAATGGAGGAAAAAAATATGCGTTAAGGAAAGCTTTCTCGGATGTAAAAACCGCCTATATTCTGACAATGGATGCTGATGTTTGTTTTGAGCAAAATTATTTTGATTCTTTTCGGCAAATTCCACAAAGCGATTTGTATATATTACCCCTTTTAATCACCGCTCCAAATTTCATTTCTAGGATTCTAGAATTTGATACCCTCATATTGAACGCTTTCAATGTTGGATTAGCTGTTTTTCATAGACCAATAGTGGCCAGTGGTGCTAATTTACTTTTTAATAAGGCAGTGTTTGATCGTGTTGATCAATTTGAATTGCACAAGGATGTTGCCAGTGGTGATGATATATTTTTATTAAAGGATTTTATTGACGCAAAGAAAGACATCAAAATCCTAAGTGCTTTAAATTTGAGGGTGTATTCTTCAAGTCCTATGAATGCTAGCGAGTATGTGAATCAACGCTTGCGGTGGCTGTCTAAAACTCCCAGAGTAAAGGATTATTTAAGTAATCTTTTTGGCTTTATTCAATTGGGTTTTCTATTGTTATTTATTGCAGTCATCGTATTTTTTTTAATACAGCACAATTGGACTTTAGCAATATTCATCTTTTGCTTTAAAATTGTAATTGACAGCCTTATATTTTTACCTTATTTCGCCAAGTTCAAACGCCTAAAAACTTGGTTGTTATTTCCTCTTTATTCCTTCTTATTTCCCTTCTATTCCTTATTTATTTTGTTGCTTATTCCATTTTTTAGAACTGAATGGAAGGGAAGGTCTTTGCAGTAATTGTGCTTTGGGCGCTCTTCATTTGCTAGATTGTCGTACCTTCGCCTTATGCGAATTCTAATGGTTTGTTTAGGTAATATTTGTCGCTCACCAATGGCTGAGGGATTGATGCGCAGAAAACTTTTAGAAGCAAATTTAACCGGTAAAGTTGATTCAGCTGGAACTGCAAATTTCCATATCGGGAAATCACCGGATTATCGAATGGTTCAAACAGGAAAGATACAAGGAACTCCCATAAATGATTTAAAAGCCCGTCAATTTTCGACTCAGGATTTTGAAGATTTTGATTTAATTTATGCGATGGATAAAGCAAATTATAAAGAAATTATTTCCAAAGCAAGGCACGAAAGAGACAAACAAAAAGTACTTTTGATCTTGAATGAAATTTCACCCAACGAAGATCTTGATGTACCGGATCCGTATTATGATGGAATGGATGCATTTAAAGAAGTCTATGAACTACTTGACCGGGCAACTGAAGCCATAAAAAACAAAATATTAGATGATAAAAACAGGTAAATTATATTTAATTCCTAATACTCTAGGAGGGGAATCAGTGCTCGATATTATCCCTGCAGAGGTAATCAAAATTGCGACATCATTGCGCTTTTTCGCTGTAGAAGAAATAAAATCAGCACGCCGTTTACTGAGGAAAATGGATAGAGAATTCCCAATTGATGACAGTCAATTCACTATAATTACTCGTAAAACAAAAGAAAGTGAGTTGATGAATATATTACTCTTGCTCACTAATGGTGAGAACGTCGGTATTATTTCTGAGGCTGGTTGCGCCGGTATTGCTGATCCAGGGGCAGATCTAGTGTATTTAGCACACAGTCAAAATATTGAAGTGGTTCCATTAGTCGGCCCTTCTTCTATTCTATTAGGATTGATTGGAAGTGGTTTTTCAGGTCAAAATTTCACTTTTCATGGCTACTTACCCAAAGAACGAAAAGACAGAATGAAGAAGTTGAAGGATATGGAAATGGATACACGGAGAACTGGTGTTACGCATATTTTCATGGACACTCCTTACCGAAATATGCATGTTTTAGAAGATATACTTAGTGGATGTGCTGATATCACCCAATTGTGTATTGCATCCAACCTAACGACTTCAGGGCAGAGAATTCAAACCATGTCCGTAGCCGATTGGAAAGAAAAAACTTTTGATTTAACTAAAATTCCGGTTTTGTTTTTAATTGGTACTGCTCAATAAGCCTGTTTATAATTGCTTATTGATAAAATTGATTCGTTAAATTTGCACATTATTTTTAGTAAAATGACCACATTTCAAGCTGCAATATTAGAGGGGATTCCAGCGCAACTCCCTGCTCCTAAACCTTATAATCCAGAAGTAAATCATGCTCCAAAGCGTAAGGATGTACTTTCTCTTGTTGAAAAAAGACTGGCTGTTCAAAATGCTTTAAGATATTTTCCAAAGAAACATCATGCGATATTAGCACCTGAATTTTTATCTGAATTGAAGACTTTCGGTAGAATTTATATGCACCGTTTTCGTCCTGATTATGAAATGTTTGCGCGACCAATAGACGAATATCCAGGCGCATGTGCACAAGCAAAAGCGATTATGTTGATGATTCAGAATAATCTAAATCCAGCTGTAGCGCAACATCCTCATGAACTCATTACTTATGGTGGGAATGGTGCTGTATTTCAAAATTGGATTCAATATCTTTTGACAATGAAATACCTTGCAGAGATGACGGAAGAACAAACATTAGTAATGTATTCCGGGCATCCAATGGGTTTATTTCCATCTCATATCAATGCCCCTCGTGTAGTAGTTACCAATGGAATGATGATTCCGAATTATAGTCAACCCGATGATTGGGAAAAATTTAATGCCATAGGAGTTACTCAATATGGTCAAATGACTGCTGGTTCTTTCATGTATATTGGTCCGCAAGGAATAGTTCATGGAACCACCATTACTGTTTTGAATGCGCTTCGAAGAATTTCGAAAAATCGAGAAGATATTAAAGGAAAGTTATTCGTTACCTCCGGATTAGGCGGCATGTCAGGAGCTCAACCAAAGGCAGGAAATATTGCAGGTGTCATTAGTGTAACCGCTGAGGTTAATCCGAAAGCAGTGCATACGCGTCACTCACAAGGTTGGGTGGATGAAGTGATTTCCGACATTCATTTGTTATGTGAAAGGGTTCAACTCGCAAAGAAAAAGGAAGAAGTTGTTTCCATTGCCTATTTAGGAAATATAATAGATGTTTGGGAAGCTTTTGATCGAGAGGGAA
Source organism: Flavobacteriales bacterium (assembly GCA_947447525.1). Taxonomy (GTDB): domain Bacteria; phylum Bacteroidota; class Bacteroidia; order Flavobacteriales_D; family Crocinitomicaceae; genus UBA952. The sequence continues at coordinate 109,362 of CANFJL010000008.1, read as the reverse complement.
TTAAAATTGATTTAGGGTCCGATCAAACCTCTTTGCATAATCCATTTGCAGGAGGTTACTATCCTGTTGGAATGAGTTTTGAAGAGGCCAATACCATGATGGCCGAATCACCGGTTGAATTTAAAGCTGCAGTTTATAAAAGTTTGAGAAGACATGCTGATGCAGTGAATAAGAATGCTAAAAATGGCACCTATTTCTTTGATTATGGAAATGCGTTCTTATTAGAATCATCTCGAGCTGGTGCAGATGTAATGGCAAAAAATGGGATAGACTTTAAATATCCTTCCTATGTTCAAGATATTTTAGGTCCTTTATGTTTTGATTTTGGATTTGGACCTTTTAGATGGGTTTGTGCTTCTGGTGATCCAAAGGATTTGGAAAAAACTGATGAAATTGCCTGCCAAGTCTTGGAAGAAATGATGCAGGAAAGTCCAGCTGAAATTCAACAGCAAATGGCAGATAATATTCAATGGATTAAAGGTGCTCAAGCCAATAAATTGGTTGTAGGTTCTCAAGCAAGAATTCTCTACGCAGATGCTGAAGGTAGAATGAAAATTGCTGCAGCTTTTAATCTAGCAATCAAACAAGGACTTATTGGCCCAGTGGTTCTGGGGAGAGACCATCATGATGTATCTGGTACAGATTCTCCGTTTAGAGAAACATCCAATATTTATGATGGATCAAGATTTACCGCAGATATGGCCATCCAGAATGTGATAGGCGACAGTTTTAGAGGCGCAACTTGGGTTTCCATTCACAATGGTGGTGGAGTTGGCTGGGGTGAAGTCATCAATGGTGGCTTTGGAATGCTCTTGGATGGTTCCCTTTCTGCCGATAGAAATCTAAACATGATGTTGCATTGGGATGTTAACAATGGTGTCGCTAGACGCAATTGGGCAAGAAATGAAAATGCAACTTTTGCCATTAAACGCGCCATGGAAGCAGAGCCTTTACTTCAGGTTACCCTTCCCAATATTGTTGAAGACTCCATTCTCGATAATTTGAACATCGAATAACTTTCTTAAAGTTGTTTTTTGTCTTTTGACACCTTAACCTTTGGATGGTCAAAACGAATTCCTCCCACAAGTTTCAAGCTGTAATAATATTGCTTATAGACTAAGTCGTTAAACCGGATTGATTTATTATCAAAATCTGTTACGAAATAAATAAAATAGTCTGCATTGGAGTAACCTGTGATAAATCTGATATCGTAGCGCGGTGCTAATCCCAAAAAACCATTGATATTATTTTGAAAAGTATACACTTTTGCTTGTACTACTGCTCCAACACCTATCCAACCTGAAAATTGCCAATTTTTTATTCTGTTGGCATAAGCATATCCAGGTACCGCTCCAATATCTAATGAAGAAAACGAACTAGCACTTGTTTTTGAATTATTTGGATCTTGAAGTGGTTGTGGTAAGATGCTCTGTCCATTATTATTAATTCCAAAAACATTAAAAGTTCCTTTAACATACCAAGTCTGTACCTCTTTCTTAAAATGAGCCCTTTTTCCTTGTAAAGCACTCATTTTAAAGTGTGTATTGTGAAAATACCAACTGTTTATGGATAAGTTGGAGGATTCATTATTGGGTCTAATGGTATTGGGGTGTACAACACTTGTGTTAGCATCCCAATCGTAGGTATCTTGAATGGAATAACCCAAAAGATATTTAAATTCTAAATCGAAATATAGTTTTTTGTGGGTATAATCAAATCCTAAATTGTATTGTCTTGTAGTCCCAAAATCAATAGTAGGTCGTGCATTTGATAGCACTGGAAAAGCAAAACGGAATGAAAACCACTTATATGCAAAAGCCAATCCAAGAAAAGGCTGGTAGTTATTTTTAAATTTTACTTTATTGATTCCAATGCTATAAGGATAGGACAAATTAAAAGGAGCTGAACTAAATCCAATATCTGAATAGGCGACCTTGGAGTCACGAAATTCTTCTATATACGCTTCATTATCTTGTGCAAAAATAAAAGTTGAACCAATAAGAAGAAAGAGGCTACTGAGTAATCCCCTCCAAATCCAAAATAAATGCATAAACTTTTGCTATTTCTAATCTTTCACTCGTTCTACCGGATCCTCCACCATGTCCTGCTTCCATATTACATTCAAAAACTAATGGTTGATCGTCTGTTTTAAGTTCCCTTAATTTTGCTACATATTTCATTGGCTCCCAATATTGTACTTGAGAATCATGATACCCTGTCGTAATATACATCGCTGGATAATGCATCTTTTTGATATTGTCGTAAGGCGAATAATGGAGTAAATAGGTATAGAAATCTGGATTATTTGGATTCCCCCATTCTTCCCATTCAACACTTGTCAATGGAATTGATTCATCTAACATGGTAGTGAGGACATCGACAAAAGGAACTTGACTGACAACTCCTTTCCATAAATATGGAGCCATATTACTAATTGCTCCCATAAGTAATCCCCCCGCACTTCCTCCTTGTGCAAATATTTTATCCTGATCACAATATCCCATTTGACCCATATATTCTGCTGCATTGATGAAGTCAGTGAAGGTATTTATTTTCTTCAAAAATTTACCGTTTTCATACCATGCTTCACCCATGTATTTACTGCCTCTTATGTGCGCAATGGCATATACGAATCCACGATCTAACAAACTCAGTCGCGTTGCACTAAAAACATCAGGGTAGGTATATCCATAGGAACCATATCCGTATAATAAACACGGAGCATTACTTAAATCCGTTCCCTTTTTGTAGACAATACTTATCGGAATTTTAGTCCCGTCATTGGCTTGTGCCCAAATTCTTTTGGATTCATAATTGTCCGAGCTAAATAAGGGATCTAACAGCTGTTTCTGATACCAAATTTTGGAGTTGCCAGCATTAAAATTATATTGAAAAATACTTGAAGGTGTAGTTAAGGAATTATAACTGTAAAAAAGAAAATCAGCGTTGTAATCATCATTTAAACCTAATCCAACATAGTAAGTTTCCTCTTTGAAATCAATGTAGGATTCTGCCCCTGTTGAAATTGTTTTGATCTTCAGTTTTAGTAAACCATTCTCTCTTTGTTCCAACACTATTTGATTATTAAAAACGGTAATACTTTCAATCATTACTTCTGAATGGTTTGGAATATATTCTTTACAATCTGAGATATGATGGGGTATTTGACTGGCGAACAAAACTCTTTTATTGGGCGCATTGGAATTGCTTAGAATATAAAATCCTTCTAAATGATCTCCTATTTCATACAAATGTCCCTCACTACGATTTATAAATACTGTTGGTTTTGTTTCAGGTGCAGAAGCGTCTATGTATAATACCTCATTGCATGTTGAACTATAGGTATTGATGAAGATGAATTTTTGAGTAAGTGATTTTTCTATATCAACACTAAACTTATCGTCTAATTCTTCATAAATCAGCACATCTTTTTTACTGTCTGTTCCAAGTACATGTCGATATACTTGATACTCGCGGAGTGTAGTCGGGTCCTTTTTGATATAAAAAATGGTTTTGTTGTCATTCCCCCAAACTATATGTCCACTAGTCCCTTTGATGACATCCTTTAAATAATTTCCATTTTTCTCTTCTCGAAAATGAACATCGTATTTCCTGCGCCCAACAAAGTCCTCACAAACTGCTAGGATGGAATTATCAGGAGATGGGGCCCAATCAGATAATTCATAGAAGGAATGTCCTTGCGCTCTTTGATTTTCATCAAAAAATAGGTGTGAAAAAACGCCTTTAACTTCAAATATTTGCTGGTAATCTAGTCCAGCTTTATTTTTCACTTGATAGGTTTTCTTATTTAAAATAAAGGGCGCACTTATTTCATTAGGATTAATTCGATGATCAAATTCAATCATTAAAGAATCAACCAAGGGTGATAGCGGTGCGAAATAGTCTTTCGAAAAATTATTTTCAGCAGCCAAATAGTCTAAAACTTCCTTGCTATCACGATCTCTCATCCAAAAATAATTATCTACTCTTTGATGATTGTGCGTGGTTAATGTATGTGGTATTTTGGTAGCTTTTGGTTTTGGATTCATTTGTGCGCTTGTCAAATTCGAAATTATTAGTAAACACATTAAAAGGTCAAACCTTACTGTATTTCTTTTTTTCATTTTATTTTTTTGATAAAGATACTAGTAAATCGTGATTGGCGAATTTGTTCCAGTCGAATCAAATCAATTTAAACAATCTCCGCTCTTTTTCGTTAAATTTACGCTGTGAAAAAATTATACAAGTTTTTAATCAATAAGCTTCCAAGACCTATGCTCATTCGTTTGAGTTATATCTTTAAAGTATTTGCACCCTTATTGTATAAAGGCGATCAAGTAAAATGTCCAGTTTGTGAAAAATCATTTTCTAAATTTTTGTCCTACGGTTCTAATGTAGCACACAGAGAAAATGTTCTTTGTCCTTATGATTTAACCCTTGAAAGACACCGATTGATGTGGCTTTATCTGACCAAAGAATCTAATTTTTTCACTGCTGAAAAATTATCAGTACTTCATATTGCTCCGGAACAGTGTTTTCTTCATAAATTCAAAAAGCAAAAAAACTTAGAGTATCTCACGGCAGATTTAATGTCTCCGATTGCAGACATGCATTTTGACGTTCATGATATTCCATTAGAATCCAATCGTTTTGATGTTTTATTTTGCAATCATGTGATGGAGCATGTTGATGATCCGATAAAATGCATGAAAGAATTCTATAGAGTAATGAAGCCAGGAGCTTGGGCAATAATGCAAGTTCCTCAAGACATGACCCGAGAGGTAACTTATGAGGACTCTAGTATTACTTCTCCCGAACAAAGAGAAATCCATTTCTGGCAATATGATCATGTGCGATTGTTTGGTAGGGATTATCCACAATGGTTAGAGAAAGCAGGATTTCAAGTTGATGTATTTGACATTAAACAGCATTACAGCAGCGAACAAATTGCTTCTTTTTGTATCTCACAAGATGAAATGCTCTACATTGCCAGAAAGGTATAAGCGGAGATGAAAAAATTAAAGTATTTATACTCAATAGGTGCCTTTATAATTGGTTTCGCCCTTTGCTTTCACTCTTGTCATCCTGGAAATAAATACACAATTTCAACCCGCACAAATGCTTCATTGGAAGCCATAGCCTTAGGAAAAAAGTTATTTTTTGACAAACGCTTGTCTATCAACAATTCCATTTCTTGCGCTTCTTGTCACCAAGTAGCTTTCGCCTTCACAGATCGAAAAAAGCTAAGTCGAGGAGTATACGGGCGTACCGCTTTTCGGAATGCTCCTTCCTTATTAAATGTAAGTTTCTCCCCTACATTAATGTATGACGGACAGGTTCCAACGCTTGAAATGCAAGCGCTAGTTCCTTTAAAAGATCATAGAGAAATGGGCAATGATTTACCCAAATTAATTAAAAAACTTGCTCGGATTCCCTTTTACGCTAATGCCGCAAAGGAAGTATATGATCGTCCATTTGATGCGTGGGTATTGACAAGAAGTTTGTCAGCGTTTGAACGCTCTTTATTTTCAACAAAATCTAAGTACGATCTTTATATGGCAGGAGACAAAGATGCTCTTTCAGCTTCAGCTAAAAGAGGATTAAAACTGTTTAGTAATGATTTTGCTTGTATAGGATGTCATCCTCCTCCCTTGTTTACTACTTTTGAAACGGCCAATAATGGCTTGTATAAAATATATGGCAAGGATAAAGGTCGTTATAGAATTACGAGTAATAATAAAGATATCGGAAAGTTTAAAATTCCTTCTTTGAGAAATGTTGAATTGACTTTTCCCTATATGCATGATGGATCTTTACAGACCCTAGAAGCAGTAGTATCTCATTATAGCCAAGGCGGAAATAAAGGGGTAAATCAAGATAAAAAAATACATCCGTTTCGGATTTCGCATCAAAATAAAACAGACCTTATTTCTTTTTTATGTTCCTTGACGGATACCAGTTATACGGTCAATTTTAATCAGAAGAAGGATTTTATTTTACCTCCATTCCAATAGCAAGATTATCTTTACCAAATGCATACATTATTAAAAGAATTAGAAACGCGTTTTCACGCAAATCATATAAAAGAACTTCACAATGATTACGGTGACTTTATTCTGATAGATTCAATTCAATTTTCAGGAAGTGTCTTACTCACCAATAACCTTTCTGATTTTAAGATGCGTGTGCATGAAAAGCATGTAGGGGAAGAATTTAATGAAATTTATTTTTATTTACCCAGTTATTGGGACAGTTCAGCGCTCGATAATCCGTCAATGAATTGGGTTTTTATTTGGCTAGAAAGAATTAAGAAATATGTAATTGAAAAAGAAACTTGGTTGGGAAATGGGCACACACTGCCATGCGGAAAAGAAATGAAAAGCCTCTCTAGTACCATGCTTCAAAATCATTTCATTATCTCGAATCCAATAGCATTATCAAAATTTTTAACGCCGATTACTTTGGAAGAAAAGACGATTAGATTTTTGGCACTTATTCCAATTTTTTCAGACGAAATGGATTATAAACAAGGAAAAGGAACACTTAAATTGTTGGATAAGTTTAAGCACCAAGGTGTAACAGAAAAACTGGATGATTTTAGAAGTTCTGTTTTGAAAAGACAATGGAAATTTTTCGGAAAATGAAGTCTGTCTGGAAAGCACATTTGGCCTTATTTATTGTCAATCTCTTATATGCAGCAAGTCATATTCTCGCAAAAGGCGTCATGCCTTTGTATTTGACCCCAACTGTTTTTATATTGTTGAGGGTAAGTGGCGCCTGTCTTCTTTTTTGGGTCCTTTATCGGTTTTTTTATTTTGAAAAGATTCTCAAAAAAGACATTGGATTATTAGCTGCTTGTGGATTATTTGGTGTAGCTATCAATCAATTGTTCTTTTTCCACGGACTGCACCTTTCCTCTGCATTTAACGCAGGAATCATAATGGCATTTAATCCAATTATGGTCGTTATTCTATCCTATTTCCTTCGAAAAGAAAAAATCTCTTTACTTCAATCTTTTGGAATCTTTTTAGGTGCTTCAGGCACAATAGCGCTTACTATGAATAGCGCCGTAACTTCAAGTGGCTCTATTTTAGGAGATGTATTTTTAGTGTTAAATTCCTTGAGTTATGCCATATATCTAGTCATTGCAAAACCACTAATGAGTAAATATAAACCCTTGACCGTTATAACCTGGGTATTTACCTTTGGTTTAGGATTTGTCTTAATTTTCCCACCCACAATTCCAGAAACTTTGGCTACCAATTTTATGCAAATCCCAGTTGAATTTATTTGGAAGATTGTGTATGTGATTGTCGGAGTTACTTTTTTTACTTATCTATTAACGATGTATGGCCTGCGCTATTTGTCGCCAACTGCATCAAGTACTTATATTTATGCTCAGCCAGTAATGGTTATTTTCTTTACTATTTTGTTCGCTTCTATTGGATGGTCCGAGAATTATGCTTCGGTGATAACAGGCATAAAAATTATGCTTATGCTTGTTATTTTTATTGGGGTGTATTTTGCTAATTTTAAAAATAAATGATGTGAAAAAATTATTATTACTTCTGCTATTATTTCCCGTTTGTCTATTGGCTCAGAAAAAAATCATTGACCACAATGCCTATTACCAATGGAATAAAATTGAAAAACAACAAATTTCCAATGATGGGGTCTGGATTGCTTATGAAACTAGTCCTCTAATTGGCGATGGTTTTGTTTGTTATTTCAATATCAATACCCAAAAATCTGATACTGTTTTTCGTGGAAAAGATCCAAAATTTAACGCAGACAGTAAATTACTTTTAATTAAAATAACCCCAGGTTTTGATACTTTGAGGAAGTGTGAATTAAATAAAATTGATAAGAAAAAATGGCCTAAAGATTCTTTGTTAATTATTGATTTATCTTCCTTGGAAAAGTTATCCGTTCCAAAAATCAAACAATATAAAGTTGCTGAACATGGTGGAAGGATTGCCTTTACTCAGGAGGAAGTTGCAGCGTCTTCAACTGCAAAAAAATGCAAATTTTTCTTTTGGAAAAAGCCCGAACCTCCTGTTAAAACTGATGGCTTTGATTTAAAAGTCTTGAATAATTCTATTCAAATTGAATTTACTGCGAAACAAGCCACCAACTTCAACTTCTCCGATGATGGTGAAGAATTGGCATGGATTTCACATCAAAAAGTGAAAAAAGATTCATTCGAATTACATATTTATAATTTTTCTTCCAAAAATAAAATTGATTTTCCCTCTCGGACTATGTATCAATTGCCCGTTTGGAATTTTGATAAATCTCATATAGCATTTTTGAATTCTGTAGACACTGCAAAAACAAAGCAATTTAATCTTTATCTCTACGAAAACAGTTCCAATCGCTCGCAATTCATTCAATTGGGTGATACGAGTTCAACAAAATTGCCTTTCGGAAAAGGAATAAGTGAATTTAGAAACTTGCAATTCTCCTCTGATGGTTCACATCTCTTTTTTGGAGTTGCTGATCGCGTCAAAGCAGAAATTAAAGACACCCTCTTGGCAAGTGAAAAAGTGAACCTTGATATTTGGCATTACAGAGATGAACATCTTCAATCACAACAATTGGTTGAACTTAAGGAAACATTGAAAAAAAATGATTTATATTCTTTAGATATTCAAAGTGCTGAGGTAAATCAAATAAGTAATGATACATTATCCCTTATTTTGCCTAGTAAAGATTGGAATAGAAATTTCGTATTAGGTGAAGTTCAAGCGCCTTATTCCATAGAGGCTCAATGGAAAATACCTGCTTTAACGGATTATTACAGCGTGAATTTACTAACGGGTAAATCTATTCTTTTACAAAAAGCGGCCTTATTTCAAGGAGATCTATCACCAAGTGGTCGATATTTTGGTTTTTACAACCCAACGCAGCAACAGTTTTATTTATGGGATAGCACTTTCAATACTTCTAAATGTATTACCTGTCAAGCAAAAGATGTTGTTTGGCAAGAAGATGTTAATGGACAGGCTCAATGTCCCGGACCAATTTCCGGTATTGAATTTATGAAAGGGGAAGACACCTTGGTATTGACCAGTGAATATGATGTTTGGGAGTATGTAATTTCAACCAATACCTTAACTTGTTTGACTGATTTTGAAGGCAAGAAGAATCAAATTGAGTTTAGAATTAAAAAATGGTCTACCGATAGTTTGTATTTGGATTGGGTGAACAACTATATTCAAGGGTTTGATTTAAAAACGAAAACTTCTAGCATCCATCAACTTTTTTCTCATGATGGCCATAGAGATTTTAAGTTAGTATATGAAGGCCCATTTCTAATAAATTATTGCACCAGATCTAAAAATAGCGAACGGATAGTATTAAAAAAAATGACACTTATTGAGTATCCTGAACTCATGGTATTAGATTCAAATTTCAATAAGGAGCAAACGATTACGCATACCAATCCTCAGCAAAAAGACTATAATTGGGCTACTGTTTCTTTATTGAAGTGGCAATCTTATGATGGGACTCAATTAGAGGGACTACTCTACAAACCTGAAGATTATTCTCCCGATAAAAAATATCCTTTATTGATTTATTATTATGAATTAAATGCAGCTACCTTGCACAATCACATCACGCCAAAACCTTCCGCAAGTACCATAAATATTACGGAATATGCCTCAGCTGGTTATCTCGTTTTTGTGCCTGACATTCGCTATAAATTAGGACATCCAGCAAAATCAGCTTACAATGCAATTATGAGTGGAACGGATTATTTACTAAAGAATTTTCCAATTGATTCTACAAAAATGGGACTTCAAGGTCAAAGTTGGGGAGGCTATCAAACGGCACAAGTTATCACAATGACAAATCGTTATGCTGCAGCAATGGCTGGGGCTCCCGTAGCAAATATGTTTTCTGCTTATGGAGGCATTCGCTGGGGCACAGGAATTAATCGTCAGTTTCAATATGAATCTTCTCAAAGTAGAATAGGAAAAACAATTTGGGAAGCACCTGAATTGTATATAGAAAACTCACCTTTGTTTCACTTGCCAAAAGTAAATACGCCGCTGTTAATCATGTCGAATGATTCCGATGGTTCCGTTCCATGGTACCAAGGACTTGAACTTTTTAATGGAATGCGTCGCTTAGAAAAACCTTGTTGGCTGCTCAATTATAATGAAGATGACCATAATCTAACGCGTTTGCCCAATAAAATTGACCTAAGTATAAGAATGAGACAATTCTTTGATCATTATTTAATGAATCAAGCAGCACCAATTTGGATGATTGAAGGAATCCCGGCGGAGCATAAAGGGAAGATAAGTGGTTATTAATCACCTTGTAAATGAACAAAATGTAATTTCATTAGTTAATTTAATATGCAAAAGGGATTCTTGTTTTTAATATTTTTTATTTTCTTCCAATCCTTTGGGTTCTCCCAAAAGAAGGAAACCAAAACAGCTTATTTCGCAAGTGGTTGTTTTTGGTGTACAGAGGCACTGTTTGAATTGATTGTAGGCGTAAAATCTGTCGAATCTGGTTATACGGGAGGGTCAACAAAGAATCCAACCTACGAGCAAGTGTGTTCTGGAAAAACAGGACATGCTGAAGCAGTAAAAGTGGTTTATTATCCCCATCTTGTGAGTTATGAAAAATTAATCAGAGCCTTCTTTGATTCGCATGATCCTTCCACCAAAAATCAACAAGGGCCAGATCGTGGTACGCAATATCGTTCTGCAATTTTTTATCAAAATGAGGCTGAAAAAGAAGCGGCATGGACGTATATTAAACAGCTAAAATCAAAAGGAATTCATTCAAATATTAGTACCGAAGTAGTACTTTTTTCTAAATTTTATCCAGCCGAATATTACCACCAAGACTTTGAAAAATTGAATCCTGATAATCCTTATGTAAGATCAGTTGGTCTGCCCAGAATTAAAGCCTTTAAAAAGAAAACTAAAATTCCTCTCCATGAATAAAGTACTCCTCACTCTAATAATTATTGTTTCTGTATTTTTTGTTTTCCAAATCATTAGTGCCATGAAAAATAGTGATATAGAAACCCCAAAATATGAAGTTGTAAAAACTTATAAAGATTTTGAATTGAGGCAATATGAAGCCATGCTTCTTGCAACTACCAATTTAGGACCATCGAGTTTTGATCAAAAATCGAGTGAAGGTTTTAGAACAATTGCCTCTTATATTTTTGGTAAAAACCAAACAAATGAAAAAATCGCCATGACGGCACCGGTTATATATCATGCAGACTCGGCTTCAACACTTTCTTTTGTTGTGCCTCAAAGCAATGCTAAAGGCACTATGCCGACGCCTATAGATGAAAATATATCCTTTGTGAAACAAGAGCCCAAACTACTAGCAGTGCTCACTTTCTCAGGATTTGTAAACGACAAAAAGATTAATGAGAGGTTTATTGAATTAAAAAAAGCACTTCTTAGAGAGGGATTTGAAATTAAAGGAAAAGGATATTATTTTGGTTACAATCCCCCTTGGCAATTGATTGGCAGGAAAAATGAAGTAGCATTTGAACTTGAAAGTGTGCATTAGTAGTTTCTTTTTCTCAAATTTGCAGGATAAATTTAGGAATGGAAAAATTAAGCAACTATATCAATGGCGCATATCTAGCTCCAGTGGATTTAAAATATTTTGACAATTTTGATCCTTCAACAGGTGAAGTTTATTGTCTAATACCAGATTCAGATGAACAGGATTTAGACCTTGCAATTACTGCTGCTGAGTCAGCATTTCCTATTTGGTCCTCGATGTCTAGCGAAGAAAGAAGTAAAATTTTGATTCGCTTTTCTGAAGGGATTGAAAAACGAATGGAGGAGTTTGTTGCAGCAGAATCAAAAGACAATGGTAAACCAATTACGCTTGCACGTCATGTAGATATTCCTCGCGCTGTTTCTAATTTCCATTTTTTCGCAACTGCGATTCTTCATTTTGCTTCAGAGTCTCATTACATGGAAGGAGTTGGGATTAATTATACCACACGAAAACCCATTGGAATAGTAGGATGTATTTCACCATGGAATTTGCCTCTGTATTTGTTTACTTGGAAAATTGCTCCTGCTTTGGCCGCGGGGAATTGTGTAATAGCAAAACCTAGTGAAATCACCCCTTACACGGCAACGCTTTTAGGCGAAATTGCAACTGACGCTGGTTTGCCCGCTGGAGTTCTTAATATCTTAAACGGTAAAGGTTCACAAATCGGAGATGCAATCGTGCGTCACCCAAAAGTTAAAGCGATTTCTTTTACTGGTGGAACAGCAACTGGCGAACATATAGCTCGAACAGCAGCGCCTATGTTTAAAAAACTTTCATTGGAATTGGGCGGTAAAAATCCTACGATTATTTTTGACGATTGTGATTTTGATGATGCCTTGACCACTACTGTTCGTTCCTCTTTTGCCAATCAGGGACAAATTTGCTTGTGTGGATCTAGAATATTTGTACAAAAAGGTATTTATGAGAAATTCAAAAATGCATTTATTGAAAAAATTAACAAATCAATTGTTTCCTTTCCCCAAGATCCAAAGGCGCACTTGGGTGCTATTGTTTCTGAGCAACACATGGAGAAAGTACTTTCGTACATCCAGCTTGCAAAAGAGGAAGGGGGACAAATTCGCACAGGAGGAAATCGAGTATTTTTACCTGTACCTTATGATAAAGGATATTACTTAGCCCCAACCATCATTGAGGGATTACCCTATGATTGTCGTACGAATCAAGAAGAAATTTTTGGACCAGTAGTGACTATTTCTGTTTTTGAAACGGAAGAAGAGGTCCTTGCGGCGGCAAATTCGACTAAATATGGTTTAGCATCTTCTGTTTGGACGACAAATTTGAAAAAAGCACATCGTGTTGCAGACCAATTAGAAATGGGAATTGTTTGGATAAATGCCTGGTTGGTGAGAGATCTTAGAACGCCTTTCGGTGGTGTAAAAGCATCTGGTGTTGGAAGAGAAGGCGGATGGGAAGCATTAAGGTTCTTTACCGAAGCAAAAAACATTTTTGTAAAGGTCGATTAATTCTAATATTCAAGCGCAACAACACCGGTAACCTCAGGAGCTACTTTGATAACTGCTTCTTCAATGCCTGCTTTTAAAGTCATACTGCTCATAGAACAATCTTGGCAAGCGCCTGTCAACCGAACCTGAACAACAGCTTCATCAGTAATGTCTACGAATTCAACATCTCCTCCATCAGCATTGAGAAATGGTCGAATTTGCTCCATCGCAAACAACACTTTTTCTTTGATTGATTCTTTATTTAATTTAGCCATTGCTTAATTACTTTTTGCATCTTCAATTTCAACTATTTTCGATATAAAGGTATCAACTAATTCCATAAATGCAATTTCGCTAGGCGAACCTGATTGAAATACTGCCGGACGGCCAGCGTCACCTGCCTCACGCACACTTTGAACCAAAGGAATAGCACCTAGGAATGGAACATTCATTCCTTCAGCTAAATTTTTAGCGCCATCTCTACCAAAAATAAAGTATTGATGGTCTGGTAATTCAGCAGGTGTAAACCAAGCCATGTTTTCTACTACACCAATGATAGGCACCTTCATGCCTTCCATTTTAAACATATTAATCCCCCTTCGAGCATCGGCTAAAGCAACTTCTTGTGGTGTACTTACGATTACTACGCCATCTAATGGAGCCGTTTGAACCAAAGATAAATGAATATCTCCTGTCCCAGGAGGCAAGTCAATCAATAAATAATCAAGTTCCCCCCAATTAGCATCGGTTATCATTTGAGTTAAAGCCTTTGCAGCCATTGGTCCTCTCCACACTACAGCATTATCCTGATCCGTGAAGAAACCAATGGATAGAATTTTTACTCCAAGACTTTGTACTGGCTCCATCAGTTGTTGCTCACCAACTGTTACCATAACAGGTCTTTCACCAACAACATCAAACATAGTGGGAATGGATGGCCCATAAATATCGGCATCTATTATTCCTACTTTGAATCCTTTTTTGGTTAAGCCGCCTGCTAAATTGGTCGTAATAGTTGATTTTCCAACACCTCCTTTTCCTGAAGCAATGGCAATTATTTTCTTTACTTGGGGTAAAATTGATCTATTAGAAGCGCGCAATTCTTTGACTTTTCCGTTAATGGTGCAATTGATTAGGAGTTCAGCTCCAAATTCTCTTTTCAGATTAAATTCAATCGCTTCTTGCATTCTTTTTCTTGCATGTAATGCTGGATTAGAAATAGCAACTGTTAAAACTACTTTGTTATCCTCAATCTCTAGTTGTTCGACTAGGTTTGCACTCAGTAAATCCTTCTTTAATTCTGGTTCTGTTATTTTGCCTAACACCGCTAATACCGCCTCCCTTGTAATTTTCATTCTTAATTATTTTAATGACTTAATTGATTTTTCCATGAATTTAACGACCTTCAAGGTGTTGCCTGCTTCGCGATTTTTTATTTCGTAATTGTAACCATTGATGCGCTTAACCCCATATATATGATAACTTTGATGCCTAATTCTTGAAGCGCGAATCCGTCGATCATTCATTATTTCTCTCTTGTAAATCACTAAACTATCTTGGTCATAAAGAATAGAAATTTTGAATAAATTTTTACTTTTTATTTTGGACCTGAATTCTGACATTAATGAATTAAAGTCACCATAATCCTCAATGAATAATTCAAAATTAGGCCCCGCACTGACCATCCATTTAAAATCCTCAACATGTAAAACATTAGCTTTGAAAGATGCTCCTATACCAGCGGTTTCATCAGGAATAAAAATAGAGGCTTCTAAATCGGTTGGTCTTAAGTCAATTTCTTTGAATTGATAATATTCATCAGGATCAATTCCTGTTGAACCTTTTTGTTTTAAATTATCATCCGTCAAGTCACAAGACGAAAATAAAAGCAGGGTGAACGAACAAAAAAACAAAAAATATTTTTTACTGCTAATCATACACAAAGATAATCATTTAAGATGCTTAATTTTGATTTTAAAATCAAATAAAATGAAAAAAAATACCGTCATTTTTGCTGCTGCACTCTTTTCGCTGGCTATTATTCTTGGTGCTTTTGGTGCGCATGGATTAAAACAATTAGTGGATAAGAATTCAGTTGAGAGCTTCGAGGTCGGAATTAGATATCAATTTTACATTTCTATTGCTATTTTAATATTAGGTCTTAATGCTGATAAATTTACCTTTTCAATTCAAAGGATTTGTGTTCTTATGGCTCTTGGATTGGCTTTATTTTCCGGTTCTATTTATCTCCTCGCCATAAAAGAATTACTCCCGTTTTCTATTCGTTTCCTTGGTCCAGTGACTCCAATAGGAGGATTGATTATGATCATTGGCTTTGTAATATTAATTTATAAACTTGCTCGAAGCCCCAAGTAATTCTGATTAACCAGAAGTGTTGATGCTTTGAGAAGTTATCATATTCTCATACAATTAGTCGGCAGCTAAAATCATTTTAAAGTACTTAAATTGTTGTATAAAAATTGAATTTTTTAATGGTTTTCCCACCTAAAAACCGTAACTTTGTTTGGTAAAACAAAGCATTAAAACAGGATGGATAAGGTTTCTTACGTCGGTAATGCCGATATAAATGCAATTGAATTTCTCTACAATCAGTATCGAAAAGATCCTGAAAGTGTTGACGAAGGGTGGAAGAAGTTTTTCGAAGGATTTGAATTTGCAAAGACAAATTATGATGAGGAATCAGTAATTCCAGAGAATTTCCAAAAGGAATTTAAGGTATTGAATCTTATCAACGCCTACCGAACTCGCGGACATTTATTCACCCAAACTAACCCTGTTAGGGAAAGAAGAAAATATGCACCAACTTTAGATTTAGTTAATTATGGCTTAGAGGATTCTGATCTTTCTTTAACTTTTCAAGCTGGTAGTGAGTTAGGACTT
Organism: Flavobacteriales bacterium; assembly: GCA_947447525.1. Taxonomy (GTDB): domain Bacteria; phylum Bacteroidota; class Bacteroidia; order Flavobacteriales_D; family Crocinitomicaceae; genus UBA952. The sequence goes on along the minus strand of CANFJL010000008.1, from coordinate 93,445 downwards.
GGTGCAACTACACTTCAGAAGATTATAGATCATTTAAAATTAAGTTATTGTCAGTCTATTGGTGTTGAATATATGTACATCCGAACTCCGAAAAGACTGGAATGGATTAAAAATAAAATGGAGGCAATTGATAAACATGTTTTTACAAAGGCTGAAAAATTAGATATTTATCATAAATTAAATCAAGCCACAGGTTTTGAATCTTTTCTAGGAAAGAAATTTGTCGGTCAAAAAAGGTTTTCAATTGAAGGGGGCGAATCACTTATCCCAGCGCTTCACGCATTAGTGAATCGCGGATCTGATTTAGGAATTTCCTATTTTGTAATGGGGATGGCGCATAGAGGTCGATTGAATACCTTGACTAATATTTTCCAAAAACGACCTCGAGATATTTTCTCTGAATTTGAGGGTAAAGAATTTGATTTTGATTCTGCATTTGATGGAGATGTTAAGTATCATCAAGGCTTCACTTCTCACATGACTTTGTCTAATGGCAAAGAAATCGGTGTTACCTTATCGCCCAATCCATCACATCTTGAAGCAGTTAGCACAGTTGTTGAAGGGATTGCAAGGGCTAAAATTGATCATGTTTTTCATGACGAATTAAAAGTTTGTCCAGTTCTAATTCATGGAGATGCTGCTGTTGCAGGTCAAGGAATTGTTTACGAGACCATTCAAATGGCGCATTTAGATGGTTATAAAGTTGGGGGAACAGTTCATATTGTCGTGAATAATCAAGTTGGTTTTACCACAAATTATTTAGATGGTCGATCTTCAACGTATTGTACAGATGTCGCGAAAACAACGCGCTGTCCTGTGTTTCATGTAAATGGTGATGATGTGGAAGCTGTAGTGCAAGCCATTGAGATTGCTGTGGAATACAGACAAATATTTAAGCGAGATATTTTTATTGATTTACTGTGCTACAGAAAATATGGGCATAATGAAGGTGATGAGCCTAAATTTACGCAACCGTCTCTTTATAATTTAATTGCAAAACATCCAAATCCTAAAGAAATTTATTTTGATCAACTTCAAAAAGAAGGACATATAACTTCGGAAGATGCTGCTCTAGTTGAGTCTGAATATATGGATTTCTTAACACAAGAATTTGAGGAATCTAAGAAAAATGATAAAGCATTAGTTTATGACTTTTTAAGTCAAACTTGGTCTGGTTACCGCCACGGAAATACAGCAGATTTTGATGCTTCTCCAGCTACTGGTGTTTCAATGAAAACACTATTGGATTTAGGGAAAAAGCTAGGAACGCTTCCCGAAGGAAAGAAATACTTTAGAAAGATTGCTAAAATATTTGAAGACCGATTAAATGCAATCACCCAAAATAAACTGGATTGGGGATCTGCAGAAATGTTAGCTTATGCTACAGTACTTGCTGAAGGTCATCCTGTTAGAATTTCTGGTCAAGATGTTGAAAGAGGAACTTTTTCTCACCGACATGCTGTTGTAATTACTGAAGATACTGAAGAGGAAATCATCACGCTGAATTTATTAGGTAAAGACCAAGCGCCTTTCTCTATATATAATTCCCTTCTTTCTGAATATGGTGTACTTGGTTTTGAATATGGATACTCATTAGCAACTCCAAATGGTTTGACTATTTGGGAAGCTCAATTTGGCGATTTCTTCAATGGCGCTCAAATAATGATAGATCAGTTTATTTCTGCCGGCGAAGATAAATGGGCAACACAAAGTGGACTAGTATTATTATTACCTCATGGTTATGAGGGTCAGGGTGCAGAACATTCGAGTGGAAGAATGGAGCGTTTTCTTCAACAATGTGCCGATTTAAATATGCAAATTGTTAATACTTCTACTCCGGCCAATCACTTTCATTTGTTGAGAAGGCAATTGAAACGAGAATTCAGAAAACCTTTAGTGGTATTTTCTCCAAAATTATTATTGCGTTTTCCAGATGCAGTTTCCTCTTTGGATGAAATGGCAAAGGGATCATTTCAAGAAGTTATTGATGATGCAACTGCTAAATTAAATCTTGTTGATACTGTTGTGCTTTGCTCTGGAAAATTCTATTACGAAGCAAAAACAAAAGCAAAGGAATTGGGAATAGACAATTATGCCTTTGTTCGTATTGAACAATTATATCCTTTACCTCAAAAACAAATTGACTCTGTCTTGGCTAAATATAAGGCCAAACAAGTTTTGTGGGCTCAAGAAGAACCTGAAAACATGGGGGCTTGGGCATATATGTCCTTAAACTTGAAGTCAGTGAATTTGAAAGGAATTTTCCGTCCAGCCAGTGCAGCCAGTGCTGAAGGTTCAAAAAAATTACACGAAAAACGATTGAAACATTTATATGATGCTTTATTTGCATTTGCAAAAACAAAATAATATTAATTAGAAACTATGGCGAATTTAGAAATGAAAGTACCTAGTCCTGGTGAATCAATATCAGAGGTGGAAATTGCAACATGGCTTGTTGCTGATGGGGATTATGTTACCAAAGATCAAGCAATTGCTGAGGTAGATTCAGATAAAGCAACTTTGGAATTACCTGCTGAAGAGAGTGGTGTAATTACCTTGAAGGCTGCAGAAGGAGAGGTGGTTAAGGTGGGACAAGTAGTTTGTTTGATCGACACTTCTGCACCTGCACCTGCAAATGCCCCAAGTAAAACGATTGAAAAAGAAACCAAAGCTACACCTTCAATTGCAGTTGAAAAAACACCGAATCCAGATCCAATTGTAAATGAAACAACTTACGCAGCAGGATCTCCGTCTCCCGCAGCGGCAAAAATAATGAGTGAAAATAATATTTCGTCAGCGCAAGTTGTTCCGACAGGAAAAGATGGTCGCATCACAAAAAGCGATGTTAATCAGGCGCTTTCTGCTGGTTTTGACAGTCAATCGATGCAAGGTTGGGGCGGGTCAAGAACTCAAACGAGAGAAAAAATGTCAATGCTGCGCAGAAAAATTGCTGAACGTTTAGTTCATGTAAAAAATGAAACTGCTATGCTTACTACTTTTAATGAAGTAGATATGAAGCCCATCATGGATTTAAGAGCAAAATATAAAGAAGCTTTCGCAAAACATCATGAGGTTAATTTAGGATTTATGTCCTTTTTTACGAAGGCTGTAACAGAAGCATTAAATTTATATCCTGCAGTAAACGCTCAAATAGATGGCAATGAAATGATTATGCATCAATATGCTGATATTGGGATAGCTGTTTCTTCCCCTAAAGGCTTGATGGTTCCTATAGTTCGTAATGCAGAGCAGATGTCTTTGGCTGAAATAGAAAAAGAAATCAAGAGGCTCGCAATCAAAGCTAGAGATGGAAAAATGACTCCAGATGAAATGTCAGGTGGAACTTTTACGATCACAAATGGAGGAGTTTTTGGATCCATGCTTTCTACACCAATCATTAACCCTCCTCAATCAGCAATTCTAGGAATGCACAATGTGGTTGAAAGACCAGTTGCGGTAAATGGAAAGGTTGAAATAAGACCAATTATGTATTTAGCTTTGTCTTACGATCATCGTATTATCGATGGAAAAGAATCTGTTGGATTCTTGGTGAAAGTCAAAGAAATGCTGGAAAATCCAGAAAGAATGTTGTTTGGCTCGAAAGATCCTTATCAAGTCCTTTTAGGATTGTAAGCATATAAATCATTCAAATTAATAGTGCTTAACGAAATTTTTTAATGTCAAAAATAAGAAAACAAGACGCCTTGGATTATCATTCTTCAGGCCGCCCTGGTAAGATTGAAGTTGTCCCAACTAAACCGTATGCTTCTCAAAGAGATTTGTCATTGGCCTATTCTCCTGGAGTGGCCGAACCATGTTTGAAAATCGCAGAAAATCCAGATGATGTCTATAAATATACAAGCAAATCAAATTTGGTTGCTGTTATAAGTAATGGAACTGCAGTACTAGGTTTAGGAGATATTGGTCCCTTAGCGTCAAAACCTGTTATGGAAGGTAAAGGTTTACTTTTTAAAATCTTTGCTGATATCGATGTGTTTGACATAGAAGTAGACGCCTCAGATCCAGAGCTTTTTATTCAAACCGTTAAAGCAATTGCTCCTACTTTCGGCGGCATAAATTTAGAAGATATTAAGGCTCCCGAAGCTTTTGAAATTGAACGCAGATTAAAAGCAGAATTGGATATCCCAGTAATGCACGATGATCAACATGGAACGGCAATTATTTCATCGGCAGCCTTATTAAATGCGCTTGAATTGGCTGGAAAGAAAATTCAAAAAGTAAAAATATTAGTTTCAGGTGCTGGTGCAGCTGCAATGTCTTGTGCTCAACTCTATTATTCTTTAGGAGCGCAATTGGAAAATATTTACATGTATGATTCTAAAGGGCTGATTTGTCAAGAAAGGACAGACTTGGATGAATTAAAGAAAATGTTTGCCGTACACAAGAAATCAGTACCCTTTGAAAAAGCATTCAAAAATATGGATGTTTTTTTAGGTTTATCTAAAGCTGGATTAGTTTCAAAAGAAATGATTAAGGACATGGCAAAAGATCCAATCGTATTCGCATTAGCCAATCCTGAACCAGAAATAAATTATAAGGATGCTATGTCCGTGAGAAAGGATATCATCATGGCAACCGGTCGTTCAGACCATCCTAATCAAGTTAATAATGTACTTGGATTTCCATACATTTTTAGAGGTGCACTAGATGTTAGAGCAACAACTATTAATGAGGAAATGAAGTTAGCAGCAGTAAAAGCAATTGCATCTTTGGCTAAGGAAACGATTCCAGAAGAGGTTATTGAAGCTTATGGTGAAAAAAATATTTCTTTTGGTCGCGAACAAATTATACCTAAGCCTCTTGATCCAAGACTTATCTATTATGTAGCTCCTGCAGTAGCAAAAGCTGCTATGGATTCTGGAGTGGCAAAAAATCCAATATTAAATTGGGAAGCATACGAAGACGAGCTTAAAAGCAGATTAGGTTTAGATAATAAACTGGTTAGAAATATCACAACAAAGGCACAAGGAAATCCTAAAACTGTAGTATTTGCTGAGGCTGATAATGTAAAAATATTAAAAGCAGCCCAAATTGCATATGAGGAAGGGGTAGCTTTCCCAATTTTATTGGGAAAAAAATCAATAATTCTTTCTCTAATTGAGGAGTATGCAATCGAATTGCCTGAAGTAACGATTATCGATCCTAAAGAAGATGCTGAAGAAGAAAGGCGTACGCAATTTGGGAAAGAGTTTTTTGAGCGTCGCAAGCGGAAGGGAATCACTGAATATGAGGCCATTGAATTGATGCGCGCGCGCAATCACTTTGGCGCTATGCTTGTAGATCAAGGTTTAGCGGATGCGATGATTACGGGTTTGACAAGGAGTTATCGCTCTGCATTGAAACCCTTATTGCAGATTATTGGGGTTGAAAAGGATGTGAATTTAGTGGCAGGAATGTATATTTTAAATACAAAAAGAGGCCCTATGTTCTTAGCGGATACTACCGTAAATCTAAATCCTAATGCAGCTCAAATTGCTGAAATAACTCAAAATGTTGCCAAAACAATTCGTAAGTTGAAAATCACACCTAGAATTGCTTTATTGAGTTATTCTAATTTTGGTTCATCCCCTGGTGATGATTCAGAAAAAATGGGTAAAGCAGCCACTATATTACATGAAACGAATCCTAGCTTAATCGTAGATGGGGAGGTTCAGGCAAATTTTGCCTTAAATTCAGATTTAATGAATGAGAAATTTCCATTTTCTACCTTAGCAAATAAGGATGTAAATACGCTTATATTTCCGAATCTATCCTCTGGAAACATAGCCTATAAATTATTACAGCAGATGACGGATGGTGATGCTATTGGACCAATTCTAATTGGTTTGAAAAAAGCAATTCATGTCGTTCAACTGGGTTCTTCGGTTAGAGAAATAGTGAATATGGTTAAAATAGCAGTAATTGACGCCCAAAATAAGTAAGTATGATAACGCAATTGAATGGTAAGCTTATTGAAAAAAACCCTACTGAATTGGTTGTGGATTGTAATGGGGTTGGATATGAAGTTAAAATTTCTCTCACAACGTTTACATCTCTTGGCAATGAAGAGGCAGTTAAAATATTTACTAAATTAATTGTTAGAGAAGATGCCCATATTTTATATGGTTTTGCCACAAAAGAAGAAAGAGAAATGTTTACTTATTTGATAAGCGTTTCTGGAATTGGACCTAATATTGCGATGATCATGCTTTCCTCCTTGGTTCCTGAAGAAATTGCACACGCAATTCAATCGGAAGATGTTCAAACAATTCAAAGTATTAAAGGAATTGGAGCTAAAACAGCTCAACGTGTCATCATTGATTTAAAAGGAAAAGTGTTAAAAATTGCAGAAAGATCAGAAAACATGTTCAGTGCAAACAATACAAACCGTTTTGATGCGTTAACAGCCCTGGTTTCACTGGGCTTCGATAAAAAAGCTGCAGAAAAAGCCTTAGATAGGGTGGATAGTGGTTCTGATCCTCTTGAAAAATTAATTAAGGAAGCATTAAAAGTTTTGTGATTTGATAAAGAATTATTCTCATTTGAAAAAACAAGTTTTTACACTGAGGCCTATTGTGCTTTTGGTAATGCTCCTGCTTTTCACATCTGAATTTGCTTTTTCTCAAAATACACCAACACTTCCATTTCCGATTTTTAATCCATTTAATCCGTATCAAAATAGTACACAGAATTTTGATTTAGGAGATCCCACTAAATTAAATCAAACAATTGTTTATGATCCGATTACGGGTACTTATGTATTTAGAGAAACACTTGGTCAAGGATTAAATTATCGTTATCCTTCAGCAATGACCTTGGAGGAATATCTGAATTATGAAAACAGCAAATCAACAGTTCAAAATTGGCAAGAAATTATTGAAGAAGAATCTGTAATTGGTCGATCTTTTGAATTGCCAATAAAAATTGGAAGTAAAGCATTTGAGAATTTCTTTGGATCAGATGAAATTACCATCCGTCCTCAAGGAAATGTAGAAGTTCAATTTGGTGTAAACTCATCACGCTATGACAATCCGATTTTGCCTATGCGTCAAAGAAAAATAACACGCTTTGATTTCCAGCAAAATATCAATATGGATATCGTTGGTCAAATTGGAACTAAATTAAAAATCGGCGCAAAATATAGTACTCAAGCATCGTTTGATTTCGAAAATGTATCTAAATTAGAGCATACAGGTAATGAGGATCAAATTCTTCAGAAAGTAGCTTTAGGACAAGTTAGTTTAACATTGCCTACCTCTTTAATTCAAGGATCACAGACGCTTTTTGGTGCCAAAACTCAATTGAAATTTGGACGTGCAACTGTAGATTTAATCGCAGCCTCATCCAAAGGAAAAAGACAAGAAATTAATATTACTGGAAAATCTCAAGTGCAGAAATTTGAATTGACAGCTGATAATTATGAAGCAAATCGTCATTACTTCCTTAATTTATACCATCAACAACATTATGATTCTGCGATGTCGACATTACCTGTAGTTAATTCAACACGCTATATTACAAGAATTGAGGTATGGATCACCAACAGAACGAATAACACCGAAAATACTCGAAATATAATTGCCTTTGCTGACTTAGGTGAAGGTAAACAACAAAACTGGCAAGGAACTCCTGGCGGAAATCAAACAGCAATTGAACCGGATAATGAAGCCAATAATCTTTACGAATGGGCAGTAAGTCAACCATTAGTAAGAGGTTTCTCAAATGCAGTAAGTGTTTTGAGTTCACAGGTTACTGCTCCAGGTCCCTTTATGCAAGCCATTCACTATGAGAAAATAGAAAATGCTCGTAAGTTAACGGAACAAGAATTTACTTATAATGCTCTTTTGGGTTACATTTCATTAAATAACCCATTAAATAATGATGAGGTATTAGGCGTCGCTTACGAATATACCTACCGCGGTGATACTTATCAAGTAGGTGAATTTTCAACGGATGGATCTAATGGATCACAATCTTTATTTTTGAAATTACTTAAACCGACTATTACAAATCCAAGAAATAAGGTTTGGGATTTGATGATGAAAAATGTCTATTCAATAGGCGCATATCAAGTGGATCAACTTGGATTTAGAGTTGATGTTCTTTATAATAATCCAGAAACATCTGTGCTCCTTCCAATTTTCCCATTGAATGGTGTTGATGATCAGCAGTTGGTTACGCTTCTTGATATGGATAAGATCAATCAAAATAACCAGCCGTTTTCTGATGGTGTTTTTGATTTTGCTCCTTTTAATGTGGTTAACAATAAAATTGATAATGGTGGGACGATCAATCGTAAAAATGGCCGTATCTTTTTCTCTACCATTGAGCCTTTTGGAAAAACTTTAGCAGCTAAACTTACCGCTGCAGGTATTCCTCAATTAACGATAGATAAAGTGTCTTTCTATGAATTGTACGATTCAACCAAAACAGCTGCACAACAGATACCAAGTAAAAATCGATTTGTATTTAAAGGCGAGTATCAGTCCTCAGTGAGTTCTGACATTCCATTAAATGCATTGAATGTCCCTCAAGGAGCAGTTTCGGTTACAGCAGGAGGAATTAAGTTGATAGAAGGCACAGACTATACGGTCGATTATAATCTTGGAAGAGTGAAAATTCTAAATTCAGGAATTTTGGAGTCCAATACGCCAATAAAAATTGCGATTGAAAGTAATTCCGTTTTTGGTTTTCAAGCGCGCTCCTTAATTGGAGGTCGCTATCAATATAGATTTAACAATAAATTTAAAGTGGGCGCAACCTGGGTGCGCATGACCGAAAGACCTGTAACTCAAAAGGTCGATTTCGGTAGTGAGCCATTTAAGAATAATGTTTTAGGTGCCGACTTTGCCATTCGGACTAATGTGCCTTTCCTTACAAAATTGGTGGATATGTTGCCGGTTATTTCAACGAATCAAATGTCTACATTTTCTTTTACTGGAGAGGTAGCTACCATTATTCCTGGTCAGCCAAGGGTGATAAATAAATCTGGAACTTCATATATTGATGATTTTGAAGCAAGTCAAAGTGCTATAGACCTTAAGTCTGTTACAGCTTGGCGTTTGGCGTCAATTCCACAAGGTCAACCAGACTTGTTTCCTGAAGCCACTATTAAAAATCTTAGTGCTGGATATAAAAGATCTAAAATTGCTTGGTATATGATTGATCCTTTGTTTTATCAAAGTAATTCTCTAACACCTGATCATATAAAACAAGATGCTTCTATGTTGGCAGATAGTAGAATGCGTTTGGTGAATCAAAAAGATATTTTTCCAAATCTTCAGCAGCAATATGGTTCGATTCCTAATATTTCTGTTCTAGACTTATATTATTATCCTTCTGAAAGAGGAATGAATAATTATGACACCACCAATACAGTAAATCCTGATGGCACCTTCACCAATCCTGAAAATAGATGGGGTGGTATTATGCGAGCTTTAACAACGAATGATTTTGAACAAACGAATATTGAATTTATTCAGTTTTGGGTCCTCGATCCATTTAATGAAGATGCCGAAAATGTGAATCCCAATGCAACACATAACGGGGGTGATCTTTATTTTAATCTTGGAAATGTATCTGAAGATATCCTCCCAGATTCTAGAAAAAGTTTTGAAAATGGTCTTCCTGCTCTGGGAACATCAGCGGTAGATAATCTTGATACTACTTTATGGTCAAGAGTTTCTACACAACAGGTAGTTGTAAATGCTTTTGATACTGATCCAGCTTCTAGATTAAATCAGGATGTTGGTATTGATGGATGGAATGATGTCAATGAAAGAACTTCTTTTAGTTCTTATGTTACATGGGTTCAAAATCAACCTGATCTTACGCCAGATGTTAAAGCAAGAATGATTTCAGATCCATCAAATGATAATTATAATTATTACTTAGATGATAATTATGATACGGAAAAAGCAAATATCTTAAAACGTTACAAGAAATATAATGGAATGCAAGGTAATTCCCCAACAACAGAAATGTCGGATACTGCCAACGCTGCTGCATATCCAACGCAAGCCACCAACATGCCCGATTTAGAGGATATCAATCAAGACAATAACTTATCTGAATCGGAGAGCTATTTCCAATACAAAATGAGTATACGACCAAATGATATGGCAGTTGGGAAAAATTATATCACCAATATGCAATTGTATCAAAACGGCACAAAAACGGAACATTGGTATCAAGTAAAAATTCCTTTACGTGATTTTGAGAAAAAAGTAAATGGAATTCAAGATTTCCGTTCGATTAGATTTATGCGTATTTTTATGAAGGGATTCGATGAAGAGGTTCAATTGCGCTTTGCAAAACTAGAATTGATTCGTGGCGAATGGAGGCGGTATAACAATGATTTGACGCATCCTGGTTTAAGTGTACAACAAGATCCAAATCTTACTACCTTTAATATTGCTGCAGTAAATGTTGAAGAAAATGATCAACGTACTCCAATTAAATATGAAATTCCTCCAGGTATAACACGTGAAATTGATCCATCTCAAACATATCAAAGACAGCTTAACGAACAATCTTTAGTTCTCGAAGTCTGTAATTTGCAAGATGGAGACGCAAGAGCTGCTTACAAAAATGTCCAATTTGATGTTAGAACTTACAAGAAATTAAAAATGTTTATTCATGCTGAAGAGGTGGATCCTTTGAGACCTTTGCATACAAATGATTTGACCTTGTTTGTTCGATTGGGAACTGATTTTGTAGAGAACTATTATGAGTACGAATTACCAATGGAGGTTACTCCTTGGGGTTCAACAACTCCTGAATCTATTTGGCCCGAAGGAAATAATATGGAAATTGTTTTTGACGATTTACTCAATCTAAAAAAAGACAGGAACTCCAAAATTGAACAAGGTGCAACAGGAATTTCCTATTTGTTAGAATATGTCAAACAAGATCCTGCGAATGCAACTAGAAAAATCAAAATTAAAGGTAGTCCTAACTTGCAAGCCATGCGCACCATTATGGTTGGCGTTAGAAATCCATTAAAAAATGATCCCACTAATACTTTGCCAGATGATGGTCAAGCGGATTGTGCCATTGTTTGGATTAATGAATTAAGACTTACTGATTTTGTCAGTGAAGGTGGTTCAGCTGCGGTTGGGCAAATGCAAGTCCAAGTGGCTGATTTTGCTACTGTTTCTGCATCTGGAAATTATTCTGGAATCAATTGGGGAAGCGTTGAAAGTCGTGTTCAAGAACGTCAAAGAAATCAAAAAATAGGAGTTGACTTAAATTCAAATGTTCAATTGGGTCAATTCTTTGGTAAACAAGCAAGGATGTCTTTACCTTTCTTTTATGGATATTCATTAGGCATTATCAATCCTGAATATGATCCATTTAATCCTGATATTAAACTAGCGGATTATGATCCAATAACGCGCAAACAACGTGCGAAAATGGGACAAGATTTTACGGAAAGAAGATCTTACAACTTTACCAATGTCCGTAAAGAAGCGAAAGCAGGAGCAAAAGCTCATTTCTATAGAATTTCTAACTGGTCGGCGAGTTATGCTTATGCTGAGAATTTAAAAAGGGATTTTAACATCAATTATGATAAAACCAAAACATGGACAGGTGCATTAAATTACAATTACACATTCACCGGAAAGGCTATTGAACCTTTCAAAAAATGGAAACCTGTGCAGAAGTCCAAATGGCTGCAACTCGTTAAAGACTTTAATGTCTATTTAATGCCAAAGAATATTTCCTTTACGAATGATTATTCTAGAATCTATAATGAAAGACAAGTTAGAAATAATCTAGTACCTAATTATGAATTTCAACCCGTATTTTTGAAACGTTTTGATTGGACAAGGAATTATAATATTGGCTATGATATCACTAAGAATTTGAAAGCTAGTTTCACAGCGACCAATAAATCAATTTTTGTTGAAGGTAATAATAGGGTAGACCGTAAATTGGATCCCAATGGTTTTACAGAGTTTAAAGATTCTATTCGTTCTCAGATGTCAACCTTTGGTAAAACAATGGACTACAGTCATAATTATAATTTGAGTTATTCTTTGCCTTTCGACAAATTACCTATTACAGATTGGTTAACTGCAAATGCAAAATATACGGGTACTTACAATTGGCAGCGCGCACCACTTGGACAAGCAGAATATGGAAATATTATTCAAAATAATCGATCTATAAATATGACTTCTCAAGCCAATTTTGTTACTCTCTACAATAAGATTCCTTATTTCAAACGGGTGCTTTCAGATGGAAGAAATTCAAGAGGGGCAATCAATTCAAAGGATGTAGGCGGAAATAATCCCGGAGGCACAAAGCCAGGAGATAAACCTAAGGCACCAGAAGCCACCTTGCAACCTCCAAAGCCTTTAGAAGACATGACCAAAAAAGAACGCCGCAAGTTTGAACGAAAGCTGAGGAAGTTTGAACGAAATAAATTAAAAGAAAAGCGTCAAAAAGAAAAAGTTAATCCAATTGGTGGTTTTGCTGCAAGGCTTGTGATGACCGTTAGGAATATATCTGGAACTTACACGGTAAATGACGGAACCTTATTGCCTGGTTACAATCAAGACTCACGAATCCTTGGTATGAATGGCAGTAGCACTCAGCTAAGTGGTTTTGTATTTGGTCGTCAAGGCTACGATGTCTGGGGTCAATCGAATGGTTATAATATTGCCAATGCTGCGGCAGGAAATGGTTGGTTGGTGCAAAATGAGAATTTAAATAAGCAATTTACTACTACGCATGCAACCACTCTTAATTTAAGAGCTAGTTTGGAACCGATTAAAGATCTGAATATTGAGTTGAAAATGAATAGGAATTATGGTAAAAATTCAGGTGAGTTTTATCGATGGAATTCTCTTACTTCTCAGTTTGAGGGACAAAGTAGGTTTGAAACAGCGAACTTAACCTACTCAACAATCACATGGGCAACTGCTTTTGTTGCTAACGCTAGAGACAATTCTTCTCAAGTTTTCGCTGATTTATTAGCGAATAGGGTTGCTGTTTCTCAAGTTATTGGAGCTCAAAATCCTAATTCAAGTATGGCCGCTTCTGGTTATTATAGTGGATATAGTGGAAGTCAACAGGAAGTTGTCTTGGGGGCATTTTTAACAGCCTACGGAAATACAAGCGTAAATGAACAACATGTAAACCCACTTAAAAATTCACCTTTACCAAATTGGAGTGTTACTTATAACGGTCTTTCTAAATTCCCATTTGCAAAGGATTATGTGAAGTCTTTTGTTCTTCGACATGCCTATAACTCAACAGTAACTGTAAATGGCATGCAGTCTAACCTAAGTGCAACATTTGATAATAATGGAAATGCAAATGGTTTGGATTTAAATAATAATTTTATTTCTGGAATGCAAATTCAAAATGTTACTATCAGTGAACAGTTCTCTCCATTAATTGGATTAGATGCAACTTGGTTACTTTTCGGCCAATCCTTAACAACTAAATTTGAATATAAAAAGGATAGACAATCTACCTTATCGCTGAATAACAATCAAGTTACAGAAATAATGGGACAAGAAATTGTAGTCGGACTACAATCTAAAATCACTAAATTAAAATTGATTAAAAAAATACCGGCTAGTGATATGAACGCGGGAATTAATTTCTCCTTTAGAGATAATTCAACTGTGATTAGAAAGGTGGTAGAGAATACAAATCAAGCTACAGCCGGAGCTAAAATAATTGCCTTTAAGTTTAATATTGATTATAATCTTTCTCAAAATTTAACCGTGACTTTATTTTATGATCAAAACATTAATAAACCTAAAGTAGCAACAAGTTATCCAACTGGAAATTTAAATACAGGGATTAAAGTTCGATTTAACCTTGCAGGAGTTCAATAATAAATACAATTTACGCATTGCTCTTCCAGGGGATGAAACTGCAATTCATGGTTTAATAACCGAACTTGCTGTATTTGAAAAGGAACCTCTAGCAGTAATAAATACACCAAATCAAATCAAAATTGATTTGTTTCAAGCTAAGGTTTGTCATGCATTTGTAGTAGAGGATAAAAATCTACATGAAGTCATAGCATTTGCTTTATATTTCTTTTCTTACTCAACTTGGAAAGGTAAATGTGTCTATCTAGAAGATCTTTATGTTAAAGATGCCTATAGAAGTGATGGAATTGGTCAGATCTTATTTGATGCAGTTGTGGAGGTAGCCAAGGAGCACAAAGTAGCACGGATGGATTGGCAAGTTTTGGATTGGAATACTCCAGCAATTAACTTCTATAAGAAAAACAATGCTGTCCTAGATCCTTCTTGGATCAATGGTCGTTTGTTTTTTGAACCTTAAATAACTTCTTACTAAATGTTTGGGTAAAAAAAAATCCTAAAGTTTAAACTATAGGATTTTTTTTTATGGGAACAATAAGATTTACAAACGAACTCTTATATTGTATAATTTTCTATTATCAACCACTTCTGCTTTCTTTTTCAATGCAGTTAATACTTGACCTTGAACGGATCCTTTTAAAGTATTTAAAAGTTGATCTCTTTCTGCATTATAATTTGAGGTAGCAGCTGCTTTAGTTGTTGATTTTACTTTGATAACATAAACACCAGTCTTACCTTTAAGTGGTAAGGTAGTTTTACCATCTTTAATCACTGAGAATAAAGCGCCTACAATTTCTGGCTCGTAACCAGCATTGCCAATAGATGGATTACCAAAAGTTACTTGTGCATCCATAACGGTTGTATTACCTATACGCGCTAATTCTGTCAAGCTTTTCTTAGCCATTTGATTCATGAGTCGTTTCGCTTTCTTTTCTTCAATAATTTCCTTTTCCATTTGCTTTTTAACATGCTCATATAAAGGCTCGCCTTTCTCTTTAATAGCAGAAACAATTGCTATAACATATTTATCTTTATCCTTAATTGGATAAGAAGTTAAAGAACCTACAGCTACATTTTCTGAATAAGCTAATTCTAATATTTTGTCAGCCGCCATACTTGTTGTCATTCCGTAGACTTTAGCATTATCATCTTCAATTAACATAGGAGATGCGAAATAACCAGCTTTACGAACAATTGTATCGAACAAATCTATTTTTTTGATAGGATCTTCGACTTTGGAAATTTTCTTATCTAACTCATACAAGATATCATTTACTTCACTTTCTTTATTTGATATAGTTTCTTCAGAAGCTTTAAATGTTTTTTGAATGGTAGTAAGTACAGGAAAAACACTAGCGTCACGCTCCATTACTTCAATAATATGAAAACCAAAATCTGTTTTTACAACTCCAATTTTTCCAATTGGATTAGTAGCACAGAAAGAACCGAATTCTTTAACCATTTCTCCTTCTAAGAAATTCTCATATACCCCACCTGTAGTTTTCGAACCTGGATCATCACTAAATTTTGTTACAAATTCAGCAAAATTATCTTTGTTCATCAATTTAACAAGGCTATCTGCAGTTCTCTGCTTTGCTGCTAGTACTTTTGCATCCTTAGAGCCATTTGTTGAAATTAAAAGGTGTCTTGCTTTAATATGAGTTGGAGTAAATCCAATTACCTTGGAAATCATCATGCTTTCATTTACAGCATATGGACCAACAATTTGTCCGACTTTAGCCAACTTAAAGATCGTGTCATAATCTCTTGGGTAGGTTAAGAATCTATTTGCTTTTTCATGACCTTCAGGCACAGCCGTTGCTCTTTTGTCTCCAAAGTATTGTTTCATATCACTTTCCTTCATCACTAAAATGGAATCATTTGTTGATGCAGAAAAATCTGCTTTTAACTTCATAACTATTTTAGAGAACGCTAAAGTGTCTTTTTTAGAGGGTGAAATAATCACAGAAAAAACCTTAACCTCACGGTTGGAAGAACGATTCATGTATTTTTTATCTGATTTGTGTGCGTCATAGAATGCTTGAATTTCAGATTCTTTAACTTTAATATCAGCATCATTGATTTCAGTATATCGTCTTTGTACAAATGAGATGTTTTTAATTTCTTTTTGAGCAAAATACTCTTCCTCAGCCTCTAACTTGGTTACATATACACCTTGTCCAACAAGTGCAAAGTATTTTTCTTGCTTTCTTCTGTCAGTATAGTATTTTTTAGTTCCTTCCCATTGACTCTTAGCTTGAGGCTCTTTACTAGTTTTTAATTGATTTAAAGTTTGTTGTAGTTTTTGACGACCCAACATAATAGATTGGTCTGAAATAGCTCCAGTTACGGAGTCTGTAAAAAAGGAAGCTAAATCTTGTAAAGGAGTAAATCCATCAGAAGCCATTAGATAAGAATTAAATTCTTTGTCTGAAACGCTGATCCCTAATGCATCATATTCTTTTTGAAGTAACATAGAATCCACCATGAAATTCCAAGCTTTATCACTAGCCGCCTCCATTTCAGTTTCTCCAAATGGTTTTTGCTCTTTTTCAGCTTGTGCTCTATCTTGGTCTTGTACACGACTGCTTAATGCTCCGTAATTGTTGATGTCAACTTTATCTCCATAAACCAAACCAATTCCAAATTCGCCTTCCGAACCACCCATCATACTCTTGTAGTCAGATAGAATGAAAGCTAACAATGCTAAACCTATTATTCCAACTAATAGACCTGATTTTTCTCTAATTTTTCCAATAATTGCCATTATTCAATATATTTTTAAGTTCGCGAAGTTAATAAAATGGATTGAATTTTGAAAGTAATAACAAAGAAAAAGGGGCAAGCGCCCCTTTAATTTTCTTAAGTCTACTATTTTTATTTTCCACCACCGGATTTTTCATTTTTAACGGGAGGTTTTTCAGGAGTAACAGGTGCAGGTGTAATAACTGTCGGTTTTGCAGGTGCAGGAGTCACAACCGTTGGTTTTGGAGCAGCAGGTTTCACTGGATCTGGTGTCACCACGGTTGGTTTTACAGGTGCAGGCGTCACTGGAGTTGGAGTAACTACTGTTGGTTTTGGAGCAGCAGGTTTAATTGGTGTGCTTGGAGTCTGTATTTTTTCTGAACCGTTATTCGTTTTTAACAATCCATCGCCATCTGAATTGTTATCACTATTACCTCCATTGTTGTTTTGATTCCCCGATCCATTTGAATCTGAATTTCCACCATTCAAATTTTGACCCTGTCCATTTGGTGAAATTGTATTGCCATTGTTTTGAACGGTGTAGTTGATCGTAAAGGACAATTGTGCTGTTCCACAACCCGTTGCAACTTGAACATTAAACGTATTGATTCCAGGCTGTAAGCTTACCATGCCTCCATAGATGGTATTCGATAAGGTCATTCCTCCAAGTGGCGCTCCATTTTGAGTAGCATTAATCATGCTAATATCCCCAACATTTTCTGCATTCATTTGTATGAAATAAGCACTGGATTGTACTGTTGTTGCAATCGAACCAGGAGTAACTAAGGTCAGGGTTGGAATTTTACATCTTTCAATGGTGTACGTTTCACTGTCTGAACCACAAGCATTACTGGCTGAAACTACAATAATGGTTGTCCCTATTGCTATATTTAAAGTACCTGAAATTTGACCATTATTATTTGCATATCCATTCACAACATTTCCGTTTTTAGTCACTAAAATGGTGGTAAGTGGATCATAATTTCCAATACTGGCATTTATCGTCAAAGTTCCGTTGGTGGTACTAGAATTATTTGGAATGGCAGCATTAATTTGTACCGTAGGAGCTAAACATTCTTGGTAAGTTATTGTACTTGTTGCAGCATCTGTTCCACAAGCGTTTTGAGCATTGATGTTAAAAGTATTTAATCCATTGCTTAGTGTGACATTGGCAATCAAAAGTCCATTTACAAAGGTATAGTTACTGATATTTTGTCCGTTTTGTTGAACGCTAATACCTTGGGTGGAACTCATATTACTTATCTGCGCTTGTAAATTAAAGGCATTATTTGAAACTGTCACACCCGAACCACTTGTTATGGTAACATTTGGTGCAACACAGTTTAAATAGGTCACATCAAGGATTTGAGAATCTCTACCGCAGTCATTTTGAGCACTCAACACGAAACTATTTGCTCCAGGAATGAGGTTAACTTGCGCTAAAACAACTCCATTATTGTAAGTGAAATTAATGATATTTTGCCCATTGAAAGTCAACAGTACTCCCTGAATAGAATTCATATTGCTCACTTGGGCCTGAAGATTGTATGTTCCTGAGTTAACTGTTAATCCACTATTTGCATTGATAATTACAACAGGTGTTTTACAATTATCATAATTTACTGTTATAGTTTCTGAATCTGTCCCACAAGAATTTTGTGCGCTGATAACGAATGTGTTAATTCCTGCCAGTAAATTAACAGCTGCAGCCAATTGATTGTTGTTAAATGTAAAGTTG
Organism: Flavobacteriales bacterium; assembly: GCA_947447525.1. Classification (GTDB taxonomy): domain Bacteria; phylum Bacteroidota; class Bacteroidia; order Flavobacteriales_D; family Crocinitomicaceae; genus UBA952. The sequence goes on along the minus strand of CANFJL010000008.1, from coordinate 75,109 downwards.
GTCAATTGATTTCCATTCAAGCTTAAGCTGACACCTTGTGCAGATGGCATGTTATTAACACTTGCATTTAAGGTATAGGAAGGCACAAGAACATTAGTGTTTCCCGTATTTTGTATCGTAATGCTCGGTGCAACACAATTGTTGTAATTGACTATAAAGTTCTCTTGGTCATTTCCACAGGCATTGGAAACATTTAAGAAAAAAGTGTTTTGTCCTGGGGAAAGGGTAACATTTGCACTCAATTGACCCGCTGAAAAAGTGTAATTTGAAATGGCAGTGCCATTTTGAGTAAAAATGATTCCTTGATTAGTGCTCATGTTTTGAAGATTCGCTTGTACTAAGTAAGGTGCAGTGCTTGTGGTGGTATTCATATTCCCTAAAATAATATTAGGGGCTACGCAATTATTAAAATTGACCGTACTATTTTCTGAAACCAATCCACAACCTGTATTTGCTTGAACAATTATGGTATTCAATCCAGCCGCTAAAGTTAAATTAGCGTTAATAGTTCCATTATTGTAAGTAAAATTATTGACGGCACTACCATTTAATGTTACACTGATTTGTTGCGTATTTTGAATGTTGGTAGCCGTTGCTGTAAAATTATAACTAGCTGTATTTACTACTGTTCCTGAATTACTTGGATTAGTAATAGTTACTATTGGAGGAATACAAGGATTATAAGTAGTATTCCAGTTCTTAATATCTGTTCCGCAATTATTGGTACAACTTAATACGATCATGTTGTTTCCAGTGCTCAAGTTTAAGCTTGCATTAACTTGGTTGTTCACAAAAGTAAAGTTTTGACTTACCCCATTGAGTAGGAGTGAAATTTGCTGTGCGGCACTAATGTTTTGTAATTGTGCACTTATTGTAATTTGGGGTGATAATGTGATTGTATTAAGTGCAGAAGGTGTTGGATTGATAATACTTGGGGCGGTGCAATTATTGTAAATAATGCTGTGTTGTGCAATATCGGTACCACAACTATTGGTTGCCGTAACGAGTATGATGTTAGCGCCATTTATTAAACTGACACTTCCGGAAAATTGCCCATTTAGATAGGTAAACGGAACAATTTGACCATTCAATCGGATTGTCATTTCTTGTGGACTTGCAATGTTCTCCACAGATCCTGCAAATTGAAGGTTATTCTGGTTGGTGCTCGTCATTAATATACCAGGACTCGTAAGGTGCACTATTGGTGCTTTACATTTACTGTAAAGGATATTGAAGGTTTCTGTATCATTTCCACAAGCGTTACTAACTGCAACTACCACTGTATTGTTTCCCTCAATAAGTATTAAAGAAGCAACCAATACCCCATTTAATAAACTAGATGGAACAGTAACATTATTCAATTTGACACTGATGTTTTGTTGATTGGTCACATTACTTACTAAAGCTTGAAAATTGTAATTGGCATTACCAACCGTTGTTCCTGTAATGGATGGAGCCACTAGTGTAATAACGGGTGCAGTGCAGTTATTATAGTTTACATTTAGTGTTTGACTTTGATTTCCACAACCATTAACTGCACTTAAAACAAATGCATTCATACCAGGTTGTAGATTGGTGTAACTGGTTAATTGCCCATTCAATAAATTGAAATTGATTGGCGTACCATTCAATGTAAGTGTAATCCCTTGAGCACTATTCATATTTTGAATTGATGCACTCAGAACAAATGACGCAATATTTTGTGTGGTATTGTTGGCTCCATTAATCGTAACAATGGGACTTTTACAATCATTGTAATTAATATTTAAGGTCGCTGCATCAAGCCCACAATTATTGCTAGCATTAATTAAGAAGATGTTATTTCCTGGACTTAACACCAAACTTGCTTCTACTATTTTAGTGGTTTCATTAAATGTGAAATTCGAAATTGAGACATTATTAAGCAATAAATGCATATTGTTCTTGGTGCAATTTTCTACTTTTAATTTCACCCTCATTGCTTGCAAATTACTGGTAGTATTTAACTGAGTAGGGTTGACTAAAGTGATAACAGGTGCATTACAATTTTGATAATTAATAGTAAAAGATATGGCATCTGATCCACAAAGGTTCGTTCCATTGATGGTAATGGTATTCATACCACTTGATAATTGCAAGGGCAGTGTAATGGTACTGTTGATAAAGCTAAAATTGCTAATTCTAGTTCCATTTTGACTAATGGTTATTTCACTGCTGTTTTTGAATCCAACAGCATTTATTTTCGCAGTGTAGGTACTTGTACTTGTTGTGGTACCTGTACTTGAAGGTAATGCCAACTGAAAACTAGGAGTTATACAATCGTTATAAATAACCGTAGTGTTTTCGCTTGCGTTTCCGCAACTGTTGCGTACATCAACATGGATGATATTTGCTCCAGCATTCAACATTAAATTACATTGTAGCAGTCCTGTACTTGTATTAAAAGTGTAATTAGTTATCTGCGTGTTATTCACAAATAAGGTAATTGCTTGTTGATTACTGATGCCATGAATTAAGGAAGAAAAAACAAAATTTGGACTTGTAACAGTTAAATTATTGTTCGCAGGATTAGTGATGCTAATGCTTGGAGGGATACAATTATTGTAAATTACGGTAATATTTTTTATTTCAGATCCACAATTGTTTTGAACCTTTATAGTAAAAGAATTGTTGCCCGGCACTAATGTTACACTTGCTTGAAGTTGGTGGGTGCTTGCATTATAAGTAAAGGGAACTGCTATGCCATTACTCACCATCATATTCATTAGGCTAATTTCATTTTCAGAATTTACTTCTGTAATGTTGGCCGTTAAATTATAAGTGCTTGCATTAACCGTTACAGTGCTATTACCAATCGTGATTACCGGCTTCGGGCATGGAGTGTTATAATTATTAATATTCGAAGAACTATTTATTGGTTCTGTTGTAGTGTAGGTGTGCGTCTTAAATCTAAATTGGATATAAGCAGAGGTATAATGATACCAATCATTTCTTGCTCTTGGAGTTTGTGAAATGAAACCATCAAAGGAGTCTCCTCTTGTAAAAGTAGTCTTGTGTTCAATCCCAAAAGTGGTTCTTTTCCCAATTTGATATCCTAATCCAAAGCCAAGACTCGGCATAAAGTTTACTTTTGTCTTGGTACTACTTCCATCTAATGGCGTATCATAAATCCCATCTAAAGTAGTTGTCAACATAGAACTTAAGGTTCCGTCTTGTACCAAACTAGCATAATCGTAATAAGTACTATCGTATAAGTCGCCATAGGTTTGATGCCAAGTAAAGCCCACTCCACCAAAGATATACGGATCAAAGCCTGTTCTTTCTCTAATTCTATTCGCATGGATGACCAATTCAAAAGCCAAGCGATGTACATCGGCCTGGAAGTTGTTGACAGAATATCCTGTTAATGAATCATAATAGTTTAAACTTGTTCCTGTATAGTTGTCCAAATTGGTGGTGTCATAATCTTGTCCATACCAATATCCACGCAAGTATCGGGCGCGAAGATCAAAACTTAAAATTTTACCGTAGTCATAATTATAGGATTTACCGAGGGTTAATCCCCATCCAGAAGCAGTTTTATTTTTAACGTCGGTTGAATTCCAAGTCGCTCCTGCATTCAATCCTAAAAACCATTTAGAGGTGTTCTCATAATCCCCATGTTGTGCGAATACATTAGCAAAATAGAATAGCGCAATAAATGTTAGGTAAATGTTTCTCATGTTTCCGTCTTTTAGTTTTATCTTCGTATTGAAAACCTAATTTAGTGCCAAAAGTCAGAATAAAAAATTGATACACAAATAGTAGAGCAATTTAATGCGTAAAATCTTAGTAAATATTTTTATAATTCATTGATAATCAAAAACATAATTTGAAAGCAGTCCTTTTTGTTATTTTAATGTTAACGCTTATTTCAACAGACAATCTTTGTTGTAGTCAAGCTCCTTTTATTCAAATATCTACACAAACGGATACGATTTGTGAAGGGGAGGATTTGGGTTTTTCTTTAATTATTCAAGATTGTCCACTCGTGGGACAAGTACAATGGTATATCAATGGTGCCGTGGTTGCAAATGAATCGGATTGTGTTTTTAATTCATCTTTTTTTAATCAAAATGATATATTATCTGCGACTTTAGCATGCACGCTTGCAGTAGATAGCATCATTACATTAACCAGTGTAAGCGCTCCAATTCAAGTACATAGTTTTATCTTAGACGCTGGCCCTGATTTGTTTATTGATTCAGGTCAAGTCGCTAATTTTCTAGCCAATGGCACTGCTGAATCTTATTTGTGGTCACCCCCTTTTTTAGTTCTTTCTTCGACTAATTTATTGACTACTGCACAACCCACAGAAACGACCACCTTTACATTGAAAGGAGTTTTATCCAATTGTGTCAAGTTCGATTATGTAACTGTTTTTGTAAAAGGCACTTTTAAAATTCCCAATACATTCTCACCCAATAGTGATGGCCTGAATGAAACTTGGGTCATTCCTGGGATCGAAAATTATCCTGAAAATGCTATGGTAATTTTGAATCGTTTCGGTCATGAATTATATAAATCAAGTCCTTACACCATTGGCAACTCTTGGACTGGAAATTATAATGATAAGCCCCTACCTGAAGGCGTGTATTTTTACATCTTAGATTTAGGTCAAGACAAGGGAATAAGAAAAGGAACTATTTCAATTATTAGATAAGATGAAGAATATAATTTCTTTCTTATTTCTAATTTTATTGTCCAACAGTTTTGGACAAATGACACCCAATTGGAATAGTTTTGCAATGAATTGGGGAGGAATTAATCCCGCACACAATGGATTGAATCAGCATGTTGAGTTATTCACAGGACTTAAAACGCAATGGGTTGGGTTTGACGGAGCTCCTAAAACAATGAACACTTCACTTTCAATTCCTTTCAATGATTTTAAGAGTGATGCTCCTATGTTTGGAATGGGAATCCAAATTCAAAGAGAAAATATCGGGGCATTTTCACTTACTAAACTACAAGTTGCTGGAGCGGCAAATATTCAAACAAATGACGAAAATCGTTTGAGTTTAGGCATTGGTTTTGGGGGAATCCAAGTGGGTTATGATGCCGATAAAGTGGTGACAAATCTTCAAGACAATATAGTGCAGCGTACCGGACAAGCATTTATTCCACAAGTAAGCGCTGGATTGAGTTATGTTGGAAAGAAATACATGCTAGGCTTATATTTAGAAGATTTAATTACCAAAAATTGGGGCCCCATTGGAAATAATTCCTCTTTTAGAACGGAATATGCTTGTTATGGTAGAACCATTGTAGATTTAAACAAACAACTAAGTTTGGTTCCATCGCTTCGAATTTCATACATAGCACATACGCCGATCAATTATTTTCTTTTATTCAAGTTAAGCTATATGGAGCGATTTAATGTATTTGTTGGTACAACATCCCTCAAAGCTTTCCAATTTGGTATAGGTGGACGGATCAATAAGTCTTTAGTTATTAACTATTTATTTGAAAATGGTTGGAGTCCAGTGCAACAAGTCAACCTGAACAGTCATTCTATTGGACTTAAAATCAAATTGAATACCCATGGTAATTATTTAAAAAAGTCAAATTTACTTTTTGATTAGTTTTTAAATTCCACATAATGTTGTATCTTTGCGGTCGATACCAACACACCAACATATTGCGGGGTGGAGCAGTTGGTAGCTCGTCGGGCTCATAACCCGAAGGTCATCGGTTCGAGTCCGGTCCCCGCTACTAAGAAAACCTGAGTCTATGACTCAGGTTTTTTTTATGTCCTAAACTGAGTCAAGCCGCAGGATTGAATGAAGTAATAGGCCATAAAAATAGAATTGCAAAGCAATTTGGTTTTCTTAGTAAAACACCCTTTGAGGTCCATCCTGACCGAACGGAGTGAGCGTCAGGGTATTCCGGTCCCCGCTACTAAAAAGAAAAGCGCATTACGAAAGTGATAGCGCTTTTTCTTTTTACCCTCATTCTCACTCTGTTTCTCGCTCTTGTATTTGCGCTTTTCTTTCAGAGTGAAAATGAGAACGAGAGCGAAGAATCCTGAAGCGATCTGACTTTTCTTTTTTCTTATATTCGCTCTGTTTCTCTAACTCTAACCTCTAGGCTCTAACTCTACTTTCTGTTTCTCGCTCTAGCCTCTAACTCTAGACTCTAACTCTAGCCTCTAAATCTACTTTCTGTTTCTCGCTTTTTTTTTATTGATTTTTAGGTTGGATAAGTCCGATTTGATTTATGTTTCACATTATTCAGCTAAGTTGTAATTTTGAGTAAAACATACCAATTGCGGTTAGTGACAAGTTAGAGGGCATTTGGAAAAACTAGACATAAGTATTACCTTAGTACAAATTAAAAATAAATGGCTCAAGTTGATGTAATTAGAAATGGAATTATTGATAAACTGCTTGCAATATCAGATAAGGATTATTTGATGGCTTTGCTTCGTTTGGTTGATAATAGTGCGGTTCAGGAAAATAAAATTAAATTGACCAAGGAGCAAAAGTTGATGCTTGAAATGAGTGAAGCTGACATTCAAAATGGTCGTACAATATCTCAAAATGATCTTGACAAAAATGACCTTGAATGGTTAAAAGGAAAATAGTCTGGACCGAAACGGCAGCTAAACAGCGTCGTGAGATATTAAGATATTGGACAGATAGGAATAAGAGCACAACTTATGCGGAGAAATTGATTGATATAACTGCAAAGCATCTAAAGGTAATTTCCAAAAATCCAGATGCATTCAAGGAATCTGAAATTGATGAAGCGCGCGAATCAGCAATGGGGCATTTCAGTCTGTATTATAAAATTACTTCTGATCAAATAATCGTTATGGCATTTTGGGATAATCGCCAAGATCCTAAGAAACTTTTGAAAGCCATTTCTTAATTTATTACGTACTATAACCCTTGTCTAGATAAAAACGAAAATCCCCCTAATTCCTCCCAAATTAGATTCTACAACTCCGTTTTAAGAGATGAATTTTAAACGAATAAGGTGTGTTCAGAATAAGTTGTAACTTTGTTTAAAGTTAACCTTTGGCGCTTGGTAGCCAGTTAGCATTTGGATAAAATTGAAATTAACAAAAATGAACATAACAATCATAGGCGCTTCGGCTGGAATTGGATTAGAAGCAGTAAAAAGAGGATTAAATAGAAATCATTCGATCACTACCCTCTCTCGTTCTGAAATTCAGATAGAAGAGAAAGAATCAATAAATAAGATACTTGGTGATGCAACAAATAAAGCAGATCTAATAAAGTCTATCCAAAACGCAGAGGCTTTAATAATAACCTTGGGTACAGGTAAGAATATGAAAGCAACTACCCTTTTTTCAGATTTCGCAAAATTGATTGTCGAAATACATCGGGAGAACAAAATAGAGATTCCATTAATTTTTGTTACAGGATTTGGAGCTGGAGAAAGCAAAAATTATGTTTCTTGGCTTGTAAAAATGTTTTTAAAATATCTTTTAAAAGATGTTTATGATGACAAAGCAAAAATGGAAGAAATCATCACCAATTCAGATTTGAATTGGACGGTTGTTAGGCCAGGAAGGCTATTAGACGGTGGCTTAACAGAAAAATACCGTATTGAAAATACCTTATTCAAAGGAATTAAGATTGGCGGAATTAATAGAGCTGATGTAGCAGATTTTTTAATAAAACAAGCAGAAAAACAAACTGAATTAAAAAAGTACATTGCCATATCTGAAAAATAAGATAAAAGCTGATACGCTTCAGGCTGAATGCTTCATAGTCCTTTCTCATACCCATCTCAAATTGAGCTTTATCTTGGTCAATCTAACAGAGTATCGTTTCTAAAATTTTATGTTTCTAGCTATACTTAACGAATAAAGGTTACAGATTTTTCATTAATCAAAATTGGATTTTGTAAACAACATTAGGAAAAAACCCTAATTGATAAGTCGTGCTAATAGTATTGGTTTTTCTGTCAAAACTTTCTGAAAATACATTTTTATGGTTCGTTAAATTCTGTAGATCCAAGGATATGGATTGCGCTATTTTATGTTTAGAACTATTTAAAGTTAATCCAGTTTTAATATCCATTCTATAGTAATCAGAATAAAAACTGGAATACGAATCGGATGATATGACCTCATGTCCTTGAGCGATAGAAGAGTTTAAATTAATTGGAGAATAAGCTCGTCCACCAGCCTTAGTGAATTTAATGTCCAAAGTAAAACAGTTCCTCTTTGCTTTCCCGATTTTCCACTCTTTCCCTGCTAAAATATTATATACATATCTTCCATTGAATGCCGTATTTCTCTTAATTCCATCACTACCAATATATTCTGAGTTATATAGTGAAGCTGTAAATAGTCCATAGTAGCCATTACTGAAGAATTTTTCTCCTGTTAGTTCAATTCCATAGTTTTTTCCTGTTCCAGTATTAATTAAACTATCAGTTAAATCAGTTTTGAATGTTGATCCAGTGTTCAACATGGAATAACTACTAGAATAACTTGTTACTGGCACATTATAAATATATTGATAGTAGATTTCTGTTTTAAAACGCCAGTCTGAGAATGGTTGGATATTGTAACCCAATACAATATGATGGCTTTTAGTGAAATCTAGGTTTTTATTATTGTAAACTGTATTCCCGTTATTATCGATGGATTGCAAGAAGTAAACATTAATGGGTTGTAATTGAGAATGTAATCCATAGCCAAAATTAAAACTGCTTTTCTGCGAAACATTGTAAACCAGTCCAAATCTAGGCTCAATTGCTGTTGAATTATTTAGTAGGAAATAGTTGGCATGAAGACCAGCATTAAGTGTTAAATTCTTAGAAAATCCATATTTAATATGTGCATATCCTTGAACTAAATTTGTACTGCTTTTATAATCCCAAATTTGTTTCTCAGGTGCAAATAATTGTTCCTTTGTTTTGTAATTTAAATCTAGCCCCATTATTTCATCTTGAAATCCTACTTTTAAGAACCATCGAGAATTAATTTTCAAGTTATAACTTGCATTAAGAAAGTAAGTTGTTTTTGCTAAATTACTTTTTTCTCTCACGAAACTAGAGTCTAAAAATGGGTCAAAATCATATGATGTTTGCTTAGTGGAAGAATAATTGATTCCAATTATTGTTGACAAATACGATTTTGAATTCAATTGTTTGAAATGATTGATACCACAAAGACCAATTTTACTTGCAAAGTCAACTTTATTACCGCCCCCATATAGCGAATTCCCAGTTCCACCTCCAATATTGATTGTACTTGAAGCAAGTATTCCAAACATAGAAAATCTACCCCATTTTGTATTGCCGCTGTTTATTTTAAATGATAAATCTTGATAGGATGGGGTCGCAGTAGTTCCTATATTAACACCAAGTGCTTGAGCAATACCAGCTAACGAATAGCGATAACCAACCAAATAGGACGCATCACTCTTTTTATTGAAAGGACCTTCTGTGGTCAATTCTAAGCCAGTTATAACTCCAGCTTGAACTGTCGTTTCTCGTTTTTTATTGTTACCTGTTCTAAGACCCAAATCGAAGACACCTGAATTTGCATTGCCGTATTCAGATGGAAAGGCGGAAGTGAAAAAGTCTGAATTTTTTAAAAGATTAGTATTTAATGCGCTGACGGCTCCACCTGTTGTCCCTACTGAGGCAAAATGATTTGGATTGGATACACTCATCCCATCAATCCTCCACAATACTCCAATTGGAGAGTTTCCACGGATAACCAAATCATTTCTACTATCATCAGGGGTACTAACACCAGCAAAATTTGCAGCCAAACGGGCAGGATCACTTCTCCCACCGGCATATCGATTAACTTCTTCTATAGAGAAAGTTCGTGCACTAACATTTGCTAACTTGTTGATTGTACCATATTTGTTGTTTGCCGTAATAGATAACTCCTCAATTTGATTAATTAGTTCTTCTATTGATATATCTATCATTACTTCTTTCCCTGATGTTACCACAATATTTGGAATGGTGATGCTTTTATAGCCAGCAAAAGAAACAATTAGCTCGTAACGACCAGGCGAAATATCTTTTAGTGTATATTTCCCGAGTGCATCAGTAGTTGTTGCTTTTTGCAAGGAAGTAATTTGAATTTTCACCCCAACTAACAGGCTTTGAGAAAATTTATCTGTGACAATACCCCGAATATCCTGAGTATTGTTTTGAGCATTGGCAATTAATGGAATAATTGAGAATATTAATATAAATCTAATCATAATCTAAAATTTTGGATATTGTAAAAATTATCCTTTCCTATATAGGATGATTATTAAATAGAAATCTTGCAGAATTAAACATAAGTTGTTTACCAATAATTAATTTGATTAGAATGAGTCTTAAGTTTCAGCAATAAATTTTGTTTACTACTCCAACCTATCCATCTCCTCAAAACAATCTAAATCGAGCTTTTCCTCATTTTCACTCTATTTCTCTCTCTAGCCTTCTCGCCCTGAGTTCATCGAAGGGTAACTCTAGCCTCTATTTTGTATTTGCGCTTTTCTTTCAGTGTGAAAATGAGAGTGAGAGCTTTGGCATTATAATCATTGGCTTTTGTTTAATTCTTCAATACTTCCTCTCGAAAATGGATGCCCCATTTCAATATTTCTTCCATTAAGTTGGTCATGGATTCTCCAAGTGGTGTTAAGGAATAATCTGTTGCAATGGGCATGGTATCGTGCAGCGTTCTTTTGACAATCTTATTCATTTCCAATGCCTTTAACTCTTGTGAAAGCATTTTCGGTGAAATGTCATTGATGTCTTTTTGAATTTCTCCAAATCTTTTGGTACCATGTGTCAAGGCAATGATAATTGGAATGCGCCACTTACCCTGAATAACTTCTAAGGCATCCCTTGAGGCCATTAATTTATACTGACAAACTTGATCTTTCTGACTCATATTACAAAATTACGACATACAAATTACCCGGAGGTAACTACTTACCCAAAGGTAACTACTATATTTTAGAAAGTAATTTTTCTCATTTTTGCACTTTATTAAAATAATCTAAATCAAAAAACATGTCAGAAAAAACAAAAAAAATCATTTATTGGGCATTAACAGGCTTGGTAGCTTTTATATTTCTTGGAAGCGCCGTAGGTAAGTTTACAGCAGATCAAAAGGCTTTGGAAATGGCTGCAAGCATGGGGCTGGATGCAAACACATTTAAGATGCTTGGTTTTATTGAAATACTATGTTTAGTTTTATTTATTCTTCCCCGTACAGGCATTATTGGCACCCTACTGTTATGTGCCTTTATAGGTGGAGCTATCGCAACGCATTTGGAACATGGTCAACCCTTTGTCGCGCAATGTATCATACAAGCATTTTTGTGGGTAGTAGCTTTTTACAGATTCCCTGAATTAACAAATCGATTGAGAAATAAATAGGTTAAGAAATCTTTCTTAACCTATGTCAACGATTCAAATCGTAAAGAATATTTAACTTTGCAGACAAATAAACTTTTAATTAAAAAATTTAAAAACATGAAAAAAATACTTATCACATTATCCGCAGCACTTGCATTGGTTTCATTCGTAGTTTTAGAAGCAGGAAGTTGGTCTTTGGACGCAGGTCACTCACGATTGGGTTTTACTGTAAAACACATGGAGATTTCTGAAACTGTTGGTCAATTCGATAAATTCGATGTGAACATCACGACTCCAAATGCAGATTTTTCGGATGCAACAATCGAATTAACGGCTGAGGCTAAAACAGTCAACACTTATCTTTCTATGCGAGATGATCATTTGCGTTCTGCTGATTTTTTCGATGTTGAAAAACATCCAACAATCACTTTTAAAAGTACATCTGTGAAGAAAGCAAAAGGAAACAACTATGTCATCACAGGAAATTTCACCATGCACGGTGTTACAAAAACAGTTGTTTTAGCTGGTGTTCATAATGGGACAACTAAAAACAGAGCTGGTGCAGATTTAGCTGGATTGAAAATTTCAGGAATGGTTAAACGATCAGACTACGGAGTGGGTGCAACGATGCCAAACTCTGTGGTTGCTGACGAAATTTACTTAAATGCTGATTTAGAGGTATCTAAAAACTAATAGTAAGAAATCGCGAAAGATGAAAGCATCGAAAATAGTTGCTTTGTTGGTTCTTATTTTAACAATTGGAACCTTACAAGCGCAAAACTGGAAGATTTCTGAGCAGCACAATATTGCCTTTTCAAACAAAGATGTAAGTGGTGTTTTTAAAGAAATGTCAGGGAGTATTATTTTCGATGCGACTAAACTTTCAAGTTCAAAATTCGACTTAAAAATCAAGGTTGAATCCATCAGCACAGGAAATGGTGTTCAAAACAAACACGCCAAAGGTGAAGAATGGTTTGACGCTGATAAATATCCGAATATTGAATTTGTTTCTTCAAAAATTGAAAAAACAGATGCTGGATATAAAGCCATTGGAAAACTTGAAATTCACGGGGTTAAAAAAGATTGCTCAATTCTTTTTACATTTGTTAAAAAAGGAAATAAAGCTACATTTGTTGGTAAATTCAGTGTGGATAGAACGGATTTTGGAGTTGGTAAAAAAGGAGATGATGTATCCGAAATGTTAAAAATAGTTGCAACAATTCCTGTAACATTAAATAAATAAAACAATGATAAAAAAATACACCTTACTTGCACTTATTTCCGGAGCCTTATCTGGATTTGGTTCCTATTTATATGGTTCTCTTTATCAAGAATTGACGGTAATAGATTATAGCGCAGTTATTCCACCAAGCGCCATTTTTATTTCGTGCTTCGTAGGATGCATTTTAGCATCTGCTGGTCATGCTCTTTTTGTAAAATTATTACCAAAAATCGGTGATATTACCTTTGGTTTCTTATTTGCAATTATCAGTTTTATAAGTATCATGGGGGTTTTTAAAGCAACCTTGCCAGACAGTGATGATGAAAGTTTTTACTATTTGATTTATGGTTTCGCCATACCAATGCATCTCTTCCCCATCGTGGTTTGGAATACTATTAAACCGATATTTATTAGAAAATAATTTCTCATTAGGTTTTCATAATAAAGTCTTTCCTGACTGAGTGAATTGCGGGTCAGGGAGCGTCAGTGGCCCCCTTTGTGGAGCATTAAAATTAGTGACTACCTTCTTTCTTTCTTCTATTCAAAGTATAAATCAAAATTTATACTTTAGCACAAGCAAAGTCTATTTTCGTCAACAAAGGTTAAAATTACTTTTTATGAAACTGTTTTATTCTATTTTATTCTCTAGTATCCTTACCATTGGATTCTCTCAAAGTTATAATAACATGTGGATTCCTGACACGCTATCAGGCACAAATTTCTCGTTGAGTATTAGAGACACCTTTGCTCAAATTACCAATTCAGGAAATCAAACAATAACTGGAGGTATAAACGGAAAATTTTGGGGACCAACTCTTTTTATTAATAAAGGGGATATCGTTCATATGAATGTCACCAATAATTTAAATGATTCCACTACTATTCATTGGCATGGGATGCATTTGCCAGCAGTAATGGATGGTGGCCCTCATCAGATTATTCCTCCCGGAACGAATTGGCAACCCTATTGGGAAGTAAAAAATCAAGCTGCAACTCTTTGGTATCACCCCCACATGCATGAAATGTCACAAGAACAAATCACAAAAGGTATTGGTGGTTTTATTATTGTTCGTGATGCGGAAGAATCTGCACTTGCTTTACCAAGAAAATATGGAGTCGATGATATTCCAATTGTAATTACAGATAGGGACATCAATACGCAGCATCAATTTGCAATTGTGCCTTATGGTGATAGTATCTTAGCTAACATGACTTTGCGTGCTCAATATCCAGTTCCTGCGCAATTTGTTCGCCTAAGATTGCTCAATGGAGCCATTGAAACATCTTATAATCTCGGATTTAGTGATAACAGATCATTCTATGTAATCGGTACCGATGGTGGATTGTTAAATGCTCCAGTACTTATTAATGGTACAACTCCTCGTTATCTATTATCTGCAGGTGAACGTGTTGAAATTATGGTCGATTTTTCAGGTCAAGCAGGAAGCTCAGTATTCTTAAAAGCCTACAACCAAAGTTTAGGAAATTTTATTCCAGGTGGAGAAAGTTTTCCTAATGGTCCTTTTGCTAGTTTTCTTGGTCATACCAATTATAACATTGTAAAATTAAATGTTTCAAGCGCCACTGCTAATCCTATTTCATCTGTTCCAGCGACTCTTGCAAACAATAGTTACCCATTGGAGCAAAATTCAGCATTGACAAGAACTATTACAATTAGTGATAGTACTGGTGTGACAAGTGTTCCAATTCTTGGTCCAAATGCATTTATTTTAGGTCATCAACTTTTTAATTTTAATACGATTAATCATACAATTCCTTTAAATCAAACAGAAGTATGGGAATTAAAAAGCACCTCAGTTTTCGCCCACCCATTCCATATTCACGATGTTGAGTTTAAAATATTAACTATAAATGGCGCAACACCTCCTACCTATCAACAAGGTTGGAAAGATGTTGTTCTTGTGGAAGGAGGCAAGACAGTAAGATTTATTGCACAATTCAGTGATTACGCAGATATCACGCATCCTTTCATGTATCATTGCCATATTGCTTTACATGAAGACGAAGGAATGATGGGGCAATTTATTGTTGAGGATCAAGCAGGGGTGACTGAAATCGCAAAAAAGGAGATAGACTTCACTGTTTTCCCCAATCCCTCAAATGATAGAATTTTCTTTTCTTTTGCGGATAAAAATACTGAGATCTATTATTTGTCATTGAAAAATTTAAATGGAAAAACTATTTTAATGATGCCCAAACCTGATTTAAAAAACGGTATAGATGTTTCTCACTTTACTAAGGGCGTTTATTTTGTAGAACTAATGGATCAAGAAACTAAAACAATTAGCCGAAAGAAAATTATTATTGATTAATACTTAAAATCAAGTATATTGAAATTCTTTTTTAGTCTAAAGTCTTTATTTATTGGATACTTTCTTTTAGTTTATCCTAATATTTATTTAGCTCAAAAACTACCTTTATGGGAGGAGGGACTCCATGCAATCAAAACACGTGATCATCAGGAGAAAGTACAAATAATACATTTTTTTGCTACATGGTGCGCCCCATGTATGGTTGAGCTACCAGTATTTGATTCGTTGAGTATTAGATTTCCGAATAATAAATTAGAATTAACTTTTATTTGTTTGGATTTAAAAAATTCAAACATGCTGGGAAAGAAAATTTCAAAGTTAAATCTTCCCGGAAAAACATATTATTTAGAACCAAAACAGCAAAATTTATCATTAATACATCTTGATTGGAAAGGAAATTTACCTGCTTCAATTATTTATTTACCTAAAATTCAAAACCCTAAGTTGATTGAAGGTTCAAAAAATTTCAATTTCTACAGTCAAATCATACACCTATGAAATTCCTTATCTCAGTATTATTTTTTATAATCTCTGTTTGTACTTTTTGTCAATCTGAGTCAATTTCAAACTTTTCTCTTAAAAATGTAGATGGAAAAATGGTTTCTCTTTCAGATTATCCAGAGGCAAAGGGATTTGTGATAATTTTCACCTGTAATCATTGTCCATTTGCAAAACTTTATCCAGATCGCTTGAATAACTTGAATAATAAATATAAAAAATTAGGAGTTCCTTTAATCGCTATAAGTTCTATGGATACTATTAGTTATGAAGATGATTCTTACCTAAAAATGATTCAGAAATCAAAAAGAGAAAATTTTGAATTTCCTTACTTATATGATCCTGATCAATCTATTGCCAAATTATTTGACGCACAAAAAACACCTCATGCTTTCGTGATTTGGAAAAATAATGATCATTTTGAAATTAAATATAGCGGTGCGATAGATGATAATGGCATGCATCCAAAACAAGTCGAAAAGGAATTTGTTGCACTTGCAATTGATGCCTTGTTGCAAGGAAATCCTGTAAATATTAGTCAAACAACTTCTATTGGTTGTCAAATATATTTTCGTAAATAGACACAAGGATTTGGTTCTTAATAATTTAGACCAGACCCATTCCTCAATAAAAATATTTCGTAAGCAACTATAAAGCTTTGATTGTCGTATATTTATTGAAAATTCATTTAAAAATCTTTATTATGAAAAAATCTTTACGATTGAAAAATTTTATTTCTGCCTTGGCACTTTTTGTCATCGTAGCCCTTAGCTCTAATTTTTATGGGCAAGCGATTACCGTCCAAAATACTTCAAGTCCAGCGGCATGTGATGGTTCTGCTTTGTTGGATTCTACCGTTGCTTTAAGCAATATTAATTGGTATGTTAACGGGATGGTTCAGTCAGGTTCCTATTATTTAGGTGGACTTTGTCCAGGTACTTATACAGTTTCTTTTACAAACAGCACAGGTGCTACAAGTACATTAACTTTTGTAATTCAAGCCGGCGCTTCAAATCCTTGTAGTGGTTTTGTTGTTTCGTGTGGAAGTACAAATGTGTCTGCTGCTTTAGCTTGTGACGGATCAGCTACTGTTACTGCAACAGGTGGAAGCGCCCCTTATTCTTATCAATGGAGCAATGGTTCTATTATGTGGAATCTTGGAAATCTTTGTGTAGGTTCTTATTCTTGCACCGTGGTAGATGCCAATGGATGTACAGGAACTTCTACTGCAAATGTATCCTTTACACTTCCGCAGGATTCAGTCTTAATCTTTAATAATAATCCATTTCCAGGAATGGTAGTTATTGATTCATTACAGACTGTCTATCTTTTGAACTGTACTCTGGATTATGATGCTGTTGATTCTGCATACATTTCCTCTTACACTAGTACAAGTGCTTTTACGGTTACTTTAGATTGGACGATAATTGACACAAATGGTGTTGTTATGATGGTTTATCCGATCAACTATACCATAACGAGTACCTTTCAAGGTGTCTTTTCAGCAACATTGATAGTGTATTGTGGGTCAAAATCAACCAATCACAATACCCTACACATTAATGATGCAATTTTGTATTACATAGAAGGAATTGATGAGACAGCGCAAGAAACGTATTCAGTTGTTAATCCTATCAATGATTTCCTTAACATTAATTTTAATAAAACAGGAGATTATAATATTATATTGACAGATTTGCGTGGAGCAGTAATCGTTAATACTCATCTGAATCAGGTAAGTCAATTTAGTTTAAATACCGCTGACTTGAAATCTGGATCTTATTTGTTGACTGTTAATGGTCAAACTAAACATTTAATAAAATAATTTTTCAACCCTAAAAGGGCTTCGGCCCTTTTTTTTGGTTAAGACTTTATTCAATTTCTTCAAAATCATCAAAGTCATCAAAGTCATTTTTCTCTACTTTGACCTTACTTTTAATTTTAAACAAAGGTTTTCCCATAATGATAGCATTCAAGCTGTTGATCATTTTAAAGAATACTTGAAGTAGGAAAAAGAATCCGAATAAATCAAAAAAGAAACCTAAAAGAGTCATTTTTCTAAGATTGACGATGGTGTCATGAAACCACATGGCAATGTTATTTCTTGCAAAATCTGGATAGAAAATTAATCCAACGAAAACAAGAAGCGCTATTGAAATGCTTATAATTTCAGTTTTTGGATGAAAATTATCCGTCCGACCAAATATTTTAATACGCATTGATTTTTCCGATTTCTGCTGAAACTTACCAATGAAATAAAATACCAGAATGAGCAACGCAGGAATCAATTTCGAAAAATTTATTTCTTTCTGATCTACAATGAATAAGAGCACTAAATTCACTAAGAATAAATAGCGCAGCGTTTGAATAATATAACTTAACCAAGTAGGCGTATCGGTTCCTAAGGAAGCCAATCTTAGGATTAGATTAATAAAAAACCAAATAAATCCATAACAGGCAAATAATACTCCTAATTCAAAAATTAATCCAATTAAACTCATTCTTATTTTGGGATTGTTACATATTGCAAATATTCTTTCGGAGCTTCGGGAAAGGTATTCGCATCAAAGTCCAGTCGTAATATTCTACCTTCAGTTCTTCTGTTTATTTGATGTAATTGTTCATAGATCAATTCTTCAGATTTATACTGATTGATAAAGTCTTCATTCAGTGTAAACCTTGCTTGCTTAGCTTTGTCCCACCAAACAGCAGGTTCGGTTTCTCCTTTCCCAACTGGAATTATCCTTCGAGGGTCAATTCCTAGTTCTTCTATCAAATAGCGATAACACGCTCGAGCCCTATTTTCTGATAATGCTTGATTCATTTCTGCGTCCCCTCGGGAGTCAGTATGAGAAATTAATTCAATTTGGATATTGGGATAATCTTGCAATAACTTAGCGACAAATTTCAATGAATCAAATGAATTTACATTGGAATCATTGATAAATGACCATCTGTTAAATTCAAATTGAACAGCTGGAAAATGTATGGTTTTTGTTTCGGTCAATTCAGGCTCTTTAATATCAATTTGAGCAGTTGTTTTCTGTCCAACAGCATCCAAAACAGTAAACGTATAACTTCCCTTTCTCAAATTTGTCAAATATTGAACTGTTGCTCCATTGGACCAATTGTATTTGAAGGGTGCAACGCCATTCTTAATTATTATTTCAGCGCTGCCATCATAGCCTTGAAATGTACTAACATGAACTACTTGTGTTTCTATTTCTAGTTTTGGAGGTGCAATAGTCCAGGAAGTGTAGATATCACAATCTTTACCATCTCTGTTGCTTGCCCATAAAACCTTGCTGCCTTGTTTACTGAAGTAAGCATCAAATTTTGGAGAGTTTATTGTCTTGCCTAAATTGATGGGTTTACTCCAATTATTCCATCGGTTTTTTCTAATGCTATAAAATATATCGGCATCTCCTTCTCCTTTAAATCCATTACTTGAAAAGAATAAAGTGTCGTTGCTTGGACAAAGAAAAGGTGATATTTCAAAGCCATCAGAATTGATTGCACTTCCCATATGTTCAGGACTTGACCATTCTGTCCCATTGAGAATACTTACATATAAATCTTCCTCTCCCTCTGAATCAGAACCTTCGTAGGAAATGATTAGAATTTTTTCATCATCAGATAAAAAGTAGGAAACATATTTTCCATCAATATCTAAATCCGGCATTGAAATTTTAATGGGTGCGCTAATGCCTTCTTTATTGATTTTACTTTGTGCTATTCCCTTAGTATTATCTCTCTCTGTTTCATAACTACTGAGCAGGAATAAATTTTCACCACTGCTATCTTCGTGCGCGGCAACAACTGCATTATTCAATTTATTATTTAAAGCAATTAGGTTTTTAGGAGTGGACCATTCTTCTTTGATCCATTCACTGCTCCAGATATCTTGATCGTAAATTCCACCGATATTTTTTGATTCCAAGGTCCTTACAAAATAAATAGTTTGACCATCTTTACTCAATACTGCATTGGTTTCTTCGGCCGAACTATTTACACCTCCCACTATTCTTAAAGGTGTCGTAAAGTCATAAATTTGTGCTTGGAGTGTTTGGCCAAGTAAATAAATGAAACAAAAGAGTGTTATTTTAGAACGCATAACTCATCATTATTTCGTGCCCGCCATTACTGAATTTATTAATACGTGTGGTTGGAAAATCTAGTGAATATCCAATTTTTAAGGCATCTGTTATTTCCATTCCTGCGCAAAATCCAAGAGACGAAGCGTGTCTATAATTTATCCCTCCCCAAAAAATGTAATTTATTGTAGCGATAGCACTTCCCTCAATGGAAAGGTTTGTAGGATACATTTTTTTAAGAAGAATGGCGGTTTGAAGATCAAATCCATTTGCAATTTTGAAGTTATATCCGGTCATTAAATTAAAATGAATGCGTTGATCAAAATCAATACTTGAATTTCCGAAACTAAATTTGTTTTTATTTAAATTCAATGCTGCAATTGACAAATAGAATTCTTTGTTGCTTATCGTAAATCCTGCTCCGCTTGAAATATTTAATTTATTTAGTTTTCCGGAGGTAAATTCATCATAGGTAATATCTCCTCCATTATAGGGCAGTAAAGGATTTGCACTGTTTAATACAGATGCCTGATTGGCATTAAACGAATTATTAGCGATGCCTATTTTCAAGCCAACACTTGCTTTCCATTTGGCATTGATCGGTATGGATAGAGCATAATTTCCATCAAAGTTGGTGCTTTTAAATGCCCCATAATTATCTGATACTATTTGTCCTCCAAAATAATGGTTCAGTTTTATTTTTTGTTTTTTGCTTGTCGCTACGATCTCTTCACCAATTCTACTGGCTGGATTAAAAATGACTTTTATCTTTTTTTGATATTTCATTTGTCCATAAAGACTAACAGTCTTTGGCTCAAGTCCAAATCCAAGCATCTGCCATCTACTGGCCATGGTAATCGCTTGATGTTGGTTCAAGGCCATTGCTGCAGGATTGAATAATGATTTATTCTGTGTAAATTGAGTGTACTGGGGCATTTGTTGCGTCCAACTATTGCTCGAAAGCAAAAGGGTAATACTGAAGGATAAGATAAGTCCTAATTTCATTTTTTCTTTATTATGGAAACAGTTCCATTAATTGGTTTAATACTCCCATCATCTGAGAAATTAATGATATAATAATAAGAGCCTACAGGAAGTAACACATTGTTAAAGGTTCCATCCCATTTACTATTACTATAATCTCCCTTTGTGGAAGTATATAGCATCTCACCCCATCGGTTAAAAATTTGCACTTCATTCTCAGAGTATTTAGCATCTATTCCAATGATATCCCAAACATCATTTTGACCATCATTATCCGGAGTAAAAGCACTTGGAATAACAAAGCCACAAGGTAAAATTTGAATGGTAATACTCGCCGCATTTCCTTCACATCCATTGACGGTTTGTGTTGCATAATATACAGTTGTGACTTCATTACCTGGATAAAATTCAATCCCAGTTCCAAATGGAGTACTTAAACTAGCATCGTTATACCAAGTGATTGTGCCGTTTGCATTAGGATTTGTAATCGTAATTAAACCAACAAGATCATCTTCACAAAATATACTGTCTCCTACAAATTGTGGAATTAAGGGTATTTCTAAGGTGTCTAAGTTTATTGTCCCAATAACAGCTACTGTGCAATAAGCGTCACTAATCGAATCTAGAATATAATTACCTGGAGTATTTCCAAGATTTAAAGGCAGGGTATTTTGATTGAGCAAGGATTGGTTTTGTCCATTTAAAGTATAATATACGGACCAATTTAATCCTCCATTTGCACTTACAGAAACAGACTCAAAATTTTGATTACTGCAGTTATAAGCACCTCCACTAAGTTGCAGAAGCGTAGGCAAGGGCCTAATGGTAACCGTACTGCTGTCATATTGGATTTGATTGCACACTTGAGTAGTATATACAATAGTATAGGTTCCTATTCCTGCATTATTTGGATTAATGGTACCGTTTATTGGATTAACATTTAATCCTGCTGGGACAACATTGAAAGTTCCATTCAGTGGATACATTGGATTTAATTGGACACCAACTGTCGCACTGTTTTTACAGATATTTACAGGATAATTTAATCCTAAATCTAGATTTTCAGTTGAAATGATGACTTGTGTATGGTTGGTGCATGAATATAAGGTACTCAAATGAAGATCATCTATTGCAAAATCATTTCCGATACTTGAAAAATTAAGGTCGGTCAGTTGAATTTTTAGAATGGAATCACTACCTGAGAACCAGGAATAGTTGTAGGAAATCCAATCGCATGTTGTACTACTCAAAGTATCAATTCCTTGGGTGATTCCATTAAATGCTACATGAACATGTCCTGGATTTGAAGTTGTCAAGGATTGAGCGAAATAGTGAAAGTTGTAATTTTTATTCGGTTCTACTTGAATGTTTTGTTCCCAAAATGGATTGGTCCCACTCGTTGCTCCATCAACTACCATCATTTTCCCAATCCCATTGGCATAGGTATGGTCTACACAAGGTGAAAATCCATTGTACCAAAAGGAAGCATTATTTGTAATTCCATATGCCGCTTGTTGTCCACTTGGATTGTTTGGATAAAAAGGAGCGTAATTACTCATAAATCCTTGATCTCCAAGTTCAAAGGTTCCGTTGTATACGAGGTTGACATTCAAATCATTTGTTGAAACCGTATAGGTGGTTGTTTGTCCCGGCCCCATGCTTACGGTATCATTGTTTGCAAATTGTAATGTCGGGTCAACTGGAATTGCAGACCAATTATAATTGTTTGGACTGCCACTTGCAATAAGTGTTATGCTACTATTGGGACAAATAGAGGTATCTTTAGGAGTAATTTCTAAATAGGTTCCTTGTTGTAATATGATTCCATTGCTTGCAACGGTATTGCCTAAATCATCAATTATTTGCGCATTGTAGCTTCCTGCTGCCAAACTGTTGAAATTTCCTGTTGTATTATTGAATACGGATGTTCCGTTGCTTATCTGAAAACTAAAAGGAGCTGTACCGCCTACTGCATATAATGCAATAAAGGCACTTGTTGAATCGCTGCAATTCATTTCACCAATTGAATAATCAATCGCCAAAGGAGACGCAGGAGGTAATACTTGAATATCATCTATAGCGAAGTCATTGCCGGTAATTCCAATATTAGAATCATACAATGCAATGTTTACACAGCTATTCGAAGGTATAAATTCCACAATATATTCTGCCCAACCTAGAGCTGGAAGAGGTGCGATGAAGCTTGTACTAATTGGATTGGAACTTTGAATATTATTAAAAACAGCTTGAATGTTGGCGCAGGTTGCTGCGTTTGTCGATGTAGAGGAAATAGAATGTAACCAGTAGCGCAGTTGGTAGGTTTGACCAATGACTAGGTTACACACTCCGCCACCATTGTTTCCTGCTTTCCAAAACGCTTGATTACCTCCAATATTCGTAGCATCGACTAGCAACATATTTCCGTTGCCACTGGTGTGATCATGTATAGAATAAAAAAAACTTGTATTTAAATCAAATGCATTATTGTGAATTGCATAATCTCCCGGATTAGTAGTCCCACTATAAGGTTGGTTAAGTTGCTGATATCCTTGACCATCTACAATAAATCCATTTCCTGGTCCACCAAATTCAAAACTACCATTATTGAGTAAGTTCTGTCCAAGGGCAATTTCTGAAACATTTAAGACTGCTGCAGAAAACAAAAGGAAGTAAATTAACTTTAACACAAACCAAAAGTAACAAAAGCTGTGTCTCTTTCCTTTCGGCTCAACAGGATGTTTCAGCCATTAAATGTTGAAAACTATTCCATACAGGTACAGGGTGGATCTAGCCTTACTTTTGTATGGGGAAGACTTTCCATAATTTGCTTATGTAAGGTAGGACCGTACATAACTCCTTGAAGATCTAATAATTTTAGATTTTTTAAAGTTAAAAGTCCAGCGCCAATATCACCAACTGGATTGTCATTAAGATCTAAAATCTTCAATGCTTCGCAATATTTAATTTCTTCTGGAATTTTTTCAATTTGATTTCTAGAGATTAATATTTCTTTCAAATGAATTAGTTGAAAAATAACCGCCGGAAACGCTTCAAACTTATTTACTGAAAAATCAATAATTTCTAAATGAGAAAGCATTGATAAAGAATCATTTAAGCGATTGAATTTATTTTTTGAAAGATTTAGATAACGCAATTCCTTGAACTCGTATAGTTGAGACGGAAGGGAAGAAAGTTTTTGTCTGCTTAAGTCAATCCCAAAGACACTGTCTTTTCTGATTTTTAATGCTTCTTCCAAGGAATAAATCGGAAAGGTTTTGTCTGTCTGTCCAAAAGATAAATTAGTCCAAATGCATAAAATAACTACGAGTAATAATTTCATCTTCCTCTATTTGTGCTTTAAGTGCCTCGATGGAAGCAAAATTTTGTTCATTTCGAATTCTTTCATATAAATGAACTTGAATTTTTTCTCCATATAAATGCTCCGAAAAATCAAATATATGAACTTCTAATTTCATTTGCCCATTTTCTTCTACCGTTGGTCGCAATCCAATATTAAGCATTCCAAAATATATTTGGTGTAGCACTTTAATTTTCACTGCATAAACCCCAATTTTAGGGAGTAGTTGTAGCGATTCAATAGGATTGATATTCGCGGTTGGATACCCAATGGTTCTTCCCAATTGATTACCTTTTATAACTGTACCGGTTATTTCATAAGGTTTTCCAAGAAATTTAGATGCTTTTTCTATTTCACCGTTTCGAATGGCTTCCCGTATTTTCGTGGAACTTATTTTTATTTCATCAATTTCTTTGGCCGGAATTTCAATAACATCAAAACCCATACTTTGTGCATGCTTATTCAAAAATTCTATGTTTCCTTCTCGATTATTGCCAAAGTGATGATCATAACCCAGCACTATTTTTTTTAAGTTAATATGTGCTACAAGAATGTCTTTTATGAAATCGTAGGCACTCATGGTTGACAATTCATTGGTAAAAGGAAGTACAATCAAATGCTGCAACCCTAATGCTTCTAGTTCCATCAATTTATCCTCATGCGCTTGTAATAAGGAAATCGAGTTCTCTGAATTTAGAATACTTCTTGGATGAGGGTAAAAAGTTAATAGAACGCTTTCTCCATTTATTTTTTGCGCTTCTTCTCTTACCCTTTGGATAATTTTTTGATGACCTATATGCAAACCATCAAATGTTCCAATTGTTACAACAGGGTTTTTGCAATTAAATTCAGTTTCAAGACCCTTATAAATTTTCACTTTTTCAATTTAGTTAGGCGCAAAATTAAACATTTGATTGAGATACTTATTGTTTGATAGTAGCGTATTTGAAAGATACTTTTATCTTCGCTAAACAACTTAAAGAATATTCGGATGAAGCAGCAATTTTTACTCTACTTATTTTTGATCCAAGGTTTTCTTTCTACCTGCCTTGCAGATGAAGGAATGCTTATTCCGTCTCTAATCGCAGCTTTTGAATCTGACATGAAAGCAAAAGGCATGAAATTATCAGCGGATGAGATTTATAGCGTCAACCATTCAAGTCTAAAAGATGCTATTCTTCAATTTGGAGGCGGATGTACTGCAGAGTTGGTGTCAAGTAAAGGTTTGTTGCTGACCAATCATCACTGTGGTTATTCTCAAATTCAATCTCATTCATCCCTCGAACATGATTATTTAAAAAATGGATATTGGGCCAAAACACCACAAGAGGAATTAATAAATCCTGGCTTGACGGCCTCAAGGATTGTTAGAATTGAAGATGTAACAGCAGTTATTCTAAATGGAGCCAGCTCTAAAAGTGATAAAGCTACTATTGAGGCGAATATTAAAAAAATGATAGCGACAGCAGTTGCAGGAACACATTATTTAGCAGAAGTTAAGGCCTTTGATTATGGGAATGCATATTATTTAATGGTTAAAGAAGATTTTTTAGATGTTAGATTTGTTGGGACTCCACCCAATTCTATTGGAAAATTTGGAGGTGATACAGATAATTGGGTGTGGCCTAGACATACAGGGGATTTCTCAGTATTCCGAATTTATGTAGGTTCAGATAATAAACCTGCGCCTTATAGCGCTAATAATGTTCCGTATTCCCCTTTACATTTTTTACCGATTTCTATGAAGGATAGACATGTAGGTGATTTTACTATGGTGTATGGATTTCCGGGTACTACCGAACAACATGTGGTATCGTCTTATTTAAAATTTATTATTGAAAAAGAAAGACCTGCACGCATCCATATGAGAGATTTGTCTCTAGGGGTAATTGATAAAGGAATGCGAGGATCTGATCTAATTCGAATTCAATATGCTGCAAAGCAAGCAAGTATTGCCAATGCTTGGAAAAAATGGATTGGACAGATTGAGGGTTTGAAAAATCTTGATGGAGTGGAGGTTAAAATCCAACATGAAACTGAATATATAAAGCGCGCACAATCAAATTCAGAGTGGCTTTTGAAATATGGTAGTGTAGTGCAACAAATGAATGAGCTCGTAAAAAATGAAAGTTCCTTCGAATTCAAGTATGCTATGGGAGTGGAATACCTCTCTGTCGGACCAGAGTATTTTAAGCTTGCTAGATCCATGAATGATTTGCTTACCAATTATAATAAATATCTTGCCGATGGATCTCTTCCGAGTGTTATTGAAAAAGTAAAGGCGAGTGGTCAAGGGTTTTTCAAGAATTATAATGCTGAAATAGACAGGGAAATTTTTAGTTTATTGACATTAGAGTATTTCTTAAAACTGGAAGAAAAGGAAATATCAATTACAAGTCCAATAGTCAATAAACTAACCAGCTCGATTTATGATCATTCAGTTTTCACCAATGAAAAGAGGTTTTTAGATTTTCTAGCTAATTTTAATGCTAAAAGCATTAAAAAACTCAATCAAGATCCTGGATTTTCACATTATTCAAAATACTTAAATAGTTTTAGAAATGAGGTTGTGCCAGGTTATACTTCTTTTAGTTCTAAAATGACTTCCTTGTTGCAGGTTTATGTTGAAGGGAATAAATTAATGTTCCCTGAGTTAAAAAGTTGGCCAGATGCTAATAGCACCTTAAGAATTAGTTATGGAAAGCTGGAAGGCTCTGCCCCTACAGATGGAATGATGTATACGGAGCATACTACTTTGGATGGCATCATCGCTAAGTATAATACTGGAAATCCAGATTTTGAATTATTGCCTAGAATGATAGATTTACATCAGCAGAAAAATTATGGTCCCTATGCCCAAGAGGGTGAACTTTGGGTATGCTTCACAGGCTCTAATCATACCACTGGAGGCAATTCAGGTTCACCAGTCATAGATGCTAATGGAAATTTGATGGGATTAAATTTTGATCGATCGTGGGAAAGTACCATGAGTGATTATATGTTTGACCCGGCGCGCTGCAGAAATATTGTGGTAGATATTAGATATGTTATGTGGGTTATGGATATTTATTCAGGTGCAAAACATTTAGTTGATGAGATGTCAATTGTGCGATAATTAGTTGACCCATGAATGTTAGATTTAAATGCTGTATATTTGTTCGTTTTTTTAGGCTTTAATTGTGTTTCAACCGTAATATTTTATGAAAAAATTCATTTTAATTTATTTTCTTTTCTTTGGACTTAATCAATTATTTGCTGCAAGTACAAAATCAATTGCAGTCTCAAAAGAAATTAAAGGTCAACTAGTTGACTATAAAACAAGAGGAGATGCAGATGAGGTTGAAATCAGTTTACGATCCAAAAAATCTAATAAAACATGGATTGTTGAAACAGATAATGATGGGTATTTCATATTTAATAATATTCCTCTAGGAGCTTGTGAAATTAGTATTATAGATAAAAGTTATCGACCAGAAAAATTTCAATTTGTTACTGATAGTAATCACTTAGAAAAATTTCATTTTTCAACTCCTTTTTATGTAAATCTTAAGGTTACCTGGTTGTTTAATTGGGGAGACAAAACAGTATATGTAAACGGAAAAAAGCTCATTAAAGAGCATTATTGGTCGCACATTACTGCGAAAGTAATCTTAGGTCTGTATGGTTTTTGTCTCTTATTAATATTCTATTATTCAGTAGTTCAAATTTCTTTGGCTATTGCTTATGTTAGAAATAGAAAGAAGCGCTTGTTGCTCGAGGTAATTACCTTTAACCCAGCTACTGCTCCAAAAGTCACCATCCAATTGCCTATGTACAATGAAATGTATGTGGCAGAACGCATCATTGATTATACAGCTGAAATTGATTATCCTAGAGATAAATTTCAAATCCAAGTTTTAGATGATTCTACAGATGAAACAAAAGACATTATTGCTAAGAAAGTAGCTGAAATTGCAGCTAAAGGAATCAATATTCAACATGTTCACAGAACAGACAGAACAGGTTATAAAGCTGGAGCATTAGATGCGGCAATGGATCAAGTAGAAGGGGATTTTATCGCCATCTTTGATGCGGATTTTACGCCAGAAAAAGATTTCTTAAAGAAAACTGTTCCCTATTTTGAAAATGAAAATATCGGTGTGGTTCAAACGCGTTGGGGACATTTGAATAAAAATTATTCTGTCTTAACAGAATTACAAGCTTTCGGTCTGAATGGTCACTTTGCTATAGAGCAAGGTGGAAGAAATGCTACAGGTCATTTTATTAATTTTAATGGAACCGCTGGGATCTGGCGCAAGGCTTGTATTGCTGATGCTGGTGGATGGGAGCATGATACCATTACCGAAGACCTAGATTTGAGTTACCGTGCTCAAATGCGAGGATGGAGATTTAAATACTTGGAGGATGTTGTCTCTCCAGCTGAATTACCGATTACCATGTCTGCATTGAAAAGTCAACAGCATAGATGGATGAAAGGTGGAGCAGAGTGTTTTATTAAAATGGGTAAACGATTAGCTACTTATCCAGGATTACGATTTACGGATAGATTACACGGCTTAGCGCATCTATTTAACTCCTCTGTTTTTGTATTTATCTTTGCTTTATCCATCTTAAGTTTGTTTGTACTTCAAATAAAAGATAGTTTTTCAGATTTAAATTTTGTTATTCAATTTGGATCTTTTTTCATTTCAAGTACCATCTTCTTGGCCTTCTATTATTGGCATTCTTATAAAGATAAAAAAGGAAAAGCGTTCAATGATTTATTTCGTTTTATTGGAAGATTCGTACAATTTTTAACGGTTTCAATGGCGCTTTCATTAAGTAATGCTGTTGCTGTAATTGAAGGCTATTTAGGAATAAAAAGTTCATTTGTGAGAACTCCTAAATTCAATGTGGCTATTAAAAATGAATTTCAAGGAAATAAATATGACAAGAAAAGTTTGTCTATAATTAACATTGCTGAAGGAATCTTAATGCTCGTATTTGGATTTACTGCAATTAACCGCACCCTATATGGAGACTTAGGAATGGTGCCTTTTCATTTGATGCTCACAATTGGTTATGGAGTCGTTTTCTTCTCCACCTTAAAAGAGATTCGCAAAGGACATTAATTATTTCTTTTCTTTACTTATCGTAAGGGTTTCAAATTTCATTTCGTTTTTCACTTTGTGAAAATGGAGACTCACTTTGAATTTTTCTGAATTTGTTTGGTAATATCCAAAAGAATAAACTCCGTCTTCGGTTTCTTTACCTTTAAATACAAATGAAAAATTTCCTTTTGGGTTTTTGTTAAAGAAATCAGACAGAACCAAACTGGCTTGTGCAGGATTGTATATGCCTTCTTTATCAAGAACATTTAACATCAATTTTTCTTTCCCATGAATAATTATAGTCTTCGCATCTTGGGCGTTAAAAGCTTTTTCAATTGCTGCAAATGGCACGTCAATAAGTGGATCAGCAACAAAAATTAATAAAGTGCTTAATAAGGTTAGGATAGTTTTCATATGATTTTTTACGCTTCAAAAATAATGCCTTAAATTAATTTATTATAATTATTCGCTAATTTTGATGATGAAGATAAAACTAATTTGTGTCGGCAAGACAAATTTTAATTTTCTCAAATCGGGAGAAGAGGAGTATTCCAAAAGATTAACGCACTATTGTTCGTATGCTCGAATTGATATTCCTGAACTTAAACAAGTAAAATCTTTTTCGCAAGAAGAAATAAAACTGCGTGAAGGGGAATTAATATTAAGTAAAATTCAAAGTGGTGAATATGTTATTCTTCTAGATGATAAAGGTAAAAGTTTCAATTCTATTGCTTTTGCAAATCATCTAGAGAAAAAAGCACTTCATGGCAGCAGCGCAATTACTTTTGTTATCGGTGGCGCCTATGGCTTTTCCCATGCGGTATATGCAAAAGCAGACGAACAAATTTCGCTTTCAGAAATGACCTTTTCTCATCAAATTATTCGCTTAATTTTTCTAGAACAACTCTATCGAGCTTTCACAATTATTAAAGGTGAAAAATACCATCATGCTTAGTAGTAACTATTCTGTTTATCTTTGGAAATAATCATTTGAATTGGATACAGAATTTATAACAGTTTTTGATATTATAAGTGCGCTTATTTGGTCTGTACTACTATTGATAATAGTTGGGTATAAAAAGTCAAATAATGTTCCTGTTTCTCTAAAGTCATATTTTATTCCCTCTTATTTGTTTCGCTCCCTTTTTGGAGTTTTGTTCGCTTTAGCTTATATTTTTATCTTAGGAGGAGGAGATACAAAAGCCTATTTTCAAGGTGCAAATACGCTAAATAATCTTTTTGTCAAATCACCATTGCTTTATTTGGAATCCATGTGGTCTGATCCAAGTAGTTTGCTACTTAGCAAACATTTTGATTCTATAACGGGTTATCCACCTTCTTGGATTTATAAAGAAAAAGAAGGGTGGTTTGTATGTAAAATTGCCTCTGTCTTATCTCTTATAACTTTCAAAAGTTATTTCGCGATGACCCTTATTATTGCTTATTTTTCCTTTTCCTCTTCATTTCGTTTGCTTTCCTTAATTGAAAAACTCAAATTGCATTCAACCAGAAATTTGGTTTTCGCATTTTTATTAATTCCATCGGTTGGATTTTGGTGTTCTGGTTTATCCAAAGATTCCATCGTGCTGATAGCAACTATGTATCTATTATGGGCTGCTTTTGAGGTTTTGATTAATTTGAATCCCTTGAAATTTAAAAATATACTCCTGATTTTACTCTGTGTTTATGTAATTTATAGCATACGACCCTTTATGTTGATGGCCATTTCAGCCCCGCTTTTTTTATCATTTGGTACAAGATTAACGAGAAGATTCGAATCCAATTGGACAATTAAAACACTGTTGCGTTCTGTCTATGTCGTCATTGGTCTTGCTTCCATTTACTTTTTTATGACTTCTCCTTATATTCTAACCTTAATTAATGAAGCAACAATAATTAAAGATGATTTTACAAGCAATGATATTTATACAGGAAAAAAATATGATATTGGTATAGTTGACTTTTCCTTATTTGGTTTAATTAAGTCTTTACCTATTGTTGTGTTTTATGGTTTTTATCGCCCCTTTATTACTGAAAGTTTAACACCTACTTTATTTCTAAATGGTATTGAAAGTTTAATCTTTATGTTTTTAACGCTTAAGTTTTTTATATCTAAAAATATTATCAAGAAATTAAGAATGCTTTCAAAAAATGAGTTGCTACTATTTGCGATTTTGTTTGCTGTAATCTTGAGTTTTATAGCGGCATTCACTTCTGTTATCTTTGGAGTGCTTGTTAGAATTCGCTCCATTCTATTACCTTTTTTAGTATTAATTTTAACCATTAAGTTAAGCGATAAAGACAATATAACAGAAACTAAGGAACTAGAATAGTATGTGTGGAATTGCTGGATTTATAGATTTTAATAAACTTTCCAATGAAGCAATTTTAGCTTCTATGGGTTTTTCTATGCGTCATAGAGGTCCAGATGGAAAAGGAATTAAATTGTTCCAAGAGGATTCTTATCAGCTTGGCTTAGCCCACCAGCGTCTTTCTATTATTGATGTCAGTTCAGGCGGTGAACAACCTATGAAATTTGATAATTTATGGATTTGTTATAATGGTGAAATCTATAATTTTAAAGCAATAAAGCAAGAATTAACAGCTTTAGGACATGTTTTTATAAGTTCATCTGATACGGAGGTAATACTTCATGCTTTTAGCCAATGGGGAATTGAATGCATACATCGTTTTACAGGAATGTTCGCTTTTGTGATCTATGATCAAACTAAACTAGAGCTAATCTGTATCCGTGATCGCGCAGGAGTAAAACCATTTTATTATTATTGTAACAAAGGATTGTTTTTATTCGCTTCCGAATTAAAAGCGATGCATGAACACCCAGCATTTGTTAAATCTTTAGATTATGATGCTATTGCCATGTTTATGCAATATGGAAATATTCCTGCTCCTAACACAATTTTTGAGCATACGCAAAAATTAAAACCAGGCCATTATTTAAAACTTGATTTAAAAGAAGGGATTGAAGGTTTAGAAAAAATGAAACCTGAGACCTATTGGAATGTTTATGATTTTTATAATCTACCTAAATCTAAGATTTCTTATCAGGAAGCCAAACAAAAAACAAATACATTATTGGATGAAGCATGTGCTTTACGAATGGTGGCCGATGTGCCTGTTGGAGTTTTCTTAAGTGGGGGTTATGATAGTACCGCAGTTGTTTCTTCAATTCAAAAAAACAGCACCGCTAAGATCAAAACATTTACTATTGCTGTGCCCGATATTGGATTAAATGAAGCAGATGATGCAAGAAAAATAGCGGAGTTTTTAGGGACAGATCATACTGAAATCATTTGCGATGTAAAAGAAGCAGTGAAAAAAGTTGAAACGCTACCCTATTTTTTTGATGAGCCTTTTGCAGACAGTAGTGCAATTCCAACCATGTTGGTGAGTGAAGCTGCAAAAAAAGAGGTGACGGTAGCGCTTAGTGCTGATGGTGGCGATGAGATATTTGCAGGGTATAATCGCTATGATTATTTGATGAAATATCAGAAATTGATAACAAATACCCCTCAGTTTTTGCGCAATAGTATTGCTTTTGCAATGGATCAAATTAATGCAGAACAGCTTCTTTATTTTAGAAATAAGTATAATTTTCACCAACGCTATGATAAATTAAAGTTGTTGATTAAAGATCCAAGTGGTGGAAATTTTATGCAATCATTGAGTAAACAATTTACAGAGGTTGCCATGAATGATCTTCTTTTGAGGCATTTCGATGAGCGTTTGACTGCTTATGATTCAACTGAATTATTAAATGCAACATCAAATCCTTTAAGTTTTATGATGGCTATTGATTATCAAACTTATCTGCCTGATGATATCCTTCAAAAAGTTGATCGCGCTACTATGTCAGCTAGTCTTGAAGGTCGCGAACCCTTACTAGATCATCACCTGATTGAATTTGCAGCTCAACTTCCCGATGCATTTAAATATAAAAACGGAATAAAAAAGTTGATTTTAAAGGATATAGTGCATGACTATGTCCCAAAGGAACTAATGGACCGTCCTAAAAAAGGATTTGCAATTCCAATTGGTAATTGGTTGAATGATGAATTAGCTCATTTGATGCACCAATATTTAGAGCATGAAAGAATAACGAAACAACAAATATTTAACCCTATTGCTGTACAAAATTTAGTAAGTTCTTTCCGCGCGGGAAGAAAAGAAAATACAGTTAAAATATGGTACTTATTGATGTTTCAAATGTGGCACGAACGCTGGATGGAATGAAACTGACGTATAGAAAACACACTTTTAATTTTAATATACCAGGAGGAACGAGTCGTGGAATGCTACACACAAAAAACTCTTGGATTTTATCTTTGAAAGATGATGACTCCGACTTTATTGCAATAGCCGAATGTAGTATTATTGAAGGCCTTTCGCCAGAATTTACAGAAGAGGGTAAATATGTTCAGGAATTAGATAAATTGATTAATCAATTGAAAGATACTTCTCTCTCATTTTTCATTGACAAAGATTCTTTAGTCCCTAAGTTTTCGAAGAATGGATTAGAATTTCTTCTAGAATGGGTTAGATTTCCTTCCATTAAATTTGGATTAGAATGTGCTTTGCTTTCTTTGTTTCATAAAAGTAATGCGCTGATTTTCGACAATGAATTTTCTCAAGGAAAATCAACAATACAAGTGAATGGACTCGTTTGGATGGGAGATGTTTCCTTTATGCAAAAGCAAATAGAGGAGAAGTTAGAGCAAGGATATTCTACTATAAAATTAAAAGTTGGAGCCATCGAATTGAGTTCTGAATTGAAAATAATAGAAGGTTTGCGCAAACAACTTTCATCCGATAAACTTGCCATTCGCGTTGATGCAAATGGTGCGTTCTCAAGAGAAAATGTCCGAGGATCATTACATGAATTAGCGCAGTTGGAAGTGCATTCCATTGAACAACCCATAGCAGTTGGACAAATAGACTTATTGCGCGAACTTTGCCATGAAAATATATTGCCAATTGCCCTAGATGAGGAACTTATTTCTTGTTATTCTTACGCCGAAAAGCAAACTTTACTTCAGACGGTTAAGCCTCAATTTATTGTACTTAAACCTTCTTTGCATGGAGGTATTGTTGGCACTCAAGAATGGATTCAACTTGCAGAAAATAATGGAATTGACTGGTGGTTAACCTCTGCTTTAGAAGGAAATATAGGCTTATTGGCCATCGCACAATTGGCTGCTGAATATGATTTAAAATTGCCCCAAGGTTTAGGAACCGGTAGTTTGTTTTCAAACAATTTTCCTTCTTTGCTTGTTTTAGAAAATGGATATGTTAAACAAGTCTTATGAAAGATAAAAATAATTGGAATAAATTGAGCTCAGATGAAGCTTATATTATTGAGAATAAAGGAACAGAGCGCCCTTTTACAGGAGCTTACAATGTTTTTTATAAGGAAGGCGTATATTCTTGTAAGCGTTGCGATTTGAAGCTTTATGAAAGTAAATCAAAATTTAATTCGGAATGTGGATGGCCAAGTTTTGATGCTCAACTCGCACAAAATGTGGAACATGTTTTAGACAAAGATGGTAAGAGAACAGAAATTGTTTGTTCCAATTGTAAAGGTCATCTTGGTCATGTGTTTTTTGGTGAAGGATTTACCGATAAAAACACAAGACATTGCGTCAATTCACTTTCGCTAAATTTTAGTCCAGATCATTTAGACGAGGCGTGAACGATATCATCGCAATCATGATAAATCAAATCATTTAAAATCAATTGTGCAGCAAGGGCTAATTGGCTGTAATTTTGTGAATTGTTACCAAAGCTTGCCGCTGTCGTGCACCACATCGATTGGATTAATGCTTTTGAACCCTCAACAGGTTTGATTTTAGCAACAACAGCCGAAACATTTTGCGCTCCTGCATGATATACATGCAACACAAACAAGCGAAACCATAAATCTGATTCATTGTACGTTAACTGATGCCGATCCAATATGCGCTTTGCCTCAGGAATGCAAACTCTTGAGATTAATTGAGCTGCAGCATAGGCGCTTCTATTAAAATCCTTTCTCTCATCTTTTGTCGAGTTGACCACTAAACCATAAGTTCTCGCCACACCTGGCATTAATTGAAAAGCACCGTAAGCCCCAGCAACTGACTTTTGAAGCTGCCCTGGACTTTCAATTAACAGAATAGATTGTGCGTACCAAGGATCTACACCAGCATTTTCAAAAGCTGTAACTCCTTTGGCTAGAGATGGATAAACTTCGTGGAATTTGTAAAAATCGCTTTTTCCTATGGTGATATAAACACGTTCGTCTAAAGCAATGTTATGGGTTGTTTTTAATTGTATTTTTAAATTATTTTTTTCAACTTCACTTTGTCTTTCCCAATCACGATTTGACATTTTTTTAAGAATCTTCCTTGAACTTGCTACATTGATGATACATGAGTCTGGAGACAAAAGCATTATTTCTTTCCAGAATTGCGCTTGTGCTAAGCCATCCCATCGCTCCTCAAAGATTGATTCAGCTGTCATTATTTTGCTGGAAACATTTGCCTTGGTTACCGTAATTTTTTCTTGATCCCATTTTTGCGCTTGGCATGTGATGGAATATAAAACTGTTATTAATAATATTGTTTTTTGTAGTGTCATTTTAAAAATAAAAACTAAAATTAATTATTTAACTGCAGTTCTATTTTTAGGGTACATCATTTTTAAACACAACAAAATGTTGAATCTATTATCTTTGCTTCATGAAAAAATCGATTTTAAGGATAATGAGTTGGCCTCTAGTGTTTTTAATTAGATTTTATCAATTGATTATTTCCCCATTATTTCCGCCATCTTGCCGTTTTACTCCTACATGCTCAAGTTATATGTTAGAAGCAATCAAAATTTGGGGACCTTTAAAAGGCGGCTGGTTGGGAATTAAACGAATCTCAAAATGTCATCCAAGAGGTGGACACGGACATGATCCAGTTCCAGAAAAATAGCTAATTACTCAGATACATCCAATATCCAATCTCTATTTTTCAGCGTATTGGTTATTGCAAATACATCCATGGCTTTAGGTGAACAATGCGCCCAATTTACCATTGAAATCTTGTTGTTGTTGATCTTAAAGGAATTTTGATCAGCAGGAAGATCCTCTAAGGCTTGTTCCAACATGAAATGCCATTTTTTTAATAAAATCACAGCACTATTCGACGGCATGTTGAAGTCTTCGCTTTTTACAGAAGTGAAAAAATCAATCTTTTTTCTTGCTCTTGAGAATAAGACATTTAAACGCTTGTCTCCATTTTTTTCATTAATTGGTCCAAATCTCATGTCAAATTGACCTTCTGAATTCTTAGCGTATCCAAAGCTAATAACCAATTGATCACATTCATCTCCCTGAACATTCTCCAGTGATTTAAAAAATAAAGTATCGTTGTCTATTCTATCTTGGATAAGTAGTTGTTCTCGCGCACTAAATTGACTCAAAATACAAGACAATTGCGAAAGTGAAAAAGCAACTATCCCCAGTTTTTCTTTTTCGTTTTTTAAAAGCGGTTGAATAAAACGTACAATTTCTTTTGCTTCATTTTGATTTTGTCTTTCGGTATAGGTTCCATTCTCAATATAATGTAAAACAAGGGGTTGTTTTTCTTGCCTAATGGATGGAAAGGCAACCAGCTCATTGTTATAAAAGTGTTGGTTAGAGAAGGAGATTAAGGTAGGATGCTCACTGCGATAGTGATTCTTCAAAACAATGTTCTTAAAGTAATAACTTCCTTTGTGAAGCAAGCTTTGAGCGTCATCATTTCGTTGCTTAAAAAACTGACTCGGAGCCATTTGTTGACTGTCCCCAGCAATTAATATTCTTTTGGATCTGTATAAAGTTCCAATGGCATGACTTAAATTTATTTGACTCGCTTCATCTACAATTGCCAAATCAAATTGATCTGGTATTAAGGGTAGATTACTTGCTAATCGAGTAGGATTCGTTAACCATAATGGTTTTAACAATTGAATCCATGGCGCTGCTTCTCCAGCACACAATAATCTAATGGATTGATGATTTCTTTGCTTCCCAAATTCTTTGACTAAAATTGCCTTGCCTTTTTTTAAGATTTTTTTAAGTGATATTTCGTCTTCTTTTAATTTAGTGTTAGGCGTTTCAATTAAGTGCTGATAATATTTAAATTTAACTTGTTGCTCCTGTAAGATACGCGCAACCAATTCTCTTGATTCAGCTTGTAAGACACTTGTTAAACTGATACAGTTTGATAGAAATTCACTTGCATTATGAGCGCTAAATTTCGGATAATCACCCATAAAATTTACCCAAGCTTTATTAATGATTCCTTGCTCAATCCTTAATACATTAACTTCCTTTTTGAAACTAGACAAGATTTCTTGAGGTAATTCAGCAAGTTGATTGGAATGAGAAATAATGAGTGGAATGGCATCTAAAAAGTCTCTCAGATAGGGAAGTAATTCCTGTTCTTTTTTAAAATTGAAGTTGCTTTGCAATATTTGCAATGCTCTATTTATTAATTGAAAATTACTGCTCAACAATATCTTTTCAGTTTCATCCCATTGATCAAATTGCTCCCAATTATCGGAACTTCCACCATGTAATAGCCCAGAGATAATCTCAATGTCCTTGTCCGGATTTTCAACTCCAATACTGATTAATGCCTCACAAATATTTTCAAAACTTTCTTTTTCTTTGGTAAACTCTAGAATTGATTTCAATGCCGAATCAAAGTCAATCTGAGGAGTTCTGAACCACTTTTTCTTTTCTTTTTTCCAGGCTAACCCAGCTAAAAATCCTTTTTTGCTTTGCTTCTCAATTAATACCTCAATTTCTAGTGGGCTAGGCAAGATTAACCAATGGGTCAATTGACTTTCTTTTCTCAAAAGTGCTTTCTCTTTGCTCAGATACTTGACCTTTAATTTCAAAAATTTATCCTTATTCTTTGTAATTAATGGATGGTATTTTTGATATAAAGCACTTGAAAAACGATGATTAATCGTTGATTTTTCTTGCAAGCATAAAAGGTCTTCAATGGTCGAACATTTAAAAATCGCCTTGATTTGATTTAAATCTGAAATGAGTTGCTGTAGTGTTTTGTCAAAATTTTGGATCTGACTTTTGTAATCAAAATTAGATTTTAAGGGAGCAATACACTCCAATATTTTAGGCGGAATTTCTTGAATTGTTTTTTTATGTTGCATCCATGAACTCAAAGTAGGTAAATCGCTTTCATAAGCCATCTTCTCTAAATCTATTCCTTTACTTAGGATTAAAAACTCTTTAATGGACAATCCGTCAATGACATCCTTTTTGTTGAGCAGATCTAGTTCTAGTTGAATTAAGTTAATTCTATCTTTAAAATTTTCTCCAATATTATTTAAAGAATATGTTTCATTTTCAATTCTTTGCCAGCTATTTTTTAATCCTTGGATTAATTCTTTTGAGGTGAAATTTGATGTGCTTATCGTAACTAAGTCTCCCAATCCAACTTGTTCTAATTTTTGTTGAATGACTAATAATGCCGCTCTTTTTTCAGAAACGAGTAATAAACGCATATTTTGTGGTAAGCATTTACCAATAAGATTTGCAATGACTTGAGATTTCCCTGTTCCTGGAGGTCCTTGTAATACAAGATCTTCTTTTTTTAATTGATCAAATACCTTTTCTTGTGATGCATCAGATGGAAATAATAAAGCATCCGAAAAGTTTAATTCTGTTTTTTCTTCCTTGCCAATATCAAAGAATAAGCGTTGCAATAGATTAGAATAATCTCCTGACTTCAATACGCCTTCTATTTCTGCTAAAAGCGCATAGCGATGATGATGAAAATTTCCAATGAAGGTGGAATCGACATCAATCGTTTCTATTTTTATTTCTTTTAAATATTTTAAAGTAGTCGTTTCACTATCCATTTTTGAAGCGTCAAAATTTGAAATATTTTGGGCTAAATGTTGAATAATAAATGGGTTGACAATCATCGATTCTTCAATTGCCTGTATACGAACTAAACCTTCTATTTTATTGCTGTTGGCTTTTACAGGAATCAAAAATAAGGGCGCTGTAATTTCTTTTCCATTTAAGGATAATTGAAGTGTGCCTCTACTTTTACATAAGGGATTAATTCCAAATTCTTTTTCTATTTTTCTTGTTTCAATCAGGACTTTTTCCAATAATGGTGTACTAATTAATTCATCAGAATCTATTAGAATTGCATTTTTTGGGTTAATATTTACCAAGATATCATCCGATCTAAAATAGGATAATTCAGCTATCAACTCTTGTATTTCTGAACTTATGACATTTGGTTTCACAGCGTAAAGATAAGGCGTATTCCTTTTTTTTCAATTATTCATAAAATAAACTAATTTTACTAGACTAAATTTAATATAATGATCAAATATTTATTTGGATTAAGTATCCTATTATCGACTCAAATTGTTGTGGCTCAAGTCACTTTAACAGCCACTAGCTTTCCTGCAGCCAATGATACTGTTCGCATGAGTCAATCGAATGATTTTAATTTAGATTATGTATCTACAGGAGCTAATTTCAATTGGGATTATAGTTCTTTGGTTGCAACAAGTCAATATGTTCGACAGTACAACCCTATTGGTTTTGCTTCTATACTCATATTTACAACTTACGGTCCTTTAGCCTCAAGTCCATACCGCGCTTCCTATTTTAATACCACCCAAGATTTACCATTAGATCAATTATCACAATTTTTACCTGTTACGCTGAGCGATTTGAATCAGTATACCAAATCAAATAATGATTCCATCACCTCAATTGGTTATTCCATTTCAGTAAACGGACAAGGAGTACCTTTTAAATCGGATACCATTGAAACAAGGTATAAACTACCCTTGAATTTTAACGATCAACATTTTTCAAGAGGTTATTCTTTTATTGATTTAAATCCAATCATCGATGTTAAATTCAAACAATACAGACAGAGACACACAACTGTTGATGGTTGGGGTTCACTTACGACTCCAAAAGGGACTTTTCCTGTACTTCGCATTAAACATGAAATTGATGAAATTGATTCTGTTTATCAAACTTTTTTTGGCGCTGGAACTTGGTTCGGTACTCCACCAATTGCACGAACGGAATATGAATGGTTTGGTCTTAATAAAAAGGAATGGTTGTTAAAAGTTATTATGACCAATGGAAATGTTACCTCTGTTGAATATCAAGAAGATTATTTAGGTTTAGATGCGGGAGTTGAAGAAATGGACTTAAATAATATGATTTATCCAAATCCTGTTCATGATTTTCTTACTATCGAAAACACCACGGATCTAGAAAGCGTTGTTGTCTTTGATTTGAAAGGTAAAGCAATCGCTGAATATGCATCATTAGAATTACAGCAAGGTCAGATTGATATGCGTACTTTTACAAGTGGTTATTATCTTGTTCAAATGAATTCTAAGCAGTCTTCAAAAATAGTTCAGCTAATCAAGGACTAAATTCATTAACTTTATAGCGGCAAATCGGTCTATCGCTGTTTCACTTCGGTGAGAGAGAGGAAAGTCCGGGCAGTATAGAGCATCGTACTTCCTAACGGGAAGGGCTATTTTAATAGTACAGAAAGTGCCACAGAAAGGAAAACTACCTTCTTAGGAAGGAAAAGATGAAAAGGTGAGGTAAGAGCTCACCGCGTTCTTGGTGACAAGGACGGCAAGGTAAACCTTACGAACTGAAAGACCATGTATACCGAGGCTTGAGGGTTGCTCGCCCAATCTCGGAGGGTAGGTTGATGGACCCCATTTGTGAAGATGGGGCTAGATAAATGATAGACAGCCAAGGCTTTTTTAGCTGAGGTGAACAGGACCCGGCTTACGATTTGCCATTTTTTATTTTTAAATGATGATGGAGCATCTTGATACATTATCTACTATGCTTGAACAGCAGGCGGATAAATCTAAAGCGATTGGAATGGAAAAGTATATGAAAGATAATTTCATGTACTTAGGCGTTTCAAGTGTTCCGCGAAAAGTGATTTTTCGTCAATGGAAATCCTTACTCCCAAAAGATCTCTCAGCAATCCAACGATGGGATGTAGTTCGTGAATTGTGGGAGAAAGAAGCGCGTGAATATCAATACATTGCAGTAGATTGGGTTAATTCTTGGCCAAATTCCTGGATCATAGCGTCTGATATTTATGAAATTAAGTTTATTCTAGAGAATAAGTCTTGGTGGGATTCTGTAGATCTTCTTGCCTCCAATATTCTTGGAAAGTATGCAAAGAAATTCCCTAAGGAAATGGATATGGTAATAAAGTCTTGGCAAGACGAATCCTCCATATGGTTGCATAGATCTTGCTTAATTTATCAGCTAAAATATAAGGAAACTGTAGATTTAGACCGCTTAAGTTATTTAATTGCTTGTTATAAATCGAATAAAACCTTTTTTATCCAAAAAGCAATTGGATGGTCTTTGCGAGAGGTTTCTAAATGGAATCCAGATTGGGTTAGAAAAACAGTTGGTTTTCATGAATTAAAAGGCTTGGCTCATAGGGAAGCAATGAAGTATGTCAAATAAGTTCTTTAATAATAAAGATAATACTCCTTTTTTTTATAAATTCACGCTAGAAAATAATCTCATGATGCGTCTATTTACCTTATCGTTATTTTTACTACTTAACAGCATCATTTTAGCTCAAAATCAACCGAGTAATGGCGTAGCAAAATCTATAGTTTCTAGTTACTTCTTGCTGCATGTGAATCTTTTCGTTTCTCCAACGGAAATATTGGAAAATGTCTCGGTGCTCATTGAAAATGAAAAGATCAAAGATTTCGGAAAATTACTTTTGACTCCTTCCGATGCAGTTGTTATTGATATGAATGGCAAAACGATAGTTCCATCATTTATTGAACTCTATTCTAATATAGGTCTTCCTGCTTCAATAAGTCATAATTCCAATCGTCCTCAGTTAAACACACTCAATAAAGGTGATTATTACTGGAATGAAGCAATTCATCCTGAAGTGG
The DNA here is from genome assembly GCA_947447525.1 of Flavobacteriales bacterium. Lineage (GTDB taxonomy): Bacteria > Bacteroidota > Bacteroidia > Flavobacteriales_D > Crocinitomicaceae > UBA952. The sequence continues at coordinate 33,152 of CANFJL010000008.1, read as the reverse complement.
AAGCGGCTACTTTATTTCATGTTGATCCCACGGCAAGTGAGTCTTTGATTAAAATGGGATTTGGTTTTGCCCTCAGTCATCAGCAAGATGGGATTGCAAGAGGTACAGCTGCCTTAGTGAGTATCGGCGATGTTCCAATAAGTAAAGCAATAATTTCTCCATTAAGTGCCAACTTTTATTCGTTTTCAAAAGGAACTTCTAATCAGTCTTATCCATCATCGCAAATGGGTTCTATCGCACTGCTAAGACAAGCTTTTTATGATCGAATTTATGCCCAACAAACCAATAATTTCTCTTTATCAATGAAATCTTGGACAGACCATTTGGCGCTGCCTAACTTTTTTAAAGTGGAGGATAAATGGGAAATAATTCGAGCATCCAAAATCGCTAAGGAATTTGATCTTCCTATGAATTTTATTGGATCCGGTAATGAATATGCCAATGTGACTTATCTAAAGGATATAAAAGCGCAATTGGTTGTACCAATAAATTTTCCAGATGCTTACGATGTGCAAGATCCTTATGTTGCGAAACAAATACCTCTTAGTGAATTAAAACATTGGGAATTAGCTCCGTTTAATACTAAAATATTATTAGATAATGAGGTCCGTTTTGCAATAACATCGAATGGAATTACTGCTCCTGATGTCTTTTGGAAGAATATTAGAAAGCAAGTTGAATTAGGCGTTTCCACCGCTTCTATTCTTAACTCATTAACGCTCGTTCCAGCAAGTTATTTAGAAATAGATGCTCTTGTTGGAAGTTTGAATAAAGGAAAATTGGCAAGTTTTTGCGTTTATAATTTAAATCCTTTCGAAAATGAAGCTTTATTATTAGAGTCTTGGCACTTAGGGGAGAGAACGGTTTTGAACTCTGAACAAAAAAATAATGTACTAGGAAAATTTTCACTTACCCTAAATGGCAAAAAATACCTCCTTCAATTATTAGATGATAAAGAAAAACCAACAGGTCAACTCATTGAATATGTTAAGAAATATGATCCCAAAACAAAATTAACTACAACGGATACTCTTACTAATAAAGTCCTAGTTCGATTAAATCAAGATGATATCTCAATGTCTTTTAATTTGGATGATCAAAAAGATAAAGGTTCCTATCAACTTCATGGACGTATTTCTGCAGAAGGTGGAGTAATGGAAGGTGATGCCTTAATTGAAGATGGTACATGGGTGCTTTGGGCCGCGATTAGACAAGAAAAACCAAGTCAGAAAGAAAAAACTAATAAAGAAGTCACCACTGAATTGACTACTCCATCAGTTTGGCTTCCCAATATGGCTTTTGGTACCCTTTCAAAGTCAAGTGATAAGCCTATCGTGATTAAAAATGCACAAATCTGGACCAATGAATCAGAACAAATCCTTACTGATGCCATGGTGATATGTTCTGCCGGAAAAATTGTTTATGTAGGAAAAGACAATCAAGCATATCCTCCAAATTCCTTGGTAATTGATGCGAAAAATCAGCATTTAACCTCCGGAATAATTGATGAACATTCACATATTGCTATTTCTAAAGGTGTAAATGAGGGAGGGGAGTCTGTTACAGCAGAAGTGAGTATTGGAGATGTTGTTAATCCAGACGACATAAATATTTATCGACAATTATCAGGTGGCGTTACTGCTGCACAACTTTTACACGGTTCTGCCAATACTATTGGTGGACAATCAGCATTGATTAAATTAAAATGGGGTGCTTCACCTTCTGAAATGCTGATTACCAATGCTCCAAAATTTATTAAATGTGCTTTAGGTGAAAATGTTAAGCAAGCCAACTGGGGCGATTTTAACACAGTCCGCTTCCCGCAAACGCGAATGGGGGTGGAGCAGGTATTTTATGATGGCTTTAATCGAGCTTTAATTTACCAAGAGAAAATCGAAAAGTTTAAACAAGGTAAAATTCCTGCAATTCGTAAAGATCTGGAATTGGATGTTCTTTCTGAAATTTTATCGGGTGAAAGAAAAATTACTTGCCATTCTTATGTTCAATCAGAAATTAATATGTTAATGAAAGTAGCAGATTCAATGCATTTCACAGTAAATACTTTTACGCACATTCTTGAAGGATATAAGGTGGCGGATAAAATGAAAGAACATGGAGTAGGGGCTTCCACATTCTCTGATTGGTGGGCGTATAAATTTGAAGTGAATGATGCTATACCTTATAATGCTTCTCTAATGTCCCAACAAGGCTTAGTAGTAGCGATCAATTCTGATGATGCAGAGATGGGACGAAGATTGAATCAGGAAGCAGCAAAGAGCGTTAAATACGGAGGCATGTCAGAAATTGAGGCATGGAAAATGGTCACGCTTAATCCAGCAAAACTTTTGCATCTTGATGATAGAATGGGAAGTATTAAAGTGGGGAAAGATGCAGATTTAGTTTTATGGAGCGACAATCCTCTAAGTATTAATGCAAAAGTAAATTATACCATTATTGACGGTGAAATTAAATACAGCGCTACAGAAGATATCGCAGCACAAGAGCGAAATAGATTGGAAAGAGCAAGAATAACTGCCCTAATGCTAAAGAGTAATAAATCCAGCGCTCCAGGCAAAAAGTATGAAAAGAAAAAGAAACAAGAGTTTCATTGCAATACCCTTGGTGAAGAAGGCACGGACTCAGAAAATACACATTGATATGAAAGTAATTATTTCCTTAATTCTTTTTTTGACAATTTTCCATGTCAATGGACAACGAGTTTTATTGTTGAATGGTTTGTTGCATGTTGGTAATGGTTTGGTGGTGGAAACTTCGGCGATTGGCATTCAAGACGGGAAAATATTATTTGTCAAAAATGCACTCACCTCAAATTTTGATCAAACGCAATGGGATACCATAATTAAACTTGATGGTCAACAGATTTACCCTGGATTTGTAGCAACGAACTCTACTCTTGGATTAAATGAAATAGATGCCGTAAGGGCAACGCGTGACTTTCAAGATGTAGGCGAATTTAATCCTCATGTTAGAGCTCAAATTGCCTACATGGTTGAATCTAGAGTTATTGAAACCGTAAAGTCAAATGGTGTTTTAATCACTCAAACAACACCCAGAGGTGGAATTATCTCTGGAACTTCCTCTCTAATGTTTCTCGATGGCTGGAATTGGGAAGATGCAACGCTTCTAAAAGATGATGGTGTTCACTTAAATTGGCCGGAGGCTAATAATGGAGACAGTTGGAATTCTGAAGTTAATTCAAAGAACAAAAACAAAGATTATAAAAGTCAATGCGCTGAAATTTTTGATTTTTTCCAAATGGCATCAGTATATGCGAAGGATAAGAAACCAACGAACTTTGATCAACGCCTCGAAGCAATGGTGGATTGTTTTAAGGGCACCAAAAGAGTTTTTATCCATGCCAGTGAATTACAACAATTAACAGATATTATTTCTTTTGTAAGTGAATTCAAAATTCCTTTTCCGGTAATCGTTGGTGGGCATGATGCCTATCTGTTAGGCGCTCGATTAAAGGATGCTCAAATACCGGTAATGTTGCAAAGGGTGCATAGTTTGCCCAATTCCGAAGACGAAAATATTGCCTTACCTTATCAATTAGCCTCCCTTCTTCAGAAAGAAGAGATATTATTTTGTCTTCAAAATGAAGGAGACATGGAAGCAATGAACACTAGAAACTTACCTTTTCAAGCAGGTACTGCAATGGCTTATGGTTTAACAGAAGAACAAGCTGTGCGATCAATTTCACTTTCTGCTTGCGAGATTTTAGGGATTGATGAAAATTATGGATCAATTGAAACAGGAAAATCAGCAACACTTTTTGTCTCAAAAGGCTCTGCTTTGGATATGCGAAGCAATCAAGTTACCTTAATAATTAGAGATGGCCAACTAGTTGACCATCATAATTTTCAAGAAAAGTTATACCTTAAGTATAAGAAAAAATACGAAGAAAAACCTTAGAAAGGAAGATCGTCTCCATCCTCAGTGCTTTCTAATGCTGCTGATTTTGGTGAAGTTGGAAAATCACTTGCTTCTAAAGAAATCGCTGATGGTCCACCACTTGGCATACCTTGACTCATTTTTTCAATTCTCCAAGCTTCAATTGTATTGAAATGCTTTACTTCTCCTTGTGGACTTGTCCATTCTCTACCTCTTAAATTAAAAGATACTTCTACTTGATCGCCTACTTGAAATTGATCTAAAAGTCCACATTTATCTTGTGTTGCTTGAAATAGAATGTCTTGAGGATATTGACTTGTTGTATCTGTTACAACAAATTCTCTCTTTGAAAACTTTTCTGTGATTTGCGCGGTTGCGTGAATAAGCTTAACGCTTCCTGTTAATTTAAACATAATTGTATTTATTTATCCGTTATTAAATGATAAAAGTGTAAGCCAAGCCTCACTAATTTGATGTGTTTGTAAAAGTATTTTTGCCCTTTCATGCAGTGCTAATTCTAATGCTGAAGGATCGTCACCTAAAGTTAAAAATAAATCACTTAATTCTAATAATTTATATTCATTTACGGCAGTTTCATCAGGAATTTCCTCGATGCCCGCTAATCTTGCTAAATTGTTATTATCCAAAACACTGCTTGAAATAAAGTCTGGAGGTAATAAATCAAATCCAACACCGCAAGTAGTTATAGGTTTTTCGAGCTCAAACATGGAGTTTTCGTTGGCGCGACAATACCAATTTCCTCCCATTCTTGCTACTAAATCTATTTTATGCTGATCAATCATTTGATTTTCATCCAGGATCGATTCGTGTATATGAATTTTTAGTACTTCACAAATAATTAAATTTCCCGCACCCCCTTCCTTTCCTAATTCTACCACTTCATTAACGCGACATTCAAATTGAACAGGTGCTTCCTGAACTCTCTTTGGACGAATTAAATCAGAATCCAATGGTGTAAGTCCTGATTTGGTAAACTCACTCATCCCTTTTGGGTAGGGTGAACTCGCCAAACTCATTTGCTCGACTATTGAAAAGTTAACCACATTGATGACAACCTCTGGACAATTTTTTACATTATTATAGGTGTCCTTAGTGGTATTGGTTCGCCCTGATCTAGCAGGAGAGAAAATTAATATGGGTGGATTGGCACTGAAGACATTAAAAAAACTAAAAGGTGCTAAGTTATCGTTCCCTTCTTGATCGATTGTAGCAGCAAAAGCTATTGGTCTAGGACCGATGGCTCCAAGTAAATATTGATGAAGTTTTGGGACGCTTAAATCTTTTGGTTCAAGGGATAGCATAATAAGTATTATGGCTATAAAATTACCTATAATAAGCAAATGTAAACAATACCTTTGTTATAAATTATCCACAATTGAATTTATCACTCGTCAAAAAAATGTAATTTTACTTTCTAATAACTATCGAAAAATGAGGCAATTCTGCTGTTTATTTTTATTTCTTTTTCTTGGAAATTGTGTTTCTGTTTTTGCTCAGAACCAACGGGATGAGCAAGGAAAAAAAGATGGCAAATGGATTTATGTGAATAAGAGTAAAAACAATGCAAAAACAGAAGAGGGTCAGTATTCACATGGCAGAAAAGAAGGGGTATGGATAAAATACTTTGCTAATGGGAAGTCGGTAAAACTCAAAGGCACCTACAAAAATAATAGACCTCAAGGTTCCTATTCTCGTTATTATAGTAATGGAGTAATTAGAGAACAAGGTGTGTTTGAGAACAACAAATATCAAGGAGAATTAACCCGCTACCATAAAAATGGTCAATTAGCGTATCGAGGTCAATTTAATGTTTCAGGTGAAGAAATGGGCGTAATAAAATATTATTATCCCAACGGTCAACTTGAAATTGAATACACCAAAATCAATGGCAAATTAGCGGATAAACTAACAAGCTATTATCCCAATGGATCAATTAAGCAGCAGCTTAATATTGTTGGTGGAAAAATAGAGGTAATAAAAATTATTGATAAACCAACCGCTAACATCAATCCGGTTTTCGAGGATGAATACCCACCAAAAATCACTAATCCTATTACCAAAGGGGTACGTTTTATTCCATTCGGGTACAATAAAATTTACAATTCTAACGATGAAATTTGGCAAGATGGTGATTTTAAAGAAGGTAGATTATATGATGGTAAGGTCTATGTTTATGATAAAAATGGAATTCTGAAAAAAGTTAAAGTATTTAAAGGTGGAAAATTCCACTCGTATAGTCAATTATAAATCAAAATAATAAGTATGAAAGCATATGTATTTCCAGGACAAGGAGCGCAATTTACAGGAATGGGAAAAGAATTATATGATAGTTCTGATCTAGCAAAACAATTATTTTCAAAAGCCAATGAAATTTTAGGTTTTGACATTCAAAAAATTATGTTTGAAGGTTCCGATGAGGAACTAAAACAAACCAATGTTACCCAACCTGCCATTTTTATTCATTCTACTATTCTAGCAGCTTGCCTGGGAAGTGACTTTAAGCCTGAAAGTGTGGCTGGACATTCACTAGGTGAATTCTCAGCACTTGTTGCTAATAAGACACTGTCTTTTGAAGATGGACTTTCTTTAGTGCATAAAAGAGCCTTGGCTATGCAGAAGGCATGTGAATTAGCGCCTTCAACTATGGCAGCAATTCTGGGTTTAGAAGATCATGTTGTTGAGGAAGTTTGTGCTGGGATTTCTGGTGTAGTAGTGCCCGCAAATTATAATTGCCCGGGACAATTGGTAATTTCAGGAAGTGTTGAAGCGGTTGAACTTGCTTGTGCAAAACTATTGGAGACAGGTGCCAAAAGAGCACTAATTCTTCAAGTAGGTGGTGCATTTCATTCTCCTTTAATGGAGCCAGCTAGAGAACAATTGGCCGCTGCCATTGAAGCAACAACATTCAATACCCCAATGTGTCCTATTTATCAAAATGTAAGTGCGGAAGCAGTTTCTGATCCTGAATTAATTAAAGAAAATTTGATCTTGCAATTAACAGCGCCTGTCAAATGGACTCAAATTATGAACAACATGATGCGAGATGGTTTAACGGAAGTTGTTGAGGTGGGTCCTGGAAAAGTTTTGCAAGGATTATTTAAAAAAATCGATAGAGAATTGACAGTTTCTTCCGCTATTGTTTAAGCACTTTTATGGAATTATTTAAAGCATTGCATCTTAGCATTGAACCTTTAAAATTTATGCCATGAAAAAGATCTTATTTTTATTGTGCCTTTCGGCAAATGTAGTTTTCGGACAAACTGTAACTGGTGATATTGTTGGAACAGTCGTAGACGCGAATTCAGGTGAAAAAATATTTAACGCGCGTGCAGTTGTTGAGGACAATGGCAGAAAATATCAAGCCCTCTCTGATCCAGATGGTAGGTTTCGAATTCCAGCAATTCCTTCCGGAAAATATTCGCTTTATATTATTTACATGAAGGACACTATGAAAAATATTGTAGCTGATGTGCCTATGGAAGCCTATTGTAATCTAGGAAATATCCAATTCGAACCTCATGTTAAAGTTTTTAAGGATATTAAAATCAATCCAAATGTAAAACTGGTTTTTGGTGATTTACCTATTAAAGAACTTACAGCAAATGACATCAAAAGGAGCACCAATAAATTTGATATTAAAACGCTTGCTATTTCTATGTCAACTGATATTAGGATGGATGAAGATGGTCAGTTAATGTTCAGAGGTGCCCGAAAAGGGGATATGATTTATATTCTTGATGGCATCAAATCCAATGAAGTTTTCAATGTGCCTAGTTGCTCCATAAGTAAGATGATGGTATTCACAGGAGGCTTGCCTGCAAAATATGGAGACACTTTAGGTGGTGCTATTGTAGTGGAATCTAAAGGTTATTTTGAATTGCTTCGTAATTATAATGCGCAACAATAGTGTTCTTATCTTTTTAGTCTCTTCCTGAGGTCTAAGAAAAGAAAACATAATATCGCCAGAACAAAAAGTAAGGTAATTGGGGGCATATAAAACGGCCATGAATTTGGCGTAAACCACCCCTTTTTACCTATCATGGTGACATGTAAAAGGCTAAATAGAATGCCAATTCTACCAAAGCGAAGCAGGTATTTATAATTTTTTGAAATACTTCCAATATAAGCGGTAGTGAAGCAAATGAAGCTCAATATTCCTAAAGTTATACTGATCCATGCATGGTTGTTGAGTTGACCGACGGTATAAAAAGATGGATAATGTTCTGGGCTCATTAAAACAACATCAAGAAGTAAGTGAATTGCTGCGAATAAATATCCTATGCTCCCTAAGGACTTACGTAGATTTTTTTGTTCGTATTTGAATAAACTTAATCCCAATAAAATACCACCTGTCCATGCAATAGATTTATTGAGTATGAATAACCATTCACTTAATGGGATTGCTTTTCCAATATGATATCGAAGATGAGCGTATGAATATAAAGCACAAAATAGAAGTAAGATCTTTCCCTTCATTAATATACAATTTTCCATAAGAACAAACCGTGAGCAGGAACGGATAACGCTGCAGCTTGACGGTCTTGTTGTGCAATTACTTTTTTAAATTCACTGGCACTCATTTTATTTTGACCAACTTCCAATAGTGTCCCAACAATTGCTCTAACCATATTTCTTAAAAATCTATTAGCGCAAATTTCAAAAACTAAAGTGTCATTTTTTATTTCCCATTGCGCATGCGTGATTTCACAAATAGTGTTTTTGACATCTGAATGTAATTTGGCAAAAGAAGCAAAATCTTGTTTTCCAATAAGTAAACTAGCGGCCTCATTCATTAAATCAATGTTTAAGGGCCGGCTAACAAACCAACTCAACTCAGATTTAAACGGGTCTTTTTTAGTGTGAATAAAATAGCGATAAGTCCTCCATTTTGCATCAAATCTTGCGTGCTTTTCAGGAGATACTTCTTCAAATCCAATGGCTACAATATCATTTGGAAGCATTTTATTCATTTTAGAAATCAATAGATCATCACATAAGAAGGGTAAATCAACATGAAAAAAATAAGAATTCGCATGAACCCCTGCGTCCGTTCTGCCGCATCCCACCACAGAAATTTTCTCTTGACTATTAAGCTGCGTTAAGACATCCTCTACGGAAGACTGAATAGAAATAGACCCAGGTTGCACTTGCCAACCATGAAATTTAGTTCCGTTATAAGCGATTTCTATAAAGTACCTTTTGACCATAGTAGATGCAAAGATTGATAATTAATTTGAATCTTCTAACAAAGTTTTTATTTTGAGTAGCAACTAGTTTTTTATTATTTCGTCAACAATAAGTTAAAAGAGACTTTACTTTTTTAACTAAATAATGTAACTTTACGGTAACATAGTAAGTAGTACTTAGAGATTAAATTTATGCATTTGAAATTACGATTTAGTATACTTTTTATTTTAGCTTTTGTATCTCACTATACATTCTCTATTTGTACTACACCTGTTGTTTTAGCGGCAACAATTACCCAGCCTACCTGTACCAATCCAACAGGAACCATTGCTTTATCAGGTTTAACACTTAACAATTGGACCCTAACAGTGAATCCCGGTAGTACAGTATACACAGGAAATACCGTTACATATACTATTTCAGGATTGGCGCCCAGTCAAACCTATACTATCGATTATAGTGATGTCAATGGTTGTACTGCTCAAATCATAGTAAATATTAATGCTATTCCAAGTAATCCAAGTACTCCTATAATTGATTCCATAACGCATCCAACTTGTATCAATGGAGGAGGAATTGTTTATTTTACCCTTCCGTCTGCAGGCAATTGGGCAATTTCATCAGCTCCGATAGGACTTAGTTTGACTGGAACAGGTTTACATGGAATCTTAAATGGTGTTCCAGCAAATTCAACCACTTCTTTTTTAGTGACTAATACACTTACAGGTTGCGTATCTGGAGCTTCGGCATCCGTGACCATGAATGCGATTCCAACTCCTCCAAGTGCACCCATAATAGGCACCATTACTCAACCTACTTGTTTGATTCCAACTGGTGATGTTGGACTTTCAGGTTTACCTTCATTATACACTTACACTGTAGTGGCAACACCAACGGGTGGAGGACCATCCATTACACTTCCTTCCTCTGGTCCAACTTTTGTTTTTACTTTCCTTCCAGTCGGAACATACACTTTTACAGTAATGCCTAATCAAAATGGATGTGTATCAGCAGCTTCATTATCAGCAACAATTGTTGCTCCAACAACTCCAGCGGCACCAACTGTTGGAGTGGTAACACAACCAACTTGTTCTAATCCTATTGGCTCAGTTAATTTAGCGAATCTTCCAGCTGGAAATTGGACTATAAATGGCAGTCCAGGGAGTCTTACCTATTCAAGTACTGGTCCAACAGTCTTGTTTAATGGATTGTTACCTGGATCTTATACATTTACTGTGACGAACAATCAATTTTGTACTTCCGCTTCCACAGCAACAGTAACTTTAACAGCCCCGCCAGCAGCACCACCAACACCTGTAGCGACTGTTACTCAACCTACTTGTGCTTCTCCAATTGGCGCTTTAACTGTAACGTTTCCAATAGGAACTAATTTTTCTTACAGTATTAATGGCGTGAATTTTCAAGCGAGTCCTAATTTTACCAACGTTACAGGAAATACATACTCAGTAACGGTAATGAGTAGTACTTCTAACTGTATTTCTGTAAGTTCGACTCCATATACATTAAATCCTTCCCCTGTTCCACCTGTAATTTCGTTAAATGTCTCCAATATTTCATGTACTGGATTTAATGATGGTGAAGCAATCGTTTCTGTTTTGAGTGGTGGTACAGCTCCTTTCTCCTATAATTGGACGCCTATTGGTGGGTCAAATGATACCCTTAGCAATTTACCTGTTGGTACTTACAATGTAATTGTAGCTGATGCTGCCAATTGTATTGTTATTCAAAGTTTTACAATTATTGAACCTACACCTTTACTATTTTCAGGAAATTCAACGCCTGTAAATTGTGCTACAGGTGCCTTAGGGACAATATCCACACAAGCTTCAGGAGGAACACTTCCTTATGTTTATTCTTGGTCACCTCTTACAAGCGGATTGGACAGTATAGGAAATCTTAACATCGGTTCATATCAAGTTATCGTTACAGATGGAAATTTGTGTGCTGACACACTAAATTATACTATCGGTATTGTTGATTCTATTATTTTGGATGCAACCCCACCAATAACAGTTGTAAACCCTACATTTTCAGTCAATTTATTGGTTACTGGTGGTGTCAATTATACTTGGTCACCTGCAGCTGGTTTGAGTTGCTTGACCTGTGACAATCCTATAGCAACTCCGGACTCTTCAACAACTTATTATGTTACTACAGTTGATGCTAATGGTTGTATTGGGTTAGATTCAATTTTTGTAGAAGTTAAACTTTTGTGTGGCGATTTGTATGTTCCCACCATGTTCTCTCCTAATGGAGTGGGTCCAGAAAGTAACAACACATTAAAAGTATTTTGTAGAGCAGAATGTATTAAGAAAATAGAATTTGCTGTCTATGATAGATGGGGAGAAAAAGTTTTTCAATCCTCTGAAGTGGATAATGGATGGGATGGAAACTTCAAAGGAAAACCATTGCCTAATGGTAATTTCGTTTATAAATTAAGCGTTTTGACTTATGAGGATAAGATTATTAATAAGAGTGGTAGCTCAACTTTAGTTAGATAAATGAATAAGACGAATAAATTTTCTTTTGTTTACTTTCTGTTTTTATTGTTTTGTCTTTTAGGAGGCAATTTAAAAGCTCAGGATGTCCACTTTTCACAAGTTGAGTATTCTCCATTAACCCTAAATCCTGCCTTGGCCGGTGCTAACGCTGCCTTTCAAGGGATAACTAATTTTAGATCACAATACGGAAGTTTTACTACTCCTTATCAAACTATGGCCGCATCTATTGATGGTCGTTTCACAGATGGAATAAAGAATAGTAAAGGTTCTTTAGGTGGTGGTTTAAATTTTTATAATGATAAAATGGGTGATGGAAATTTCACTCAAACTATGGTAAATATAAGTTTAGCCTATCAATTGATGTTAAATAAAAAAAGCCGATTGGGAGTAGGTCTTTCTTCAGGTTTTGGAACTTGTTCCGCCAATCCAAATGCAGGGCAGTGGGGTACACAATATGATGGTATGGCATACAATCCATTGTTAGCAAGCGGTGAGTCTTTCTATAATCAGAATTTTTCTTATTTTGATATGGGTGCAGGAATGCTCTATACTTATAGAACAAAGAATGCCTTCCTGACCGAAAAAGCAGATAAGGTTTTTAATTTTGGTGTTTCAGCGACACACCTTAATCGTCCTATCTATTCTTTCTATAATTCATCCATTCAACATCTTCCTGTGCGATATTCTGTTTTTGCAAATGCTAATATTGGCTTGCCTGCTTCCAATGGAGCATTCTTACCAGGAGTTTATTATTCTCGTCAAAAGACTTCAAATGAAATTTTAGCCGGATTCTATTACAAGCAATTTTTGAAAAATGAGTCAAGATCTACTGGCCTTGTAAAAGCAAATTCATTGTACCTTGGTCTTTTTACAAGATTTAAAGATGCAATGATTTTAAAGGCTATGATTGAATGGGGAACAGTTTCAGCTGGTTTTGCTTACGACATTAACATCTCTAGACTTTCTACTGTTACCAACTTTAAAGGTGGTATGGAAGTATTTGTAAGATATAACTTGAATGAATTCAAAGGGTCTAGAAAGCTAAGAAAAAAGTCTTAACAGCTTAAAAATATTCCTAAGTTATTTCAATTTGTAATCAAAAATTTTATTTGCTGTTCAGATTTTAATTACAGGTTCTACTCTAGATATAATGGAATTCCATACTGAGCGTCAATAGAGTAATCAAAAAATACCGATTTACTTCCACTGATACCTTGCATAAATTCCCAGGTAATTATTCCAGTTTTATCGTTTACTTTCCCTTCTATCAATTCACTATTTTTAATTTTTATATCTGCATTGGTAGTTAAAGGAAATTGATCCATAATAATCACTGGAATATTGGCAGCGCCATTATTCTTAATTTTTATTTCCCACGCAACATCAGATTTTTGTCTAGCACCCATGATTTTGGTCTTGTTCTTCTCTTTTATCTTAGTTCGTTCAACCACCATTTTACTATCCTTTCCAAAAGAGAAAGAAAGTGTATCCTTAGTTGTGTTTACATCTAAATAAGAGCTTCCCATAAAGGTGCCGTCAAAATAAATATTAGAACTTCCACTCAATAAGTTTAACTTCTCCCATCCATTTACTTGGGCAGAAAGATAAACACTAGGATCAATTTTTGGAATACAATGATATTCATAGTTGGCCGGTAAATCATAGCTTGCTATGTTTACGCGATGATCCATTCCATCTGTTGGAATCGACATTTTAGAAAGAATTCTGTATTCAACTCTAATGTCTTTTTTCTCAGTAATGGTAGTAACAGTAGGTGCCCAAGCCTTCTTGTCTTCTGCTTTGGATAGTTCATCCATCATGGGTGCTGAGGAACGTCTGAATCTTGTTTTTCCAGTCGACTTCCATTCCATTGCTTTGTCATCTTCTGATACCATCAAATCTGAAGCGTTAAGTGTATAAGTACCCATATAAGAAGCATTTGGCACACTATTAAAACTTAAGGCTCCATTGATGGATTGATTCACAGAAACAGTCACTTCTTCCAAATTTAATTCATTAGGTTTCATAAAAAACTTCAAGTAAGGAGCGTTGATGGTTAATTGCACATCAGTATAACCAACGAAACTTGCCAATGCAATTTTGGCATCTTTAGGAATCACCACTTCAAATTTCCCTTCTTCATTGGAAACTGTTCCTCCAGTGAATCCTGGAAAGGATATTTTTGTGAACGCCAATGACTCACCTGTACTGGCATCAATAATTTCTCCTCTTAAAGTTTCTCCTGAATAATCTACTTGTGGAATATTTCTGGATGTTATGGTTTTCGGGGTTGGATAATTGTTGTAAGAAATATACCAAGGATTAATTACCGCTTGGGTGGCATTCTGATAAGGATCGTTAGTCGAAAGAATCAAATCAATATCTTTCCACTCAATTCCTGTTGTTTGACTTACATTAGCTTTTGCTTCTAGACGGACTGGCTTGCCAATTCCTTCACTTCGCATATCATAATAGGGCTTCCAAGTAGCGCGCGGAGAGATATAGTTCACAATAAAATTTGCTTCTGTTGCCTTGTGAACATCAATTTCAATTATTATTTCGGTGTAATTTATTACTGGCTTGCTGCGTTGACTGATAATCTCTTGTTCTAGCAGATTCTTCTTTTTTTCTATATCTTCTAATAAGCCATAAATGGTCGTTTGGCGGGTGGTTATTTCAGTTATTTTATTGTGCATAAAAGTATAAGCTTCCTTCAATTCTATCATTTTCATCCCTTGATCATTGCCTTTTAAATTTCTGTTTTGCATAATCAAATTCCGATCCAATTCTAAGATGGTATATTCATCAATTAATTCATTGTGCTGAATTTCTAAAAGCCTTTTTTTTGCATTGATGGCTTTAATATCCTCATTATTAATGCGTAAATCTTCGAAATTTTTTCTCGTACGAACTGCTAAAATGGTTAGGTCTCCGCTGGCTTTAACTTGAACTGTATTGGGGTCTAAGAAATCGGTTAATTTTTGTAGTACTACCTCTTGTTTCCCCGGTTTTAAACTCACTTGATTTTCATGTTGCAATTGAACTCCAGTAAAAAACACAGTTGCCTGTTTCATATTTGGACTAAGAGGCACTTCTTTTTGCGAGAAAATTGATGTTCCGAAGAATACGGTAACAATTAAAAATACAATCGATTTCATAAGTTTATTTTAAGAGAATTCACATTTAGTACAACAGTCAATATAAACGGTTCATTTTTTTAAAAATGGGAAATTTAATCCAGTCAGATCTGCTTGAAATAAGTCATAGCTGAAATAATCACCACGAACTGCCATGGAAGCAAGAACACATTGATTTGTTTTTGTGTTGATTTGAAAATGAGTATCATCATTTACACTATTTATTTCTAAACCTAAATTTACAGGAGTAGACCATTTTTCATCAATCCATTGGGAATAAAAAATATCATAACCTCCATATCCAGGCAATCCTCTACTACTAAAGAAAAGGAATTGTCCATCTTCTGTAAGGTAAGGAGTTGTTTCATCTCCTAAACTGTTGATCTCATTAGGCAATCTTACTGAGGTCTGCCAGAGTTCATCAGTGCGAGAAACGCTATAAAGATCAGTCCCTGATACATCGCCTTTACGGTCGCTAACAAAAATCATTTTTTGTTCCATGTCTGAAACTTGCGCTAAACTTGCCGCACCTTCAAAATAATCTGTATTAATACTCTTATTTTTAATAACATCCATGGAAGACCATTTTAAAGGTTCCTCCCCGATAATTTCAAAAATGTCAGAACTTTTAGTTGTTTTCTCAGTGGCCGAAGTATTAATGGTACACAATCCAAACAGCCCATTTTCATTTACGTAAGTCAAAGCATCAAATCCATTTGTATTCCATTCAGAGAAGGTTAACTTATTCATTTTCCAGCTTAATGAAACAGTGTCCCATTGTGCATGATACATATCTTCAAAATAGCGCTGATCGTCTGGGTTTATATTATTTCCAGTAGTTTCCGGTTTGCGCGCTGTAAAAAATAAATCTCTACCGCCATTCATTAAAATAGGGGCATACTCATCATCAACAGTATTAATCGCGTCAGCAAGTATAGATCGCTTACTTTTTCTCCCTGATTTAGTGTCTTTTAGGTATAATTCACAGGCATCAATTAATTCAGGAATACCCATATCAGTGGAAATTTTCTTCCCCATTAATTCAGCTGTTTGCTTATAATATTTTGCGGCAAGATCCACATTTCCTAAGCGATGATTTACATCACCTAATAATTTGATTAAATCTACATCCACATTTTCTTCCCTTCCTATGATTTCATTGGCTCTTACAGCACATTCTTCCGCAGCATAATAACTCGATAAATCATAAAACGACATCCCCATCCAGTACAATACGCTCCAATTGGCGGTATCTTTTATTTCAGCGGTTTTTAAAATAGAGATTGCGTCATTCAATCGTCCTTGTTGGTACAACGCAATTCCTGAACTTAACATTCTATTAATTCCTGCCTTATCAAGGACATTATTTTTTTGGCCAATGCTTGTCCTGACACTAACTAAACATAGTGTTAAAAGTAGGAGTGTAGTTATCTTTTTCATAGTTTCGAAATTAATGAATTGGATTCATTTATAACTAATTTATTTTCTTAATTGTTAATATTTAAAAGTTGAAAAGTATCTTCTTTTGAGTTCTCTTTATTATCGCATATATTTGCCCAAATATTTTAGATGCAAGTGTTTAATAATAAATGGTTTAAAGTTCCTTTTCGGATTTCCTTATATAGTTTTGCTGTTATTGGTGCATTTTTGACTTTTTCTTATCTCGCAATGAAGTTCCAATGGACGCGAGATTCTGGTAGATTAGATGTTAACAATAGATATTTCCAAGGAATCAACGATAAATACAATCAATCCTATCGTGTAGATAGTGCCCAAATGGTTAGGAATCATTATACTTCCTTGCAACGCATTATGCTAATTAATGATTTTTATCCAAAAAATGCTCAAATTATCCTCAGTGTCTGGTCTAAAAATAAAGATGAGTTTATCGTTATGAAAATGATAGATGCTTTTGATCTTCAAATGATGAACAATCAAAATTATCAACGCGAACTTAAAAAATTAAATGCGAAATTAAAGACTTCAAATAGTCCCTCTACTGCTCTTAGTATCTATAATTGGATGAATATTGCCGAATGGAAACATTTCAGACTGGCACTGATTAAGGACAAACCTTACATAGATTCAGCTGCTGAAGTTACAGGTGTTGAGGCCCGGGTAATTGTTACTTGTTTGGTTGGTGAACAAATTAGATTGTTTAATTCTCGTAGAGAAAGATTTAAAGGGCTGATTGCGCCCTTAAGATCCTTGGCCCTTGAAACCAATTCTTCCTACGGTGTTACTGGAATTAAAGAAAGTACAGCTTCAGCTATTGAATATTTTTTAAAAGATAAAAAATCACCTTATTATTTAGGTAAATCATATGAAAATCTATTGGATTATGACACGATTACGGATTACAAAAACAAGCTAAATGATACGCTTTCATTGCGAATAAGCCGATTGGTTCAATTAAAGAATCATTATTATTCCTATTTGTATGCTGCAATTTTTGTAAAACAAATCAAAATGCAATGGGAAAGAGCTGGATATCCAATTGATGAACGCCCAGAAATTTTGGCTTCCTTATTTAATTTAGGATTTTATAAATCTGTTCCTAAAAAGAATCCTGGAGTAGGGGGATCGGTCTTTAATGTTGGTGATAAGTCCTTTACATTTGGATCAGTGGCTTTTGAGTTTTACTATTCGGGTGAACTTGCCGAATATTATCCCTATGAATCCAAGCGATTTGATTATAAGCAACACAACAAAGCAAAAAAGTAAGTAGCTTAAAAAAGCTATTACGGATTATTCATACTAAAAATTAATCTTGCTTAATTTCTTCCGAGTCCAAAATATGGACTCCTGTATTTTTTTTTTTAATCTCAGAGATAATTTTAGTTGCCACCAATTCTGCTTTGATACTTCTATACTTTTTTAAACGACCAAAAAGTAAAGGATCGTACAACCAATTTAATTTTTGAGATAATTTTTCCATTGGTCGCGATTCTGACCTTTCCCCAATCAAGATAGAGGGTCTGTATATTATTGTTTTATCAAATTTTAATCCAATGATAAGGTTCTCAATCTCCCCTTTTAATGCTGAATAAAACACTTTTGATTTTGGATAAGCACCCATCGAGCTAATGAGATGAATTTGTTTTACACCCTTCGTTTTTGCTAAATTAGCAGCTTCCATAGTATATCCTAAATCGATTTTTCGATAATCAATTTGATTTGGGGTTTTACTTCGCGTAGTACCAAGAGCACAAACTAAGGCATCTCCATTGAAGTATTGAGCAAAGTCATTCATTGCATCAAAATAAATAATATGCTGCTCTATTTTTTCGTGCTGAATTGCCAATGACTTGCGTACAAATAGCACTATTCTTGTAATTTCTGGGTCAATTAGCATCTGTTTCAAAAGTTTTGATCCAATTAATCCACTTGCGCCTAGTAGTATTATTTTCATTTTTCTTTTTACAAATTTACTCCTTCTCAAGAGAATTAAATTAATTTTAACAAAAGTCTATTTATGAAATGTTATATTCAGTGTTTCCAATTAAATGAGTTGTACTCGCAAGAACAAGCGGATGCGCAAAATGAAGGGAAACCGTCAAGTGATAATATTCAATACCACTGGGAGGATGATATGTCTATTTCAAGTTCAGTATCTGATGTTAAAGAATTGAATAATAGTGAATATATTCTTCAAGGTACTTTTGCAGATGGGAATGATTTTACTTTTTCTGTTCCTAAGATGCGTTTGTTTGAAATCACATCTTCTGATGCCCCTATTTGTTATGTTGGTGCTTCAGAAAGTATACTTCATTCGGTCGACCTTTTGAAAGAAGACGATGGGTTTAAAATAACAATTATCTTGAAAGACTTAGAGCCAATGGCCAATCCGTCTCCTGGAGTTTATATTGCTTCAAAAGAATTTCCAAAAGATTTAACGAGATAATGTTACAAATTAAAAATATCTTCCTTTCGTATAAGGATCCAATTTTAAAAGGCATTTCTTTTGATTTGAAGCCTGGTGAGATCATTGGTCTTGTTGGTAAAAGTGGCGTTGGTAAATCTTCCTTGCTTAAAATTATTGCAGGTTTAGTAGACCAAAATGAAGGCGAAATAATTTTTAAAGGAAAAATTCAACCCCTCGCTTCTCAACGCTTAGTTCCAGGTCATCCTGGAATTGAAATTGTAAACCAAGATTTTAAGCTAGATCCATTTCATACGGTTGCAGAAAACATTAGGGAAGCCATATTGTATCTTCCCAATGACAAAAGAGAAAGAAGGGTGGCTAAAATGCTCCAACTCTTAGCATTAAAAGGATTGGCTAATCAAATGGCAAAGACACTTTCGGGAGGCGAACAACAGCGTGTTGCTATCGCTAGAGCGATCGCAAAAGCACCAAGTGTAATATTACTCGATGAACCTTTTGCGCATTTAGATGCACGCCTTCGCTTGAAACTCACCAAACATCTTCAAAAAATTAGAGAAAAAGAGGGTGTAGCCATGCTGCTCGTTTCTCATGATGGACAAGATATTTTGGGTCTTTCAGATCAAGTTTGTATTGTGAATAAAGGGAAATTGAGCCGCAAAAAAAATCCAGAAAGTATCTACTATCATTCTAGTAAAATGGATTCTTTGTTGTTTGGACCCATCAATGAAATCGTTCTAATGGATAAAAAAATTCTCTTTAGACCAGATGAATATGTTGTAAACAATAAAGGAATGCTTAAAATTGAATTTGAAACAGCACTGTTTATGGGAGCTGTTTTTAATAATTTTTTTACAACGCACAATGGAGAAGAAATAATTCTTTATAGCTTCGAACCGCTTCATAATGTTGTTGCAATTGATATCGTTAAAAAACATGGATAAAGGTAATCGTTGGGTAAAAAATTATCATATAGTCAAGGAAAGTATTGTTGAGTATATTGAAGAAGGAGCTTTTTTTCACGGTGCCGCTTTGTCCTATTATACTCTTTTTGCGCTCGTTCCAATAATTTTTTTAACTATTTCTACTTTCGGTAGAATTGTTGGTTCGGAAAGAATGCTCCTCATTATTAATGACATTTTTAAAAATAATGTTGGTATCCAAGACACCTCAAGTTTTATGAGTTATCTACAATCCATGCATTTGGATAAAAACGGATTATTGATTGAGATAGTCGGCTTTATATTATTAATGTATACCTGCTCAGCTTTTTTAGTCTCCTTAAAAAGAAGTATTAATGATTTTTTTGAAATTAAAGCCAAGCGTCGAGAAAAACAAAATATTATTAAGAATGTAATCGGCTTCCGCTTTGTTTCGATTCTATTTTTAGCCTTTTTTGCCTTCGTTATTATATTATTTTATTTCTTACAGATCTTTATTTTTTCTTTTATGGAATCGAGTTTTTTTAAGAATGATAATGTACTTGATTGGTTATTTTCTTTACTGCATCATGTTTTCTCAATAGCAAGTAACTTACTGATATTTATAATGATTTTTAAATATTTGCACGATGGAAAAATCTCTTGGAATCTTGCTTTTAGGGGTGCTTTATTGACAGCAGTTATCTTGTATTCAAGTCAGTTGCTGATTAAGTTTTATCTCCAGAATTACTTTTTTATGGGTAAGTCGGGAATTGCAAGTTCTCTATTTATATTGCTGGCTTGGGTAAATTACTCCGCTCAAATTGTATTCTTTGGGGCCAAATATACTTATGTCCTTGGAAAACATATTGGTGATCCCATCCATTAGTTTATAAGAAGCTCGGTGGTTTTCTCAATTCAATCTTAGCATCCTTGAAGATAGAGGAGGTATTTCTGATACTTAAGAGAAAACTTTTATTGCCTCCAATGGGCGTATAGTAAAAAGAGAGTGCCCAACAATGTAGGTTGCGATTAAGTGAGAAATTAAGATTACTGATGTTTTTATTGGCAATGTCTATATTGATGTTACTCGATAAATTCCATCTTTTTGTGAAGCTAATATCACCATTAATTACTGCCGTTTGAACGAAATAATAGTCATTTGGATTACTTATTGTTTTATTGGTATTTGCAACAATCGAATAGACATGAGAGAGATTCATCTTCCAAGGAATATTAAAGTAAATTACTTGCTCCGGATGCAGTTTGAAGTAATTGTAATCACTATTCCAGTCTTCAACTCTTTTACCACTTTCCTCCTTGATAACCTCCCTACTTTTTTTGGTCGCTAGGGTAAAGGTGCTCGTGAAATTGGTATTTAAGAATCTCCCAAGTCCTTGTTGCATTGCAATAGCATATTCTTTCTTCGTTTTGCCACTAATAGCATCCCAACTATAAGGACTAAAACTAGCATTAGCAACAAAGTTCATCCAGCTCGCTGGACTAATTCTTAAATTCAAGGATAAATTGGATAAGCGCATGGTGTCTTTGAAAAAATCATAGTTTCCATTGATTGAAAATTGGTCGACAAGTCTAATTTTTTTAAATCCCGTTACCGTGTCTTTGGCTGATTTTACCTTTAATTCTAAAGTATTGTTTACACCAAAATTCATGAAGGAAGAACGATTGGTATTCCCCACTGAATATATACTGCGCTCATACTGTGAGTAATTGATCAAGCTTTGGTTGGCACCTGCATTAGCACTTACTAAGGGATTTAATAAAGGCACATAACGATATCCAATGGATGGGGTCATCAGATGCCTTAAGATTGGTTTGTTTTTCCCGATGAATTTGTAATAACTGTACACTACAGCCGTCATGCTCACATTGAAATTGAATTCATGTGCCATCCCACTTTTTCTCAAGGTGTCTGTCTTACTGTCGTTTTTGCTAACATCGTAAACCTTTTCAATTTGTTGAAAATTGATCTTATTTCCATAACTCAAACTCGGAGTGATTTTTATAGCATTTTTAAATAAACCCCCCGTTGTTTGCAAGCTAATTCCTTGGTTGACTCCATTCATGAACTGATTGCTAATTCCTTGATAGTTAAAGTTGCTCAGTAAGGAGTCTTTAAAGGTGGATTTATTTTGTGTCTCCATGTTGTAGGTGAATCCTATCCTTTGAATGGTCTTTTTCCACTCTTTATCTGCTTTTTTGATCAATCCTTTGAATGGAAAAATCCGTGTTAAATTAGCGTTGAATATCGGACTCATCAAGGAAATGTTTTTAGCAATAGAATTTTGACGCAAGGAAATTTTCATTCCCGTTGTAAATGGCTTTCCTGGAAAGAGTCGATTGATATTGATGTCTGAGTTAAAACTGTTGTTGAAGTATTGAGGATTAATTGGATCTAAATTGTTTTTGGTCTTATTATCGGAAATGAAATTCACATTGGAAGAAAAATTCCAATAGGGATTAGATTTTAATTCCTTTCTGTGCGTCCAAATGACACTCACTTTGTTTTGTGCTGCATTGCTTGGAAAACCTGTTCTAAACTGCTGAAAACCAACTGAAAGTCTTCCACTGTATCCATATCGCTTAGCGTAATCTAAGTCGTTTTTTAGTCCCCAGCTACCGCGACTGTATAAATTGATATAGGCACTTGTTTGTAGATGATCATTAATGGGAAAATAATAACCTAAATTTTGTACTCCAAATCCATAGGCAGACATAGGGACCATTTCTGGAAATAATATTCCGTGCGTCCTTTCTTTTTGCTGAGGGATGAATGCAAAAGGCAGTCCTAATGGCGTTGGGATGCCATTTACCCACAAATTCATCGGTCCTGTAACGATTCTTTTTTGAGGGATCATTACCGCTTTCGATAATTGAAAATGGTAGTGGGGTTCTGGTAAATCACAAGTGGTTAGTCGGCCTTTCTTGAGGTGAATTTCATCGTTGGGATAGCGTTTGGCCTCACCCATATGAAAGTAAAACTCATCTTGTTTTATGTTCATCTCTTCAATGTACCCCTTTTCTGTTTTGGTATTGTAACGCATTCTTAAACAAGTGATATCATCTTGTCCATCAGAAAATTGGGGAAGTTCGATGCGCTCTCCATCTGATGACATTCGGTAGCTGGCTTGGACTTCATTTTTGTTTAAATCAATTAAAATATATCCTGCATTTAACTTGATTTCTCCCATTTCGACCTTAGCAGCTCCATATAAATGAACTTTTTTACCATTTATATCATTGTAAATAGAGTCTTTCGCAGAATATTTAATTATCTCTGAAATAGAGTTGTCGTCAAGGCTTAGCGTGTCTTTGACAAGGTCTTTTTGGGCTGTAACATTCCCAATAAAACACATTATTAACAATGTCACGAAGATAAATCGGTATGAACCCTTGTTTGTTGTCAATTAAACCAAATTATATTTGTTAGAATGATTTCCTTTACTGCAAAACTACAAAAAACACTACGCTTTCTATGAACGATTGTGCAAGGAATTTATTCCTAACCTTTTTCCTAACTTTTTTTCTGTTTTCGACCTTGGTATTATCCCAGAATTCAAAATCAGAGAAACAAGCTATAAAGACCATTGTAATTGATGCTGGACATGGAGGAAAGGATCCTGGTTGCCATGGTTCTTTTGCACATGAAAAGCATGTTTGTTTAAATATGGCCTTACGTCTTGGTCAGTTAATAAAAGAAAAATATCCTGATGTAAAGGTTATTTACACAAGAGATAAAGATGAGTTTGTGGAATTGTATGAACGTGCTAACATTGCTAACCGCGCCAATGCTGATTTATTTATCTGTATTCATGCCAATGCAGGCAGCGCAAGTGCTTATGGTACGGAAACTTATGTACTCGGACTTCATCGTACAGAGTCCCAACAAAAAGTGGCCGAAAGAGAAAATTCAATTATTACCCTGGAAGATGATAAAGGCGCTAAGTATAAGGATTTTGATATGTCTCCAGATGCAATTATTGGCATCCAATTGCAATTAGCCGTAAATCTTAATCAATCTATTCGATTTGCTGAATTTTTACAAAAAGAATTTAAAAAACAAGGTCGTTATGATAGAGGAGTGAAGCAAGCTGGGTTTTTAGTACTTTATAAAACTACCATGCCCTCTGTGTTAATTGAAACTGGATTCTTACCCAATCCGACAGAAGAAAAATTTATTGGAAGCCCCGAAGGTCAAGAAAAAATGGCGCAATCGATGTTAACGGCATTCATTCAATATAAAAATCAAACGGAAGGGAAGGTTTCTGATTATACGCCAGTTAATACACCTCCTGAAGTAAAAGAAGTTGTGCCAGATACGAGTTCTGTAAAATCAAATACAAGTGGTTTGATTTTCTCTGTTCAAATCGAAACATCAGAAACAAGAATTGCTCTAAATTCCTCCAGATTTAAAGGTCTTTCTGTTAAAGAATATCAGCAAGATAAATTGTATAAATATTACACAGGTAGCTTTGCAAAAGATCTAGATGCTGCCAAAAATTACAAGATTGAATTGCAAGAAAAAGGATTTCAGCATGCTTTTGTTATAGCTTTCTTTAATGGAGAGCGTATTAGTATAGAAAAAGCTATTAAATTAGCAGAAAAATAGTCAATTGAGATTCACAAAGGAAATAAAAGCAGGTTTGATAGCGGTTCTTGCAATCGTTATTCTCATATTGGGAGTGAACTTCCTTAAAGGCAATAGTTTTTTTGGTGGTGATGTTGTTTATTATAGCTACTTCCCAAATTCAGGTCAATTAATGGTTTCTAGTAATGTGACATTAAATGGTGTCGTTGTTGGAAAAGTGACGGCTGTAGATTATAGACCTCAAAATAAATTGGATAAAAGAGTAAGGGTTACTTTTAATATTCAAAATGATGATGTTTATTTTCCAAAAGGAACAATTATTGAAATTGGTTCTTTAGACCTCTTCAGTAAAGGTCTCTTAATTCAAATTCCTGCTAATATAACAGGTAAAAATTATAAAGTTGGTGCTGCAATTCCTGGCCGTTTATCCGTAGATATGGTATCCCAAGTTAAAGCATATGCAGACCCAATATCCCAGCGCTTGCAAGCTATGATGAGTTCAGTAGATAAAATGGTAGGGTCTTTATCTGCATTTTGGGACGATAAAGCGACTTCAGAAATTGAAGGAAGTCTGAGAGAAGTTAAAATTACCATTCATAAATTGGGAAATTTGGCTACTGAAATGGGATCTTTTGTAGATCAAGAGAAAGCTCAGTTTTCAAGAATTTTATCGAATGTTGAAAACATCACCCAAAATTTAAAAAAGAGTAATGAACAAATTACCAGTGTTATTGGTAATGTTAAGGTGATCTCTGATGATATGGTAGGATCTAATTTTAAATCTGTAATACTCGATGCTCAAACTACTTTGAAAAAAATAAACATGATTCTTGATGAAACCAGTCAAGGAAAAGGCAGCCTAGGAAAATTGATTCATGACGAAAAATTGTACAATGAATTGGTGGAAACAAATCAAGAATTACAAGAATTAGTTGATGATCTCGAAAAACATCCTGAACGCTATGTTAATATTTCTGTCATTGGTAGAAAATCAAAAGGACTTCATTTGACGAGTACTCAGGAGAAGAAATTAGAAAAATTATTGGATACAATTCCTGAATAAGTATGTGGACGATCCTCATTTTTAGTGCAGTAACTATTTTTTCTTTTGGCTTGTTTTCAATTAACATGCTGAAGATTCGAAAAAATATTTTATTGGGTCGTGACATTGATCGATCTGACAACAGAGCAGAAAGATGGAAAACTATGTTGCTAGTGGCCTTTGGTCAAAAGAAAATGTTTTCTCGTCCCTTTGTTGCCTTGCTTCATTTAGCGCTATATAGTGCTTTTGTAATTACCCAAATAGAGTTAATAGAAATTATGGTTGATGGTTTTACTGGTCATCACAGGGTTTTCTATGAAAGTTTAGGTAGTTTTTACACCTTTGCAATTAGTTTTATTGAAGTGCTTTCTGTTCTTGCTTTTATAGCGACCATAATTTTCCTTGCAAGACGAAATTTATTAAAGCTTCCCCGATTAAACATGAAGGAACTTGCTGGTTGGCCAAAAAAAGATGCCAACTTGATTTTAATCATGGAAATTGTTTTGATTCTTTGCATTTTTACCATGAATGGTGCCGATGAAGTACTTTATGGAAGAGGAGGATCGCATGTGGCGTTTGAAAAAGGACATTTTGGTTTTGCTGTCTCCTCTTGGTTTGGACCTTTAGTTTTTGATGGATTGACGGTTGAAACACTTAGGGTTTTGGAACGAATTGGTTGGTGGGGTCATTTGACTATGGTTTTTGTATTCTTGAATTATTTACCCTATTCCAAACATCTTCATATTCTCTTAGCATTTCCGAATACTTATTTTAGTAATTTGAATGCTAAAGGTAAAATTTCCAATATGGAAGCAGTTACCCAAGAAGTTAAATTGATGATGGATCCTACGGCTGATCCTTATGCTGCAACCGAACCGTCAGATGCTGTTCCTCAAAGATTTGGTGCTAAAGATGTCAATGATCTGACTTGGAAGAATTTATTGGATGCCTATTCGTGTACAGAATGTGGCCGTTGTACTTCTGCTTGTCCTGCTAATCAAACGGGTAAGTTGCTTTCTCCTCGAAAAATAATGATGGATACGCGTGATCGCTTAATGGAAGTAGGTGAGGGTGGTCTAGAAGATGGTAAAAGTCTTTTGGGAAATTACATTACCGAAGAAGAGATTTGGGCTTGTACTTCCTGTAATGCTTGTGTTCAAGAATGTCCTGTAAATATTGATCCCTTATCAATTATTATAGATTTGCGCAGGTACTTGGTTATGGAAGAATCGAAAATGCCTACTGAGTTGACTGGAATGTTGACCAATATTGAAAATAATGGCGCTCCTTGGCAATTTTCACAGAGTGACCGCTTGAATTGGGCCCAAGAAGAATCTTAATTTATTTTATACGACTCATATTATGAATTTGAATGTTCCTACCATGTCGGAAATGCTTGCCAAAGGAGAAACTCCAGAGATTCTTTTTTGGGTAGGTTGTGCCGGTAGTTTTGACGATCGCGCAAAAAAAATCACGAAGGCATTGGTTAAAATATTAAATAATTGCAAAGTTAATTTTGCAGTTCTCGGTGCAGAAGAAAGTTGTACCGGTGATCCTGCACGAAGAGCTGGAAATGAATTTACTTTTCAAATGCAAGCCATGATGAATATCCAAGTATTGGATGGATATCAGGTTAAAAAAATTGTTACTGCTTGTCCTCATTGTTTTAACACTTTAAAAAATGAGTATCCCGAACTAGGTGGAAATTATGAAGTAATTCATCATACACAATTGATTCAAGATTTGATCAACACTGGAAAATTATCTTTGGAAGGCAATCAGACCTTTAATGGTAAGAAAATCACTTTCCATGATCCTTGCTATTTAGGTCGCGCCAATGATGTGTATGAAGCACCTCGTGCCTTAATCGAAAGATTAGATGCTGAGTTGGTTGAAATGAAAAGGTGTAAAACTAATGGTCTTTGCTGCGGTGCTGGTGGTGCTCAAATGTTTAAAGAAGCAGAAAAAGGAAACAAAGAAATAAATTTGGAACGCACAGAGGATGCAATCGAAACTGCAGCAAATATTATTGCTACCGGTTGTCCTTTTTGTAATACCATGATGACGGATGGCGTGAAGAATTTCAATAAAGAAAATGAAATTGTGGTAATGGATGTTGCTGAATTAATAGCCAATGCAGCAGAACTTTAACGCTTTATTTCCTGATTTTACAGATCAAAGTCGCCTTTGGATGTATTTGTCCGATCGGCCTTTTTCAAACGATGAGGTTTCAAGTATTGCTCAAGAACTAAATAAGTTTATGCTTTCTTGGTCGGCACACAATAAGAAATTAAAATCTTCAGGAGGAATTTTATTCAATCAAATGTTACTTGTTGTTGTCGATGAAGATTTTGAACACGCCTCAGGTTGTTCGATTGATAGTTCTGTTCGTTTCGTAAAAGAAATGGGAGTAAAATATAAGGTAGATTTTTTCAATCGTATGTTCGTACTCGCCCTCGATGGAAATACTCCATCAAGAAAGCCTTATGCAAGCGCAGAAAAAGATTTATTTATCAATCCTACGCTCACCAAGTTAGGCGAATTAAGGGCTTTCTTGAATACGAGTATAAAATAGTCCTCCAAATATTTTTTACCCCGTAAGGGCTTAAATATGAATAGCGTAGGATGTAATCCTGCGAAAAATTATAAATAGTTTCCTTTTTTCTGCACGAAATTTAATTTTTATTTTTAATTCCCCCATTTTATCCCTAACTTAAATAGAAAATAAAGTAGAAATGAAAAAAGAATGGTTGCAAAGGACTGAAGGGGATCAAGATAAGGTTAAAATAGTACAAGACAGTTTAAAAGTGAGCCCCTTGATTGCGGAATTATTGCTGCATCGTGGAATTGATTCTTTCGAGAAAGCAAAAAAATTCTTCAGACCTGAAAAAAGTCATTTGCACGATCCGTTTCTCATGTTACATATGGATGTCGCTGTTCAACGCTTGCAAACGGCAATAATCGAACAAGAAAAAGTAATGATTTACGGAGATTATGATGTGGATGGCACCACTGCTGTTGCCTTAGTTTTCGGAGTATTACAAACACATCTATCCCAAATTGAATATTACATTCCCGATCGCTATGCAGAAGGTTATGGTGTGAGCTCTCAAGGCATTCAATATGCAAAAGATCATGACTTTACCCTTATCATCACCTTAGATTGTGGGATAAAAGCAGTCGAACAAGCTACGATGGCAAAACAATACGGCATTGACATGATTATTTGTGATCATCATGAGCCTGGAGTTGTTTTACCCCCTGCGATTATTTTGGATCCGAAACAAAAAAATTGTTTGTATCCTTTCAAAGAACTTTCTGGTTGTGGTGTTGGATTTAAATTGTTGCAAGGATTATTTCAGAAAAATGAATGGAACGACAAGCCCCTTTTTGAACAAACAGATTTATTGGCTTTAAGTATTGCGGCTGATATTGTTCAAGTTTTAGATGAGAATAGAGTTTTAGCTTATCTTGGATTACAGCAATTTAATGCGAAACCTCGTCCTGCTTTTTTGAGTTTGTTGTCGCTTGCAAAGAAACAACTTCCCTTAACTTTGACTGATTTAGTTTTTGTTCTTGCCCCAAGAATAAATGCTGCCGGACGATTAAGTTCAGGTAAAACAGCAGTGCAATTGATGGTTGAAGGCGATCCAGATTTAATTGATGCGATCGCCAATGAAATTAATGTAGACAATACCAATCGTCGAGCATTAGATAAAGACATTACTGCTCATGCACTTCAATTATTAGAGGAGGATCCTGAATTTAATGCTAGAAAAAGCACCGTTGTGTTTCATCCATCTTGGCATAAAGGAGTGGTTGGTATCGTTGCCTCTCGCTTAATAGAAAAGCACTTTAAACCCACTATTGTACTTACAGAATCGAATGGGATGGTTACAGGATCGGCGCGTACGGTCAATGATTTTGATATTCATGCAGCACTTTGCGCATGTGAAGATCTACTTGAACAATTTGGTGGACATACCCACGCGGCAGGCTTAAGTTTATTACCTGAAAATCTTGTTGCTTTTCAAGAGCGATTTGAGGAAGTTGTACAAAGAAGCATAAAGGAGGAAGACTTATTAATTAAACAGCACATTGACGCCAGTATACATTTGAATCAAGTATATCTACCTGGAGAATCTTTTGCAAAGATTCCTAGGTTTATGAGGGTTTTGCAAGAATTTGAACCATTCGGTCCAGGAAATATGAAACCAGTATTTCTATTTAAACAAGTTTATTCCCATTCAAATCTCTTATTGAAAGAGGCTCATTTGAAATTAAAAATTCAGCAAGTAGATTCACCGGTAAAATTAGACGCTATAGGTTTTAATATGGCAGAGCATTCCAATACGGTAAGTTTGGGATTGGCTTATGATTTGGCTTGTACTTTCGAGACGTCTACCTTTAGAGACAAAACAACGCTGCAATTAATGATTAAAGACCTGCGGCCTACTGATTAATTGTTTTTTTCAGTTCCTTTTCTTGAGAATATTATTTTTTAAATACTTATAAATTAAATAATTATGGGATTATATAAGAATTTCATTATATTTGGTTAAGGTATCACTTAATAAAAGGTCGACCGTTCTTCCTTTAAAATCACAGCAATTATTATGGTATTATTCAGGCAATTTTGCGTTGCAGTGTTATTTTTTTGTGTTCACCAAATACATGCTCAAGGCACAGCCGGATTCAATTCTAGTTTTATTGTTTTAGCCATTAATGGTGGTGCTAATGCCTACTATGACTTGCACGCATCCACCAGTAATCCTGATTTCAATACCGCTAACTTAGGGACATTCACCAGTAGTAATAGTCTAGTAATCAAAGGTGCGGAACACAATGTTTGGAAATGTGGTGGGTGTGATCTGACTTCAACAAGATTTTATTATCGTATTTATGCAACTGGCGTAAGTCCAGGATCATTTACTAATCT
This sequence comes from Flavobacteriales bacterium, assembly GCA_947447525.1. Taxonomy (GTDB): domain Bacteria; phylum Bacteroidota; class Bacteroidia; order Flavobacteriales_D; family Crocinitomicaceae; genus UBA952. The sequence goes on along the minus strand of CANFJL010000008.1, from coordinate 2,977 downwards.
CAATATCCCCTGGTCATCCGGTGGAAATAATGGTTGTGGAGGTCAAGATCAACAATGGCAATATCTGTCGGGTAATATTGATGTACTCGCTTGCCTGATTCCTGGCTCCTATACCCTAGAAGTCTATAGCGATGCCTCCATCACTTGCGGTGGTTCTGTATCAGCCAGTAATAATGGAAGTAATTATAAAGCAAGTTTTAGTGTTGGGGTTAATAATTTAAATTCAATTAGTAGCGTTGTTAATATTAATAGTGTTTGTTCTAACGCAATTGTAAATTTGAGTTTAGATTACGCTACTTCAAATAATATTATTTCTTATCTGTGGCAATCATCTTTAAATAATGGAGTTTCATGGACTAATATTGCCTCTTCAAATACTGCATCATTAGCATTAACAATTATCCAAAATATAAAAGTCAGGTGTAAGATTACGATGTGTAATTCATTAATTTCTTATTCTTCATCTATTTCTATTAATTTAATAACACCTCCTGCTTTATCATTAAATTCATCAACATTAAATAAATGTTTTGGTGTCAATTCAAGTATTGTTTCACTTTTAAGTGGTTCTGGTTATTACAATACATTTAATTGGGATTCAAATTTTGGTGCATCAGGAAATCAAAATATCGGTTGGATAATAAATTCAAACTTGAGTTCATCATATACATTAACGGGCATTAATAACGCCAGTAATTGCACGAATTCAGTTATTTTGGATTTAATTGTCTTCTCCCCTCCAGCTATAAGTGCTGGAAATGACATCAATTTATGTCAGGGTTCATCTTTTAATTTAAATCCAACATCAAACTTTTCATTTTCATTAAATATTAATTCGTTATCAGGAGGAGAAATGTCAGATGTTACATGGACTTTAACAAATTTAAGTGGAGTAATTGTTGCTCAAGGTGGTAATTATTCTTCTGGATCAAGTAATCTGATAAATATCCCATTAATATCAAATCAAAATCACACTTTGAATATTAGTACTATTGGTGGTTATGATGATAATGATATATTGTACACTGCAGTCTGCAATGGCAATGTTATTTGCTCTGGGAGTCTTTATGGTGGAAATAGTATTACACAAATTTTAGCCCCATGTTCGATAAATAATAATTTAACATATTCATGGACACCTTCCACTGGATTGAGTAATCCAAATATTTTTAATCCTTCAGCTAATCCTACTTTAAGCACAACATATTCTTTGACAGCCTCATATAACGGGTGTTCTAATATTGATCCTGTAATTATAAATTTATCATCTAGTCCAACTGCAAATGCTGGGGCTGATATTACAGGCGCCTTTGCATGTGGGAAAAATACGGTTACTGTAAATGCTACCGCATTCAACAACAATGAAATTGGTGCTTGGTCGGTTGTCTCTCAAGGCACGGGTGCGACCCTACCCGGTTTATTCTCGGCGGTAACTACTCCAACGGATGATTTTACAGGATCTTATGGTGGTACTTACACCCTTGCTTGGACCGTAACCAATACGACTACTAATTGTACCAATACCGACAATATGGTGGTAACTTTCAATCAACCCAATACCAGTTCTTTAGGGTCTTCTATTGGAAATGCTGATTTCCTTTGGAATGGTTTGACGAGTGTCGATTGGTCCACAGGAGGAAATTGGTTCAAAAATGTATCTGGAGTATATCAACTTCAAACAGGAACTATTGAACCAACGAGCACGAATCAAGTATTTACGCTTACTGCTGCTCAAGGTGGTGTATGTATTGGAAGCAATATGCCAACCATCGGAAACGGTGACAATGCCCTAGATGTATTTGTTGGAAGTGGAATCACTTTGAATTTAGCAAGTGGCTCCTTGAACTTAAGTGGTGACTTAGTCAATAACGGAACCATCAATGCAGCGCAAGGAACTGTTAATTTCATAGGTTCAACTAATGCTACCATTAGTGGTTCAGGTGCCACTACCCTGAATAATGTTACGATTAATAAGTCAAGTGGAGCAATCCTTACATTAAGCACCAATGTTGCTGTCAATGGCACATTGAATATGACACAAGGAAATGTATTCACGGCTACTTCTCCGAATGGTTTACTCACTTTAGGGTCAAGTTCAGCTGTTCCTGGAACACTTACTTGGACCAGTGGAAATATCGTCGGACCGTTTAGAAGATTCTTCACCACTGCTGCAACACAAGGCAATGAAGGATTATTCCCAGTGGGAACGGCTACCTTCCAGCGCTATGCAAAAGTTAATTTTACAGCAAGTCCGGGAACCAACCAAAGCTTAACCGCTTGGTACAAAACAAGTGCTAATACCTTGTATAATGGACTTCCATTGACGACACAAGACGGACAATTAATTCAGAATTATTCAGCTGATGGATACTGGCAAATAGATCCAACGGACAATAACTACAATGCAGCTATTAATAGTGCTAACTATTCTATTGAATTGTATGCCAACAATCTTACTGGTATGCAAGACCCAACGATTTGTCGCATCATTAAAGCTGCGGGATCTAACACCAGTTCGAGCAACCATGTACAATGGCAAGGGTGTGGTACGCATACCACCATCCCAACAGGAACTTCAGCAAGTGCTTTTGCAATTAACAGTACATCAGTAGGTGGATTCAGTTGGTTTGGCGTTGGAACTTCCAACAACCAAGCCCTCCCAGTAGAATTGACTTCCTTCTCAGGAAATTGCGCTGACGGTAAAGTAATCCTAGATTGGTCCACCGCTACCGAGCACAACAGTGCCTATTTCCAAGTTGAATACTCTAGAGATGGCGCTATTTGGCAAAATATTGGAGTAGTTGCAGCCGCTGGAAATAGCGTGCAAAACATCAACTACACTCTGACTCATCAGGAAGTGGCGAGTGGTGATAATTACTACCGTTTGCGCCAAGTAGATATCGATGGCGTTGAGAAACTATACGATGTTATTGCAGTAACTTGTGCAGCAGGAAGCGATCAATACATCATGACGTAT
>CANFJL010000007.1 GCA_947447525.1 Flavobacteriales bacterium | reverse complement strand
TAGACCTTGCAATAGGAGGTTTTTGAAACCCATTGAATTTGGTGTATGCTAAGATTATCTGAAAGATCAATCGCCAGCATCCAAATTTGGTGGGGATTAAAAATACTTCGAACCTACTCAGAAATGAGAGGAATACATGTTCGTCGAAGTAAAACGCATTGCTCAGTCAGCTCCTTTTTTTGTTACTTTTTTTTGAGCTAAAAAAAAGTAAAGGAATAGATCAATCGCTAGCATCCAAATTTGGCGGGGATTAAAAATCAAGTTCTGGTTAGTCACCCTCTCCACTTGCCCTTCAAGAGAGGGATACATCTTCTAACCAAATCCAGTCTGCATCTATTTCAACAATACTTCCTAACCAACTAATAGAAATTAAATTACTATTTACCTTGCCGATCATTTCTTCACAAATACCTCCAACACCCCAAATATTTCGTTCATTACTGCAAATAAAATCTTCTTCCAACAAAATTCCTTTTGGAATTAGAGTGTCTTCTGCAAGTGCATTAAAAAAGTAACTTGGGCACATCATGTCATATAACACAATTAATTCACCATTGCAGATTACATCGGTTTTAATTATTGAAACAAATTCTTCAACGGTTCCAAATGCTTCTTCAATGCTCTTCAGTTTAATGATCATGGTGAAGCAGTGAAGTTTGATTCTTTTTTCTTTTGTCCAATGGATAGTATTCATAATAATGGAGATTAAGTTACCATCATCGCAAGTAGAAATTTTAATGCATTTGAATTTGGATTACTCCCTCATTGCAATTCCACCGTTTCTTGCCAGATCGGTTGGCATCTTGAATTTCTTCAAGAACTCTAAATGATTTGAAGAGATAATCCTGTATTTCTCATTAGTTACACATTAATTCTAATTGATTATTTTTACTTCATGAATTTTAAATCAAGTAATGAATCAGCAACAATCTTCACGGAGTTGATGATTCCAAGTTATGCTAATTTTGGCGGTAAGGTACACGGGGGAATTTTACTCTCTTTAATGGATAAAGTTGCTTATGTGGTCGCTACTAAACATAGTGCGGCTTATTGTGTAACCGTTGCTGTGGAAGGGGTGGAGTTTATAAATCCGGTTGAAGTGGGTGAATTAATTTCAGTAAAAGCCATGGTCAATTATGTGGGAAATACCACTATGATTATCGGAATGCGCGTTGAATCATTAAATCCAAAAACGGGTGTGGTAAAACATACCAATTCTTGTTACTTTACGATGGCGGCAAAAGATGACCAAGGGAAATTAATGCAAGTTCCAGGACTGGAAATAAACAATGAAAAACATTTACGAAGATTCGCCGAAGGAAAAGCACTGAAGGAATTTTCAAAAGCGAAGAGAAAAATGTTAAAATCTGATTTAAATCATTTGTCTGTAGAGGAACTTAAAGTTCAACTTAAAGCAGAAAAAGTACTTTTCGCGTCAGATTTATGATCCGCAACCTTCGCATTCAATCATAGAATCCATTGGACGCACACCGTCTAGTTTCATTTGGAGGTTGTGAATTTGATCTTTTAGTTCCATATCATTCATCATGTCTCCAGTCAATTGACCAACCAAAATATTAATCTCTTCTTGTATTTGTAATTTTTGTGCTTCCATAAATTTTTCTTTTTAAAAGACTAAGATCGAAAAAATGTGATCTTGATGATCAAAAGACAGGAAAAAGTTTTTCTTGATTTATTAACTATTGTTTGATTATCCTTCCTGGTTTTGTGAGTCCTTCAATATGTAATAGATAGGCTCCTGCTGCTAATTGCTTGACATTCAAGACTTGAATATTCGAGTTCATAGTTCCTTTAAAAATTAATTTCCCGTTGTTATCACATAGTGTGTAGGTTTTACCAATGAATTCATCTGGTAGTTGGATCGTTAGTTGATCAACACACGGATTTGGAAAAACAAGCAAGGAATTTTCATTGGTAGCAATAAACACATGAATTGTAATTAAGCTATCGCAACCGTGTTGATTTATGGTGTTCTGTGTATATATTCCTGTTTGGGAATAATTCTGGCCATTTAGATCCAGACTTGATAGTACTGTATAATAAAGAGTTGTATCCGTATTTTGAAAAATTTCAACTGACATAGTATCGTGATTTCTACATCCAAACGGATCTTCAGCCTGCAAATAATAAGATCCACTTTGAGTAATATGAATTAAAGAGGAGTCAGATCCAGGTTGCCAATTATATTGAAGTTGATTTCCGTTGCTGATTGCAGCATCATAATCGAGCGAAATACAAGCACTTGTATCTGAAGGAATGGATAACGGAACAGTGTAATTGGAGAATGGCGCAAGGGTATTGTCTATCCATGTCAATCGAGTACTTAAATAGGTTTTTAATAACTGTATTTCATTAGAATAAGTACTTCCACCTAGATCGTTCCAAACGGTAAAATTTCTAGCTTGGGCTTGATTTATATTGTTACTAACGCTATCAATAAAAGTCATGAACGCTTCCGTTTTAAATTCATCTGCTCTTAAAGATTTCCAACGGCAAGCCAATTCTTTTTGATAAACTGGGTCGGTATACATTTTCGACCACCAAAATGGAAATGGCCAATATGGGTGTGTGATTTCCCAAACCCATCCAGATGCTGAATTCATATCGCCATAACTTAAGGCTCTATCATAATCCCATGGGGGACCAATTTTTAATTTTCCACCGTCTGTATCTTTTTCTTTATACATATAGGTACTGCGACCATAACTATCATAATTTACAGAAAATTCATTGACAATTAAAAAATCAATAAAGCTAGGAACATCAATCCATTGTCTGTATCCGCTATTGGGGTCAAGGTAATTACTTCCATTCAATACAAGTTCAAAGGAATCTACATAATTCTTGATGTATGCTCCTTGCACGGGGAGTATTGATGTCGCTTTGGGATAAACAAATTTAAATTCAACAGGATTGGAGTTGGTTGCATTATTGATGGGCGGAAATACAGAATTCCATGCACCTGGATCGCCATTTAAATTCATTTCAATTATATAACCACCTGTTAATGCGCTGCCACTTATATCCTGAGGCGTAAGTTTGGCAATATCAACGCGCTGCGTATTTCTTTTAACTTTTTCAGTTAAGGAATAATAACCAATATAAGCGCCATCTAAAATAACTTCACAGGGCCGAATACGGGGTGCGTAATTCCCCATTCTTCTTGCAAATTCATAGGTGATTGTATTTTTAATAAGACTATGATCCAAATATTCAGCTTTAAAGATCCAATCATTTTCAGCGGGCATTCCCAGTAGGGTGGTGTCAATTTTATTTCCTAACACATCAACTAAATCAAAGTCATAGTTTTTCTTTGGATACATGGGACCTGTAAATCCTTGCCATTCGGTTAAAATAGTTCCCTCATAAGCATAAACAGTATCGTTTGCATAATTGATAACTCCAACACCATGATCAATTATTTGCATTAATACCGGCACTTTCGCATTATCATTAATAGCAGATCCTTGGGTGGTAAGTTTAACAATAGGGATATTACTTGATAGGAAAAGGAAGGGCTGAGCAGGGGTGGTACTGAAAGTAATTTGCCAATCCATTAAAAATCCTATATCTGCGGCTCCCATATCACGACATAATAGTTGCCAGGTTCCATTTGGGTTTTGTCCATTATTTATGTCACCCAAAACTGACATTCCTTGAAAGGTACCGGTAAACGGCGCAATGCCTCCTCCTATCGGAGACCCAGTTCCAGCAATACAAGTATTGGTAAAATTATCATCTCCACCTCCAATACTTGAGAACAAAAGACTTGTCGTTCCATCAGGAGACTTCAATTGCAGTTCCATGTCAGCATCATAGGTATGGGTCATATTTAAACATATAACTTCTAGTCCAAAATTCTGATCGATGGTATTGGGCAAACCACTTACATTAATATTGAATGCAACAGTAGAATTATCATCAGGAATATTTTGATTAACAATAGCTGAAAAAGTTTGCGCTTTTGCTCCAAACCCTAAGAGAATCAGAGCTAATACAAATAGAATTTTTATCATTTAATTAAATTAGATGCACTAAAGTTACTTAATTTAACAATAGAGTAATTATCCTTTTATGTTCGAGTAATCAATGCGCTATTTTTCATAACTTGCAGTATGAATAAAGCACTTTGGTTTTTATTTCTTGTCACTCAATTCATTTATTCGTGTTCACACGATAGGGTGAAAAACAAAAATTATTTAACCAAATATATTGTTGTTTTAGTTGTCGACGGGCCAAGATACTCTGAAACTTGGGGAGATTTTAGTCATAAATATATCCCATTTATGGATTCCGTTTTAGCGCCTGAAGGAATAGTTTTTACCTCCTATTACAATTTAGGTCAAACATGGACTACCAATGGCCATACAGCACTTACTACAGGATATTATCAAGCAATTAATAATGGTGGACAAGAATTACCAGTTCATTCTTCTTTATTTCAGCATTGGTTGAATGAAAGTGGAAATGATCAGAAAGAGGCATGGATTATTGCAAGTAAAGATAAATTGCAAGTCTTGGCCAATTGCAAAGACACGCGTTGGAAGAATAAAAGCATGCCGTCAACTGATTGTGGTATTTCGGGTTTAGGAAGTGGATACCGCCACGACAGTATTACTTTTAAAAAGGTAATTGAAGTCATGAATGCATATCATCCAAAATTATTATTGGTTAATTTTAGAGAGCCAGATTTTTCAGGACATCAAAATAATTGGGGAAACTACCTGGTAGGAATCAAAAATTCAGATGCTTATTGTTATGAAATTTGGAAAAAAATTCAATCTGATCCGGTTTATAAGGATAAAACAAGTTTATTTATTTCAAATGATCATGGAAGACATCTTAACAATGTTCAAAATGGTTTTGTTTCTCATGGTGACGACTGTGAAGGTTGTCGACATATTAATCTTTATTGTTATGGACCAGATTTTAAAACGAATACAATCAATTCAAGTACTCATAGTTTAATAGATGTGCATGCAACCATACTAGAATTATTGCATATTAATGGAGCAACTTCCAGCGGTCAAGTAATGCGTGATATCTTTAAATAGTATAAAGTATTGCCCAAAAAATTATTTATTATTTTGTTAAATTATTTGACAAATTTATTTCACGAATTTTTTTGATTAATTTAGCATGAACTAAAAACTAAGAAAATGAAAAAAATACTTTTTACACTTGCCTTATTATTTGTCGCTTTCTCTAATGTTAATGCACAGTCTTATGCAATTAGCGAAACGCCGAAACAATTAATCCAATCAAAAACTAGTGGGACTTATACCTTTACAATGGGTTCTGATATTACGACTGATAAAATTGATGAGGTAAGTAAATATTATACTGAGAATTTAAAAATCAGTTTTGATGCAAACACCAATAAAGCGGTCGTTAAATTATTAAACAATGACGAGCAGTCAAGAATGATAATAGGTCGTTTTTTAATGGCATCTGGTGCAACTGATGTGCATATTGGTGATGACATCATTACTGTTGGTGCATTTATGGAAAAATATTTAAAGTAATTACAGCTTTTTTAAAAGAACCGCTTCGGCGGTTTTTTTTTGCTTAATTTTTTAGCGATGGTAGAGATTATAGATTAATTGAAAACTTAATTTATAATACGCATCTTTTTGATTAGGGTCACCTCTTTTTTCACCAGGGCCATAAGTACTTATGTTACCACTTGGGTTGGCTAGAAAAACAGCAGCTGGAGAACTTAGATTATTTATCGAGGCGTATGTTGTGCTCACGTCATCGATATAATCTGAAAATGTCTTTGTGTACGCTAATTCAATACCAACTCTGAAGCGTTCATTTACCCCAAAGCGCATTCCAAATCCAGATGGAATAATAAAAGTAGTTCGAGAATATGGTGTCGATTGACCTTCTGTTTTTAATGCTTGAAGATTAGTCCATGTTCCATTGTACATCGCTTGTGGATTAAAATACATCAAACCTATTCCACCAAAAAGATAAAGTTGCCAGTTTGAATTGTTTTTGCGTGCTTTAGAAGTAAGATTGTAAAATCTACCATTACTTTCATTTGCCAAAACAATTAGCTCTATTCGTTGACTGATATCAAAGCTTTTGCTTCTGAAATGTAAATTCCGCATGTTTCTAGTTCCTTCTTCAGAATATTTATCATCTGCTTGAACTTTGAAATAACTGACACATGTTTTAGTCGCAAAATAAGGCTTAAATCTATATTTATAGGCTATTTCAAGTCCTGATCCGGTGGATTGCCAATCTATATCTTTTGTACTGTAATCAATTCCATTGCCGCCTGCACCGCCCAAATCACCATTAAATTGAGTTGCGCAAAGACCTAATTGAAATTCTCTTTTATTGATCCGCCAATTGCGTCTTTGATTTAATTTATCAAAACTAAAAGTTTGGCCCCATGAGCCTTGGCTGAAGACTAGAAAAATCAAACTTATTAAAAGAGTGTTTTTTTTCAATTTCCTTCTTTATATTTTTTTATTGTCGAAAATATTTGAAATAGTAGTCCGCCGAATAATCCACCAAATATCATGCTGGCGAACGGATTGGAGGTAATTGAACATTGATTTTGACAAGGGAAATTGAGGTAATAAATGTATCCAATTCCACTACCAATAAATATTGAAAGCATATTCAGAAGTCGCATATTTTTCCTCTTTTATGAAATATTTTCTTAAAGTTAAAGATTAATTTTTGGCGAATATAATTTTAGCGTAAAAGATTTTCGAGATTTATCTATCTTTGGGCACACTTAAAAATTAGCAATGTTAATTTTTTTAAGTTCTCATATTAAATTTTATGCCCACGTGGTGAAATTGGTAGACATGCCATCTTGAGGGGGTGGTGCCATTAGGTGTGCTGGTTCGAATCCAGTCGTGGGCACCAATTAAAAGTCCAGTATTTTTTATATTGGGCTTTTTTCATTTTCCCGAATCAAACTTGTTTGAATGAGGAAGAAAATGAAAAAAGCTCAATTCCTGCAAAGCAGGTGGGCTTTTAAATGGTGCGGTGAGTAAACCCTTATGATCATCAAGCCAGGAAGCATGCCGCAGCTTGATAATCCGCGGCCCGAATCAAACTTGTTTGAATGAGGAAGAAAATGAAAAAAGCTCAATTCCTGCAAAGCAGGTGGGCTTTTAAATGGTGCGGTGAGTAAACCCTTATGATCATCAAGCCAGGAAGTATGACGCAGCTTGATAATCCGCGGCCCGAATCAAACTTGTTTGAATGAGGAAGAAAATGAAAAAAGCTCAATTCCTGCAAAGCAGGTGGGCATTAAGTAGTTTCTTCCTCTAGATAATTTAAATCTTTTCCAAAGGTCTCGTCTAACTTACTCAAACTGAAAAAAGCAAGTAAAATCAAGAGAAATCCTATTATCAATGCCGCAACACCTGTTGTGCAGGACATAGAAAGTAAAAATCCGAATAAAAGTATAATAAGGTTAACCGATCCTCTCACAAAATTAGGAATGGTGTTTGCAGCGGTAGATCTAATATTTGTGCCAAATTGTTCCGCTGCAATGGTTACAAAAATAGCCCAATAACCAGTGCCTGTTCCTAAGAGAAAGCAAAATAAATAATAATTCTCAAGGCTTATTTGTTTAATGAAGATCAAGAATATTAGGCAAGTTATTGCTGTAAATCCTAAATAAATTTTTACTACAAATTTTCTACTTTTCAACCATTGACTTAAAAATCCAGAAATTAGATCTCCCAATGATAAACCAATATAGGCATACATTACTGCTTTTCCATTACTTACATTGGAAAGGCCAAGCCATGGTCCAAAATCGTCTTTTGAATTCATTATAATTAATCCAATAACATACCAAATAGGAATGCCAATCAAAATACAATAAAGATATTTCAAGATGTTTTTTCGAGAAGAGAATAAAATTTTAAAAGATCCTTTCTTTACACTTTCTTTGGATTTAATGGTATTAAAGAAATTAGATTCGATGGTTCCTACACGCAAGAATAATAAGGTTAATCCCATTATTCCACCCAATAAATAAGCGGCTTGCCAAGGTGCAATTTGAAAATTGAAAATATTTGAAAATAAAGTAGCTAAACCAGCGCCAGTTGAGCCTACGAGTGAAGCAACTACTGCGCCTAATGCTCCAAAAGTTACTATAATCATTGTGCCATAGCCACGTTTTTCCTTGGACATCATTTCAGAAACTAATGTTATTCCGGCACCTAATTCTCCCGCTAAACCAATACCTGCTACTATTCGAATCAAAGAATAACTAAAGGTGTCTGTTACAAAAGCATTGGTGATATTAGCAATAGAGTAGAGCAGAATAGAACCAAAAAGCACTTTTAATCGCCCTTTTTTATCACCTAAAATCCCCCAAATCAATCCCCCAATGAGCATGCCTAACATTTGCATATTGAATAGGTGTTTGCCCATTGCCGCTTGTTCTAGTATGCTAGCTCTTGGCATAATTGCTTTTAGACTGTCTGCTTTTACAACGCCAAAGAGTACCAAATCGTAGATGTCTACAAAGTATCCTAGAGCAGCAACAATAACAACAAAAATTATTTTTTTATTCGATTGATTCATCTGCTAAAAATAGGAAAAATCTTTGATTTGTTAAATTACATTAATCTTTGTTAATTCTTAATTTAACTTGATTTTCTGACTAACTTTATCAAAAAAATCAATAGTTGATTATGGTTTATAATTTTTCCGATCACGCATCCATTTTAGGAAGCTATATTGCTGAAATCAGAGATGAACAAGTTCAGAAAGATGCACTTCGTTTCAGACTGAATATGGAACGTATTGCAGAAATAATGGGTTATGAACTTTCTAAAAATTTAGCCTATTCTTCAAAGGAAATTATTACACCTTTAGGTATTTCTTCTTGTAAGTTATTGCTGGAGCAACCTGTATTAATTACCATACTGCGCGCTGGATTGGCCATGCATCAGGGACTTATGCGTACATTTGATAAAGCAGATAGCGCTTTTATTTCTGCCTACAGAAAACATTTGAGCCCCGAAGATTTCGAAATATTTGTCGAATATCTTGCAGCACCGCCATTAGACAATAAAATTTGGATCATAAGCGATCCTATGTTGGCGACAGGAAATTCTATGTTAGCAGTATACAATACGCTTAAAATTAACGGAGCTCCTAAAAAATTGATTATTGTTTCTGCGATTGCAAGTTCGTTTGCCATTGAATCTTTAAAAAATCAATTGCCTCCCAATACAGAATTTTGGGTAGGTGCCATTGATGATGAGTTAACGGCTCAGTCCTATATAGTGCCTGGATTAGGTGATGCTGGGGATTTAGCATTTGGCATAAAAGTATAATTATGAACTGGGGAGGAATTACAAGTACTTTTTTGTTGTCAACTGTCAAATTTTTATTTGCGCCGTTTACGGCGGTTCATCTCGGCATGCATTATTATGAGACTTATTTTGCTTCAGTTGCTGGCGGTATCTTCGGATCATTTTTCTTTTATTTTGGAAGTGATTTTTTATTAGCTTATACCGCCAAGCGTTATGCTAAAAAACTTCTTTGGGCAAAGCAAAATAATACTACTGTGAAAGTGAAAAAAAAATTCACTAAAATGAATCGATTTATACTCAAAATAAAATCGACTTTCGGGAAAATAGGAATTTGTTTTTGGGCTCCTTTTTTTCTATCCGTTCCGATTGGAAGTATTGTGGTTGCTAAGTTTTATGGCAATGAAAAGTTTACTTTTCTATGGATAATGCTAGGAATGTTTTTAAATGCAATTGTGACTACTTTTCTTTCTTATGTCATATTCAGATAGACATTTATTCTTTGATCTTGATAGAACGCTTTGGGATTTTGATGCTAATTCTGAATTTGCCTTGCGCACTATTCTTGAACAAGAAAAACTATTAGATGCCTGTCAAGGGTTTGAACATTTTCATAAAGTTTATCGCAATAAAAATGCGGCCCTTTGGAAAAAATATGGTCAAGGAAAACTGGCAAAAGAAGCTTTGCGTTATGAGCGTTTTCGTGCAACCCTTAAGGTCTACGGATTACATGATGAGGATCAAATTAAAAGAATAGGCGATGCTTATGTCGAAATGTCTCCTAGACAAACACGACTTTTTCCTAATACTATTCAGGTTTTAACTGATCTAAAAACAATGGGTTTCACCCTCCATATTATCACCAATGGATTCACAGAAGTCCAATTTGAAAAATTGAATAATTGTTTGTTAAGTCCCTTTTTTGATGTGGTAGTCTGTTCGGAACACATTGGATATAATAAGCCCCATCAAAAGATTTTTAAACATGCCTTGGATCTGGCAGGGGCTAAGCCTGAAAATTCTTTAATGGTAGGGGATGATTATCATGCTGATATAGCAGGAGCGTTACGATCGGGAATGCAAGCCATTTGGTTTGAACCTAATTTGCGAAATACTCTTAAGTTTGAGCATAGAATATATGATCTAAATGAAGTGCCGCAAAAAGCTGCTATGTTATTGCGTTAATTGAAACCTGAAATTATTTCTCTTTTGTAAACATTACTTCTGCATCCTGACGCATCTTTTCATACATAACAATACCAGCAGCAACACTAACATTCAAAGAAGCGATCTCTCCTTTCATTGGAATTCTCAATCGAGCATCTGACATAGAAATAAGATCACTGGTAATTCCACTTTCCTCTGATCCGAAAATCATGGCTACTGGACCTCTTAGATTGATGCTTTGCAATGGAACACTTGCTTTTTCAGTACAAGCGATAATTCTTAAGCCACTTTGTTGTAAATAAAATAAGGTGTTTTTTAGGTTGTCTGTTTTACAAACTAATATTCTATTTAATGCTCCTGCAGAGGCTTTCATCGCGTCAGCAGTGACAAGGGCAGAACCTTTGGCAGGAATTAATATTGCATCGATTCCTTGACATTCAGCTGTTCGTGCTATCGCACCAAAATTTCTTACATCCGTTATTCTATCCAATACGAGAATACAGGGTTTCTCTCCTTTTAATAACATGTCGTCTACCACAACTTCAATATCTCCATATTCGATAGGAGAAACAAAAGCAATTACCCCTTGGTGATTTCCTGAGGTTAAGGCATTTAATTTTTCTACTGGTACAAATTGTAATTGATAGTTTTTATCTGCCAGTTCATTCTTTAATTCCATGAACAAATCTTTGTTCATCCCTTTTTGGATTAGAATTCTATTGATTTCTCGTTCTGCTTGAATCGCCTCAATAACTGTGCGGATTCCAAAAATCACATCTGATTTTTCTTTTTTAATATAGTTTCTTTCTCTTTCCATTTTATTCAAAAATATAATCAATTGCTACAACTTCTTCAATGGTTAATCCAACGGGACATTTTTTTCCAGCACTAACAACCGCATCAAAAGTAGCTTTATCCCAATGGTTTTCTGATAAATTAAATCGGATATTTATTTTAGCGATTTTTCTGGGAAGTGCGGACATGATTTTTTCCACTTTTGCAGTGCAATGTTCCATATTAATTCCATTCTGTTGGCAATAAATACCCATTATTGTTATGAAACATGCTGCCAAAGAAGTAGCCATTAAATCTGTTGGAGAAAATGCTTCCCCTTTACCAAAATTATCTTTAGGTGCATCTGTAAGTATCTTCTCTCCTGAGTAATGAATACATTCAGTGCGCAAGTCTCCTAAATAATTAACTGTTGAAATTTCCATATGAATTGTTTAGCAAAAGTAAGGCTTTTTTAAGGAGGGAGAATCTTACTCAAAAACAATTTATGATTTATAGATGTTATTGCTGAACTTTTACGAATTTTGTATTCATTATGATAGAACTAAAAGAGGAAACGCCAAGAATGAAAAAGCCAAGTTGGCTTAGGGTAAAGTTGCCTATTGGTGAGAATTACAGAAAAGTAAGGTCGCTAGTAGACGAACATAAATTGCATACCATTTGCGAAAGTGGAAGTTGTCCCAATATGGGTGAATGCTGGGGAGAGGGTACCGCTACCTTTATGATCTTAGGGAATATTTGTACAAGATCGTGTGGTTTTTGCGCAGTGCAAACTGGAAAACCAGAGCAGGTAGATATTTTTGAACCAGGAAGAGTCGCCAATAGTGTAAAAATTATGGGTGTCAAACATGCTGTATTAACCTCAGTAGATCGCGATGATTTAAAAGATGGTGGATCTGAAATATGGGTACAAACCGTTAAAGCTATTCGTCAGCAATCACCGAACACTACAATGGAAACCTTAATCCCAGATTTTGCGGGAAATTGGGATAACTTACAACAAATAATTGATGTGGCACCAGAAATTGTTTCACACAATTTGGAGACGGTGCGTCGTTTAACCAAACAAGTGCGCATACAAGCCAAATACGATAGAAGTTTAGAATTACTTTTTCGCCTAAAGAAAGGGGGCATGAGAACTAAATCAGGTGTTATGTTGGGTTTAGGCGAAAGTGTGGAAGAGGTAATTGAAACCATGCAAGATCTGAGGCAAGTGGAGGTAGATGTCTTGACATTGGGACAATATCTTCAACCTACTCCAAAACATTTACCTGTAGAGGAATTCATCACGCCCGAACAATTTGCTTATTACAAAGATTTAGGCCTTTCCATGGGATTTCGCTATGTAGAATCCGGACCCTTAGTTAGATCCTCTTATCATGCGGAAAAACATTTATTTTAATTTTCAATTTGTCAATCTGGTACAAGACAGCAAATGAGTCAAAAAAAACTAAAAAAGAGAACAAAAATCTATACAGTAGTAAAAAATTATCATTATCTTGCACGCTATTATAATAGCGCCCTAATATTAGAATTATGAATAAAAAAGTCTATCTTATTGGTTCTGTGGCAATTGCAGCTTTAGCTGTAGCCCTTTATTTTTCACCATTGGGTCAACTTCAATTGTTATCTCGATATCAATCAGCTGATTTATCCATGTTGAATCAACCTAAATCTGATGATGCTGCTGCTTGGATGAAAGCGCGTTACATTGATGTAACTACTGGCGAAGCTGTTTCTGCTGAGAAATTAGCAATGATTGCAGATCAAATATCCAAAATGAAGCAATCAAAAACAATTAGCTTTGAAGAACAAGGTCCGGACAATATTGGTGGTAGAACGCGTGCTATTCAAATAGACCGAACGAATATCAATCGCATTTGGGCTGGTGGTGTTTCTGGAGGTTTATTTACTTCATTAAACAAAGGTAATTCTTGGACGCGTGTTCCAGAATATATTGCAGCAGGTGGAAATCCATTTATTTCAAGTATGGCGCAATCACCTGATGGTGTATTGTATGTTGCAACAGGTTCGAATCAAGAAGGGTGGAATGGAAATGGTGTTTGGTATTCTAGTGATTTTGGAACTACTTGGAATGCAATTCCAGGAACATCAAATTGTACAGAAATTATCAGTACGAATGCTGATAATTATGTTTGGATGGCGACATCTTCTGGTTTGAAAAAATGGAAATTGGGTGATGCTTCTATGACTAATGTAACGGTTACTTCTGGAGGATGTTTTGCTCTAAAAGTTTCTCCTGATGCTTCAGTTATTGTAGCTTCGTTTGCCGCTAACAAAACTTATGTGTCTGTAGATGGAGGTGTTAGTTTTTCTGACAAAACTGGAACTATTGGAAATAATTTAGTACCTACAGGTGCAGGAAGAATTGAATATGCTATTTCTCCAACAAAAAATACAACAACCAATCAATATTCTATTTATGCTGTTCGAACTAACAGTAATTTATTGAGTATGCATGTTTCTCATGACAATGGTCAAACTTGGTATCAATTTGTAGGTGCATCAGCTCCTCCAAATGAATTTGATATTTATCGCGATCAAGGAACCTATAATTCAATAGTTTCTGTTAATCCAACAGATGATGAAGAAATTCTTGTTGGTGGTATTGATATTTGGAAATGGAATCAAGCAGTTAATAACCCTCCATCAGGATTTTTCTTAAAAGTGAGTCAATGGTTTGTTTCTCCAAACTCACCAATTTATGCACATGCTGATAATCATGAGATGAAGTGGGATGCTAATAATAGAATCTACATTGGAAATGATGGTGGTGTTGGAATTTCAAATAACTTCGGTGGAACTTGGTATCCAGCAAATAGAGGTTATAATGTCACTCAATTTTATGGAATTGCTTTTGATAGAGATGGTGCTGTAATGGGTGGTGCGCAAGACAATGGTTCTTTGTACAACGATCATACAGGATCAACTTTCAAGTCATTTACAGAAGTAGGTGGTGGTGATGGTTTTGAATGTGAGATTTCATTCTTCAATCCTAAAGTAATGTTCTCTTCTGTTTATTATAATTCAATTGCTAGATCAGGAGATAAAGGTGCTACCTCAACTTCTTTTGTTCCGCTTTTACCTGGAACATATGATCCTTGTGGTACAGATGGAAGTACTTTCCACCCTTTCCATACTGAGTTTGTCTTGGCTGAATATTATGATTTAAATTCTAAGGATTCAGTGACTTATATTCCAACAAAAAATTATAGCTCGGGAGCAATCATCCGTGTTCCAAGTTTATCTTCTGGAGATTCAATTACTTATGTTGCATCGTCAAACTTATATTTTGATGATACCTTAAATTATACTCCTTCTTTGACAGTAGGTAATGTTAACTACGGACAAAATCCTGCAACTGGTGAAACGTATGCAATGGGAACTGATACAGTAGCTTATAATGTCGCATGGGATACTTTAAGAGTTCAAGATCCATATCAATCTTGGTTCTTAGTTTATGTTAATGCTAACGGAGGTGAACTTTGGGGAACAAGAAATGCATTAAGATTAGCCATTACAAATGTTAATTGGGTATGTGTCGCTAGAGGAATTGGTGGCGGTACATTTAACAATATTGATGTTGAATTCTCTAGAGATTTAGAGCATTGTTATATTTCTGCTGGTTCTGGTGTTTGGCGCGTTGATGGTCTAGGAAGTGCTTATTCTACAGAGGCTAATTTCAAAGACAAAGTCGCTTATGTTGGAACAGGTGTAACCGGTACAACTCCAAATTATACTACAGCAACCAAAATATCGAATACGAGTTATGAAGGTTTAGCGGTGAATCCTAATAATGCAAATGATATTGTCTTATTTGCTGGATTTAACGGTACCAATAAACGATCACTAAATGCAACTGCATCTGTTCCCTCTTATACTTCTTTAGGAAGTATTACGAGTCCTGGTGTTGCTTGTTATGATGGAATAATAGATAGAGATAATTCAGACATTATTGTCGTTGGAACATCCAATGGTGTTTTCGTTACTGAAAATGGCGGTGCATCTTGGGATTATGCTTCTGTTGGATTCGAAGGAACGCCAGTTTATGAAGTGCGTCAATCATGGAGAACTTTCGAAGAAGGGAATAATCGTCCAGGTGAAATTTATATTGGCTCTTTTGGTCGTGGAATTTGGAGCTCTGCTGCTTACTTAGGATTAAATGAAAATGGTTCCAATACAGGAGCTAATTTCAGAACGAATCTAAAGACTTATCCAAATCCAACCAATAACTCAACTACCTTAGCTTTCAATTTGGCTAAAGGTGGAAGTGTTCAAGCTTATGTTTATTCTATTACAGGTCGTTTAATTAAAACGGTAAGTGATAATTATATGTCTGCTGGAGAAAATACTTTATTCATTGACGGTGATGATATTCCTAATGGAACTTACATTGTTAAGTTTGTTTCAGGAAAACAAGTTGAATCTGTCAAGTTCATTAAAATGTAATGATTTATTTAAACAAAAAAAAAGGGTTCCATTCGGACCCTTTTTTTTTGCTCTATTCAGGCGCTTTGCAGCATTCCATTTTAGGATGTTGGTGAGTATTACTAACATCAGTGATACTTGGACTAATTAATGGTATACCCAAACCTAATCCTCTGAAGATAGTCAGCAGCGCTGCTATAATCAATAATATGGGCACTGCATTCTTGAAGTTATGCTTAGATAATAGTTTTTTCTGTTTAATAAAACCAAGTGTCAACATCGCTGGTAGGGTACCTAATCCAAAGGCAATCATGGCGTAAATGGAAACAATAGAATTATGACTACTCATTGCGTTGAGTAATCCAAAATAAACCATTGCACAGGGCAGAAATCCATTAATTATTCCGAATAAAACGGCTGGATAAGCTAAATTATAGGATTTTAATTTTGAAAAGATGCGACCAATTTGAATTGTTAATTGATCGGTAATTTTGCTTTGAAAGGTAAAAAAGGGAAAATAGACCTGTATCGCAAACAAAAGCATCAGCGTCCCGAAAATGATACTTATGTATTGACCAGAAAGTAGTAAGGTAAAACTCAGTCCAAGCAGGCCAACAATAAGTCCTAAAAAAGAATAACTTATTAATCTACCAAAGTTATAGGATAAAGTGTCGCGAATTTCCGTGTATTTATTCTTCCGTTCGATAGGAGCAATTAAGGCTAAAGGGCCACACATTCCGATACAATGAAAAGAGGAACTGAGCCCTATAATAAATCCTGTTACTAGGAGGTTTATCATTGAATAATTAAAGTTGAAATTTGTTCGTATGCCTTACCCTCCTTTAAATAATTGATGCAGACATCATAGTGACCTTTACTAAGTTCTGTTTTTGATAAAGTGTAATTCGAGTCGTGAATACTTAGTTTTCTATCCAATTTCTTATTATTTGGTCTGGCTAATAAAACCGTGATATCTGACAAACTTAAATTAGATGGATAAGTAATGCACATCTCATTATCATTCTGTTTGATTTGAATTGGATTGTTCAATTCTTCAGCGCGTTGACGCGCATCGATAGAACTTTGAAAATCTCTATCCCTTAGATAATACTCCTCATTCGTTAAATCATTATTCTTAGAATTAATGATAACAACTAAGGTAACTATGAAGCAAATAAATGCGATCATACTGATGATTATGCCGTTTCGAAAAGCCATATTATTTGAATTTAAATATAAGGACCAACTAATTTTGTTTTCACAGTTTCCATTAATTTCCCATTAGCGTAAACATTTATTTTAATTTTTTTTGTTCCATCTTCTAGTTTTGAATTTGGGATTTGAATTAAAAATCCAACTTTCTTCTGCTTTTCACTTTTCAGAATTATTTGTTTTCCAATATTGACAAGCTTACCATCTTTATCATTGACTTTCATAGTAATAATAAAGTCTTTATGCGTCTTATTCAAAATGCTCATCTCAAAAATATTACTTACCAAACCATCATTATCAATACTGTAAGAACTTCCTCTTTGTCTTACTAATTCTGTTTCGATATCATTTCTGGTTAAAAGAAGAGTTGTTAAGGTGATGAGTAATGCGATCAATAGAATAGAATAAGATTTTACGCGCTTGGTCCACACAAAAGGTGTTCCTTCTTTAATTCCATTTTCAGAAACAAAACGAATCAAACCTTTATCCATTCCTACGGCATCCATCATGTTATCACAAGCATCAATACAGGCAGTACAATTGATGCATTCTAATTGTGTTCCATTGCGAATATCAATCCCGGTCGGACAAACATCAATGCAGTGTGCGCAATCTATACAATCTCCTTTTTGTACACTTTTTCGGTCCTCATTCTTGTGAATTTTGCTTCGACATTCTCCTCGCTTATGATCATAGGCCACAACCATCGAATTGGCATCAAGCAATACTCCTTGTAAACGTCCGTAGGGACAAATGGTAGTGCAAACTTGTTCTTTTAACCAAGTAAATACACCATAAAAAGTAAAGGTGAAAAACAGAATTGTAATTAATCCACCTAAATGGCTCCCGATGGGATCCGTTTGAATTTTAATCAGGTGATCTATACCAATAAAATAGGCTAGAAAAATATTCGAAATAAAAAATGAGATGATTAAAAATACAGCATGTTTTAAAGTTCTTTTTGCAATTTTTCTCATATTCCATGGCTCTTTCCATAGAATTTTTTGGGCGTGAAAATCACCTTCAATCCAATATCCTATCCGTCTAAAAACCATTTCCATGAAAATTGTTTGTGGACAAAACCAACCGCAATAAATTCTTCCAAAAATAATCGTGAAAAAGATTACGAATACCACACAAAGAATTAATGTAATGGCTAATAAATACATATCCTGAGGCCAGAAAATATTACCAAAGAGAATAAATTTTCTTTCGATGATATTAAATAAGAATAAAGGTTCGTCACCTATACGAATGAAAGGTGCACTTACTAGAAATAAAAGCAAGATATAACTCAGTGATTTCCTTTTATTATACCAATATCCCTTTGGCTTTTTTGGAAATATCCAGATTCTTTTCCCTTCCTGATTTACGGTTGCTATATGATCTCTAAAATCATCTCCTGCGCCACTTTCCATGTTTATTTTTCTATAATCTTCCCATTGGGTTCTTTATCTCCTTTTACAAATGGTAATTGAAGTACAAAAGAGGCTACTTGTTGAATCTGAATTGGATTTAATTTGGAAGCATGCTCTGGCATTCCATTAGCAGTCCCCTTCTTAATTGTATTAAACAAATCCTTAATATTATAGCCGTAGATCCAATAGGTATCTGTTAAATTAGGTCCCACATCTCCTTGACCTTTCTCTTTGTGACAAGAAATACAATTGGTTTGAAAAATAGCTGCGCCACTTTGTATGTCAGATTTCTTGGTTAATAAGGTAGCATTCGTTTCATCGACATTCATGGCCATCTTTTTAAGATAAAGATTAATTTCTTTTTTTGATTGTGCCATTTCTGTTACGTATGCTTTTTCTTGTAGCTCAGAAATTCCTAATACATGATAATTGATCAAATAAAGCACTCCAAAAATAATAGTCCCGTAAAAAGTCCATACCCACCATGGTGGTAAATTATTGTCTAATTCTTGAATCCCATCATAATCATGATGCAGTAGAATCTCTTCTTCTTCTTCAATTGATACGGTGTCTGTTAGTATCTTATTCAATTTCTTCAGAACTTTAGCAGGCTTTATCATAGGTGCTTTTTCTACCTGAGTCATCGAAACAAATTGATTGAATAATCTTCTTAGATAAAGGATTACAAACAATAAAATAATGTTAAGTGCTAGAAGAAAATATAAATCTGCATCTTCCACCAATAACCAAGGAATGTCTTTGACCCCTTCGCCTGGTTGCACTAAATGTAATGCGTTCGCTTGATTGGAAAATAAAGTTAAACCGATGGTGATCAATACCAAAAGAATCTTGCTCATTTGGTTTTTATCCTGATTCTTCTTGAAGTAATCTGATTTTATAAAAGAAATGATGGTTCTACTAAAAATAATAATCACACAAATTAATACCGCCATTAGAAATAAAAGCCAATTAAAAATGGATAAATTTTCCTTGTAATCAATCATTGGCACTTTTACATTAGCCACTAAAGTAGTATCTGCGGCTGTTGTAACTTGAGGAGCAACATAGGTGTCAATGTAATCAAAAATGGCAGTAAATTCCTCCTTGCTAACGGTTTGTGCTGGCATAGCTGTCGGACTAAATCCTTTAATGGCATTGGCCATACTGCTTTTTCCAGAACTAATTAAATTAGTGGAATTAGATACCCATTCAAACAATAAGGCATCCTCTCCTGCTGCGGTCCATTTAGCTCTAACACCCGATAATTTTGGACCTGTAGCGTTTTTGTCTATTACATGACATGAATTGCATCTTGATTTAAATAAGCCTGCACCATCTTGAGCATATCCTTTATTATTAGTTAAGGCAACAAATACAAGGAATAAAATATAAAATAACTTTTTCATAACACTGGAATTATTGTTCAATACTTGAATCGTTTAATGGAATTTCTGATAAGTCTGTAATGGTATCTTTTGACATAAAAAAGACCCTTATGAGAACTAAAAGAAAAAACAATGAAAAAATAATAAGCGAGACAATTGGATAGAATTCTACATTTCCAATACTTGTCAAATTATGTTGGATAAATCGAAGCATCTTTTTATTTTTTATTTGTTTTAATATCAATACCCAATCGTTGCATATAAGCTATAAGAGCAACAATTTCACTTTTTTCAATTTCTTTTAGCAGTTTCTTTTTGTTCAATCCTTTCAAAGCTACATTTGGAGTATTTGCCAAAATATCTGCCGCAATTATTTTAGCTTGCTTCTTCAAATCTTTGGGCGCTATTTTGTCGTATCCTTTAGGATAGGGAACTCCCATAGTTTGCATGGCTCTTATTTTCTTCTCCGTTAAACTAATGTCAAGCGCATTCTCTCTCAACCATCCGTAGGCAGGCATGATAGATCCTGGTGAAATTACCTTTGGTCGAATCAAATGTTGATAGTGCCAAATATTACTTCTTAATCCACCTTCTCTGGCCAAATCTGGACCAGTGCGTTTAGATCCCCATTGAAAAGGATGGTCATAAATAAATTCACCTGATTTTGAATATTCACCATAACGAACGGTTTCAAATCTCAATGGTCGTACTAATTGTGAGTGACAATTGTAACATCCTTCTCTAATATAAAGATCGCGCCCTTCCAATTCTAAAGGTGTATAGGGTTTAACCGATTTGATGGTTGCAATATTACTCTTGACAATCATTGTTGGCATAATTTCAAATAATCCACCAATTGCAACAACAATTAAACTTAAGACCATAAATCGAACAGGTTTTCTTTCGATAACTTTGTGCCAATATTCGCCTTTTACGGAAGTGTTTTTATCATTTAACATCGGTGCTTCTGCTGCTTCATTAGCGATTAATTTACCTGATTTTGCTGTTTTTACTAAATTGTAAAACATCATTATAGCTCCTGTGAGATAAAGCAATCCACCCAATGATCTTAGCAAATAATAAGGTTTTAATTCAATTACTGTTTTAAGAAAATCAGCATTTGCTAAAGTTCCATCAGGGTTGAATTGTCTCCACATTAATCCTTGCATAAATCCAGCGATGTACATGGGAATTGCATATAAAATAATTCCCAGGGTTGCAATCCAAAAATGCTGATTGGCCATTTTTTTGGAATATAAAGGGGTATTGTAAATGCGAGGAAATAACCAATATAGCACACCAAATGTCAACATGCCATTCCAACCTAATCCTCCGATATGCACATGTGCTACGATCCAATCCGTAAAATGTGAAATAACATTTATATTTTTAAGGGAGAGTAGTGGTCCCTCGAAAGTAGCCATTCCATAACAGGTTAAGGCAACCACCATAAACTTTAACATCACATCATCTCGAACTTTATCCCAAGCACCACGAAGTGTTAATAGTCCGTTGAGCATTCCACCCCATGAAGGAGCTATAAGCATCACAGAAAAAACAACTCCTAAACTTTGCGCCCAATCGGGTAAGGTAGAATAGAGTAGGTGATGAGGTCCGGCCCAAATATAGATGAAGATCAGTGCCCAAAAATGGATGATGGATAAGCGGTATGAATATACAGGTCGTTGGGCCGCTTTCGGTATGAAATAATACATCAAACCTAAATATGGAGTGGTTAAGAAAAAGGCAACTGCATTATGACCATACCACCATTGAACCAAGGCATCCTGCACACCAGAATACCAACTGTAACTCTTAAAAAACGAAATAGGAAGTTCAAATGAATTGAAGATGTGTAACATCGCAATGGTAACAAAGGTTGCGATATAGAACCAAATCGCAACATATAAATGCTTTACGCGTCTATTGAGGATGGTTGCAAACATGTTCCAACCCCAAACTACCCAAACTGCTGCAATTAAAATATCAATCCACCATTCTAATTCTGCGTATTCTTTTCCAGATGTTATTCCAAATGGAAGAGTAGCAACGGCACAAACGATAATGAATTGCCAAGCCCAAAAATGGAAGTAACTTAATTTGTCGCTCCACATTCTGGTTTTTAATAGTCTTTGGAGGGAGTAATAGACACCTGTGAAAATTCCATTGCCAACGAAAGCAAAAATTACTGCATTAGTATGAAGCGGTCTTAGCCGACCAAAAGATAAAAAACTAAACCCTAAATAATCATTGAAAAATTCTGGAAATGCCAATTGCAAAGCAATTATTAATCCAACCAACATACCTGTAATTCCCCAAATAATTGTCGCAAAGGCGAAGTTTTTTACGATGCGGTTATCGTAACTAAATTGTTGTGTCTCCATTGTCATTTTTTATTGTTGTTTCATCATCGAATAGCATGCGTACTGAAGGAGTGTAATCATCATCAAATTGCCCGTTTTTTGCCGCCCAAAAATAGAATCCTAGAAAAAATAAGGCGATTAGTAAACTAACGATAAGCATCAAATAGATCATTCCCATGATGCAAAATTCAGTTTTAGATGACTTTTAAAATATGATAATTATCACTTTTTTGAAAAAAAAATTATTTTTTTTCAGTAGAAGTTTTTCGATATCGAATTTGAATAATCAGGGTGCTTAATACCACAACTGTTATTGAACTTATAGGCATAAGTATGGCAGCAATTAATGGGCTTAAATTTCCCGATATTGCAAAGCTGAGTCCTATAATATTATAGCAAATTGAAAATGCTAGACATATCTTTAATACCAAGGTAGAAAATTTGGCAAT
The DNA here is from genome assembly GCA_947447525.1 of Flavobacteriales bacterium. Classification (GTDB taxonomy): domain Bacteria; phylum Bacteroidota; class Bacteroidia; order Flavobacteriales_D; family Crocinitomicaceae; genus UBA952. Next base: position 144,832 of record CANFJL010000007.1, on the reverse strand, counting down.
TTTCATTAAAGATGGAAGTGCAATCAACATCTTTGCGGAAAGAATTCCATCAGAATTTGGTGTGAACCTGAACATATCTTCTGAAAGTGCAATTCCTACTTGTGCTGATGCTAATGCTCCTGTATCATTTAATCCGTCGCCAATCATTAGTACCTTTTCATTAGATTGATTTAAAGCATTGATGATTTCAAATTTGTCTTTTGCTTCTTGGTTAAATCTTATATTTTTCTCCTCAAAACCAAGAGAAATTAAAGTTTTTTTATCTTGGTCATTATCTCCCGATAAGACATAGATTTTGTAATTTTTTAAATCGGCTAACATTTGTGAAATACCAGTTCTAAAATGACTTGTGAATGTGAAATGTTGAAGTAGAACCCCATCCTTAGTATAATAAACTTCTGTGGTATCTGTCCCCGATTTTTGGTTTGTAAATGCTGCATTTCCAATTCTATAGATATGACCCTTATATTCTGCTTTGATCCCCTTCCCTTTTATCTCCTCAAATTGGTCAAATTTCACTTGAGTAATTAAATCAGTTGAAAAGTGTGCGTAAATGAATTTTGAAAGTGGGTGCGTCGAACTCCTAGTAATATTTTGTAGCATATTTTGCTCTTGTATTTCTAAATCATCCATTAAGCATGTGATTTCATTTTTTGATGGATCGCTTAATGTCCCTGTTTTATCGAATACGATGCTTGTAATGGACAAAAGGGCTTCAATTACTGAAGTGTTCTTGATGTATAAGCCCTTTCTCCCAAGTATTCTAGAGATATTACCCAAGGTGAAAGGAGCAGACAAGGCAAGGGCGCAGGGACATGCAACTATTAGAATAGAAATTAAAACTTTTGGAATCATGGTTGAATCAATAAAGTACCAAACACAACTTGAGATTGCAGCAATAGAAAGGAGTATGATTAAAAAGAAATAGGATATTTTATCTTGATAGCTAATCAGTGTGTGGTGTTCTTTTTTGTTTTTAACTTCGTTCCATAATTGGGTTATTTGACTGCGATCTGAACTTGATAAGGCTTTTAAAGTAATGTATTGTCCAATTAATTTTCCTCCAGCATAAATTAAATCACCTTTTATTTTCTTAATTATTTTTGATTCTCCAGTAACAAAGCTGTAATCTATTTCAGCATTTTCACTAATCAATTCAGCATCACAAGGAATGATTTCTTCGTTTCTAATTTGGATAATATCATTGGTTTTAACTTTTTCTAAAGGAATGATTTCTTCAATTTTACCCATAATTCGTGTAACTGCAACGGGGAAATAGGAGGCGTTGTCCCTTTCAAAATTTAGCGACTGATAGGAGATATTTTGAAACCATTTTCCAATCAACAAAAAGAAAATTAATCCAGCGAAACTATCTAAGTATCCTGGACCTTCATGCGTGAAAATGGAATAGATACTTTGTAAATACAAGGCGATAATTCCTAAAGTGATGGGTATGTCTAAATTAATGCTCCTAGCGCGTATTGCTTTATATGCTGAAATAAAATAATCTCTAGCGGAATATAAGAGTACCGGTAAGGAAATTATAAAAGAAAGATAAGTCGTAAAATCACTAAATGTTTTATTGTCTTTTGCAATTCCAAAATAGCTCGGCGTACTCCACAACATGATACTACCGAAAGCAAATCCTGCTATACCAATTTTAAATAAAAAATTCTTGTCTTTCGCCTTATGACTTTGCTTTGAATTAAAATTTGGAGTGTATCCTATCCGGTCGAGAAACAATGCAATTTCTGAAAGTTTTGCTTTGTTTTTATTAAAAGAAATACTGGCTTCTTTTTTAAGAAAATGAACTTGGCAACTAATTATTGCCGGATTTATTTTTGCGCTATTTTCAAGCAAGTAAATACACGAAGAACAATGGATACTTGGAAGCGAAAGTGTTATTTTGATTATTTCATCATCTTCATAGGTGATGAATCGCTTCGATATTTCATCTAATTCTAGAAATTTATATTTATCCTGTAAAGGAATGTTTGGCTTTAACCCAGGTGCTTTCTCATAGGTGTAAAAATCTCCTAAGTGATGTTCGTTCAATAAGGTGTATACACTTTTACAACCTATACAGCAAAAATCTTTATCTGCCTTCTGGATTGCAATTCCATCTATTGAATCTCCGCAATGATAACAAGTTTTTGCATTCATATCGTTTTGGAAAATAGATTGGTATTAACGATTTCCGATTTTAAATCTTGATCAAAAGCCATGCAAATATTGCGAATAAAGGGTCTTCCTTTTGTTGTTGATTTAACCTTATCCTCTGAAATTTCAACCAAGCCATCGGTGATGAGTCCTTGTAATTTTTCTTTTATTTCCTGGTGAATTACTTGAAAATTACTATCATTTCGAAATGTTGTTTCAAAGTTACACATCAAATCTTGTATGTATTGTCGAATTTCTAGTTCCAATTCACTCAAAATATGGCCTCTAAAAACTGGAATAATTCCATTGTCAATTTGTTTCTGATAGCTCGTAATATTTTTATCATTTTGAGCAAACGCACCCCAAATATCTGAAATTGCCGACATGCCTAATCCAATCATATAGGGAGTTGATTGCGTAGTGTATCCCATGAAATTTCTACTCATGGTGCCATTGACAAAAGCTTTTGATAATGCATCATCAGGTAAAGCAAAATGATCCATGCCAATAGAAATATACCCAGCTTCTAGCAACATGGAAAAAGCCATTTCATAAATAGCACGTTTTTCTAAGTCTTTTGGTAAGTCATTATCGTCGTAGCCTCTTTGACCTGTTCCTTTTATCCATGGAACATGCGCGTAGGAGTAAAGTGCAATTCTAGATGGCCTTAAACGAATAGTTTTATTAATCGTGTTTTTAAATCCGTTTAGGGTTTGAAATGGTAGTCCATACACCAAATCATGATTTACGGTATATCCATTTTTTATAGCTTTTTGATGTATGGCAGCCACCTCTTGAAAGGATTGAATTCTATGAATCGCATGCTGTACCTTTTCGTCATAATCTTGTATTCCAAAACTAACTCTTCTAAATCCAATCTGATGTAAAATACTTAAATGCTCATCGCTTGTAGTTCCCGGATGTGCTTCAAAACTCAATTCGCAGGGTTCTATCTTTCCATTGACCATTGAAAATATTCCTTCAACGAGTCGTTTAATCTCATTGGGATGAAAGAAAGTTGGTGTGCCTCCTCCCAAATGCAATTCTTTAATTTTTGGTGAAAATGGTAGATGTTCCTGATAAAGTTTCCATTCTTTCAAAACACTATCAATATAAGCGCTCTCTTTATTATGGTTTTTAGTAATATATTTATGACATCCGCAAAAGGTGCAAAGACTTTCACAAAATGGTAAGTGAATGTATAAGCTGATATCGGTATGGTTGTTTGTTGTTTGGATGGCGCCTAATAATCTTGACCAATGATGGAAATTCAGATTTTTTTCTTTCCAAAAAGGCACTGTTGGATAGGAAGTGTAACGAGGGCCTGGAACATTGTATTTTTCAATGGTTTCTTTATCAATCATGTACAAAATTAAATGTTCAAAAAACGCTAAAAAATGACGAAAATCATATTTATTTTCTATTGATAAAATGATTAGCTTTGATTCAATGAAATCAATGCTTGATGAATCGTATAAACATGTTGCTTGCTCTTCTTGTAAGTCGAGAGGTCATGGTTTATTTAATGGAATTTCGGGCGCTGAATTAGATACTCTTGAAGCTCAACGGGCTTGCAATTTTTATAAAAAAACACAATCTCTTTTTGTTGAAGGTTCAACGCCAAGAGGAGTATATTGTGTAAATCATGGAAAGGTTAAAGTCTTTAAACGCGGTGAAGAAGGGAAAGAACAAATAATTCATATTGCCAAAGCAGGAGATTTAATTGGTTTTCGCGCTATGTTTAGTGGTGAATTGTATAAAGTTGCTGCAGAGTCTCTTGAGGATTCTAACATTTGCTTTATAGCGAAAGAAGATTTTCTCAATATGATTGAATTTAATCCTGCACTTAGAAATGGGATTTTTAAAGAACTTTCTAAAGAATTATCTGATCGTGCTGATTTTATTACCAATATGGCGCAAAAATCTGTTCGTGAACGATTGGCTTTCTCTTTGTTGATTTTAATGGATATTTATGGTGAAGATCCTATTAATCTATCTCGAGAAGACTTAGCCAATTTTGTCGGCACCGCTACGGAAACATTAATTCGCCTTCTGAAAGAATTTAAAGAAGATGGTTGTTTGGAAATCGAGGTTCGTAAACTTAGAGTGATTGATAAAACTAAATTAATCTCTTTAGCAGGAAACTAATTTTTGGTTTCACAAAGTCTTATAAAATTTTCTATTAATACTGCTCCAAAATTCCCAGATACCTCAGGGTGAAATTGCACACCCATTATGCTTTTAGTAGGATGCGCCATTGCCTCATTTACGCATGCGTCTGAGGTGGCAATCAATTCAAAATTTGGTGGTAAAGAAATACATTCGCAATGATCCTCCATCATTTCAAGGATAATTGGCAAGCGTTCGAATAAGACATGATTTGCTAGTACTTCAATTTCTTGCCAGTCTCTGTCTTCTCTCATTTTTGAACCGTAGGCTCCAAATAACAATCCTATTAATTGGTGACCAAAACAAATCCCTAAAACTGGAATTGTAGTGGTTTTTATCCATTCTACTTGATCTAAATAGATCTGCATATCGACTTCCGTTATTTGAATCGGGGCGCCTGAAATAATAATTCCTGTATATTTCTCAACTTCTTCTGGACTTACATCAAGAATTGAAATCGATTTATAGTCCAAATGAAGATCAACTAACTCCTCAATAAATTGAGTTTTTTGGCTTCCGCAATCTATAATAAGCAACATAGTCTATGTTTTTAAGATACCTAATCCTTGTCTTATAATATTTATCTCTCCTTGTGAACAACCTATAATGGTAGAGGGAACATTATTTCCAGTGCCACCAAGTACGATTAATCCAAATTCTTCTTCAAATTGCTCATAAATTTCATCTGGATCTGTAAAATAGGAGTCTGTATCCTCAGTGTCTTTGTGCAAAGAGGTACTTGCCAAAGGATTACCCAATTGTTTTATGATTTCTTGAATTATGGTATTGTTGGGTATGCGCATCCCCATTTCGCTGCGTTTTGATAAAAATAGTTTGGATACATTTTTATGTGCATGTAAAATGAAGGTAAATGGCCCTGGTAAATTTGTTTTTAATAAGCGAAATATACTTCTGTCAATCGGAGAGGTATAGGCAGATAACTGCGTAAAATCATTAAAAATCAAGGAAAATTTTAATTTATTTAGCGAGGAACCTTTATATGCTGCAAGACTATCTAAGCCCTTTTTATTATTCAGACTACAAACCACTGCATAAACTGTATCGCTTGGAACAATGGCAATTCCACCTTGATTTAGATAATTTACAATTTGAATAATTTGCCTTTGATCAATGGATTGAGGATTTAATTCTAAAATCATAGCTTCTCAATCTTACATGATATAGCCCTGTGGTCGCTTAATTTCTCCGAATGAACTTGAAATTCTGAGCTGTTCAATGTTGGTGTATGAAAAATATAATCAATTCTTCCAGCAGGCAATCGACCAATGTAGGTAGATCCAATTCCCCATGCAGAATTTCTGAAAGCATCAATGTATTTTCTATTGAATTGATTGTAGCAGTATGACATAGGGGTATCATTAAAGTCACCACAAATTACGCTTGGGTAAGGTGAGTTTGATGCATGTTCAACCACCCTTCTTGCTTGATCAGCTCTTTTTTGATAGGCCAATCTTAATTTTTTAATCACTTTAAGGATGGTGGATTTGCTGGGCACGCGTTGATTTCCAATCCGCTCCGTTGTATAGTTGCCTTCTTGTAAGCGAATGGATTGTAAGTGAACATTATAAATCCTAAAAGTGTCTTTGCCTTTTACGATATCAGCAAAAATGCAATAATTAAAATCACTCGAACTCTGCGTATCAAACATTACATCTCCTTTTGCAATCATAGGATATTTTGAAAACATGGCAATACCAAAATTTTGTCGACCACTTATTTTATGAGCGCTTCTTTCGTGATAATCAACAGCATGTATAGAGGACATTAAGGAATCAAATGTCTCGAAATTCGTAGGTTTGTCTTGTCGGTAATATTCTTGAAAACAGGCAACATCTGGATTTTCTTTTCGCAAGAAACTAAAAATGCCATCTCTATTTTGTATAGCGTTTGTTGGTTCGTAAATTCCAAATAGGCGAACATTATAACTTAACAATTTAAGTTTATTATCAGGATTTTCTATAGAATCTGAAGTATTGGTTAAATTATAGGCGAAACTTCGAAAATGTAATTTTCCGCCAATAAGAAGGAAAAATAGGCAAAAAACAGCCCATTTTGACTTAAAAACGGCCCAAATTAACATAAAAGCGATTACGCCGCCTGCAAAAATAGGGTAACTTAACCCGAAAAAAGGTAAAAATGATATCGTGTTCGGATGAAAATAAGGAGATGCATATCCCAACAGCAATCCAAGAATTAGAATACTTGTAATTATTTTAGCTGAGGTATTGACTATCTTTTTCAAATGGTTATTTATTGCTTTGGTTAAAGAGAAAATCTTTTTCAGCTTTATTTAAAGACTCATACCCAGATTTTGCAATTTTATCTAAAATAACATCTGTCTTCTCTTGTTTCATCTTTTTTTCATAGTTGTAAGTCTCGTCACTTTTAGCGCGAAAAGTCTTTTTTGTTTGTTTCTTTGAGCCAAAGTTAAAGGTACTTAGGTTTTTAAAGATTTTAAGTGTGAAAGTAATAATATTCCTTTGACTATAAGTGTTTTGAACTGAAATCACACCCAAAATTGCTCCGCCAATATGGGCGAAATGGGCAATGCCATCTTCATGACCGATTCCAATTATATCTTTTAATAAAAAGAAAACAGCAAGAATGAATAAGCGTATTGGAAGAACACCAAAGAGCATTACTTTAGTGTTTGGACTGTAAAAAGCGATTGCAGCAAATATAGCCATAATCGATCCGCTAGCTCCCACTACAAATGGGCTGTTGCTACTGTTATAAAAAAATAAATAATGCGCCAATAGTTCTATTAAGCCACCAATTATTCCACCGATTAGATAGGTTGCTAGTAATCTTTTTTGGTCAAAAATCGTTTCAAAAAACTTACCCGCAAAATATAGAAATAACATATTGAATAGCAGATGCCAAAGATCAAAATGAGAAAAAATACTAGTGATTAGTCCCCATGGTCTCATCAAAAACCCGCCGATATGTGTATCTAAACCAAAAATATTATTTATAAAAGAACCATCTTTGCTTTCTGTCAAACGCTGAATTGCCATCAACAGTTGAATCAAGACAAATACGCCAACATTAATGATGATCAGTTTATTCGTCATTTTTCCATGACGAATTTGAAATTTAATTTCCTCTAGAAAATTTTTATTTTGCATCATTAGTAAAAATTATCTCTGTCTTTTTTCCTCCAAATCAACACAATAATTCCACCTACAATGGCTCCACCAACATGCGCTAAATGGGCTGTAGAATCGCCAGCTTGATTTTGAAAAGCCTGATAAATTTCAAATAGGAAGTAAGCACCAACAAAATATTTTGCTTTAATGGGTATCGCAAAATACAATCTAAACTCCGTGTTCGGAAACAATATAGCAAAGGCAGCCATTACACCAAAGATAGCTCCTGAAGCACCTACCATTGGTGTGATACAAAGTGTAAGGTAGTTTTGTAAAGCTGGTTCAATTGGGTATTGGTGAATCATCATATAATTTTCAAGCGCATTACCTACATGTTTTCTATCTGTAGCAGCAATAATCGCATCAATTTGATCCATTGGAAGATAAGTACACAATCCTGCTCTTAGTTCATAGATTTGATAAATTCCGATTGAATTATGTAAAGCAAATGCACCCAAAGCAGAGGCAACATAAAAAATAAAAAACCTTTTGGGGCCCCAGAGATTTTCTAGATAAGCACCCAACATGATAAACAACCACATATTAAATAGAATGTGGAAAAAGTCTGCATGCATGAAAAAGTGAGTGACAATTTGAAAAGGTCTGAATTGAGGAGAATTAACATAATGTGTCCCAAATTGCCCAATAAGATCAATGTTTTGAGATTCCAAAATAAGGGATGCAACAAAGAACATGATGTTCAATAACAAAAGATTCTTGGTGACTTGAGGTAAATTTTTGAGCATGATTAAAATTTAGCGGCTATTTCTTCTAATGTGATGGTTTTAATAATAGGTTTTCCTGAGGGACAAAATGCATGTTCAGGCAAAGAAAAAAGTTCTTCAATCAAACGACTTGCTTGCTCTGGCACTTGAATTGTGGCCGTACGCGCACTGTTGTAGGCTAAAACTGCTACTACTTGATGTGCTAAGTCGCCTTTGTCTATGGCACTATGAACCAAAAGGTTGATTAAGGCAGAAAAACATGTTTCAATTTGACTCTCATGTAATGCATTTGGAGTACTTCCAAGATGCAAGGTGTTTTCTTTTAATATTCCAGTAAAGCCAAGCTGCCCTAATAAAGACTCGTGTTCTGTCCAAATTCTGATCTCATCTTTCGATAATTCTTTTTCTATTGGAAATAATAAAGCCTGATGTTGAATGGGTTCTTTTACAAAAGCAAGTAAAAGTTGTTCATATCGAATTCTTTCTGTTGCCCTTTTTATGTCAATTACCATAACACCAGATTTGCAATTGGAAAGAATGTATTTTCCTCTAATTAAAAAGTTATTTCCAGTATCAAAGGATTCATCCAGTTCTATTTGACCTTGCCGGGCTGGTGCATCCTCCTTGTTTATTGCATAGAAATTCTCCCAATCTTTGTCGTCTGGTTGATCTGTCCCAAAGCCTTGACCTTGAATTCCTTTCGAATAATCACTTTTTGAAGAAGTGTTCGCCTGCTTATGAAAAGGATTATAATTTGGATTTACAATGATTTGTGGTTCTACAAGTGGATTTTTTCTAAAAGAACTTGGAATGTCAAAACTAGTTTCAATTTCAAAATCTAGTGTGGGCATAATATTATATTTTCCCAATGCTTTTTTAATACTGCTGAGTAAAATAGAATAAATAAACCTGTCTTCTTCAAATTTTATCTCCGTTTTTGTAGGGTGAATATTGACATCAATCTTGCTTGGATCAACCGTTAAAAAAATAAAATACGACGGAAATGATTTTTCTGGAACTAATCCTTCAAATGCTTTAGTGACCGCATGATTGAAATAGGCGTCTTTAAAAAATCGATTATTTACAAAAAGATATTGCTCTCCTCTTGACTTTCTTGCAAATTCTGGCTTTCCAACATATCCTTCGATTTTAATGATGTCGGTTGCTTCTTCAATAGGTACAATATGCTCATTGCTCGACTTCCCCAAAATATCAACAATTCGCTTTCTAAGAACACCAGAATTGAGATGTAATAATTCTTGGTCGTTGTGAATAAGAATAAATTTACATTCAGGATGTGCCAATGCTACTCGAATAAATTCTTCTTGTAGGTGACCAAATTCAACATAATCGGATTTCAGAAAATTTCTTCTGGCGGGAATATTGTAAAATAAATTTCTTATTTCAAAGGAAGTCCCTTTAGCACAAACAGTTTCCTCTTGTTTGCTAATTTTACTCCCTTCGATTTCAACTGAAAATCCTAATTCAACTTCTTCTTGTCTCGTTTTTAATACAACATGCGCAACAGCTGAAATGGAGGCCAATGCTTCTCCTCGAAATCCTTTTGTTTTCAAGCTAAACAAATCATCTGCCACCGTTATTTTACTTGTAGCATGTCTTTCAAAACACTTTATTGCATCTGTTGGAAGCATCCCTTTACCATCATCAATTATTTGAATAGAAGTCCGGCCAGCATCTTTTATGATTACTTTAATGTTTTGAGCACCTGCATCTACAGCATTTTCCATCAACTCCTTTACTACAGAAGCAGGACGTTGTACAACTTCTCCAGCTGCAATTTGATTGGCAATATGGTCTGGTAGTAAATGAATTATACTCATGCAACATAATTTTTTAAGTGCATAAATATTTCATTTCCCTTAGGATTTTGAAGTCTATTAAATAGTAGAATTTTTTTCATAGAAATGCTTAAAACAAAAATAAGGATTATCCCTGAGAATAATCCTTACTTAACATATCTTAGCACATCTATTTATAAACGAATTATTGTTCCTTTATAATCTGATTTTTCTTTTTTCTCTGGATTCTGTAAACTTACTTTCCAAATGAATGCTTTATTCTGAGCCACCATTTTACCGTTCCTTTTGTCGTAACCATCCCATGAGTTATTTGCGTCATTAGATTGAAATACAACACCTCCATCTGCTGGATCAATAATGACAAGTACGAATGGACTTGTTCTTTTGGTAAGTGCAAATGGCATGAAACTATTTTTCCTGTTATCACTCGAATAAGGATCAAAAGCATTTACCGCTAATAAATTATAATTTTCGGCCACACTTATTTCTTTTACTACAGTTGTTTTGCAAGAATGAATATTGCTTGCGGTAAAACGAATTTGTATATCCCCTTTTTCAAATAAGTAGATATTTTGTTCACTTGAATTAGAGGTGATAGAACGGTTGTCATATTGGGTTACAACTTCTTCTTCATTCGTTCTGAATTTCACAGGTAAAGTTGGTAATCCATTATCATAGTTCAATTCTTCTGTCAATACATCTAGAGCAGGAACATCATTAATGAATTTGCTTTTGTAGACATTAAAATTATTCGGTTCAATATACCAGCCAATTTTATAGGTCCCTTTAGTTTTAGCAGTAATTAATGTTTTCTGATTGGCGACTAAAACTATTTCTTCACCCGTTGGAGTCTGCAACATTAGGTTAAAAGAATTTTTATTTTCTATCCACTGTTCTTCATTCACACAATTAATTTCTATTTCTGGATAGAATACTTGCTGGTCAACTATATTATAGTTATTATCAGAAGTATTAATTTCTGAATCATTGTTAATTATGTTTGATTTTAGTGGTCCTTCGTCATTTAAATTAATAATTACTGAGGCAATTGTTGGAATTTCTTCTTGTAATAAATTTAAGAGAGTTTTAGTTTTTATTTCTTTTTTAGCCAGTTGTTCCTTAATTTGACTAGCTTTTACTTCATTTGAAATAATTTCAGTTTTCTTTTTATTTGAAAGTAATTCACGTGTATTTTTCTCGCTAGATTTCACTTGTTTGGAAGGTTCAATAGCTAAGAAAACGCTGATAATGGCAACAAGAGCAGCAGTACCGGTTAACCATTTCCAAAGATTTGATTTTTTGGGCACTTGTTTTCCGTCTAGATTACTTTCAAAAGCTTTCCAGGCGTTTGCATCGTAAGGCATTTCATGCCCTTCAAGTGCAGATTTAAATATTTCGTTTATTTTATCGTCCATCATTATTGGATCTTTTCAAATTTTAAATTCAATTTTTTTTGCAAATTCAATTTTGCCTTAGACAAATTGGATTTTGATGTTCCTTCATTAATGCCAAGAATCTCGGCAATTTCTTTATGTGTATATTCCTCAAAAACATACATATTGAAGACTGTGCGGTAGGCGGGTGACAAAGATTGAATGGCTTCCATGGCGACTTCTGCTTTGATTTGCATAAAGGCTAAGTCTTCTTGTTTTTCCATTTCGTTCTCTGCTACTTGCTTAAAATCGTTATCGTCACCACTTAGAAAAGGGTTTCTTTTGGCTTTTCTAATGGCATCAATTGCAGTATTAGATACGATACGACGTAACCAACCCTCGATTGAACCGCGGAAATCAAATAATTCCAATTTTTCAAAGACCTTTATAAAAGCATCTTGGAGTACTTCTTGCGCGCTATCACGATCTTTTATGTAGCGCATACAAACAGATAACATTTTCCCATAATACATTTTGAAGAATTCCTCCTGAGCGCGTCTTTCGTTTCTCAAACATCCTGCTACAATATGCTTTATTGGGTCAATCTTCTCCAAGTTTTTATATTTTGAAAACGCTTAATTAAATTTAGGGTTGCCTCTTTAGTTTATATTACTTAAAAAGTTCATCAAATTAAAGAAAATTTAATCATTTGTATTAATTTTGTAGCGTAAAATAACAATAATAAATTTTTTCATATGAAAGTTACAGTAGTAGGAGCAGGTAATGTTGGAGCAACATGCGCAGATGTCCTTGCAAGTCGCGAAATCGCCAATGAAATCGTCTTGTTAGACATAAAGGAGGGTTTTGCTGAAGGTAAGGCACTTGATATATGGCAAACAGCGCCTATTAATTTGTATGATTCTCGTGTTATCGGATCTACAAATGATTATGAAAAAACAAAAGATTCTGATGTTGTTGTAATTACTTCTGGTTTACCAAGAAAACCTGGTATGTCTAGAGACGATTTAATCGCTACCAATGCGGGAATTGTTAAGATTGTAACTGAAAACATCGTTAAGTATTCTCCTGATGCTATTATAATAGTTGTTTCTAATCCTTTGGATGTTATGACTTACTGTGCATTTTTGAATGCTAAAACAGATCCAAATAAAGTCTTTGGAATGGCGGGTGTTTTAGATACCGCTAGATACCGTGCGTTCTTGGCGACAGAATTAAATGTTTCTCCAAAAGATATTCAAGCAGTATTGATGGGTGGTCATGGTGATACCATGGTTCCTCTTCCTAGATATACAACTGTTGCTGGAATCCCAGTTACTGAATTAATCTCTGAAGAAAAATTGAACGAAATCATCGAAAGAACTAAGTTTGGTGGTGGAGAAATAGTAAAATTATTGGGTACTTCTGCATGGTATGCGCCAGGAGCTGCTGCTGCACAAATGGTGGAAGCAATAGTGCGTGATCAAAAAAGAATTTTCCCTGTATGCGCATGGTTGCAAGGTGAATATGGCTTAAATAATATCTATTTAGGAGTTCCTGTTGTTTTAGGTAAAAAAGGAATCGAAAGAATCATTGAATTAGATCTTAATGAAGCAGAAAAAACTTTATTAAATGAATCTGCAGAAGCTGTAAAAGGTGTTATGGAGGTTCTTGACAATATGATTGCCACTGCTTAATTTAATTATATTAAACAAAAAAAGCGTCTCATTAGGACGCTTTTTTTGTTTACAGTTCTACTGCTCCAATGTCAGGAGGATTATTTCTTGGATTACCAAAGATATCATTCAATACAGAACTTGCAAATCCTGCTCCATTTAAAGGCGAGATAGCTTGATATATAAAATCTCCCTGAGCGGTGTTTTCAAATAATGGATTGAGATTCCAAATAATGTTCTGATAAAATGCATCATTATAAACGGTTTCTGAACGGATTAAACAGGATCTAAAATCAAAATTCAAGCTTACCCCATTCATCTGAAGTGTATCAATAGCCATCTCTGTCCCTAACTTGCCAGCTATTACACAATTATAAAATTTCCCCTCATTTATGGAACCTACATTTGTTGTTCCTGTTGTGTAATCATTGTAAAAATTACTTATTCCAACTGCAGGGGATTGTGAATTCCCATATCCAACCAAATTACAGTGATTGAAATTAAAATCTCCACCTTCTAACACCAATAGTGCATGGGTTCCACATCTTGAAATAAGACAATTTTCCGCTTTGACTTTAGCGCCTGAATAAATAAAAACTCCATACCTCGAAGGATTGAAGATTCTTGTATTGGTCATGGTTAGAGTGTATCCTGGATTGCTTGCGTCATTGCCGAAAAGATGCACTCCACTTGTCCCATTTTTCATTATGGCATAGTCAATGGTTGATGCTCTGGCTTGATGAAAATAGATTCCGTAATACTGTCCTGCTACCTCTTGATACATAGATTCTAATCGATCTCCCTGAAATACAACTTCATTTCCTAAAGTGCCATTGATGTTTAAGGTAGATTTGTAAATGTATAATAATGCGTTTTTATGCAAATAAACTTTTGTTCCTGCTTGGATGTTTAAAGTTTTGGATGAATCTACCCCTGCATAACCATAAATCACATGTGGTTTGTCGTTGGGCCAAGTCCCTTCATTTAAATCTTTGTAATGAAAGTAAGCGTCTTGTCCCCAAACGGTAAGTTTTACATATTGATCCACTCCATTGGTGCGAAATCTTATAGAATCTTCAATGATTAAAGGTAGTGTTTGACTGTTTACATTCAAGTTGACTTCAACAAATGCAAACAAACTGTCATTTGCCCTAAGGGTTATATTTTTGATAAAATCCTTTGCCTCTCCATCTATGTTAATACTAAAAGGCGAATTGGCGCCTCCCATTAATTCTATCTCATCAATTTGAACAGGTTTGTTTTCGTTATTATAGATTTTAAATTGTTGGGTAGTGGATCCAATTGTGGTAAATACGGTGTCAAAGACCAAAGTGTCAATCGAGAAATTAAGATGCCCTTTAGAATTTCCTTTGATTTTGGAGCAACTGGAATTTATCCCTGTAAGAAATAATAGTGCAGTTAATAATAGAAAAAGGGAATATTTTTTTTTCATGCTCATGTTCAACGCTCAAAACTAAGTATTATTAGTCAAATTACTTTTATTCAAGAACTCAGTAATAAAAATAAATAAAATTGAAAACTATTAGATTTTATATATTACTTTTCAGAATCTGTCTTAAATGAACCATTTGTTTCGATGGATGTATATAGAATAAAATGACGGTTATGAAGTACTTTCTTCTTTTCTTCAGCTTCTTAATTTGCCTGATGACGCAAGCGCAACCACCTGCGCAAAATAATAGTTTGAATTTTCAATTCAACACCAATCAAATTCAAGAGGAAAAAAATTCAACTTTCGTATTGGATAGTATGGTCTATCAGAAGGAAGAGCTCAGAGAAAGAAGTGTTAAGTCAAAAACAAGTCTGGAAAGAGAAAAAACTGAAAGCGCTTCATTTTCTAAGAAACAAGTAGTAAGTAAGTCTTTCACCCAACTTAAAAAATCAGCTTCTTCTCAACCTGAGTACCGCACCATCGAGCCAGCTATACAAGAAGAATTAGATAAAAAGGTTGTTGAACTTCAAGCAGATTCAACCGCCGAATTTGAGTATAATTTGTTTTATTACATGGCAGGAAATTACGATGTAGATCGCGCTCCTTTTCTTCAAAAAGCACTTGAGTTATCGCCTAATAATAGCGATGTATTGATCCAATCAATGGCAAATTCAATAATTATTGGCGACACTACGGACGCTAAAAAATACTTATTAAAGTTAAAAGATGAGGAACAAATAAGTGAAGAAGGCTTGAGTTATGCTGCAGATGTTTTATTGTCAAGTGCTGATTGTAATACGCTGATTACTTATGGTTTCTTAGATACCTATTGCGTCTTGTATGAACAAATAGTAAATAAGAACAGCAACCAAATCCCTGTTATTTCACTTGATTTCTTACAGAGTCAGCATTATCGTAATGCCTTAACTAAATTGGGGTATGCTATTCCGGGACAAAGGGAGGTTAATGTTGCTTTTTTAGAAGCGTTTTGTGCTTTAAACCAGGATAAGAATTTAGCATTATCTCTTACGATTCCATCACCATATTTTGTCCCGCTGCAATCCAACTTGGTTCCTTTTGGTTTGATTTTTGAAGTTCAATCATCAAGAGATTTACCTTCTATTCAAAAGCAAGAAGATTTATGGCTTACAATGAATAGAAAGAATATTACAAAATTTAAAAGTCCATTGAGCAATAATTTATCCAGTAATTATCTACCGATGCTATTCTATTTGGAATCTGAATACGCTCGAGCGTTCGATTTAAATATCGTCAAATATGCAAAAGTAAATACTGAATTACATATTCAGTGGATTGGATTGAAATCGGGTAAATCTGCCGTAATTAATAAGAAAAACTAATATGATTATCGTTAAAAAACGATTTGACTCCCTTTCCGATGAGGACTTGATGGTGCAACTGTCACTGGGAGAAAAGTGTGCTTTTGACGAAATATATTTGCGTTATTCTGGGGTTTTGTTTGGTTATTTTAATAAAATGTTATGGCAGGATAAAGAAAAAGCGCAAGATATGGTTCATGATCTGTTTGCTAAATTAATTGTCAACCCAACTGCTTTTGATGCCAACAGATCTTTTAAAACTTGGTTGTTTACAATTGCTTGTAATATGTGCAAAAATGAATATAAAAAGATTGAGGTTCGTAAAAATGTCAGCAATAGCTTGGATCAGCATTACAGTCTAAAGTCTGAAGATAATGTTCTGAATACGGTACAAGATAAATTCTTTAAAGTGGCCTTTGATGAAAGCATGGAAAGTTTGGACGATAAGCACAGAGAAGTTTTTAGCTTGCGCCACCTTCAAGGTCTGTCCATGAAAGAAATTGCAGATGTGTTAGTGATTAATGAAGGAACCGTTAAATCGCGTTTATTTTATGCGACCAAACAACTTGCAGAAAAATTAAAGGATTATCAATCTATTTTAATTGAGATATAATATGGAAACGATTTTTAAGAAAAATTCAATTAAGGATCTTAATGCTCAAGAATTGGAGCAAATTGCTTCTTTTTGTTCTGATGAAGCTACTTTTCTTTTGTTAAAAGAAACTTTTAATCATATTGAAAGTCAAAATAATGCAATGGAACTGCCTGCTGCATCTGTAAAGCAAAATCTAGACGATTTGTTTGCCCAAACATATCCTCAAAATACTATTGCAGCCCCAGCTCCAATGCGTCAAATCCCATTTTATAAGCAAGGGTATTTTCGTGCCATTGCCGCCGTACTTGTTGTTGCTGTCATGACTGTTGTGATAAAAAACGCCCTTTCAGATTCTATAAATAACACAACGCTTGCAAAAAATGAATCAAGAAAAGTGAAGCAAAACAAAGAACCTAAGAAAACTGTTGAACTGAAATCGAACCTTGTCCCTATGGCTTCAGTCAAGAATTTAAATAAGGAAAATGATGTAAAAGTTAAATTTCAAAATCCTGATGATCTTGTCTCTACTGACTTTGAGGCTTTACCAAATACATTAGACGATAATAAATCAGTAATGCTCGTATCAGTAAGTGAAGTTTTGTCGGGTTTTAGAACATTAGACATTCAATTGAGTTCATCGAAAGACCTTTCGCAAACTTTTGAATGGACTACGATGCAAGATGATGCAGATAAATTTTCACCTCAGTCTGAGCAGTTAAAGGCTACTTTACCTGATATGTTAGCAGTACTATTTGCTACTTATTAAAGTTTTAATGTAAAATGTTCTTTCATTTGAGTGGGTCTTTTCATTAAGATTCCCATTTTGAAAAAATCTATGCTTAATTGATACTTTTCATTCTGAATCAATTGATTCCAAGCCATTAACATATCCTTACTCCATCTGATATCATCCACAATAAAAATCGTCTGTTCATTTGAATTTTTATCAAGTGCTTCCATGTATTCTAATAGCGCTGTCCCATTATGATGTCCATCAATAAATATGAGGTCATAATTGGTTTTGGATGTTTCAATAAATTCTTTGAATAAGGTGTTTTCTATATTAATTGGCCCATTTGGATAGCATTGGGATTGAAGGTTTTTTCTTGCAAAAGCGAAGGTGTTCGGACATGCTTCGAGCGTGGTGATTTTTGCAGAAGGATTTCCCCAATGCAAATGAAGCGTTCCAACGCCTAATGAAGTGCCTAATTCTAGTATTTCTTTGTGCTCAAAGTTTTTGGAAAGCAGGTAAATTAATTTCGCATATTTTCCTCTCGTTGCACTTTGTCTAAACACATCACTTACAATTCTTTGCCGATCCATTTTTTTGGAACCCGCACCAAATTCCTGAAAATTTATTTTTGTTTTGGATTTCTTTAAATTTCTGAATAGTGCATTTTGTTGTAGCTTTACACTGTTTGGAATTTTTTGATTAAGTATTTCATCGACTAATTTATATACAAATGGGGAATGTATTCCATGTCTTCCTTTGGCAATAAGTTGATATTTTATAAATTCGAAGACGATATTCATTATGCAAAGAAAACGAATCGATTTTACATTACGACCATGATCTCTGAAATCATCGCTCAAGAGCGAAAAAATCTTTTTGATGTCAGTCCTTCTTTATTAATTGAAGGCCCATGTAGAGTCGGGGAGGGGATTTTAAATTTGTTAGATACTCACCTTCATTTTTATGAATCTAAATTTAAGGCTGCTCAAAAAGAAGTTTGTGTGTTTATCCCTGCTTCTGGTTCAGGTTCGCGAATGTTTGAGTTCATCCATGAATTTCTGCAAAATCCAAATGACGAAAATCGAGCCTCAGTAGAGCGGTTTTTTAGTCATATTTCTAAGTTCGCATTTTTTGAACTTTTACCCCTTGAGATCAAGAATAATATCTTGAATTTCGAAATGAATTGGATGGATTTTCTTAACTTCTTAATGGCTTCAGAAGGACAAGATTATGCGCAATTACCTAAAGGCGTTTTTCCATTCCATTCTTATGCTTCGGGTGTGAAAAATCCTATTGAAGAACATATTTTTCAAGCTTCTTTTCTTAACGCTTCAAAAGCAACTTTCCATTTTACCATTCAGGAGAAATATGAGGATTTAATAAAAAAGGTCATTGCTAATGCGGAACAAAATGATCAAAAAAATTATGAAGTAGCCTATTCTTATCAATCTAATGCTGCTGACGCCTATGTTTTTAATGAGCAGCAAGAAGCGTTGAAGGATTTAGATGGAAACTATCTCAGAAGGCCTGCTGGTCATGGAGCACTTTTGCCAAATCTTCAATCTATTCAAGCGGATTTAATATTTGTAAAAAATATTGATAATGTGCAACACCTTTCTCATGCTTCCTCTTCTAATCAGGTGTGGAGTGCCTTGGCGGGTTTGCTTATTGAAATTAGGGAACGATTACAGTTGATTCAAATTTCGAAATCTATTCCTGAATTGATAAAATTGAACGAAGAATTTCAACTCTATACCCATTCAGAAATATCTTCAATAAAAGATGAAGTAAACTTGATTTCGATCATTAACCGTCCATTGCGAATTTGTGGAATGGTAAAAAATGAAGGATTGGCTGGTGGTGGTCCCTTTATGATTAATCGCGATGGAATAGTAACGAAACAAATTATTGAGAAGTCTCAAATTGTTAACGAAGATCAAACAAAGCATTTATTTTCGAGTACTCATTTTAATCCTGTGATGATGGTACTCTGCACTAAAGATTTACAAGGAAATGAAATAGATTTGAGTCAATCGATTGATGCTAAAAGTTCTTTTAAAGTTAAAAAGACTTATTTAGGCAATCAAATAAATTACTTGGAACTTCCGGGATTATGGAATGGGTCCATGTATTATTGGAACTCCATTTTTGTTGAAATACCAAGTAATACTTTTAGTCCAGTGAAATCAGTAATGGATCTCTTAAATCCTTTGCATCAAGAAGTGAATCATTAATAGAAATCTGATGTCTTTAAAGCGTTTTTTCATTCTTTTGTTTTGTGTCTGTTGCAAATGGGTCTCCATCTCTGCTCAATTTCAATTTAATTACGAAGATTCAATTCCTGTATTTAAATTAGGAAGTAAATTAGATTTGGCTTGGGCTGGGGGAATTAACTATGCACAACCCTCAGATATAGATTATGATTTTGATGGTGATTTAGATGTATTCATTTTTGATCGGAGTAATAATCAAATACGTGTTTTTCGTCATGATCAAGTTGGCTCAAGTCACTTCTATACTTTTGATCCCCTTGCAGCATCTTTATTTCCTTCAGATCTGCGTTATCGAGCTTCCTTGGTGGATTATAATGGTGATGGAAAAAATGATCTTTTCACATATGGTATTGGAGGAATGAAAGTATTTAAAAATACTGGGAGCTTTTCTCAAGGATTACAATGGCTTCTGGTAAAGGAACTTTTGTATTCTGATTATAATGGTATGCAATTAGGACTATATGTTAGTTCAAGCGATATTCCTGCACTAGTAGATGTAGATTTGGATGGAGATATTGATGTTTTGACCTACCATATTGGTGGTGAACATGTGCAATATCATCAAAATCAAAGCCAAGACATGTATGGCAATTCAGATTCTCTAATTTTTAAATTGAAAAATGAATGTTGGGGAGGATTTAAAGAGGATGTCACTTCTAATAGTTTGTTTCTGAATGATCAAAATGCTCCATGTACTTCCGGGAATGTACCCAATCCAATGTTGCCTCCTCATGACAATCCAAATGAACTTGAAAAAGCTCATGCCGGATCTACTTTATTGGCCCTTGATATTGATGGTTCTGGTGTACAAGATTTGATTGTTGGTGATGTTGCTTATACCAATCTCAATTTATTGATAAATGGAGGAACAGCTCCCAATACCAATTCATTAATGATCAGCGTTGATCCAGCCTTTCCCTCAAATAGTGTCTCAGCAATTATGCAGGTCTTTCCGGCAGCGTATCGTTTAGATGTTGATTTTGATGGAATTAAAGATCTACTCGTAGCTCCTAATGCCAAAGGAGTGTCAGAAAATGAAAAAAGTATTTTATTCTATCATAATTCAGCAAGCAATTCAAATAGTAATTTCATCTACCAAGGAAATGCTTTCTTGCAAAGTGAAATGATTGAACATGGTTTGGGTTCTATCCCAGTGCTAGCAGACATAACAGGTGATGGATTGGAGGATTTAATTGTCGCCAATTATTTTGCCTATAAACCCATATTAAATAAAGAAAGTCGCTTAGCGTATTATAAGAATACGGGAACTTTAACACAACCTGTCTTTACTTTTATTGATGCAGATTTAATGAATTTATCTCAAGCTAATCTGGGCTTGCATATTGCACCTACTTTTGGTGACCTTAATGGTGATGGTAAATTGGATATGCTCCTTGGAAAAGAAGATGGACAACTAGCGCTATATGTAAATACAACCATTGGTAGCTCCCCTAATTTTTCTGTACCGAGTTCAAATTTGCAAGATAATAATGGGATTGCAATTCAAGTGGGTCAATTTGCAAGTCCTCAATTATTCGATTTAGACCAAGATGGATTGTTAGATTTAATCATAGGAGAAAAAACGGGAACGATAATTTATTATAAGAATAGTGGAACTGCAACGCTTCCTCAATTTACATTGACCTCTTCCTTTTTGGGGGAAATTGATGTCTCTACTACCAATCCTGATGGTTTTCCAAGCCCTCATTTTTTCAGTCACCTCGACACTACCTATTTAATTATTGGCAATTATGACGGGACATTGCTCTTGTATGATGGCATTGATGGGAATTTGAATGCTAACTTTAATCTGAGATCCAATGGATTTTTAGGAATTAATGTAGGCGCTTATAGTGCACCATTTATCAATGATATTGATCATGATGGACAATTAGATTTATTTATTGGTCAAGATTTAGGTGGGGTGTTTCATCTAGAAAATGATCCAAATAGTAGCCTTAGTATTAATGAAATTCCATCAAATGATTGTGTGATTTATCCAAATCCTACCCATGATAAATTACAAATCAATAGCAAAACATTAAATATGAACTACTCTATATTTGATGCTATGGGTCGAACTATGATTCAATTTTCTAATCTTGAATTAGAAACAATAATTGATGTAAGTAATTGGAACAATGGAGTGTACTTGATCAAAGTAAGTAATCAAAAGGTAATTCGATTTATAAAGCAATAAAGAACTTTATTTTACTTCAATATTAAACATCTTTTGTCCTTCCAGAAATCCTTCTAGTTGATCGCCAATGGCTACTGGACCAACACCCGCTGGTGTTCCTGTGAAAATTAAATCGCCTGTCTTTAGTGTGATGAATTGGGAAACATAAGCGATTATTTGATCGATACTGAAAATCATCTCTGAAAGATCTCCTTTTTGTTTTAAAGTCCCATTTTGATAAAACTCAAACTTACTAGGCATGTTGTTTTCTTCAACAGAAATCCAAGTATTGGATACCGCGGCACTATTGTCAAATGATTTTGCTTTTTCCCATGGCAATCCTGCTTCTTTGCAAGCTTGTTGTAGGTCTCGTGCTGTAAAATCTAATCCAATCGACACTTCTTTGTAGTAGTTTTTAGCAAATTGAACTGCAATACTCTTTCCTGGTTTTGAAATTTTCACCACCAATTCACATTCATAATGTAAATCTTTTGTAAAGGAGGGGTAAAAAAAATATTTTTCTCGTAACAATGCAGTATCAGGTTTCATGAAAAAAACGGGTTCACTTGGAGTTGCAGAACCCATTTCTTTAGCGTGTTCACTGTAATTTCTGCCAATACAAATTATTTTCATTTCTTATTAAATTTATCTAATAATCCACTTAGTTTATCTTGAATTTCACCTTCTTTATTGGCTTCCTTTTTTCGTTTGATTTCTTCCATCTCCTTGCGAAGACATAGTTTTGTTTGATGTGGGAAATCTGCTTCTAACATCCAACCATAATAACCTGGTTCATTTTGCATTACTGCTGCAATGGTTTTACCCTTATGTTTTCCAAAATTATAAACCACTTCTCCTTTATCGTTGTGCGCAAGTCTTCCAGCAAAATCGACCATGGCATAATTGCTTTGTCTTGAGAAGCTCGCAAGGGCATTAATTTCACTATCCAATTCTGGATAACGCTCCAGTTGCGCTTTTAGCACTTCCCATGTTACTTGCGTATCATATAAGGCGTTATGCGCATTGTCCATAGTTTTTCCACAATAAAATTGGTACGCTGCAGCAAGAGTACGTTGTTCCATTTTGTGAAATATATTCTGGATATCGACAAATGATTTATCTGAAAAGTCAACAGCAATACCAACTCTTAACAATTCCTCCACTAAAACGGGAATATCAAATTTATTTGAATTGTATCCCGCAAGATCTGCATCTCCGATAAAAGCTAAAATGGCTGGCCCTAATGTTTTTATGGTTGGAGCATTTTTAACCATCTCATTTGTAATCCCATGGATTTCAGCAATTTCGTCAGAAATAGTAACTTCAGGGTTCACCAATTCATTGTATTCTATTTCGCTTCCATCTTCCATGATTTTAACGATAGCAATTTGAACAATACGATCTTTTGTGATGTTGGTTCCTGTGGTTTCTAAATCAAATACACACAGTGGTTTCTTGAGATTAATTTTCATTTATAGTATAAAAAAAAAGCCCAAAGAAATTGGGCTGTGTTAAATGTGAGATTAATTATTTAATTATAATAAATTCCGTTCTTCTATTCTCTAAATGCTCGTCTTCAGAACATGGAACATCATCAGCACAAGAATTAAGCAATTCAGATTCTCCGTATCCTTTAGAACTAATACGATGTGAATTTGTGATTTTCGATTGAATGTATAACTTGGCTGTTTTTGCTCTTAAATCAGATAGCCTTTGATTGTAAATAGCGGTTCCTCTTGAATCTGTGTGGGATCTAATTTCAACTTTTAATTTAGGATTAGCATTAAGTGCTGCTATCACTTCATTTAATTCCATTTTCGAAGTTTCAGTTAAATTATGCTTATTTAATTCATAATGAACATAATACGTCCCTATATTATTATTGATAACAGGGGTTAAATTAATATCCATTTTCACAATGGAATCGTAAGCTAAAACCGTTTGTAATATATTAGAATTGCTAAGGTAGTTTTTAGCACTTGCTTCTGATTGACCATTAACCTCAGTCTCGTAATTAAGATTTTTAATAAGATTGGAAATATAGTTCCCATTGTTATCGGTATTCACTACATCAGTTTTCCCATTAATATTAATACTTACACTTGCATTTGCAATGCCTAAACCTGATTTCTGATCACGGACCGAACCTTGAACGGTATATTTAGGGAAAGGAATAATTACTTTATTGTCGTCATCTATTAAGACCTTCTGAACTATCTCCTCATAGCTTGTTTCGCAATTGGTTTTAAATTTAGTTGAATAATGCTTTCGGCTTTCAGGACCATAATAGTAGGACAACTCATAAGTCTTACATTTTTCAAGTTTACTTACAAAAACACCATCTCTCATTCTTGGCGAAAGAATAACTTCTGAAGAATTATTGCAGTCTAAACATTTTAAAATAATATAAGATCCTTCAGGAATTGCCTTTCCTTTAGGGTTGATTATTTGACCATTTAAAAATGCATTGTTACTCGAAGCGGACATTTCAATACCGTATATATCAAACATTCCTTCTCCACCTTTGCGGTTAGAGGACACCATTCCTTGCTTACCATTAGCAGTTAAAGTAAAGAAAAGGTCATCAGCTGGAGAATTAAAAGGAAAACCAATGTTAACGGGTTTCGACCACATTCCATTTTCATCTCTTTGCACCATGAAAATATCGAATCCTCCCATACTTTCGGGACCATTATTAGCGAAATAAAGTATATTATTGTCTAATCCCATGAAAGGTGTTTCTTCATCAAACGTTGAATTAATCATGCCTCCCATGTTTTGAGCAGCACCCCAAACGCCGTTTAATTTTTCAGCCATGTAAAGATCTCTTTTCCCTTTACCACCCTCAGCATTCGAAACAAAATAAATGGTATTTCCATCAGGTGAGAGCGTGTAATGGGTATTCCAATGAATGTAAGTGCTATTTTCACTTGCGGTTTTAACTTCCTTAATCGGTGTTAATGGACCGTAAACGCCATTTTGAAAAGTGGTATTAAATAAGAAATTTCCGCTATTGTTGTATACAAAAACATTTCTTTCGTCTTGTGTGATATAGCTCAATCGTTCACCAACTTTAGGATTTGAAAAAGACATGATACTTGGCTTACTCCAAGCTCCAGATTTTTCGACAAACATTTGATATACATCATCTGGATAAGTATTGAACATAACATCTTTGGAAGCATCAGCTGCCTTATCCGCCCATGGCCATTGACTAGAAAAATAAACGACTTTTCCGTCTAAAGAAATTTGAGCATTCCATTCATTTTGATTAGTGTTCCAACTTTTACCAAGATTCGTTGGTGCTTTTCCTTGAGAAGATGCGACTGCTTTTTTGGCTACTTCACATTGTGCTATGCAGTTTTGGGCGTTGACATTCAATTCAGATTTTTTTACTGCCTTTTCAAGAAATATTTTATAATTCGAAATGGCTTTATCATATTGTCCATCAATTTGATAAGTTGCTGCTAAATAAAAGTAAGCATCAATGGAGGCTGCTTTTTCAGTAACGGAATAAATATCGTAATTGACTTGAGTTTTTTTGATTGCTTTTAATAAATGATTCATCGCCAATTCGTGGTTCTGATTCATTGCCAATAAGATAAACCCTTTCCTATAATTGTAGTTCGCATTATCTTTATCATAACTGATTAACTTATCTGCAACTAAATCAGCAAAATGAAAGAAGTTTTCTTGCAATAATCTAGAGTTCTCACCTATCAATTCCTGTTCAGATGACTTGTTGATTACATTTTTAATTTCTACTTCAGTTTGTTGGCTGTATCCGATTAAAGAAATGAATAGTCCAAATGTTATTGTCAAAATTTTATTCATAACTTCTATTTTTTTAATGATAAATTAAAAATTTTGTTCTATGTCAAATTGTTCTAGATAATCAGCAACCCTGCGGACAAACTGTCCACCAAGAGCTCCATCTACAACCCTGTGATCATAAGAGTGCGATAAAAACATTTTATGACGAATTCCAATAAAATCTCCTTCAGGTGTTTCAATTACTGCAGGCATTTTTCTTATTGCTCCAACAGCCATAATCGCCACTTGGGGTTGATTGATAATTGGAGTTCCCATTACATTTCCAAAGGAACCAACATTGGTCATGGTGTAAGTTCCACCTTGAACATCTTCCGGTTTTAGTTTATTGTTTCTTGCATTATTTGCCAGCTGATTCACTGCTTTAGTCAAACCAATCAAATTTAATTGATCTGCATTTTTAATTACAGGAACGATAAGGTTACCAGAAGGTAGTGCTGTGGCCATTCCAATATTTATATCTTTCTTTTTGATAATCGTCGTTCCTGATACAGAAACATTAATCATTGGAAAATCTTTAATGGCTTGCGCAATTGCTTGAATAAAAATGGGGGTGAAGGTAATATTTTCCCCTTCTCTCTCAAAAAACTTCTTTTTAACTTTATTTCTCCAATTTACGATATTAGTTACATCTGCTTCCACGAAAGAAGTAACATGTGGCGAAGTGTGCTTTGACATTACCATATGATCAGAGATCAGCTTGCGCATACGATCCATTTCAATGATTTCATCTGTTCCACTTGTAAAAACCATTGGAGGTATAGGTGCTGATGGAGCTGGGATTGACGGCGCACTTGCCGCAACAGCAACTTGTACTTTAGGAGCTGAACCTCTATTTTCTAAATAAGAAATCAAATCTTTTTTAGTTACTCTACCTTCTAAGCCTGTACCAGAAATGCTATTCAATTCCGAACTACTCAGTCCTTCTTTCTGAGCAATACTTTTAACCAATGGTGAATAGAAGCGATCTCCTGAATTGAAATTTTCTTGATTTTCAGTTGGAGCGATGGTCTCCTCGATTCTTTTTGTTTCTAAAGCTGCTGCAACTGGTGTTTCAGCAATAACAGGAGCACTTGTTGCTGCTGCTACCGCATTCGAGTCTGTTGATATAATGGCAATTACATCTCCAACTTGCGCTACCTGATCTTTTTCAAATAAACATTTTATAAGCGTTCCAGCTGCTTCAGATGGTAATTCATTGTCCACTTTATCTGTAGCAACCTCTACCAATGGCTCATCCATAGCAACTTGGTCACCTGGTTGTTTTAGCCAATTTGTAATTGTTGCCTCTGTAACGCTCTCACCCATTTTGGGAAGTCTGATTTCTATTTCAGCCATCTTAAATATTCATTTATTTGAGTGTAAAATTAGTCAAAATGTTAGATATTACAACAATTATTAAACGCGATCTAATTTTCTCCAATGCTTTAATATAATGCCTAAATCTTTCAATAATGAATAATCTCTTGAATAGATTAAATTCACCTTGTCCATATTCTCATTTGGAAGACCCAAATTTCCATCCATTGGATTTAATATTCCTTTCCTAAGTTGAGGTAAATTAGTGTCTTTCACCTCTTCATTCCTATAAAATCCGACGAGTGTTTTGTTTCCTATTATGAGTTGCAATTGATTCTTTAAAAATTGTTTTTTGTTGTTAAATAGGAATATAAGAATGGGAGATAATGCTAAAGTAATTACTGCAAAAAGAACGTCGAGTAATCTTTTAGATCGTAAGGTACTAGGTCTGTTCAGAGTACTGATGTTTAGCACATACATTTCACCACTGTTATCAATGGAATTACTTCCAATGATAAATTGGGCATCTGGTTGTGCAATTTTAAAATCAATTTCTTCAGATTTTACATCACCCATAATTTGAATAATTTGCCTGGCACTGATATCTTTTGCACAGAAAATCAATTCGTCTATTTTTAATTCTTGAATTACTTTTTCAATTTGGCGTAAATCACCTATTGCTCCGCTAAAATGTTCGTGAACTGCCACTGCAGAAACCGATGATATAGCACTAAAAGTTTGATGCAATAAGCGCTCCACTCTTCTCACTTCCTCTTCATCTCCAATAATCAGGAATTTTCGTTTAACTTTTCTATTCAGGTGCCAACCTTTTCCACTCAAAAGGTTCTTAAGTAATCTATTTAATATATTCCACAGAAAATACCAAAGGCCACCAATTAGTACATACAATCTAGAAAATTGAAGTTCTTTCGGCAATAAGGCATATAAAATAAGAATCAAACCGGTTCCAATAATTACACCCTTCAATTGTTTACTTACCCTAAAAGGTTCGTCAAAAGCTCCACAAAGTAAATAACTTAGGGTCCAAATGATAAAATAGGTGGGTATCATCAGTTGGTAAGCTGCTTGTGGAAAGGTGATTTCTCGTTGTTGCCATTGATAGGTTAGTGCAAATAGTCCAAGAAGCAGTATCGCAGATTGAACTATAATAGGACCGAAAAATTTAATAAAGCGTTGTACAATCGCTATTCCAGCACGCAAATAAATCGCAGCATTAATAGCTAAGGAAAACAAAGAGGCATTCTGTTGTGAAAAATGTTTTTTAGCAAAAATCACCATGGCTCGATAAAAAACAAATACATAATTCACAGAACTCTTCTTGGTACTTTCTCCCTTGTAATGAATAATGCTTGTTTGAGGGAAATATAGATTTTTAAATCCTGCCTTTTGAATTCTATAAGAAAGATCAATATCCTCGCCATACATGAAAAAGGTTTCGTCTAAATAACCAATTTGTTCCAATACCTCTTTCCGCATACACATAAACGCCCCACTGAGTATATCAATTTCATGTTCTTCCATTTCAGGAAGGTAGCTCAGATGATAACGACCAAAAAGTTTTGATTTCTTAAAGAGTTTTGAAAATCCAAATATTTTATAGAAAGCAACTGCTGGAGTTGGTAATCCTCTTTTTGATTCAGGTAGAAAAATCCCTTTCCCATCAACCATTCGAACGCCCAATCCACCGATATTTTGATCTGCTTCCATGCGTTGAAAAACAAGACTCAGTGTTTGTTCTTCAATCACCGTATCTGGATTGAGTAAGAGTATGTATTTTCCTGAAGCTAATGCAATGGCTTGATTGTTGGCTTTTGCAAAACCTAGGTTTTCTTTGTTTTCAATTCTTTTAACATTTTGAAATTTTCTTTCAACCATTGACATGGATCCATCAGAACTATTATTGTCTACAACAAAGACTTCGATATTTAATTTTTGCCGGGCTTTTTCAACTGAGTTCAAGCATTGCTCGAGAAAAAACTCAACATTATAATTAACGATGATAATACTTAAATCAAAACTATTTGGATTCATTTTCATTTTATGGCAATACAAGAAATTTCAATTATGGCATCTAACGGAAGTCTCGCTATTTCTATTGTTTCTCGTGCTGGTGGAATAGTTTTAAAATAAGTTCCATATACAGCATTCATTTCTTGAAAATCTCCCAAGTCTTTCATAAAGATAGAGCATTTTACAACATCATCAAATCCCATGTCAGCGGCATTTAATAGCGCTCCCAAATTTTCCATTACCTGTTGGGTCGCAGCTTTAATATCATCATTAATTAATTTCCCTGTCGTTGGATTCAAAGGAACTTGTCCACTAATATACAAGGTGCCGTTTTTTAATATCGCAGGACTGTAAGGACCAATTGGTAATGGTGCTTCAGGTATTTGAATGGAAATTTTACTCATTTTATTTTTAATTATTTTTTTCAAATTTACTTTATTCTCTTTGCTACTTTTGCAAAGTAAAAACAAAACCTCCAAATGAGACTATTAATCATCGATTTTTACGATTCTTTTACCTACAATCTCGCCCATTACTTCAAAAATTTGAATTGTGAGGTTATTGTGCTTAGGGAAAACGACCTAGATTTAGACGCGTTGTTTTCATTTGATGGTATTGTGCTTTCTCCAGGACCTGGTTTGCCTAAAGAAAAAAAGTATCTATTTGAGGTGTTAAATATTTGCAAAGGTAAAGTTCCAGTTTTAGGGATATGTTTAGGAATGCAAGGCATTTCTGAGTTCCTGGGCGCTCGTCTTGTAAATCAGTTGGAAGTGAAACACGGAGTCAATGCCCAAGTGATTCAATTAAAACCTTCTTTATTATTCAAAGATTTACCGCAGGAATTTAAAGTTGGATTGTATCACAGTTGGAAAGTAGTCGATCTTTCTGAAGACTTTCTTATTGCAGAATCAGAGGAAGGGGTTGCGATGGGATTGGAGGTTTTGGAAAATTATCAATTTGGTGTTCAATTTCATCCTGAATCAATTTTGACCGAAAATGGTTCTTTAATTTTGAAAAATTATATTCAATTTTGTTTATCTTTAAAATAAAAAAAATGAAATTTATCCTCTTATTTATTTGTATTTTGGTCACTAAAATTTCTTTGGCTCAAAGTTGCCTTGGGAATTGGATTACCATTGATGATAATACGGGCAAGAAAAAATCTGTCGTAGAGCTCTATAAAACTGATGGGAAATTATATGGAAAAATTATTTATTTATATCCAAGAGAGGGTAGAGGCCCTAACCCTAAATGTACCAAATGTACAGATGATCGTAAAAACAAACCATTAGACGGTTTGCAAATTGTTCGTGGATTAAAATGGAATGGCAGCGAATGGGAGGATGGTACCATTGTAGATCCAGAGAATGGTAAGATTTATACTGTTAAAATGTGGATAGATGCCTCAAAACCAGATAAATTAAATGTTAGAGGTTATATTGGACCATTTTACCGCACTCAATCATGGACAAGAACTACTAAAGATTTTTAGTTTTGTAAACAAATTGAAATTTAATTTGTTAACGAATAAAAAACACCATGAAATTTTTATCTCCTCTCTTTTTTATTTTCATAATTTTTCTTTCTTTCTATTCTTTTTCTCAAAATGGATTGGTTCGTGGTCATGTTGTAAATGCTGCCAACAATGAAGCAATAGCTTTTGTAAAGATTTCCATTCTTGAACAGCAAAAAGGAGCTGTTTCTTTAGAAGACGGATCTTATGAAATAAAAGGCATTTCCCCAGGAATCTATTCTTTTAAAGCAAGTTGTCCTGGATTTAAAGATGAAATCATCAATGAAATTACAGTTACCAATGCACGTTCAATTGAATTAGACTTTAATTTGGATTTTATTGTTAAAGATCAAAAAGAAGTTGTGATTAATGGGAATAGATTTTTAAGAAATGTAGAATCACCTGTCTCATTAAAGACTTTGAATTCAACTGAAATTGAAAGACTACCCGGAGCAAATCGTGATGTAAGTCGCGTAATTGCAGCGCTTCCTGGTGTCGCTTCTCGTGCTACTTTCCGAAATGACATCATCATTAGAGGAGGATCTCCTGGAGAAAATAAATTTTATTTAGATGGCATTGAAGTTCCCAACATCAATCACTTTGCTACCCAAGGTAGTAGTGGTGGACCTGTTGGATTGTTAAATGTAAATTTCATCAGAGAAGTTGATTTTTATGCAGGTGCCTTTCCTTCAAATAGAGCTAATGGCTTGAGTAGTGTGATTTCTTTTAAACAGAAAGAAGGAAATAGTGATGGATTGATCACCAATTTCGCTTTGGGCTCTAGTGATGCTGCAATTACATTGGATGGTCCCTTGGGTAAAAACTCGAATTTTATTTTTTCAGCGCGTAGGTCTTACCTGCAATTTCTATTTGCCGCATTGAAATTACCGATTTTACCTACCTATAATGATTTTCAGTTTAAGTATAATTACAAGATTAATAAGAATAGTAAACTTTCAGTTATTGGTTTAGGAGCAATTGATAATTTTAGATTGAATACTTCTGTTAATGATAATTTGACAGATACTGCTCAAAGGGAATACAACAATTACATTCTTGGAAATTTGCCGCTACAACAACAATGGAATTATACCCTAGGCATCAATTATATGCATTCTAGTAAAAATGGCATTCAAAATATCGTTATCAGTCGCAACATGTTGAACAATTCATCAACGCGTTACAAGGATTTTATAGAAACTCAAGCCAATAAGCTCTTAGATTATGCTTCTTTTGAGGCAGAAAATAAGGTTAGAATAGAACACACTTATAAAAAAGATGGATGGCGTTGGAATGTTGGAGCAGGTTATGAATATGCCCGATATTTTAATTCTACGTATAATAAAATTACCATTCAAGGTCAGCCTGTGACCATTGATTTTAAATCTGATTTGTTTTTAAGTAAATACAGCGCCTTTTCTCAATTAAGTAAAGGTTTGTTTAATGAAAAATTAAATCTTTCTATTGGCTTACGAGCAGACGGAACCAATTATTCAAAAAACATGTCTAATTTATTGAATCAACTTTCTCCAAGCTTTTCCTTGAATTATCGGGTGACAAAGAAAATTGCTATCAATGGAAATATTGCCCGTTACCATCAACTTCCTTCTTATACCATTCTTGGTTACCGGGATGCGCAAGGGTCATTAATCAATAAAGCAAATGACTTGAAATATATTCAAGCAGATCATTTTGTTCTGGGTGCTGAATATCTTACTGAAATTAGTTCTCGTTTTACGGTTGAAGGTTTTTATAAAAAATATAATTACTATCCTTTTTCTACCAAAGACTCTTTGTGCTTGGCTAATATTGGTTCTGATTTTGGAGTTGTTGGAAATGAAGCAGTGCGTTCTCAATCCATGGGAAGATCGTACGGATTTGAATTCTTATATCAGCAAAAATTATTTAAAGGTTTTTATGCAGTTGTGGCTTATACTTTTGTGAAATCTGAATTTCAAGACAAATTGGGTAAATACGTTCCAACAGCATGGGATAGTAGAAACATTGTTTCTTTAACAGGTGGAAAACGATTCAAAAATGGTTGGGAAATCGGAATGCGTTGGTTGTTCTCGGGAGGTTCTCCTTACACTCCGTATGATGTAGCTAACTCTAGCCTAAAACAAAATTGGGATATTAATGGTTTTGGTTTGTTGGATTATAATAAATTGAACACACAACGTGAATCAAATTATCATCAATTGAATGTTAGGGTGGACAAGAAACTGTTTTTGGATAAGTTCAACCTGAATTTTTATCTAGACATTCAAAATGCTTATGCGCACAAAACTATTTTGGCTCCAACCTTATTAGTAGTTACAGATGCTGCAGGCGCTCCAGTGACTGATCCTAATGACCCAACGCGGTACCAGACAAAATATATTGAAAATGCTTCAGGAATTATTCAGCCTACGATTGGAATTATTATCGAATTCGCTGCTAAAAAGAAACTGCCTCTTGTTAATTAAAGTGCTTTGGGAATTTTTTTTCAAGTATTTCGAATTGACTTTCTGATTTTAATTTTTGAACGCTATACTCAACAAATTCTGGACTAGCATAAAATATTTTTTCCATTTTACCTCTGTAAATTCTGAGTAAATCGTCCTTATTGATAATAAAAGAAGAATCTTTTTGTAATTCTTTTTCCCATCCGTTCATAAAGGCACTAGAACTTTCATGGTAATACTCTTGCCATTCAGGGGCAGCAAAAGCATCGGTCCATTTTTGAGGAATAGTCATTTCTGGCGCCATTTTTAGTACTTTAGGCACAAGCATTTCATTGGGTGCTTTTTCAGTCTTTTTTTGAATAGGGAGTAACTGGGTAGGAACATTCGGAGATTCTTTAATGTCTTCCTCCACCTTTTTTTTGGCAGGAACAGTTGAATTATTTTCCTGAGGCGGAGTCTTGATTTTTGATTTTTCCGCTGTCTTGTTGGGTCCGCAAGCAGTAATAATTAACTCCGTTATGAATAGCCCTGAGGTGATTAGTGATTTTATTTTTGTCATAATGATAAAATGAATGCTTTGTTTTAAGGTTACATTTTTAATATTCCCTATCTTTGCACCCAAATTTATAAGAAAATGGCGACGAATAGAACTTTTACAATGTTAAAACCTGATGCAATTGAAAATATGCATATGGGAAAAATTTTAGATATGATTATCCAGGCTGGATTTTCTATCAAAGCAATGAAATATACACAGTTGTCTTTAGAGGATGCGAAAAAATTCTACGAAGTACACTCTGAAAGACCTTTTTATGGTGAATTAGTAGAATATATGACCTCTGGTCCGATTGTAGCTGCTATTTTAGAAAAAGAAAATGCAGTTGCTGACTTCAGAACATTAATTGGTGCTACAGATCCTGCAGAAGCAGCTGACGGTACAATTCGTAAGGCATACGCTGAAAATAAAGGAAGAAATGCAGTGCATGGTTCTGATTCAGATGAAAATGCTGCGATTGAAGGTGCATTTCATTTTAGTGCAAGCGAGATTTTCTAATTTCAAATTTATTGAAATAAATTAAAAGACTGCCTGGGCGGTCTTTTTTATTCTTATAGTCTTATGCGCGACCTCGAACAAATAGAAAAAAGACGAACTTTTGGGATTATTTCCCATCCGGATGCTGGTAAAACTACCTTAACGGAGAAACTTTTACTTTTTGGAGGGGCTATTCAAACTGCTGGTGCAGTTAAGAATAATAAGATTAAAAAAACAGCTACCTCCGATTTTATGGAGATAGAAAAACAAAGAGGAATCTCTGTCGCTACTTCTGTTATGGCATTTCAATACCGGGACAAACAAATCAACATTCTTGACACACCCGGTCACAAAGATTTTGCCGAAGATACCTTTAGAACTTTAACGGCTGTCGACAGTGTTATTCTAGTAATTGATTGTGCTAATGGTGTGGAGGAACAAACGAAGCGTTTAATGGAAGTTTGTAGAATGCGAAAGACTCCTGTAATCGTTTTTGTCAATAAAATGGACCGTGATGGTAAAGAAGCATTTGATTTATTAGACGAACTAGAACAAACCTTAGACATTCATGTGCGCCCTTTAACATGGCCAATAGGTATGGGGGATAGGTTTCAGGGAGTTTACAATATTTACAATCAAAGTTTAAATCTTTTCGCAGCAAATAAAACCAAGATAGCTGCTGAGGTTGTTGCAGTTGATAGTTTGTCCGACACCATCTTAGACAGCATTATAGGTGATGCTCCTGCTAAAGAATTGAGAGAAGAAATTGAAATAATAGAAAGTGTTTACGATCCTTTTGATCGCAATAAATACCTTTCTGGTGATATTGCTCCTGTATTTTTTGGCTCGGCAGTTAATAATTTTGGTGTACGTGAATTGTTGGATACCTTTTGTGAAATTTCACCTTCTCCAATCGGTCGTGATACTGATGTAAGAAGAGTTGAACCAGATGAAAATAATTTTTCTGGTTTTGTTTTTAAGATTCACGCCAATCTAGACCCGAAACATCGCGATAGAATTGCGTTTTTGCGCGTCGTTTCAGGAAAATTTGAAAGGAATACTTTTTATCATCATGTTAGATTAAACAAAAAAATGAAGTTTGCCAATCCTACTTCTTTTTTAGCTCAGGATAAAAGTGTGATTGATGAAGCATATCCAGGTGATGTAGTTGGATTGTATGATACAGGTAACTTTAAAATTGGAGATACCATGAGTTCTGGAGAAATTATGGCCTACAAAGGGATTCCAAGTTTCTCTCCAGAAATTTTCCAAGAATTGGAAAATTTAGACCCATTAAAATCAAAACAACTTGAAAAAGGTATTCGCCAATTAATTGATGAAGGTGTTGCTCAATTGTTTATTCAGCAGCCTGGTAATCGTAAAATTGTGGGTACTGTAGGTCAATTACAGTTTGAAGTAATAAATTATCGATTGATTCATGAATATGGCGCTAATTGTCGTTTTGTTCATCGGAATTTTTCTAAGGCATGTTGGATTACGAGTGAAAACGCTGAACAACTTGCCAATTTTAAAAGAGCAAAGGCAAATTATTTAGCAACAGATAAAGATAATTACACCGTATTTTTAGCGGAAACACCTTTCTTGTTGACGATGGCTGAGCAAGATTATCCTGATATTGTTTTTCATACGACATCAGAATTTATGCTTTCAGGGAATAAATAAAATCAATTAAAAGTGAAAAATCCACTTTCAGAGAGTTGAAATCCATTCTCTGGAAAATCTGATTTGGTTAAATTTCTAATCTCTTCAAACACACTTTTATTTCGATCAAATAAGGGTCCGCATTCACCTTTTTGCATAGTAGGAATAACTTTGCCGGAAATGAAAGTTCCATCTTTCTTTAATTTGAGCTGATAAATCGGAGCGAGTCCACTGATTCCTTTTAAATTAAAACTTCCATAAGTACAGAAATTACCCATAGAATAGGCAATAAATCTATTCTTATAAATGTCCACCGCTCTTGTTACATGTGGACCATGACCTAAAACTACATCGGCACCTGCATCGATGGCAACCCTTGCAAATTTATAGACATCACCTCTATTTTCTCCCAAGAAGATTTCTTCCATTTTAGGAACATGACTTTTAGAACTCCCTTCTGCACCACCGTGAAAAGAAACAATTACAATGTCACAAGTCGCCGATAATAATTTTACAGTTTTTGTCAAGGTAGTAAAATCTGTAATTTGCAAGCATTGGGTATTTGGAGCAAAGGCAGTAAAACCTATTTTAACTCCTTTTACCGTTAAGGTATCCCAAGGGCACCTTTCTAGTCCTGCAAACTTCATTTTGTACTCTTTTAAGGTAGCACAAGTTGCCGCCCTGCCGATATCTCCAAAGTCGCCTAGATGATTGTTGGCAATTGAAAACAAATCAAACCCAGCAGCTTGCAGCTGTTTCATGAAATAAGTAGGTTGTCTAAAGGCATAACAAACAGCAGGATTAGAACATTTTTTTGGCGTTCCCTCTCCATCAAACATGGATCCCTCTAAATTCCCAAAGGTAAGATCACCTTCTTTTAAATATTCAAGAACTGAATCTAATAGATTTGTGCTTTTTGGAGGCAAGCCATCAGTACTAGGGTAGTTAGTTCCCATCATAATGTCTCCCACCGCTACAAGACTAAAAACAGAATCTTCCAAGTTATTTTTTGAAATTACCTTTTGTGGACTTTTGGTAGTAATTTGTTCTTTATTCAATTGATATCTAAGTCCAAAGCCAATTAAAGGAAGTAGAAATAGCGCACTGTAAATTATTTTTTTATTCATGTTTTTTATTTGCATAAAAAAAGCGAGCAAGGCCCGCTTTTGTAAAGTTGATTTTTATCTTATTTGATATAAACTCTTTTGGAAACATTTCCACCTTCAAATTGCGCTGATATAGTATAAATACCTGTTTCAATTCCTTCAAAAGTAATTGCAGTATTGACATCAGTAATCTTCTTGGTAGATACTATAGCACCATTCATAGCAACCATTAGGATATTACCACCAATTAAATCTGGTGTTACATTAATGTTAGCATTGTTTAAGGTAGTGAAAATCGTTACTTTATCTTCCACTTTTACATTTTCTAATCCCACCATTTGACCAGCATTTAGCGCTGCATCTGCTGTTGCATTATAGGCATAATCATGAATTGTTAAAGTATCTGCAAGTTGGTTTACCGACAATTGCACCCAACCGTAATGTGTTGCACCTGCAATGGCAAAGTGAGCACCTAAAAATTTATTAGAAACGCCTATGAAATTCCCTTGTGTCACAGGAAATGTTCCTGCAATACCAGCATTAATTACAGCATTTAAAGCAAGTGCGTTAGAACTTGAAGCTCCGAAATTTTGAGCAGAAGAAATTGGGTCACCAGCATTTAGTGCTGTTAAATCAAACGCAGAACTTGATCCTGCAACTCCTATTAAAGCATTTCCCGCAGGAATTCCAACTACAGCACCATTTCCGATATAAGTAAATTGAATTCCACTTTGAGATCCAGAACCAATGAAATGTTGTGCACCAAAAACTAAATCAGGACTAGCATCATTATTAAAATCTAACATATAGGGTGCGCTCAAAGTATCTAATACAACATCGGGTACTAAATCAGTGTATACTATTTGAGCATTTACATTACTTCCAGCTATTACAGCTCCTGCAACTGCAGTATAACGAGCAAGTTTAGAAGATTTGTTTTGTGTAGCAGTATTCATAGTTTTAAGGTTTTAATTTTTTAAAATCTGAAGTTAAATTAATAAAAATAAATTAATTAAACAGCATAAAAAAAGTTTTTTAACAATAGCATACTGTCTTCTTCTTCCTTGACAAAGGTTTCTATATCAAGGTAATGGCAGGGTAAATCTGTTTGAGAAGCCATCCAAATCGTAATTTTTTCTTGATCTTTTTTCGTTTTTACAATTAAATCTGTTGGTACAACACCATCTAAAAATTGAGATTTATGTTTTAGTTTTAAATTGTTTAATACTTGGTCTTGCACATCATTCAAAAGAAGTAGGCGATATGAATAATTGGAGGGTAAAAAGGAAAGTAAATGACATGGAACAAAAATCATTTCATTCTTTAATTCGCTTAAAAATGCATTAGATTGGGGAAGTGTGCTTAT
Organism: Flavobacteriales bacterium; assembly: GCA_947447525.1. GTDB lineage: Bacteria > Bacteroidota > Bacteroidia > Flavobacteriales_D > Crocinitomicaceae > UBA952. The sequence goes on along the minus strand of CANFJL010000007.1, from coordinate 106,884 downwards.
TTGATCTCTAATGGTTTGAGAATTATTAATCTTAATTCCATTTTCGGCAAGCTTTTCAAAAACAGAGGTGGTATCAATTCCATCAACACTGGTGCAAATAGCAATACTGCTGACAATATTCTTTGCCAGAAAGTTATTAATTTCTTCAACTCTTGTTGGATTAACGATATGATCACGATATATAACTTGCAACCATTGATGCGCTTTTGTTAATCCTGGAGCTAAACGAATAGCCACTTCAAAGGCTTGACTTGCCTCCCTATATTGCCCTGTTTTAAATAGACATTCTCCCAAATGATAATGCGCTAATGGCAGGTAAAAATCTTGTTCTATTGCCAAAATTAATTCGTCTATGGCATTTTCATAATCATCTCTTCGCAATAAACTTAAAGCAAGTCCATGATGTGCTTTTGCACTCCTGTCGTCTATTGCTAAGGCACGAATAAACTGCTTTTCAGCTGCCGAAAAATTTTTCCGCTGGTTATGAATTTGAGCGATATTCATCGCAACTTGGAAGTTATTTGGGTTTTTTCGCTGTACCTCTTCAAGAATAGGTAAGGCAATTCTCGGTCTGTTAATAGCCAAATACAATAATCCTTCAATGTATTGTAAATACATAGGTTCTTCTAATTCAGCATTTCCGAAGGGATCCTCAGTTTTCTTTCTAAGTTCTTGTTTTTCTTTATTTAATTCAATTAATTGTAACAAGATATCTTTTGCTTGTTGGTACTGTTTAAGCGCTAAATAGGTGAAGGCCAAACGATTTCCGTATCGAATAATCCGCGATGCTTTAAAGATTTCTTCTAATATTATTAACGCTTCTTTATAATTTCCTCCGTTGAGCATGTTTCGGGCCAAATAATACTGATTCTCCCTTTTTGATTTTTCAACTTCTTTTAATTTATCATCGTCCGGGGCGTCAATATATCCTAAATCAACCAATTGCTGTAAAGCATCCAGCGCCTCCCAAGGATCTTCAATTCTATTTTTGTCGTGCATCCCTGTATCTCCCGCTATCCCTTCCCAACTTGGAATAAATTCTGCAGGTTTAGCGTTTTCAAAACAAGCATGTAACACTTTCCCATCCATATCTTCACCAACTGCCAGACCTAAGTAATGCAACAGGGTAGGTGTAACATCCAAAACACTTGCTCCACTTATTTCTTGACCTCCTTTTTTAATTCCAGGTCCTGCCATCGCAAAGATCCCATAAGGACTATGTTCTACTGCAGGTCCGGCGGGTTCATTTGGAATATATAAAGGTCTTTGGTGATCTGTGTGAAATCCATGGTCAGAAACAATTAAAAGAGTGGTATCTTCCTCTATTATATCTAATATTCGACCGAGCATTAAATCATGAAAACGGTAAGCGCCTTCTACTACTAAATTAAAATCATCATAATCTTTTTGATCAATTTCAGGTCTTTTAGGTGGATGATATCGCATCCCAATATGAGAAAAATGATCAATAGCATCATGATAAATAGCCATAAAATCCCATTCAGTTTCTTGCATTAAATAGGTGGAACATGCATGAACAGTTGCTGCATTGGCTAAGGTTTTTAATACACTTAGCGTTCGCTTGTCTTTTCTTAAAGTTTTATCTTGACCCAAATTAGGTAAGAAAGGCAAAGCCATACTAAGGGTAATTTCATGCGGATGAACGCGTAGCGCAGCTAAAGTTGCCTCTAGGGATTTCGGGTGCACGGATTCGGGACCAATTTCCCATACTTCTTCAAGGGGTTTGCTGGCTGTTTGAAATAAATTAGACACCATTACTCCATGAATAGGTTCCACAGGATTACTAGGCCACCATCCAACAACATTACTTTTGTATGATTCTTGATTTAAAATATTCCAAATGGCCTTAACTTTTCTTGAGGTAGAAGTTACTGGGCGCAGACTTTCTCCATCTGGAGTAGGTTCTATAAATCCAATAATTCCATGTTTGTCAGCACGCATTCCTGTTGCAATACTGGTCCATAACATAGGAGATAATGGCGGATCCATCGTTTGAATTTTACCATAAACTCCTTTTTTAAGGAAGCGCTCTAGATTAGGCATCTTTCCCTGCTCCATTAGTGGATTAATCACTTTCCATTCCGCTGCATCCCAACCTAAAACAATTAGTTTTTGTTTATTTTTTGACATCTTTCTTCTTTGCTTTCAGGTTGTTTTCTGCCTCCATTGCGGCTTTCCATTTTATGATGCCAATATGACCTAATGCAAGTAAGCCAAGTGACCCTTGTGCTGTTACTTCAAAAACTTCTTTTTTCTCTTTAGACATGCTGTTGACGATAAAGTTGTGGTTTAATGATAGGTACTAAATCAGATGCATTAATATTAAGATCTAGATAATTGATTAATTTTTCAATTTCTTGATGTGGATTTTTGAGCAATGCTTGATGAGAGATAAATAGGATAGGCCAATTCATTTGAGTAATGAAGGCAATGGTTTTGTCAAGATGTTGATTGAATAATTGCTTGAATTTTTCTCTTTCCGCACTTTGATCTTTTCCAATCATTACTGCTTGTGAAGCCAAAACCTCTTGGAGGTCTCGTTGCATAAAAATAAATTTATAGGATTGACTATTATCTAAAAAAAGGGGGAGAGGTGCCACAATTTTTACGGCACAGCCTATAGCTTTTTCTAAAAAACTATTGTCCTTTACGATTCCTTTCACTGCTGACAATTCATAATATCCTTCTGGGTTATTTTTGTCTTTTTCTCTAAGTTGATCGCTTAAAATTGGAATTTGGGCGGCTTCTAAAAGTTGCATCATCAAGGAGGTCCCTGATCTAGGTAATCCTGTAACGACAAGTATACTTTCACTCATGAAACAAAAGTAAAAAAAATAAGGTCCTGTGAATTAAAAATCTTTAAGGATAATTCTATTCCTGTGCAGGCTAATAATCCCTTTGTTTTCAAGTTGCTTTAGAAGTCTCGATATTACCACCCTTGATGAATGCAAGTCATCTGCAATTTCTTGATGGGTGTGGTGTATTTCTGTAGTGCCTAATAACTTTACTTGATCGTTTAGATATTTCAGCAAGCGCTCATCTAAGCGCATAAATGCAATTTGATCTATCGTATCTAACAGCTCCATCATTCTTCCTTGATAGGATTGAAGAATAAATTCGCGCCATGATTTATAAGTGTCCATCCATGTTTCCATATGATCCAATGGAAACATGAGTAATAATGAGGATTCCATTGAAGTCGCCTTGATCTGACTGTTTTGTTTACGCGTGCAGCATTGTAAGGTCATGGCACAAGTATCTCCACCTTCGATATAATATAAAAGTATTTCTTCTCCATTTTCATTTTCTCGGGAAACCTTTATAGATCCATTGACAACAATTGGAATCATCTGCAGTGCCTCACCCACATGAACAATTATTTCATGGGCATGTGTTTCTCTAACTTTTGCAACAAGTAACATTTCTGCAAGAAGATCATCTTCCAGCAAATAACCAAGGGTTTGGTCAATGAGTTCCTTCTTGTATTCTTGACTTAGCATTTGGATTGTAAGGAATAAATAAATTGGCCCAAATAATTTTGGATAATGCAAAAAGATAAGGTGCTAATATTATCGATGCACCAGCAACCAACCCTATTTGAATCCAAACATTTAAATTATTAAAAAATAAATTACAAGATACCCATATAGTAACAAATAAAGCTACTCCAAGTCCATAGGAAACATATAAAGCTCCTTGGTAAAAACCTGGTTCTTTGCTGTATTTTTGATTACAAACATCACATACTATTCGAACATCTCCAACATTTCTTAGGTCATAAGGTGTGGAAACCAGAAAATCTCCCTCGTGACATGCTGGACATTTAAATTTTAAAATACTGTATATTTTAGTACCTTTTTTAATCGGGCTATTCATGAGACAAAGATAGCTACTATGAATAGATTAAAGGCAACTTAGGTTACATAAGATACAAGTAATTCATTTCTTTTAGCTCTAGTCGAAGACATTATAACTTAAAATCTGGATGGTGGAAATCTTGCGTTAAATTCTTATACTCCTCCGTATAGCTATTATCATCATTGCGCACTACAAATACTTTTCTTTTAATACTATTTTTTTGTCGTTTAAAATTAAGAATCACACGTTTAATTTGTTTGATTTTGCCCTCAATTTGAATGACATTATTAGGAAAAAGTTCTTTTTGCTCTGCCCAATTAACTAATTTTTCTTCAAGAGTATGAGGCGCAATAATCCAGAAGTCACCATCACTTGTAAGTAGTTGAGTGACTTGATTAATGATCCCAATCAAGTGTCCTTCATCGCTACTTCTTGCTAATTTTTTATTTACAGTAGGACTGTAAACTTGCTCCAAATGAAAAGGTGGATTCGTAAAAATTAAATCATAGGTTTTATCAGTATCGTATACTAAATAATCTTTTTCGATACAATTTAATCGACTATTCCACGAGCTGTTCTGAAAATTCAATTGAGCAATTTCCACTGCTTTCGGGTCAATTTCTAAGGCATCAATCTGAATAGCTTCATTTTTTTGTGTTTGCATTAAGGATAATACTCCTGAACCTGTTCCGAGATCTAAACCGTTTTTCTTGAATTCAGCATCGATAAATGCCCCAAGCAACATGGCATCCGTCCCTATCTTTAGGCCCAGATTTGCTTGTTCAATAGAAAAATATCGAAATTGAAATAAAGACAAGGATTAATATGCTTTGGCAAAAACTGCACGTTGTTGAGATGGAGCGCCAGTTACCATACATTTTCCAACTTCCTCTTCTGCATCTAGCAGCAAACAGCGAATGGTAGCTTGTGTTTCTTGTTTTATTTTTTCTTCAGTTTCTATAGTCCCATCCCAATGTGCTAAGAAAAAACCTCCTGCATCTATTTGAGCTTTAAATTCTTCGTAAGTATCTACCTTCTTCATGTTGGCAGTTCTGAAATCCTTTGCTTTTTGAAAAAGGTTGGTTTGAATGGCCTCTAATAGTAATTCAATATTATTTTCGATTCCTTCCCATTTGACAATTTCTTTAGTTTTCAAATCTCTTCTTGCCAATTCAACCTGACCATTTTCCAAGTCTCTCGGACCCATTGCAAGTCTGATAGGAACACCTTTTGATTCATATTCAGCAAATTTCCATCCTGGACGACGGTTGTCATCATTATCGTATTTGAAACTGATGCCTTTTGCTTTTAATATTTTACCCAGTTCCGTAAACTTTTCAGAAATCAAGGCCAATTCTTCATCATTTCTATAAATTGGAATGCCAACAACATGAATTGGTGCTAAAGCAGGAGGTAATACTAAGCCTTCGTCATCTGAATGAGTCATAATTAATGCACCCATCAATCGTGTTGAAACTCCCCATGATGTTGCCCATACATAATCCAATTTTCCTTCTTTATCTGCAAATTTCACATCAAATGCTTTGGCGAAATTCTGTCCAAGAAAATGTGAAGTTCCAGCTTGTAAAGCTTTTCCATCTTGCATTAATGCTTCAATACATAAAGTATCTTCAGCTCCAGCAAAGCGTTCACTTTCTGATTTTCGTCCTAAAAGAACAGGCATTGCCATATAATTTTCTGCAAAATCAGCATATACATGAAGCATTTGTTCAGCTTCTTCAATAGCCTCTTTTTTGGTAGCGTGCGCTGTGTGTCCTTCTTGCCAAAGAAATTCAGCAGTGCGCAAAAATAAACGAGTACGCATCTCCCAACGAACTACATTCGCCCATTGATTGATTAATAAGGGTAAGTCACGGTAGGACTGAATCCAGTTTTTGTAGGAATTCCAAATTATGGTTTCTGAGGTAGGTCTTATGATTAATTCCTCTTCAAGTTTGGCAGTTGGGTCGACAATAACGCCACTTCCGTCTTCTGCATTTTTAAGTCTATAATGCGTTACTACAGCACATTCTTTTGCGAATCCCTCTACATGACTGGCTTCCTTGCTTAGGTAAGACTTTGGAATTAACAATGGAAAATAGGCATTAGAATGCCCAGTTTCTTTAAACTTTGCATCTAAAACTTCACGCATTTTTTCCCAGATGGCATAACCGTATGGTTTAATAATCATACAACCCCGCACATCAGAATGTTCGGCTAAATCTGCACGATAAACGAGCTCATTATACCATTTGGAATAATCCGTTGCGCGACTTGTAAGTTTTTGTGACATATGGAAATTTAATACGAATGCAAAGGTAAATTAACTTGCGAAATAGCACAAGTAATAAAAAGAAGAATAGGTGTGATTTTTAATTTAAAATTTAATCTCAGACTTAGTGGTTTCAAATCCTTTAACAAAAACAGTGAAAACAGTATCAACAGGTCCCGTTTTAGTCTGACTAACATAACAATCTAGCGTCATGCCTCCATAAGATCCTGATTTAATATAATTATTCAGGTTAAATTCAACTAGACCATTTGCATCTGTATAGTCTGCAATATCTAAGGTTGGTGGATTTGCAGTGTTTACACCGTATATTCGTACTTTTGCATTTATTTTCGGCTGACCATTTTTTGCCACATAGATGCGGAAAATAGTATTTTCATTTTTATTGCAGCTGGCTACAGTAAGCAGTAAAAATAATCCTAAAAATAACAAGCCTCTTTTCATAACATTTTTATTAATATACTTCAAATATACAAAATTGTATTTCTTTTGTATACAGATAGCAATAAAAACAAATATAAGACACCATCATGCAAGAAATTATTATTTGGTTCTCGAAGATTGATCCAGTAATGGCAGCCTTGCTAGCAACTACTTTTACTTGGTTGGTAACTGCAATGGGGGCAGCAATGGTATTTGGCATTAAATCAATGCATCGCGGCATGCTAGACGGTATGCTCGGATTTACCGGTGGGATTATGGTAGCAGCAAGTTTTTGGAGTTTATTAGCCCCATCAATAGAAATGAGTCCAGGCGAAGGATTTGTGAAAGTTTTTCCAGCAGCAATTGGATTTGCTCTTGGCGCTCTTTTTATTTTTGGCTTAGATAAACTACTCCCGCATCTACACATTAATTTTAACGATAATGAATCGGAAGGGGTAAAAACACAACTGCATAAAACCACACTTTTAGTACTTGCAATTACCTTACATAATATTCCTGAGGGACTTGCCATTGGAGTTTTATTTGGCGCAGCAGCGAATGGAATGGAAGGTGCTACTTACGCAGGTGCTATTGCTTTAACGATAGGTATTGCCATTCAGAATTTTCCTGAAGGATTTGCAGTTGCCATGCCACTCCGCAGATCTGGAGCAAGTAGGTTTAAAAGTTTTTGGTACGGTCAGATGTCAGCGATTGTTGAACCAATTGCGGGAGTAATTGGAGCGGTGGCTGTTATTTATATGCAATCTATTCTGCCTTATGCACTGGCATTTGCAGCAGGCGCCATGATTTTTGTAGTGGTTGAAGAAGTTATCCCCGAAACCCAAAGAGATAAATTTACCGATGTGGCAGTTCTTGGGTTTATTGGTGGCTTTCTAGTTATGATGATTCTTGATGTAGGTTTGGGATAGAAATCCCTAATTTTATTTACAAATTGTATCTTCTGTAGCCTTTAAAATTTCTCTAACCTCTTCTAATGTTGGTGCTTCAGCATAGGTTCTAAGTACAGGTTCTGTGCCCGATGGCCTAATCATCACCCACCGTTCCTCATCAAAGAAATACTTAAATCCATCTGTTGTTTTAACTTCCTTAACAGCATATTTTCCAAAGTGAGTATAGTTATTTGCCTTGCAATTCAAAATTATTTTTTGTTTCAATGCTTCTGTAATGTGCAAATCATTTCGCTCAAATTTAAAAGGACCTACCAAAGCATAAACTTCATCAATTAATTCATCTAGTGTTTTCCCTGATTTAGCCATAAATTCCCAGATAATTAATCCCATCCAGATGCCATCTCTTTCTGGAATATGACCTTTAACTGCAATTCCACCAGACTCTTCTCCACCAATTAACACATCTTCTTTGATCATTATGGAAGCAATCTCTTTAAATCCGATTCTCGTGGTCTCAAGGCTTAATCCATAATGCGCACATAATTTTTCAACTCTTGGTGTAACACTAAATGCAATGACAACTTTGCCTGTCATTTGCTTGTATTTCACCAGATAATGAATTAACAAGAGAATGATATGATGAGAATCAACGAACTCTCCTTTACCATTATACAATCCAATTCTATCCGCATCACCATCCGTCGCCAATCCACAATGGATATTTTTATGATCTGTAATATATTTAGATAATTCTTGTAAATTTTTTGCAATAGGTTCAGGTGCTTGTCCCATAAAAGACGGGTTGTAGTCACAATGTAACAAAGCGACATTAGGTAAAATCAAAGGCATTACACCTTGTCCAGCACCATACATAGCATCATATACCAAGTTTAAACCCGAATTATTTATGGCATCAAGGTCAAAATTCTTCTTTACATGTTCAATATATCTCTCTGCAATTGCCGCAATTTCTATTTTGCCTTCTTCAATACATTTATTAATATCAATAGATTCATAATCTATACTGCATTGATCCGGTATGATATCTTCAATTGCTTGAACATTTTCTGGTTCTAAAGGTCCTCCAAAGAAGGCTTTTAACTTATAGCCATTGTAGGAAGGAGGATTATGACTTGCGGTAATGATTACTCCAATTTCACAATTGTATTGATTGGCGGCAAGTGAAATCATTGGAGTAGAAACAAATCCACGAGCCATGCGCACAGGAATTCCTTGAGCAACAAAAACTTTCGCACTTGTTTCCATAAATAATTCACCTGCAAAACGACAGTCATGTCCAAGGATAACAGTTGGATTATCATAATTTTGTTTCAACCAAATACCTGTTGCTTCGCTTACACGAGCGACATTTTCTACGGTAAAATGTTCGCCAATAATGGCGCGCCATCCATCTGTTCCAAATTTAATTTTATGTGCCAAAATATTATTTTTTTATAAAATTTCTAACGGTATTATCAATAATTGAAATGCATTCCATTAACTGTTCTTTCGTCATAGTAAGCGGAGGAGCAAAACGAATAATATTTCCGTGCGTGGGTTTTGCCAACAAGCCATTTTGCATTAATGCAACACAAATATCCCATGCTGTTGAACTTTCAGGAGTATCATTCACAACAACGGCATTCAAAAGTCCTTTACCTCTAACGTGGACCAATAGATCACATGTTTCAATAATTTTTTTCATTTCATTTCGAAATATATTTCCTAATTCGCGTGCATTTTGGATCAAATTTTCATCTGCTACAACATCCAAAGCAGCCATGGCAACTTTAGCAGCAAGTGGATTTCCTCCAAAGGTTGATCCATGTTGTCCGGGTTGAATTACCATCATTATTTCATCATCTGCCATTACCGCAGATATAGGATATACTCCACCCGAAAGCGCTTTCCCCATGATTAATATATCAGGTCTTACATAAGTTGTTTGTCTTTCACATGCTTTTTCGCAAGTACAATCTCCACAAACAGCCAATAAACTTCCTGTCCTTGCGATACCGGTTTGAATTTCATCAGCAATAAATAAGACACCATGGTCCTTACACAATTGTTGTGCTTGATATATATAATCGCTTGAAGGAGTGTAAACGCCAGCTTCACCTTGAATGGGCTCTACTAGAAATCCTGCAATATTTGGCATTTTCAAGACCTGTTCAAGTGCCTTTATGTCGTTGTATGGAATGGAAATAAATCCAGGAGCATAGGGCCCGAAATTTTTATTTGAATCAGGATCGCTTGAAAAAGAAATAATGGTGGTAGTTCGACCATGGAAATTTCCTTCACAAACAACGATTATGGCTTGATTTTCTTCAATATTTTTCTTTTCATAAGCCCATTTTCTGCAGAGTTTGATGGCAGTTTCAACCGCTTCAGCACCTGTATTCATGGGGAGTATTTTATCAAACCCAAATAATTTACTCATGTATTCTTCATATGGACCAAGAGCATCATTGTAAAAGGCACGAGAAGTTAAGGTTAACTCTTGCGCTTGATCGCTTAATGCTTTTAGTATTTTTGGATGACAATGACCTTGATTTACAGCGGAGTATGCTGATAGAAAATCGAAGTATTTCTTTCCTTCAACATCCCACACATAAACACCTTGGCCTTTTGATAAAACAACCGGAAGCGGGTGATAATTATGTGCGCCAAATCTGTTTTCTTGTTCAATGTATTGTGTTGGATTCTTTGTCATAAGGAAATTCTAATCATAATTAATGTGGCAAAGATAAAGAATTAACATAAGTTTTGTAAGATAGAAAATCACCATTCACATTTTTTTGTAAGTTTGCCCCGTGAAACATCTATTTTTCAGCAAATTCTTGGTTTTAATAGCGGTACTATGCTTTGCTTTCAAAGCATTCTCAATTGGTGCTTTCGTTGTGCCTGTTTCGCTTGATAAAACTGTTGCTTCACAGCATATTAATAAAATAAATAACTCAAATAATTATTCTCTATTTCAATCTCAAACCAATGAATCAAATATATTTGATATTGACAAAGAAGAGATTGAGGAAGACCTAGATGGAGATGATGATGATCATCTTATTGTTGACATTAATCTGAATCAAAAGCATTATCTTCATTTTCAAGTAGCTCAAAAATCTGAGTCTCACGCTGCTACTATCCGCAAAAAGATCTTTGCGGAATCCATCCCAATTTTTATTCAGTTCAGGAATTTTAGGTTGTAATAATTACACTTTTCGGTCGCGAAAACAGTAATTATTCACTTAAAATTAAAATATGAACGAAAAAAACTCCTTTGATTTAGAGGAGATTATTGCAGAGCTTAAACATTTTTTACCTCAGCAGGCTCCTTTAAAAGATTTTATTCACCACAATACTTTGCATGCTTTTCAGCAAAGTACTTTTCACGATGCACTTCATAGAGCAAATGAATTATTCGGCTATAAAACCTACTTGCAATTGTCGGATTATCGACTTTTGTTCGAGCAAGGAAAAATAAGTCAAAATGCTCTCGATTATTCATTAAACCTTCACGATGCTAAACAAATTAAAGAAAGAGTATTGTTTAATAATTATGATGAGAATGTAATTCCACGCATTGAAAATGTTCGAAAGCATTGGAAAGAATCTTTTCACATTGATATGGATGCAATGGTGCATCCACTCTTATTTAGAATTTTAAGTAGTTATCTAGATCAGGGAATAGCAACATGGATTTCTCCTTTTTCAAATGAAGGTTTTTTATCTGCCATTAGGCAATTAGAAAAATCGAGTGCTACTAGTTTTTTTAGAGGGAAACATGCTCGTGAATTATTACAAGATGAGCATACTTCTTTATTAGACCTATTAAACCTTGTGGTTGGAGAGGAAAAGCTCTTTGAGCATTATCTATTTGATCAGCAATTTTCTCATCCTGGTTGGTCTGGAATGGTCGCTGTTTTATCTGATAATGAAAATGCCCTTCTTGATGGAAAGCGAATAGATTTTAAAGAGTTTATTCACTTTGAACTTTTATTAGAAATTGATGCTTTAGATTATTATTTCGGTGAAATATGGTCTCCTATTAGTTATCGCATTAAAGAACAAATAACTGAATTGTTTGCACCTATTGTTTCAAATGAATTGGCTCAAGTTCGTGCCATTTGGCAGGATGCTTATGAGAAAACATATTATGATGAGGTCTTAAATGGATTGTTAAGTAAAGCAAATAATCAGGAAGAATCAACGCCTCTATTGCAATCAATCTTTTGTATTGATGATCGTGAATGCTCCTTGAGAAGATACATTGAACAAGTTCATCCAGCTATTGATACTTTTGGAACAGCGGGTCATTTTAATGTTGAGTTTTATTTTCAGCCGGAGCACAGTCCATTTTATACAAAAGTGTGTCCAGCTCCACTTACTCCTAAATTTTTAATCAAAGAGATTGAAAACTCATCTACTCGGAAGAAAGAATGGCATTTTAATAATAGGGTACAAGGACTATTGCCAGGACTTTTAATTAGTCAAACGCTTGGTTTTTGGTCTGGATTGAAATTATTAGCTTCCATTTTTAAGCCCATTCAAAACGCTGCATCCGTATCATCATCTCGACATATGGATACATCTGCAAGTTTGACAATTGAGCATAAAGCAGGTGAATTTTCAGAAGATGGATTGCAAATTGGCTTTACTGTTGTAGAAATGGCAGATCGTTTGGAAGGACTTTTAATGAGTATTGGACTCAATAAAAATTTCGCGCCTCTTATTTACATAGTTGGACATGGGTCGAGTAGTGCTAACAATACACATTATGCAGGTTACGATTGCGGAGCATGTTCTGGTCGTCCAGGTTCAGTAAATGCAAGAGTGATGAGCTTCATAGGCAATCACTCAGGTGTACGCGAAGAATTAATAAAGCGAGGAATTGAAATTCCTGATACCACTCAATTTGTTGGTGTATTACACGACACCTGTCGTGATGAAATGAGTTATTTTGATGAAGGAATCATCAGCGCTGAAAACAATGTTCTGCATGCAAAAAATAAGGAATATTATTTAAAAGCCTTAGATCTAAATGCCTTAGAAAGATCGCGTCGTTTTGTAGTTCTTGATTCTTCAAAATCTCTAAAAAAAGTTCACAATAAGGTGAAATTAAGATCTGCCTCTTTATTTGAACCTCGTCCTGAACTTAATCATGCCACCAATACTTTGTGTATCGTTGGACGAAGATCAGTTACCAAAGGCTTATTTTTAGACAGACGTTCCTTTCTAAATTCTTTTGATTATACTGTTGATCCGACTGGAAAATATCTTTTGGGTATTCTCAATGCTGTTGCTCCAGTTTGTGGTGGAATCAACTTGGAATATTATTTCTCTAGAGTTGACAATCAGATGTTAGGTGCAGGTACCAAACTTCCTCACAATGTTATGGGCTTAATTGGTGTAGCAAATGGTGTGGATGGAGATTTAAGAACTGGACTTCCCAATCAAATGATTGAAGTTCATGATCCTTTGCGCTTAATGGTAATTGTAGAACATTTTCCTGAGGTTGTTTTGAAAACAATGCAAATTAATCCTGCAACCTATGAGTGGTTTATCAATGAGTGGGTTAGAATAGTGGTAATTCATCCAACTGAAAAATCTGCATATTTATTTGTAAAAGGTGCCTTTGTTCCCTATGAAGGATTAAGGCATTCATTGAATCAAATTGACGATGATATCTTGTTGGATTTGTTGAAAATGGAACATGAGAATTTACCAGTAATGGAACTAAATCATTAAGAAATGGAAAAGTTTATTCACCTGTTTATTCTCTTACCAATCGTTGCATTTATTATAAGTGTGATGATTCCTAAAAAACAAGAACGACTCTTATCAAGAGTTGCTTTTGTTTCGGTTGGGTTACAATTCTTAGCAGCACTGACATTTTTAATTTTATGGATATGTCATGGAACGCCTGTTTTGAACTTAAAAGAATTCTCTATTTATAAAGCCAATGGCTATGATTTTTTTATTGATTTCTATGTAGACAGAATCACGTTAGTTTATTTGCTTTTAGGTTCTTTAATCACTTTCGTTATTACGGTTTACAGCAGATATTATCTTCACAGAGAAGAGGGTTATAAGCGGTTTTTTAATACGGTGCTTTTCTTTTACTCTGGATTCAATATCATAATTTTTGCAGGTAATATTGAAACCTTGTTTATTGGATGGGAAATTCTTGGAATCTCTTCTTTTTTACTGATAGCATTTTATCGAGATCGTTATCTTCCAGTCAAAAATGCGGTAAAAGTATTCTCTATTTATAGAATTGGGGATGTCGGATTAATCCTAGCCATGTGGTTGTCGCACCATTTATGGCATGAAAATATTTCATTTCTGAAATTAAATAATGCGGAATTAGTGCACCACCATTTGGCTGATAATTCCTTGGTTGGATTAGCCATTGCTTTAATGATCTTTATTTCAGCTTCAGCGAAATCTGCTCAATTGCCATTTTCTTCTTGGTTGCCCAGAGCGATGGAAGGTCCAACCCCATCAAGTGCTGTTTTTTATGGCTCTTTGTCGGTTCATATTGGTGCCTTTCTATTATTGAGGACCTATCCATTTTGGGAATATCAAACCATTTTCAAAGTAATTTTAGTTGTCTCTGGAGCGCTTACGGCAATAATTGCCACTTTTATTTCACGCGTTCAAAGTTCAATTAAAAGTCAAATCGCCTATTCATCGATTGCGCAAATAGGATTGATTTTTATTGAGATTGCTTTTGGCTTGGAGGTGATTGCTTTAATCCATATTTCAGGAAATGCATTTTTGAGAACGTATCAATTGTTGATTTCTCCTTCTGTGGTAAGTTATAAGATTCGTGAGCAATTATATGAATATAAACCACGAATTAGAAATTTTGAAAATACTTTGCCTAAACGAATTGAAAATACCATTTTTATTTTAAGCCTTAAGGAATGGAATTTAGACAGTTTAATGTATCGCTATTTATGGAATCCGATCAAACGAATTGGTGGGAGATGGACTTGGATGAATTTCAAATACATTTTTTATGTAATAGCATTTATGATGACATTAGGTCTTGTTCTTCTCTATTTTAGTGACGCAATAGATGATGAAGTCAAGCATTATTTACCTTTCTTTTTCTCTGTATTTGGATTCTTAATTGCTATAAAAGCTTTCTCTGAAAGAGATAGTGTTCGCAAGAGTTGGACGCTGATTTTATTTAATCATTTGGCTATTGCGATTGCAATTTCATTTAATGAGCATTTTGATTGGATGCATCATGTTTGGTATCTAAGTGGTGTGGTCGGTTCTTGGTTTATTGGCTTAATGACTATTAATTATTTAAGGAAAAGAGAAGTTTGGATCAGTTTAAATCAATTCTATGGCCATTCCTATGAATATCCAAAAGCAGCTTTATTGTTTCTTTTGTGCTGTTTAGGATTTGCTGGATTTCCAATTACACCGACTTTTATTGGTGAAGACCTAATCTTTTCACACATACATTATCACCAAGTTGGTTTAGCGCTTTTTACAGCCTTAAGCTTAATTATAAATGGTCTAGCCACCATTCGAATTTATGCCCGAATATTCTTGGGTCCGCATGTTAAAAATTATCACGAAGTAGCCAAGCGCTCTTCTTAAAGTTTATTTATCTATTTAAAAATTATAGTTATGAAAAAAAATATTCCAAATGATGGTTTCAAAGGTTTGAAACAAAATTTTTCAAGTGACGCAATGTCAGGTTTTTTAGTTTTCTTATTAGCACTGCCCTTAAGTTTGGGTATCGCAGGGGCTAGTGATTTCCCACCAATTTATGGTTTAATTACTGCAATGATTGGTGGACTTGTTGTAAGTTTATTCGCAGGTTCTTTATTAACAATAAAAGGTCCCGCCGCAGGTCTTATTGTCATTGTTGCTGGCGCGGTTTCTGAATTGGGTCATGGAAATTCTGATCTCGGTTGGAAATTAGCTTTAGGGGCAGTGGTTGTAGCGGGTGTACTTCAAGTAATTTTCGGATTGTTGAAGTTAGGTTCATTAAGTGATTTCTTTCCACTTTCAGCTGTGCATGGAATGCTTGCCGCAATTGGCATTATCATTATCAGTAAACAATTGCATATTCTTGTTGGTATGAATCCGCTTACGGAAGCGGGTAAGCCAATGGTTGAACCCTTAGAATTATTAGCGGAGTTAAAAAATACTTTTGCTAATTTCTTTATGCATAAAGATGTCGCCATTGTGGGTCTGGTGAGTTTGGCTATTGTATTTGGTTGGCCAATGTTGCCGATTAAAGCACTGAAAAAAATTCCTTCTGCTTTAGTAGTTTTAGTTGTTGCTATTCCATTAGGCATGTATTTTGGAATTCATAATATTGCTGATGTAAAAACAGCAAGTGGAGAAGTGATCAAAGGATTTAAACCACTATTAGAATTTAAAGAAGGACTAACTGATATTTTGCGCGTTAATGTAAGCTTTGACGGAATGTCTCAAACTGGTACATTTATTAAATTTGTTATCATGTTTGCTTTGGTTGGAAGTCTAGAAGCATTGCTAACAGTGAAAGCCATCGATATGTTGGATCCGTTTAAAAGAAGATCCAATACCAATAAGGATTTAATAGCGGTAGGAATAGGTAATATTATTGCTGGCGTATTGGGTGGTTTACCGATGATCAGTGAAGTAGCACGTTCATCTGCTAATGTTAGTAATGGTGCCAAGACCAGATGGGCTAATTTCTTTCATGGTGTATTTATTCTATTGTTTTTAATTTTCGCGGTTACTTTTAGTGATTTAATTCCTAAAGCTGCCCTTGCCGCTATGTTAATTGGAGTGGGTTGGAAATTAGCGCATCCTAGAGAATTTGGTCATATGGCAAAAATTGGTGCGGATCAAATAGCTGTTTTTATAACGACTATCATCTTTACTTTAGCAACTGATTTATTAATCGGTATTGCAGCTGGAATTGTGCTAAAATTAATTTTACACATAGCTAGAGGCGCTTCTTTGTCAAGTTTGTTTTCAGCAAAGTCTCAAATAGTAAATAATACGGTTACTGTTAATGGCTCGGCTATTTTTAGCAATTTTATTAAAGTTAAAAAGCAAATAATTTCTTTGGGATATACTGAAAATGTAACTTTGGATGTGACCCATTGTAAGTTAGTGGATCATTCTGTTATTGAAACTTTACATCATTTGAAAGATGACTTCAAATCAGAGGGTGGTTCACTTAACATCAAAGGAATTGAAGAGTTTAAAAATGTTGGTAAATCAAAGCATCATTTGGCTGCCAAAAGAAAAAAGAAATAGTATGAAAAATTTAATTACAACAATATCCCTTTTACTATTTTTAGTAGGAGGGAGCGTTGCTCAAAAAATGATATCAAATCAAACTCATGCTTGGGTTTTGTATACTGGAAATCATAAAATAAGCAAAAAATTTGGTGTCCATACGGAGTACCAATGGCGCAGAGCTGATTTTTTTAACGATTGGCAGCAATCTTTAGCTAGGGTGGGTTTAGAATATTATCAGAATCCAAATGTTACTTTTACTGCTGGATATGCTTCCATTATTTCTTACCAATATGGCGATCAGCCCATCAGTCACCAAACCACTGAAAATCGTATCTGGGAACAGTTGAATTTAAAGGCTAAATATGGTCGATTTGATCTGCAACATCGCTACCGGATGGAACAAAGATTGATTGATAATTGGAGTAATTCTTCTGGTTCTTTTGTGCAAGGAAAAGATAATTATCGTAATCGAGTTAGATATCGTATGATGGTCAATGTTCCTTTGAGTCGAAAGGAAATGGCGAATAACACCCTATTTTTAAATGTTAATGATGAGGTTTTCTTGGGTTTTGGAAAGGGTATCGCAAAAAATGTATTAGATCAAAATCGATTTATTACCGCTTTGGGGTGGAGGTTTAATCCAAATTTTAATATCCAATTGGGTTATTTAAATCAAATGGTATTTAAAACTGATGGCATTAAAGTGGAACGAAATCATACACTATGGTTATCAACCACTTATAATATTGATTTCACAAAATTCAAGAAAAAATAGTCGCCTCTCCAGTGGACAATAAAAAAGCCCTAAAGATATTTCTTTAGGGCTTTTTTTATAAGGAATTTTATATTTTATTCGTTACCAAACTTTTCAATTACTTGTTGTGTTACTCCTGTATTAGAGAAGCCTCCATCATGAAATAGGTTTTGCATCGTCACATATTTCGTATAATCAGAAAACATTGAAATACAATAGTCAGCACAAGCAATTGCAGAAGCATTTCCAAGGGGCGACATTTGTTCAGAAAAATTAATGAATTCAGTAAAACCTTTTATTCCTTGTCCAGCTGTGGTTACTGTAGGAGACTGAGAAATAGTATTAATTCGCACCTTATTTTTGATTCCATAATGATATCCAAAAGATCGAGCGATTGATTCTAGTAAAGATTTCGCATCTGCCATATCATTATAATCAGGAAATATTCGTTGAGCGGCTATGTAACTAAGAGCTACAATAGATCCCCATTCATTCATCGCCTCGTGCTTGTATAGCGTTGCTAAGGTTTTATGTAGTGATATTGCAGATACATCCATTGATTGACCGTAATAATTGTAATTGCTCTCTGTATAGTGCACTCCTTTTCTAACATTAGGAGACATACCAATAGAATGTAAAACAAAATCAATTTTACCTCCTAAGATTTCCATTGCTTGAGTAATGAGGTTGTCTAATTCTTCCACATTTGTTGCGTCTGCAGGAATGATTTGACTTCCAGTTTTACTTGCTAAATTATTTATTTCACCCATGCGCATAGCTATTGGAGCATTTGTCAATACAAATACAGCTCCTTCTTCATGTGCTTGTTCTGCTACTTTCCAAGCGATTGATTGCTCATTCAAAGCGCCAAAGATGATTCCTCTTTTTCCTTTTAATAAATTATTTGCCATGGTTATGATTTTTTTTCAAAATTAATAAAAATATTGAGGTGACTTTTGTTTCTCTTTTATTATTCAGAAGATTAACTTATTATCCTTAATAATTATATTTTTCAAATGATATTTACATTAATTTTATAAAAAAATACTCTGAGCTATGAATGAAATTGAAAAAAGAAAAAGTCAGCTTAAAAAGCAATATGAAAACGAAAAAATTCTAAAGTTGGTAGCAGCAATATTTATAGATATTTTTGGTGTTCTTTCATATGTAATCCCTGGTTTTGGGGAGATATTCGATCTTGTGCTTGCTCCAATATCTGCCATATTAGTATATGTTTTGTTTGGTAAGAAATTGAAGTGGGCCGCTTTTACGTTCTTGGAGGAAATGATGCCAATGACCGATGTAATTCCATCTGCAACCATTGCTTGGTATTCTATGTATGTTACTAATGAGTTAGAAACTATTGAAGCAATGGATAAAAGAGCGAAACTGAAACAAAAAGCATTTGATAATTTAGATCAAGATTAAATTAGATTCAAAAATTATTTTTATAATTGTAAAACACTAAACTTATTATCTTATGAAAAAAGTATTTTTTATTTCAGGGTTATCTTTAATTTTTTTAGCCTCATGCACAAAAGACTACACATGTAAATGTACCATGACGGATTCTTCAGGATCATTGCCAACATCTTCTTCATCCTCTACTATTACTGGAAAGAAAAAAGATGCAAAAACGGCTTGTGATAATGGAGATGCTACCACAGGAACGATTACATATAATTGTGAAATTCAGTAAGATTTCAATTTAATTGTAAGGGGCGCAAGCCCCTTTTTTAATGCATGAATAATTTAGAAATTTTTCTTTCTCACATTGGGTTTTCTTGGACATGGTCTAAATTGATTCCTTTTATCTTTTCCATCATTATTGGAATACTGTTGGTGGTTTATTTTTTTAAGAAAATTCAACTAATAAATTCAATAAAGATTTTTATTTCTATTGTAATATTAGTTTTTCCGTTTGCTCTTTATTTCGCATACGCACCCATATATAGCGGAGATTTTTCAAATGATTTTTATCGCCCTCAACTTAAAAATGAATTTTCATCTGCGAAAAAATTAAGTGTCTATGTGTTGCCAACATGTCCTTATTGTATACAAGCAACCTCAACCTTAGTTGCCATGATGCAAAAAAATGAACATATTAATTTACAGATTAATGTTCTATGTTCTAATGCTAAAGAAGCAGATAAGTATTTAAATCTAATGAAGGGATTTGGTCTTGTTAAAGTTCGAATAGACCATTCAAGTTATCTAGTGCGACATAAAGACCTATTGAAATTAACAGAAGGTCAATTCCCTACTTATATTCTGTCTGAAAACAAGATGGTTGTAAAAGCATGGCACAATGATACTTTTGGCGTAGATGCCATGGATGAAATCAATCAATTCTTCAAATAATTTATGAGCAAAAAAAAAGCCACTCGAAAGAATGGCTTTTTTTGAATTGCGTTTTATTATTCGCTGATTACTTCAAATTTGAAAGTTTGTTTAACTCCTTTGTAAAGAAGTGCTTCAGCTTCAAATGTTCCGATTTCTTTAATCGGCTCATCTTTAATTTTTAATGATTTGCGGTCAATGTCATGACCTGCTTTTTTCAAGGCCTCAGCTAATTGTATAGTGTTGATAGATCCAAAAATCTTACCATTTTCACCAGCCTTGGTTGAAATAGTGACCGTGAGCTCTGCAATTTGAGCAGCAATTTCTTGTGCTTCAATTAGCATTTTAGACTCTTTATGAGACTTTTGCTTCATCATGTCAACATGTGCTTTTTTTGCACTGGCTGTAGCTAAAACTGCATATCCCTGAGGAATAAGGAAATTTCGGCCATAACCTGGTTTTACGGAAACGATTTCGTTTGCGTAACCCAATTTATCTACATTTTTCTTTAGAATTACTTCCATGATTCAAATACTATTTTTCGTTCTACAATCGATTATTTTAACATATCACCAACATATGGTAATATAGCCAAGTGACGCGCACGTTTAATTGCTTTGTTCACTCGTGTTTGAAACTTCTGTGATGTTCCTGTGATACGACGAGGTAAAATTTTACCTTGTTCATTGATCAATTTCAACAAAAAGTTCGGGTCTTTATAATCGATGAACTTGATGCCGCTCTTTTTGAATCGGCAATATTTATCCTTCTTAATATCAATATTAATCGGGGTTAGATAACGGATATCGTTTGACATTTTTTAGTTTTTTTACTGGGTTAATACTATGCTTGTGCAGTGGCTGTGTTACCAGATTTTGCTCTTCTTTTTTCAGCATAAGCTACATGGTCTACATCCATTCGTACTGTAAGGAAACGCAAGACTCTTTCGTCGCGCTTCATCATCAGTTCAAAACCTGCAATAACCGTACCTTCAGCTTGAAACTCTACTAAAAAGTAGAAGCCAGTCGATTTTTTCTGGATTGGGTACGCCAACTTGCGCAATCCCCAGTTTTCTGAAAACTTGATTGTCCCACCTAGGGTCTTAATCTCATTTTCGAATTTCTGCACTGCTTCCTTTGCCTGATCATCAGACAAAACGGGAGTTAAAATGAAAACAGTTTCGTAAGAATTCATAATGTTAATCAATTAATTAATAATTTATTTTGGGTTGCAAAGATACTATTTTATTTCTTTCATACAAATATATACTCACTTTTTCGCGTATTTTAGTAAGTTTGTCTATATCTTTTTATATGGCATTTTTTTCTCAAGACTATCTTTTATTTTTTCAAGAACTCGCAGCTAACAATAATAAAGATTGGTTTGATATCAACCGTAAACGCTATGAGAAAAATGTAAAAGTTCCTTTCAGCGCTTTTACCCAACATATGATTGGTAAATTTAATGCCTTAGATCCATCTTTTAATGATTTATTATCAAAAGATTGTGTTTTTCGTATTAATCGTGATATTCGTTTTTCAAAAGATAAGACTCCCTACAAGTTAATGTGCTCTGCTGTGATTGCTCCAAATGGGAAGAAAAGTAAGTCTATTGATGGTGTATATTTTGAAATGACGCCCGAACACTTTAGAGTTTATGGTGGAATTTATGAAATGGAAAAAGAGGATATTCTCTCTATTCGGGAAGGGATTGCTCAAAATCTATCTGAATTTGAATCTATCATTACAGAATCAAATTTTTTAAGTCTATTTGGAAGTATTCAAGGTGCTAAAAATAAAATAATTTCACCTGAATTACGAGAACAAGCAAAAATTCAAGAACTTATTTATAATAAACAATGGTACTTTTATAAGAGCTTTCCTGCAGCAACGATCTTAGAAGATAATTTAGATGAACTACTTTTTGATGCTTTTATGGTAGGGCGACCACTGCAACAATTTTTTAATCAATTTATTTAACTCATGAAAATTAAAATCTCAATTTTATTCTTATTATTTGGTAGTGCTTTGTCTTTTGGTCAAGTTAAGCAATTGACATTGAAAGATGCTGTAAGTCAACAATATCGTGCTTATGGTCCAGAACGAATCACTGCATTTCAATGGCTTCCAAAATCAAATTCATATTCCTTTCTCAGTAAGGATATGAAAACGCTTTATAAGTCAAATGTCACTGTATCAACAACCAATATTCCACCAGATGTATGGATGACGCTCTCAGAAGTTAATCAAATATTATCCTCCAATTTAACTTCATTAGCAAGCTTGGAATGGAAGACCTTAAACGATTGCTTCCTTAATGATGGTCAAAAATATTATCTCTTGGATTTAAAGTCAAAAACAGGCGCTGAGGTCATTAGGGCTGATGAAGAGGCAGAAAATGTGATGTTTCATGCAGCAACTAAAAAATTAGCTTATACCATCGATAATAATCTTTATCTAAAAGAATTGAACGGTGCTTCTATTGCTATTACTAACAATCAGGATAAGAATATTGTTTCTGGTCAAAGTATTGCGCGCAATGAGTTTGGAATTTCAGGCGGCATTTTTTGGTCACATAATGGGAATGTATTGGCATTTTATCAAAAAGATGAAAGCAAAGTGCATGATTATCCCCTTTTGAATATTAATGATACCCCCGGAACATTAACTTCCATAAAATATCCCATGACAGGACAGGCTTCTGAGCAACCTAAAGTTGGAATATATAATTGTCTGAATAAAACTACTGTCTATATTTCTCCTACAGGTGCGGTTGATGACTATCTTACCAATGTTTGTTTTACACCAGATGATCAATACTTGTTCATTGCAGAGGTCAACCGTGCTCAAAATCACATGCACCTGAATCTATATGATGCGCAAACCGGCAAGTTTATAAAAACTTTATTTGAGGAGCAAAGTACAAGTTGGACGGAGCCAGAACATCCTGCATTCTTCCCTAGCCAAACTTCAAATAATTTTATCTGGATCTCTGAAAGAGATGGGTATAATAACCTGTATTATTATGACTTAAATGGAAAATTAATAAAGCAATTGACCAACAATAAATTTGTAATCAAAAATATAATTGGTTCAAGTTTGGATGGTAATTGTATCTATTATTCTGCTACTGGAGAGAATCCATTGAATACCTTGGCGTATTCTTATGAAATGAAAACTGGTAAGACAACTCTATTAACGAAGGAAGAGGGTACGCATTCAGTGGCTGTTTCTACAGATGGAAAATATGTTTATGATGCTTTTAGTAGTGGTTCTATTCCTCATAAGGCTCTAATTTCGACCACAAATGGAAAAATGGCTAAATTACTGGTAGCGCTTCCCGATAAATTGAATGATGTTCAAATTGGAAAAGCTCAATTAGGCGAACTTAAAGCGAAAGATGGATCTACCTTACATTATCGCATGATCCAACCCAGTAATTTTGATCCTACTAAAAAATATCCTGTTTTGGTTTATGTCTATGGTGGACCTCATGCCCAAATGATTACCAATTCTTGGTTGTATGGAGCGAATCTTTGGATGTATTGGATGGCGGAACAAGGTTATATCATTTATACTTTAGACAATCGTGGATCAAGCGAAAGGGGACTTGCTTTTGAATCTCAAATCCACCGACAATTGGGCGAAGTTGAAATGCAAGACCAGATGACGGGTGTTTCTTTTTTAAAGTCCTTGCCTTATATAGATAGCAATCGATTGGCTGTTCATGGTTGGTCTTATGGCGGCTTCATGACTACCTCATTAATGTTGCGTCAGCCAGGAACCTTTAAAGTGGGTGTTGCAGGTGGTCCAGTAACAGATTGGAAGTATTATGAAACGATGTATGGTGAAAGATACATGGATCAGCCTGATGAAAATAAAGAGGGATATGCCAAAGCCTCACTGCTTAATTATGCAGGTAATCTTAAAGGTGATTTATTGCTCATTCATGGAACAGTAGACGATGTGGTTGTGATGCAACATAATTATGCGCTGGTTAAGAAATTTGTTGATTTAGGGATTCAAATGGATTTCTTCCCATATCCAATGCACAAACACAATGTAACAGGAAAGGACAGAGTGCATTTGATGGAAAAAGTCTTGAATTATGTAATTGACAACAATAAATAGGGGATGTCAAAATGACCTTAGACAAACAGTCATGGTATTGGAGAATTGAGGTTTGGATTTTATTCTTCTTTTTATTAAGATGGATTGGAATTACTGCTCCCCCTCTTGAAATTGCTCATAATTGGCGTCAAGTTACAGGCTTGATGGTCGCTCGAAATTTTTATGAAGGCAGTTCCTCTTTGCTCTTCCCCGCAGTGGATGAAACCAATGGTGGTTCAGGAATTATTGGAATGGAATTCCCTTTTTTAAATTACTTACATTTTCTAACCGCTAAAGTTTTCGGATTTCAAGATTGGTATGGAAGGTTCATAAATTTAGTCGTTTCATCTCTGGGTATTCTTGCTTTTGGAAAATTAGTGAAGCATTATTTTAATAGTAATGTTTCCTTTATGGCAAGTATCGCATTATGTGTTTCCATTTTCTTTTCTTTTTCGCGAAAAATGATGCCGGATACTTTTTGTATTGCGCTTGTTTTAATAGGAATGTATTTTTTATTAAATTTCTTAAAGAAGGGGAAGGCATGGTCTTATATTTTTTTCTTCACATTTGTCAGTTTGGGATTTTTAAGTAAAATATCCTCCATGCTGCTGCTTGTTCCCATTGCATATATGATCCTAATGGAAACTTCCTTGAAGCATAAAATGTGGAGTTTCTTGTCGCTTGCTGTAGCGCTGTCACTTACTTTTTATTGGTATTTTGTTTGGAATCCTTTTCTGGCAATTAAGTATGGTTCTTGGTACAATTCTGGCGTTTCATTGACACTAGGTTTTTATCAAATTAAAACTCATTTGTTGGCTGTTTTAGCTCAATTTTATTTTAGTGCCTTTCATGGGTTTATTTTCTTCTTCTTATCTTTCTCTGGACTCCTTATGTTGATCTATAAAAAGCGACACAAGGAAGTTCTATTTTTTCTACTTACCGCTATATTATTTGGTGTTTACATATTAAAATCAGGAGAAATATTTTTTATTCATTCTTATTACATCGTTCCTTTTGTTCCCTTTATGGCATTATTAGTGGGAGTACTCTTAGCTGAATTAACTTTTAATAAATGGGTTTTTATTATTTTAATTAGTGCATCTATAGAGAGTATTGCCAATCAACAACACGACTTTTTTATTCATAAAGAAGAACGCTATAAATTAACACTGGAGGAGACGCTTTATATCTTTACCCCTTACAATGACTTAATTGCAATTAACGGCAATGGCAATCCGCAGCAACTCTATTTTACGCATCGAAAGGGTTGGAATACCACTGATGCTTTGCTTCAGCAGGAAGCTTATTTAGATCAAATTAAAAGGAAAGGATGCAAATATGTTGTACTCAATAAAGCAAGTTCTTTTACTTTGAAAAAAGATTTGGTTTATTCAGATGACCATTATTTATTATATCGCTTGTAGTGCGCATTGATACTAAAACTTTAGTTATCCATTCATGAGGTCATTCGCTTGCATAAGCATACTCATCTCTGCTAAATCCAGGATTGCCTTAAGAACAAAGATGAAATAAAGAGGATGGAAGGATTTAGTTGCCAAGGTGAAAACGACAAATAATCCAAAGGTGAAAAATTCAATTAGATAGCATCCTTGAAACTGAGTACAAACAAAGCAAGCAATAAGAACAGGAGCAAAGAACCAGTGGGCTCTCTTTTTATAATCCAATGAAAGAAGTAAAGTCGCCAGCATGAAAAGCAATTCCATCAAGTAAAATACATCTCTCCAAACCGATTCTTGAAACTGTTCGAGACTTTTTCCATCCATGAAGAAACTCCAAATAAATGCCTGTGAACCCATTGAACATAGAAGTCCAACGACAAACAATCCAAGAATTAACAGATCCTTTTTTCCAGACCAAGATAAAAATCGTATACCTACAATTAGGGTCAATAAATCAAATAGGGGAAAGGGTAAGACAAAAAATCCTTTTTCGAAAAATATTATTGAGCCATACAAGAAAACGGAAAGTAGGGCGAGTACAATTATTTTTTTTTCTCGAATCATTTACTTTTTTAAGGCTTCGTATATGAAATCAAAAGTGGAAAGTATTTCTGGTTTACCATCAATTACGGCAATATCATGTTCAAAATGTGCACTTGGTAATCCATCAGCGGTAACAATCGTCCATTGATCCTCTAATGTTTTAACTTTTTCTGTACCCATATTGATCATCGGTTCAATAGCAATTGTCAAACCATTCTGAATTTTTTTTCCTTTTCCTCTTCTTCCATAATTTGGAACTTGCGGTTCTTCGTGTAAGGCTTTTCCAAGTCCATGTCCAACCAAATCGCGCACAACACCATAGCCATGTTTTTCTGCGTGTTGTTGAATTGCAAAACCGATATCTTCAATTCGATTGGAAGTAGTACATGCTTCAATACCCAAGTACAAGCATTCCTTTGTTACTTCTAATAATTTTCTTTTTGCTGGATCTACTTCACCAATTTCAAAAGTATAGGCGTGATCTCCATAATAGCCTTTATAAACTGATCCACAATCAACTGAAACAATATCCCCTTCTTCAAACGGTCGGTCTGTTGGTAATCCATGCACTACTTGCTCATTAACTGAGATCAATAAGGTACTTGGACAACCATATAATCCTAAGAATCCAGGAATTGCATTTTGTGATCTAATATATGCTTCAGCAAGGGTGTCTAATTGCCTTGGAGTTTTACCTGCATGCATATGCATTGCTACTTTTCCTAAGGTTCGACTAACAATCTGTGCTGCTTCGCGCATTATTTCAATTTCTGCTAATGTTTTATAGCGAATTGCATTTTGGTTGAGTAATGACATGCAACAAAGTTAAGCATTGCGCATGAATAAGTGAATTGCTGATTAAAAATAGCTTTGATTTATAAAAGATCACTCAACCATTTCATGGTGTCTATTCCATCTGCATAGTCTACAATCGACGGTTCTTGTGTACTGCCAAAAGGAAGGTAATCCAATCCAACGATACACTGTAATTGATCTTGATGAGTCTCTAAATAGTTACTGAGTTCCTTTTCATTGGAGTAATAATGGTAATACACCATCGATAATGGAGCTTGAAGTTGTTCGTTCTCCATTAAAAGCATAAAATTATTATCTAGAAATGGTACCAGATTCATTAAATGAATGGCTTTATTGTAATCGTAATTATTCCCATATTTCTTATTGTTGATCACCTCTGAATAGGAAATAATTCCTTCAAAAAAACGATTTAATTCAAAATATTTCGGGAGTAAAAGATGACTCACATTGCGACAACCCCTTCCGAAATAGTCAAAAATATCTTTGCCAAGCGCTTGCATATGTGCCTCACTTTCTTTTCCAGTTAATACAGCTATGGAACTTCGATTACCTCTGAATAAATGAGGTACATGTGAGAAGTAGGATTTAAAATGGAGGACTGAAGCGCCTCCTCCAGTTGCTATTACGCCATCAAAACCGTTTAATTTCCCTTCAGGAATATCAATTAATTCAGTAAATATAGGA
The DNA here is from genome assembly GCA_947447525.1 of Flavobacteriales bacterium. GTDB lineage: Bacteria > Bacteroidota > Bacteroidia > Flavobacteriales_D > Crocinitomicaceae > UBA952. The sequence goes on along the minus strand of CANFJL010000007.1, from coordinate 79,408 downwards.
TTGATTTCAATTAAGGCAGTTCTAATCCATTTGAACAAGCGATTGTCTTCTGTGCTCAGCTTTATCTGAATTTCATTCCCAGAAATTAATACACATAGAAAATCATGAAATCCAACTAATGGAATATTACTCGCCATGATTACAGCAATAGTACTGCTCTTTTCTTGAAAAGGATATTGTTTTGACCAATTGGTTAAGGTATCTAAATCGAGCCAAGAGGCAATTCCAAGTAATGATTTTTTAATCATGGTCTCTTCAAACCAGCCATTATGAAAAACCTCTCTTTCGATTGCTAGAGAAAATCCATTGTATGAATTTTCACTTATTTTCTTGTCGATTGTCCAAGGTTCAGTAGCGCTTAATTGACTAAAAACAGTTCCTAACTGGACAAATCCATTGATAATATCTTCTTGTTTCACGGTACAAAGTTACGTTAAGTTCTATTTTTATAAGCAGAAGAACTAAAGTTTTCATAAAGCATAACTATATTTGTACAAAAATTGAATTTCTTATGGCGATTACGATTACAGATGAGTGTATCAATTGTGGGGCATGTGAGCCAGAATGTCCTAACAATGCGATTTATGAAGGTGGGGCTGAATGGAAATATTCTGATGGAACTTCCTTGAAAGGAATGCTTACTACATTAGATGGAGATGAAATTGATGCCGATCATGCTTTTGCACCTGTAAATATTGATGTTTATTTTATTTCACATGATAAATGTACAGAATGTGTTGGTTTTCATGATGAACCTCAATGTGCTGCAGTTTGTCCAGTGGATTGCTGTGTAGATGATCCTGATTACCGTGAATCTGAAGAGGAATTGTTGGCTAAAAAGAATTTCCTTCATTTATAAAATAGATGTTTAAAAATTTCTTTTCAATATTTATTTTGCTCTTCATTTCGGGGAGCATTTTTTATGCTCAAGAAACTCAGAAATTAGTAAATATTCATTTTGTCGCTACCCACCAAAATCAAAAAATAAATATAAAGGAACAGCAATTTGTACGGTCCTTTTTTAATGAGGCTTCTATAAATTGCGACTTTGATCAGTACAATGTATCAGAAAAATTTAGCCCAGTTGTTTGGCACACTCCTAATTTGGAAAAAGCAGCATATAGTCTTCAAATGAGGAAGTGTAGAGATCGATTTTTCAATACCTCAAGACCGATTGCACCCAATGATTTTTATGTTTTTGTTGTTCAAAGATTTGTTGATACAGCAATTCACTATTATTCTCTGAAAGATAAAAACATTTTATTTATTGCTAGAGAATCTCCAAATTTTGAAAAAAATCTTTGCGGTGCTTTATCTCTTTCGATTGGAGTTGAAATGATTCTTGATTCCACAAAAACATTTGAGTTATCGAAAAAATGCAAGGAGGATTTGTATGCTGCAAATTCTATGTTTCAAAGGTTTGATGATTTTGAAAATATAAGCAGTAATAATGGACAAGTAGCTCAATATTTTTGGACTGAGGATCAGAAGGGCAACATTATTCAAGAACAACATGAAAGTATTAAGTCTATTTACAGGCCTACTAAAGTGAACGATTATGCTCTTTATTTAAATCTCAAAAACCCACTGATTAGACCCTTCGTTTTGAATCAAAAGTGGATTATTAGTCCACTGCATCTTCTTGTTTTTTCAATTCTTATTTTTGTTTTACTGCTCATAAGAAAGCGTATAAATAATACGATCAGGGAAAGTCGTTGGCCGAAAAAGTGGAGGTTAAGGCTGTATAAATTATTGATATGGGCGCTTACTTCAGGTGCAATTTTCGGGTCTTATTTACTTATTGATGTTCTTTATACGAGCACTTTCCTATCAAAGGCTATTCTAGATGATTTTAAAGGTTATTCAGAAAATTCCCTTGTCAAAGAGATAGAGCAAAACCCAGCTTTTCTTTTGCGAAACGCTAAATCATTGCAAAGTCAAATATTCATCAAGAAAGATAAAGTCTGGACTTCATATAAAATGAAAAAAGTTCTTTATTTTGAGGAGAAAATCCAGGGCGATAAAAGCACATTAAAATTCCTGTATTCCACTAATAACATACAAATTAAGGGCAAAAAACTTCCTGCCAATACACATTATTTTGTAATACGAAAGTGGCAAAATGGAAAATTATTGAAAGTAAATGTTTATAATTATTCTGGTTTAAGTATTGATGATAAATTTGGTCATATTGATCCAATAAGACGTATTTTATTGTTTGTTAATGGTTATAGGCCTGTTTCATTAGCCTCTAATATTAATGGACATTTAAAAGCAATTGGTAAAAATGGAACAGAATTCCCCAACAGTAAAAACATTTTATATAATAATGATAGGTTTGACTATTGGACACCATGGAAAAATTTTGATCAAAAAATGATAGATCAAATAAATCCGTCAGAAGTTTTTTATGCCGATGGTCACCATTCTGCAAGCACCTCTAATTATGCTTCAACTGAAGCGTTTATTTTAGCAAAATCAACCTATCCTAATCCATGCAAGAATTTAAAAAGGCATCATTGTTTCTATACAAAAACAGCAACAGGGAAAGTTGTTCCTACTTTAAGTTTATTGCAAAGAAACCCCAATAGAGCAGGATTTGATTTGCGCAGAAAAAATGGTCGTATAGCAGGAAAAAATTTATTATCTATTTTGAACGAGTTGCCTAATTATTCGCAAAATGACACTTTGTTTATTGTCGCGCATTCTATGGGTTACGCATATGCATTAGGGATCTTAGATGTAGTTCAAGGAAAAATAAACGGGGGCGGGTTCTACATTTTTGCTGCAGAAAACGCTGGCAGTGGAAAAGTGAACGCCTCCTATTGGAAGGAAGTTTGGCAGTATGGTGTATTAATTAATGGTTTAGGTAAAGTTGCTCCATGTCTTCAAGATGGAATCGCACCACAAGTTATCGCTAAAGGCATAAGCGCAGATCAACATGTAAATTTTCCTTTAAAATATGAAGCTAAATTGGGCTTTTCTAACAGCCATTTCATTGGTAATTATGATTGGGTATTTGAACTTAAGAAAGGTAAAAAAGGATTTATTACCAAAGGGCCCAATTAAAAAGCACTTACTTTTGATTTAATGATTTCTATTAAAGAAGCACCAACACCACGATTGGAATAGTTGGCATCGTGCATGATCAATCCATTATTTCCGTTGACAAGTAACTTAATCTCATTCTTTAACTTTCCCTCTCCAACACCATGAATTACAATGAATTTAGGGTGCTGCAGCTGAATCATTTTATTGGTGAACTTTTTAAAAACATGTATTTGATGTAGGAAAATATCGTGCGTATTCATGTTATTTGTTGGCACTTCCAGCATTTCCATATGTAAATCAATTAATGGAAGTTCTGAAGTATTTTTTGCTTTTGACTTTAGTTCTTGTTTATTGTCTTTTGATTGGAAGTTTATGGGTAAAGGGATTTCCCTTCTTTTTACAAGTTCTTTTAATTGAATTTCTCTTTCAAAACCATATTCGTCTTCAATGAATACCGTATCATTTTTCAAGGTTAAGATTTTAAACTTGCCTTCTTCTTTTAACAAAGAAACATATTCACCTATCGAAAACATATTAATCTAGACTATTCAATGTTTACATATTACGTCTGTACTGTCCTCCAACACGGAATAAAGATTCCGTAACTTGACCTAAAGAAGCATATTTGCAAGTTTCCATCAATTCTTGAAATAAATTCTCGTTTCGAATTGCTTTTTCTTGAAGTCGCGCAAGATCAACTTTTAATTTTTCTTTATTTCCCTCTTGAAGTGCTGTTAACATAGTAATTTGATATTCCTTTTCTTCTTCAGTAGCTCGAATAACTTCTCTAGGCAATACTGTTGGAGATCCTTTTGAACTCAAAAAAGTATTCACTCCAATGATTGGGAATTCTCCAGTGTGTTTCAAAGTTTCATAATAGAGAGATTCTTCTTGAATTTTCGATCTCTGGTACATGGTTTCCATTGCGCCTAATACACCGCCTCTTTCAGTAATTCTATCAAACTCTGTTAGAACTGCATTTTCCACTAATTCAGTTAGTTCTTCAATGATAAAGGCCCCTTGAAGTGGATTCTCATTTTTAGCCAAACCTAATTCTCTATTAATGATTAATTGAATTGCCATTGCTCTTCGAACGGATTCTTCGGTAGGGGTGGTAATTGCCTCATCATAGGCATTGGTATGTAGGGAGTTACAGTTATCATAAATAGCATATAATGCTTGTAATGTAGTCCTGATGTCATTGAAATCAATTTCTTGTGCATGCAAAGAGCGCCCTGAAGTTTGAATATGATATTTCAACATCTGAGCCCTTGGATTGGCACCATATTTTTTCGCTAATGCTTTCGCCCAAATTCTTCTAGCTACGCGACCAATTACGGCGTATTCAGGATCAATACCATTGGAAAAGAAAAAGGATAAATTAGGACCAAAATCATTGATATCCATTCCTCTGCTGAGGTAATACTCCACATAGGTAAATCCATTTGCAAGCGTAAAGGCTAATTGGGTGATTGGATTAGCACCCGCTTCTGCTATGTGATAACCAGAAATGGACACTGAATAAAAGTTTCTCACTGAATTTTCAATGAAGTATTCTTGTACATCACCCATTAATCTTAAAGCAAACTCTGTTGAGAATATGCAAGTGTTTTGCGCTTGATCTTCTTTTAAAATATCCGCTTGTACAGTTCCTCTTACAGAAGTCAGGGTATCTTTTTTAATTTTTTCATATATCTCCTTCGGTAATACTTGATCCCCTGTTACTCCTAATAAGAATAAACCTAATCCATCATTTCCTTCAGGTAAATCACCGTTATATCTTGGTCTTTCTGTCCCTTTTTCTTTATATATACTATTTATTTTAGCTTCAATTTCTTTATTTAGACCTTTTTCTTTAATGTACTTTTCACAATTTTGATCAATTGCAGCATTCATAAAGTAGGCCAATAACATAGGCGCTGGACCATTAATAGTCATTGAAACCGAAGTCATTGGGTGACTTAAATCAAATCCAGAATATAATTTTTTCGCATCGTCTAGACAGCAAATCGAAACACCAGAATTCCCTATTTTACCATAAATATCTGGTCTAATGGCGGGGTCATTCCCATAGAGTGTAACCGAATCAAAAGCCGTTGAAAGTCTTTTTGCAGGCATGCCGAGACTTACATAATGAAATCGCTTATTGGTTCGTTCTGGTCCGCCTTCCCCTGCAAACATTCGTGTTGGATCTTCTCCTTCTCTTTTGAATGGGAATAATCCAGCAGTGTATGGAAATTCTCCAGGAAAATTTTCTTGTAAAGACCAACGAAGTATATCTCCCCAGGAACTGTACTTTGGCGTAGCAACCTTTGGAATTTGAGATTGAGACAGTGAAGTAGTATGGGTTTCTATATTTAATACTTTATCTCTAACTTTAAATTGGTAGATAGGATCTTTATAAGTTTGCTTTTTTGCTTCCCAATCCATTAAATAGGCGTAGTTCTTGGGATCAAAATTCAATTTTTCATTTTCATATACTTCTTGAATGCTTTTCACCAAACGATCTTTATCTTCCATAGAAGATTCTTGAATAGCCTTTATGGCGTTGTTGATACCATACAGTTTTTCTGCGACTAACACTTGATCATCTACCCACTTATCGTAAGCTCTATTTCCCTCAGCAATTTCAGATAAGTAGCGCGTTCTTTCCGGTGGAATTACATATATTTTTTCCGACATTTCTTTTGTTACCAAAAATTTAGAGGGAAAATCAGCGCCAGTTTTAGCGACCAATTCATCCATAATTACACGATAAAGGGAGTTCATCCCTGGATCATTGAACTGTGATGCTATAGTTCCATAAACAGGCATTGAATCAACTTCCTTATCCCAATAATTATGATTGCGTTGATATTGTTTTCTAACATCTCTCAAGGCATCTAATGCCCCCCTTTTGTCAAATTTATTTAAGGCAATTACATCGGCAAAGTCAAGCATATCAATTTTTTCTAATTGCGTAGCTGCTCCATATTCTGGCGTCATCACATATAGCGAAATGTTAGAATGTTCAATGATTTCAGTATCCGATTGACCAATTCCTGAGGTTTCAAGAATAATCAAGTCGTATTGTGCCACTTTTAATACACTAATGGCTTCGGAAACATGTTTGGATAGCGCTAAATTAGATTGTCGGGTAGCTAAGGAACGCATATAGACGCGATCATCCTTGATGGAATTCATCCTTATTCGGTCTCCTAGTAATGCACCTCCTGTTTTTCTCTTGGAAGGATCTACAGATACAACGGCTATTTTTTTATCTTTAAAATCGATTAAAAAACGACGCACTAATTCATCCACTAAGGATGATTTTCCAGCGCCTCCTGTACCTGTAATTCCTAATACTGGAATCTTAGATTTCTCCGCTATTTTAGCTATTTCGTCAAGTAAATTTTTATTTTCTTCCGGAAAATTTTCGGCACCTGAAATCGCGCTTGCAATCGATGGAATATGTTGTTCTGAAATTTGTTGAATACTAGTACTTAGCTTATGACCTAGAGGAAAATCACATTGTTTGATTAAGTCATTGATCATTCCTTGTAAACCCATTTTCCTACCATCATCTGGATGGTATATTCTACAAATTCCATAAGCTTGTAATTCAGCAATTTCGGAAGGTAAAATAGTTCCGCCACCACCACCAAATATTTTAATATGCGGGGCACCCTTTTCTTTTAAAAGATCAAACATATATTTAAAATATTCTGTATGTCCACCTTGATAGGAAGTCATCGCAATAGCTTGTGCATCTTCTTGGATAGCGCAATTCACTACTTCTTCAACAGATCTATCATGACCTAAATGAATTACTTCGCATCCAGTGGCTTGAATGATTCTGCGCATAATATTTATGGCAGCATCATGACCATCAAATAGTGAAGCGGCAGTTACAATGCGTATTTTATTGACAGGTTGGTAAGGTTTTTCTTGTTCCATATTACTTAACGGATATTTCTTTCATAGCAAATTTACAAAAAGCACAGCAAGGAAGCTCTTACATTTTTCGCTTTTCATTGATAAATTCTTCTAAGGTTATTTTTTGGTAGGGATCATGTGCAGCAATCATGTCTGAAATTTTTATTTTTTCAAAATAGGTTTCTGCATTTAATTGAAACATAATCCTTTTGTTTCCAATGATTTGTATTTCATTAAAGGAATTTTCAGAGCAAATTTCATACAGTGATTTCCCATTCGATAACTTTCTATATTGAGGAAATTTTATGTTCATATTACTGAATCATTAAAGTAAATTCTTGGGGTGTTTGAAAAAATCCAATTTCATATAAGGGTACTTGTTGTAATTCGAAGAAATTTAAAAGTGTTTCTCGGTAGGAGGGGTGTATTGAAAAAAGTAATCCCCCATTAGTTTGCGGGTCACAAAGTGTCAATAAACTGATTCCTTCAATTCCTTCCACTTCTTCGCCATACATTTTCCAATTTCTCATAGTATTGTCTGGATAAATCCATTGTTCTGCAAGTTCTTTTACACCAGATAGTAAAGGGATTTTTGAATTATAAATGGTAGCACTCAATCGTTTCTTATCCGTCATTTCAGTCAAATGGCCCAATAGACCAAATCCTGTTATATCAGTCATTGCCGTAACTTCTGCTATTTTACCTAATGCTTCTCCTATTTTATTTAATTGACACATACTTTCAACCATAGATTTTTCATCTGACGATTCCAAAAGATTTCTCTTGAGTGCTGCACTTAAAATACCTGTTCCAATGGCTTTTGTCATGAAGATCAAATCATTTTCATGGGCCGTATTATTTTTTTTAATTTGAGTCTTAGAAACCGTTCCATTGACTGAGAGTCCAAAAATTGGCTCTGGATTTTCTATGGAATGACCACCAACAATCGAGATTCCTGCTTGTGTACAAATTTCATTTGCTCCGCTAATTACTTGACTAGCAATTGAAATCGGAAGTTGGGTCGGCCAAGCAATAATGCTTAAAGCCAGCAATGGTTTTCCCCCCATTGCATAAACGTCAGAAATAGCGTTTGCAGCAGCGATTCGACCAAAATCATATGGATCATCCACAATTGGTGTAAAGAAATCTGTTGTACTAATCAAGCAAAGATCATTATCCAAATCATATACTGCTGCATCATCAGCACTAGAATTTCCAACCAATAATTTCCCTGAAGATTCTTTGGTAATTCCAGTCAATAATTCAGATAATTGCGCTGGTGGTATTTTACAACCGCAGCCTCCTCCCTTTGTATAGCTGGTAAGTTTTATTGTAGCGTTTTCCATTTTATAATTTCATCAATTTAGAAGCAATTTCACCAGCGTCTAATGATGCTACTTCCACTTCAATTTTTTCTCCCAATGGGTGTTTTTCCTTCTGAAAAGTATATGCTTTATCGTAATAAGCAAGTGCCATTGCAAAAGCATCTTTTATTTGACCATTCTTAATTGCATCTAATGCTGTTTTTACATGTTGTGGTCCTAAGCGTTTTCCAATTCGTTCCATAGCGACTAATAATTCTTCTTTGGGAAAAGAACCGTAGTCCATCATAATTTGATTTAATCGCTGCTCGAAATTCGAATTTAAAAAGTAATGTGGTGCTTTTCTCATTTGATGCCAAAGTCCCTCTGGGATTACTCTACTTCCTATTATTCTCCCTTCATCTTCTAACCATATGTTGTTTTGGTTTAATAAGAACAGCTGCAAGCTCAGTTCGTTTTCAAATTGTTCTTGACTTGGTTGTGGAGGCATTCCAATGGCGCCAAAAGTAGAACCACGATGATGAGCAAGTCCTTCGAGATCAATCATCGCTGCTCCTTTAGATTTCAACTGATTTAAAACATGCGTTTTGCCTGAACCTGTTTTCCCGCCTAGAACCTTAATTTTATAGGAGAGGTTAAAGGTGTTTAGCACATGATTGCGATAAGCTTTATATCCTCCTTGCAGTACTTTGACTTTATAGCCATAAAACTCCATGATAAAGGCAAAAAATTGACTCCTCATTCCACCTCTCCAGCAATGAATGATAATATTTTGTTCTTGCTGACAATATTGAATAGCTAATTTTAATCGAGAGCTTATATCTGGGCCTAATAATTCTAATCCTTTTATAACAGCCTTCTCCTTTCCTAATTGCTTGTAGATAGTTCCCACAATTTTTCGATGCGCATCATTAAGAACGGGTACATTGTGCGCTCCCGGAATATGGCCTTGTAAAAACTCTGATTCACTTCTAACGTCAATAATTACAGAGTTTTGCGTTAAACCTGATTTAAACGATAACCAATCCATTAAGAAGAATTGTTAATTAAGCGATTTGCTTGATGAAATCAATAGAAAGATCATTGAATATTTCCGCTTGTTCTACATTGACAACATGGCCACAGTTGGGAACAATTTCTAATAGAAAAATGTCATTCTTTTTAACAATGTGTTTTACAGGCTCTAAAAACAAATGATCTTCACTTCCCATAATGTAAAGCGTAGGTTTGTTTATATTGTTATGCTCGACTTTATTGAGATATCTGGTGAGACGCCCTGTTAATTTAAACCAACGATTAAATTCATTAGTCATAACTTTTTTAGCCTCATTTATAAACAACAACCTTGATTTTCTATGGTTGTGTCTAGGCATTATGATTCTCGCTAAAAGTGAATACAATACCATATATGGAAGAAGAGGATTCAATATACGTCCAACACGCAACAGCACGCGAGATTTGATATTTAATTGGGTTATTGCACCTGAGAAAATCATTGATTTAACAATGCTTGGGTTGAGTGCAAAAATTTGATAAATAATAATAGTTCCAAGGGATACTCCAACAAAATTGGCTTCTTTAATTTTATTAAATTGAACCACTTCAATTACATCTTCCGCAATCATTTCGAAAGAATAATTTTTACTTGTCTTTAAGTCCTTTGATTTTCCATGTCCTCTTAAATCAATAAGCAATATATTGAAATTTGAAGAGTAGGGCTTCACTTGTTTATACCATATATTAGAACTCCCTCCAGCGCCATGAATAAACACGCACCATTCTTTACTAGTTGGATGAAGTACTTTTTTGAAATAAAGCATGTGCAATTATACAAAAAAAAAAGGACATTCAACGAATGCCCTTTAATTATATGAAATTCAGTTACTTATTTTTTATCATTAACTTCTTCGAAGTCAACATCTGTAACCTCATCCTGTGGATTTTCTGAACTTTGACTTTCTGATTGTCCAGCTGAAGAACCACCATCTGCATTGGCTGCATTGTACATTTCTTCAGAAGCTGCTTGGAATACAGAATTTAATTTCTCAATTGCTGCATCAAGATTTTCAGTGTTTTTTGCTTCAAATTCCTTTTTCAATTCGCTTAATGCGTCTTCAATCGGTTGCTTCTTTTCAGCTGGTATTTTGTCACCGTATTCTTTTAATTGTCTTTCCGTTTGAAAAATAGTGGAGTCTGCTTTATTAATCAATTCAACTTCATCTCTTTTCTTCTTGTCAAGATCAGCATTTGCTTCTGCTTCTGCTTTCATTCTTTGGATTTCTTCTTCGGATAGCCCAGATGCAGATTCGATTTTAATAGATTGTTGTTTCCCTGTTCCTTTATCTTTAGCAGAAATATTCATAATACCATTCGCATCAATGTCAAACGACACTTCAATTTGAGGAACCCCTCTTGCAGCTGGTGGAAGATCCGTTAATTGAAATCTACCTAATGTTTTATTATCTCCGGCCATTGATCTTTCTCCTTGCAACACATGAATGTCAACTGAAGGCTGATTATCTGATGCTGTAGAAAAAACCTCTGATTTTTTAGTAGGAATGGTTGTGTTTGCCTCAATTAGTTTTGTAAATACGCCACCCATTGTTTCAATTCCAAGTGATAATGGAATAACATCAAGTAACAATACATCTTTTACTTCACCTGTTAATACTCCACCTTGAATAGCAGCACCTAGAGCAACAACTTCATCTGGATTTACTCCTTTAGAAGGTGCTTTTCCGAAGAAACGCTCAACAGCATCCTGAATAATTGGAATTCGAGTTGAACCACCTACTAATATTACTTCATTGATATCACTTGCTGATAAACCTGCATTTTTCAATGCAGAGCGACAAGGAGCAATGGTTCTTTCAACAATGGTTGCAATTAACTGCTCAAACTTTGCGCGTTGCATAGTTCTTACCAAGTGTTTCGGAATACCATTAACAGGCATGATATATGGAAGATTGATTTCAGTTGATGTCGTTGATGAAAGTTCAATTTTCGCTTTCTCAGCAGCTTCTTTTAATCTTTGTAAAGCCATTGGGTCTTGACGTAAATCTAATCCCTCATCTTTTTTAAATTCATCTGCTAACCATTGAATGATTACTTCATCAACATCATCTCCACCTAAATGAGTGTCTCCGTCGGTTGATAATACTTCAAAAACACCATCTCCAAGTTCAAGAATGGATACATCATGTGTCCCACCACCGAAGTCAAAAACAACGATTTTTTGATCAATTCCTTTTTTATCTAAACCGTAAGCTAATGCCGCAGCAGTTGGCTCGTTTATAATTCTTTTTATGGTTAATCCAGCGATTTCACCTGCTTCTTTTGTTGCTTGTCTTTGAGCGTCATTAAAGTAAGCTGGCACAGTAACAACTGCTTCAGTGATATCATGTCCTAAATAATCTTCTGCTGTTTTCTTCATCTTTTGAAGAATCATAGCCGAGATTTCTTGAGGAGAATATAATCTATCGTCAATTTTAACGCGCGGTGTATTGTTATCACCTTTTACTACTGTGTAAGGCACTCGAGCAATTTCTTTTTTACATTCATCAAAACTAGATCCCATGAATCTTTTGATAGATGAAATAGTTTTAGTAGGATTCGTAATGGCTTGTCTTTTTGCTGGATCACCAACCTTACGCTCGCCTCCTTCAACAAAACCAACAACTGAAGGCGTTGTTCTTTTTCCTTCAGAATTCGCAATTACTACTGGTTCATTTCCTTCCATGACAGATACACATGAATTTGTGGTACCTAAGTCAATTCCAATTATTTTTCCCATTTTTTTAAATTTATTTTTAATTCAATTGTTCAGCAAAAGTCAATTAATATGCCAATGAATAAAAATAAAAAAAGGGTGACAATTTAAGATAGTTTACCTTAAAATTGCTGACGAATTGTCACTTAATTATGACAATATTAGAGTTTGATGAACTTTAAGGTCTCTGAAATGTCATTATTATTGCTGATTTTAAGCAAATATAATGCAGCTTCAAAATTAACAATATTCAAAGTTGTCTTTTTAGAAAGAGGGTCAAATGCTCCATCATAAATCTTTCTGCCATTGAGATCAAATATTTGTATCGTACAATTTTTAGCAAGAGTTAAATTGTCATGTGCAATGGTTATTTCACCAGAGCTAGGCGAAGGATATAAATTAAAGTGAATATTTGGGCCGTCTGGTGGTGTTGGGATTAATTTGAAAATGGCTGTAAATAAGGTTGTGTCAGATGATACGTTGGTTTCAAAAGTTGGATTTAAGGTATCCACAATAAAACTATTTGGAAGCCATTTTACAAAACTAAATCCTGAATCTGCAATTGCAGTCAATTGAATGGGAACACCATCAAAATAAGTTCCCTCCCATGGATATTGTTGAGGCTCAATAGTATTTAAGTGAATGCGTCCACTTGCTTCTGGCCACACATCCATTTTTACTTGGATTTTTTTAATTAATTGAAATTCATTCAATAAATCTTCACGCACTTCCTCACTCCGACAGGCCAATTGCTGCTGGAAAATCAGATGGTTATTGATAAAGTTTGACATTTGACCAGCAACATTATTTGGATCTCCCCATCTAGCATACTCTTTTGGCATTTCTACTACCATTTCATTATAGAAAATATTTTCAGTAGTCAATAGGGTGTCAATGAGATAACTCGTATTCATTTGATCTGCAAATCGATTGATGAAGTAGTTTTTATATTTTAAATTTTGAATACTCTGCAGCCAAATATTAATGAATGGATTGCCCGTACTTTGATCCAACATATAACGAATATGATTGTCAGTACAACTAGTCCAACCATTTGGTCCCATTGATAATTCTAAGTCGATTAATCCAAATCGCCAACGGTAATTTGATTTATTGGAGCGGTAAATTTTTATATTATTTCCGGGCCAATCCACATTTCCCATCCAAGATTCTGAGATGATATAATCGGTATAATGTGCTAAATCAAAATATTGATCAGCCAATTCATAGTAATTAGTAAGACTTGGATCAAGGGCGTCAAATAAACTATAGGAAGTATAAAAATGATTCACATCTCCTTGTAGCGCGCGCAAAACGCCTCCATAATAATAACTTAGGGAAAGAATTTCAACTGAATCATCAATAACATGTTCTCTTTCATCAAAATATTCCACATTAAATTTTTCTCTTAATTCATAAAGTCCAAAATATTGACCATTAATGTAGACACTTACCGGCACCATATTGGAATAATAATTTTTGGTGCCCTTACTCATCAGATAGGTTTGGCAAGCATCTTTTTGTGGAAAATTCAAGAATTGATTACTTCCATTTCTTAAATAGACATCACTGTATTTATTTCTTGATGGAATTCGAGGAATCAATGGTTCATGAATGGTACTTTCTCCTAAGGTTGAGTGATCAAAAGATAATCTAAATGAATGTTGGGGTTGTGACCTACTTCCTCCTGCACCTCCATCCATACGCATGGATGTATTGGTTGTGAAAAGTTGAGGGTGCTCTGGTTCTTTGGAAAGCCAAGTGACATGTGCTGCTTTTATCCAATCAGAATTGTAGTTATCAAAAATACCTTGCGCTCCATACAAATTATTCAAATCCGTAGTCACCAATAATATAGGAGTAGAATGCGCTATATTAAACACATAAGAGGTTATCTTTTCTTGACTCGGTAAATAACCATTATTTGTTTTTGGAAAAATTTGATATCGGAGTGAACTGGATTGAAAAACTAAGGTAGAGTCTGTGAATAAAGGTGAATTAAAGGTAGGGGTGCTTCCATCAATGGTATAAACTAATTTACTGATGGTAGTATCGTTTGGATTAAGAGCCTTAGTGTAAAATACACTCTGATAAATCCCCGCAGGTTTTGTAATGATGGGACGGATCAAGGTGTCTGTAAAGGAAGCAACTAAATTGTTGCTCGCGCTAGGACTTGGCGTTAACCAAAGACTATTAGTAGCTCCATCTGGTTGGCGGCCTACGGAGATGTCTAATTGGGGAGAATTGACATTTAAAAAACTAATATTGTTGCCAATCGGGTCATTTAAAAATACTTGTTCGCCTCCATTGGAAATTTTAAAATTGGTATGGTAAGAATATCCTTGAACAGGAATAAAGTTGGCGCTAAGTTCCGTTTGAGAAGTTGAAGTAACGGCAATGTCGATATAGGTATACAACTCACCAATACTGGAAACTACTTCAAATCCTAAGGAGTTGATTGGTCCGGCAGTAATTCCAGCAGCGATTAATTCACTTGCTCTTATCATTATTTGATGTCTAGAGCACCAATACCAATTGCCATAAGGAGCTGGATAGTCCGTCGGAGAATTTTGGATAGTTCCAAAATCTAAGGTGGTGCCATTAATTTGTAAATTAGGTCGCTGATAATATAAACCACCCTGTGATTTAGAACAAGAAGATTCATTTCCATCATTTACTGCAAAAGAAGTGGAAGCATAACTTGTCGCAGTTTGCTTAAAAATCGAATTCTCTGTGTATCCAGAATTGTTGTATGCGCAAATATTAATGACAAGATTACTTACTCCATCCCAATTATAAGGATTCGAAAAATTATGCGTATTCCATCCCGAAAAAGGATTGTAGTTAGAAACATAAACCGCGGGGTCAAATGGAGCTGTTTCAATGCGGTCTTTCCCACTGCAATAAATTAATTTAAAATCACCAGGATTTAGTGTCAAGGAATTAAAAACCCATTTTTGAGGAATCAAAGTATTGTCACTGAGTCCAAAGCCCGTTAAGTTAACAGGACTAGCTCCAGCATTATAAAGTTCCAACCAATCGGATGCATCGCCATCCTCATCAAGTGAATTGGTGTAATTTTTATTACAAGCTTCATTGATTACAATTTGTGCCTTTGAATTTTGTGTGAAAAACAAAATAAAAAGCGCCAATAAAAAAGTTACGCGCATAAAAAAAGGTAATTAAGTTCCCTAAATTACCTTTTTTATATTAATTATAGAAACTTACAAATGTATTACTTCTCCATATGCTGCAGCAGCGGCTTCCATTATTGCTTCAGACATGGTTGGATGAGGGTGAACAGTTTTTATTAATTCGTGACCTGTTGTTTCCAATTTACGCACCGCAACCAATTCAGCAACCATTTCCGTAACATTAGCACCAATCATATGCCCGCCTAATAATTCGCCGTATTTGGCATCAAAAATTAATTTAACAAATCCATCTTTTGCACCAGCAGCACTTGCTTTTCCAGATGCGGAAAAAGGAAATTTACCAATTTTAATATCGATTCCAGCGGCTTTCGCTGCTTTCTCAGTCATGCCCACAGAGGCAACTTCAGGTGAACAATAAGTACACCCTGGTATATTTCCATAATCTAATGGTGCAGGATCATGTCCAGCGATTTTTTCAACACAAATAATTCCTTCTGCAGAAGCAACGTGGGCCAATGCGGGACCTGGAACAATATCGCCAATGGCATAATATCCAGGCATATTAGTTTGGTAATATTCATCTACTAAGATGCGGCCTTTGTCAACGACAATTCCAATTTCTTCTAAACCTATTCCTTCAATATTTGCTTGAATTCCAACAGCTGAAAGTACTATATCACAAGAGATTTTCTCTTCACCTTTTTCTGTTTTTATAGTAACAATGCAATCTTTTCCTGAAGTATCTACACTTTCAACAGAAGCATTTGTCATAATTTTTACACCAGCTTTTTTGAAAGATTTCTCTAATTGCTTAGAAACGTCTTCATCCTCAACAGGAACAATGTTTGGAAGGTATTCAACAATGGTAACTTCTGTTCCTATGGAATTATAGATATAAGCAAATTCAACACCAATGGCACCTGAACCTACAATCACCAATCTTTTTGGTTGTGAAGCTAAGGTCATTGCTTGTCTATAACCAATTATTTTCTGTCCATCTTGCGGAAGATTAGGCAATTCGCGAGAGCGCGACCCTGTTGCAATAATAACTGCTTTTCCAGCTGTATAATTAGTAGCAATACCTGATTCATCTGTAACAATAACAGTTTTTCCTGCAGCAATTTTCCCACTTCCTTTTAAGACATCAATTTTATTCTTTTTCATTAAAAATTGAATACCAGTACTCATGCCATTAGCTACGTCACGACTTCTCTTCACCATAGCTCCAAAATCCATTTTGGCATCTTTTACAGTAATTCCATAGTCCGATGCATGATTCAAATATTCAAAAACATTGGCGCTTTTAATTAAAGCCTTGGTTGGTATACACCCCCAATTTAAGCAAACACCTCCAAGAGATTCTCGTTCTACAATAGCCGTTTTAAGACCTAATTGTGAAGCGCGTATAGCAGTAACATATCCTCCTGGACCACTTCCTACAACAATGACATCATAATTCATACCTTCAATTTTAGAGAGCAAAATTAATGAAAATTGATCAAATTTCTGCTCATTTAGTTTTTATTACCTGCAATTTTTCTGTGTGAGAATTGATAATTATAAATACTACTTTATTACTTGTTGAAAAATGCTTGTTAATCATTGTGATTTCTCGTTATTTTCATAATATAATCGCTACTTTTGTAATGCAAAAATTAGATATGGAAAACACCTTGCACATTGAGGCTACGCTTGAACAAGCAATTGAATTAGGTCTTCGGGCCGATGAGTTTGAAATGATTAAAGAAATTCTTGGACGCACACCGAATTTTACAGAGACTGCAATTTATTCTGTGATGTGGTCTGAACATTGTTCTTATAAAAATTCAATCCTTTGGTTAAAAACATTACCCAAGGATGGACCACACATGTTAATTAAAGCAGGGGAAGAGAACGCTGGTTTGGTTGATATTGGTGGTGGATTAGGATGTGTATTCAAAATCGAATCTCATAATCATCCTAGTGCTTTAGAACCTTATCAAGGTGCTGCAACTGGAGTGGGAGGGATCAATCGTGATATTTTTACCATGGGAGCTAGACCAATTGCTCAGTTGAATTCGTTGCGTTTTGGAAATATCCAAGAGGCTAGAACCATGTGGTTGGTTAAAGGAGTGGTTAAAGGAATTGGAGATTATGGAAATGCTTTTGGTATTCCAATTGTTGGAGGTGAAGTTTTCTTTGATGAATCATACAATACCAATCCCCTAGTAAATGCGTTTTCAGCAGGTATTATTGATACCAAGAAAATAATTTCGGCTACTGCTAAAGGTCCTGGGAATCCTGTATTCATAGTGGGTTCTGCCACTGGAAAAGATGGTATTGCAGGTGCAGCATTTGCATCGAAAGATATTACAGAAGATTCTGCTAATGACTTACCTTCAGTTCAAGTAGGGGATCCATTTATGGAAAAATTATTACTAGAGGCAACAATGGAATTGGCTACAACTAATGCTATTGTTGGAATGCAAGATATGGGTGCAGCGGGAATTACTTGTTCTACATGTGAGATGTCTGCCGCTGGAAATGTGGGTATGGAAATAAATCTTGATTTGGTTCCGACGAGACAAGAAAATATGCTACCTTATGAAATACTTTTGTCTGAATCGCAAGAGCGTATGCTTGTTGTGGTAAGAAAAGGAGAAGAAGAAACTGTTAAAGCGATTTTTGATAAATGGGATTTACATGCTGCTGAGATTGGGAAAGTAACTGACACGGGTCGTATTCGTTATTACATGCACGATCAACTGGTTGGAGATGTTCCTGCAGAATCATTGGTACTTGGTGGAGGTGCTCCTCAATATAAAAGAGACTATTCTGAACCGGCCTACTATAATGAATATAAAAAGTTTGATATTGATACTATTGAACAACCGCAAAATATCAAGGAATTAGCATTTAAAATGCTTGCATTACCGAACATCGCTTCCAAAAAATGGATCTATGAACAATATGATTCTATGGTTGGTGCAAGAACAATGACAACCAATAGACCTTCTGATGCTGGAGTAGTTTTTATTAATGGAACAGAAAAAGGTCTGAGTTTGACAGTTGATTGTAATTCTCGATTTGTCAATGCTGATCCAGAAGTTGGAACAATGATTGCAGTTGCTGAAGCAGCTAGAAATATTGTCTGCTCAGGTGGAATACCCTCTGCAATAACAAATTGTTTGAATTTTGGCAATCCTTACAATCCTGAATCTTATTGGCAATTTGTTGGAGCAATTAAGGGAATGAGTGCTGCCTGTATTAAGTTCTCAACTCCTGTAACAGGTGGTAATGTTTCTTTCTACAATCAATCGGTTATCAATGGAAAAGAAGTTCCTGTTTTCCCAACACCTACGATTGGAATGATAGGAATTGTTCCTAATAAAGATAATGTTATGACCCTTGATTTTAAAGGAAAAGGAGATCTAATTTTCTTAATTGGTGAATATCATAACGACATTTCATCTTCTGAGTATCTGGCTACTTATCTGGGTGTTAAAGCATCTCCTGCTCCTTATTTTGATTTGGATAAGGAATTCGATATGCAAGCAACAGTTCAATTATTGATAAAAGAAAAATTGGTAAATGCCGTTCATGATGTTTCCGATGGTGGACTTTATGTTACCTTAGTTGAAATGTCTTTGCCTGGAAATCTTGGTTTTGATATCGTTACAGATTCTGAAATACGCGTTGACGCCTTCTTATTTGGTGAAGGACAGGGTAGGGTAGTTGCTACGGTAACGGAAGATGATGAAGATGCTTTTATTGAATTTATGCTCACTCAGAATGTAAATATGACTTTACTTGGACATGTGACCAAAGGAAAAATGCAGATTGATGAAGAGCATTTTGGTTTCATTGCTGAAGCAAAAGAAATTTATAATAATGCCTTAGGTAATATCCTAGAAAATAAAAATTAAATCATGGAATATAATACAACACGCGGGAAGTTAATTCTGCCAGAATACGGTAGAAATGTCCAAAATATGATTGCGCATGCAATGGAAATTGAGGATAAAAAAGAACGCAATAGAGCCGCAATTGCAATTATAGAAGTGATGGGACAATTAAACCCTCACTTGAGAGATGTCGATGATTACCGTCATAAATTATGGACACATTTATTCGTGATGTCAGACTTTATGTTGGATGTAGATTCTCCATATGAAATCCCAATGCCGGAGACGCTCAATGAAAAACCAATGCGTATGGCGTATCCAAAAGGTACAATTAAGTATGGTCATTACGGAAAATATACCCAGACCATTTTGGTGGATTCTAAAGATATTACGGACGAAAAGGAGAAGGAGTATTTAAAAAATACGATGGCGAATTTTATGAAAAAACAGTATTTAGCGCACAACAATGATGCTGTCGAAAACAATGTAATTGCTGATCACCTTAAAGAATTGTCCAATGGAGAATTGGTCTTAGAAAATCCAGATGAATTGGTTCACACCAGTACGCTTTTAAAAGTTATGGGGCTGAACAAGAAACCAGTGAACCGACCTAATTTTAAGCAAAAACAAAAAAAGAAATTTATTAAAAGATAACTAATGGCATCATTTGAAATTTTTGGTGGAAAACCACTTAAAGGGGAACTAATTCCTCAAGGCGCAAAAAACGAAGCGCTTCAAGTTTTGTGTGCACCACTCTTAACTGCTGAAAAAGTTACCATTTCTAATGTTCCAGACATTGTTGATGTTGTAAAATTAATTTCTTTGCTTCAAGCAATGGGCGTCAAAGTGGAGAAAGTTGAAAAAGGAACTTATATTTTTCAAGCTAAAGAAATTGATTTTGATTATTTGGCAAGTGAGGATTTTAAGTTACGTGCATCCTCCTTACGAGGATCAATTATGATTGTTGGTCCTTTACTGGCAAGATACGGTAAAGGTTTTATTCCAAAACCAGGAGGTGACAAAATTGGTCGTCGTCGTTTGGATACTCATTTTGAGGGATTTGCCTTGTTAGGAGCCAAATTTAATTACGATGCAGGAGAACATTTTTATTCTGTCGAAGCGAAAAAATTAAAAGGAGCTTACATTCATTTAGATGAAGCGTCTGTTACCGGAACGGCAAATATACTAATGGCTGCAGTTTTAGCGGAAGGTAAAACTACTTTTTATAATGCTGCATGCGAACCTTATATTCAGCAATTATGTAAGATGTTGAATTCTATGGGTGCCAAAATTACTGGTATCGCTTCAAACATGCTACATATTGAAGGAGTGAAGGAATTGAAAGGTTGTTTTCATCGGGTACTTCCTGACATGATTGAAATTGGAAGTTTTATTGGTCTGGCAGCCATGACAAAGTCAGAAATTACCATTAAAGATGTTAGTTGGGACAATCTAGGTATTATTCCAAATGTATTCAGAAGATTAGGGATTAAATTGGAAAGAAGAGGAGATGATATTTATATTCCGGCTCAAGAGCATTATGAAATTGAAACCTTTATTGATGGATCCATTCTAACTATTTATGATGCCCCTTGGCCTGGATTTACTCCAGATTTATTGTCTATTATTTTGGTGGTTGCCTCTCAAGCTAAAGGTTCTGTTTTGATTCATCAAAAAATGTTTGAATCTCGACTCTTTTTTGTCGATAAGTTGATTGATATGGGTGCTCAGATAATTTTGTGTGATCCACATAGAGCCACTGTTATTGGCATGAATAGAGAGCATTCCTTAAAAGGGATAAGCATGACATCTCCTGATATTCGCGCTGGCGTATCACTTCTTATTGCTGCTCTTTCTGCCGAAGGAAAAAGTACCATTCATAATATTGAGCAAATTGATCGTGGTTATCAAGATATTGAGATTCGATTGAATAATATTGGTGCTGATATTAGAAGAATAGGTTAATGAAGTCTAAAATCAATTTAATTATTTTTACAGGACTACTATTAAGTTTATTCTGTGTCGGTTTTTGTTTCAATAAAGAGCAATCTTTACCAGTAAAATCAATAGCTCCTGAAATTGTTCTTGAATCTCCAAGCGGAAAATTAATAAAGCTTTCAAAATTGAAAGGGAAATTAGTACTCATTGATTTTTGGGCTTCTTGGTGTGGTCCCTGTCGCAAGGAGAGTCCAATCGTAACGGAAGCATACACGAAATATAAATCACAAAAATTCACTAACGCTAAGGGATTCGAAGTTTTTAGTGTTTCTCTTGATCGTGATATCTCAGCTTGGAAGAATGCCATTGTAAATGATAAATTGATTTGGAAAAATCACGGCATTGATAAAGAAGGTAAAGTTGCTGCTATTTATGGTGTGAATTCTATACCTAGTGCGTTTTTGATTGATGGTGAAGGCAATATAATTGCACAAGGTCAAGAGTTAAGAGGCTTAAATCTTCATATTACCATCGATAAATTTTTAAAGTAATTTATATTTTTTCAAGGACATGCAAAATGAGTTCTTTCATTTCTGTTGCATGCTCTTTTGAGAATTCTAGATTCGGCCGATTGGCAATTCCCAAGCATATTGTTGAACATCTATGTCCTAAGGCTTTTCCTAGAATGAATAAGGCGGAACTTTCCATTTCAAAATTACAAACGAGTAAGCCATTCATATTAAATTGCCCCAACTTCAATTGAAGATTTTCGGTACTATTTTTAAGTCTTAATTGTCTGCCTTGTGGTCCATAAAAACCGGATGCTGTTATTGTAATTCCCGAAAATGAATTAGAGGATTGTAATCTATGTGCTAAAGTTTCGTCACCAGCGGCAACATAAGGTACAATTGCCTTGGGTAATTTTAGAAATTCACTTAGTTGCTCCTGAAGATAAAGTTCTTTTTCGCTGTACTCAATTTGATAAAAGTGAGCTACATTATCCAAACCTAATGCATAATCACTAATAATATAACTGTGTATAGGAATCGATTTTTGTAGGATTCCACAGGTGCCAATTCTAACTATTTCTAGACTTTTTTTATTCGGTAGTTCTGTCCTTGTTTTTAAATCAATATTTGCTAATGCATCTAATTCATTTAGCGTAATATCAATATTATCTGTACCAATTCCTGTAGATAAGGCCGTAATTCGTTTCCCTTTAAAGTATCCTGTGTGGCAAACAAACTCTCTATTCTGTGACTTAAAGTCTATCGTATCAAATAAGGACGATACGATAGCGACACGATCTTGGTCGCCCACTAATATTATTTTTTCAGCTAATACATCAGGGGAAATTCCTAGATGATATACTTTTCCATGTTTATCAAGGACTAGTTCTGTCGGAGGAAAAGTAATCAAGTTATTTGTTTAGACTTCCAAACACTTTAGCAAGCAAATCACTAACGCGAGCCAAAGGATCAACACGAATCTTATTTTCTTCAATGGCAATCATATGGAATAATCCTTCAATTGCTTTCTGTGTAATGAAAGCATCTAAATCTGGATTTATTTTCTCGCCACCTGTTAGGCTTGCAGCAGTATTGTATTTTGTTAAAATAGGATTCCAATATTCCGTTAATTTCACCTTTGCAGTTGCTTCTTTTACCTTAGGAAGAAATGCTGTATGAAGTGCAGCTGTTGTTTGGTCTTTCAAGAACTTTGTTGCTGCTCCTTCGCCACCTTTTAATATGGCAAAACCATCTTGTACGGACATGTTTTTAATGGCATCAATAAAGATAGGTAAAGCCTCTTTTGTAGCTTCTTCTGCAGCTCGATTAAGTGTAGTTTCAAACTTATCTACTTGATTGGTTAGTCCAAGATTTAGCGCTTTTTCTTTTACCTTAATGGCATCCGGAGGGAAGGGTAAGCGAATCGCTTCGTTTTTTAAAAATCCATCTGTAATCGATGTTAAGGAACTTGCGTTTTTGATTCCAACGTTCAGTGCTTCCTTTAATCCAGAAATCACTTCCTCATTACTTAAAGTAGGAGCTGCTGGCTGTAAAACTGTATTTAAATTTTCTTTAAGATTTACCTTAGGAATTTGAGTTAATACATCACAAGATGAAAGTGTGATTGCAACGAAAATTAAACCTACTATATAATTTTTCTTCATGATTATTATCTCAATACATTAATATAACCATTCAATACTTTCTTGCCATCATTGTCTTTTTCTTTGTACCAAGCAGTCCAATTATAAACACCTGAGGTGACAAGTTTTCCATTGTAAGTTCCATCCCATTCGGCATGAGTATCATGACTTTCCCAGATAATCTCACCCCAACGGTCATATACTTTTAAATCAAAACTTTGTTGATCAATTCCTTCAACATATATATACCAAGTTTGATTGTGCTCATCGTCATCTGGTGTGAAAGTGTTTGGTGCATAAAAAACAACATCTGGAATAATTTCAACATCTACCATGGCAGAATCAGAACAACCTTGCGCTGTTGTTACGATTAACATTATTTGATAATGACCTACAACACCTTCCGGATACGTAACAATTGCAGAAGAACTGTTTTCAATTACAGATACGGCACCAACGCTTGACCATTGCCAGTCTACGATATTTCCTTCAGAATTATCATTGGTTTGAATTGAAGTCTCAAACCAAGTAGCAGGATTCTTTGATAAGGTAAAATCAGCTGTTGGGATTGGAGTTACTTCAACAATGTCTGTCACAGAGCCAGAATAAACACAACCGTATATAGAAGTTGTAATCATGTTTACGCTATACAATCCAGGAAGTGGGAAGGTATTAGCAACATCTTGAGTTCCAACAGCAGTTTGAACATCACCATTGGAGAAGTTGTATACTGTTTGAGCTGTTTCTATAGCATTTTGCGATGTGTTGCTGAAGATAAACGCTCCGGGCATACAAGCAATTGGAATGTTTGGAGTAACATCAGGTATTATTGGAGTAGGGAAAGTAATTGTTAAACATGCATTGGTGGTTGGTGAACCACATTGCTCACTTAAAGTCAAACAATATTGTGTGTTTGAATTGGCAGGATCTACCAAAGTTGTTTGTCCAACACTATGGTAATTACCATTTTCTGTCCAAGTATAAATATAAGGAGAAGATCCACCTGTGCCAATTGCGGTAAGGTTAATCGAAGCTTCTGGACAAATCATTGTGTCAGGAGTGATCACGGAAATATTAAGCGGTGACGGCTCGTTAATGGTTAGTGTAATCGTATCTAAACATCCTAAAGCATCTTGAACAATTATAGTCTGTAATCCAGCGCCTAAATCATTAGCCGTATTGGTTGTTGAAATGGAATTGTCCCAATTGTAAATGTAAGGAGCTGTACCAAGTTGTGTCGTAATTGTTGCTGAACCATTATTGATTGAATTACAATTGGCATCTACAAGATTTGTTACGCTTAAGGTCATAGCAGGAATCTCAGTAACTGTTAGAAAAACTGTATCCGAACAACCTGTATTGGAAGAAACTATACAATTATAAGCACCTGCTGTTAATCCAACTGCGGTTTGTGTAGTCTGTCCATTACTCCATTGATATGTAGTTGCTGCTGCAGCAGGGATTATGTTAGCAGTAGCAGTTCCATCATTACCACCGGCGCATGAAACTAAAGTAGTTGAGCCACTGTATGATGCTGGTGTGTCTCCGACCACTGCAGTTCCGATAGCAAGACATCCACTTGCATCCATCATATTAACCGTGTAGGTTCCTGCTAATAAGTTATTCACTGTTGCGGTAGTAGCGCCGCCTGGTGTCCAAGTAATATTATAAGGTGGCGTGGATAATCCTCCGGGTATTGCGGTAACAGAACCTATACCTTGAGAACAAATATCTGGAATAGCTGTGGTAGTAACCGTAGGATTACCAACCGTTAACCATGTGGTATCATTAGTTATGGACCCGATACTGGTATTACATGCTGATGCTGAGAGAAAATATCCTGTGGTACCGGCTGGAACTGGAGCCACATTCAATACCCCATTATTGTATGGGAATGTCTGTCCTAGGGTATTTGCCCAAAGAAAATTTGTTCCAGCACTCGAAACCATTAGATAAGGAATTTGTGCCATGCCGTATGTGGCAGTATTGTTGGGTGCTGTAGGTGTAAATCTTCTGCCGTCCTGATTCGCTGCCCATTGTGTGTTGTTGCGTCCTGGTGTGATGTGCGCAACAGTACCAGGGTTATTTTCTGATCCTTGAATTGCCAAACCACCATTCCATGAAGTACACAAAGGCTTATTTCCAATATGCAATTCAAATACATTCGTCGTTTCGTAAAGTACAATTGCCATGTAGTTGCACTGAGAGGTACAACTAAACATAAATACATTCTTATAAAGTACTACAAATCTTCTATTTGGTGCTGTTCCAATACATTGATATTGAATTTGTCCACCAAGGGAAGGATTGATATCTTGATAAGTCAACATGATGGAGTTTTTTGCAGAAGCAAAACCTGCACTTGGCAAGGCGCCAATTCCACCTAAAGACCATGGACAATATCCACTAGCATTAGCGAGATTGAAAGAAATTAAACCATTGGAGCCAATTACACATTGGTTGTAGGTACTGCCATAAAAACTAAATGGGAATCCAATATTAACCGATGCTGACCAGGAGTCATCTGATAAACTGACATTGGTAGGTGCATTAAGAAATAAACCAGCGACTGGATTGGTTGCTGCATTACAATTGGTAATGGTAACTGTTTGTCCTGGACAAACAGTAGCATCTTGACCTAAGCACAATTGAACTTGAGCATTAGCTTCAAGGGTAACAATAGTTAAGGCAAGAAATAAAAGAGACTTAGAATATTTCAATAGTGTAGAAATCATGATTATTTTATTAAGTTCAATGCTATTACGACAATCTATCCTAGAGGTTGCCTTAATAAGTGATCAAATTTAATCAAAAAGCGTAAAAAAATGAAAATTTTCTTTTACGTACTATTTCAAGTAAGTGTTAGTGTATTTTTGACACTAATAATTTGTTGATAAATATTGGTTATTTGGCTAAAAAAACTTATTACATTTGCCGCAATAAATGTCAAACTAACTAACATGTCTAATATGTATCAAAAACAAATCGAAGATTTCATGATTGCTGTCAAAGCGAAGAATTCTCATGAATCAGAATTCCTTCAAGCTGTGCATGAAGTAGCTGAAGCGGTCATTCCTTTTATGGAAGCAAATCCAAAATACAAATCGGCAAAGATTTTAGAAAGGATTGTGGAGCCAGAAAGAACAATTATTTTTAGAGTTCCTTGGTTAGATGATAATGGAAATATTCAAGTAAATCGTGGCTACCGGGTTGAATTTAACTCTGCAATTGGACCTTACAAAGGTGGTTTGCGCTTTCATCCTTCTGTTAATTTGTCTATTTTAAAGTTTTTAGGATTTGAACAAATATTCAAAAACTCTCTTACTACCCTTCCAATGGGTGGTGGTAAAGGTGGATCTGATTTTGACCCAAAAGGAAAGTCTGATAATGAAGTAATGAAATTTTGTCAATCATTTATGACTGAATTATCTAGACATATTGGAGCTGATACGGATGTTCCAGCTGGAGATATCGGCGTTGGTGGAAGAGAAATTGGTTATATGTTTGGTCAATATAAAAGAATTAGAAATGAATTTACAGGTGTTTTAACGGGTAAAGCTAGAAATTGGGGCGGTTCTTTGATTCGTCCAGAAGCAACAGGTTATGGAACTGTATATTTTGCAAAAGAAATGCTTGCTACAAAAAATGATTCTTTTAACGGAAAAGTGGTAGCAGTTTCTGGTTCTGGTAATGTCGCTCAATATGCATGTGAAAAAGCAACTCAATTGGGTGCTAAAGTGTTAACTCTTTCCGACTCTGAAGGCTATATTTATGATGCTGATGGAATTGATGCAACAAAATTGGCATTTGTAATGGAGATTAAAAATGTAAAAAGAGGTAGAATTTCTGAATATATTTCCAAATATCCATCTGCTAAGTTTGTTGCAGGCAAAAGACCATGGGAAGTTAAGGTTGATATAGCCCTTCCATGCGCTACTCAAAATGAATTGAATGGTGATGAAGCTAAAATGTTGCTTTCCAATGGTGTTATTTGTGTTGCAGAAGGAGCAAATATGCCTTCAACTCCTGAAGCCATTTCTGAATTTTTAGCAGCAAAAATACTTTTTGCACCAGGTAAAGCTTCAAATGCAGGTGGTGTTGCAACTTCTGGTTTGGAAATGTCTCAAAATTCATTGCGTTTGTCTTGGCCTGCTGAGGAAGTAGATCAAAGACTTCATGGTATCATGGTTTCTATTCACAGCGCTTGTGTACAGTATGGATCTGATGCTAATGGGTTTGTAGATTATGTAAAAGGGGCGAATATCGCAGGTTTTGTGAAAGTTGCCGATTCAATGATTGATCAAGGTTTGGTTTAAATATCAACTTAAATAAAAGTAAAGCCCACGCTCTGTGGGCTTTTTTTTTAATCGTTTTTTTTATTTGTTGAAATAATATTTTTATATCCTTCCTTTGAACTGTTAATTTGAATAATTTTGTAATAAATTAATTCCTGTGAAAGTTTTAGAAAAACATACGATTGAATTTGACGCAACTGGATTTGAATCTGCTGAGTTATTGGAGATATATAAAAAATTAATTACACCTCGATTAATTGAGGAAAAAATGTTGATTCTGCTGCGTCAAGGAAAAATTACAAAGTGGTTTTCTGGTTGGGGACAAGAGGGTATTTCTGTTGGAACTACCTATGCAATGGACAAAGAGGAATATATACTGCCTATGCATCGAAATCTTGGGGTTTTTACCACACGTGACATTCCTCTCACTAGATTATTTGCTCAATTTCAAGGGAAAGCTGCAGGGTTTACGAAAGGTAGAGACCGATCCTTTCATTTTGGAACGCAAGACTATAAAATAGTTGGAATGATATCGCATCTTGGTCCACAATTGGGTATTGCAGATGGAATTGCTTTGTCGCATAAAATTAAAAAAGAAAAAAAATCTACTCTTGTTTTTACAGGTGATGGCGGTGCCTCTGAAGGAGACTTTCATGAGTCATTAAATGTTGCTGCAGTTTGGGATTTACCTGTAATTTTTTGTGTTGAGAATAATGCTTGGGGATTGTCAACTCCCTCTTCTGAACAATTTAAATGCAAACAATTTATTGATAAAGGTATTGGGTATGGTATGAAAGCTGTACAAGTTGATGGTAATAATATCCTTGAAGTAATTCGTGCAGTACGCACCATTAATGATGAAATTCGCTTAGATCCCAAACCTGTTCTTTTAGAATTAATGACTTTCAGAATGCGTGGTCATGAAGAAGCCTCTGGGACAAAATATTATCCTGCGGGTCTACAAGACAAATGGGAAAAAAGAGATCCAGTTACAAATTATGAGCAATTTTTAAAGTCTAAAGGAATTTTAACAGATGCCTATGATGCCGAATTAAAGTCGGCAATCAAACAACACATTCAAGATTCATTTGATGAAGCGAATAGTCAACCCGCTATTATTCCTGATTTAAACGCTGAATTAAATGATGTTTACGCACCCTTTGACTTCAATTTAAAGAGAGAGGAAGAGCCAAAACAAGATCTTAGATTTATTGACGCGATTCAAGAGTCTTTGAATCAATCTATGGAAAAATTCCCTGAATTAATTATCATGGGACAAGATATTGCAGCCTACGGCGGTGCATTTAAGGTTACTGAAGGAATGTTGGAAAAATTTGGTAATGATCGCGTCAGAAATACACCTTTGTGTGAATCGGCTATTATTGGTGCAGGGTTAGGTTTGTCTATCGCTGGAATGAAGGCTGTAGTTGAAATGCAATTTGCTGATTTTGTGACTTGTGGTTTCAATCAAATCATAAATAACTTGGCTAAAATTCATTGGAGATGGGGTCAAAATGCAGATGTTGTTATCAGAATGCCTACAGGTGCTGGTTCAGCAGCCGGTCCTTTTCATTCGCAAAGTAATGAGGCTTGGTTTGTACATACACCAGGTTTAAAAGTAGTATACCCTTCCAATCCAATTGATGCAAAGGGCTTGTTGAATGCAGCTATCGAAGATCCGAATCCTGTTATGTTTTTTGAACATAAAATGCTTTACCGTAGTTTGAAAGGTAATGTCCCAAGTTCTTATTACACCACAGAAATAGGTAAAGCTGCTCTTGCAGCGGAAGGAACTGATCTCACCATCGTTACTTATGGTGCAGGGGTTCATTGGGCTATAGATGCAATCGCTTCTATGCCTGAAATAAGTGCTGAAATTTTAGATTTACGTACGCTGTTACCTTTGGATACAGAAGCTATTTATCGTGCAGTAGAGAAGACAGGTAAGGTTATCGTTTTGCATGAAGATTGTATGATGGGTGGAATAGGTGGAGAAATTTCTGCACTGATTACAGAAAATTGTTTTAAATCTCTAGATGCACCAGTAAAACGGGTTGCCTCCATTGATACTCCAGTTCCATTTGCGGTAGATTTAGAAAAGTTATTCTTACCTCAAGAACGCATAATCGAAGCTATTAATGCTTTAATCGCCTATTAAGACCCTGCATTTCTTGGATGGTAAGATAGAATAGCTTCTTTAAGAAATCTTTGATCTAAATGCGTGTAAATTTCTGTAGTTGTAATAGATTCATGTCCAAGCATTTCTTGAATTGCCCTCAAATTAGCACCTCCTTCAATTAAATGAGTGGCAAAGGAATGTCGGAAAGTGTGAGGTGATATATTTTTTTTTAATCCAATGGCTTCTGATAGTTGTTTGATTATAGTGAAGATCATCACGCGCGTTAATTTAGCTCCTCTACGATTTAAAAACACAACATTCTCGTCTCCTTTGTTTATATTCTGATGTCTTCTAATGTGGTCATTATATATTTTAATTTCTTTTTCAACACTCGTCGAAACCGGAACCAATCTTTCTTTATTTCCTTTTCCGATTACTCTAATAAATCCTTCATCAAAATACAAATCAGAGAAGCGCAAAGCAACTAATTCTGAAACCCGTAATCCACAACTGTACAATGTTTCTATGATGGCTCGATTACGATGACCTTCAGTTTTACTCATATCAATTGCAGCAATTAATTGGTCGATTTCCTCAATTGTTAATACCTCGGGAAGTTTAAGTCCAATTTTAGGCTGTTCAATTAATTCACTGGGATCTTCTTTCAAATGATCTTCTAAAATTAAAAAAGAATAGAATTGTTTTATTCCTGAAATTATCCTCGCTTGCGATCGAGCACTAAGTCCTAAGTCATATAAAATGGCAATAAAATCGCTTAAGTCCTTATGCGTTAGTTCAATTGCCGTCTTGTTTCTGCCCTCACTAAAGACGCTTAACTTGGCTACATCTCGCTGATAAGCAAAAATAGAATTCTCAGCTAAGCCTTTTTCTATTTTTAGGTATGAAACAAATTCCTTAATATAGCGGTTCCAATTCGACAAGTATGAAAATTTTAATCGTTAATGGCCCAAATTTAAACTTAATTGGCGCTCGAGAGACAAAAATATATGGAAATGAATCCTTTGATTCTTATTTCGCTTCTTTGCAATTGGAAACTTCGCATGAATTAAGGTACTATCAATCAAATATTGAAGGAGCATTAATAGATTGTCTGCAAGAAGCTAAAGTAGATGGAATAATTTTAAATGCAGGTGCTTATACTCATACGAGTATTGCATTGAGAGATTGTATTGCTGCTATTGAAACACCTGTAATTGAGGTTCATATTTCCAATATTGCTGGAAGAGAATCTTTCCGCCATGAGTCTTTTATTTCTCCAGTATGTGTGGGTTGTATTTTTGGTTTTGGTTTGACTTCTTATCAATTAGCACTTTCATATTTTAACAAATAATAAAAAATATTTGAACCCTTTTCAATTAAGGTTGTACTCAGATAAAACAAACATTTATTTTATGAAAAATCTTTTTTTAACGCTTCTAATTATCACCAGCGTTTCCTTTTTAAATGCACAAAACAAACCACAGAGAAAAGTTCAACTAGCACTTTTGATAGATGCGTCAAATAGTATGGATGGCCTTATTGAACAAGCGAAATCTAGATTGTGGGCGATTGTAAACGAAGCAAGTTCATTAACAGTTAATGGCGTCGCTCCAATTCTTGAAATTGCCGTTTACGATTATGGAAATTCAGGAATAAGTGTTAAAAACTATGTCCGCATGCAAACCAATTTTACATCTGATTTAGATTTGGTTTCAGAAAAATTATTTGCACTGCGTACGAATGGTGGAGAAGAGTATTGTGGTGCCGTAATTGAAAAATCATTGCAAGAATTAGTTTGGTCAAGAGACCCTAATGACCTTTTGTTAATATATATAGCAGGAAATGAGCCTTTTAATCAAGGTCCGGTGAATTATAAGTCTATATGCAATATTGCTAAAAGCCGAGGAGTATTTATCAATACCATTTATTGTGGTGAATATCAACAAGGGGTTCGAGAATCATGGAAAGATGGCGCAACATGTTCAAATGGAGCCTATTTTAATATAAATTCGGATGCTAAAATTGCAGCGATTCCTACTCCTTATGATGATCAAATTATTCAGCTCAATAAGAATCTTAACACTACCTACATGTGGTTTGGTGAACAAGGAGTTATGAAGAAAAACAACCAAATTATTGAGGATAAAAACGCCTTTAATTTGGGTTCAGGAATAGCTTCAGAGCGGGCTTTAGTAAAATCTAAGTCGGCTTATAATAATGCCTCCTGGGATGTGGTGGATGCTTTTCAAGCCGATTCAACTAAAGTTTTTGAATTAAAGGACGATCAATTACCTGAAGAATTACAAGGTAAAGGACCAGAAGAGAAGGCGGAGATCATAAACGCCAAGACGGAAGAAAGAGCTAAAATTCAAGCCGAAATACAGGATTTAAGTAAACAAAGAGAGGTGTTTCTCTCTAAGGTAAGTAGAACACAATCCAATGGTGATGTAAAGGATGACTTTGGAACTGCCGTAAATAAATCATTGAAGGAAAAAGCAACATTAAAAGGATTTAACTAGATAGATGGTACTTGTTTTTTCGGTAAATTTGTTTTGTATAATAAAGTTATAAAATGGAACTTCAAAAGGAAAACAAGGTCAATTATATCAATATAGCATTGATGCTGGTAAGTATTTTTGCTGCCTTTATTATGCCATTTGAGACTTTCTTATTTGCCTATGCTTTCTTGGGTCCACTGCATTATCTCACTGAAATAAGTTGGTTACACGATCGAAAGTATTTCGCTAAAGGTAAATTGGACTTTTTATTTTTGTTGTTAATTGGTCTATTAATTACCTATGACTATTTTGCTGTAAAATATAATTTTCATACCAGTTTTACTTCCATGTATAGTGATCTTAATTTATATGGAAAACTTTTAGCGCTTGCCCTGTTTGGAAGTATTCTCTTCTCATTAGTTAAAAATATTTTTGTAAAAATTATTGCCATAATTCTTCTCTTTGCTTTTGTAGATCAATGGTTTGCACCTAATGCAACGAATTATTTAGGTGAAGAAATTTTCAGACCCAATACTGCAACTTTTGCCATAACATCATTAGTTCCTACCTTAATTCATGTTTATATTTTTACGGGTTTATTTATTCTTTACGGTTCATTAAAATCAAGAAATTGGACAGGTTTACTTTCATTTTTTGTATTTGTTCTGGCTCCCTTTATTCTATGGAATATTCTTCCTGGACAGTCGATGATTCCAATTACTGAATTAGGAAAAACAGCATATTACGCAGGTGGAGATGGTTTTTGGGACTTGAATGTCTCTCTGATAAAAGAATTTAATCTTACGAATCTTCCTATTAAGAAAGGTTATGTGGATCAATTTGGTGATCCTGCAATTGACACTACTCCAAAAGCTATTTTCGCTGTAATTTTTAATTCTAAAGTCGGAATAGTATTGATGCGCATCATTGCTTTCGCATATTTATATCATTATCTAAATTGGTTCAGTAAAACGGAAGTAATCAAATGGCATCAAGTACCAAAGGTGCGCTTAGGAATTATTATCTTTTTATGGATTGCCGCATGTAGTATTTATGCTTATGATTATGCGATGGGATTGACCTTTTTGTTCTTTTTAAGTTTCTGCCATGTTTTGCTTGAATTCCCTCTTAATGTTATCTCCATTGTAGGCATTGGAAAAGAATCTATTTCAATAATGCGTTTTGGCTTTAAAAAGCCTAATGCAGATAGTAAAAGTTAGAAAAACATCACCTCAATCTTTTAAACTTACCAAGTAAATAAAGGTCTGTCTTGCATTAAGAGATTAACTTCTTTTTTGACTTGAGACAAGGTGTTTGCATCATCTTTAGACATTAGCGCGCGATCAATTAAACTAACAATCAATTCAATCTCTCCTTCTTTAACTCCTCTTGAAGTCAAGGCCGGAGTTCCTATTCTAATTCCTGATGTTACAAATGGAGATTCAGTGTCAAAAGGAACCATATTTTTATTTACTGTTATGTCTGCTTTAACCAAACAGTTTTCCGCATCTTTTCCAGTGATTCCTTTCCCTCTCAAATCAATCAGCATACTGTGATTTTCTGTACCTCCTGAAATTATGTCATATCCTTTACCCATAAATGATTCCGCCATTCTAGCAGCATTTATTTGTACTTGTTTCATGTATGTTTTATAACCGTCACTAAGCGCTTCTCCAAAAGCAACTGCCTTTGCTGCAATTACATGTTCGAGCGGTCCGCCTTGAATTCCTGGAAATACAGCAGCGTCTAATAGTGCAGCCATAGATCTCAAATTTCCATTGTTCCATTTGATACCGAAAGGATTGTCAAAATTGTTTCGCATCATTATTACCCCACCACGAGGACCTCTTAGTGTTTTGTGTGTTGTTGTAGTAACTATGTGACAATAATCTAAAGGATCATTTAATAATTTTGCGGCAATTAATCCTGCAGGATGCGAAATATCGGCTAGAATAAGCGCTCCAATTTTATCTGCAACTTGTCTAATCCTCGCATAATCCCAATCTCTAGAATATGCAGAAGCTCCACAGATGATCATTTTTGGTTTTTCTTTTAAGGCAATTGATTCTAATGCATCGTAATCTATTCTCCCGGTTTCCTTTGATACTCCGTAGAAGAAGGGTTGATATAGTTTTCCTGAGAAGTTTACTGGGGATCCGTGCGTTAAATGTCCGCCGTGTGATAAATCAAAACCTAGTATTTTATCTCCAGGATTTAGACAGGCTAAAAAAACTGCAGCATTTGCTTGTGCTCCAGAATGTGGTTGGACATTTGCCCAAGTAGCACCGAAAAGTTCACATAATCGATCGATTGCTAGTTGTTCTACTTGATCTACGATTTCACATCCACCATAATAACGCTTTCCTGGAAGTCCTTCAGCATATTTATTGGTAAGTACACTACCCATCGCCTCCATTACTTGCTCACTTACAAAGTTCTCAGACGCGATCAATTCTAAACCTAAAGTTTGTCTTTGTTTTTCTTCTTTGATCAGATTAAATAAAACGGTATCTCTCATAAATAATTGATTTCATAAATTTTTTGTAATCCATCTGCCAATTCGGTTGCTGGCTTATAATTCACTAATTCCTTTAATTTGTCTGAACTTCCAACTCTTCGTTCTACTTCATAATCGTAGCGCTTAGCAGGAGATTCTATGTAATTTATCTTTGATTTAGATTTCGTGATTTCAATAATTTTTTCAGCAAGGGTAGTAATATTCCATTCCTTTTCATTTGCGATGTTGATGATATGTGCTCCGCTAATTCCTAATAATCTAACACATGCCTCAACAGTATCGTCAATATAAGTAAAGTCCCTAGTTTGATTTCCTGTTCCAAACACTGTAATTTCTTCGTCTTGTATTGCTTGCTCAAAAAATCTAGGGACTACCATTCTATTGTCTTGATTGTGACCATAGACATTAAAAAACCGCAGTGAAATAACATTGAGTCCTCGCTCTTTGTGATGCGCAGCCAAATATATTTCATTGTATCGTTTAGCCATAGCATAAGAGGTTCTAGGATCAACCAAAACATCTTCAGACAAGGCGCTTTTAACAATGGCACTGTGGCTGTATATCCCACTTGTTGAAGCGTATAAAAAGTATTTTATATTATTGGCAGCCGCAGCTTCAACCATATTTCTTGTTCCGATTACTTCAACATCCATGGTTTCAACGGGGTGATCAGCTACAATATCAACTCCTAAAACAGCTGCGAAATGGTAGACTGCGTCACAATTCTTCATTGCCTCAGAAACGGTTGCGAAATCTCGAACATCTCCGCGAATGAATTTTATTTTTTCAAAAGAATCTTTATCTAGTTTATTTCCGCGTAATAAATTGTCAAGTACAATTACTTCATGTCCTTCTGATAAAAGTCTCCTTACCAAATTACTCCCAATAAATCCTGCACCCCCACTTACTAATATACGCATTCTTAGAATATTTCTTGAACAAATATCGGTATAAAAAACGACATATTTGTCCCATTTTTAGGTTTAGAAAATCAAATTAATCTTTTAATAACAGTTAATTTATGTGTTGTTGTTCCCATTTCCTCATTCCAAATTCCATCTTGATTCAAGGTGTCAATTCTAACCCTTCCAGAAGCGTGAATAATTAAATCACCCTCTAGAATTATTCCTACATGCGTTATTTTTCCTTGATCATTGCTAAAAAAGGCTAAATCCATGGGTTCCCGATCCTTAAAGCTAACATGTTGACCTAGTTCTTCTTGTTGATAAGCATCTCTAGGGAGATTGATAAAAAGACTACGGAATATGAGTTGGGTAAAGCCAGAACAATCTATTCCGAAACTTGATTTCCCTCCCCATAGATAGGGAGTGTTTATTAATGTATTGGCCAATTCAATTCCTCTTTTCTCAAAACTATCAACAGATATTTTATCAAATTGGTAATTGCCAATGCTAAAGATTTGTTCGTTGCCAATGAAACTACCGCAGGGTATCATCTGCTCTCCCCATGGGCATTTTATGGTTTGAGTTAAAATACTTGTTATTTCTCCTTGATCAAGCCATTGTTTTAATTCTTTGTCACTCAACGCCAAAAGATGCTTGTAGTCTACATA
Source organism: Flavobacteriales bacterium (assembly GCA_947447525.1). GTDB lineage: Bacteria > Bacteroidota > Bacteroidia > Flavobacteriales_D > Crocinitomicaceae > UBA952. The sequence goes on along the minus strand of CANFJL010000007.1, from coordinate 43,219 downwards.
ACCTTCATAGGAATCTTTATAGGTTTTTATGCTGACCCAATAGTTTTTGATTTCAAGTACTTCAACCACTTCTCCAAAAACCAGCTGACTTACTTGTTCACTACTGTCATTAGGTGAGCTGCGGATAGGGCTTATTCCAACAAAACAAAATGCATTCTGTTGGTTTGAGGTGAGAAGTTTCATTTTATAATTCTATGCTTCAAAAATACTTAAAGTCTGCTAATATTAAGTAATTTTGTTCAAGAGCAAGGAATATGCAGCAAAAATTAATTTTAATAACCAATGACGATAGCATTAATTCTAATGGTATAAGTGCTTTGGTTCATATTGCTAAGCAATTTGGTGAAGTAGTAGTAGTTGCTCCAGACAAAGCTCAATCCGGCATGGGTCATGCTATAACTATTAATCATCCTTTGCGATTGAGTCCTAGTCATATTTTTGGTGACATCAAAGCTTTTTCATGTTCAGGTACTCCCGTAGATTGTGTGAAATTAGCTATCTATGAAGTTTTACATAGGAAACCTGATTTGTTATTATCCGGAATTAATCACGGTGAAAACACCTCTACCAATGTTCTGTATTCTGGTACGATGTCCGCTGCAATAGAAGGCGCCATGGAAGGAATACCATCCATTGGATTTTCCTTGGCTGATTATGCACAAGATGCAGACTTTACTCAAGGGTCAGAATGGATTTCTAAAATAATTAAAAAAGTTCTTGATAGTAACTTACCGCTTAATACTTGTTTAAATGTAAATATACCTAAATTGAAAAAAGAACAAATTAAAGGAACACGTATTTGTAAACAAGCACATGCTTTTTGGTCGGATAGATTTGATAAAAGATTGGATCAATTTGGCAATCCTTATTATTGGTTAACAGGCGACTTTACCGAAGTTGACAAAAGAGAAGACACTGATTTGGCGGTATTAAAGGAAGGTTTTATTAGCATTGTACCCACTCATTTTGACCTAACCAATCATGCTGTTATTGGAAATTTAAAATCATTTAATTTATGAAAATCAACATCACAAAAAAACATCTAATTGGAACTGCAATTGGTTTTATTTCCCCGGTGGTATTTTTACCTATCGTACTTTTTATTCTAGCCTTAATAAACGATTATCCTTTTAGTTTTTTTTGGGATCAATTTGTAGCCTATCCTGAATTTACAAGTAAGTACATTTCTTTAGCTTTGATTTCTAATTTAATGTGGTTCTATATATTTCTGAATAAGGAAGAATATCAAATTTCGAGAGGTATCATTTTTGCAATGTTTTGTTTTATTCCTTATATGATATATGTAAATCTACTTTCTTAAATGAACTCTAAGAAGCGTATTTTTTTTATTGCTGGAGAAGTTTCAGGTGACTTACATGGAGCAAATCTAATGTGCGCATGGAATAAGCAATCCAACAATTTTATTTTTAAGGGCTGGGGTGGAGATAGAATGGAAGCAGAAGGCATGTTATTATTGAAGCATGTGAGGTCGCTTTCTTTTATGGGGTTTCTAGAAGTTTTGATGAATCTCCGTACGATTCTAGGCAACATCAAGACCTGTAAAAAAGAAATTAAAGAATTTCAACCAGATGCTTTGGTTCTTATCGATTTTCCAGGATTTAATCTTAGAATAGCTTCTTGGGCCAAGGAACAAGGAATTCCTGTTATATATTACATCTCCCCACAAATTTGGGCTTGGAAGGCCTCTAGAGTGCATGCTATTAAAAGGGATGTAACCCAATTATACTGTATTCTCCCGTTTGAAAAAAGTTTTTATGAGACCTATGATTACCCTGTAAAATATCTGGGTCACCCACTTTTGGATGAAGTGATGAAATTTAAGGAAGAAGCGCATCCGCCTCTGACGCTGCTCAGTGATCGAAAAATATTGGCATTGCTTCCAGGAAGTAGAGCGCAAGAAGTGAAGCGTAAACTGCCCAATATGATAGCTGCAGCAAAATCTTTTCCAGATTACGAAATTGTTGTTGCTTGCTCCACTAATTTATCACTTGATTTTTATAAAAATTTAGTTACTGATGACACTCAATTGGTTTTTGGTCAAACCTATTCGATCTTAGAAAAAGCAAATTTAGCCTTGGTCACCTCCGGTACTGCAACACTTGAAACTGCCTTATTTGAAGTACCTCAAGTAGTTTGCTATGCTACCTCGCCTATATCCTTTCGTATTGCTAAGTTATTAGTGAAGATTAAGTTTATTTCCTTGGTCAATCTAATTTTAGATCAAGAACTTGTTAAAGAATTAATTCAAGGAGATTGCACCTCTGAAAATATGGTTCATTATCTAAAAAAACTTGAAGAAGGTACATCAGATCGTTCGCGTTTATTATCAAATTATAAGATATTGATAAAATCTTTGGGTAATCAAGGAGCAAGTGATCGGGTTGCAGCGGACATACTTGAAACTTTTTTCGCTAAATAGGGTATTATGATTGACTTTTACCTGAGCTCTTTTGAATAGATTATTTTTTTTATTGTTCTTTATTTGTACATTTTTAGGACAGGCTCAAAAAATGCGTATCGGCTTATTTACCGACTCTCAATTGAAAAAAGTTAAAGCGGCTCATTCAACAGCACCCTATCATATTATTGCCGATTCCACCTATATTGGTTTAGCAAACGCAAATGATATTGTCGAGGTTTTTCTGGAAGGAGGTAAAATTTCAATTTTATTTCGTGGAAATAAATTGTCAAAATTCAAAAAAATCTCATTTTATACCATCAATAAGGAGGAATCTATTGAATTTACAGGCGTTATTCCTTCAATTAAATCTAGACAATATGAAGGTGATTTTGAATTTTCTTTGGCGAATAATGCGATGCGATTGGTTAATATGGTCGAATTAGATACTTATCTAGAAGGCGTGGTTGAATCTGAATCTGGAACAGGTCAAAAATTAGAGTACTATAAAGTTCAAGCATTAATCAGTAGGACTTATGCCCTGAAATTTCGGAATAAACATCTAGAAGATGGATATGAAATTTGTGATCGTGTTCATTGTCAAGCATATTTACATAAACGCATGGGTAATTCAATAATTGATTCTGCAGTACGACAAACTACATTAAAAGTAATTTATGATCAAAATAATGAATTGGCACCAAGTTACTTTTCTGCAAATTGTGGCGGTCAAACCTGCAATCCAGCACATGTATGGAATGAAACCATTGACGGACTAACTTCTTTTAAAGATACTTTTTGCATTTATACAAAGCAAGCCACATGGAAAAAATCAATACCTGAAGCGGAGTGGATCAGTTACTTGGTTAATACTTATAATTTTCCTATTGATGATAGTTTGAGTAGGCAGCTACTATTTCACTTCGTTCAACCGGAAAGAACTGCGTTTTATCTGCATCCAGGTTATGGGATCCCAATGCGAGATATCAGGGAAAAATTTCATTTGAAGTCTAGTTTTTTTAATACTAGAAAGGAAGGTGATTTTATTATTGTTGAAGGAAGGGGCTACGGACACGGTGTTGGTCTTTGTCAAGAAGGAGCAATGAAAATGGCAAGGAATGGTTATTCCTATGATCAAATCATTAGGTTTTACTTCCCCTCTGTTAAAATTGACGATTTTACTTATAAATAATCACAAAAATATCTTCATTATCTTTTTTGAAGAATTTCTCAGACCTCGCATAGGCCTCAAGATAATTCATTCCATGTAATGATTTCAATGTTTTTTTTGTTTCCACCAATTGCTGGTTCATCACAATATTCTGCTCCTGTAATTCAAATCGTTTGTTTAAATTATGGTAAAGTGTGAATACATCTAAATCATCTAAGAATAGAGAATAGAGCAAAAAAACTATGAAAGTTATACTGTATTTGTTCTTGAGGAATTTAGGTATCTTATTCATATACCAAAATTACATTAAATCAAAAGGTGTTTTGTTTTAAAGATTTAAAGTTGTGAAATGCCTTTTGTTAATTTTTTACACAACTATTAAATTCACTTCCTTCAAATAGTTGACGGAAATCTTTTTCAAATTGAAACCAAGGATCAACTTTCTTTAATATATCACATGCTTTGATATTCTTTTGTTCTTTCAAAGCTATTGCGGAGTACATTACTCCATATTTTAAAACCATTATGTCTGCTTCAGTAAATTGGACCCATACACCCAATTCATTTTTAAAAGAGTTGTTGTATTTTTCATCGGTTTCTCCTCGCTCATATTTTAAAAGCTTTGGAATTTCAGCTGTCCAAATTAGATTAGCTCCTTTTGCATTTTTCGTTTTGTATTTTTGATAGGCTTCAACATATTTAATGCAAATAGGATTTAAGGTAATCTGACTGTAAAAATCAATTGCTTCTGCTAATTCAGACATATCACCTTCCATTTGAACTTCTAAATATTCTTTCAACAAAAGCATTTCTAGTTCATTAATGAAATTTTGATGTTCCACATCATTTAAGACTCCATTTTTATCCATTTCCTTGGCTGTAGCAAAGCTAGAAACACACTCTTCTAAAGCACCCTCAAATTCAGGATCTGAATTGCCTTGTTGCACTAAACCAAGATAACCTTTTGCTAAAAATAAATAAGGTGTTGGGTCATTTGCGTATTTTGGTTTTACAATATAATCTGAGGCACGTTCTACTAATTTCTTGTAATTGGGTTTTGGCTTTTGAGCATATAATGCTGCTAATTCTGGAAAAACACTTCTAACAGTGATATAATCTTCTAATTCATAGGAGATTTCGTTTTCATCATCCTTGTCTTTATTTAAGATCACCGTTAAATTTACGGTGAAGTTTCCTAATTTATTAAAGGTTAATTTTATTGAAGGAGTTGTTTCACTAGAACCTTTTTCAAATTCCCAATCCTTTCCTTTTACACCTGAAATCGTCCACAGGTAACTTTTGTTAGTAATTTTAATTTTAAGATCTGGTTTAACCTCACTTTTTATTTCAACAATATTCTCCGGTTTAACTACCCTTTCAAAAACGGGTTCCACTAGTCGTTTAGCTGCGCTAAAAGTTACACTTTGTGCTATCGAATTTAAGCTTAGTGATATTAAGGAAATTGAAAGTAAAAGAATTCTTTTCATAATGATTTAATTTGCTTGTAGTGTTTTCAAATTCTATGCCGAATTTACAATTTAATTGTGACTTTTAATTAATAGCCCTAAAATTTCTTGTGCAGCATGGGCTAAAACAGTTCCTGGCCCGTAAATTCCAAAGACTCCTTCGGCTCTCAAAAATTCATAATCATTCTTTGGAATCACTCCTCCAACTACTACCATTATATCACTTCTACCCGCATCTTTAAGGCTATGAATTAGCGCTGGAACTAGTGTTTTATGTCCTGCTGCAAGTGATGATACACCAACAATATGAACATCATTTTCAATGGCTTGCTTGGCTACTTCTGCAGGTGTTTGAAATAAAGGCCCCATATCTACATCAAATCCAAGGTCTGCAAATGCTGTAGCAATTATTTTTGCACCACGATCATGTCCATCTTGTCCCATTTTCGCAACTAAAATTCTAGGTCTACGGCCTTCTAAAACAGCAAACGCATTGCACATTTCTTTGGCTTTAATAAAATGTTCGTTTTTCATAGCTAGTTTTTCATAAACTCCACTTATCGTATTTACTTTTGCTTGATAGCGTCCAAAGGCAAGTTCTAAAGCACTAGAAATTTCACCTAAGGTGCATCTTGCAAGTCCACAACGAACGGCAATTTCTAATAAATTTCCCTTTCCAGTTTTTGCAGCAGTGGTTAACTCCTCTATTAACTCTTTTTGTTCCTGGTCGTTTCTTTGACTTTTTAATTGTTTTAGTTTAGCCAATTGCTGCTCTAAGACTGATGTGTTGTCGACTTCTCGCAATTCAATTTCTTCTTGTTCTGATGCTACAAATCTATTCACGCCGACAATCACATCCACAACTGCATCAATTCTTGATTGTTTTTCTGCCGATGCTTCCTCAATGCGCATTTTAGGAATACCCGTTTCAATAGCATTTGCCATACCACCCAATTCATCCACTTCGTGAATCAATGCTTTCGCTTTTACGATTAATTGTTCTGTTAAAAATTCAATGTAATCTGCACCACCAGTTGGATCAATGTAATTGGTAATTCCAATTTCCTTTTGAAGATATAACTGGGTATTTCTTGCAATTCTGGCTGAAAAATCTGTTGGTAAGGCTATTGCTTCATCTAATGCATTGGTATGCAAGGATTGTGTCCCACCCATAACCGCTGCTAATGCCTCAATGCAAGTTCGGGTAATGTTATTAAATGGATCTTGCTCTGTAAGCGACCATCCAGAGGTTTGACAATGGGTCCTTAAAGCAAGTGATTTTGCCTTTTGAGGATTAAATTCCTGTACGATTTCATTCCACAAGACTCTTCCAGCTCTTAGCTTAGCAATTTCCATTGGATAGTTCATTCCGATGGCCCAGAAAAAACTAAGTCTTGGAGCAAATTCATCAATTAATAGCCCAGCGTTAATTCCCGCTTTAATATATTCTTTTCCATCTGCTAAAGTGTAAGCCAATTCAATTGCTGCAGTTGCACCAGCCTCATGCATATGGTAACCTGAAATCGAAATTGAATTGAATTTTGGCATTTTTTGAGAAGTGTACTCAAAAATATCTGCAATTATTTTCATCGATGGAGCCGGCGGATATATGTAGGTGTTACGCACCATAAATTCTTTAAGAATATCATTTTGAATCGTACCCTGAAGTTCAGAAATTGAAACTCCTTGCTCCATTGCAGCACCAATATAAAATGCCATAATGGGAATTACAGCTCCATTCATAGTCATTGAAACCGACATTTCATTTAATGGAATGGAATCAAAAAGGATTTTCATGTCCTCTATGCTATCAATAGCGACACCCGCTTTTCCGACATCACCAATTACACGCTCGTGGTCTGAGTCATAGCCTCTATGTGTCGCCAAGTCAAAGGCAACGGAGAGACCTTTTTGTCCACCTGCTAGATTTTTTCTGTAAAATGCATTGGAATCTTCTGCAGTTGAAAAACCAGCGTATTGACGAATGGTCCATGGTTTTGATAAATACATGGACGCATATGGACCACGCTTAAAAAATGGCCCGCCAGATAAAGCTTCTTTTTCAATGATTTTTGATTCAAATGCACTTGGAATTTCAATACCATCTATGCTTATTGGTTCTTTCTTTTTATGCTCTAAGCCTGTTGATTTTGTAGCAGAGAACCAGTTTTGTTTGCTGTAATCAATTCTCATGGCGCTCAATTTTATCAAATCGTAATTTTTCCATTTCAAGAAATAACCCTTCTACTTCCCATTCTTTTTGTTCTTCTTTGGGATTTCTAAAAATATTTACCCCAATGAGTTGAATCTTATTTTCTTTAAATGATTTGATTTTTAAAGCGCTAATAGGCTTAATGAAAGCTTTAATCTTATCTAGTTTTTCTGTATTCAACCAAGTAGCATAGCCATCAAGTTCTTGAAATGTTTGCCATCCTAATGCAGCAAGTTTGTGAGATAGATTTTCAATAGCGAAACTATTGTTGAAAGGATTGTTGATGAAACGGACCTGAGCCTCTTCTTTCAGTAGGTGAGAAATATTTATCGCCATACGCTGCGAAAGAATACTTGAACCAGAAGTGCTTAAATTATCATAAGCCTGGATGCTTAAGTAATCAACACCTGCCAATACTGCTGATAGCGCTTCAGTGGTTTGCCTTAGTTGATTGGTATGTAAATCTGAAAGCGACTTATTGGTCCAACCAATTTTGGCATTGAATTGCACATCATCCTCTTTACGACCGTGGTCATTCAAAATTCTATTAACAAGATATTTAAGGCTGCGTATTTTAGCGATTTCGATCATAAAATCAGATCCAATTCCTACTTCAATTCGAATAGGGATTTCAATTCCGAAAGATTTCTGTAATAATAAAAGTTCATTAGTTTGACTTAAAATGACACCAATTTCTTGCCTTGCATTTGCTCCACATTGCTGAAAGTCAAATCCATTGATCTGAAAAATTGATGGGACATTTTTAAGAAGAGAAAAAACTTCTTCGAATTCCGCTTCTTTAAAATCAAATAAATCGATACTCGCTTTTATATTTTCTTCTTGTTTGTACCATTGACAAAAAGAATGAAGTGTTTCTAAATTTCTAAGGCAAATAAAGGTTTCGATATATTTAAATTCAATTGCTTCAAATAATAAATTCCATTGAATCTTAGGATTTGCAACAAGAATTTGAATTACTTCTGCGCCATCCATTAAGGCAGCAAGTAATTTTTTATTGGTTTGTTTTTCTTCTTCAGTTTTACAAATGAAACAATTTTTCCAATTATTATCATTTCTTGGCTGGGCAAAATCAACAGCAGGATGCATGCGTGTCACATTGTCTACAATTTCGTAAGAAAGTTCCTCAATTGGATTGAATGCTTGGTAATCGCCTTTACTCTTCTCGATTTCATTCAAAACTTTTGCTTTCCATCTTTCAGTCTGTAGATCACCCTCCAAATCTGCGCTAGCTGTCATTCTTTATTTTTTAATAATTCAAATATACGACACTTGCTTAGAAGGTTGATTTTTTTGGGAGATTTTGAATAAATTTTACCATAAAAAGGAATAAAATTTTAATTTAGTTGTTCAAATTCAAACAAATTTAAATTGAGACATTTTTCACTTTCATTCTACAATAAGCATAACCGTAAAATATTTTACAGATTATGATAAAGAAAGGATTTTCTCTATTCTCAAAATATAGGTCCACTCTTTTAGATTTAAAAAAAAGAACGGCTCTATTTCCACTGTTACTGTCTTTATTTATCGGACAAGTGGTATTCGCTCAAGGATGGACACCAGTAGGAGCAAGGTCTAATTCGCTCGCAAATGCTAGTGTTGCTCTTGAGGATGTATGGGCTTATCACCACAATCCTGCCAATTTAACTGCCTTGAAAAAGTGGAGTTGCGGAATATCTTATGAAAATCGATTTTTGTTAAAGGAATTGCAATCACAGGGTTTGGTAGTTGCGCTCCCATTAAAAGTGGGTGTCATTTCGACTGGAATTCAAAGTTATGGATTTAAAAATTTTAGAACCAATCGAATTGGACTTGGTTACAGTTTATTTCTTTCTGAATTTCTATCAATGGGTGTCCAATTAAATTATCATCAATTGCGCTTAACAGATGCCTATGGAATGAAACAATCACTTACGGCAGAGGTAGGATTACAAGCTATGATTAATAAGAATTGGAAAATAGGATGTAGTATATTTAATATAGGTCGATCGTTACTTTCAGCTTATTCAGAAGATCGCTTGACGACGCTAATTCGTTTCGGAACCTATTATAAACTCTCAGAAAAAGTGATGGTACTTGCTGAGGCAGAAAAAAATATAGAATACCCTCTTAGAATAAAGGCAGCTTTAGAATATGCACCTATGTCAAAAGTGTTCTTGCGCGGAGGTATTGCTACCCAGCCGATTGAGCTTAGCGCAGGATTTGGATATAAATTTAAATCTCAGTATAATCTGGATTTCGGCTCCTCTTATCATCAGACTTTAGGGTGGTCGCCTCATTTTTCCTTCACCTATCAAATGAAAAATTAGTTTGAAGTCTCTAGTGTTTTTAGGCTTATTTTTATGCGTTCAAGCTGGGGCATTTACTCAAGTTAAAAGTGATATTATCCAACAAAGAATTGAATTTATTTCGGAGCAATTGCAATCGGAATCCGTCGATTTAACAAATTATTTAGAACAGTTGAATTATTATTATGAGCATCCAATCAATCTAAATTCAACCAATGGTGAAGAAATTGAGGCGCTAGGATTGCTAAGTGGAATTCAGATTAATGAGTTGATTGTTCATCGAAAACTGTATGGAAAATTAATATCAATCTACGAATTACAGGGGTTTGAATACTGGGATTTAAACACTATTCAATTGGCGCTTCCATTTATTAGAGTAGATGATCGGCTCGATAATTTACATATCACTTTTAAGGAAGCAATGAAGGAAGGAAAGTTTGAACTTTATACAAGGTATCAGCCCACTGTCGAACAAAAAGCAGGTTATATTAAAGTGCCAGATTCACTTGCTGCGACCTCTAATAATTATTATAAAGGAAATAGTGATCGATATTATGCGAGATTTCGATATACCTATAAATCGAACATAAGTGTTGGATTTACTGCCGAAAAGGATCCAGGAGAACAATTTTTTAGAGGCGCTCAAAAAAATGGATTTGATTTTTATTCAGCGCACGCATTTTTCAAAGGTGGAAAATATTTAAAGTCAGCTGTAATTGGCGATTATCAACTTCAAATAGGTCAAGGATTAAATCTTTGGTCTAGTTATGCTTTTGGTAAAACGGCTGACATCGCCACAATGAAAAGAACTGCAATTCCAATTAGAGCCTATACTTCAGTAGACGAGTCTAGATTTTTACGAGGTTCCGCAATTGATTTAGGGTATAAGAATTTTGGTTTGCTAGCCTTTATTTCACAAAAGAAAATTGATGCCAGTTCCATTGCTGATTCAACTTATGATGACTTAGAATTTATATCAACTATTGATCTTTCAGGTTTACATCGAACCAATCGCGAAATCGCTAAGATGAATGGCTTACAAGAACGAATCGCGGGAGCCCATGTTAAATATACTTCGGGTACCTTTAAAACAGGAATAGCAGCGATCTATCAAGGATATGATAAAGTATACAATAAAGATGTTCAGATATACAATCAATTTGATTTTCGTGGGACACGACAAGTATCTATAAGCGGAGATTATTCGTATAGTTTTAAAAATATAAATGTTTTTGGAGAGGTATCGAAAATTTATAATCAACAGATTACTTCTGCTAATTCTGGTTGGGCAATGGTTCATGGAGCTCTAATTGCATTGGACCCTCGAGCGAGCATTGGGATTTTATATAGGAATTATCAAAAAGATTATCAGACTTTTTATAATGCTGGTTTTTCTGAAGGTAGTAATACGCAAAATGAAAATGGATTATATGTAGGGACAAAATTGAAATTTACTTCTGCAATTTCAATGAATGCATACATAGATTTATTTCGTTTTCCTTGGCTAAAGTATGGAGTAGACGCGCCATCTCAAGGCCATGAATTTTTGATTCAACCTATATATAAACCCAATAAAGTATTAGAAATTTACTTCAGGTATAGACAACAATTAAGAGAGAAAAATAGTCGTGATTATACTGGAAATGTCACTCCAATTGAAGCGGTATTGCAAAGGAATTTCAGGTTTAATTTATCTTATATAATAAACGAGGCCTTTACCTTTAAAACTCGAATTGAGATGGTTCAAGTTGAAAGAGCCAGTTCTGGAAAGCAAAAAGGGATGCTCTTTACTCAGGATTTATTGTACAAACCTAAAAGTTTTCCGCTGGATTTTGCTTTGCGCTACGCCCTATTTGATACAGATGGATACGACACACGGATTTATTCTTTTGAAAACACTGCGCTTTATGCTTTTGCAGTTCCTGCTTATTATTATCAAGGAAGTAGGGCATATGTCTTGGTCAGGTATTCTTTTTTGCGCCATTGTGATTTATGGTTGCGATATGGGATATTTTTATATAATAATAAAAACGCTATTTCCTCCGGTACAGAAGGGATTCAGGGTAGTAAAAAGACTGATCTAATTCTTCAATTGCGTATTACTTTGTAATTTTTGAAATTTTCTTTGTTACTTTTTTTTATGTTCTGCGTTATGAAAATATAAGGACTGCAAGCCTTTAAATTTCTCCAATTAAACTAGAAAATAAAACTAAGCATTATGAAGACGAACGCGATGTACTACCAAAGCAGTTTTCTCTTAGCAGAGGAACTGCAAATTATCGAAAAGGCGAAGTTGAACCCTGCTCATTTCGCTCCACTTTATAAAAAATACCATGAAGCAATTTTTAGGTATGTAATTAAAAGAGTGGATGAGGAAGAAGCGGCATACGATATTACCTCTTGTGTTTTTATTAAAGCTTTGACCAATATTCAGAGATATGAATTTAGAGGTGTTCCTTTTTCTTCTTGGTTATTTAGAATTGCTAAAAGTGAATTATACCAATCTTTCCGTGATAATAAAACCAAGAGAACTGTAAATATTGATAGCATTCAAATAGCACAATTAGTTGAAGATTTTACTGAAGTGTATTCTGAAGAAAACAAGGCTAAGTTACTCAAGGCCTTGCCTTTATTAAAAGAAAATCAGTTACAATTAATTGAAATGCGTTTCTTTGAGAAAAGATCTTTTAGAGAAATGGGTGAAATCATAGGATTAACAGAAAACAACACTAAAGTAAAAACCTTTAGAGCATTAGTTAAATTAAAAGATATTTTTAATAAATTAAAATAAACACCATGATAAAAATTTATGTCGATCGCCCTAGTTTGTCATCGGAAGAGATAAATTCTAGAAGAGATTTTAATCATATATTAAATCAATTACCAAAGAAGAAAGTCTGGCTCAGCCCCTGGTTTTATGGGGCTGTTGGCCTTTCTTCCGTCTTTATTGCTGCAACGCTAATACTGCTTATGAAATAAATATACTTTGATCATCATTATTTAATAGAGAACTTCTATTTATTCCATCGATAATAATAAATAATTTACCTAACTTCGCAATGGATAAATATTTATCGCTATGAAAATTTTTAGTCTTCTATTCATTCTGTTATGCTCAGTTGCTAGCTATTCTCAGCATGTTAATTTTAATTCTCAAAAGAATTGGTCACTTAACAAAAAAGAACTTCAATTTGGATTAGGTGCCACCCAATTCAATGGTGATTTAGGCGGTGGTGCAACCTACGGAATTGATTATAGTCCTAAAGATATTGATTGGGCATCTACAGGAATTTCTGGTTTAATCGGATTCCGTTACAGATTCCACCCTATGTTATCTACTTCTTCTAGTTTGAGCTTCTTTACTTTGAAAGGTGATGACAAATATTCTCAAGAGTCTGTTAGAAATGCAAGAAATTTAAGTTTTAAAAGTGGTGTTTTTGAAGTTCAACAGAAATTAGAATTAATTCTTTTCTCTAAAGAGCAGTTTAGCCCAAGTTATAATCTTCCTGGTGCTTCTAATATTAAAAACAAAAACATTCAAGCTTATATCTTTGGTGGAATTGGTTTTTGTTATTTTAATCCAAAAGCTGAATATAATGGTGATTGGGTTGCATTACGTCCCTTGAAGACTGAGGGTGTAAATTACAAGCCTTTTTCATTAACCGTTCCTGCTGGACTAGGGTTTAGAGTTGGAATTTCCAATATGTGGAGAATTGGTATGGAAGTTTCTTATGTAAAGACTTTTTCAGATTATATCGACGATGTAAGCACGAATTACATTTCAACTTCTCAATTATCTTCTCAGATGGCAATTGATTTAGCAGATAGATCTAATGGAAACACAGGCTTTGTGCCAGGTTCGCAGCGAGGAGATTCTAAACAAAATGATGCTTATTATCATTTAAATATTATCATCACAAGAAATATCACTTACAAGGATTACGGAAAACAACGTAAAAAAATAGAAGCTTCTTCGTCCAAGTATAAGGTTTAATTAAATATTAATACGCGTCAGCGTTTATTTATGTATCGTTTCTTTCGATTTTTTGTATTTCAACTATCCGCAGAAACTGCACATTCTTTTACAACCAATCTGCTTCACTTTGCTCTTTATCTGCCATTTTCTAGTTGGTTTTTTAGAAAATTATTTTGTGTCGAAAATCCTAAATTAAAGCGTAATGTTTTTGGATTAACCTTCAAAAATCCTATCGGATTAGCGGCTGGTTTTGATAAAAATGCAGAACATTATCAACAAATGGGTTTGTGCGGTTTCGGTTTTATTGAAATTGGTACAGTTACACCACTAGCGCAACCTGGAAATGATCAGCCTAGATTATTTAGATTAATTGAAGATGAAGCGATTATCAATCGAATGGGATTCAACAATAAAGGAGTAGAGGAGGTTATTAAAAACTTAAAAGATAGAAACAAAAGTGATGGATTGATTGTTGGCGGAAATATTGGAAAAAATAAAATTACGCCTAATGAAAATGCTATAGAGGATTATATTCTAGCTTTAAACGCCTTACATCCATTCGTCGATTATTTTGTGGTAAATGTTTCTTCGCCTAACACACCAAATTTAAGGGAGCTTCAAGAAAAAGAACCATTAAAGGAATTACTTAATGCGGTAAAGAAAGCAAATTCGCTGTTTGAAATTCAAAGGCCAATTCTATTAAAAATAGCGCCAGACTTAAGTGATTCGCAGTTAGATGATATTATTGAAATCATGCAAGAAACGAAGTTAGATGGTTTGGTTGCAACAAATACTACCATAGATCGTGGAGGATTGAAAACAAAAAAAGAAAGTGTAGATAATATCGGTGCGGGAGGACTTTCAGGTAAACCTCTTGCTCAAAGGTCCACTGAAGTTATTCGTTATTTGCACAAACATTCCAAAGGTTCTTTTCCAATTATTGGTGTAGGTGGAATTCATTCTGTTGAAGATGCACTTGAGAAGCTAGAAGCAGGCGCTCAATTACTTCAGATCTATACGGGTTTCATTTATGAAGGACCGGCCTTAATTGCAAAAATTAATAGGGCAATAATAAAGCATTCGAAATGAATAAGGAATTAAAAATTATTGAATGTCCGAGAGATGCTATGCAAGGTATTGAAGCATTTATTCCAACAAAAGACAAGATTGCATATATCAATGCCTTATTAGATTGCGGCTTTGACACGCTTGATTTTGGGAGTTTTGTTTCTCCTAAGGCTATTCCGCAAATGCTGGATACAGCTGAAGTCTTGAATGGAATGAATTCAAGTTCGACCACTAAGTTATTGGCTATAATTGCTAACTTAAGAGGAGCAGAGGATGCTCTAGAATTTCAGCAAATTGACTTTCTTGGATATCCATTTTCAATCTCTGAGCAATTTCAATTGCGTAATACTAATGCTAGCTTGTTAGAAACATTCCAATCACTGGAAAAAGTACAAGATTTGGTTCATAAAAAAGGAAAGAACCTAGTTGTTTACCTATCAATGGGTTTTGGAAATCCTTATGGAGAAGCTTGGAGCCCAGAAATTGCGTTACATTGGTCTGATCGTTTGGTAAATGAACTTGGTGTTGAAATACTGGCACTTTCAGACACGATTGGTTGTGCGAATACAGATAATGTAACGAATCTATTTACTTCTTTATCTGCTGAGCTGCCTCAAGTTGAATTAGGGGCTCATTTTCATATGCTTCCTGGTACAGCATCGCCGCTATTGACAGCAGCTTATGCTGCAGGATGTCGCAGATTTGACACAGCTTTTAAAGGAATGGGTGGCTGTCCAATGGCTCAGGATGATTTAACTGGTAATTTGGATACCGAAGAATTCACAGCTTGGTTGACTAAGAACAATATAGAAAATCCTCTTAACTTAGAGGCGTTCGAAAAGGCATCAAAAGCAGCAAGTATTTTTTTTAAATAATTCATTTGTATGAAATCAACAGAAGAAAACAATAAAAAAATCCGCCTAAGAAGAGGAATTATTCTCCTCTTGAGTTTAATATTAGTAGCCTTAGTTGTTATTTTAACTCCTAAAGAGAAATCTTCACCTGATACTAATCAGCCGAAAGATACAGCCCCTAAAGAGCATAAGGAGATATCAACGGATTATAGTCTTAATCGATTTACAGAAGGTACAGAAAGAGGTTTATTGCAAGAGATTGGTATTTGTGATACGATGAATGTAGTGGAAAATAATTTGGATGTTCCTGCTTGTTCACCACGCTTTTTTAGGTTTTTTACCTTGAAAAATAATACGCCATTAAAAAGTGGATTTATGTTGTTGATTAGGTCTGGAGTGAATGCTTTTCCAACGCGTAGGTTGGTGGTATTTGAGAGACAAAATAAAAAATTAATTAAGGTCAATGGGTTTATTGGATATATTATTGAGAGAAGAAAGACCAATAGTGCTTATGATGATATTGTAATTCGTTTTTTCGAACGCTATGACCGCCAGAAATATTTCTATCATTGTTTGTTTACATGGAAAAATAATAAATATCAGTATGTAAATTGCGAAGAAATTAATGATCAAAAAATTAAGGTGCAATTGCAAGACTCAGTTTCCAATGTGGTTAAACAAATATTAATAGATAAACAATATCTGTTTTAGTCTAAAAATTCTCAAAAGCACCTAATCCGAACAAGGCGAAATCGTATTTCGCTGGATCTTCCTGGTCTAGTTTTCGACAATATTTGATTAGTTCTTCGCTCGCTTTCCAATCGCTTTGACTGCGGGATAATATCCCTAATTTTCTGGAGATATTTCCGGTGTGAATGTCTAGTGGAATGTATAGTTGCGATGGTTTTATGTTGTTCCATATTCCAAAATCAACTCCTTTCTTACTGTCTCTAACCATCCATCTTAAATACATTACAAGTCTTTTACAAGCTGAATTCTTTAATGGATTTGATATGTGTTTTTCACTTCTGTGTTCATGTTCAGTCGAAAAGAAAATTTCACGAAATCCACTAATGTTGCTCATTAAACTTGAATGCTCATCTCCTATAAAGCAAGCTTCTAAATCTGATTCTTTATAAATTTGATGCAGGCTACGGAAGAAAAAATCTAAATCAGTTCCATTAAATGTCCGATGTGCAAATTTTAAGTTGGAATTTTTATTATAACTCATGATGTAATCATGGGGGGCATTCCCCATTATTTCAACTAGTTTTTCACCACTTTTAATAATGCTTTTACGATTTCCCCAGGCCAACATCGCAACAAAAAAGGCACTGATCTCAATGTCTGCTTTTGAATTAAATTGATGTGGAATTTGTATAGGATCGGATTCGATAAAATCAGCTGATTCGTATTGTTCAGCTTTATAATCTAAGAATTCTTTAAGTTCGAGTTCGTTCATTGATGTTACAAGAAAACCCCATCTGCCATTACTAAAGTTCGGTCTGCCATTTGCGCTAACTTCTCATTATGGGTTACGATTACAAAAGTTTGGTTAAAGTCTTCTCTTAACTGAAAAAATAAATCATGCAATTCTGCCGCATTTTTTGAATCTAGATTCCCAGAAGGTTCATCGGCAAATATAATGGCAGGTTGATTCATCAATGCTCTACAAACAGCTACGCGTTGTTGTTCCCCGCCTGAAAGTGCTGATGGTCGATGGTTGATGCGATCACCTAAACCTAATTTTTCAAGAATACCTTTTGCTCTTTCGCTCGCTTCTTTTTTATTAAATCCATGAATGAGTGCTGGAAGCATCACATTTTCATAGGCATTAAATTCAGGTAATAATTGGTGAAATTGAAAAATAAATCCAATTTTCTCATTTCTAAATTTAGCTAATGCTTTACTATTCAATTTAAATGGATCAACTCCATCGATAATAACGGTGCCTGAATCTGGTCTATCTAAGGTGCCTAAGATTTGTAGCAGAGTAGTTTTTCCAGCTCCAGAGGAACCGACAATGGAAACTATTTCTTTTGCATTAATATGAAGATCAACTCCGCGAAGGATTTCTAATGAACCATATTTCTTATGTATACCCTCAGCTTTTAGCATTATTTGTCCAATTTTAAGGTATGTCCCATTTTATCTCTTTTAGTTCGAAGATAGGATGCATTATGAATATTACTTTGAATTTCAAGTGAAATATTTTCGATGATCTCAAGTCCATAACCTATCAAACCTGTTCTTTTCTTAGGGTTATTCGACATTAATTTCATTTTACTCACACCCAATTCACGCAAAATTTGAGCGCCGATACCATAATCTCTTTCGTCTGCTTGAAATCCTAATTCAATATTGGCTTCCATGGTATCCATTCCGCCTTCTTGAAGTTTATAGGCCTTTAATTTATTAACAAGACCAATTCCTCTTCCTTCTTGATTCATGTATACGATAACTCCTTTCCCTTCTTTTTCGATCAGTTCCATTGCTCGGTGGAGTTGTGGTCCGCAATCACATCTACATGACCCAAAAATGTCACCAGTTAAACACGAAGAATGCACACGAACTAAAATTGGCTCATCGATTTCCCAAGTCCCTTTTACTAAAGCTAAATGATCCATGTCATTGCTTTTATCCTTAAAGGCATGCAATTGGAAATCGCCAAAATCAGTGGGTAAAAATACATTTACTACCTTTTCAACTAAACTTTCATGGGCAATTCTATATTTAATTAATTCCTCGATAGAAATTATTTTTAAATTAAATTTTTGTGCAATATCGATCAGTTGCGGTAATCTTGCCATGGATCCATCTTCATTCAAAATTTCCACGATGATTCCTGCTTCTTCAAATCCCGAAAGTCTTGACAAATCAACTGCCGCTTCTGTATGACCAGCGCGTCTTAATACACCACCATTTTTGGCTCTTAAAGGAAAAATATGTCCTGGTTTCCCTAATTCTTCTGGTCTAGTTGCCGGATCTATCATGGCCAATACGGTTTTAGCTCGATCACTTGCAGAAATTCCTGTGGTACAACCATGTCCAATTAAATCTATACTCACTGTAAATGGGGTTTCATATGCTGCTGAATTGTTACTCACCATCATTTCTAAACCTAATTTATCACAGCGTTCTTCACTTATTGGAGCACAAATTAATCCACGGCCATGGGTAGCCATAAAATTAATAACTTCTGGAGTTGCGTTTCGTGCTGCCGTTAAAAAATCACCTTCATTCTCACGATCCTCGTCATCAACGACAATAATCACCTCTCCTTGCTGAATTGCAGCAATTGCTTCCTCTATACTATTGAGTTGAAATTCCATATTTTTAATTACTTGGTATTTGAGCTAATGTTTTTAAATAAAATCCCCAGAATTTTTGAACGGATGAAATTTGAACTTTTTCATCTGGAGAATGCGCTGCACGAATATTCGGACCGAAAGAAATCATATCAACGCCTGGTAAATGAACACCTAAAATTCCGCATTCAAGTCCCGCATGACAAGCTTTCACTTGTGGTTCTTCTTCAAATAAATTAACATATAAATCGCGCATAAGTTGTAAAATATTTGAACTTGGATTTGGTTTCCATCCTGGATAATCACCACCTTGTGTAACGGTTGCTCCAATTAATTCAAAGCAAGCGCGAATCGCCATAGCAACTTCAGCTTTAGTGGATTCAACAGAACTTCTTTGCAGCGATTGTGTCGAAAAATGACCATCTTTAATGATTACTCGTGCCAAACTTGAAGATGTTTCTACCAATCCTTTGATGTCCGGACTCATTCTAAAGACTCCATTATGAACTGCACACAAGGTATTTATGATGGAATTAAAACCTTCGGTATCCATCGCTTTTCCTTTTGCTGTAGCAGGAGAAAGATCAATTTTAAAATTCGGTTCTATCGTTTTAAATTCTTCAATGATTACTAAAGTATCTTCTTGAAAAAGTGCTTTGAAATTTGATTCATTTTCAATGGCCACTGCGATTTGAGTACTCGCTTCTCTTGGTATAGCATTTCTCAAACTGCCTCCATCAAATTGAATCAATTGGAGTGGTATCTCTTTATTTATTTTCCAAAGAATTCGTGCTAATATTTTATTAGCATTTCCTCTTCCTTTATCAATATCCATTCCTGAATGCCCGCCTAATAAACCTGAAATGGTAATATCAAAAACTTGAGAATTATTATTTATTTCCGTTTCTTTATATGATAAACTGGTATTGGTATCAATGCCACCTGCACATCCTACTGATAATTCATCATCATCTTCAGTGTCCAGATTGAGTAAGATTTTTCCTTCCAACAAAGTACCGTCTAATTTTTTAGCACCGGTCATTCCAGTTTCTTCATCAATGGTAAAAAGTGCTTCAAGGGCAGGGTGTTTTATATTATCGGAGGCCAAAACCGCCATAATTGCAGCGACTCCTATACCATTATCTGCTCCTAGCGTAGTTCCATTGGCACGCACCCAATCACCTTCAATCAGCATTTCAATTCCTTGTGTGTCAAAATTAAAGGTTGTAGCATTGTTTTTTTGATGCACCATATCCAAGTGTGATTGTAAAATAGTTGTCACACAATTTTCCATTCCTTCACTTGCTGGTTTTTTTATAATTACATTACCAATAGCATCTTCAATGGTTTCAAGTCCTAATCCTTTTCCGAAATCCAACATAAATTGTCTTACACGCTCTTCTTTTTTTGAAGGGCGAGGAACTGCGTTTAATTGTTCAAAATATTTCCACAACGCTTGTGGTTCTATAGTTTTAAATTGACTCATCTTAAGGGAATTTTGGAAATTGTTGAAAATCAGGATCTCTTTTTTCTAAAAAGGCGTTTTTTCCTTCTTGAGCTTCCTGAGTTAAGTAATAGAGTAGGGTAGCATCTCCAGCCAATTCCATCAATCCATGTTGTCCATCGAGCTCAGCATTCATAGATCTTTTGATCATTCTTAGGGCAAGCGGACTTCTTTTCATGATGATATTGCACCATTCAACAACGGTATCTTCTAATTGGTCAAAAGGAACAACTTTATTTACCATTCCCATTTTTTCGGCTTCTTCGGCAGTATATTGATTGCATAAGAACCAAATTTCACGTGCTTTTTTCTGTCCAACATGTCTGGCCAGGAAAGAGGAACCGAATCCACCATCAAAACTCCCAACTTTCGGACCCGTTTGTCCAAATTTCGCATTGTCAGAAGCGATCGTAAGATCACAAACTACATGCAATACATGTCCACCACCGATTGCATAACCATTTACCATGGCAATTACCGGTTTAGGAAGAGAACGAATGGCTTTATGAAGATCTAGTACATTAAGACGGGGCACACCATTTTCTGAAATGTATCCACCAATTCCTTTAACATTTTGATCACCACCAGAACAAAAAGCTTTATCGCCGGCACCTGTTAGCACAACGACATTAATATCATTTCTTTCCCTGCAAATGTGCATAGCATCCAGCATTTCCATGTTGGTTTCAGGACGAAATGCATTATAAACTTGAGGGCGATTAATGGTTATTTTCGCAATCCCTTGAAAGAAATCAAACTTAATATCTTGATAGCTTTTAATAGAACTCCAATTTCTTGTTGACATAAGAATTATTTTAATGCAAAAATAAGAAGAAGAGCGCTAAAAGCACGATAAAATTGCAACTTATCTTATGAAGTTGAATTAATTATTTGGATAACCATGATTGATCCATTTTTGGATCTTTTTGATGGAACAACTGTCAATGAATATTGGGTATATGTTCGTCTGTCCTCCAATAGTATCATAAACCAAAGGCATTGCCAGAAATCCCGACGCTGGATTGTGCTGAATAGAACCCAATAGTGCTCCAGATGGAATGGTTGCAATAACTGAAGCATAACTTGTGAAATCAAATTGATAGGAGGGACCATTATGACAATAGACACAATTAGCGTTCAATATCGGTTGAATATCCATGTGAAATGAAATCGAATCTGTCGTATCACATGATGAATTCGCCAATGGAATAGGAACGGGCACTTTATCTTTTTCGCAAGAATAGGCTAGAGCCATTACTAAAACAGTGGAAAGAAAAAAGAGGACCTTCATAATTTAAAATTAATTGAAATTAAAAGCCTAATAGCGTATTAATATAACCTTAACTTAATAGTAACATGAAGTGATTTTATAAATTACATATAGTGAGGGTAGCGTACTTTTTTAATCTTCCTGGGTATTTGAAACCCTAATCCTCCTGATAGTAAAAATTCATTCAAATTATTCGGGCCTGAATGCAGACCTCTGAGTTGGGTTTTGTTGAAACTAAGATCAAGAAAGAAATTAAAATATTTATAAAAGGAAAAAGAACTCCCCACTTTTAAACTAAAAGAAGGATTAATTTGTGGTTTGTTGTAACTTGAAAGTAAATCCCGACTCACAGTAATACCGGGTTGAAATCCGATATATTGTCTCCAATTGTCCTTCCCAAAACTTCTGAAAGCACCTGCATAAAGTTGATTCATTTGATAGGGCAGAACCAAATTACTGGAGCTTGCTGCTCCTTGAATAAATTTATAAACATCACCTCTCACGCTATATTTACGATCTAAAGTATACTCTAGAAATCCATTAAGATGAATAGCAGTAGATTTTTGACTCGTAAACTTGCCAGGACTGATGGTACCTGAAAAATTAAGTAGGGGATAGTTATTGACTTTTGTTTGGCTAAAAATAAAAGAGGTGCAAACTAGTGCTAAAACAAGGCTTATTTTCTTCCCCATAATTTCCCAATTTTGTAATTTATACTAGCATTCATGAGTAAATGACCTTCTAAACTTGAACCTCTCTCCTCATAATAATTTACTTGATTGTTAACCCATTCAGCATGTAAATGTTGGCCTAAATGACACATATATTGCGCTGTCACTGAAAGGTCAAGTCGCTCCGTTAATCGGATATGAGTTCCTAATCCAGCTTGAACTGCCGAACTCCAGCGTTCAGCATAGTCCAATTGATTGGTATTCGCTTGAATTTTGGAATAATCAAAGCAATGACCTGCTAGGATATAGGGCTTGAACAAATTAAGATCATTTTTTAAAGGATAATAAAGTACACTCCAACCAATATGATAATCAGTTCGGTGAGCATAATTACCAATATCACTGGTTAAATAATCAAAAAACCAGTCGCTATTTACTTTTTCTGAAAACCTTAATCTGAATTGTCCTCCAACGCCACTGCCAACTTTATTTTCGGCTCCATCATTAAAGGCTGAAAAAGTAGACCGTACTCCTAAACTAAAAACACCGGGTTCTTTATCGAATTTCGAATTTGCTTGTGCAAAAAAATGGTTTTGAGAAAGGGATAAGAGTAATAGAAATAGTATTTTTTTCATGTGCCAAGTTACTTTTTTATTTAGTTCTGCCATCAATTTCATTATTTATTTTTAATTGAAATCTCATCTATAAAAAGCCATGGATGTGATCCTGCTCCGGGTTTACCTTGGGGTATTTGATCTAAAGTTTTAATGGTAATTGTAAATTTTTGAACTTTCTTTCCGATGTATAAAACTTGTCTTTCATCGTAGAAATTTGGAGCTGCCCCAATTCCTTTGCCTTTTTTAGTTTTTAAATCTTGAAATTCAATCGAACATGGTAAATGAATCCATGAGTTTTCATCTTTTAAAAAGCTTATTTGTAAACTATCAATTCTTTGTTTTTTGGTTAAATCTATTTGAATTACCACAACTGATGTATCAAATCCAATCCATTCATTTCCCTTCCATGGTCGTGCACCAAACTGTCCGTCTACTAATGTTAAGTCACCATTATTGTATTGGTTACTAGGTTTTGTAAGATACACAACCGGAACACCTAAACATGGATTATTCGTAATTGCTATGTTTTTCTGGATGCCTGTTGTTAAAGAATTTACCGAATAAGTAAGTTTTTTTATTCCTCTCGTTCTATTGATCGGCAAGTCATAAGTCCCTTTAAAATTTAAATTAAGGGAAGAATCACTTCTATCTTTAAATTCAAATTGTTCCTCATTGGACTTTGATTTCACCTTAAAATCAATACCTGTTTTCGTTCTTGTAAAACTGAAATTTGGTTTTAAAAAGGTAGGGGAGTAGTTTATTTTATTTGCTGTAAGCAGGTCAAGATGTTTGTTCATTAAAGTTTTTTCAAATAGCTCATATTTAGGTAGATCCTCACACCATAGCGCTTGACTTAAAGCAATTGCCCTCGGATAAGTCATGTACATAAGTTGATTGAAATCAGGAATATATTCCGTCCATAAATTTGCTTGCCCACCTAAAATATAGGATGCCTTAAAAGAATCTAATCCTCTGGGTATAGGTTGAAAGTCATAAACTTTCTCTAGAGGTGTAAAGCCACCAATGGCAAGAGGTTCTTCACTTCCTTTTCCTTGATAATGATCAAAATAACAATGCGATCCGGGCGACATCACGACTTGGTGTTCTTGATTTGCTGCTTCAATTCCACCATCAAAACCACGCCAGGACATTACAGCTGCATTCGGAGAAAGTCCGCCTTCTAATATTTCATCCCAACCTATTAATTTTTTCCCATTTGAAAGGAGGTATTTATCCATTCTTTGGATAAAATAACTCTGCAATTCATGCTCGTCTTTAAGCCTTTGTTCCTTCATAATCGCCTGACATTTTGTACAATTATGCCATCTAGTTTTCGGAGCCTCATCTCCTCCAACATGAATAAATTCTCCAGGAAATAAAGGAATGACCTCTGAAAGAATATCTTGTAGGAATACAATGCTTTCCTCTTTTGCACAAAAAATATCATCAAATATCCCCCAAAGTCCCGGAACTTCTTGCTGAATTCCTGTGCATGAATACATGGGATATGCCGCTAATGCTGCTCTAGCATGTCCTGGCATTTCAATTTCCGGAACTACCGTAATGTAACGCTCTTGGGCATAAGCAACAATTTCTTTAATTTCTTCTTGGGTGTAAAATCCTCCGTATCTTTCCTTTTTGTATGTTCTTGGTGCTGTTGTAAAATGATTTTCAACAGTCGAATCCCGCCAAGCGCCTATACTGGTTAGTTTGGGATATTTTTTTATTTCTATGCGCCAACCTTGATCATCAGTTAAATGCCAATGAAAAACATTGAACTTATAGATGGCCATCTGATCAATGAAGCGTTTAACTTCCTCAACACTAAAGAAATGTCTTGCCACATCAAGATGCAATCCTCTCCATTGGTAAGAAGGGTAATCTTTAACAAAGGATTTTGAAATTGAAAATTCATTGTCGTTGGCATTAGTTTTTTGAATCATTTGCATCAAAGAGTGAAAGGCATAGTAACAAGAGCGATCACTTGAATAGGAAATAATAATGGATTCATTGACATTAATGCTATAGGAATCTTGCTTGACATTCTCTAATTTTTTAAATGTAATCAATGATTTATCTTGACTGGATTCAATTTTAAGTTGGTGGTAAGTATCCGCTAATGCAATGAGTTGAGCTTTTAAATTTTGGTTTAAATGCGTCAAATCAACTGCTAAATTATTAGAGAAATTTAAGGAGCCTGCTTGAGTTGTATATACAACTGGTGTAGGTAAAATAGGGCAATCTTGGGCTTGAAATTGACTGATGAATAAAATGAAAATCAGTCCGTAAAATAATTTAGTCATCTTTATTTTTTACAAATGAACAAATTATAAACAAAAAAACGCCTTTCGGCGCTTTTTTAATTCTTGTGAATCACAATGATTTGTTTTTGAATTTTTTTCACTTCTAAGGATTTACTGTAATTAAGAATAAAGTTTAGAACTGATGGAGCAACTTGTATTTTCGTTTTAGTTGCACCTTGAATTTCGGGAGTAAATTTTTGGATCATAGGCAGATTTAAAGTTTTGTTCAAAACGAATCATTTTTATTCTTAGTATAAATATTTAAGATTTTTTTTCACATTAATTTTTAGTTCTTATTTCCTCTAATTTTCTAAATTTGCACTATCAATCAAAACAACAAATATGTCTCATTCGATTCTTCCTGGTGTTGCAACAGGTGATCAAGTTCAAGAAATTTTCAGAACCGCCAAAGAAAATGGCTTTGCGCTGCCGGCTGTAAATGTTACCAGTACTTCTACTGTTAATGCCGTTATAGAATGCGCCGCAAAACTTAATGCACCTGTTATAGTGCAGTTTTCAAATGGAGGTTGTATCTATTATGCAGGAAAAGGCTTGTCCAACGATAAGGAGCGCGCTGCCATTGCTGGTGGGATTAGTGGTGCAATGCATGTACATGAAGTTGCCGAATTATACGGAGCGACGGTTATTTTACATACAGATCATTGTGCTAAAAATCTGTTGCCTTGGATTGATGGTTTATTAACTGCTGGAGAGAAATTCTTTGCAGTACACGGTAAACCTCTATACAGTTCTCACATGATTGATCTTTCTGAGGAGTCTATCGTTGAAAATTTAGAGATTTGTAAATCGTATTTAGAGCGTATGTCCAAAATCGGTATGACTTTAGAAATTGAATTAGGTATTACAGGTGGGGAAGAAGATGGAGTAGACAATTCAAATGTGGATAATACTAAATTATATACACAACCGGAGGAGGTAGCTTACGCCTACGAGGAATTGATGAAAATTTCACCGAGATTTACCATAGCAGCAGCATTTGGAAATGTTCATGGTGTTTATAAACCAGGAAATGTCCTTTTGACACCCATTATTCTTAGAAATTCTCAGGTTTTTGTTCAGCAAAAATTTAATACCGGCCCAAATCCAATTGATTTTGTTTTTCATGGTGGTTCAGGTTCTACTGTAGCTGAAATTAGAGAAGCAATTACTTATGGTGTGATAAAAATGAATTTAGATACAGATTTACAGTATGCCTTCACTGAAGGAACAAGAGATTATATTCTAAAATATAAGGATTATCTATTTACTCAAATTGGAAATCCAGAAGGAAGTGAATTGCCAAATAAAAAATATTACGATCCAAGGAAATGGTTGCGAGAAAGTGAATTGACTTTAATTAAGCGCTTAACTAAATCATTTGAAGATTTGAATAATGTGAATACACTTTAGCCTAAAAAAAGAAAAGTTATGAGTTGGTTTAATAGAAAAACGGAAGGAATAACAACTTCTACAAACGATAAAAAAGAAACTCCTGAAGGTTATTGGGTAAAATGTTCTAATTGTAAGACCTTATTTACCGCTGAGGATTTAGGAAAAAACAATTTTGTTTGTGATCGATGTTCTCATCATGAGCGCATAACAGCTGGACAATACTTTGATCTGATTTTTGATGATAAGAAATATACAGAATTAGACAGTAAATTATCTTCTGGTGACCCTTTGAAATTCACAGATACTAAAAAATATAAAGATCGTGTTGTTGCAACCCAAAAGAATACAGGTTTAAAGGATGCAATCCGAACAGCAAAAGGCAAATTGGATGGGATTGATTTTGTTGTAGCTGCAATGGATTTCGGATTTATTGGTGGATCAATGGGAAGTGTAATGGGTGAAAAAATTGCAAGAGCAATTGATGAAGCGATTAAATTGAAAGCTCCGTTTATGATTATTTCCAAGTCAGGTGGTGCAAGAATGATGGAAGCTGGATTTTCATTAATGCAAATGGCAAAAGTTTCAGGTAAACTTGGACTTTTATCTGAGGCAGGACTTCCTTACATCTCTTATCTTACAGATCCTACGACAGGTGGCGTTACAGCGTCTTTTGCCATGTTGGGAGATATCAATATCGCTGAGCCGGGTGCATTAATTGCTTTCGCTGGACCACGAGTTGTTAAGGAAACAATCGGTAGAGAATTACCTGATGGATTCCAAACATCTGAGTTTTTGTTAGAACATGGTTTTTTAGATTATATAATTGACCGCACAGAAATTAGACAGAAGTTGGCTTTATCTCTTAAATTGTTTAAGAATTGATGAGACTTACCAAGTTGAATGATGATAATTCTTGGTTATGGGAATTTGATTCGTATTCACTTTTGGTAGATCCGTGGTTTACACCACAACAAGTCGACTTAGCACCCTGGTTTTCGACTCAAAGACATGTGACGCGTCAACCAGCAATAGGAGCATTACCGCATTTCGACGCTATTTTTATTTCTCATTCCTTTAGTGATCATTGTAATAAAGAAACATTATTGCAGTTTCCCGAGACTACACCAATTATCGCTACCCCTTCTATTTTAAAAAAAATAAAGTCATGGGGATATTTTCAGAATCTAATTTCATTAGAACAAGCTCCATTTGAAATGCTTTCTTATAAACCAAGTGGATTACTTGATTTAGTGCATCATACTTATCTACTAAAAACAAAAAGTGCTACTGTACTTTTTGCTCCTCATGGCACAAAAAACAAAAAGTTAAGCTTCGCTGTAGATGTCCTCATAGGAACAAGTACCTTGTATCAACTGCCATTTTGGTTGGGAGGAACGGTAAATTTGGGATTAAATAATCTATTGGAGCTTGCTCAAAGTTGTAAGGCAAAGTGGATCCTAAATACACACGACGAAGCAAAATTGGGAACAGGAGTAGTGGAACGCTTTGCTAATAAAGAATATGTGGGAGAACATCCTCAAATTAAATTCTTAAAAACAGGCGAATCTTTTGATTTTGTTTAATAATTTTTTTTATTTTCAACCCGTTCTATCCACCGATTATAACTACTCGTTTTTAGTTCTTTGCACATAAGGTCCCTTACACTTTGTTCATTCCAACCAAAATGTAATTTAATGTTATCAAAAGGACTTCGACCTTCCCAAGCCATTTCGATAATGTGATCTATTTCTAAAGCAGTTATAGTTTTAGGCACTTCTGGTTTTCTGTAGGCTTCAACGGAAGGTAAGTCGCTATAATGACAATAGTTATTCATCATTTTTTATTTTTTTAAGTTCCTGATTTGCTTTTGCATACTGATATCTAGCAAGTAGTTTCACAGAATAATAGGCATCAACACCACTTGAAGCAATGGTTTCAACTGCTGCTAAGTCAATAAATCCGTCTTTATTAAGAATGAAGTCAGGAAATTGAATTGCAGTGATTTCTCCCACAATTAGATGCGTTCCATTGCTTTCGATGTCAATTTTTTCTCTGAATGTCATTCCGATTTTCACGTTAGATTCTCCAACAAAAGGTGCCTTACAGTTGTCCAAATAGGTTTCTGAAAATCCACAGGCATCAAACTCCGAAATATTTTTTGGATAGCGCGCAGAGGTTTGGTGCGCTTTACCCTCCATACCTTTTACCAAAAGATTAATCGTATAATCATTTGTGCTTAAAATGTTTTGCAAAGTATGGCGATCAGCAAGGTCTGGACGAATCATAAAACCCAGCAGAGGAGGATTTGATCCAACATGAATAAGAGAATTGAAAATTGCAAGATTGCTCAGACCTTCTTTATCTCTTGTGCCAATAAGACACACATTCTTTATTCCTGACAAGGAGTTAAAAAATAGTGCATTATATCGTTTCTCGAAATTTACAAAATCTGACTTATCAAAGGAACTAAATACCATAAATCCTAAACAAAATCAAACACAAAAAGTTTTAGCTTAAGACTTTTTTACGATGAGGTCTTTTTTGGTAAGTCGTTGAATTAACTTAATGTAAGCTCTTTCTGATTGATCACAAAAAGACACTGCAACTCCTTTAACTCCTGCTCGTCCTGTTCTTCCAATGCGATGCACATATGTTTCAGGAATATTAGGAACCTCATAATTCAATACCATTTCCAAATCATCGATATCGATACCGCGTGCAGCAATGTCTGTTGCAACCAATACTTGAATCGAATGATCTTTAAAGTCTCTCAGTGCATTCTGTCTTGCATTTTGAGATTTATTTCCATGTATTGCGGCAGCTTTCACCTGTACTTTTTGAAGTAATTTCACCACTTTATCAGCGCCATGTTTCGTTCTGGTGAATACCAAAACCCTTGCATTTGGCTGATCTTTCACCATTTTAATCAAGAGACTTTTCTTCTCATCTGCCTCAATGTAATAAAGATGCTGTTCTACCAAGTCTGAGGTAGATGCAATTGGAGTAACCTCTACCATTTTAGGATCCGTTAAGATCGTATTCGCTAGACCAATAATTTCTTTCGGCATGGTGGCAGAGAAAAATAAATTCTGTCTTTTCTGTGGAAGTAATTTGATAATTTTTTTGATATCATGAATAAAACCCATGTCCAACATTCTATCTGCTTCGTCTAAAACAAAGATTTCAAGATCGCTCAATTTCACAAATCCTTGTTGAATAAGGTCTAATAAGCGTCCGGGTGTAGCAATAAGAATATCTACATGAGATTTTAATTGATTCACTTGATTGTGTTGTGATACACCACCAAAAATTACGGCATGACGGATGTTTAGTCCTTGACCGTATAATTTAATACTTTCTCCAATTTGTATGGCTAATTCTCTCGTTGGCGTAACAATCAAGGAACGAATTTTTCCGTGTTTTTTTCTTTCAGGACTTTCGTACAATAATTGTAAAATCGGAATCGAAAAAGCAGCTGTTTTACCTGTTCCTGTTTGCGCACAACCAATTAAGTCGCTGCGATTTAAGACAATAGGTATAGATTTTTCTTGGATGGGTGTTGCTTGCGTGTAACCTTGTTTTTCGATTGCGGTTAAAATCGTGGGAATGACCCCAAGTTGTTCAAAATTCATTCGAATTGTTTAAGTGATCTACAATTCCTGGGACAACTTTTTAATCGAAAGAACTGTATTTAAAGTGCGAAAGTACAACATTATTCAACCAATCCCATGAAATAGCTTAAAACTCTTTGAATTTCGATTGCGCCCATCTGTGTAACTTACCTTACACTTAATCCTCAAATTATAGTCACCTTTGTTGAAAATACTATCAATGGCATTTGTATTAGGAATCATTGCTGCGCTTTTTATTGGTTTAACACTAGGTTTGATTGGTAGTGGAGGCTCTATTTTAACGCTGCCTATTCTTGTGTACATATTTCATGTTCCAACAGAATTGGCCATTCTATATTCCTTATTTATTGTTGGAGTGAGTTCAGCAGTAGGTGCTGGAAAAGCTGCTTATCATAGAAATATTGATTATCGTGCCGCTTTTCTTTTTGGGATACCTTCCATCATTAGTATTTATTTAACCAGAAATTATATCATGCCGCTCTTGCCCGATGAATTGTTTTCATTGGATGGATTTTCGTTTTCAAAAGATATTTATCTCTTGGTCTTATTTTCTATCGTCATGTTTATTGCGGCCTATAAGATGATCAAAAGTGATTATCCAAAGGAGATTTCTAAATCTAAAAATTCGAATAGCATTTCTTTTGTAGTTAAATTAATTCTTCAAGGGCTCCTTGTTGGTTTGTTGGCTGGATTGATCGGCGCGGGTGGAGGATTTGTCATCATTCCTGTTTTAATTAATCTCATGCGTTTACCCATCCAAAAAGCAGTGGGAACCTCTTTATTGATTATCGCATTGAATGCTTCCGTTGGATTTTTAGGTACTTTTCAACAACATGATCAAATAGACTGGAGCCTTTTACTTTATGTTTCAATTGCTTCAGTTGTTGGTATTTTTATTGGACTTCTTTTGGGTACTAAAATCAAAGGCTCTAAACTGAAAAAGTATTTTGGTTATTTCGTATTATTGATGGCAATTTATATTGTTTTAGCTGCCTTTTTGATAAAACCCCACTAATTTTTTAACTTTGTAATATAAAACTCAGATCATGAAAATCGAACAAATTTATACAGGATGTTTAGCTCAAGGTGCTTACTATTTAGTTTCCGATAATGAAGCGGTTATTATTGATCCATTAAGAGAAATTGAACCTTATTTAGAGCGCGCAAAAAGAGACGGAGTTCAAATAAAATATATTTTAGAAACTCATTTTCATGCTGATTTTGTGAGTGGACATGTTGATTTAGCTAAAGCAACAGGAGCAACAATTGTTTATGGTCCAAATGCAACAGCTAGTTTTGATTTCCATAGTGCAAAAGACGGTGAATTCTTGCATTTTGGAGCTTTAAAAATTGAAGTGCTGCATACTCCTGGTCATACCATGGAAAGCACTTGTTTCTTGTTGTACAACAAAGAAGGAAATCCAGAAGCTTTATTTTCTGGTGATACTTTGTTTATAGGTGATGTTGGTCGACCAGACCTTGCTCAAAAAGCAGCATCCATGACGCAGGAAGAATTGGCAGGATTGCTTTATGATTCTTTACGCTCAAAAGTTATGACATTGCCTGATACAGTTACCGTTTATCCTGCGCATGGAGCGGGAAGTGCCTGTGGTAAAAATATGTCCAAAGAAACTGTAAGTACTATCGGTGAACAAAAAGCAATGAATTATGCTTTGCGTGCAGATATGGATAAAGTTGAATTTGTTAATGAAGTAATCGATGGTTTATTGCCTCCTCCTGGATATTTCGGAATGAATGTCGCTATGAATAAACAAGGATATGAATCCATAACTGAGGTAATGAAAAGAGGTCTAACTCCTTTATCTGTTAGAGAATTTGAAGTTTTAGCAAATGAAGAAGATGTTTTAATGCTCGATACACGTCCATCAGGAGTTTTCACCGCCGGATTTATTCCGAATAGCATTTCAATCGGTTTAGACGGACAATTTGCACCTTGGGTAGGAGCCTTAATAACCAACATTGAACAAAAAATAATATTAATTACCGAGGAAGGACAAGAAGAAGAATCTGTTAAACGACTTTCAAGAGTTGGTTATGATAAAACTATTGGTTTTTTGAAAGGTGGTTTTAATGCCTGGCTTGCAGAAAATAAGGAAGTAGATACTATTTCTCGTATTACAGCGGAAACATTAGAAAAAACAATCGATGCGAAAACTTTGGTAATTGATGTTAGAAAACCTGGTGAATTTGAAGCGGAACATATGGAGGGAGCGAAAAGTATTCCGTTGGATTTTATAAATGAACTCATGGGAGAATTTCCTAAAAATGATCCTTTCGTTCTACATTGTGCTGGAGGATATAGAAGTGTAATTGCTGCATCCATTTTAAAATCAAGAGGGTATAATTCGATCATTGATGTAATAGGTGGTTTTTCAGCAATTGCTAAAACTTCTATTGCAACTACCAAGTTTACTTGTTCAAGCAATGCTAAATAAGACTTTGGTGTAATTGGATTTCTTTACTTCAAATTTGTATCTTCGCAAAAAGAATTTTTTATGCGCGTTTATTTAGATAATGCTGCCACTACTCCTGTCGCACCTGAAGTTATAGAAGCAATGGTTTCCACCTTGAAAGATAATTTTGGAAATCCTTCATCAACTCATTATTATGGTCGTCAAGCCAAAGCAGTTTTAGAAACCGCAAGAAGATCAATTGCAAAACACATCAATTGTCAATCATCAGAGCTAATTTTTACCTCCGGAGGTACAGAAGCTGATAATATGGCAATACAAGCTGCAGTGGAGGATTTAGGAGTTAAGAGAATTATCACAACTGCTATTGAACATCATGCGGTGGGTCATACGATTGAAGCAATTGGTCATAAAAATTCAATTGAAATAATCAATTTAACATTAGATAAAAAAGGGAATATCAATTTAGACGAATTGCGTACCCTTTTAACCAAGGACATCAAAACATTGGTCACCTTAATGCATGCCAATAATGAGATTTCTACCCTAACTCCATTAAAGGAAGTTAGTTTATTGTGTCGCGAATTTGGTGCCTATTTTCATTCAGATACTGTTCAAACCATGGGACATTATCCATTTGATTTGGCGGCATTAGATATTGATTTTATTACTTGTGCAGCGCATAAATTTCATGGTCCAAAAGGAACAGGATTTTTATATGTAAATAAAAACACTAAAATCGCACCTTTTATACATGGTGGATCACAAGAAAGAGGCATGCGAGGAGGAACTGAAAATCTAGCCGGAATCGTTGGCTTGGTGACAGCCTTAGACTTAGCGAATCAAGACATCGAAGCGCATCAAAAACATGTTCAGGGGATAAAAACCCACATGATTAATGAACTAAGAGAAATTTTTCCTGACATTTCCTTTCATGGTGAAATTGAAGAAGACAAATCATTGTATACTGTTTTAAATGTTTGTTTTCCAAAAACAGATAAATCTGCTATGTTACTTTTCACCCTTGATTTGAAGGGAGTTGCAGTAAGTGGGGGAAGTGCTTGTACATCCGGAGCAGCCAAAGGATCACATGTTCTGGAAGGGATTGATGCAGATATGACTAAGCCTAATGTTCGCTTTTCATTTTCTCGTTACACAACGCTACAAGAGGTTGATTTTGCAATAGAACAAATAAAAGTCATCTACGATCGCATTTTAGTTTAAGATGTCTAAAGAACTATTGACTTCCTTGTTTGTTTCCTCCTGGTATCCCAACAGGACGAATCCTACCTTGGGTAATTTTGTACAAAAGCATGCAGAAGCTAGTGCTCTTAAAAATAAAGTAATCGTACTGGCTATTTTTCCAGACCCTTCCATTCATAAGATTGAAATCTCAGAAAAGACCAAAGGAAATCTCACAGAAATCATTGTCTATTTCCCTAAAAATATCAATGCTAATTCCATATTGGTTAAGTTACAATCGATTCGTAATTCAAAAAAGGCTTTTCGTTTAGCTTGTGACTTGGTCGTGAAAAAATATGGCAAACCCAACATAATTCATTTAAATGTAATATATCCATTAGGAATTTGGTGCCTTACTTTAAAGAGAAAATGGTCGATTCCATTGGTTATTTCGGAACATTCAAGTGGATTTCATCCTGGAGTAAATGCTTATTCATCCTTAATTTTAAAGAGTTGTAAAAGGGTTTTGTTGTCAGCAGATCATATTATGCCGGTATCTCAAGATTTGGCAAATCGCTTATTGGAATATAATGCAAAAGTCAAATGCACCATAGTGCCGAATGTGGTCAATGAGGCAATTTTTCATCCTTCATCATCTGTAGAATCCAATAAATTGGTGCATATTTCTACTGCATTTGAGCCTGCTAAAAATATTATTGGAATGCTACATGCAGTACATATTTTGGCTTTAAAAAAAATTAATTTCACTTTTCATATCATTAGTGATGGCGATGTTAAAATACCGCATGAATTGGCCAGAGAATTGGGATTGCTGAACTCAAAGGTGTTTTTCCACCCAACGATGACCACTCAAGAAATAGCAGACTTCATCAGGACTTGTTCGGCTTTAGTGCTGTTTAGTAATTTTGAAAATTTCCCCTGTGTTATTCCAGAGGCGTTTATGTCTGGAATTCCTGTAATCTCAACTCCAGTCAATGGTATTCCTGAATATGTAAATACTACTAATGGTATTTTTATTCCAGTAGGAGATAAGAATGGTTTAGCGGAAGCAATGCTGACTATTATTAATAAAGAAATAGTATTCCCTCCAAAAGATTTGCAAAACTATGCTCTAGAAAAATTTAGTTATGCATCAGTAGGAGATCAATTCGATTCCATTTACCGAAGTTTAGTTGCTATTTAAAGGTATAATTCCGTTGTATTAAGTAACTGATAACAACCACAATAATCGAAGCTAAAATATTTGATATTGTTTGGTAAAATCCAAAATACACAATGAATAATTTCAGTAAGGACCAACTGCAAACGAAAGAGATAACAGCACTTTGTGAATATCTAAACAACTGCGTCCTTCCTTTAATTTCGCTAGCGGTAAACACAACAAATTTCAGTAAGGAAAAACCAATGATAAACGAAATTACAAAGCAGATTGTGGCAGAAATTGTGTAGGAACTTAATTGCATCTTATAAAACGGTAGATTCCATATTTTTTTTTGAAAGATTAGGTTATTGAATACAAAAAATAAAATCCAGCTTAAAACCATATTGCTTACTCCACAAACAGCATAATAGTAAGTTGTAGGATCAAAAAACCGTTTGAATAGTGGGTAAAATATATCCATTAGTCCAATTATTTTTTGAGGAATTCCTTTATTTTCGGACATGATTTAGTAATTAAATTCAATTTCGTAACCAGTATGTCTTCTAATATTGAGTACTTGGTTGCCGTTTAAATAAAGATACTGACCTCGAATTCCAGTTAACTCACCACTAATCTCAGCTGTTTTATCAAAAGTCATGGATTGAACCTGTTCGGGATAATTTTTGACTGGGTATTTTAAGGATAAAATCTCTTCATCTTCTGTAAAATACTGAGCTAAATCAGATGGAAGTTGTTCGTGTGCCATCCATTTCTCTTCAACTAGATCAATACTTTCATCGCCAATATTTTTCAGCATACTTTGCCAGTTGGTTTTGTCAACAAAGAAATCCTTTAAAGCTACTTCAATTACTCCTGCAGTATATCTATTTGGAGTTTCAGCAATAATTAATGCAGCATTTGCCCCTTGATCTATCCATCTTGTTGGTATTTGTGTAGTTCTAGTGATTCCAACTTTCACACGGTCCGTAGCTGCGAGATAAACATAATGTGTTTGGTTGTGATGTCTTTCTTCATAATCAAGATCTCTTCCAATGCCTAAATGGGCTTGACAAAGTTCTGGATGTATGATACAAGGACTTGCTTCTGGAGCGGTATTGAAACATGAAAAACAAAATCCTTGCCCGAAAGATTGTTTGGTAATTACTTGACATTTACTGCAAAAAATGATTCCAGTAAAATTCAAACTTATTGTTTTACCAATAAGATCATTTAATAAAATCGTTTCACTTCCATTACTGAGCGTATAGTTGACCTCTTCTAAAAGAGTACTCGATAATTTCTCTAAAACTATTTTCATTCTGTTGGAAGTATATTCATTTTATCTGCAAAATGAAAACAATAATCGCGTAAATCTTCGGCCATTAAATGTTCCCCAGTCGATTTTTCAAATGTATCCGCCATAGTTAAAAGCGTTTGATGAAAAAATTGTTTCATCTCTTCAACTGTCATCTCGTTCGTCCAAAGGTCAATTTTTAATGTATTCTTCTCTTTTTTATCCCAAATAGAAAGGAGAAAAGCACTTGCTTCTTGGGTCTCTTTATTGCTGTCTTCTGCCAACCAATGAATATGGAGGGGTAAATTATTGGCGTTTAATCCGACATTAATTTTTATCTCTGAATTTTTTGTTATCTCTTCGTTCATATTTTTCTATTCTGCTTCATAACCTTGCAAAATCATATTGTAAGGTAGGTTAATTAATTGTGTTAAACTGATATCATTGTTATTCATGTATTGACGCACCATCGAATACCCTAAGTAAACACCCATCCTATCGGGGCTTTTATCAGGTAGACCAATCGTAAAGGGACCCTCGTGTAGTAGATTAAGTTTAGATTCCTCATCTGTTTTAAACAGCATTTCCTCCTTCACTAGATATTTCCAAAAGGAAGCTTCACTATTTCTAGCCCAATCTAAATCTTTCTTGGAATACCTTAAGAGTATATCATCCTCCAATGCTGGCAAACAGGCATGGGTAATGAAAATTAATTTTCCCCATCGTATCATTTCGCTAGAATAATTTTCACTTGTTTCTTCAATGTAATG
Organism: Flavobacteriales bacterium; assembly: GCA_947447525.1. Taxonomy (GTDB): domain Bacteria; phylum Bacteroidota; class Bacteroidia; order Flavobacteriales_D; family Crocinitomicaceae; genus UBA952. Next base: position 6,207 of record CANFJL010000007.1, on the reverse strand, counting down.
CGACATTAGCCATGCAAGAACTACATCTCTTGATAAATATTTACGGTCCATTCCTTCCTTGATCCAAAGATAAAATTCTTGCGTAGGCAGTTGTTTAATTACTTTTTTATCTTTTCCAAGATACCGTTCTAAGCCAATTGCAATATAATCTTCGCCACAATTAACACTCGCTGAGAATAAAGAATTCACATAAGCGATTTTTACTGGTAGGTCTTGATTAGGAAAGTGAAACTTCATTCTTTTAAAAGCATCCTGAATTTCTTTCTCTTGTCGATTTGATTTATTGAAATTTGTTTCAATAGTTTTCTCCAAGTTCTGAATGTATTTATCGCGATAAAAATTGGACAAACCTATTTGATAAGTTGAATCCGGATTCAATTTTATCCCGAGACAATAAGAAAGATTATAAGAAAATAAATCGCCATTTTGTTTCATTTGAACCTCTCTAATAGCTAGGTAATCCGTTTGATTCGCATGATATAGCATGGAATCCATATTAATAAAGGTTAAAGGCAATTCAATTGAGGCTGTGTTAATGTCATATTTATTGTCCTTGCAAGAAAGAATAATAGAGGCGAAAATTGATAGAAGAATAACTGTGGTAATTCTCATTGAATTTTTATTAATTTTGTTCAAATTTAATGATAATCATAAGCTCATGAATAAAGCAAGCAAAATTTATCTATTTTCAATTTTAAATCTTTTTCTTTTTTCTTCGCAATTACTTGTTGCACAGGAAGGAAGTACTAAGAAATTACAGGCTGGGATGACCGGTAACTTTGGATTGAATTTCAATCAAATGGGTGATAATAAAATGATGAAAGATGGAGTAGGGACAGATTTATCTGTTGGAATATGCCTACATACCTCCTTTAAAAATTCATCAAACCTCGGATTAGCAACTGGATTAGAATTTGATTTTCAAAAGTTTGGATATAAAGTAGGCGCTGATAGTGTTTATTACAGATATACAGACAATGCCATTTTACAAAAAGACGAAGCGGGTGGAACGATTTATAGATTGAGTTCTCGTCAATACAATCCTGTTTATGTTAGTATTCCATTGATGTTGCTTTTTAGAACTGATCCGATTGGAGATTGGAAATATTTTGGAAAATTTGGTCTTCGTAATAGTTTTTTAGTTTCACAAAAAATTAACGATACGGGTGTAGATTTATCCGCTCCAACTGCGGTTAAGGAAAATACCAATATGAAGTCTTTGGGAGAAACCTTTTTTTATAAAGGATCCATTGGATTTTCTGCTGGTGCAGAATGGAACTTTATAGGATCTACTAGTTTGGTTTCTGAATTAGGATTCTTTTATGGTTTAACACCAATGCATTATCGATTTAGTAAAGATAATTATACCCTTTATAGTGGTGCGGATAATTATTTTTATACTAAGGCAAGACAAAATCAATTGATTTTGAAAATCGCTATTCTATTTTAAAAAGACTTTCTTTTGGATAACACCATTGATTTTATTGTTGATTGGCTAAAAAGCTATGCTAATCAGGCTGGTTCAGATGGCTTTGTGATTGGGATTTCAGGAGGAATTGATTCGGCCGTCACTTCAACACTATGCGCTCGAACAGGACTAAAAGTCATAGCATTAAATTTACCCATTAGGCAAGCAGAAACTGAGTATCAAAGGGCTGAGGAGCACATTAAATATTTAAAAAATAAATTTTCAAATGTAAGCGCATTGGAGATAAATTTGTCGCATGTTTTCTCTGAATTTGAGAACGCATTACCTTCAGAAGTTCGTGATAATAAGTTAGGAATGGCCAACTCAAGAGCTCGCTTACGCATGACAAGTTTGTATGCTGTTGCCCAAGCGAATAGCTGTTTGGTTGTGGGAACGGGAAATAAAATAGAGGATTTTGGAATAGGGTTTTTTACTAAGTATGGTGATGGTGGGGTTGATTTAAGTCCGATTGCGGATCTAAAAAAATCAGAAGTTTGGGAGATTGGAAGAGCATTAAGGGTAAGTCAATCCATAATTGATGCCAAACCAACAGATGGTTTGTGGGGAGATGATCGAAACGATGAAGATCAAATTGGCGCTACTTATCCTGAGCTAGAGTGGGCTATGGATTTCAAAGGAGATGAATCCTCTTTGAGCATTCGTGAACGAGAAGTTTTAGCTATTTACCTTAACTTAAACCGCATCAATCAGCACAAAATGAAAGCAATTCCTGTTTGCATTATCCCAAGAGGATAATTAGAAAGAAAACTAAGCTTCAGGAGCTAATCTCAATACAATGTTATTAATGGAGTCATCTAAATGAATTTGACATCCTAAGCGGCTATTTTGCTTTACAAAGAAGGCTTGATCTAACATGTCTAACTCTGCATCGCTTTGCTCAGGTAATATCGTTTCTGATTCTAAGTAACATTGACAAGTAGCGCACATGGCCATTCCTCCACATTCACCTAAAACGGGTAATTCATATGCTTTACACAACTCCATGATGTTCATGTTCATATCAGTTGGTCCAATCAATTCATGATGATTGCCTTCACGGTCAATTATGGTTACAGTTATTTCATTCATATTAATTGTATATTCTTAATAAATTACTTCCATCGAATTGCGTTGCATATTGCCTAAGTCCAAATTGACTTCCAGTAATTGCTGAACCATCGTAAAGTGAAAAAGTGGCGCTGTTGCAGGTGTCTTTCAGTTGTAAAAAATTATTAGTATCCGGAAATAGTGGTAAAAAACAAGTTCCAGCAGCATCAGCTGGTGAATGTCTATCAAAAGCAACAAACTCAGTTAATGACCTCCTATAAACAATTATTCCTCTAGAACCTCCATTAACATAAGTCCAACCGCCAACCCCTTGTAATTGATTGTAGCTAGGTAAATTAACATCAATAGTAATATCGAATGGAATACTAGGTACTGGATTTTGATTGTGTTTCACACACGAAGAGCTTAACAGCACAAAACAAAGCAAAGAGAATAATAGATATTTCATGTGGTAAATTTAAGAATAGTTAGAAAAGCTAAACAAGCAAATATTAAAAAAATCTATCCAGGCTATTTTAAAAAATATAAAACCAGACTAATACTTATTTACAGTAAATTATTTAAGCTTCTATTTGAATCATCAATCCTTCCCATTCTTGTTCTAAAACCGTCAGCATTTCTTTTTTTGAAGTATAGGCGTCTAAGGCAGGTTGAAATTCGGCATCGCCGTAATTGAATTTACCTAATAATTCGTTTAAAGAGGCTAACTCTTCCTCTGCTTGGGTTATTTTTTTTTCAATCTGTTTAATTTCTTTTTCAAGATTGGGGTGAACTATTTTCTTAGGTTTTTCTTCCTCTTTTGAAAGAATTGGTTTGGGTTTTGTTTCTGATTTTAAATTATTTCCAGCAGGAAAGTCGTTTTTGGTATCGTTCTTATATTGTAAATATTCATTTAAAGTGAAATGATGTATTTTCAAACCTTGGTTCTCAATATCCCAAATTCTATTGGTTAATCCAGCTAGAAATTCTCTATCATGTGACACCACCAAGAAAGTGCCTTCATAATTTAAAAGTGCAGATTTAAGAATCTCCTTGCTCTGCATGTCTAAATGGTTGGTAGGCTCATCTAGAATAATAAAATTTGAAGGGCTCAATAACAATTGACATAAAGCTAAGCGCGTTCGTTCACCACCCGATAAGACACCTACTTTTTTATCTACAATTTCACCGGAAAATAAAAAGGCACCTAGTATGGTCCTTAAATTTTTCCGAAGTTCGCCTTTGGCGGTATTGTCAACCGTTTCATAAATAGTTAAAGTCGGATCTAATTTTTCTGCTTGATCTTGAGCAAAGTAGGCAAGATTAACATTGTGTCCATTACTTACTGTTCCTTCAAAATCAATAGAGCGCATCATTGCTTTAAGCAAGGTAGATTTTCCAACGCCATTTGGACCGAGTAAAGCAATTTTTTCACCACGTCCAACCGTGATATTAATATTCTTAAATAATACCTTAGGTCCGTAAGATTTTCCTAAATCAGACATTTCAAGCACCCATTTTCCGGGTTGAACACTCAATGGAAATGAAATACGAATACCACTATAATCTTCCTTTTCAATTTCTATGCGTTCGGTCTTCTCCAATTTTTTAATCAAAGATTGAGCAAATGCAGCTTTAGATTGCTTGGCTCTAAATTTATTAATGAGTTCTTCCGTATGCTTAATTTCTTTTTCCTGTTGTTTTTTTGCTTGCTCTAAGCGACCCATTTCTTCTTCTCTTAGCGCTTTGTATTTGGTGTAGCCATAAGGAAAATCAAATACCTTCTGCATACTAATCTCTAAAGTTCTTTGTGTGACATTGTCTAGAAAAAATCTATCGTGGGAGATAATGACAACCACACCATCAAATTTTTGAAGATAACTTTCTAACCATCCAATAGAAAGAATATCCAGATGGTTGGTGGGTTCATCGAGCAACAAAATATCAGGTTGATTGACTAAAATTTTTGCCAATTCTGCTCTCATTTTCCAACCACCAGAAAAAGTATTTAGGCTTTGATGTAATTCTTCATTCTTAAAACCTAAGCCGAGTAGCGTGGTCATTATTTTCTCTTCCCATTGAAATCCTTCAATTACTTGAAATTCATGATTTTTCTCTGATAATTCATCTAATAAATCGGCATAATCCTGACTTTCATAATCAGTTCTTGTGGTTAATTCATCGTTTATTGTTTCTAATCGCGTTCTAATAAAGTCAATGCGTTCGTTTGAACAATTAAGGTATTCAAATACACTTTGAGTAGAATCGATTACAATATCTTGTGTTAAAAATCCAATTACTGTTCCTTTTGGTAGATGTACATTACCTTCTGAAGGCTTTATTCTTCCTGATAATATCCGAAGTAATGTCGATTTTCCTGCACCATTTTTTCCAACTAAGCCAACCTTATCTCCTCGATTGATTTGTAAACTTGTATTCTGAAAAAGATACCCTTGAGGAAGGAAATATCCTAGTTTTTCTAAATTAATCATGCGCAAAAATATCTAATATTTCATGCTCAAACTATTATTTAGCTAGTATTATTTATTATTTCTTTTCACAAAATTTCACAAAACAGCTCAATTATCCCAAAAAGGTAACTATCTTTAGAATATTATTAAACTGAAAATACGAAAATGGGAAGACCACCAACAAAACCAGCTCGACTTAAAAATGGATTCTATATTGAGATAAAATCACAAGGATCTGGTTCAATATTAATAAGAAGAGATACAAGAGAACAAATGTTAGTAGCAGCGGAAGATTACGCTAGAACTAAAACCGTCGTTATTAAGGGAGAGATGTTAAATGATAAATGGGTAGCCCATTAATGTCAGTAGATCAATTTCCAAATAATCAAACAATTAACAGTTACCGCTTCCCTTTTTGGTTGGCGGTAATTTTTTTGTGTTTAATTACCGTACCTGTAAGTATTATTTTAGGTAATGTCACTATTGCTAAAATTGCAGGAGTACTTACCACAGTATTATTAGTGTTTGCAATTCGATTTTGGTTTTCAGTTGCAAAAAAGAGAAATAATAAAATAGATAGAATTGTTTTAAATGCAAATGATACATTTGAGTTAGTACGGTATTTTCCTTTTTTAAAAACATGGAACAAATCTGATCTTAGCATACTTAAAGATAGGATTGGGATTATTTTATCTCGATATCCGATACTTGGAACGGATCAATTGGTTGCTGATAAAGAAGTAGCCATCAAATTTGCAGCAGTTTTAGTCTTTTTGGGAAAAGACATGACTTTCTCTTCAGATGTTAAGTATATACATATAATAGTGGAGGGGAACACAGTTGATGATAAGGCAGTGGCAACGATTCCTATCACCAGTTACCAAAAGGTATCTGAATTTAAAGTTCAAAGTTTCGCGGACATTCAGGATCAATATTTTATTTAAAGGTAAGATACCATTCATTAATTAGCTTTGGGTTAACTTTTATGTATGTCCTATGTAGCTCATATTGAGCGCGTTTAGATTGTGCAGAAAAAATAATTAAAAATATCTCACATTTTTTTCTAAAATGCTTGCTAAAACAAAAAGAGTATGTATCTTTGCACCCCGCAATTGACGAAAGCGTCATAAATTAATGTGGATTTAATGAGTTGTTAATTTAGGAATAGGTTAATGATGGCAATAAAGAGTTCATTGAAATATTGAGGAATAAGGAAACAGC
>CANFJL010000006.1 GCA_947447525.1 Flavobacteriales bacterium | reverse complement strand
TGCGTAAGTTCCTCCAGATGGAGCAACTACAGGTGTTAAGATGGCGGTTCCTTGGTTACAAATAGTTTGATTCGGAACACTTGCTGTTGGTATTGGATTTACATGAATGACTCCTGTATCGGCAACACTTGAGCAATTGTTTAAAGTATACACCAAAGTCTGTGTGAAGTTCTGAGCAACCAACGGACTGGTTAAACTTGGTGCTAAACTCAATGATTGTGTGGTTTGTCCACTTGGACTCCATAAATAAGTTCCTCCCACTGCACTTGGTGTAGAAGTCAAAACTGCTGTTTGTCCGTTACATACTGTTTGATCAGCTCCTATTGTAATTGTTGGAATTGGATTTACAGTAACAATAGAAGTTGCAGTACTCGTTGGACATCCAGGAATTACAACTGTTACGGTATAATTGGTAATTCCAATGGGCGAAGATGGCGAAATACTTGCTGTGGTAGCACCAGTAGACCATGTATAGGATGCATTCGCAGGACTTGCAGTTAGCGTGAAAGGAGTTCCATTACAAACAGTTGCATTATTAACAGATGCAACAGGATTTTGAATCACATTAATCACAACAGTATCTGGAGCACTAGGACAACCATTTAAAGTATAAACAACGGTATAATTTTGAGTTGAACTTAATGTAACTGTAGGACTTTGGATTTGACTATTGCTTAATCCAGTTGAAGGAGACCATAAATAAGAACCTCCTAAACCAGAAACAGTTGGATTTAGCGTTGTTGATTGTCCAGCACAAAGCAATTGATCACTTCCTGCATTTATGGTTGGAGATTGATTTACCGTTACATTAGTTGAAAAAGGAGCACTTGAACACCCGTTTAAAGTATAAATTAAAGAATAGCTCGTATTGACATTAGGTGCGACAGAAATAGTTTGACCTGTTTGTCCATTACTCCAAACATAAGTTCCACCTGTGATGTTAACTGTTGCTGTTAAAGTTGCATTTTGTCCTGAACAAATTATAGGAGCAGTAATTGCAGTAATAACTGGGATTGGGTTTACGGTAAGAATAGAAGTTTGCAGAGGACTTTGGCATCCATTTACATTATAAGAAACAGAATAACTTGTAGTAGTTGCCGGTGCAACCGTAATAGCATTGGTTGTTTCATTAGTTGACCAAGAATAAACACCTCCTGGAATTGATGGTGTGGCAGTAAGAACTGAACTTTGACCATTACAAATGGTGGCGCTATTTACACTTAAAGTTGGAGAGGTAATTACAGATACAAAAGAGGTATCGGTACTTGTACAATTATTCAAACTATAAGAAACTATATAGCTCGTATTTACTATCGGAGTTACCGAAATTGAAGAAGTAGTAGCACTATTTGGAGTCCATAAATAAGTTCCTCCAGAGGGCGAAGCATTAGCAACTAAAGAAGCCGCTAATCCACTACAAATAGTTGTATTATTAACGCTAACGGAAGGGTATGCATTAATCGTTACATTTACTTGGTCTGTATTTACACATCCAAATACATCTGTCCCAGTAACAATGTAATTTCCATTGGTAAGTGGCACAAAACCTTGATTATTTATCACATTATTGTTCCATGAATAAGTTTGTGCTCCAGTTCCAGACAAGGTAACAGAAGTTCCAGTACACACTATAATGTCTTGACCAGCATTTACGTTGGGTAATGGATGAACCAATACAGAAGAAGTTGTTGAAGAAGAACATCCATTTAAGGAATAATTAACGGTATAATTTGAAGTTGAAACTGGCGTAACATTTATTCCTGCAGTAGTTAGATTAACAGGTGTCCATAAATAAGTACCGCCAGAAGGCAAACCAATCGCTAATAAAGAAGCAGTTTGTCCGATACAAATGGTATCTGAAACAATTGAAATCGTAGGATTTGGAGTGACTACAACAGTATATGATGCCGTATCAGAGCATCCATTTAGTGTGTTGATTAAAGTATAAGTAGTTGTTGCTAATGGGTTTACAGTGACAGACTGGCTTGTTTGTGATCCTGGAGACCATGCATATTGACCATTAATATTTGCTGTTAAATTAACCGATTGTCCTGAACATATTGGTGGAATAGCATTTGTCGTTATTGTTGCAATTGGGTATGGATTAACGGTGACCGTACCTGCAGTATTCAAACTAGAACAACCTGCTAATGTATAAATTACAGAATAATTAGTCGTTGACGAAGGGGAAACCGTAATACTTGGAGTGCTTGCACCATTTGGTGTCCAAACAAAAGTACCTCCAGATAAATTTGGAGTTGCCGTTAACAAAGCGTTTTGACCTTGACAAATGGTCATATTGTTAACTGTTAAAGTTGGTGTTGGTTTAACCGTCACAATTGCAGTGTCTGTTGCAGTACAATTGTTTAAAGAATAACTAAGAGTGTATATTGTAGTGACTCCAGGCGTAACAGTTAAACTAGAACTTGAAGAGGTTGCAGGAGTTTGATTGTTCGACCAGGAAAATGTTCCGCCACTAGGAAGAACATTGGATGACAGCGTAACTGACGTTCCAGGACAAACCGATATGCCATTTATATTTACTGATGGACTTGGATTGACATTTACATTGGTACTTTGTGTTAAACTTGGGCAACCATTGAGGACATATGTTACTGAATAACTTGTTTGAATAACAGGACTTACTGTAATTGATTGCGTAGTTGCACCTGTATTCCATTGATAAGAACCTGTTAAAGGTGAATTAATAGGTGTTGCTGTTAAAAGAACACTTGATCCGCTACAAATGGTTGGATTTACAGGGGTTAAACTGATGGTTGGAGTATTAGTAACTTGAACCAAAGCAGTGTCACTAGCACTACAACCATTCTGGGTATAAGTAACGATATAAGTGGTTGTTGCTGCAGGGCTAACAGTAATTGAATTCGTTGTGCCTCCACCAGTCCATGAATAAGTCCCTCCAATTGGTGTTCCTGTCGCTGTTAAAGTTGTACTAGAACCGGCACAGATTGAAGCATCATTAACCGTAATTAATGGCTTTGGATTAACATTAACAGTATATTGAACTGTATCCACACAACCATTCAAATTGTAAACCATTGAATACGCATTGGTAGTTTGAGGATTCACATTTATGGCCTGGGTTGTTTGACCTCCAGCGGTCCAAGTATAAGTTCCATTAGGTAAATTAGCGCCACCTGTAAGCGTAATTACTTGACCAGCACAAACAGGATTTGCAATATTCGGAACGATACTTGCGACAGGGACAGGTTTAACTGTTACCGTTCCATTTGCAGAAGCACTGGCACAATTATTAAGCGTATAAATTACAGAGTAGTTTGTTGTAGAACTTGGCGCAACAGTAATACTTTGTGTTGTTGCCCCTCCTGGAGACCATAAATAAGTACCACCTGTGATTGTTGGGGTTGCGGTTAGTAAAGCTGATTGTCCATTACAAATACTTACTGAATTTACTACCACACTAGCAATCGGTTTAATGATCACATTAGCAGTATCTGTTACCGAACAATTATTAAGCGTGTAGGTCAAGGTATAAACAGTAGCACTTGAAGGCGTAACATTTACACTTGAAGTTGTTTGATTTCCGGGTGTCCATAAATAAGAACCTCCTGATGGAGCAACATTTGATGTTAAATTAGCAACAGCGCCAGGACAAATTGTTGCTCCGATTGCTGTAGCAGTTGGACTTGGATTTACTGTAACTGTAGCCGAAACACTATTACTTGGACAGCCATTTAAGGTATAAATAACAGAATAATTTTGCGTACTTGAAGGCGTAACGGTAATACTTGAGGTTGATGCTCCAGTATTCCATTGATAAGAACCTGTGGTTGGATAACCAACTACAACAGCATTTAATAATTGACTTACACCACTACACACCGTTGATGTTAATGGATTTATTGTAACAACAGGTGTTGGAATTACAGTCACTAAGGAAGTATCTGAATAAGAGCAATTATTTACAGTATAATTTAAAATAAAAGTGGCGGTACTTGATACATTAACAGTAATCCCAGAAGTTGTTGCCCCACTTGTCCATGAATAAGTTCCACCAGAAGGAGAGACAGTTGAACTTAAACTTGCCGCTTGTCCAGCACAAATAGTAGTATTTGTGGTATTTACTGATGGAATTGGATTTACTGTAATCGGTAATTGCGCAGTTACAGAACAAGAATTCAAGGTGTATACCAAACTATAATTCGTAGTAGTTTGAGGGTTAATGGTTATTGAATTGCTTGTTTGTCCACCGGGAGACCAAGTAAAACTACCATTAGGAAGATTGGGATTACCTGTCAAAGTAAGCACTTGACCCGCACAAATAGTAGTTCCTCCATTAGATGTTATAGTTAAAGTTGGTACGGGTTTAACTGTTACCACTCCATTTGCCAATGCGCTTGAGCATCCATTCAATATATATTGAACAGAATAAGTTGTGGTAGCTGTTGGGGAAACAGTAATACTTTGGGTAGTAGCTCCACCCGGAGTCCACAAATAAGTACCACCTGTTAAATTTGGAGTTGCTGTTAATAAGGCTGATTGACCATTACAAATACTGAGTGAATTAACCCCTACGGTTGCAATTGGTTTAATAATTACATTGGCAGTATCAGTGCCAATACAACCATTAAGAGTAGTATAAGTTAAGGTATATGTAGTGTTAGCAATAGGAGAAACACTTATGCTACTTGTATTTAGATTATTTGACCATAAATAAGAACCTCCCGTTGGAGTAACCACAGAGCTCACTGTCGCTGTTGCGCCCGGACAAATAGCAGTTCCTGTTGCGGTAACATTAGGCGTTGGATTTACAGTTACTGTTGCATTGGTCGTGGTACTCGGACAACTACCTAAAGTATAAGTAACGGAGTAATTAGTTGTTGAACCTGGAGTAACAGTGATAGAGGAAGTTGTTGCTCCACCAGGCGACCAAGCATAAATTCCATTCGTGGCAGCTCCATTGGTAATTGTAGCATTCAAAGTGGCATTCTGTCCACTACAAATTGTAGGATTGTTCACAGATATATTAGCTGTAATAGAAGTGGTTACAATAGCGGTATCTTTATTTACACATCCATTAGGCCCAGTATATGTTAAAATATAAGAAAGTACACCAGTTGTATTTGGAGTTACAGAAAAACCTGATGTCGTTGTTGCTCCTGGAGACCAAGAATAAGAACCTCCTGAAGGATTCACAAAACTTGTTATGTTTGCTGTACTTCCAAGACAAATAGTAGGGTTATTAACAGAAACTTGAGGTTTTGGTAAAATTGTAATATTAACCGTATCAGATCCAATACAATTATTATAAGAATATTGAACTGTATAAACGGAGGAAACCAGCGGAGATACAGATGGATTTTGAAGTGTTGATGTAAAATTATTTGGACCAGTCCATGAAAAAGTACCATTTAATGGATTACCCTGTGCTTGTAATTGAACCTGTGAACCTTCACATATATAATGTTTTACTGCAGAACCTATAATTCCTGGTGAAGGATTTACTGTAACAGTTGCATTGGCAACATTACTACAACCGCTTAATGTATACTGAACTTGATAAGCGGTGCTCACACTTGGACTTACAGCAACACTTTGAGCCGTCGAATTTGGATTAGTCCACAAATAGGTTCCTCCAAAAATACTAGGTGAAGCAGTTAAAGTAACACTATTTCCTGCACAAATAGTTTGACCAGCTAATGAAATTTGAGGCACAGGATTTACTGTGATGGTTGCAGAAATGGTTGGACTGACACAACCAGCTAAAGAATAACTTACAGTGTAATTTGTATTCACTTGAGGAGAAGCCTGTATACTTGAGGTAGTTGAATTAGTTGACCAAGAATATAATCCCCCTGGTATAGATGGTGTTGCTACTAACGTTCCTTGCTGACCATTACAAATGGTAATATTGGGAACACTTACTGTAGGTATTTCATGTACAATTATTGTTCTTGTAATTTCATTGGTAGGACATCCTGCCCCAATCGCATTGTCTATTTTTAATTTAATGGTATAGGTTCCGGGAACATTAAACTGAATAATTGGAGCAACAGAATTTGCATTAGAAACAGAACCGTTACTAAATAAATCTAGATCACCTGTGATAATTGAATATCCGCTATTTGGTGTAATACCCCAAACTCTTAAACTATTACCGGCACTATTACTGCATGAAGTAGCTGTAACAAATTCACCATAATTTGATATGTCAGTTAATTGAATTTGATCACCTGTACAAACTTCAGGTAAAACTTGAGTCATTGGATAGGTAGTACCATTATGACCAACATTAAAATTAGCAACGGCCTGTTGAGAAAGCCGATATGGTCCTTGAGTTAAGTTTACTGTACCACATGGATTTGCCACTAAACCAGAAATAGCATTGGCATTATTTATTGTCGAACCATTGTAAACATAATTATCACCACAAGATGATGTTGTGAAATTATAGTTGAATGAACTTGGAACATTAGATTGATTCCAACTATATTGAGCCGAAATATATGCGTTAGGTCCATCCAAAACTGTAAGACTGTAGGTAGTTAAAGGAGAATTAACTTGATTGGTTAAATTTGGTTGATTTTGAACTATTGTGAAAGTTTGATTCAAAGGGGCACACAATGCAGTGGCCTGAGGATTAATTGCAATACCTGGTGAAACACCAATATAAACTTGAAACGTAGTAGAGGTTGAACCTACAGAATAAGTTACTGTATGAATACTCCCATTGGAAGTAGAATTGAAAGAATAATTATGAACAAAAGTTTTATTTGTTCCCGTCCAAACATCTGCTGAAGTACCGTCACCCCAATTTACAGTATGAATTGTTGAAGCATTGGTTCCAGTTGAATTAGAGGTAAAACTAAAACCTAATTGGTTGGGATTATCATTACCATAAACATAACAGTAGGTGTAATAATTTTCAAATCCAACAATATTAGATGCTCCGGGTGAAATTGTTGATAAAGAAATACTCGCCACCTGCCCATAAGACCTCCCAACATTCCCAAAAATCAAAAGCATCAAAATCGAAACAGCGAAGCCATTTCGTCGAATGATACTGAAAATATTGAAATTTGAAGAATTCATTGAGTAGTTAATCTGTATTAAATCAAAGTTATAACATATAGATTAAATAATCTAATTAACATCAGTTTAACTTAGATTTTCTTAAAGCGTTGCCTCAATAGCAGCTATACTTTTGCACATTATGCTATCTTCGTAAAAAAAATATTATGAGATTACTATTCTTTTTTATTTTATTAAGTCAATTGTCTTTTGCGCAAAGTGATTCAGTTTTTATCAGGAAAATCTACAACGAGGCCTTGTTAAGAGGCAAAGCGTATGAAGATTTACGAAAATTATGCAAGGATATTGGTCCTCGACTTTCTGGATCCGCTGAAGCAAGTATGGCGATTCAATGGTCTGAAGCAAAAATGAAAAGTTATGGATTTGACAAAGTCTATTTACAGCCTATCAAAGTACCTCATTGGGAAAGAGGAAATAAAGAGGTGGCTTGGGTAGAAAATCAAGATCATGCACTTCAAAAATTGCATATTTTGGCTTTAGGTGGTTCTATTGGAACCAATGGACTTTTGAGCGGAGAGGTAATTATGTTCGATAATTTTAATGAGCTCAAAAATGCAAAAGCTAAAGATGTCAAAGGGAAAATTGTATTTCTTAATCAATTAATGGATGCAGCACAAATTATAACCTTCAAAGCTTATGGTGGGTGCTACCCTATTCGTGGCGAAGGCGCTATTGAAGCAGCAAAACTTGGTGCGATCGCTGTTATTATTCGCTCCTTGGGATTGCCTGAAGATCAATTTCCACATACTGGATCTATGAAATATGATGATAAGGTTACTAAAATACCCGCTGCAGCCTTGTCTACAGAAGATGCCAATAGTGTTGCTGCATTATTGAAGAAAGGAAGCTTAACCTTACATCTTGAATTGGATTGCCGAGTTTTTCCAGATGCAGAATCCTTTAATGTCATTGCAGAAATGACGGGTAAAAAATCTAATGAAATTATTACTTTCGGTGGACATCTAGATTCATGGGATACAGGAGAAGGAGCGCATGATGATGGTGCAGGTGTTATTCATTGCTTGGAAGCTTTGCGTATTTTAAAGACTTTAAAATATGAACCAGAACATACGCTTCGTGTTGTCTTTTTTATGAATGAGGAAAATGGTAATATGGGTGGAAAAACCTACGCAAGCTGGTGCAAAGAGAACAATGAATTACAAATAGCTGCACTAGAAAGTGACCGAGGAGGGTTTTCTCCACGCGGATTTGGTGTTGATGGGACAGATGAACAAGTGAACTTCTTAAAAACGCTTGCACCGAATTTTAAAGATTATGATCTTACGACTTGGGAAAAAGGTTATGGAGGCGTTGATATTGGACCTTTAAAAGAAAAATACCCCTCTATTCCATTGTTTGGTTTTGTACCAGATTCACAACGGTACTTTGATTTTCATCATGCCCCAAGCGATGTTTTTGAGAATGTAAACAAACGCGAATTGGAATTGGGAGCTGCCGCCATAGCTGGATTTGTTTTTTTACTTGACAAAACATTACCGTAAACCTTTCGTTTTCCTTTTCTTAAATTTTAATTTCTTAAAATGAAACAAATACTCCTTTTAGGTTTACTCTTAATTCAATTTAGTGGGATAGCTCAAAATTGGCAACAACTCACCGATTTTCCGGGAAACCCAAGGGATGATGGTTCAGGATTTATCATCGGAGACACAGCCTATTTCGGAACTGGAATGACGCCTTGGTGGTCTTGTGAAAGTGATTTTTATGGGTTAAACCTTTCCAATGATAGTTGGTTTCCAATAGCTGCATTACCTGTAAATAAAGAAAGACAATATTCTAGTGGGTTTTCAAATGAATTGACAAAAGGATATGTTTTTGGTGGATATAATGGAACTCAATTTCTCAATGATTTATGGGATTATAATGCAGCTACAAATTCATGGATGGAATTGAATCCACTTCCTGGAGCAGGAAGAAGTGGTTGCGCTCAATTCGTTATCAATGATACTGTATATATTATTGGTGGAAAAACTGCTCAAAATACAGAAATAAATGAGGTTTGGGCTTATAGTTTGAACTCGAATACATGGACACAGAAAAATAGTTTTCCTTTTGGAAATCTATGGCGGTCCACAGCTACTAGCAAGAATGGTAAAGGATATATGATTTTTGGTCGCGATGAAAATAATTATTTTCATAATGAATTGTATGAATATGATCCAGCACAAGATTCGTGGATACAGATTTCAAGTTTCCCTTCCCTTGGAAGATCGCATGCTAGTATTTCTGTAATTGATGACGCTTTAATTGTTTGTTTTGGACTTGACAGTCTTAACAATTCTCATAATGATCTTTGGAAATATCAAGTAGATCAAAACATTTGGACCAATTATCCAGGATTACCCGAAAGCGGAAGAAGAGGAGGAATTGGATTAGCGCATCAAAATGTATTGTATTATGCTACCGGGATTAATGAGGCAAACGAGCGACTTGTTCAAACTTGGAAGTTTAATCCTGTATTATCAACTCCAGTTTTATCCCCCAATCAAAAAATTGGACTCCTGAAAATTGTCGATATTTTGGGTCGTGAAGTACCAAATGAATCAAACCAACTATTGATTTTCATATACAGCGATGGAAGTAGTAAAAAAGTTTTTCAAATAGAATGATGATTTCATTTATACCATTATCAAATAAAAACACTTCATTGAACCCGATTTTTTAATCAAAAAAAAAGACCAGATAACTGGTCTTTATAATATTACAGGAAAATGAGCTTAAGGATTAGCTTGCATTTTTTCCATTTCTTTAAATGATTCACATTCTTTCAAAGTAACTTCCATTTTCTTAAGTTCCTCAGGAGTTTTTCCAACACCTAATTTCTCACATTTAGCAAGATCTTCTTTGTGCTTATCTTGAATCGCTTTGAATTTACCAGCATCAGTTCCAGCTGCTTTCATTTCTTTAGATACCTCTAACCAAGTATCTGCACAATTACAAATCTCAGATCCACCACAAGAGGATAATCCCATAAACATTGTAAATGCAAGTAAATAAGTTAATTTCTTCATTTTTATATTTTAATTAATATTAGTTTTTAAAAATAGATAAAAAATTCAATACTGTTAAGAATTAACTTAAAAAATAAATTTTATCTACCCAAAAGGTTAAATTATTAAGCCTTCTCCGTAATTTGATCTTCTACTGAAGTTGCTATTGCGGACTTTTCTAAGCGTAATTTACTTCCTTCAGATTGAATCAAAATAGTTGTTTCACTTACTTCCAGAACTTTACCATGGATACCTCCAATCGTTACGACTTTATCACCATTCTTTATTCCTTCTCTAAACTTTTTAGCTTCTTTTTGTTTTTTCATATTCGGTCGAATCATAAAAAAATAAAAGATAACAATCATCACTACAATCATGATGACACTTTGTGTTGGATTACTTGACATAATTTTAAATATATTATTGGTTATTTGATTACTGCTTTAATGATCAACGTTGTAGTCGATGGTTCTGTATTGGTTAATAGGGTAATGGACTTGGTTACATTCTTAGTTATCAATTGATCAGTCATGACTTGAGCTACAATTTCTCCAGTTTCGCCTGGTTGAATAGGCTCTTCTGGTTTGTGGGGTACAGTACAAGAACAAGAAGGTCTTACCTCACCAAAAACTAATGGATAATCACCTGTATTTTTCACTTTAAACTTGGCATTAATTACTTCTCCTTTGATTACATTTCCAGCATCATAAAGTAAATTAACTTCCATTGTGGTTTTTTGTCCCACTTCAATATCTTGATTTCCAGTACAAGAAGCTAGAATTAATCCTGCAAATAAAATCCCAATGATGCTTTTCATATTTTTCATTTTAAATAAATTTAAATTAAACCCCTACCCGACTTTTTAATTTTTTTCTCTTCGGTTAATTTGTTAATTGCTTTGTCAAGCACCCCGTTTATAAATAGATTACTTTTTGGTGTACTGTAAAACTTAGAGATTTCAATATATTCATTAAGTGTCACTTTAGTTGGGATACTTGGGAAGATCTGTAATTCAGCAATACTCATTTTCAAAAGTAGCATGTCCATTTTAGCGATCCTATCCAATTCCCAATTATCCGCTAATTCAGCAATCAATTGTTCACTTTGATCATTCATTTTGATGGTATTCCTGAACAATTCAATAACAAATTCTTTTTCGTCATCATTTTCCTTAAACAAAGGTAAAGGTTCAAAGGCAACATTTTCAGTCATTCCTTTAATAGACTTAATTGCCATAGAACAACATAAATCTAAATCATCTAACCAATTGATACTTTTTTCTTCAAAGAAATGATACAAAACAGTTGAATTAGCAATGTCTTCCTTAAATAAAGCAACCACAAAATGTTTGTCCTCATCATAACCAGATTGACCATTATTCATGTGTTCGAAATAGACTTCACTTTCGATAACTTGCAAGAAAATTTTACGGAACATTTCTTGACTTTCCGCTCCCATCCAATTTACTTTACGCGTTTCTGTCAATTGTCTTAAGGCAAATGAATCTTCTAATTGAGCGACAATTTTATTATCCACCCATTTTTTATTAGGATGCATATCTTCTTCTGTCGGGCGCATTTTTTTCATTTTATCCGCTAGGTTATTTTCAGCAGCCCGTTTAACTTCTGAAAAAGTGAGCAGTAAAAACAAGTACATATCGTACATGCGTTCAATCGTCAACAATAATTCCTTTTCCGCTTTTGGAAAATTATCTTCTTCCGATTGATAATAAGCGTAAAGTAGTTGAAGTACTTTAATTCTTAAATGTCTTCTATTTAGCATGTATTTATCTAGGTAATTTAACTTTACCAATGGCTTCAATTCGCTCTTCAGCCATTTTATTGGCTATTTGATAAGTAGGTATTTGAGTATCTTGAGATCTTTTCACAATCGAATGGATGGTGGTGTAAATTTCTTCTGCTTTAGAATGAGCCCATGCTGCGCTTAATCCTTGAACTTCAGAGAAACAATTAATGACACCGCCTGCATTGATGGTAAAATCAGGAGCATAAATAATTCCTTTTTTCATCACTTCAACACCATGCTTTTGTTCTTCCATCAATTGATTGTTGGCAGCACCTGCAATTACTGAACATTTTAATCTACTCAATGTATCATCATTTATGGTTGCCCCTAAAGCACAAGGCGCATAGATATCCATATCAATATCATAAATGTCCTTTGGAGCAACAATCTTAGCTCCATAAGTTTGAGCTACACGAGAAAGTGTATCCTCATGAATATCGGTAATAGAAACAAGAGCACCTTCTTCTGTCAAGTGTTTAACAAGATATTCACCGACATGTCCTACTCCTTGAACCGCAATTTTTTTACCTGTAAGTGAATCTGAGCCAAATTGAATTTTAGCAGCAGCCTTCATCCCCATGTAAACACCATATGCAGTTACAGGCGATGGATCTCCACTTTTTCCAGGCAGTCCAACAACATGCTGCGTTTCCATGCTAACATAATTCATGTCTAAGGGAGAAACGCCTACATCTTCTGCAGTAATATATTTTCCAGCCAATCCATTGACAAACTTTCCAAATCTTCTAAAAAGCGCTTCAGATTTTATAGTTCGAGCATCACCAATAATAACAGCTTTACCTCCACCTAAATTTAATCCAGAAATGGCATTCTTATAAGTCATACCACGCGATAAACGCAGCACATCATTTAATGCTTCCATCTCATTGTTGTATGCCCAAACTCTAGTTCCACCAAGTGCAGGACCTAAAACTGTGTTATGAACAGCAATAATTGCTTTTAATCCTGTAGCTTCATCGTTACAGAATAATACTTGCTCATGCCCCATCATGGACATTTGAGAAATTATAGGATTATCATTCATATTCATTGAAATCGATAATTTGATTTATGACATTCTATTTTTTGATTCACTCATTTCATGATGATTTATTACATTTGCAAACCCAACATGATGGCGCAAATTTAGAAAATTATCTATGAAGTCTCTTCGACACCTCAATAAATATTTTATCAAATATAAATGGCGCTTTCTATTCGGCATACTTTTTACCATAATTAGTAATTATTTTGGTGTTAAAATGCCCGTATATGTTAAAGATACGGTCGATGAGTTGATGGGCTCTGTTAAAATAAATGGATTTAATGATGCTGTATTTTTATCCTTAAAAATTGGTGGGATATACATCCTATTATCGATTGCTAAAGGATTCTTCTTGTTTTTGATGCGACAAACTACCATTGTAATGTCCAGGTTTATAGAATTTGATCTCAAAAATGAAATTTTCAACCACTATCAAAAATTAGATTTAGCATTTTTCAAGAAGAATAAAACAGGCGATTTGATGAATCGTATTTCAGAGGATGTTGGTCAAGTAAGAATGTATCTAGGTCCTGGAATTATGTACACCATAAATTTAGTGGTCCTCTTTAGCATGACCATTACGCAAATGATTCAAATAAGTGGAAAATTGACTTTGTTCGTCTTAATTCCATTACCGATCATGTCTTTTATTATCTACAAGGTATCTAGTAAAATGAATCAGTTAAGTGGAAAGGTTCAACAAGAACAATCGACCATTTCGACTATTGCACAAGAAACATTTGCGGGAATCCGAGTAATTAAAGCTTACAATAGAGACAAGGATACATCAAATAAACTTGCAGATGCAGCTGAATCGTACAAGCAAAAGAGCATGAAATTGGTGCTAGTAAATGCCCTGTTTATGCCAACTATTTTATTTTTAATTGGAATAAGTACCATGCTTGCTATTTATATTGGTGGACTAATGACCTATGACAAACAAATTTCGTTGGGAGGAATTGTTGCTTTTATCTTTTTTGTTAACTCTTTGACTTGGCCATTTGCCAGTATTGGTTGGGTTACCTCTATTATTCAAAGAGCCTCCGCATCACAAGCAAGGATAAATGAATTTTTAAATGAAACTCCGAAAATTGAAAATAATAATACAGACAACTTAGCTTTAAAAGGAAATATCAGTTTCAACAATGTGAGCTTTACCTATGAAAATACTGGTATTCAAGCATTGAACAACCTCAGTTTCAATGTTAAATCAGGTGAGACACTAGCCATTTTAGGGAATACAGGCAGTGGAAAATCAAGCATCCTTAGTTTGTTAATGCGTCAATTTGATGTAAGTTCAGGTACTATAAATATTGATGGTAAAAATATTAATCAGATCAATCTAGATGCTTTTAGAGCGCAAAGTGGAATTGTTCCTCAAGATGTATTTTTGTTTTCCGATACCATCAAAAACAATATTCTTTTTGGATCCAATGATAATAATGCAAGCGAAGAAGAGATTATTTCTGTTTTAGAAGCAGCGCATGTCTATCACAATATTAAGGAATTTGAATTAGGCATTGAAACTGAATTGGGTGAAAGAGGTGTAAATTTGAGCGGTGGACAAAAACAACGCATCAGTATTGCGCGTGCTTTACTAAGAAAACCAAAACTGCTTTTGCTTGATGATTGTTTATCGGCAGTTGATACAGAAACTGAAGAACAGATACTGCATAATTTAAATCAAAATGCTTCAGATCGAACTTGTATTATTGTGAGTCATAGAATCTCCACCATTCGTAATGCGACGAAAATATTAGTCTTACAAGAAGGTAGTATTATTGAAGAAGGAACGCATGAATCATTGATTTCTGCCGCTGGTTTCTACGCCGAAATGTATCAGAAGCAATTACTTGAAGGAGAAGAAGAGATATGATTCGCATTGGATTACTCTCAGATACACATGGATATTTAGATCCACGAATTTTTGAGCATTTCAAAGAGGTAGATGAGATTTGGCATGCAGGAGATATAGGAACACTAGATGTCTTGGATCAATTGCGACAATTCAAACCCACTAGGGCTGTATATGGGAATATCGATGATCACATGATCCGCATTGAAACGGTTTTGCACCATCGATTTAAAGTAGAAGATGTGGAAGTTTTGATGACGCATATAGCAGGTAGACCCGGAAATTATTCCAAACCTCTGTATGAAGAGCTTGAAAAAAATGGGACCGCCAATTTATTGGTATGTGGACATTCTCATATTACCTTGGTACAAATGGACAAGCGCTTTAATATGCTTTGGATGAATCCAGGTGCTTGCGGCGTTAAAGGATTTCATTCTGTTAGAACCTTACTTCGCTTTTCGATTACAGGAGATAAATTTCATGATCTTGAGGTAATTGAACTAGGAAAAAGAGCTTAAATCATCAATGGGTATCTACACCAATACTTTGCAGTTCAACAATTGAAATGGTAGGAGGAAAAACCCCTTGATCAAGTTTGATTTTTATTATTTCAGCAGCTTTTTCAGCTTGAATTTGAGAATCAAAAGCTCGAAGTCCTTGAATTGCAGGAATATGAGTTTGATTGATAACCATTACGCCTTCTTTCCATATCTCGTAGCCCCAACCTAATGAGCTCTCCACTACCCTAACCTCATAGGGACTTTTAATGATTTTACTTTTCTTTTCTTGAGGTAAGGAAGAGGGTGCTTCAGGAATAACTGGCTTAACTATTTTTATTTCTTTTTTTACAGATGAATTTTCGCAAGAAACAATTAAGATAACTAATAGGCCTAATAAAACAGATTTCATTCCAAGATAATTTTTTGCATAGGATAAGTGTTTTTGTTTCCTATCAATTGTATCATATAAATACCCGGATTCTTAATCTCATTTGATAAATCTATAACATAAGAACCAGCTTGATTAAAAGTACTTTCTTCCATTAATGCTCCAGTAAGTGAATAAATACTGTATCCGACTAAAGCTTCCTTTTGTCCACTAATTTGAAGTAAAGAATGGGTTGGATTAGGATAAAAATTTAGTGTGTTTTCTGACATAATTTCTGAAATTCCTGCTGTACCCGAATACGCATAGAAATCATCATGAAAAGCACCATCATAACCTGTTCCAACATAGGCAATTCCTGCGATAGTAAAGGCAACTGCATTTTTTCGTCCAGAGCTTGGGAAATCGGAGCGTTGGATCCAAGAATTCGTATTGTAATTATATTCCCACACATCCTTTTTAAATTGATTCAAATTATCTTCTCCTAAGGCTATATATCCTAAAGGGTGGTCCATTGCTTTTTCAATCGTCCAAGCTACTGCACCAGAACGAGGTGTTCCTGGAAATGGAGCTTTTTGAATCCATAGATCTAAGCCAGCATCATACATCCAAAAATCATTTAATAAAACTCCAGCGTCACCTGTTCCAATAAATCCATGATAATCGCCCGAATAAGCTACTGCAGCTCTTCTCGCAAGACCAGGGAAATCTTGAATTGGTGTCCAAATATTGGTTGAAGCGTTATAAGTATAAAAATCCTTTTTCAGTCCGCTAGCATCCTGACCTGTTCCCACATAAGTCAAATTATTGCTTTGCAGCGTAAATGCAACAGCTTGTTTTCTTGGAGAACCAATAAAATTAGCTTTTTGGGTCCAAACATTGGTCAAAACATCATACTCCCAAAGATCATTCATATAAGCTACTGTTTCCGTTTGACCTAAGCCAACATAACCTTTACCATTCTGCTCTGAGGAGAATGAAATAGCTGAAGAACGATCTAAACCTTGACCTGTAGCATTTCCAAGAGAAGTTTCTTTGTCCCAATCATTTTGAAAACTATCATAAGAGTACATTTTTCTACTGAGTCCATATTCTTCCAAACCCGTTGCTACAAAGGCATATGCTCCAACGGTAAATGCTGTAGCTGCAGCTTTAGGCGCTCCATTAATCGAATCAACTTGATGCCACGAATCTTGAGCATTCAGTGTTAGAGTGCTTATTGTTACTACGATAAATGAATATAATAATTTCATTAGTTTTTGATTATACTGGCCGTGCCTAATACCTTATTATCACTTGTTAACTTTACTATGTATTTTCCTTGGGGTAAATTTATTAAATTAATTTCCTCCTGAATTACATCTGATGTTAAGACTAAATTTCCCCGTACATCAAAAACCATAATTTTAGAATTCTCACTTACAGCTTGATTCAAATGAACAGTTCCAAAGGTAGGATTTGGATACACCAATAAAGGATTTAGGTCTTGTTCTTCTATACTTGTATAATCGACATGTGAATATTCTTGCATACCGCGTCTTTTTCCACTATACCCTTTTCCTGTTCCAACATATGCTTTATCATGAATAACAAAGGCAACAGCATTTTTTCTAGAGCTTCCACCGTAACTTGCTCGAATTGCCCAAGTATTTGTGACAGGATTATATTCAATTAAATCATCAAGCAAACCACCATTGGTTCCGAGACAAACATAGCCTCTTCCGTTGAGTGCAAAAGCGCAGGCAGATCCTCTTTCATATGCGGGGAAAGGCGCTATGGTAGACCATGAATTCGATCCAGGATTAAATTTATAAAAATCTTTTTTATACACATCTTGATTTGCTCCCATTCCAACATAACCTTCACCATTTAAACTAAAGGAAACGGCTATGTATCGAACGCCTCCCGGAAATGGAGCTCTTTCTGTCCAAGCGTCAGCACTAGGTTTATATTCCCATAATTGATTTACATAAAGATTTGGGCCTATTTTCCCACCGCAGACATAGGCTTTTTCATCAGCGACAAAAACGGTACTAAAAAATGCTCCATTTCCCCCTCCTCCTGGATAATCAGCTTTTTGAAGCCATGTATTTAACAAAGGATCAAATTCCCACAGATCTTTCATTTTACTACCTAGAATTGATACATGATTATCAACACCAAGTCCAATATATCCTTTACCACCAGCAGAAAACCCAATAGCATCTCTTCTTGCTGAACCGGGTAAATCAGCCATTTGCGTCCAAGAATCCAACAAAGGATCGTAACGCCATAAATCTTTTCGAACTTGTTCGGCAGTATCTAATCCTGTACCCAAATAACCGAAATCTCCAATAGTGAAAGCGACTGCTCTTTCTCGTTGTCCACCTAAAAAATCATTCAATTGTCGCCAACTATTTCCTTGAGAAAAAAGAGAGGTAGAAATTAACAATATTAAAATCAGCACTATCCTCATAACAATATTATTTGATCTGAAAATATCAAAGCATCCTTTATTCGCAATCTCAAAATATAAGAACCTCTAGGAAGATTCATTACATCAATCAGCGCATTGTCTGAACTGCAAATACCATTCGATTGCATTTGACCTGAAAAATTTATTAGTTCATACTTTAATTCTTGCTGAATTCCATTAAGATGCAATTTCAAGTAGTCACTTGCAGGATTAGGATAAAAAGAAATTTGTGTTGCGAGTTCGTTTAATCCACTGACATCTGCCACAGGATTATATTGCCAAAAGTCATTAAAATTAACACCATTGGTGCCTGTGCCAAAATAACCTTTATCATGAATTGCAAAAGCTACAGGAAATCGCCTGCTTGTTCCTGGGAAATCTTCCGCTGCAGTCCAAGAATTCGTCCCTGGTGAAAAATACCAAGCTTGGTGTGTTACTACTGCTAAGCCACCAACATAACCACAAGTAACAAATCCCTTTTGATTAATTGAAAAACCAGAGCTACCTCCGGTACTTACTCCAGGAAAATTAGCTCTTTGAATCCAAGTATTTTCTAATGGCTTAAATTCATATAAAAGTGCACCTTGCTTAACAAATCCACTTCCTTCAATAGCAAAACTGCAACTCCAATTGGTAAAATTTATAGGCGCAACAGCCTTTAATGTCCATGCATCACTTTGAGGATCATATTCAGCCAATTGATTAAGATTATAAACATATCCTTTATCATTGATTGAAAATCCTTGTGTATCCGTAGGAGAGAAAAATGGGCATGCAGCAATTGGCATCCAAGAATTAGCTTGTGGATTGAAACGATAAAACTCACCATTTAAAGCAGCTCCTCCACCTACATGTGGCTGATCATTAACAGTAAAAGAAATAGCAGCATAATTTCCAACGGGATAATTGGCTTTTTGAGTCCAAGAATTAGACGCAGGATCATATTCCCACCAATCATTGTAAGTTATGTTTGCTCCAGCTCCATTGATGTGTCCAAGTCCCATATACCCTTTATGGGTGGTTGAACATCCAGATGCTCTGTGGCGCCCGGTTCCCCCAAAGGATGCTTTTTGAATCCATTCTCCAGCTATAGCATTTTGGAAAACAAGCATTAGAAACAAGAAGAAAAGTTGGTGTCGCTTCATAACTACTATTTATTAATAATTAATTTTTGAAGACTTTCATGACTTTCTGTTTGCAAAAAATAAGTTCCGCTTGGAAGTTCACTTGCATTAATATCTTTATTATTCAATAATTCAGTTTCAAATACAAGCGATCCCATAAGGTTGTATATTTTCACATGGCCTGTCGATGATACTTTAAATTGTCCATGGTTCGGATTGGGATAAATTATACTATTGTTTTGCGATACATCGTCAAGACCTACATTGGATGACTCAATTTGGAGTGTATAATTACCCATTTCACTTCCCCAACCTTCTACAATAAAATATACCGTTCCGAGTCCTAAGGTTGAAAAACTTAACGAAGATTGACTCCCACAATGATCGTCATTATAAGCAATTACATTACCATTGAGATCGACAACACTTAAGAAAGTATCAAAAGAAGCTCCACAAAGACTCGCATTTAAGAAATTATAAATGGGTGCGACATCATATCGGTAATAAATATCTGGGGAATTGTAAACTAAGTTATCATTGGAATAACAATAAGAATTATCTCTTGAATCGGTAAAAGGAATGGAAGAGACTACAATTGGGTCGTTGGTATTATCGCCGATATATCCTGAACAATCCATCCCATTTGCGATGGTAATTCCAAAATCCATTGTCGAACCCCACTGAAAACTTGCACAAGGATCAAGAGGCAAAACCCCTCCCTCTTTTTGAGTAACGCGCATGCGGGTAATTCCATTCTGAGCATTAATAGGAACATTAATTGCATAAACTGTAGCGACTGAAGGTGGTATTCCAGACCAAGTTCCAACTGATTCACTTGGGTCAAAAACCATATTCTGATCAAAATCAATCCAAATTTGTCCCACGCCAACATAATTATTACCACAAGTACCAAACTCAACACTTAGTGAATATGTTCCACCGGCATTAAGCGTAACATTTTGACCTGTTAAATTTTGAACCCCTATAACTCCGGGACATCCTAGATAACTAATAGTTCCTAAAACCCCTGTCATTTGTACTGACTTTACATTTGAATCTGCAGTAGTTGTTGGTCCGGCCAGCATGCAATACTGACTGTGTATAAATGAGGTGCTTACTAATAGAATACTGAGTAAAAGTTCTTTCATACGGGATTGCTTAAATTAACTTATTGTTAAATGTATGAAAAATAAACTAGAAAAAGAGCAATTACAGAATAGAGATTGGATCGTGATATTGCAATACCACGATACTAAATGATAAGGTTGGATATTTTTACCAAAAAAAGTCATATTGCAATATCACGATTCCAAATGATAAGGTTGGATTTTTTTACCGAAAAAGTCATATTGCAATATTGCAATATCACGATATCAAATTTAATAAAATAAAAAAAACGAAATATTTAAAGTCTGTTCCTCTTAATTCAATGTTAAGAAAGTATCCACAAATTTCTCAAAAGAGATTACAGTTTGTTCCCCACTTTTCATATTTTTCAAAACAAGGGCTTTATTTTTTAATTCTTCCTCTCCTAAAAGGACAACCCATTGCGCTATGCGGTCATTTGCATATTTCATTTGCTTTTGAAGCTTTGGAGCGCTAGGATAAACTTCGCAAGCCACTCCTTTTGATCTTAATTGCTGCGCCAATTGCATACAAATTAATGATTCCTCCGCTCCGAAGTTAGCGAACATGAGTTTCAGACTTGAATTAACTTCAATTGGGAATAAATTAAGCTCTTCTAGTACATCATAAATCCGATCAGCTCCGAAAGAAATACCAACGCCTGACATTCCTGATAAACCAAAAGTAGCGGTTAAATCATCGTATCTTCCACCGCCACAAATACTACCCATGTTAATATTATCCGCTTTAACTTCTACAATGGCACCAGTATAATAATTCAATCCTCTAGCAAGGGTAACATCAAATTCAATTTTACCATTCTTTAATCCTAAATCGCTTGCCGTATCAATAACAAATTTGACCTCTTCTATTCCCTTCAAGCCAATTTCAGATGAACTTAAATAAGAAGATAAAATCTCAAGTTGTTCTTTAGGATTGCCGGTCAAAGAAAATAATGGCTTTATTTTTTCTATTGCTGCAGCATTAATTCCTTTTGATTCTAATTCTGTCACTACCCCATCCTGACCAATTTTATCTAATTTATCTAGTGCTACTGTTATGGTAATCAGTTGCTCTTGTTCCCCACAAACTTCAGCGATTCCACTTAATATTTTACGGTTATTGATTTTAATGGTAAAGGAAGGAATGGCTAGCGCTGATAAAACTGTATCTACAATTTGAATAAATTCAACTTCATTCATCAATGAATCACTTCCTATAATATCGCCATCACATTGATAAAATTCTTGATAACGTCCATGTTGCGGTCGGTCTGCACGCCAAACAGGCTGTATTTGATACCTTTTAAAAGGAAAGCTTAAATCATTTTGGTGTTGTACCACAAATCGAGCAAAAGGTACGGTTAAGTCATATCGCAGAGCTTTTTCTGAAAGTGAACTGGCAAATTTAGGGAGATGACCAGCTTCTAATGCTTGAAGATCAGCTTTTTTCATTTTATCTCCTGAATTCAAAATTCTAAAAATCAAACGATCTCCCTCATCACCATACTTTCCCATTAGGGTTGATGATAATTCAAAACTTGGTGTTTCAATGGGTTGAAAACCATGCAATTGAAAAACAGAACGAATCACATTAAACAAATAGGTTCGCTTGGCCACATCAGCAGGTAGAAAATCTCGAGTGCCTTTAGGTATAGCAGGTTTTTGACTCATACTATTTTGCTTTTTTATGCATTTCAAAAATCATTCCATCCGTTAAACCAACCTTTGGAACAAAGATATCCTTTGCCTTAATTTCTTTTAATATGTAAATATAAATATCTAATGCGGGAATTATAACATCTGCTCTATCAGGTTTTAATTGATAAATTTCTATGCGCTCTTCATAATCAACCGAGGCAAGATCCGACCTTAGTTTTATTAAAGCTTCCAAACCCAGGCTCGAATCCAATCCTGCATTTAACATTTTATGTGCCTTATTAATATTTCCTCCTGTACCAAAAATCAAATGATCTTCGGTTAGATTGACATGAGATTCAATCCATAAATGAATTTCTGACCATATAGTAGAGGAGACTTTATCTTTTAATATTCTGAGTGTTCCAACATCAAAAGATTTAGATGCAAGACGCTTTCCATTTTCAAAAACACTAATTTCTGTACTTCCTCCTCCAACATCAATCACCACATAGGGACTATCCTTAGCAATATTCATTCTGGAGAAATTACTGAAGATAATCCGTGCTTCTTCATCACCTGAAATAATTTCTATTTCAATTCCCGTTTCTTCGCTAATTTTTCGAACGATTTTATCTCCATTTTCAGCGTCACGCATAGCGGAAGTTGCAACAGCATGAATATCATTTACCTTAAAAATATCTGCAATAAGTTGAAAAGCTTGCATTGTTTTAACGAAATCCTCAGATTTAGTTTTAGAAATTCTTCCAAGATCAAAAACATCCTCACCCAATCGCAATGGAATCCTAGTGTAGGAAACTTTTTTTAAATGGGTTACACCATTAATTTCAACCAATTCTCCAATTAACAATCGGGCGGCATTGGTTCCAATATCTATTGCAGCATATTTCATTTCAAGCGCAAAGTTAGAAATTCAAAACAAAGTTCTTGTATGTTTGTATGATTGTAGAGAAATAATAATGAAAAAACTGAATTTACCCTTCATAAACAATCAAATTCCAAGAACGGGAAGTCTACTCATCTCGGATCCATTTTTGGATGACCCCTACTTTAAAAGGTCAGTGGTCCTTATCTGTGAGCATAATAATGAAAGTAGTTTTGGATTTGTTTTAAACAATTATATAGAAAATAAACACTTCCCTTTTATTGAAATTGAATCTTTGAAAGATATGCGGCTAGCCATAGGCGGACCAGTTGATCAAGATAAATTATTTTACATTCACAATCTAGGTTCTAAAATACCAGGAGCTCAAAAAATAAAGGAAGGTTTATATTTTGGAGGTGATTTTGATGTTTTAATTGATCTACTAAAAAATGAATCACCAGAAAACAATGATTCTTCTATTAGAGTTAGATTTTTTTGCGGCTATTCTGGTTGGGATGAAAAGCAACTAGAAGAGGAAATGCAAGAGCATTCTTGGATAGCAGTTAATAATATTCCTAATGAAATGATTCTTTCTACCAATGAAAATCAACTTTGGAAAAAATGCCTAGCAATGCAGGGAAATAAATTTGAATTGATCTCCAATTTCCCCTTGAATCCACAAGACAATTAAAAAGTTTGAAAAATCACTTTTTATTTTGATTTACAAAAGAAATTCTTAACTTTGCACCCCGAATTAAGTCGAATCTCTATGCATCGACTCACTATTATTAACCACTTTCAATGGAATAGAGACTATTGAAATACAAACTTTAAAGCCAAATGGCAAAAAACACTACCACGCAGGGATCTGCAGATTTTGATTGGGAAGCGTTAACTTTAGACGGTTACACCCAAATTGAACGTTCAGAAATGTCTGACCGTTACGAAAAAACCCTTACTTCTATCAACGAAAAGGAAGTTATTCAAGGAACAGTTGTTTTAATTACTAAGAAAGAAGTCATTGTTAACATTGGCTACAAATCTGAAGGAGTAATTGCAGCAAACGAATTCCGTTATAACCAAGATTTAAAAGTTGGTGATTCAGTTGACATTTATGTTGAGTGTCAAGAAGACAAAACAGGACAATTAGTTGTTTCTCACAGAACTGCGCGTATGCACAGTGCTTGGTTAAGAGTGAATGATGTATTGCGCACAGGTGAAATCATCACTGGTTTTGTTAAATGTAGAACTAAAGGTGGTTTAATCGTTGATGTTTTTGGAATCGAGGCATTTTTACCTGGTTCTCAAATCGATGTTAAACCAATTCGCGATTATGATATCTATGTTGGAAAGAACATGGAATTCAAGGTTGTTAAAATCAATGAAGAATTTAGAAACGTTGTTGTTTCTCACAAAGCATTGATCGAAGCAGAAATTGAAGAGCAGAAAAAACAAATTATCTCTAAACTTGAAAAAGGTCAAGTATTAGAAGGTATCGTTAAAAATATCACTTCATACGGTGTCTTCATCGATTTAGGTGGAGTTGATGGATTAATTCACATCACAGATTTATCTTGGGGTCGCGTAACGCATCCAGAAGAAATGTTGGAATTAGACCAAAAAATCAATGTTGTTATTCTTGACTTTGATGACGAGAAGAAACGTATTGCTTTAGGATTAAAACAATTACAACCACATCCATGGGATTCTTTAGACACTGCGCTTAATGTAGGTGATAAAGTTGCTGGTAAAGTTGTAGTTATGGCTGATTACGGTGCATTCATCGAAATCGCTGCTGGTGTTGAAGGATTAATCCACGTTTCAGAAATGAGCTGGTCACAACACCTTCGTTCTGCACAAGACTTCATGAAAATTGGAGATGCAGTTGAAGCAGTTATTTTGACTTTAGATCGTGAAGAACGCAAAATGTCTTTAGGTATTAAGCAATTGATGCCAGATCCATGGAATGCAATCGAAACCAAATATGCGGTTCAATCTAAGCACTCTGCTAAGGTTAGAAACTTCACTAATTTTGGTGTATTTGTTGAATTAGAAGAAGGAGTTGATGGATTAATTCACATCTCTGACTTATCTTGGCAAAAGAAAATCAAGCACCCATCTGAATTCTGTAAAGTAGGTGACGAAATGCAAGTAATTGTATTGGAAATCGATCGTGAAAACCGAAGAATTTCTTTAGGTCACAAACAATTAGAAGAGAATCCATGGGATGTATTTGAATCTACTTTCGCTGAAGGATCTATTCATCAAGGTACCATTATCGAAATGAAAGATAAATCAGGTATTGTTGCGCTTCCTTATGGTGTTGAAGGGATTTGTCCTGCTAAGCACTTGAAGAAAGAAGACGGAACCAATGCTGGTCTTGAGGAAACTTTAGATTTCAAAGTAATTGAATTCAATAAAGAATCTAAGAAAATTGTTGTTTCTCATACACGTTTATTTGAAGAAGGTGAAGACAAACCGTCTGCATCATCAACAAATGCTGCGAAAGCAACTAAGAGTGCTTCTACTAAGAAGGCTCCTTCTAATACAGATCAAGCAGTTAAAGCTAACAACCAAAACTCTGAGAAATCAACTTTGGGAGATTTAGATGCCTTGTCTGCATTGAAAGCTAAAATGGAAAAAGGAGAGTAATCTCACATTCTAAATAAAAAAAAGAGAGGTCATTGGCCTCTCTTTTTTTTTTCTCCAAATTTATTGGATACTTGAAGATACCGCTTAAATTTACATCATGATTCAAAATGCCCCTTTAGCCGAACGTATGCGTCCAATTATTTTGGATGACTATATCGGTCAAGATCATTTATTGAAGAAAGATGCTTCCCTGAGAAGAGCCTTAGATGGGGGGATGGTTCCATCAATGATCCTTTGGGGACCTCCAGGTGTAGGAAAAACTACCTTGGCTTATCTCATTGCACAACACCTAAACAGACCCTTTCAATCCTTATCAGCTATATCTTCAGGAGTGAAAGATGTGCGCGAAGTAATTCAGCGTGTTGAAAATGCCGGAATGTTTCAAGAGAAAGGAACGATACTTTTTATTGATGAAATACATCGCTTCTCAAAATCCCAACAAGACTCACTCCTTGGTGCTGTTGAAAAAGGGACTATCACCTTAATTGGGGCAACAACAGAAAACCCATCTTTTGAAGTCATTTCCGCTTTATTGTCGCGATGCCAAGTTTATACCTTAAAAGAACACACAAAAACAGATTTAATCCTTTTACTCCAAAGAGCGATTGAAAAGGACACTTTCCTTAAAACAAAGACATTTAAATTAACTGAGCTCAACGCGCTGCTCCTTTTATCCGGCGGAGACGCTAGAAAGCTATTAACCATTTTTGAAATTATTGTAAGTACTTTTCAAAATGCAGATACAATAGAAATTAACGATGAAGTTGTCCATAAAAATGCACAGCAAAGTTTAGTTCGTTATGATAAAGATGGGGAACAACACTATGATATTATTTCAGCCTTCATAAAATCTATTCGCGGAAGCGATCCTAATGCTGCTGTATATTGGTTAGCAAGAATGGTTGAAGGTGGCGAAGACCCAAAATTTATTGCAAGAAGATTAATTATTTCTGCCTCTGAAGATATTGGCCTAGCCAATCCAAATGCCTTATTAATTGCGACCAATTGTTTTCAAGCTGTTGAAGCAGTTGGATTTCCTGAAGCTAGAATAATCTTGTCTCAATGCACGCTTTATTTAGCAACATCACCAAAAGGTAATGCTTCCTATATGGCGATCAATAAAGCACAGGAAACGGTAAGAGAAACTGGTGATTTAGGCGTGCCATTACCTTTAAGAAATGCTCCCACTGCACTCATGAAAGAATTGGGTTATGGCTTAGGTTATTTTTATTCGCATGATTATCCAAATAATTTCAAGGAACAAGAATTCCTACCGGAAGAATTGATTGGGAAGAATTTCTTTAAAGCTGGAAGTAGCGCAAAAGAACAAGAAATTGGAAAATCTATAGAAAGAAATTGGAAAGAAAAATATAAGCCGAATGAATAGAATCATATATTATCTTTTCGTCTTGCCCCTTTCCCACTTACCCTTGTATCTTTTATATGGACTCAGTCCTATTATCTATTTTATGTGTTACTATGTAATTTCCTACAGGAAAAAAGTAGTCAAATCAAATATTCAAAATAGCTTTCCAGAAAAGACAGCGAAAGAACATGAATTTATCATGCAAGCCTTTTATCTTCACTTAAGTCAGGTAATAATTGAAGGAATTAAAAATCTTACGATATCTAAAAAAGAATTAAGTAAACGATTTAAAATTACTAATCCTGAAGTAGTTAATGATTTATTAAAAAAGCAAAAAAGCGTAATCTTAATCGGTGGGCATTACGGTAATTGGGAATGGTTGATTACCAGTCAATCCTTTCAATTTAATGGAAAAGCCTTTGGTTTAGGAATGCCTATGAGTAATAAATTTTGGGGACAAGCAATTAATAATAAAAGAGAACGCTTTGGATTGAAAGTCATCCATTCTAAAAATTACAAAGAATCATTAGCGGAAGAAAAAAATCCATACACCTTGCTTATGCTTGGAGATCAAAGTCCTGGAGATACGAATAAAAGTTATTGGATGAACTTTCTTAATCAAGAAACTGCCGTTCAATTCGGAACAGAATCCTTGGCGAACATTTATGATTTAGCAGTGGTCTATTTTAACATCGATAAAGTTCGTTACGGAGGATATGAAATGACGCTTACTTTGATAACTGATAACCCAAAAGATTTGAAATGGGGTGCAATCACCCAACAGCATACTGAGTTATTGGAACAACAAATCAAGAAGAAGCCTTATCTGTGGATGTGGTCTCATAAACGTTGGAAAAGAGATTTACCTGCTGATCTTAATGCCTTAAGATTAGAACAAGAACAACGCTTTAACAAGCAATTTAGATAAAGTGACTTTCATTTATCCTAGATTTCAATAATGATAAAAAACCTACTTATTCTTTTCTTCTCCCTTCAGTTGTCATCTTTCTTCGCACAAGAAATTGTAATAATGCAATATTGCAATAAACCAATACATGCGAGAGGTATAGCAATAAAAGGCCACTTTATTTTCCTTGGGAACAACAACGGAGAAGTTATTCGGTACAACATCAGAAATGGTAAAAGTCAATCCCTTAATTCAAAGGATACTTTTCCTGAAATTAGAGATCTAGCAATTC
This sequence comes from Flavobacteriales bacterium, assembly GCA_947447525.1. Classification (GTDB taxonomy): domain Bacteria; phylum Bacteroidota; class Bacteroidia; order Flavobacteriales_D; family Crocinitomicaceae; genus UBA952. The sequence continues at coordinate 146,351 of CANFJL010000006.1, read as the reverse complement.
ACAAAAACACGGTATACGCTATGCAGAGCGCTGATAATAGCAGTATTCTTAAATTAAGATACCATAAACCTACCCAACTGATTCACTTGATCACTACAGCTTTAAATCCAAAGTTATTTCTAGATGGAATGGCAATTGAAAATAACGAGGCATTAGTCATGGGAGATCCTGTGGACAATAAATTTTCTTTATTTCATTCGAGCGATTTGAAACATTGGGAGAAAATCACCCCTACTCTTTCCTCTTTCGATGGAGAAGCTGGATTTGCAGCAAGCGGAAGTACGGTTCAAATCATCAATGGAGTTTATTATTTTGTTTCTGGTGGTGAAAAATCGCGATTTTTTAAGAGCTTAGACAAAGGTAAAACATGGATTCAGTGCGAACTTCCTTTTAAGAACAGTAATGCCAGTGGCGCCTTTTCATTGGCAATGAAAGACAATAGCAATGGGGTTGTCGTTGGAGGAGATTACCTTGCACCGAATTCCAATGATAAAGTTTGTTTTATTACCAAGGACGGAGGTTTACATTGGAGCCCCTCCTCTGTTGGTCCTTTTGGGTATCGTTCCTGTGTATATTACACCAATGGTGTTTACTATACTTGCGGAACCAATGGAATCGATTATTCGAGGGACAATGGAGCTACTTGGGTTCGACTCAGCAATGAAAACTGCTTTAGTATATGTTCGGATAAAAAATTTATTTATGCTTCGAGCACTAAGGGAAGAATAATTAGAATTTCTAAAGTTGATATTTTAAAGTAATTGGAGGATTGGTATTAGATTAATTAAATTTAAACCTCCTTCTCTTTCTTTATAATTTCTTTGATTTTTAGATCTAGAATTGGAATAATATTCTCAACTACACCCCAAACTGCCCAGAGGTCCACACCAATATAATCATGAATTAATTTGTCACGCATTCCTGCGATTTTCTTCCATTCAATTTCCGAATACTTTGAGCGGAAATCCTCATTTATTTTTTTTGTTGCTTCACCGATTATTTCAAAATTTCGAATTACAGCATCTTGAATAAGATTATTCTGTAAGAACCCAGTTTCATCTATACCTTCTGTATATATTTTTATCCTAGAAATGCAATCGCTAATATGAGCAATGTAAATAATAGGATTTTTTTTCATATCAGTCTAATTAAATCCGACTCTATGTACGGTTTCAAATATGCATTTACTGATCGCAAAGTAATCAAATCAACTTTGATTCCAAGTAACTCTGAAAGCTCTTGTTCCATACCAATCAACTCAATAAGATCAACTTTCATATCGAAATCAATTAATATATCGAGATCACTTTTATCATTTTCCTCTCCACGAGCATAAGAACCAAATACACCAACTAGTGTAGGCTTAATCCTTTGGGTAATTGTTTTAATAATATTTTCCTGATGCGTAGATAACATGGTCTAAAGTTAAACTTTTTTCTAAGTATTTCTTTGGTATAACAAGAGATTTGGAATTTAATCCACGATTTAATCACTACTTCGCATCAATAAATTAAGGAAGAAGGCTTTAATTACATGTCACATTTATTCATTTTTGTCGCCTCATTTTTGTTAAATGGGGCTTCCGAATCAATAAATAAATTATTATTTAAAAAGTAAATCATAAGAGAAGCCTCCCACTCTTTTCCTTCCGAACGCGCTTTATAATTAATAATTTTCAGATTGCTCGCTGTTTTTTTTTTATTTTTCGATAGATCCGTCTTATTTCACCGAACCATACCACTATCAAAACAGGAAAAACAATAAATGATAATTTATTAAAAGCGTATGCTACTGCAAAGTCAAGATGAAGAATGTGCTGTATTGCTCGAGTCATTCCACATCCATAACATTGAACATCGAAGATAAGGACCGACAAACATAAAGATTGTCCCTTATTAAAAAAATCAGCGGGTAAAATTATTAAAACCAAAGGAAGTAATAATAACCCGCTGATGTATAGATAGTAAAATTTTTTTCTCAATTACTTTTATAATTTTTCTGAATAGTCACCATCTCTTGGCTTTAAATCTCCTGTGAGTATGCGTATAAAGTCAATAAGTAATAAAAGTCCACAAAGACCACCAGTAAATAGCATTAAAATTCCTATTCCTGTATAGCCGAGATAAAATCTATGAATACCAAGAACTCCAACGAAAAAGCATAGAAGTAATGCCACCAATTGACTTTTTCCACTGCCATCATCAGAATTATTTTTCTCTGATTTCATTTTGGCCTTGCTTTCTTTGCTTACAATTACTGTTTTAGTCTCGGAAGTAGAATTCACCTTGCTAGTAATAGCGTTTACTTTTTTATCAAACGCAACTGTTTTTTGAGATGGAATAATAATAGCGTCATTGTCCATCGATGCACTAATGTTATCATCATTTGTTGTCGATACTAAAACAATGTCAGTCGTATTGACTGCCTTTTCTGATTGTTCAACAGTCTTGATTTGATTTTTTTCTATCTGTGCCTCATTGTCCTTAATTACTAATTCTTGCTTGTTAGAATGACGCATTCCATTTTTCCATTCAACATGATATCCAGGCAAATGAACCCGTTTTTCAATGGTACAAGAATTCAGGATAAGCAATATTGCAAGTCCAAGTAACGAAAGTTGTTTGATTGTTTTCATTTTGTTTTTGTTTTTAGATTGTTAATTAATATTTAATTATTTAGCTTTATTTTAACTTTTGTAATCTAACGCATTTCATTTTCAATTTTTAATCAATTAGTGTATGAAAAGAAATAAAATTCACCTTCTTCGTCATAGGTGAGATTTATATTCATTAAGCCACCTCCTTCTAAGTAAGCTTTCCAACATTTCTCCGAAATAATTACATACTTTTTATTATACACTTCCACTTGAGCATTTAATGCGGTTATATTATCTGGTATCTGTAGGCAATAGTTCGATAGTCCAGTTTCATTATCAAAATAATAAACAAAAGTCCCGTAATTCATTTCTGCTGAGGCATACTTTTGTCCTTGATTTGTATAATCTATTTTGAAAACCTTGTCTGAATGTAATTCTTTAATGTCGGACAAGCTTGCACCTAAATGAGCTTGAGCATAACCAAGCAACGGAAGCAATACGATGATTGTGAAAACTAACTTTTTCATTTTAGTATATTTTATCTTTAAAAACTACGAGGCCAAAACTCTTTTTTTCTATTGGATTATAGATTTTACTCTTTTATCTAATCTAAATTAATCTGTTTTACTTTGAACTTTTTAGTTTTAGTTGTCCAAGTTTTTAAGGTTTTATTACAAACTGAGTTTTCTTAAATTGATTTTATTCTTTTAATTGTTGTTTCAATTCGTTAACAATTTTTTGTTGTTGATCTATCTGCATTTGCTTAGTCTCTTTACTTCTGCCTAATTTCCATTTACTGACATTAACAACTTCTTTTTCTGCTTGAGTAATTTTATTCTTCAAGTCATTAATTACTTTGTTGATTAAATTAATAGTGATTTTTAGAATTTGATTATTTCTATTTAGCTCGCCTTGGGTTTCAATCTTATTATTTTCATTCGTAATAAGAAATTTTATTTCTACTGAGGATGATTCTACTAACCCAATAGTTATTTTCAAAATTGCATCAATATCTAAATAATGTTCATCACCGCTTTGTGATTTTCTTCTTAAAAAAATCTCACTTTCATCGTCTGTAGAAATCAATGAATAAGCGTTCGGATAGAGATTAGAAAAGGTGTTTATATGCTTTTTGATTGCCTGCCAAGTCAAATCAAATTTAATCACCTCACTTGGATTTTCAACGTTCACAGAAAGAGAATTCTCCGCATTTGTTTGTCTCACCTTCGCAAGAAGAACAGAAAGTCCTGTAAACAAAGTATCAATGTGTTGATTTGCTTTTTGGACTTCAACCCATTGATCAAACGCACCAATTTTACGTCTTATTTCAACAATAATATCCGTTTTGGATTCCGTAACATAATTCAAATTAATATCAATGAATACACCCATCGATAGAAATTCAAGTGCACCAAAAGTAAACTGATTTAATAAATCGTTCTTTTTTTCTAGAGTATATTTATTGCCAAAATATTGAGGAATTTTTGCTAAGGCGCTTTTAATTTCATTCATTGTGAAATCAATAGTTACATTTTTCTTTGGGTTTGGGATCATACTCATAATAATAAGATTTTAAATTTATGCTTACTCTAATCGGTTTTTAGCTTACCCGTTATTTTTATACTTTTTTAAAGTTTATTGGAGTTGCCTAACTTTTCAGTAGTCACCATTAAGTTACATTGCTGTGTTATTAAATTTCTTTTTGCTTCCTTAACATCCAATGATAAACATTTTGCTGACCCATAGTTACAATATAGGCTTGAACAAATTCCCAACCATTATTTCCCATATAATTCAATGCATCAACCATCGAGTTGAATGATTGAACTTTTCCTGTTTGTTCATCTTTCATCCTTGTATCTTGAAAAAAACTTCTTTCTTCACCGTAGTCAACAGAAACTGTAACCTTTGTACTAAGTAATTTCTGTGTGCCTACAATTTCACAGTAAACATATTTACTTGTCCTATTGGAATCTATATTTGTGTTAGCAAATGTAGTATTTGTAATACCTGCCAATAAAATCATAAACATTGTGAAAATAAATGTTTTCATAACTTTAAATAATTAATAAGTTTATTTAACCTGCTCTTTTAACCACGAGAACTTAGCTCCGTTTTTTATAGTGGGTTCTGAACTCCACTTTTAACCAATTTTTTCTTATTAAATCTAATCTGTTTTACTGTGTGCATTTTGGTTTTAGTTGTCCAAGTTTTTTTTAACTCATCTATTAATTGCTAATTCCCTTAATTAATACATCAAGAAAGAACTAATGATGAAGTTTTCCATATCTTTAGAACCTAAAATGTAAATATGAAATATCTCGTATTAATTTGTTTGCTAACAACTACCTTTTTTATCAAAGCGCAACAAACCCCATCTGCTGTAGAAATTGCCACCTTACCCCTATGGGCGCAAAAGATGTACGGTGAACACCCCAATGTACTTGAGGTGTCAACTTTGTACACGGAATATTACAGAACTCATGCCTTTGAAAAAAATTACCATACGCAATATTTTAAGAGATGGAAGCGCAAGTATATCGCTCAATTGGATGATCAAGGATTCCCAATAGATTATTCACCAGAAGAACAAGCGCTCATCGATCAAACATTTTTAAAAAAACAAGGACAAGACAAAAGTTCGAATTGGTCAATTGTTGGACCAATCACAAATTATCAAGAAAATAATACGCAAGGCTCTGGTCAAACCAATGTTTATTCGGTCGACCAATGCTTATCTCAACCTAATTACATGATTTGTGGGACTGAACCGGGAGAAGTTTATACCAGCACCAACGGTGGTCAAAATTGGACGCATAGCTCCATGACTTTGGATTTTGGAAGTGGTGTTTCTGCAGTTGAAATTAGTCCTACCAATCCAAACATTTTATTCGCAGGTGGAAATAAAGGTGTTTTTCGTTCTACTGATGGCGGAACCTCTTGGACCAATGTCCTACCCCAAACTAATTTTGGTGTAAACGAAATTCTTATCAATCCTGGAAATGAACTTCTGGTATTCGCAGCAACCGACAAAGGTCTTTATAGCTCAGTAGATGGTGGGAACACATGGATACAGGTTTACAATACCGCTTGCTTTGATATAAAATGCAAAACCAACAACAGCAATGAAATGTACTTGGTTAAAGACAATCCAAGCTTACTGATCTGCGAATTTTATAAGTCAACTAATGCAGGATCTTCTTGGATTATTCAATCTACGGGTTGGTATGCATCAACAGCCGCTGGAAGAACCGATGGCGGCGCAAGAATTGGACTTACACCAGCCAATCCAAATCGTATTTATGTCTATTTGATTGGAGAAGCCAAAACGAATGACCTTGGTTTTATTGGTATTTACAGAAGTGATGATTCAGGTCAATCGTGGGTTAATCCTCAAGGAATTGATGGTGGACCTTATGATGCCAATCATGTAAACTTAGCCATAGGAACAGCAACTTGGTTGTACCATCAAGGATTTTATAATTGTGCGATTGCAGCATCTCCGACCAATGCAGATGAAATATTAATCGGTGGACTCAACCTTTACCGTTCTTTAGATGGCGGCTTAACTTTTACCTCCGTTTCAGGATATGTAGGCGGGCCTTTGGGCTTGCATGTCGACAATCAAGATTTTAGAGTTATTGGAAATACCACATGGATCTCTACTGATGGTGGTATTTATAGTTCTAATGATTTTTTTAATGCACAATACACTTTCAAAATGTCTGGTGTGCACGGTTCAGATTACTGGGGTTTTGGTAGCGGATGGAATGAAGATGTATTGGTCGGTGGATTGTACCACAATGGAAATCTAGCCTATCATGAAAACTATGGCAACGGAAATTTTTTAGAACTTGGGGGTGGTGAAGCATCTACAGGTTATGTTAATCCCGGGATCAACAGAAAAACCTATTTTTCAGATATAGGCGGTAAAATTATTCCAGCTCAATTGACTGATCCTATTTTTGGTGCTCCCTTTGGTTCTGCTCCAAATGAATCCTATTACGCAGCAGAATCAAGTGAATTTGAATTTCATCCCAATTGTTATAATATTGGTTATTTAGGACGAGATAATGCGATTTGGAAAACTACCGATGGTGGTGCTTCTTTCAATTTGCTCTATACCTTCGGCACGAGTGTAAATGATCAAGTGAAGTACATCGAACAAGGATCTAATCATCCAAACATACTTTATTTAAATCAACAACCAGCTTCAGGAAATGTTGGGAAATTATGGAAATCCATAGACGGTGGAATCTCCTGGACAAGTTTAACGCTTCCCACAGGAAATAGTCGTCGCATGCTTTTAGCTTTAAACCCATTGAATTCAGATGAATTGTATATTGCTTATCCTGATGGTTCAAATGGCTCAAAAGTATTTAAAACGACCAATGGCGGAACCTCATGGACCAATCACAGCAATGCCGCTTTGAATAATGAATCGATTCAATCATTAGTTTATATTGCAGGAACCGACGGTGGTTTATATGCTGCTACGAATAAAGCTGTTTACTATCGAAATAATGTAAGCAATTGGGTGATTGACAATGCAGGTTTACCCACTTTTACCAATGGAAATATATTGAGACCATTTTATAGAGATAATAAAATTAGATTGGCCTCTTACGGTAAAGGAATTTGGGAATCTAATTTAAACCAAATACCCGTCTTACCGATTGCACGCATTAATGTCGATAAATTAAGCTTGGTTTCCATTTGCGCTCTGGATTCTTTCTATTTTGAAGACCATTCCTTTTTAAATCATACCAACGCGCAATGGAATTGGACTTTTCCTACAGGATCACCTGCTGTATCTACCAATAGAAATCCTTCAGTGCTGTTCAGTCAAGTTGGAAGTCATTTAGCGGTATTACAAATAACAGATGCAAATGGAAATACCGATACCGATAGTTTGTATGTGCAAGTGAGTAATTATAATTTACCCTCTTACATAAATGAAAATTTTCAAGGAAACTTCATCCCCTCCGGTTGGTCGGTAGCAAACGAAGATAATGGTGGATCATGGTCACTTTCATCTACCGTTGGTGGTTATGGTAGTTCAACGCAATCAGCGCTCTTTGATAATTACAATATTGATTCCCAAGGATCATACGATGATTTGATCGTAAATTTCAATGCCAATTACATTAGCACTAATCCCTACTTAAGTTTTGATGTTGCCTATGCCCGCTGGGGAAGTGGATACTCCGATACTTTGGCCGTAATGGTTTCTACTGATTGTGGTCAAAGCTATCAACAAGTGTATTATAAAGGAGGGACAGACCTCGCTACTGCGCCTGATATTCAGAGTTTTTACACACCAAGCGGAACAGAATGGAGAACAGATAGCATCAATTTGATTGCATACAATGGAGTTCCTAACTTGCAAATCGCTTTTAGAAATCTCGGGAGATTTGGCAATTCTGTTTTTATTGACAATATAAATCTAAGCGATCCTGTTGGTCTTGAAGAAAATGAAACCTTTGAAATCGTAGTCTATCCAAATCCAGCCAGTAAGGAGGGTTATATCACAATTAGCAGTATTCCACATGCAAAAATCAAACTTTTTGATGCGCAAGGAAAATTAATTTTGGAAGAAGAAGGTGAGGGAACGGTTCAATTATTTTTAGGACAAGCAAAGGCGGGAACCTATTTACTCAGCATTCAAGGAGAGACAAAAATTTGGAATAAGCCTTTAATTATTCGCTAGGCTTAATTCTTTTCTGGCCAAGCTACTTGCATTCCCAATTGTAAAACGCACATATTCGACCATTTGGAGGTGGACATGCCTTGGGTAAGCGCCAATGTTTTTTCAGCAGTTGGAGAAAAATATAATGGGGATAAAGAACATTTGACAAAGGGTGAAATAAATAAACCAGATGGCATCTGAAAATCATACGACGCAGACACATTCATTTCTAGACCAATTCCTCCTGAATAAATGGGATAAGCTTCATCTGTCGATGGATCATCTACTATATTTCGTGTGGTAAGATTGGTTCTTATCCCAGCGCCGTAGCTAAAATAAAGTGGATGTTCGCTCCACAAATCTGAACTTTTAAGATTGTAATCTAGCAAAATCATGTGCATAGCTACCCTAGTTGTCAAAAAAGGATTGATCGTTTTCACTTCATAAAAAGAATAATTAGCTGAAAGAAATTTTCGTTCCGTTTGCTTCAATTTACCATAATGAGCCACATTTATATTTAGACCATGTTCCAAGAGTCTTTGCTTATTTTCCAGAAATGGTCGTGCTGTATTGTACAATTGAGTAGCTTTATTCCAATCATTATTATAAAGAAATTCATACCCTGAACCAAAGCTCCAATATTGACCGAAGGAAATTATATTGAAAAATGCAATGAAAAAGAAAGAACAAATTACCTTCATGATAATTCCATTATATTACTAAACTCTCTAAAACCAGTTTCAATAGCACCATGAACTGTTTGATGATGACCATTTAAATTCATTGCTTCTCCCGCAAAAAACAATTTGTTGTCAATTGACTGTGAGGCAGTGGTACGAGAAGTTTCTTCAATACCTATTTTTGAATAAGAATAAGCTCCGCGAATGAATGGTTTTTTTGAATAATCTTGAACAAACGCATCTACGAAATTACTAGTAGCAAGTCCATTATACATGAGATCTAACTCTGCCATCAATGCAGAAACAATAGCGGTATCATTCGGTAGCGCAGACAAAGAAGCTGCTTGATCTCCCATTACAAAAGCAATCAACACAAAATCATTTGTCACTTTTCCGATATCATCATTAAAATAAGCTGCACAGACAGAACCACCATAAATATTATCTGCAAAAAACTTACTGGTGAACTTAAGAAAAACCTTCATTCCAGGACCCATTCCTATTTTAGAAAAAGCGATGGTTTTACTAATCGGTAAAATTGGATTGAATTGAATGTCAGCGCTTTGTAATACCGTAATGGGAACCGTTATCAGTACCTTATCGGCAGTATAAACTTGACCATTGGCGCAAGATACCGTTACCTGATCCTGAGTGTAATCTATTTTATTTACAATACTTTGAGTTTTAACTAAAGAAGCGATTTGATTTCCAAAATTTGAAATAATCGTATCAAAATAGGTTTCTTTAAATTTATAATCTCCGTCCCCACTCGACCAATTCAATTCTTCTAGATTCATCATTTTTACAGACAAGTCATTGGCATCTGCTCCATAATCACCAGCCAAACTTTCAACTATAGGTTGATAATCAGAAGAAAATCCTTTATCAGTGGCATATTGCGCAAAACTTACATCAGGTAAATCTTCGCCTTCAAAAATTGAAATATCCTTTGGTAAGCTGGTGAGCATCTGATTTTGGAACCAATAGGAATACTCGGTATCATCAATAGTGACTTGAACATTACCATTAGCAACGATTTCGCCTACAATACTTGAACGGCCATGCATCCATTGCGCACCTAAATCAATAGGATAATCCGCAAAACCAAGAAGTTTACCCAATCTGCCTCCAATGGTATCTGATGCTTCTAAAAGGGTCACATCAATTCCTTGCTGTTTAAAAAGATAAGTCGCATAAACTCCAGCTGCTCCACCTCCTATTACGACTACCTTTCCTTTGAATCTTTTTGGTCGCAATAATCCAAGTTTCTTACAAGACGATAGAAATAGAGATCCTACCCCTAACAAGCCCAATGATTTCACAAAAGATCTTCTTGATTTCATTATTTTCCTTTTGCTTTTATTACAATAGCCAAGGTATAAAACATTATTTTTAAATCCAGGGCAATGCTTCTATTTTTTAGATATAGTAAGTCAAATTTCATGCGATCTAACATTTGCTCCACATTTTCTGCATAACCATATTTAACTTGTCCCCAAGAAGTGATTCCCGGTCGAACTTTAGTTAAATGAATATATTGGGGCTCAATTTTAATAATCTGATCGATATAAAATTGTCTTTCTGGACGTGGACCTACAAGAGACATCTGTCCAAGAATAACATTTAAGAATTGAGGAAATTCATCTAAACGTGTTTTGCGCATAAAACGACCTATTTTAGTAATTCGGGGATCATTTGAAGAAGAAAGTTGAGGTCCTTTTAATTCAGAATCAACAAACATAGTTCTAAACTTAATAATTTTAAAAGGCTTACCATTTAGTCCAATTCTCGTTTGAAGAAATAGAATACTTCCAGGAGAAGAAATTTTAACAGCAATAGCACAAATAATATATAAGGGAATAAGAGCAATAAAAGCAATTAAAGATATAACAATATCCATAAAACGCTTTAGCGCCCTCTGCCAAACCGGCATGCCATCATTAATGATTTCAAGCAATAAAGTCCCGTAAATATTCGTCATTTTCAATGAACCCGCCAATAGTTCAAACATATCCGGTAAAATATTTATTTTTAATTTACCATCTTGAATCCGAGAAATAATTTTTTGAATTCTATTGTGATCTGAACTTTCAATCGCAATTACAACCTCTTCCACTTGATTGTTGGCAAGAAGTAATTCCAATTGATCTGAATGACCTAGATAAGGTAAATAATTCTCTAAGCTTCTGTCAACGCCATTGATATTAATATATCCGATGAGATGATTTACTAAGTTTTTTTGCTGTGACAATTCATTATAAATATCAATTGCCTTATCACTACCTCCAATGATTACAGTTCTAAAACCTTGTCCAGGTTTACGCAAATGATAAATCAAAATAGAAACCCATGAAAACCTGATGCTAAACAACAAACAAAAATGAAGAGAAAAAAGGAGCGCAAAAGACCGATAATACATCTGATAATTAGTCACTTCATCATCTAAAAGCAGGGAGAAGAAGATTAACAAAGAACCTGTTAAAGAGGCAATAAAAGTTAACTGAAGAATTTTTAAACGATACATTCTCCTTAATTGAAGATAAGTGCCTTGCAGATAATAGATTAATAACAAGACTAAAGGAACAACAATAATCCCAGAAATAAAATTTTGATCAATTTGAAATTCCTTACCTTCCAACCATGTTTTGCGAAAAAAGAAAAATAAGCACCAAACAACAGTTGAAACCAACCAATCAGAAAAAATTATTAAAAACAACCACTTACCCTTTCCCTTCATTATAATTTTAAAAATGTACTAGTTTGATATTATCAATCCATATTTCAGTATCTGTTTTGCCTGAGTCAAGCGTAGCCACAAATCCTTGCTCGAAATAAGCTCCGCTTGCACCTGCTGCAATGAGCTCTTTTAAATCAATATAGATTTTTCTCCATGTAACTGTATTGGGAGTTTGGGCATTCATTCCAATATTGATTCGAGGAACTGTTCCAGATGGTGAAATCTCTATTAATTCGGTAGTTATTGTATTAGTTGTATGATAATCAACTTCCAAATAAGCATCCTTTCCTTTCGTAACATGAGAAGTCCAATTGGTATAGGCTACCCAACTAGAATCGACAGCATTCAAATTTATTTTAGCATAATAATTCCCATTAAACCATTGTAAATTGGTATTGGACAATTGAAAAGTAGTTGCTGAAGTATTGGGATCTGGAATTAGTGATGAATTAATATCTTCAAAATCTTCAATGGTGAAAGAAATATTATCCTTGTATTTTGTATATGGAGACAACACTAAGGTTTGATTTTGAACCAATGTACCTGTTGTCTCATATGTATCTAAAAAAGGATAAATTTTCTTAGTCGAAGCGATACCATTATTTCTAATTGCAGGCATAATTTTTATGTTAAAAGTTCCTGCTTTCAAAATTGGAATTTTACAAGGTAATTGAAAAACACCCATAATTTCATCATTAACATATACCCAAGCTTCACTAATGTTATGATTTAATGAGCCTTCTGCTCCACCATAATTCGGATTTGCATTAAGTGTCCAAGCATTAATTTGCAACCAAGATGGGTCAGGATTATTTTTCCCACAAGTAGTAAGTAAGAATAAGAGCGGAAGAAAAAAGTAGAATTTCAGCATAATTTTAAACTAATATTTAAAACGAACTACTAAGTTAAATATTGTTAAGCAAACAATTTTTCTTTGTTAATTGCAGCCATAATCATTTCAGCCACTTCTAGCGCTTTCGCTCCATCCTTTAAGCCCAAAATACTAGGTTGATTAGAACGAATTGAATCCTCAAAGGATAATAATTCAGAAAGTAGCGCATTCGACTGATACACAACAATTGGGGTCATTTCAGTTGTTTGTGTTGCATACTCTATTTCCTTTGGCAACAATGCTGTGTATAGGTCGGATGAACGAGAAGAGGAGGCACATTCTTTTTCCAAGAAATCAACCTTAATAATTGAATCATTTGATGCAAAATAGCTTACGCGTTTATTTTCATCGTGCACACGAGAAACACTCAAACGTACTTGAGCGCCATTTTCAAAAAGAAGTTCAGCCCTTGCAATATCTATCGTTTCGCCAATTACAGCTGATCCAGAAGCTGTAATTTGAATAACTTTACTTGGGATTAGCGATAGACAAATATCAATATCATGAATCATTAAATCCAGTACCACAGAAACGTCCATACCTCGAGGATTATATTTGGCATAACGGATGGAATCAATAGTTTTAACTTTTTGAAGTATAGGTGCAGCAGCCAAGAAAGCAGGATTATATCTTTCGACAAAACCAACTTGGGTATGAACGTTTTTATCCTGAGCAACCACAAGCAAACGCAATGCTTCTTCGAAAGATCCCACCATCGGCTTCTCCATAAACAGGTGCTTCCCATTTTCAAGTACCGTTAAGGCAGCCTCAAAGTGTTGATTGGTTGGTGTAACAATTAAAACAGCATCCACTGCATTAATTAATTGAATAGCATTCGGAAAAGAGGGAATATTAAATTTCTCTGAAACCGATTCTGCTGTTTCAGTATTGTGATCATAGAAACCAATTAAATCAAAAATATTGCTATTTTCCTTTAATAACTGGATGTGTATTTTTCCAAGATGTCCAGCACCTAAAACTCCTATTTTCAGCATACATTAAAATTAAAAAAGCCATTAGTAAACTAATGGCTTTTGCTGATAATCTATTGATCTTACTTATTTACTGTATCTACCACTGCCTTAAAAGCTTCAGGGTGATTCATTGCTAAATCAGCCAAAACTTTTCTATTCAAAGCGATACCACTTTTGTTGACTTTTCCCATAAATTGAGAATAGCTCATTCCGTATTGTCTAGCACCAGCGTTAATTCTAGTGATCCACAATGAACGGTAACTTCTTTTCTTTTGTTTTCTACCGATATAGGCATAAACAAGTCCTTTTTCAATAGCATTTTTTGCTACTGTCCAAACATTTTTTCTTCTACCAAAGTAACCTTTGGCTAACTTCATCAAGTTTTTTCTTTTCGCTCTTGAAGCTACGTGATTTACTGATCTAGGCATAATTTTAAATTTTTTGATAAGAAGTGCTTCACTATCTCAGAAGGCTTTCTACTCGTTATCGGGTTAAACAATTAATAAACCAATGTTTATTATCTCATGCACAATTGTAATTTGATATTTGGAAGATCGGCTTTATTAACCAATCCTGCATGTGTCAAATTACGCTTACGCTTAGTAGACATTTTTGTCAAGATGTGGCTTTTAAAAGCGTGCTTACGCTTTATCTTTCCACTTCCAGTGATCGTGAATCTCTTCTTCGCACTGGATTTTGTTTTCATTTTAGGCATTTCGTAACTTTTTAGTTGTTAAACAATTATCAGCTTCTTTATTATTTCTTTTTTGAATTGATCATTAAGATCATTTTCTTTCCTTCTAATTTTGGCAACTGCTCTACTACTCCAACATCTGCCAATTCTGTAGCAAACTTCAAAAGTAGAATTTCACCTCTATCCTTAAAAACGATTGTTCTACCTCTAAAAAAAACATAAGCTTTCACTTTATTTCCTTCTTCTAAGAACTTTCTAGCATGCGCCAATTTAAAGTTAAAATCATGATCATCTGTATTGGGTCCGAAACGAATTTCTTTAACCACAATTTTACTTTGTTTTGCTTTTAACTCTTTACTTTTTCGCTTTTGGTTGTATAAGAACTTTTTATAGTCCATAATCTTACAAACCGGCGGCGTAGCATTCGGTGAAATCTCCACCAAATCCATTTCTTGTTCCTCAGCCATCGAAATTGCTTTGGAAACAGACATTAATTGTGGCTCTTCCCCATCAATGATCAATCTGATTTCTGTAGCAAAAATCTTTTCATTGATGCGATGTTGCGCTTCTTCTTCTCTTTTTACAAAAACTCTTGGGTTTCTTCTCATTCGTTAATTTCACTTTTTGTTGACAATTCTATTTCAATTTCAGTTTGAACCACTTTTACAAATGCATCTAAGCCTAACTCACCCACATCTCCCTTACCTCTTTGCCTTACAGACACAGTGTTTGATTCATTTTCTTTCTCTCCTACAATCAGCATAAACGGCACTTTTGCAATCTCTGCATCTCGTATTTTCTTACCTACTTTTTCATTACGGTCGTCAACAAGACCGCGAATATCGTAATTATTTAGGAATTCTGAAACTTTTTCTGCGTATCCATTGAATTTCTCTGAAACGGGAAGGATAATAAATTGGTCTCCTGTCAGCCATAAAGGGAAATCTCCAGCGCAATGTTCTAACAAAACAGCTACAAATCGTTCCATAGAACCAAAAGGGGCCCTATGAATCATAACCGGTCTGTGTTTTTGATTGTCAGCTCCAATATATTCTAATTCGAATCTTTCCGGTAAATTATAATCTACTTGAATGGTTCCTAATTGCCATTCTCTTCCTAAAGCATCTTGAACCATAAAATCTAATTTTGGTCCATAAAAAGCTGCTTCACCATAGGCAACGACAGTAGGAAGGTTTTTTTCAGCAGCTGCCTCAATAATAGCAGTTTCAGCACGCAACCAATTTTCATCAGTTCCGATATATTTGGTACTTTTTTCTTTGTCTCTTAAAGAAATTTGAGCCTTAAAATTATGGAAATCTAGCGTTTTAAGAACATATAGCACTATATCAATTACATTTTTGAACTCATTTTTAACTTGTTCAGCGGTACAAAAAATATGAGCATCATCCTGAGTAAAACCTCTAACTCTTGTCAAGCCATGTAATTCACCCGATTGTTCATATCGATAAACCGTTCCAAATTCAGCAAAACGAGCTGGCAATTCCTTGTAAGACCTTTGTTTTGATTTGAATATCTCACAGTGGTGAGGACAATTCATTGGTTTCAGATAAAACTCTTCGTTTGGATCTGGAGTTTTGATAGGCTGAAAAGAATCTGCACCATATTTTTCATAATGACCAGAACAAACATACAATTCTTTATTTCCAATATGTGGGGTAATTACTTGTTGATATCCTGCCTTCTTTTGAGCTTTTTTTAGAAAATTTTCCAATCGTTCTCTTAAGGCAGCACCTTTCGGTAACCACATAGGCAAACCTTGTCCTACCTTCTGAGAAAAAGTAAACAATTCCATTTCCTTACCCAATCTTCTATGATCTCGGCGTTTTGCTTCTTCTAATCTTTCTAAATGTTCTAGTAATTCAGATTGCTTTGGGAAAGTAATCCCATAAATACGTGTTAATTGCTTATTCTTTTCATCTCCTCTCCAATAAGCACCAGCGATTGACAATAATTTAATTGCTTTTATTGGGCCCGTATCTGGAAGGTGTGGTCCACGACATAAATCCGTAAAATTTCCTTGAGTATAAAAAGTAATAGTTCCATCTTCCAAATTGGAAAGCAATTCTAATTTGTAAGGATCCTCTTTTTCTGTGAAATAGGCAATAGCATCTGATTTTGAAATTTCTTTACGAATGAATGGATTTTTAGCCTTCGCTAATTCCTTCATTTTTTGCTCTACTTTTTCTAAATCTTTTTCAGAAATGGTATACTCCCCTAAATCGATATCATAATAAAAACCATTCGTTATGGGCGGACCAATAGCCAATTTTATACCTGGAAAGTAAAACTCTAAAGCTTCAGCCATAAGATGCGCTGATGAATGCCACATGGTAGATTTTCCTTCAGCATCATTCCATGTCAACAATTGTAATTCACATGGATTGGGCAAAGAAAGAACTGCATCTTTAACTTCTCCATTCACCTTAGCCGCCAAAACATTTCGTGCTAATCCTTCAGAAATACTTAAAGCTACATCCATTGCAGAAGACCCTTGTGGATATTCACGAACAGAACCATCGGGAAGAGAAACTTGAATCATTCAATAAATTTTGTGGGCAAAGATAGTGAATTACCTTGAAATTAGAAGCGAATTAGGCAGAAATCACTAGGCTTTATATCTATTTAAAAGTAGGTGCATATCTTTCTGAATAGATCGAATAGATTCTCCCATTTCATTTTCATCAATTTGCACTGCAGGAAGAGCGCTAGAAATGTAACTTACAAAAGACCAAATCTCCAATATCTCATCCACTTTTAGTTCATAAGGTTTGTAAAAAGTATTCGTAGATTCCAATAAAAAACTACGACTTTCTTCCAAATGATTGTGAAGCATTTTAAAGACAATCCCTTCTTCTTTAGTAATCACTATGTAGGGCAATCCTGATTTTATGGTAGTCCAATCTTGAACAAAGGATGCTATAACATACGAACCATTAACCACTGGCGGCATAGAATCTCCCATAATTGGAAAAGTTCGATGTTTTTTATTCTTCGATAAAAAAGGAATACTTAAAGTAGCTAGCTCATTGATGTATTCGGGATCTGCATACCCATGCACATAACCAGCACTTGCTTTTAAAGTAACAATTTCAACCAGTTCCTCATTATTCTCATCTACTTGAGACGTTAGGATGCGCAAATTAGAACCGCTAGCTTTTTCTTGCCAAGACTGCTCTAAATTCAACCAATCGCTTTCCTTAAAATCAACTAGATTTAATTTCAGCAATTGATCAATCGTAAGCGCATAAAACTGACTGAAAATTATAAGACTTTCAATATTAGGTTGCGCAACTCCATTTTCATAACCACTATATGTCGAGCGATTAAAACCTAATTCATTTGCAATATCCTCTTGAGATTTACCTGCGCGCTTCCGCAGCATTTTTAAATTATCACCTATAAACATTGTTTCAATTTTAAACAAAGTTAAAAAATAATCAAATAAAAGATTACATTTTAATCAATTATTGTGAAACAAATCTATATCTTATATACCCAGACTGACTTGCAGGGGCTTTTTGAGAGGAATTAAATTTTGATTTTCTGGCATAAGTCAAGGCTTCGTCGATCATACAACTGTTTAAACCATTGCTGCTTGCTTCATCTAGATACGCGTCAATTACTTGTCCAGATGGATTCACTTTTACACGAATCATTACTGTACCAGAAGAGCCAACGCCACACTTATAACCCGGATTTCGGATATACCAATTATTATTTTCAAAGGCAGTCCTATTATCAAGTTTAAAGTCAACCATTACATTACCAGCAAATTGATTATTGGAGCCGTTAGTATTAGAGGTAGTCTTTGGATTTGTAGAGATCGGCTTGGTCTTTTTATCCTTTCTATCCTTCATGTCCTGCATAATCCGTTCCCTTTCTTTCGCACCTCCTGCTTCGGCAAACAATTGCTTCTCAAAATCCTTTGCAGCTTGAACCGGATCACTATTTTGGTTAGCGCTTGGTTTATTCTCTGACCAATCATCCATAGATTTATTACGATTATCGTTTAAATCTCTCGCTGTATTCGTTAGATTCTGATTACTGCTATTATCAAGAATTTCAATGTTTTCCTTCGTTAATTCCAATTCATCTTTTAATTGCACCTCAGCATTTGCGTCATTAAAAGGAACAATATTTTCTTGTTCTTCGAGCGCTGACATTTGTAATAGCATAAAAATCACAAGATATCCGAGAGCAACTGCTATTAAAGCAAGAAACAAACGATCGGATTTTCGCAGTACAATTTTCATTTATGTTGTAAAATAAAACTATTACGCTTAAAATAATAAAGAAGTTCAGTTGAAGTAATTAATTTTAAAACCTCATCTTCATACTTTTGAATTTGAAGATATCTAGTAGGAACAAGAATCTCGCCAAAATAATTTGTAATACCATAACCATCAACATTTTTCACCAACAATAGTGTAGCATCTAGTTGATCAATAGATAAATAGGCCAAAGGAATAGTAAACACAAGAATATTGTTTTGAATGCGCACCAATCCAACTTGCCCAGCTCTTTCAACAATGAAATAATTATTGTCTAATTTTTCAACAAAGTCAAAATCAAAAAATGTCATTTCCTTTCCTTTCCAATTCACAAATCCCCATTTATAATTTTTCAATACTGGAATCCATTCCCCTGGTTCACCAATCATCTCATAAGGCAAATTAAGCAGCAACTTTCCAGATGGATCAAGAAGTGAAAATTTATCATTTAAATGGACAATAATTTGACCTTTATGCATTTGGCCCACTTTAACACAATTTTCAAAAGAGTTGAAACCACAGGCTAAAATTAATTTTCCTTCAGCGTTTATATACCCTAATTTATCCTTGATTCTTACCATTGCAACACCTTCACTTAAAGGATAAATTTCATCATAAACATTTGGAGTTTTCCATTTATTATCCATGTGCAACAAGCCGAATTTCCCTTCTAATTGATAACAATAAACTGAATCAGAAAACGGCAGTAAATCATCAAATTCAAATGGTAATGACAAAGTAAGATTATCGTTTAAAAAACTAACTTTTCCATCCATAAACACTTTAAATTTACCTGAAGCAAGAGGTGTGATTTGCTCTATAGCAGGGCAATTCATTTGATGAAAGTTGAAATCGTAAATACTAATCACACCTTCTTTTTCAGTATAATACAAATCATTTTTAAAGTATCCAATATCATTAAACTCAAGAGGGAAAATATACAAACCTGTACGATCAATAATTCCATTTAAATTATTTTTCGTCACGATAGCCCTACCCTTTAGAAAGTCTGAAATCTCATCGTAAACAAACGGAATAACAATAGTATTCTTTTTATCAATTAGACCCATTTTCAAACCATCAGAAACCACTGCGAGACCTTCAGAAAAATCAGACACTTCAAAATACAAAGGAGGAATAACAATTTCTCCTTTATTATTCATAAATCCAAATAGATCCTTTTCTTTAAACGGATACAGATTTTCATTAAACATAGCGATATCATCTTCTAATTGCTTCATAAATGGATAATCGCTGTATTCAGCCCGAAACTGCTCCATGCGCATACTTGAATAATCCTTCATAAACAACTGATACAAGCGCAACCAAGCTAGGTTATAATTACGATTGCTAGGGTATTTATGGACAAAATCATCCAATTCCTTTAACATATTATTTTGAGTTGCTAATGCATACAATTGATCTTCAGCTTCCCCTCTAAATGGATTGTCCGGTGCTTTTTTGATAAAACTTGCATAACTTTCAATTGAACCATCTAAAGTAGATTCAGCAAATTGTAATTCATAATAAACGGCAAGGGCTTGATTAAACATCTTGCTTTTAGGGTAAGTACTCATGTAAGACTGTAAGGTCTGAATAGTAGATAATTTAAGCACTGTATTAAATACCAATGAATCCCTAATGTCAATTGCCGATGAAACTTCCAATGCCCAGGGTTGTTGTGAAATAAAATTATTGTAATTGACGATTGAAGTATCCTTTTGAAGTAAAGTAAAATAGGTCGCGCTCAACAAAAACTTTTTTTGAACTATTGCAGTACTATCAAAACCATATTTTTTCCAAGCAAGGTAATTCTTTGGACTTACAAGATTTAAACTTTCTTCAGCTTTTAATGCATATTTTAAGCATGAATCTAAATTGTATAAAGCTGGTGATTGATAGATTTGAGTGAATCCAAAATAAGCTAATGAAGGATTGTGTTTTTTTAATTTTTGAAAATGACCTAAAGCCAATCCATAATTTTTTTGATCCAGTGCTAAAAATGCTTTTTTAATTGGATTCGCTCTGACATTATCAAATGCAAACAAAAGGATAATAAAAAGACAAAAATTGATGTGTGTTTTCACTAAACAAAGATAAATAAAAAAGCACCTTCACTCCTATCCAATTAAGAAGAATATTTAACTTCGTTATGAATACAACATAAGGATGTTAACAGAAAAGAATCCAAGCTATTTTTATGACACCAAAGATTTTGCACATCTTCTATTCTTAGAGGATCACTGGGAAATTATTCAAAAAGAAGTAACAGAACTATTAAAAACAAAGGATTCTGGACAATGGTTGAGCACTTTTCCAGCTTATGTAAACTCCAAAACTCCTGCGGCATGGAAGGTCTTTACCTTTCAGTTTTTCAATATGGACAATATTCCCAACAGGGAGCAATGCAAACATACGAGCGACTTAATTAAGCAAATACAAGAACTTATTTCCTGCGATTTCTCCATAATTAAACCGAAAACGCATATTAAAGCCCATTGTGGCTATTCTAAATTAATCTTGAGATGTCATCTTCCGCTAATTGTTCCTGCTGGAGAATTGTGTCAAATTAGAGTTGGAGACGAAGTTAGGACTTGGAAAGAAGGTGAACTTCTTATTTTTGATGACAGTCACGAACATGAGGCTTGGAATAACAGTGACGAGAACAGGGTTGTCCTCATGTTTGATATTCCTAATCCATATTGGCACTATTCAGCTTATGAAATTTCAAAATATAAAATAGACCATATTGAAGATCCTTTTCTATTACAATTTGCCGATAAAGCCACTTGGCAAGAAGGATTCAAGCAAGGCGTATTGCCTGTAAATAATTTTTCTATTTAAGTAATTTATTAATTTCAGGGAGATTTAAATCGGAAGCAGTACCACATAATGTCATTTTCCCATCCGTGCCTGCAATTTTTGCAAGCGTACTTTTCAACTTTGAAGTAGCACGATTAAAACTCTTTTTATCCAAGGACATCACTGTACATTTGTCAAGCGAACTTACTTCCTTGTAACCCAGTAACTCGTTGTATTTAATTGCATTTAAGTTATTTGATTTGACTTTAATTAGGGACGATTTTAAACTTAATTTTTCAAATACAAAACTCAACAAGCAAATCGATGCCATCGTTGCTGCCCATGAATTTTCATCTGCAAGCTCCCCTATAAAAATTCCACCTTCACCATATCCCACTTCCAAATCAATATTCTTAGCGTGAATCAATCCGATTTTTTTGGATTTAAATACAATTAGAAAATAATAATTTAAGGAATTATTTACGGAATCAAACCAAAGTTCTTGCTCCTGTTCGGTAATTAAAGCTGTATAAAACATTTGATTTCTGATCCTATCTTGATTTCTCCAAGAACGCACGAGTTCAATATCAGTTCTTGTCAAGCGATGCAGCTCAATATCATATTGACTCAGAATCAACATACTACTTCCGACTCGTAATACAATGGCTTTTGATTCATTTTAAGCAACATTTGACGCAAATATTGCGCTAAGATCCCTAAAGAAAAAATAAGGACACCGCTTGAAAATAAAATACTTAGAATCAAAGAAGTATAACCCTCTACTTCAATTTTATGGACAATTCTTTTATACAAGATAAAGCAGGCATATAAAAAATTAATGGTAGACAAACTCAGCCCAAGAAAACTAACAAATTTTAGCGGGAGATCTGAGGCAAATAACATTAAACGAAGTGTTGTTTTTACTAAAACAGGTAATTTGTACCTACTTTTTGTAGTGCTTTTACCTGAGTAGAGAACTGGAGCAAACGATACACTATCTGTATACCAGAGCAACAATTCATCTACGAAAGCAAAGTTATGCTGTTGAGAAACCATCTTACGCACCAAGTTACCATCTATCAATCTAAAACTGCTTCCCTTTCCTTTATGTTTTCCATTTAATTTCGATATACCACGATACATTGCTTTCAATAAAGCAACTTGCCAATTTTCATGTGATTTAAAAACTCCATACGTTAGAAGTGCCTTACTATTGGCTTGCGCTAGGATTAAAGTATGTATTTCCTTAGATTGAACTTCAAAATCATCATCCATGGTAATGACAAAATCACCTTTAGCATGAGAAAAACCACAAATTGTAGCTGCGTGCTGACCAAAATTTTTAGCCAAACGAATAATTTTAAGGAAATTAAATCTTTTTTTTAGCTCCATCAAAACTTCCCAAGTACTATCCGAACAGCCATCATCAACAATTATTAACTCAAAAGAAAAGCCGTTCATTGAATCTTCAAGAGACAAAACAAGCGCTTCTAATTGCTTGGCATTATTAAAAGTAGGTATGACAATACTATAATTCATAAGATCTAATGGAGTCGAAAGTACAAAAATTCCTCTTATTTCTTGCTATTCAAAAGCAGACCTCCATCCAGATTCAAAACCGAACCCGTCATCCAACTAGAAAGATCACTCCACAAGAACAGAACAGCATTTGCAATATCGAGTGGTGCACCTATACCGAGAGGATATGCAGATACAACTTCCGCTATTTCTTCTGTGGTGAGGGCATTTTTAGTTTTTTCGAACATAGCAGTTTCAACCAAAGCAGCACGAATTGAATTGGCGCGGATTCCTTTAGGCGAAAATTCTAAGGCAATTCCTTTGGCATAAGCTTCTAAAGCAGCTTTGGATGCAGCATAGAGCGCACCGCCTTTGTAGGGAAACTCCGAAGAAACAGAGGATAAAAAAACCAAAGAAGACTTATCTTTTAAAAGTTTTTTTTGAGCAAGAAGAGAAGTCAAAAGACAAATACTATCAAAATTGATTGAAAAGATGGCATCAATATGTTTTTGCTGAATAAATTTAATTGGACAAGGATCAATAATTCCCGCGCCAAATAAAACACCATCCAAAGGAGGTAAAAGTTTTATTAAACTAGATAAGTCATCAGGATTGGTTAAATCAGCTGGTATAAAAGTGAATTCAGGATGAGCTAAAATTTGGGCATCAAGCACCGATTCATTTCTACCGGTAGCAAAAACCACAGCACCTCTTTTTAGGCATTCTTCTACTACAACCATTCCAATACCGCCTGTTGCTCCAGTAATAAAAAACTGTTTGCCTTTTAAGTCATTCATATTCCAATAATTTTGTTTGAACTCCTTCCGTATTCAGTAGTAGCGATGCCCAGGAAAATCCAACCCCGAATCCAGACAATAAGAGTTTTAGTTTTTGCGATGCCATTTGTTCCTTTAATTCACTACAGATGGTCAATGGAATCGAAGCAGAGCTCGTATTTCCGAAAAGTTGAATCGACGAAGGGAATTTTTCGGGACTAGACTTTACTTTCTTTCTAATGCTGTCTGTAATCAATTGATTGGCCTGATGTAAAATACAATAATCAACTTCATCTATAGATAAATCCGCTTTATTGATAACATTCCTCAGGGAATTAGGAACATTTTTAAGCGCAAAATTAAAGACCTTCATCCCGTCAAGGTGCAGATGTTTAAGAGACCGGGTAACTCCTGGAGCGCTTGTGAAATCTGAAGTGTCAATAGTTCCGTATGGATTTCTTGAATGTCCACCCGGAATAATTATGGCATCCGCGCCACTTCCATCAGTTCCTGCATCTAAAAACCAGTCTTGCGCGTTAGGATCAAATTCAATTAAAGTAGCAGCACCAGCATCTCCAAAAAGAGGAAAAGTAGTTTTATCTTTTTCGTGAGTGGAAATAGTAGATTTATCACCTGCTAAAAGTAAGACCTTTTTCAATCCACCATTTTGCAAGTAGCGGTTGGCAAGCAACAAGCCATGAACATAGCCAGAGCAACCTAAATTTACATCAAAAGCCATACAAGTTGTTGGTAATCCTAATTTATCTTGAAGAATTGCTGCACTGGCAGGAAGAAAATAGTCGGGTGATTGCGTAACAAAAACCAATAAATCAATTTCGTTGCGGCAATTTAATTCCTCCAAAAGAGCATTAGCGGCTTGGTAACATAGATCAGATGCTGTAACATCAGCATTTGCCACCCTTCTTTCTATAATCCCTGTAGTTTTTGAAAACATCTTTGCTTCCTCTTCCGAAAAAAAAGGATAATCAATAGATTTATAAATCGTTTTGGGAACGACCGTATAAATTGCTTTTACAGCAGCATGTTTAAGCGTTAATTCCGCCACCGTTAATTTTTAAAACTGTAATGTCGAACAAATCTTTTATGGTAATACACGACTTTAATTCTTCTCCAGTCAAAAGAACATCATAAGTAGTGTCTATTAATGCGACGAAGATAAGCGCATGCATACTACTCCATCCATCCATATCTCTAAAAACACTGTAGGGAGATAAAGTTCCTGGAGTTAAATCCTCAAATTCATCTTCAATAACCTTAATAAAATCAATTATTTCCATAGATCAAATATACATTTTTCTACCATTCAATTACCGTCCCAATACATGAAAAACCAATACCAAAAGCAATTAATGCAATCTTATCTCCTTTTTTAAAACGATTATCATCTGCTCCTTTTTTTAATGCTATGGGAATAGAACAAGACACTGTATTACCGGACTCTTCAAAATAAGAAATGAATTTTCCTTGTGGAATATCACATTTTCGTTGAAGCGATTTTAGAATCATAGCGCTAGCTTGATGAAAAACAAAGAAGTCAATTTCTGAAATAGAAATATTATTCATCAATAAAGTACGATCAAGCAGTCCAGGAATTTCTTTTAAAGCAAATCTAAGCACTTCAAAACCATTCATTTCGATGCGGCCATAAGGCAAATTAAGTTCTTGATCGTCATATTTTTTAATCCATTCTGAATTAATTGGATTTCTACCGCCACCAACTTCAACCTTTAAAAAATCAAAACCTTCACCAAAAGTACCAAAGACAAATTTTCCAATTTTTGAGGTCTGGTTTTCAGAAACGACAAGAGCTGCGCCAGCATCACCGAATATAGATCCTAAAGCTATATCATCATGGTGAATTGCTTTTGTTGGAATTTCACCTAATAAAATCAGCACATTTTTTGCATTTCCTGCTGAAATCATAGCACTTGCAAGGCTCAAGCTATATAAAAAACCGGTGCAACCTTGGGGTAAATCCAAAGCACCACAATTAAGATTTAAACCTAATTTTCGATGCAGGACACTAGCAGTTGTTGGAGAATTATAATCTAGAACTAAAGTTGAAAAAATTAAAAAATCAATTTCATTTAATGAAAAATCAGAGTTTTCCAAAACTAATGATCTTACTGCATTTAGTGCCAAATCAGAACCTAAAACTCCTTCCGAAGCAATATGCCGTTTATGTACCCCTGAAATATCGAATAGATCTTGAGGCGTTTTGTCTGGATAACCTTTCGCGAGCGCAACATTATCAATAGCCAATGGCGGTAAAAAATAACTTATGTATTTTATGGATGCACCCATTAATAATATTAGAATTGAATAGAATAAATACGAAATTAAAAATACCTTGTTAATATCTATTACTTTATTTATATTTATATCATTGTTTATAAGGCAACTATCATTTATATTTGACGTAACTATTAAAAATTCAAAATGAAGCAACTTTACATCTCGTTATTATTTATTTTTGGAATTACTCTTTGTGCATCAGCTCAAAACAGCCCCCCAAATCAAAGAAGAGATATAAAAAAAGTTGATTATATCACAGCAAAAGACACCACCTATCATCATTTCGATAAGTATATATTTGACGATAAAAAAATGAAGTCATTCTTCAAAGACGGTCACATTCCTGCATCACTTCCTATATATGACCACCAACTAAGTTATGCTGAGAACAAGAAAATTGCCATTGAATGGGCTAAGGCGCATCCAAAATTGATTAAGAAAGAATTGAGGTATAAATTTGAAAAATAAGCTGATTTGAAAATAAAATTACTCTTCTTATTTTGTGTTTTAATAGCGTCACATATTGGCTTATCTCAATGTGTTCAAGCAGATCCATTTTGTACTGGCACGAATTATTCCTTTCCAAATAATACCAATGTAACGAATTTAGGGGCCATTGACTGTTTAGGTTCCACTCCTAATCCTGTTTGGTACTTTATGGAAATCGATCAAAATGGTCCCATGACGATCACCATGAATCAAGTCAATACTTCTGGAACTGGAATTGATGTGGACTTTGCCTTATGGGGACCCTATACATCTTTAGCAGCGGGTTGTGGTGCTGGGACTTTCCCTGCAGGTAGTGCTGTAGATTGTAGTTATTCCACAGCAGCCTCTGAAACAGCAACGATACCCAACGCAACGATTGGACAATTTTACATATTGCTATTAACCAATTATGCTAATCAAGCAGGAACTATTTCTTTTTCACAAACAGGCGGTACAGGTTCAGCGGATTGTTCATTTGTTTGTGGAGTAACCGGTTTTACAGCAATACCAAGTGCTTGTAATCCAGCAACAAATACCTACAGTGTATCTGGTAATTTGGGAATCACCAATCCTCCAACAACAGGAACACTCACCATAACGAGTAGTTGCGGAGGTTCTCAAACCTTTAACGCCCCATTTGCAACAAGTATCAATTACAACCTAACGGGACTTGTTTCCAATGGAGCAAACTGTACCGTCAGCACCTCATTTTCAGCTAATGCCAATTGTAATACATCACAAAATTATGTGGCTCCACCGGCATGTACCACTACGAACCCTTGTAATTTTGGGAATTTCACAGGAAGTATTACCAATTGTGATGCAGCAACAAATACCTACACAGTCACAGGAACCATCAATTACACCTTTCCTCCTTCTAGTGGAACGCTTACCTTAACCAATTCGTGCGGTGGCACACAAGTATTCAATGCCCCTTTCGGAAGTTCTTCTAACTTTAGCATGACAGGAACTGCAAATGGATCCAATTGTGTAATTTCAGCTGCATTTTCCGCTGACCCAAGTTGTACAGCAACATTAACCTACCCTACACCTCCTGCATGTAATTGCAACGCAATGATGGGAACATTTACCACTACCTTATTGCCGATGCCTGCAATAAATAAAATTTGTTACAACGATCAATTTAGCATTACCTCCAATCAAAATTTTTCAGTTCCAGATGAAATCATTGGTGCTACAAACCCAGCATCTCCGAATTACGATCCAACAGCTCCTGTTTATGATCCTGGCGTGGTATGGTTGGCTTATTCTTGTCCACCAACAGTATCTTTAACGCCAATTCAATCCAATGCATCTGGTTTAACTATACCTGATGATCCTTGTTTGGTTTCTGTGGTAACATCAACTGAAGACATCAGTGATTTAAATGATTTATCCTTTATTAATTCTTTCCCTGTCGGAACCTTTACTGATAATGTTGTCTATTATGTTCCTTTAACCATGTACAGTATTCAAGCGGGCACCTATAGCTACGTTACGCTTCCTGCCTTAGATTGTTTTGATTTAGGAGACCCTATCGCAGTGCAGTACTTACCACAAATAACATCAACCTACACCAGCAATTGTGCTAACGGAACTGCGACGGTCACTTTAACAGGCAGTTCTCCATCTTTAAATGGAGGTAATTTCACTGGAACTCCAGGAAGCATTTTGCCAACAGGTGCCACTTACGTTACCTCTACCGCTCCTAACAACGGTAATATTGTCATTGGAAATCTTGGTGTAAGTGGACCATTTTCTTTCAGCGTTACTGATATTGCAGGATGTAGTTATAATTTTGCCGGTAATTATGTTGGAGGCGAACCGGCTGGAATCACCTATCCTGACAACACTTATTGTTTAACAGATCCTAATCCTGTTGCAACCATTAGCGGTACTTTAGGAGGAACGGTTACCAGTGGACCAGGACTAAGTATTAATGCTGCCACAGGTAATGTTAATTTAAGTAATTCGTCAACAGGATCCTATCAAATTACGTATACCACTGCAGCTCAAATTTGTCCAGGAATAGCAACCTTTAATTTAACTATTTCACCTGATCCAGTTGTTGACGCTGGACCTGACAAAACAGTATGTTTTGGAAATCCAATAATATTACAAGCAACAGGTGCATCAACCTACTCTTGGGATCAACAAGTACTTAATGGCATGTCCTACCTCCCACCTGCTGGAGAAAATGACTATGTTGTAATTGGAACCAATAGCGCGGGATGTACCGACCAAGATTCAGTTCATGTTACTGTTGTGGAAGATTGTATTACTGAAGAAGTGATCTATTGGGTGCCGAACACCTTTACACCTGACGGAGATCAATTCAATCAAACATTCAAACCAGTTCTTTATTCCGGATATGATCCTTATGATTATGACTTCTTCATCTTTAATAGATGGGGGGAACTTATTTGGGAATCACATAATGTTTCCTTTGGTTGGGATGGATCCTACAATGAGGGAAGAAAATGTCCAGATGGAGTATACACTTGGAAAATGAACTTGAAGACTATGAACAATGACGAGAAAATTCAAGTCATAGGTCATGTTACTCTGATTAGATAATCATTTAATCTTTCCTTCAAAAACGCTTTTAAACTTATCTATTTTTGGTTTAACCACCATTTGACAGTATTGATTTTGAGGATTCTTGCTGAAATAATCGTGGTGATAAGCTTCTGCTTGAAAATAATTTTCGATAGGAACAATTTGAGTAACGATAGGTTTAGGATAAACCTTTAAATTTTCTAAAGAACTTTTAAGTTTCTCCGCCCTATTTTTTTGTTCTAGATCATGATAAAAAATTACCGAACGGTATTGAGTACCGATATCATTTCCTTGACGGTTTAATTGCGTAGGATCGTGAATCCACCAAAATAAATTCATTATTTCATCAAAAGAAATGATAGTATCATCATAAATAACGCGAACCACTTCTGCGTGACCTGTTGTTCCATTACAAACAGCTTCATAAGTAGGATTTAATACACTTCCTCCAGCATAACCAGGAAAGGTTTGCAAAACACCTTTTAAATCCTTAAAACAAGAGTCTAAACACCAGAAACATCCAGCACCTAGTGTAATTTCTTTAATCATGATTGGAAGAATTAGGAATAAAAATGAGAGAGGCAGAATTCACGCAGTACCTTAATCCTGTTGGATTGGGCCCATCATTGAATAAATGTCCGAGATGTGCATCACAAAAACTACAGCGAATTTCAATGCGATCCATTCCGAAAGAAGTGTCGTGTAATTGTTTAACATCCTTTGAATTGAGAACATCATAGAAACTTGGCCAACCGGAACCCGAATCATATTTTGCACTACTAGAAAATAACTCATGATCACAAGCCACACAGAGATAAGTACCTTTCTCATGATGATTCACATACTTACCAGAAAAAGGTTCTTCTGTTCCACCATCCCTTACGATATAACAAACATTTTCAGGAAGCATTTTTTTTGCAAAAGGCACTAATTTAGGTTCCTCTATTTGTTTTGATTTAGCATCTGATTGCGCTAGGGTGCATTGT
This sequence comes from Flavobacteriales bacterium, assembly GCA_947447525.1. Lineage (GTDB taxonomy): Bacteria > Bacteroidota > Bacteroidia > Flavobacteriales_D > Crocinitomicaceae > UBA952. Next base: position 116,351 of record CANFJL010000006.1, on the reverse strand, counting down.
GTAAGAATGAGCAGCATTAAACAATAAATGACTTTCATATTAAGAAATTTTAGAAGAAGTGAAAACATGTTTTTTTAGCACCCAATGTCCTAAGTAAATTAAAGGAATCAATGCGAAAGCGATCACTATTTTCAAAACATAATTGGTTGGCGCTATATTCATATAATCAATAAAAGACATTTTTCCTGGCAGGACAAAACCAATATACAGGACAATATAAGAATCAATTAACTGAGAAACCAGAGTACTGCCAGTACTTCTCAACCAAACGAATCGATCTCCTGTTTTATTTTTTATAAAAGTAAAAACCGTTGCATCCAACAGCTGAGAGACTAAGAAGGCAGTGATACTACCAATTATTATCATTTGAGCTTGACCAAAAACCATTCGATAGTCTTCATCACTTGCAAGACCTGAATTTGGAAGTTCAACAGCTGGAATTGCTAAAGAAACACCCACTAAAATAAAACAATATAATATCAAACCGGCTGTAATCCAAGAAAGTCTGCGAACGACTTTTGGTCCATAAAATTCATTGATTAGGTCCGTAAGTAAAAACACAATGGGCCAAGGTAAAATTCCAACAATGGTAATGAAAGGTCCAAATTTATGACCAAAGAAAGAAAAATTTAAAGGGATTTCAATAAGTTTATTACTTATTAATTCAGCTGTAACAGCATTAGTAATGAACAAACCTGCTAGAATAACAAAGAACCATTGTTTTTTTCCTAAGATTGTAGAGAAGTCCATAATACGAAAACAAAGATACGCTAGAAAAGTTTAAATTCTAGTGTTTTGCGGCTCCGTAGTCCAAGCGTTTTGCTTTAACATAGCGAGAAATGTAATACTTACTCGTCTTAAAATTATCCACCGTTACTCCTCTAGAGGTTGAAGAATGAATAAAACGAATAGCATCAGGAGAAACCTCAATCACCATTGCAACGTGCGCAACACCGCCTCCATTTGCACTGCCTCGGAAAAACATCAAATCTCCAGGTTGAAGATCATCTAACTTAATGGTTTCTCCTAATTCAGCAAGATTATAACTGGTACGCGTCAATTGAAAACCAAAATTTCCAAAAATATAATTTATAAATCCAGAACAATCAAAACCAGAAGGAGTAGTACCGCCCCATTTATATGGTGTACCCATAAAAGTTTTAGCATAAGAAATTATTGCATCAACTTTAGCGCTGTTTTTATTGTTAAAAGCAGGTAAAGAATCGGAGGACTTTTTTTGACCGCTGTTAGCGTTTTGGCTCCAAACTTGCGCGCTTGAATAAAAAAGTATTATTACAAAAAATATCGTTTTTAATTCTCTCATAACATTTTCAGTTGCAAAATTATAACTATTTTCGGGAATAATTCCTATAAAAGCGTGACTTTAATTAAGATCAATGAACTCAGCAAACTCTACTACTCCATTGGAGAGCTGGCTAAACTATTGAATGTAAATCCTTCATTACTAAGGTTTTGGGAGCGTGAATTTAAACTTATAGTTGTCAAGAAAAACAACAAAGGAAATCGCTTATATTCCGTTAAAGAAATCCAAGAAATTAACAATATTTATCAATTAGTTAAGATTCAAGGTTTTACAATTGAGGGCGCTAAAAAAGCATTAAAAATCAAAATCACTGATGGAGCTATCGATACAAAAGAGTCTGTAAACACAGAGGAAGTCATTGCTCAACTAGAGCAAATCAAGCAAAAGTTAATTCGATTAAAATCTATTTAGCTCTTTTGGTAAAGGGGATAAATCTCGGAACCCTTTGTTGATAGTTTTTATATTCCGGATATTTCTTAGCTGAAATTTCTTCAGAAAAATCTGAACTTCCTTTAAATAAAATCAACAATAAAGCACAACCAGCTACCGACCAATTAACCCATTCACCTGTTGCATGAACGCTAAAGAGATAAAAGACTACCCAAATCGTTTGTTCCATGGCATAATTTGGATGACGCACCTTAGCCCACAATCCAGTAGCAATAAAACCATGTGCATATTCCCCTAAATCTTCACCTGCATTTATTCTGCGGTGCTTTTCTGTTTGAAAATCATATTGTTGTTGATCTGCAACAAATTCAATTACGACACATATAACATAAATCAATCCTAAAAGATAATCGATCCAATTTAAAGGTTTCCCAGAACCAACAACCGTAAGAATTGGAATCGTAAATAAGAAAATTAGTATATTTTGGTAAGCGCTGATAAAGAAAAGATTAAACAACATCCATACGAAGCGATTATTAAAACCTGGTCTTTTACGCAATTCTTCCCAACGATAATCTTCTTCACCTGCCCAAAATTTCCATTGATATGCACCTCTTCTCGCGAAGTTATAGGTCAATCTAATACCCCAAATACTCACTAGAATAGACATAAAGATCATTCTAGGTTCCCAGTGACATACACCGGTCATGTGCCAAACATAATAAATGGGTACAATGCTCCACAATTTATCTACTTGAGAATTATTTTTTGAAATTTCACCTATAATAAAACAATACGCAATGACAGCACCTACAACATATACCATATGATCGTAGAGCACTATTGATTGAAGATCCGTTAACGCTGTTCCATAATTAAAACTAACAAAAGGGACAATAATTACCGTGAAAATTAAAAGTAAAATAGTGAGTAACATATAAAGATATTTAAATGCGAATATAATTAAAATCCAGAAACAGCTGCAGGAAGAATAAAAAAAGTGCCACTTGAAACAGCCACCAATTTATCGTCTTGATTTCTAGCTTCAGACTGCATTACAATCGTATTTTTTCCTTTTCTAACTACAATCGAAGTAGCAGAAAGCTTGTCTCCTAGGCGCACGGCCCTTAAAAAATTCACCTTCATTTCAACAGTAGATACCACTTGATTATTCTCTGCAACCATTGATAAAGCTCCAACCCCCATCGAAGCATCTAAAAGAGCTGATATGAGTCCACCATGCGCCATATTTGGCGTAGCAAGATGTTGATTTTTTATTTCAATTTCATAAAGCGTTTCACCTGGATTTAAGATTTTAAAATCCATACCTACGAAAGCTCCGAAATGATTACTTTCTATATATTGCTGAATTAAATCAATCATTTTGATTCTTTACATTTAAATACCCTTCTGAAGATACCAATCGATAAACGATAGCATTTACGGAATTAGATACCGCAATAAAATTGATATTTTTGACCCAAACCTGAATCGATAAACTTGCTTTTTCCTCTCCTAGTTGCGTTAATTGAATACTAGGTTGAGGATCTTTAAGAATTTTTTCATCCAATAGAAAAGACTCCTTTAAGGTCTCCATAATTCCATCTAAGTTATCACCATATCGAATGGGCATAATGACTTCAATTTTTCTTTTTTCAGCTTTAGAGAAATTAATAATCGTTCCATTGGCTAAAGGACCATTAGGAAGAATAACCACCTTATTATCAGAAGTTGTTAGATACGTATTAAATATTTGAATTTCATTAACCACTCCTTGAACATTTTGCGCTAGGATAGTATCTTTAACTTTAAAAGGTTTCAGGACAAGAATCATTATTCCACCTGCAAAATTAGAAAGCGTACCAGAGAACGCCATACCTATTGCGATACCCGCAGCTCCAAGAATGGTCACAAAAGATGTCATTGCAACACCAAGTTGAGTAATAGCGGTTACAATAACCAAAACCTTGGAGGCAAGCACAACAAAACTTGATAAAAACGTAATTAATCCTTCATCAGTTTTACTTCTTCGTAGTAATTTAGAAGTGAATTTCCCTAAAACATTAGAAAGCCAAAAGCCAACAACAAGAATGATGGCACTAATCAACAAGTTTGCTCCTATTTTAAAAATCAAGTGCAATAAGTCTAAATAATCATAGCCAAAAAAAGTAGCTGTTTTATTCATTTTACAGATATTAATTAAGAAATATTTAGTGCATTAACAGGTTCAAAAATACGATATTTATTGAAGGAAATGTTATGGTGCGACACATTAAAAGGAAACAAAAAATCTTATTATCTTATGAAATTAAGTAAAGTGACACTTAAAAAGACAAGAGTACACCTTCTTTAAGGGAACAGGGTGAAACAACGATGCGTTTGGGATTAATTTTAGAAAGTACCCATCGCACTTTTACCGCTGCAATAGGCGCCATTATTTTTCTAATTTCGATAATGTATGGATTTTCATTTCTCTCCTGTAAAGACGAAGCGATTACCTGATTTAAAACCTCAAGAAAATCATTCAAGTTTACCTCAAAAGGCTCATAAGGACTTGGGAATCCCTTTTCATGAATCAATTCATAAAAAGTTTCAAAACTACCAGAGGCACCAATGAATGACTCTGCCATAATATTTGAAAAAAAGTCCTGATCCCTTTCCTCTAGAAAATCTTCAATATTTTTAATGTCCTTTTTTGACAGAGGATCATGAAGCGAATAAGTTTGAATGATTCTAGACACACCGATATCCAAAGAAACTAATTTTTGAATACCCGATGCATCGGCTAGTATAAATTCAGTGCTTCCGCCACCAATATCCATTATCAAACCTGATGTTTCAAAAGAATAAGAAAAAGCAATTCCTTTATAGATATAAGCAGCTTCTGTTGGACCATCAATCACTTCAATTGAAATTCCCGTAGCTAAAAACACTCTATTTAAGAAATCATTTGAATTTTGAGCATCTCTGATTGCGGAGGTTCCAATTGCTTTGATCTCAGATACCTTATATTCAACACAAACAGCAACAAATCTTGATAAACAAGACAAGGCACGTTGAATAGCATCTTCGGTGATATAAGAATCATTTATTCCTCCCATTCCCAAGGCAACGCCTTCCTTCTCCGAATGAACGAGAATTAATTCCTGCTGGCCAACCTGAGCTATTGCAAGATTAAACGTATTGGTTCCGAGATCTATTACGGCCCTGATCACTGATTAGGATTTTTTTAGCCATTGAAACAAATTTCTCAATCGCAAAGAATGGCCATAGATTAAGATTCCATTTTTATACAATCTAGCTGCTATAGAAAGAAATAAACCAGAACTTACTATTAAAATTAGTGCAGAGAGCATTGTTTCGACATAAGAACCAATAGCAAAACCATTTGAGATATTTATAAGAATTACCATTGCTGAGGTGAAAGGAAGATACAAAAACAAATGTGCCAATTGAGAATCCGGCCAATAAACACTCATATATCCAGCGTACACGGAAACCATTAATACAACAAAAATAGGAATCACAAACTGTTGTCCATCGCTTTCAGTCCCTGCAGTGGCGCCAATAGCACTGAAGAAAGATGCATAAAATAAATAACTCAAAACAAAGAGTAATACAAAATGAGGAATCATGACCCAAAAATTAATGCGATGATAGATCAAGTCAATGAAGGCGTTATATTTCGCAATAGAGGAATTGGTCAAAATCTCATTTTTCACCTCCTCACTCATCTGAATACCCTCAAAAGAAGAAGCATCAAAAATATCCTTAAAGAAAAAAGACTTGAAAACAAAAAGACCAAGTCCGACAAGTAGCGTCCATATGAACAACTGCAATAAAGCTGCCCAGCCAATACCCATAATCTTACCCAGCATCATATCTCTAGACTTTACACTAGCCAGCATTAATTCTACGATACGATTACTTTTGTCTTTTGCTATACCCCGTAAAACAGTCATTCCAAAAAGACTAATAAAAAACAAAATAATTAATCCAAAGAAAAAACCAACCCAAGATGACGAATTGTCAGCTTCATTTTTAGGATCATAAACACTTCGAAAGTCAATATTTAAAGGTTGCTTGATTTGTCGAAATGCATTCACGGACAATTGAGTAAACTGTTCAATCATCACCTCTTCCACCCTTCTTTCTACCTCAAACTTCATCTTCATTTTAAGATCCACAGAAGGAGCTTCGCGATAAAAAAGGAAGACCTTTTTATTAATCAATACTTTTTCATTCAATTCGATCATGGCATCAAATTCCTGAAATCTTTTACCATCTTTAAATTCAGCTATTTCAATATAATCATCATAGAAGTAATAGGTCAGCGCTTTTGATTCTTGACTGGTAATTTTATTTTCTAATAAACCACTTGGATCAACAATGAGCACCTTCATATTCGTTTTTCCTTGATCGCCAAATTGAAGCAAGAAATAGATAAAAGCAAGAATTAATAAAGGCCCTATAAAAAGCATCGCTATAAAAGAACGATTCTCCAATCTTTCCCTTAATTCTCGTTTGGCAATAATTAGACTATTCCGCATGAAGAACCTCCTCTTTTGTAATAAGTGACATAAAAACTTCTTGCATAGAAGGTAATTTTTCTTCCACTGCCTCAAGCGTCAATTTACCCATCAGATTATTTATTAAATCCTCAAAGGTCCTTTCCCCTCTTTTACGAACCAGTACTTGAAACCTATTGTTCCCTAATTCCTTAGTTTCTATTAATTCAAAATCAGTCCAAAGGGCATTAGCCAGAGCAATCATATTTCCAGAAAATCGGATAGAAAACAGACCGTTTTTCACTGAAGATCTTAAATTTTCAACAGTATCCGAAGCGATTAATTTAGACTTATGTAAAAGTACCACATCGTCACAAATCTCTTCTACACTTTGCATATTATGAGTTGAAAGAATAATCGATTTTCCTTCCGACTTCATCAATTTTAATTCATTTAAAATCAACTCTACATTAATGGGATCAAATCCACTTAAGGGTTCGTCTAAAATTAAGTACTCAGGTTCATGCACAACTGCAGCAATAAACTGTACTTTCTGCGACATTCCTTTTGAAAGAGATGCAATATACTTATTAGACCATTCTTTAATGTCAAACTTATCCAGCCAATAATTGGTATTTTTCAGTGCATCATAATTAGACATCCCTCTTAATTTCGCCAGAAAAACAAGCATATCGATAACCTTCATGGATTTATACAAACCTCTTTCTTCTGGTAGATATCCGAAATTTTTCCAATGCGATTCATTCAATAATTTACCATCGACACGAATGGTCCCATTATCGGGAAGAATGATTTGATTTAAAATTCTTATTAAGGTAGTTTTTCCAGCACCATTGGGTCCAAGGAGACCAAATATTTGTCCCTTAGGAATCTGAAAACTCAGCCCATCAAGCGCTACTTTTCGATCAAAGGATTTAGAAATTTGATTGATTTCAATCATAATATTATAAAACTAAAAAAAAATACCTTGAGTACACGAAATGCATCAATTTATCTTGAGATTTTCCATTTATATTTCCAACGAAGCAAAAAGAAAAACAACAAGAGCATTAATGATCCTAAAAGAATGGTCCACCAGGCATTTCCAGGATTGTTATAATCCGTAAAAACGGCATCCGTTTGGAACGCTTGCCAATTGGTAGTAACGAGTAGCGCAATCACTAGATTATTTGCTGCATGAAATCCAATTGACAATTCAAGTCCATTGTCTAGAGTGACTAAATAACCTAGGAATATTCCAATGAGAGCATAATAAATCAATAGATGATATCCAATTCTTGCAATTTCAGGATTGCCGGCGTGGATCAGTCCAAACATAATTCCACTGATTATAATGGCGCCAATGGATGATCCTAATTTTCTTTTCAGACCTTTTAACAAATAGGATCTAAAGAGCAGTTCCTCACAAGTAGTTTGAATGGGTAAAAGTAAGATGCTTAAAATAAAAAGGGGAATAAACTTACTCCATTCAAATGTTAAGGTAAAATTCCCGTGATAGAATAAATCTAGTAAAGTTGTTAGAATACATAAGAATCCCCAGAGCAAAAAACTAAAAAAAACTTTTTTCCAATCAAAACGATCACGTCCTGTGAAAATAGATTTGATAGGGATTTGATGGATATATTTGGCAGCAAAAATGAGTGTAGCAAAGACCAGAACAAATGGAAATAACATCCAAATAAACAGGCGGTTTTTGCCCATTACATCTGCAAAGTCAGTCATCGTTATTATTACATAATCGTGATCCTGGAAATTTAGAAATACATCAAGAAAAAGAAATAAACTTCCAACAAAATACGCTAGAATTACCAGTCCGATCGTTAAACTAACACGACCAAGACCAAATTTTCCTTGCGGTGGATGCTCCATAAACTGCATTAGGAAAACATATCACGCATTCGTTTGAAGAAACCAGGATCTTTAGTATCCGCACTTGGATTGAAATTTTCACTACCCTTCAGCTTTTCAAGCAATTCTTTTTCTTCTTTAGAAACCTTAACCGGGGTCCAAATATGAATATGAATAAACTGATCTCCTGTAGCATAACCTTGAACGCTTGGCAATCCTTTTCCTCTTAAACGGAGTACTTTTCCACTTTGAGTTCCTGGATCAACTTTAATTTTTACTTTACCTGAAATAGTAGGCACTTCAATACTCGCACCAAGAACAGCATCTACAAAATTTACAAAGGCATTATAGTGTAAGTTTTCGCCATCTCGTTTTAATTCCTCGTGATCAATTTCCTCTATAACAACGATCAAATCTCCTGAAACACCATTAAACGGACCTGCATTTCCTTTTCCACGAACACTTAATTGCATTCCTTCTTCAACACCAGCAGGGATATCAATTTCAATTACTTCTTCTTGACGCTTTAAACCTTGAGCATCTGCATCTGAAGGTTTTTTGTCAATACTTTTCCCGGCACCTTGACAAACATGGCAAGTGGATTGCGTTTGCATTGCGCCCAAAAAAGTTTGTGCTACTCTTGTAGTTCTACCTGCTCCATTACATGTTGGACAAGTCTTGTAAGTTACCCCTTCAGCAGCAACTAATTTTTGAACCTTAATTTTTTTCTTTACGCCAAGGGCAATCTCTTCTAAGGTCAATTTCATTTTCACTCTAAGATTAGTCCCTTTAACGACGCGACTTCCGCCACCACCGCCACGACTTCCTCCGAAAGCGCCACCAAAAATATCACCAAATTGAGAGAAGATATCATCCATGTTCATGCCGCCACCGCCGCCAAATCCACCTTGCCCCATACCAGCATGACCGAATCGATCATATTGAGCTTTTTTCTCCGCATTACTTAATATCTCGTATGCTTCAGCAGCCTCTTTAAATTTATCTTCAGCGGAAGCATCATCAGGATTTTTATCCGGATGATACTGCAACGCTAGTTTCCTATAAGCTTTTTTGATTTCGCTTTCGTTGGCAGATTTTGAAATGCCTAAAACTTCGTAATAATCTCTTTTTTGACTCATTTTATATTATTATTGACCCACAACTACCTTCGCGAAACGGAGCACTTTATCATTTAATAAATATCCTTTTTCCACATCATCAATTACCTTTCCTTTCATTGCCTCTTCCTCAACCGGAATATTAGCAATTGCTTCATGAAATTCACTGTCGAATGTTTGATTTTTCGCCTCCATTACTTTCACTCCTTTGGATTCCACGATAGATTTAAATTTGTTGTGGATTAAGTTAAACCCTTCCTTAATAGATTCAATTTCAGTAGCGGTTTCATTGTTTAAAATAGCGCGATCAAAATCATCCATAATAGGCAATAACTCTTTTAAAAGAGATGCATTTGCAGAGACAATTAAATCAATTTTTTCTTTGTTAGAACGCTTTCTAAAGTTATCGAATTCAGCATATAAGCGAAGAAATCTATCATTCAATTCATTAAATTTATTTTCAGGAGTTTCTTCGGTTTTTATATCCTCTGAAGCAACTTGCTCTTCATTTGATACTTGAGCATCATTTGATTCATTTTCAAGTTCAGGATTAAGGTCTTTGTCTTTCTTCATGTTTTATTTTTTATTCTTTTCGTATGCTTTCAAAGATACTGCCACTTCTTCAAACATAGACAAGGTGACATATTTTTTATTTTGAATAGGTAATTGTGTCAGCATTTACGCCTTCATTTTGCTTGTTCACAAACAGTGCGCAATTTTTCAATTTTTGTTGGGTCAACTTGCAGAATCGTCTCTGAAAAAACAGAATCGGCATCCAATAAAGTCTTTACCGTGCCTGAAAAATGAATGGCATTGGGTTTGACTTGAGAGATGATTTTCGGCGCATTGGCTAGGTTTACGCCTCCCCCGACCATGATTTCAATTCTTGAATCTACATAAGTCATGATTTTCTCTAAAATTGGAATGCCATTTTCAATATTAGAAGACATCCCAGAAGTTAGCACGCGATCAATGCCGCAAGAAAGCAAAACATCTATTGAATTTTTCCAATCAAAACTATCATCAAAAGCACGATGAAAAGTTACTTCCATATTTTTCGCGGAGCTTTTAAGTCGTTTCAGTTGTTGCATGTCAATTCTAAGGTCTGCAGAAAGTACACCAACGACAACACCTTTAACACCCATAGAAGAACAAAATTCAATTTCTCTTTCCATGACTTGAATTTCAGCTTCACTGTAGACAAAACCACCCGCTCTTGGACGAATTAACACATGAGTTTCTAGACCTAAATCCAATGCGAGTTGAATGAAACCAGCAGATGGCGTTAGGCCGCCTTGATCTAAATTTTGACACAATTCAATACGGTCAAAATGAAGTGATTTCGCTAAATAAATGGCCTCAATGGAAGCAGCACATAATTCAATTTGCATAGTATGAGAATTAAAAAGTACAAATATGATAAAAATTAGCACGCATCAATGATCAAAACGCAGGTCACTTTTAGTATATTTGCAATAATATCAAAATGGTTATGGCTACGACAAACGAAAAATCAAGTACCAACAGCATTGATTTCAAAGCATTTAGAGCTGTTGTATTAGCAGACTTTCAATTGGCGTGGGAATCTAGAGAAGCTTCCTTAATGGGAAGAAAAGAAGTGCTCACTGGAAAAGCTAAATTCGGAATTTTTGGAGACGGAAAAGAAATCGCTCAAATTGCACTTGCCAAACAATTCAAAAATGGAGATTTTAGATCAGGATACTATAGAGATCAGACCTTAATGATGGCGATTGGTCAATTAACCTTAGAACAATATTTTTCTGGATTATATGCCAATACAGATGTTCAAATCGAACCGCAATCAGCGGGGCGACAAATGGGTGGGCATTACTCTACAAGAAATTTAGATGCTCAAGGAAATTGGAAAGATTTAATGGCGCAAAAAAATAGTTCAGCGGATATTTCCCCTACTGGTGGACAAATGCCTCGATTGTTAGGACTCGCTCAAGCATCAAAAATATATAGAGAAAATAAAGAATTAGGCCAACATCCTGACTTTCAAAAATTCACCAATGGAGGAAATGAAGTTGCCTTTGGAACCATCGGAGATGCATCCACCTCTGAGGGCCCGTTTTGGGAATCGATGAATGCTGCAGGAGTAATGCAAGTTCCTATGGTGATGTCCGTTTGGGATGATGGATATGGAATTTCGGTACCAAGAGAATTTCAAACATCTACAGGGAGTATTTCTCAAGCCCTTTCAGGAATGCAAAGAAGTGAAAATCACAAAGGATTTGAAATCTTTGAAAGTAAAGGTTGGGATTATGCGCACCTATGTGCAACCTACGAAAAAGCAGTTCGCATTGCTCGTGAAGAACATGTACCCATATTGGTTCACGTAAAAGAAGTCAGTCAACCGCAAGGTCATTCTACCTCTGGATCACATGAAAGATATAAATCTAGTGAAAGATTAAATTGGGAAATTGAATACGATTGTTTATTGAAATTCAGGGAATGGATTCTCAATTTTCCAAAAGGAGAAGAATCTTTGGCTACAGAAGAAATTCTTGATGAAATTCAAGCGCAAGCAAAAGTTACCGTTCGAGAAGCGAAAAATAAAGCTTGGCAATTATTTACGGAAGGGATAAAAAATGATACCGCTACCTGTCTTCAGTTGATGCAAAATTTAGCTTCAAGCTCAACACAAAAAGTTGAAATCGAAAAAGAGATTGCTCAATTAAGCAAAGCATTTGAACCGGTTAGAAAAGATATTTTTTCTACAGCAAGAAGAGTTTTAAGACTTGTAAGAACAGAGGACTCCCCTGCTAAACTTGCTTTAAGCAATTGGATTAAACACAACTTTGAAATTAATAGTGAACGATACAGTTCCTTTCTACATTCCCAATCCAAGGAGGCAGCTACCAAAATCGAAGCTGTAGCTCCCCTATTTGACGAAGAAGTTAAATTGGAAGATGGTAGAATTATTTTAAGAGATAATTATAAAAAATTATTAGAAAAGTACCCCGCACTTATCGTTTTTGGAGAAGATGCAGGAAAAATAGGAGGCGTAAATCAATCACTTGAGGGATTACAAGATCAATTTGGGGAACTGCGAGTTTTTGATACAGGAATTAGAGAATGTACCATTATCGGACAAGGTATTGGAATGGCCATGCGTGGCATTAGACCTATTGCTGAAATTCAATATTTAGATTATTTGCTTTATGCGATTCAAATCATGTCTGACGATTTGGCTACACTTCAATACAGAACAAAGGGTGGACAAAAAGCACCGCTGATTATTAGTACCAGAGGACATCGATTAGAAGGGATATGGCACAGTGGTTCCCCAATGGGAATGATTGTTAATTCATTGCGTGGAATTCATGTTTGTGTTCCAAGAAATATGACAAAAGCTGCAGGTTTTTACAATACTTTAATGGAAGGCGATGAACCAGCATTGGTGATAGAACCTTTGAATGGATACAGAACCAAGGAAAGAATTCCAACCAATCTTGGTGCATTCAAAGAGCCATTAGGCAAAGTTGATGTAGTACAAAAAGGAAAAGATTTGACCATTGTTTCTTATGGTTCTACCTTTAATTTGTGTGAGGCTGCAGCAAAAGTTTTACTAGAAATGCAAATCGAAGTTACCTTGATTGATGTGCAAACATTGATTCCATTTGACATCAATCATGATATTGTTAGCTCACTAAAAGAAACCAATCGTTTATTGATAGTTGACGAGGATGTTTCCAGTGGAGCGACTGCTTATATGTTGGACAAAATCATGGTAGAACAGAAAGGATATTATCATCTAGATGCAGCACCAGCAACCTTGAGCGCAAAAGATCACCGTCCACCCTATGGAACAGACGGAGATTATTTTTCAAAACCTAGCATTGATGATATTGTAGAGAAAGCATATCAAATTATGCATGAATCCAATCCAAAACAATTTCCTTCTATTTATTAAGATGAAGTTTCTTACAATTCCCCTTCTTATAGCTTGTATACTTTCAAAGACAATCTATGGGTTCTACTGGCAAGTAAAATTTCATATTAATCAAAAAGAAATCATCGCAAAATCTTGTGTTAACAAAAACAATCCGATGCGAAACTGCAATGGGCAATGTTACCTTGCTAAACAATTACAAAAAGCAGAAATTGAATTGGATGAAAAAAAACAACATCAAGAAAATTCCAGTATTCATTTTAAATCATTAAAGAGTCCTGAATTTATTGAAATTAGAAAAGATAAAATTGTTCCAATAAATCTTTCCTTTAAAACAAAAAGCGCTGAAGATCATTTCAAAAATAACTACTGGAAATCAATTACCCCACCCTCAATTTTTCATCCTCCTTGTTGTTAAATGATTATTCTAAATCAATCATTTACAATTAAATAAAGAACATGAAGACAACAATAAGTATTATTGTATGTCTGTTATTTTTTTCCTCAAAAGCATGTGATATGTGCGGTGGTGTAAGTGGTAATGCTAGCATAGGATTATTTGCTGCAAACCAATTCCATTACCTTGGTTTAAGAAGTAATTTTCGTGACTATTCCTTATATATGCATGGAATAAGACAAGCGGATCAATTAATTTTTACTCAGGAAATAAATTTCAGGTATCAATTTACCAATAGAATACAATGTTATGGTGAAATACCCTATCAATACGGAATCGAGAAAACAGATTTAAAAAGTGAAAAAAGCTTCGGATTTGGTGATCCCAATCTACTTTTGAATTTTATCCTCATTAACAAGAAAGATTCAATAAGTCAAAGGTTTCATTTTGCCAGTATTGGCATAGGTGTAAAAGCTCCCATTGGAAAAATGAGGAGCGGAAGTAATTCCTTAACCTATATTGCTCCCGGTACTGGATCTTGGGATAGTAAATTTCATTTTAATTATATTTTTTCACCAAAAACCAATTTTGGATTTCAAAATGAAATAAGTTTAAGCGTCAAAGGTAGCAATCCAATGGGACTTAGAAGAAGTAATGTAAGCACATTTTCAAGTCAATTTTATACGAATAAGTCCTTACTCGGTTATCGATTAATTAGTTCCTGCGGAATAAATATGGATTACTTTTTTAATCTAAAATCCAACAACAACGCACTTGTTTATCAAGGCATTGTAATAGCCCCAAAAGCAAGCTTAAATTTAATTACTAATAAAATGTTGTTTGGATTACAAGTACAACGCGGATTAATACAGAACATCAATCAAGGGGAGCTTAGACAAAAATGGTCTTTCTCTTTAACAATTAACTATTTATTAAAAAACAAAAAGAAATGAAAACACTAAGTAAAATAATGCTAATAAGTGCATGTGCATTTATGACATTCAGTTGTCAAAAAAATAAAGTTGAAGAAACTACGATTACAATTATGGAACCACTTCCAAGCGATACCATCGCATTTGGAACAGAATTTCATGTAGAGGGTGAAATCGTTGGAAAGCATAAATTATATGGTTTTCAAATTGATTTAGTCAATCAATCGACAGGAGTTAGCGTCCTTAAATATGGAAGCGACAAGAAAGCTAAAAGCTACTCTTTTCATGAGCATTGGGTAAACGATGTAGTTGACACTACCCATTTCACTTTCATGGTAAGCGCCAATTTAGATAATAACGGAAATCAAGTAATTAAAGAAGTTGATGCTGTTTGTTTACCCCAATAAATAAGAAACGGACTTAAAACGCTAACTTTACCGTGTTTTAAGTCCGTTATTATGAACAGTATTGAATACGCTACCTTTTTCGAAGAAAGTGCCAAAGGAGAAAATTACACAAATGAATTAAATCATTATGTTCCTTTGAACTTGCACAGACATCAACGCTGGATGAAACATGGAGTCATTAGTGATTCCTTACAAGAACAAATTTCTAAAATCACCAGTACACAACATTGGGTTCTGATCACAGAACCTTGGTGTGGAGATGCTGCCCATACGGTTCCCTTCCTAATAAAAATGGCGGCACTAAACAGCAAGATCAATCTTGAAATTCAATTAAGGGATAGCGATTCAGAAATCGACCAATATCTCACCCATGGTGGAAAGTCTGTTCCCATGTTGATTGTTAGAGATGAAGCAAAGAAAGACTTGTTTGTTTGGGGTCCACGCCCGAAGGAATTACAAGCGATTTATTTGGATCTAAAAGCTAAGAACGAAATTTTTGAAGAGATCAAAACCATTTTACAAAAATGGTACAATGAAGATAAAGGAGAAAGGATTCAAGATGAAATCTTGGAGCTATTGCAAGGGTTAAACTAGAAGGTTTCCCACCATGGATTTCGACTACGCTCAATCCACTTTTAAAGCTCATCGAGCGACTTGTGCTTTGACACTTGTGCAGAGTAAGTCGAGATGCGCTTTTCTCGATACATCCCCAGCAAGCTGGGGCCACTCGATAAGCTATTGGTGCGTTAACCTAGTGTTTGTTATTCGCTAGCCGAGTGTTTTGACCGAAGGGAGAAATGTATCGAGGCTAGCCTCCTATTGCAAGGTTTAAAATAGAAGGTTATTATTTATTTTTTCTTTTAAGTGGGTGCATTTTTTTTAATCAAGAATAGCGCGTTGAAAGTTGGGCACCATAAGGAAGCTGTAAGCTCGCCGTAATGGTCGATTTTCAAGAGTGGAACGCAGAATAAAAAAACCGGCACCGAGCTTTTTGCTACTTTTTTGCGGAAAAAAAGTAGAGAGATCTATTCCTTTACTTTTTTTTAGCTCAAAAAAAATACCGAAGCGTCGGTAACAAAAAAAGGAGCTGACTGAGCAATGCGCTTTACTTCGACGCAACTATAATTAACTCATTCGTGAGTAGGTTCGGAGTATTTTTAATCCCTACCAAATTTGGATGCTAGCGATTGATCTATTCCTTTACTTTTTTTTAGCTCAAAAAAAAGTAACAAAAAAAGGAGCTGACTCAGCAATGCGCTTTACTTCGACGCATCCGTAACCCTCTCATTCCTGAGTTAGTTCAAAGTATTTTTAATCCCCACCAAATTTGGATGCTGGCGATTGATCTTTCAGATAATCTTAGCATATACCAAATTCAATGGGTTTTCAAAACCTCCTTTTGCAAGGTCTAAGAATAGAATGTTATTATTTACAAAAAAAACAACGGTATGTCGTTAACAAAACAAAGTGAGGTAACTCGCTATAGCTCTAACCTCTAGCTCTAACCTCTAACTCTATTTTGAGGGCAAGGGGAGGAACTCTTGACAACATTTAATTAAACACGATATCGAATGGCAAGCGCATTTGCATTCCAGTTCGATTTTCAATTTCCTTTAGCTTCTTATAAAAAGAAACAAATTCAGCCGGAATTGTATTCGATTGAATTTTAACATCAGATTCTTCTGTTTCTTCTTCAATCATTTTAAAGAAGGTTGCGAACTTATCTTCCTTTTGTTTCGGATAATAGATTACATCCGTAGCATTTGAATTAATTTGTTTCGCCGCATAATTTATTGCTTCTTTCAATCCTCCTAGTTCATCCACCAATCCGATTCTTTTGGCATCTTTTCCTGTCCAAACACGACCTCTTGCAATTTCGTTCACTCTTGTTTTACTTAAATTTCTACCATCAGCAACACGCGTAAGGAATTGATCGTAAATTTTATCTACTTCTTCTTGTGTAATTTGCAGTTCTTCCGGAGAAAGCTTTTGATTGGTTGAAAGTACCGAATGCTTATTGGTTGAAATTTTATCAAAAGTAATTCCCAATTTATTTTCAAACATTTTTCCTGTGTAGGGAATCATACCAAAAACACCAATTGAACCTGTTATTGTAGTAGATTCAGCAAAGATGCGACTGCTTGGTGTTGCGATATAATAACCACCCGAAGCGGCAACATCACCCATGGAAACGATGACCTTTTTAACTTTATTGGTTAAAGAAACTTCCCGCCAAATTTCTTCACTTGCTAAAGCGCTTCCTCCAGGTGAATTGATTCTTAATACAATAATTTTGATGTTATCATCTTGACGCAACTTACTCAATATTTTACATAGTTTTATTGAACTCAAGCCATCACCATCGCGACTTACATCTCCCTCCGCTAGCACTACTGCTATACTTGGGTTCTGACTTGACAAGATAATTTGATCATCAACAAATAAACGATGCGCATATTCTTCGAAATTTTGAAATGCCAAATCTTCATCAGACTCCACCCCTACTTTTTCCATTAAATACGACATCATTTCATCGCGATATTTTAATCCATCAATTAATTTATTTGCTAAAGCATCTTTCGAATCACGAATAATTAATTCATCTGCCATTTTATTTAAAGCTGTTGGGGTAAGTTTTCGATCCTTAGAAATATCTAATTTAAAATCTTCCCAAATGGAACCAATATAACTTTCCGATTGCACACGACTTGAATCACTCATGTTGGTTCTAAAGAAAGGCTCCACAGCACTTTTAAAATCATTGTTTTTTCCTCTAATAATTTCAACTTCAATTTCCAATTTATCCAACATGTTTTTGAAGAACATCATATCACCACCTAAACCATTAAACTGAAAAGGTGCACTTGGGAAAGCATAATTTTCCTTTGCAACAGAACCAATATAGTATTCCTTTTGAGAGATATATTCTCCAGAATAATAAGCAATAACAAACTTTCCGGACTTTTGAAATTCAGCAATCGCATTTCTAAGTGTCCGTGCGGTCGAAAAACCACAAGATACATCACCTATATCAATAAAAATACCTTTTATGTTATCATCTTGTTCAGCTTGCTCCAAACCATAAAGTAAATCTGGTAATCCCATTTGATTTTCTACAGTAAAACTTCCAGCATCAAAGGTAGCCGTACTTTTATCTTGAATTTGGCCATTGAGTTGCATGTGAAGGATTGAATTTTCATTCACTGCAATGGGCTCCGGACCAAAATCACTAAAAGAACCTATAATTCCACCTATTACGAGTAGAAACATAAATAACCCTACAAATACTGCGATGATGATCGCAAGTAATGAAGGCCAAAATATTCGAGAAAATGGGATTTTAAAATCAGTCATAATTTATATTTTATTTCATTAAAGCACTTAATTTCATTGATTTTCCGGCTGGATTGAATTTCAAAGTTAATCGAATTTCCTTTCCATAATTGGTATACATGTTACTCATATTCCATGATCTCCACAAAGGAAAATAAATGCCTACAAAGGAACTGATTTTGATACCAAGTCCCGTATTTAAAAAAGATTCAACCCCATTGTTTAGGTTGCTATATGGACGCAAACCGAAATCTGCAAAAGCAACAAATAAATCTGGTTTAATTGGTAATTGCATCGTTGCGTTTACAGAAGCCATCCATGAATTGGAAAGTAAATTATACGTACTTCTAAATCCACCCATATTATCATCTCTTTGCATACCGGCTGTGTTATAGCGATCAAAGTAATAATTTTCTAAGTAATTATCTTGCGTTCCTGCAGCACCACTAAGCGACATCATGTATTTGTCTGGCATGATCCACGAACTTGATTTTGCATAAAGATTATATCCAATATAGGCACGAAGGCTAATCCAACGATCCATTTTATTGCGCAAATATTTAAATTCAAATTGTGTTGCACTAGAGATGCGTAACATATTATCATTTCCCTTGAAGTGCTGCATTGATTCCAAGCGTGTTTCATTGGAATACTTATAATCAGCTTTTGATTTAAGATAAGAGTAAGAAAGCATCGCTCCTACTTGATTAAGAATTAAATTACTAGAATTATCAATCCATTGATCATGACGCGCGATGGTTTTAATCAAAAGTGTTCTTGTGATCGATGGATTATTTTTCTTTTTACCAAACTCCAACAATAAGTATGGACTAATTCCCACAAAATAAGAGCCTCGAGGATTATCTGATATTCCATTTGTGGAGAAAGATTTTGCTGAGACTCCCAATTTACTTGATCTGAAGAAGTTTTCAGGATAAAAAGTGTGACTCACTTCTGCAATACCAGAAACCATCTTTCTGCCAAAAGAATACATAGGTGCAATCAAATACTGGGTTGGTCGTGGACCTAAACCGAAATTATGTACGGCTACTCCTAACATCGTACGATCATTGGAATTTCCCGCAATGATCGGCAACCAGAAAATATTATTTTTTCCACCTTCGTTGTCTCCACTAAAAAATTCTAATGCAAGAGGTTCTTGCTTTCTCATGAAGAATGGAATATTGGGATAATAATAATTATTAGATCGATTCAATTCAGGAATATCTCGATTCGCATCAATCATTACATAATCAACAGCTTCTTTACTACTTGAAATAGAAGTAGTAGTTTGTCCTGGTTCAACCCAATAAGAATTCATTGATTTGTCCTTGTTTACTACATTAACCTCAATTGGTCCATCAACTTTCCCCTTATTTTTAACTTGAACAACTCCCCCATCCTTATTGAATTTTACCTTCGAAATTTTATAATCAATATGATCTGTGGTTTGAATTAAATCATGAAAAAACCAATCCAATTTTTTACCGGAAATTTCTTCAAAAACACGCTGTAAATCTTGTGGTTGTGGATGTCTAAATTTCCATGCATTAAAATAATTCTGCATGCATTGATCAAACAGCTCAGTTCCTAGATAATCCTTTAAGTAATAAAATACTAAACCTGTTTTTTGATACATTATCGCCCCATAATTAATGGAAGAGAAATCTGCTGAATGTGTTTCAATCGCTTGATCTTTTCCGAAAGCAGCGAGCATTCTATACATTACATCACCCATATCATGATGATCAAGGTCATTTAAATGAAACTTACCGTTTAAGACCATGTCTGAAAGTCTTTTATTATTTGGATATTTTGTTTCAACATAGCGCATTTCATTCAAGGTATTGATTCCTTCATCCATCCAACCGTGAACGCGTTCATTAGAACCTAAAATACCATAAAACCAATTGTGTCCCACTTCATGAACAATTACCACTTCCAATTCTTCAGCAGAACTTGCATTACCAATTACGGTAACATTTGGATATTCCATTCCACCACCAGCGCTGATAGTTCCATCAATAGCGGTAACATTATGGTAAGGATAATCACCGTTCCACAAGGAATAGTAATACGTTCCATCGTTAATATATTCAATGGCATTTTGCCATGTTAAGGTGTTATGAGGAACAAACATCGCCCAAGAGGTGACAGTACTTGCTGAATGTGGAAGCGTTACTTCACCTTTTAGTACCGCAAATCTTTTATCGGCAAACCAAGCGAAATCATGCACATGACTTTGCTTAAAGTGAATCGTTTTCCAGAGATTAGAAGATGCTGGAAAATCTGTTGTTGCACCTCCACCTTGTTTAGTTTGAAGAAATTTGGGGATATTAATTTTTGTTGCTGCTACTAATGAATCTAAAAAATCTAATTCAGATTGATCTTGTAAATCACCGGTTGCTGCTACTACATAATTTTGAGGAACAGTAATAGAAACATCAAAAGTTCCATATTCAGAATAAAATTCACCTTGATTTAAATAAGGCATCATATTCCAACCATTCGCATCATAAACTGCAGGTTTTGGATACCATTGTGTTATTTGATAAGACTGATCAATGTGACCCAGTCTAGAAATTTCTCCAGAAGGAATTTTAACCGAAAAAGGTGTTGTAATGGTAACTTTAGACCCTGGCAATAAGCTGCTCGGCAGAATGAAATATCCAATATCAGGATTACCTTCATATTCTTTCCATTGCACTTGCACTCCATTAACTTTGAAATCTAAAGAATCAATAGATCCTCTATCCTTCATATCACCATAATACAGATTCTTTTTACCGCTATTATATTGTTGTTTGGCAAGTGCCGATCTATAATTACGATAGGCGTTGGGCCATAGATGCATATAAATCGTATCCAAAGTCTTTGGAGATTTATTAATGTATTCTATTTCCTCAAAAGCAGATAAGGTTTGATTTTCATCATTCAAGCGTACTTGAATTTTAAAATTCACTTCTTGTTGCCATGCATTAGAATGGAATTCAGTAGCTTTTTGACTAAAACCAAAACCAATGGAAGCAATAAAAGCAAGCGCAGTAATACCTATTTTCATAATCAATACTATAAATTAATTTATAGTATAAAAATAGTTTAAAATTACTGAATAATAATGCGGATAGGCTTCAAATTTGCAGAAGTTAACAGATAATAACCTTTAGCAAGAGAAGATAAATTCAAAGAAATTTCAGTTCCTGTCAAAACAGATTGCGCAACGGATTTCCCGTTCAAATCAATAATGTTTAGCAATTGACGCTCACAAATTTTATTGCTTTGAATGTTAAAAATACCGTTATTTGGATTTGGATACACCGATAAATTAAGCGTATTCAATTCGTCTAAACTGGCATAGTTATCTACATTGTCACAATTCTCATCAATTCCATTATCAATGATTTCAACTGCACCAGGATAAGCGTTTGGATTAGCATCATCACAATCACCTCCTACCAAAGTATATCCAATTCCAGGATCAGCACAAAAAGTATTCGTAACTGTAGATCCGAAATTATCATGATCAGCATCAACAAAATAAGGAATGAATAAAAGTCCATCATCTATTCCGTTGGCACAATCGTTATCAATTCCATCACAAATTTCAGTGGCTCCTGGATAAACTGTACTGTCAGTATCATTACAATCATTTTGATTCAAGGAATATCCTAAACCTGGATTCTCGCAGAAGAACATACCTTGATTTTGATTTCCGAAGCCATCATGATCTGCGTCAGTGAAATAGATTACAGGAATATTTGCCAGTGGATTCATATCATTGCAATCCTGAGCATTTAAAACATAATTTGCTGGAGGAGTACATCCAACAAATACACTGTTAGTATCTCCATAAGTATCCAGATCCATATCCATGTACCAAACAGTATTTGGATTAATAGTAGCATCTAAATCATTACAATCCTGTGTATTGGTAACATAAGAGACCGGAAGGAAACAAGCAGAAATAGTGTTGTTGGTGTCACCATAAGAATCATGGTCTAAATCAGCATAAAAAATTTGAGGATTCACGGTCACTACATTTCCAAAAGTGCTCACATTGTCCACCCTCCAGGTAGCACTTGAGTTGGCCATACCTGTTAAATAGAATCTAAAGGTAACCTGATTGATGAGCGTAAAGGCTGTTCCAAGTACGACTGTATCTGCCAACACGACATTACCATTATTGCTAGAAGTACCTGTAGCAATATTTGAAGTAAAGTTATCCAAACTTGATCTTACCATCCAAGTAGGTGTTCCACCTGCAGCACTTGTTCTGTGGTTGAAAGCAAGTTTATAAAGGTACAATGCCATACAAGAATCAGCTTGAACAGAGAACTCATAATACTGATTCAAATCAATTGTTGGAGTAACATTCCATGAGTAAGAACTAAACACATTTGATGCAGCTGAACAAGTAGTTCCTAATTGAGAGAAAGCACTAAAAGTATTGTTTGCAGTTGGAGTAGTAATATTTACTGATGTAACTGGACAAGCCGCAACACCTGAAAACTCATACATTCCCAATTGAATTGGAACTAAAGGAGCATCTAAACCACTACAATCTTCATCAATTCCATTGATTGGAATATCCAAAGCACCTGGATGAATGCCAGCATTATTATCATTACAATCTGTACTATCAAGCACATAACCAATAACAGCTGAACATGCCGTTTGATGAATCAAAACATTACCATAACCATCACTATCTAGATCTTGGTAATAAGTAAGGAAAGTAAGATTTTCATCTACTTGTCCGTTACAATTGTTATCAATATTATCACAAATCTCAACAGCTGTTGGGAAAATTGCATTGTTATTATCATCACAATCACCACCTATAAGAATATAACCTGCAGAAGGAGGCGCCACCCAAACAACAGAAGTTGTTCCACCGAAACCATCACCATCATTGTCTAAGTAATAAGTAGAAAGCGTAAATCCTTCATCAACTTGACCATTACAATTGTTGTCTAATTGGTCATACAGTTCCGTTGCACTTGGATTTATTGCTGCAGTCATATCATCACAGTCCGTTGCGTTAATTACATAACCAAGAGGCTGAGTGCAACCCGTTGTGGTCATACCTGTGCCACCGAAACCATCTCCATCCATATCCATATTCCAAATGGTTGTTGGATTAATTGCTGCATTAGCATCATTACAATCTGTATTATCAGACACATAATTCAATGGAGCAAAACAAGTAAAGACAGATACATTTGGATTTCCATAAGAATCTCCATCCGCATCAGCGTAAAAATAATAAGGAGTCGCATTGACAACATTTCCTTTTACACCTACATTATCAACGCGCCATGTTGCTGTATTCGTTGCTATACCAATAAGGTAAATTCTAAAAGTAACTGCATGAAGACCTAAAAATGATGCTGGAAGGACAACTGTATCGGAAAGCATTAAATTAGCATTATTACCAGATAGACCAGTTCCAACATTGGCAGCAAAATTATCTAAACTTGAACGCAAAGCCCAAGTTGGAGTTCCACCTGTAGAACTTGTTCTGTGTTGAAAATAGAATTTATATAAATTCAATGCTTTACATGAATCTGCTGTCAAAGTAAATTCATTATATTCCGTTAGATCAATGGTTGGAGCCATATTCCAAGAACTTCCACTAAAGACATTCGCAGTTGGCGAACAAGAAGCACCTTGATTGGTAAAAGTACTAAAGAGTGCATTTAGAGGTTGAGTAGTTACGGTATTGGCAACAACTGGACAAGCTGCAAGGCCTGTAAATTCATATAATCCAAGAACGATAGGCAAGAGCGGTGCATCTAAACCACTACAATCCTCATCAATTCCATTGATAGGAATATCCAAAGCACCAGGATGAATTGATGCGTTATTGTCATTACAATCCGTACTATCTAAGGCATAGCCAACTAAAGATGAACAAGAAGTTTGATGAATTAAGAGATTTCCGTAACCATCATTGTCAAGATCTTGGTAATAAGTCAAAAAAGTTAGAGTCTCATCAATTTGACCGTTGCAATTATTGTCTAAATTATCACAGATTTCGACAGCTGTTGGATAGATCGCAGCAGAAGCATCATTACAATCGCCACCCACTAAAACATAATTAGCACCAGGAGAAGTCACGGCAGAAACAGTTGTCGTTCCACCGAAACCATCGAGATCATTATCTAAGTAATAAGTTTGAAGTGTAAAACCTTCATTTATTTGACCATTACAATTATTATCAATCAAATCATAAATCTCTACAGCATTCGGATTAACAGCAGCATTGTTATCATTACAATCTGTACTGTTAGCAACATAACCTGTACTAGGTCCACAATTACTAATTGTAACTGCTAAATTTCCAAAACCATCATTATCTAAATCTTGATACCAAGTCGTTACCGCATTAACAGCAGCATTATTGTCATTACAATCGGTATTATTAGCAACATATCCGATAGGTTGAACGCAAGCGGTAGTTGTCATTCCGTTGGTGCCAAAACCATCATTATCCATGTCCATATACCAAATGGTATTTGGATTAATAGCAGCGCTATTATCATTACAATCTGTGCTATTGGCTACATAATTTAATGGTTGAAAACAAGATAAGGTAGTACTTAAAGCATTACCAAAACCATCACCATCTACATCAGCATACCAAGTGGAAGGAGTATTGCACGGGGTAACGGATCCCCAAGTGGTGCCGGCACGAATTTCGTCTATTTCAATTGAACCCGTTCCTGAAGTAAGTGTGCCTGCTTGCCTGAAAAAAATTGAAGAAAAACTTGTAAATGTTGCAGTTCCTGAAGAATTAGAAATAGTTGATGCTGGCTCCAATTGTCCAGGAGTTGGATTAACAAAAAGTGATGCTTGTATTGGCGAGGTTGTAGTGACTAATTTGATTACAACTAGAACAGTGGTACCGCAAGGATAATCAACCAAAGTGTAGGTTTGCGTTGGAGTTCCACCAGTTGTATTTTGAATTCCTAATTTAAAAGTTCCTGCTACTGAACCCGGTTTAACAAAAACTCTAGGAGCAAAAACAGTCAAAGAGGCTCCTGTCGTTAGACCAAATCCAGTAAAATAATCACCAGCTGCAGCCATTCCAGTGGTATTAGGAACTTTCATTAAAAATGAATAATAACCCGTTCCACTGATTCCTGTTAATGCTTTATTAATATCTTCCCCATTTCCAGCAATTAGACTAGTTCTATTTCCAGTAGACGCAGCTAAACCAGAAAATGACAAAGAATTACCTACATCACCAGGTGTTGTAAGAGCTTGAAATTGTGCAGCAGTTCCAGAATGTGTAGACCATCCATTTGCATTTAAAGCACCAGTGTAATTAAACACATCAACTACTTGACTGTATGCATTTAAGGTTAATAATAAAGTAAAAAAGAATACTATTTTTTTCATGAGATATTATTTTAATTCAAAAGTACACATTGTATAATAACACCATATTAAATTAAAATAAAAAAGGCGCCCAAGGACGCCTTTTGTTTATAACTTTATAAGATTGTGAATTACGCTTGAGGCGCTTCAGCTTCTCTTTCAGGTCTTGGAAGTAAAACTTTACGAGATAGTTTCCATTTTTTAGTTTTCGGATCTTTACCAACCACCTTAAAGGTCAACATATCACCTTCTTTACAAACATCTTCCATTTTCGCTACCTTCTCCCAAGAGAATTCAGAAATATGGATTAGACCATCTGTACCAGGCATGATTTCAACGAAACAACCAAAGTCTTTAACAGACTTGATTTTACCTTCATAAGTCGCTCCATCTTCCACTTGTGGAGGGAAAGCGATTAATTTTATCCTACGAAGTGCTTCTGCCATATCATCTCCATTATTGGAAAGGATTTGTACACGACCTTCAGTAGAAGGTAATTCTTCAATAGTAATGGTAGTTTTTGTTTCTTTTTGAAGTCCTTGAATAATTTTTCCTCCAGGTCCGATGATGGCACCGATCATATCATTAGGAACAACAAACGATTCTACACGAGGAGTTTGAGGTTTCAATTCAGCTCTAGGTGCTGCCATAGTCTCGGTAATTTTATCAAGAATATGAAGACGACCAGCTTTTGCTTGCTCTAAGGCTTGAATAAGTACTTCATAAGGAAGACCATCAACTTTTATATCCATCTGACAAGCGGTGATACCTTTCGCAGTACCCGTCACTTTGAAATCCATATCACCCAAGTGATCTTCATCACCTAGAATGTCAGAAAGAATAGCAAATTTACCTTCATCAGTAATCAAACCCATTGCAATACCTGAAACAGGCGCTTTGATTTGAATACCACCATCCATAAGTGCTAAAGTTCCAGCACAAACAGTTGCCATAGAAGACGAACCATTAGATTCAAGAATATCAGAAACAATACGAATTGTGTATGGATTATCATCTGGAAGCACTGGTTTCAAGGCTCTTAGCGCCAAATTTCCGTGACCAATTTCTCTTCTTGAAGTTCCTCTTAGAGGTTTTGCTTCACCTGTTGAAAAAGGAGGGAAATTATAATGCAACATAAATTTCTCTGTACCTCTAAAAGTAGCACCATCGATTAGTTGCTCATCCATTTTACCACCAAGAGTCAAGGTCGTTAATGATTGTGTTTCACCTCTTGTAAATACAGCCGAACCATGAACCATTGGTAAATAATCAACTTCTGCCCAAATAGGACGAATTTCATCAAAATTACGACCATCCAAACGCTTGCGCTCGTTAAGCATCACCCAACGCACCGCTTTTTTCTTCACTTCTGAAAAATAAGGAGAAATAAATTTACCTACTTCAGCTAATTCTTCAGCTGTAAAACTTGCTTTAACTTCCGCTTTAATTTCTTCAAAAAGCTCCGTTCTCTTTGCTTTATTGGCCAGACCCATTGCAGCAACAGCTTTACATTTGTCCATTGCTAAGTTATAGACCTTATTCTTTACTTCTTCGTTATGTGCTTCGTGAGAATACACACGCTTTGGATTTGCAGTAGCGATAGTTGCACCAAGATCTAATTGAAATTGACATTGTTCTTTAATTGCTTCGTGTGCAATTTTAAATACTTCCACCAATTCAGCTTCAGAAATTTCCTGCATTTCACCTTCCAACATATTAATATCTTTCATCGTACCAGCGATAACAACATCAATATCAGATTCAGCCATTTCGGCCATCGTTGGATTTAATATATAAGCTCCATTAACTCTACCGACACGAACTTCAGACATTGGACCGTTGAAAGGAATATCTGAAACAGCGATTGCAGCAGAGGCAGCAAAACCACACAAGGCATCAGGATTATGAATGCCATCATAAGAAAGCAATTGAATCATCAATTGCACTTCAGCATGATAATCATCTGGAAAAAGGGGACGCAAAGCGCGATCCACCAAACGCATTACAAGAATCTCAGTTTCAGATGGACGCGCTTCTCTTCTGAAGAAACCTCCAGGAAAACGACCAGCCGCAGAGTATTTCTCGCGATAATCAACAGTAAGTGGTAAAAAATCCACTCCTTCTTTTGCTTCATGTGCAGCAACAACCGTTGCCAACAACATAGTGTCGCCCATTCTAACGACAACAGACCCATCTGCCTGTTTTGCCAATTTACCTGTTTCAACAGAGATTTCTTTCCCTCCGGTGAACATTGACTTTTTTGTACCTATATTCATTTCTATTTATTTACTTATTTAAACTTTTCTATTGTAGACTTTTATAAAATCTACTTGTATTACTTACCGCTATGAACAAAAAAAGGACATGCGACTTACGCCGAATGTCCCCTCTCCATAAATTTTGTACCTAGAATTAACGACGAAGTCCTAATTCTTTAACCAAGGCACGATATTTTTCAATGTCATTACTTTTCAAATAGTCCAAAAGACTTCTTCTTTTACCTACTAGTAATTGAAGTGAGCGTTGTGTTCCAAAATCTTTACGATTTTTCTTCAAATGCTCAGTCAAATGACTAATTCTGTAAGTAAATAATGCTACTTGACCTTCAGTAGATCCTGTGTTCGTTTCTGAACCTCCGTGTTTAGCGAAGATTGCTTTTTTTGCTTCTGGGTTTAAATACATGCCAATATTGTATAAATAATTTTTATGTAGTATTCCGACTCTATCGGAAATATCGGTGCAAATATACAACTACTTTTCTGAATAATAAAAAAAGTATGTTATTGTTCCATTAAATATTATAGCGGTAATCAATGAGGAGCCAAGGCATTAAAAGGAGAAAAGGGAATATTCCTCAAGAAAATAAATAGAAAAACAACAATAAATACGAACCAACCCATTTTATTATTGGTGAAAATAAAAGGAACAGGACGATACTTATCTATGCCTAACAACATAAGAATGAAATCTATAATTAAAATAATAGACCCAATGATCAATAGAATGTTAAAACGCAAAGCATTTAAGAAATGGCCTAATGAGAGTTCATGTAAACCTCTTTGAATACCACAACCTCCACAATACCAACCCGTATATTTATAAATAACACAAGGGGGAAGCAGCGACTTGTTGGTATTCGAATAAAATTTGAAATAAATTATCCCAGCAATTACGATCAGATAAAAGATCCAATAAAATTTATTTTTATTGAGTTGCTTACAAATTGCCAGCAACACCTAACAAAACAAATAATAGAATATACAAAATCCAAAAGATACCCATTACGACGATTCCAGCAATGGCCCAATTTTTTGCAGACTTAGATTTTGCTTCGGCCTCTTGGTATTTTCCTTCATTGTACAAACCATCCACCTTAGTAGATTGAATGATACTTACAACACCCAAGGGCATGCAACACATTACAGTGGTAATGATAGACAATGCTAAATAATTATTAGGTTTTGCCGGAACATAACCTTGATTATTGATTTGATTGTTATTGTTTTGAACATTTAATTCTTCCATAGTGCTAAAAAATTAAAACCAAGCTTTTTTGTTAAGTTGGTATGTATTCATAAAATCTTCATCTGATTTGGTAAGGTAGATGATGCCCTCGATGACTGGAATAAGATAAGTCACTCCATATAGTGCGAATCCAACACCACAAGTTAAGGACCCAATAGTTGGAACAATTACTAAATTAGCAATAAGATAGATAATTCCTTCTTGATTATATCCTAAAACAAATTTGTGTATACCAATATAGCCAACAAGTATAGCTGTCACTGCAGCCATAATTTTTTTATTTTCAACAGGTTTTTGATCTTCCATTATAAAATAGTTTAATTAAAAAACATCATGTGTCCATGGATATAATTCCATCCACTTTAAGGCGTAGAGCACAAATTGAATCGTTAAAGCTAAAACGCCACATGTATTTGAAAATTTCTTTAGTGTTTTTTTTCTTTTTAGATCTACGAAGAACAAAATAATAGTTTGATAAAGCAGAAATATCAAGAGCGGAATTAGCCCTGGAAAGAGAAGTAAACTAAAATAAAAATCACCATGAAAAAGGTGAACTATTGATCTTTGAAAACCGCAACCGGGACATTCAATTCCAAAATAATAATAATAAACACATGGAAACATATTGGACAAAAAAAGCAGGCATAAGCCTGCTTTAAATTTTAGTTGTATTTATGAATTATTCTAAATCACGACCATCAGCCATTTTCAAATTTCCGAAAACAAGTCTCCAAAAATCAATAACTCCCATTAATACACCAATTCCGAAACAAGGAGTTAATAATAAATTTAACCACCACTTTGGATAACCCATCATTTTCTTGTGTAAACCAGTCCATCCAATGAACCAAGCGATTAAAATCATCATCATTTTTTTCTGTACTTCAACAGGTTTTTGATCTTCCATTTTTAAAAAGTTTTAAAGTTTATAATTCAAATATAACAAAATATTTTAATACGCAACTTAAAAATAAAAAAAAGTAAAGTCGTCAAATTTATTTTTTTTTATTAATAAAAGATTGAATTAATGCAGTTTATTGAATAGATGATAAATACTTAATTAGATATTTGAATTTTCACAAAATAAAAATCACTTGCATTATTAAAAGTAACAATTCACATGAATAATATTTGTCATTCTTAATCCATAATAAGCAATTTGAATCACTAGAGCCGAAATTGCAATGGTAACAAAAATCTTATAAGAAATATTCATTTTAAAGACAGTGCTTAAGACCAGTAATAGTATTAAACTTATGTAAAGCAAAAGTGATGGGCATAGTATAAGTGACTTTTCTAAATCGCCATTTAACAAAGCAATACAGGAGCGTTGAATCCCGCATCCGGGACAATCAAAGCCAAAATAGTCTTTAAATAAACAATTTAACAATTAGAAAGCTCCTCTACCCATATCTGAGATTGCCGAAGCAAATCCGAACACCAAACTAAACACGATATATAAGAGTGCTAAAATACCAACTATTACACCAATAAGACCTGTAGTTTTTCCAGTCTTCGCCTGATTAAATGATTTTTCAGTGTACATGCCTGGATTTGCTTCATATTCAGCAATAGCTTCTTTACCTTTTTTCATAGCTAAATATCCCAAAATCGCACCTATTAAACCTCCATAACAACAGGTGCAAAAAACTAAAACAAGAGAAATTATCCCCATTATTTGAGCGGTTTGTGCCTCTTTTAAATCTATTAAAACATTTGATACTGAACCTTCATTTGTGTTTGTGCTTTCGATGTTTTCCATGTGTAGAAACTTTTAGTTTTTGATAAATAAATATTAATTAATAGTAAAAATTAATTTTTCACATCAGGGTGTCCAACATATTCTGTTTTACCAAATGCTAAAATTGGATAAAAAATTAGGGGTAAGAAAATCAAACCTAAAGTAAAACCAACATCTTTTCCAAAACTTTTTGCCATTCTATTGACCAACCAAATGGACCAGATAATACCAATATAGGGGATTAAGGGCAATAAGCCCCAAACATCTGGCTTTCCACCAATTTCAGCCAAAACCATTTGATTGTATACAGGGACAATAGCTGCCCAACCTGGCTTTCCTGCTTTTACAAATATCTTCCATTGACAAATTATAAGGAAGATAGCCATTATGAAAGCAATAAAAAATAGAGATAAGAATAAAATTAATGCTAGGGAGTCTTCTGATTTCATAATTTTAATTTTTTCACGTAAAAATACATTAATTATTTATTTTGTTAATATCAATCAGATAAATGTTAATTTTTCATTGTTCTTGGGTTCTCCTAACAAGAGATTAATAAGGATCCGTTGCAATTCCGGAGCGTAGAATCCCGCATCCGGGACAATCAAACCCAAAATAGTCCTTAAATAAAAAACTTAACAATTAGAAAGAACCACTATTAAAATATGAGATTAAGAGAAAGCGATACAATAAACTAATAACAATATAAAAGATAGCTAATATTCCTACAATTATTCCAATGAGCCCTGTAGTTTTTCCCGTCTTCGCCTGATTAAATGATTTTAAAGTGTACATCCCAGGATTTGCTTCATATTCAGCAATAGCTTCTTTCCCTTTATTCATAGCTAAATATCCTAAAATCGCAGCAATTAGTCCACCATAACAACAAGTGCAAAAAACCAATATAATAGATATTATTCCCATTATTTGAGCGTTTTTTGCTTCTTTTAAATCAATTAATACAGTTGTAACTGTAGTGTCGCTTGAATTTATAGCTTCGATGTCTTCCACATCAGGGTGTCCAACATATTCTGAGTCGCCAAAAGCCAATATTGGATAAAAAATGAGGGGTAAGAAGATCAAACCTAAAGTAAAACCAGCGTCTTTTCCAAAACTTTTAGCCATTCTGTTAATCAACCAAACAGACCATATAATTCCAACATATGGAATTAAGGCTAATAAACCCCATACATCTGGTTTGCCACCAATTTCTGCCAAAACCATTTGATTGTATACAGGGACAATAGCTGCCCAGCCTGGCTTTCCTGCCTTTTCATAGATTTTCCATTGTGAAATTATCATAACAACCAATACAATGGAAAATATGAAAAAGAAAATTAATAAAAAGATTAATATTTGAAATTGTTCTGATTTCATTCATGAATATTTATTGTAAAAATACTTTAATTATTTATTTTCTTAAAATCAACCAGATAAATGTTAATTTTGCACTGTTCTTAGGTTCTCCTTACAAGAGATTAATAAGGAATCCGGTGCAATTCCGGAGCTGTATCTGCAGCTGTAAGCACTTGAAAAACGAAACTAGGTCCACTGTATGGAAATATGGGAAGGAGGTTCGAACTTAGTGTAAGCCAGAAGACTTGCCAAGAATGGAGAGAAGACTTCAGATTAAAGTTGGACTCGGTAAGAATACTTCTGTATTCTTCCTTGCCCTATTTCTAAATCTTCTTTCAATTTTATTTGTAAATAATAATAAACAAAACATATGAAAAAAGTATTTTTTATTTTAGGATTAGGTCTAAGCTTGTTTACTCAAGCTCAAAATACACTTCATCAAGTATTAATTCTAAATGAAGGGAATTACGATTACACCAATAATGTTCAAATAGAACCTGTTACCATTGGATCTTATAATCCAATCACACAAACATACACCACGGTAAATACGCTTCCAGGCATGCGCTTTGCTTCAGATTTAATCATTGATGGTAATTATTACTATGTTGCAGCAGACACTAAAATCTTCAAGATAGATTTAAATACCCACCAAGAAATTGCATCTGTAGTTTGTCCTGGTGTTCGTAATTTAGGTATTTATCAAAATATGATTCTTGCTACAAGAGGTGAATATCTTACTACTTATGATTCTTACCTTCAAGTTTTCAATTCAAATACCTTACAATTTATTGCGTCAATTGATACTTTAAATGGTCCAAAATGGGCTACTCAAAATATCGTTATTGAGGGAACAACTGCTTATATCGCAGTAAACAATGGTTATGAATGGGGAAATGAAAAAGGATTGGTTGGTTTACTTGACTTGAACACCCTCACTTACGGAAATGAAATCGACCTGGGTCCTGATGGAAAAAATCCTGATAACTTATTACTTTCCAATGGAGCACTTTATACTGTAAACAATAAAGATTGGTCTGGAGCATCTGTTTCAAAAATAACCTTAGGAAATTCTACTGCAACCACTAGCAATATTGCTTTTGCATCTACTGGCTGCGGAACTTCAGCTTTGAAAGGAAACAACTTAGTGTATCAAATCTCTATGGATAATGTTCTACAGGAATTTGATGTCAATGGCATGACCAATGTGGGACCAATAGTAGGATTTAACCGAAACTTTTACGAATTAGCAGAAGAGCCAATAAGTGGTCATCTTTATGCAAGTGAAACAGATTTTTTTAGTTATGGGAAAGTATTTATTTACGATGCTGGAAACAATGAGAGCAACAGTTTTTTATGTGGAACATCACCAGGTTCTATTGTATTTGATGTCCGACCAAGCAATTCAATTCAAGAGCAATCCTTTACTTTCGGTGTATTTCCAAATCCTTCAAGTGAAATAATTACGATCAACAGCAACATGCCTATAGAGCAAGTTGAAATCAAAGATGCTTCAGGACGCTTGATGGTACAATCAACTGAAATGGAGATCAATGTATCCTTTTTAGCAAAAGGCACCTACTCTATTCAAGTTAATAATACTTCGGTACAACATTTCGTGAAATTGTAATTAGCGGATCGCGTTCTGAACACAATATCTTTTTGTCATGATTTTTCGCGGAATTTTAGAGCTGGATTTAAATCCAGCTCTAATGATTTCTAAACCCTTTTTGGTAACAATTAGCAAATTCCGATCAAGACAATAATACAATTTTACAGAAAGAGCCACTAATCGTGGTTTTTTTTAGCTCCAAACTTTTGTGCCTTCAGAACAATTTTTACAGATATCGATATTTTGTCTATCCGTTAAAAGTGCTTTTCGGAAATTCTTATAGGACGCACCTCGCCAAATTGATTTGAAGTCAGTTGTTGAAGCATCACCTAGTACATGCGTTGCATCTTTATCAAAACAGCAGGGAACTACTTTGGCATCCCAAGTCAGCACACTACCTGACCACATGCGCCAGCAAGCATTAATTTGATTGCCTTTTAATCTATAAGTGCCGTCTTTTTTAAGTTGATACCTAGCATATTTCTCATTCGTAGGAAGCAAAGGATTTCCATTTTCAAAATCATAAAGCTGTGCTGTTTTAATGCGCACTTCGTCAATACCAAAAGATTTTCCTAATTCAAAAACCCCGGGGATTTCATGTTCATTTGCACGCACTGCTAGAAACTGAAAAATCAAAAAAGGCGTACTTGATTTTCTTTCTTTTTTAGCGTCAATTAAGTGTTTTGTAGCGCTTAGCACCTTATTTAACTTACCATGTACCCTATATTGCTCATAGGTTTCTTGTGTTAAGCCATCTATCGAAATTATCAAACGATCTAAACCGGAATCTATGATTTTTAAGGCCATTGTTGCATCGATAAAATGCGCATTGGTAGAGGTAGCGGTATAAATATTTTCATTTTTAGCCTGAGCAATCAAATCTAAAAATTGAGGATGCAAAAAAGGTTCCCCTTGAAAATAGTAGTTGATATAAAAAACAGAACCTTTAACATCATTTAAAATCTTTTGATGGACTGACAAATCAATTTTACCTGTTGGTCTAGTAAATTGCTTCAATCCACTTGGACATTCAGGACAGCCCAAATTACAAGCAGTAGTAGGTTCAATACTTAGAGAAAATGGATAGGCAGCATTGATTGGAATTTTTGTCCAACGAGACCAAGAATACCCCAGATACAAATGCACTAAATTCAGTGTGCGCTTAATCGATAAATGATTCCATAAATTAATACTGTCCTTCCATTTGGCCATAGACAAAAATAGGCTTTTTAAGATTTAAGTAGCTTAAATTCTCGAAATCATTTGTACATTTGGTGCAGAAAAATAAAAGCATGTTAGTCAATTTTCAATTTAAATTTTTTAGTGAATTATCTACTAATGAATTTCACGATATCATTGAACTTCGATTAAAAACCTTTGTAGTCGAACAAAACTGTAGTTACCTAGATTTAGACGGAAAAGATAAAAAATGTTACCATGTAATTTGCCGTGATGGTATGGGAATAGTTGTTGCTACTGCAAGAATTTTACCTCCGGGGCTCTCCTACCCTGAAGTTTCTATTGGTCGCGTTGTAGTAGATGAAAATTTTAGAGGCAAAGGCGACGGACATATTCTTATGAAAGAATGCATGAAATTTATTAAAGCAGAATTCGGTATTGTCCCTGTTCGTATTTCGGCTCAAAAACACTTAGAGAAATATTATAATGCCCATTTATTTTTCTCCACAGGAAAAGAATATCTAGAGGATGATATCCCACATGTACAAATGTTATTTACCCCACAATTTTCAGAACAATGAAGAAATTAATTTACAGTTTTTTAACGCTTAGTTTAATAAGTGCTTGCGGTTTAAAAAAACCAGTCGAAAAAAACTCATTCTCAACCATTGATTTAAATTACTTGGATAAGGCAACAGATCCTAAAGATGATTTCTTTCAATTTTCCAACGGTACTTGGATCGCAAAGACGACCATTCCACCGACAGAATCAAGATGGGGAAGTTTTAATGAATTAGAGCAATCCAACAATAAGAAATTGACACAAATTCTCGAAGAGGCAAGTAAATCAGTATCTGAAAAAGGTTCTCAGAATCAACTGCTTGGAGCCTATTATGCTTCTTATATGAATATGGAAGTACGAAACAATCAATACGCAACGGCCTTAAAAAAGGATCTTGGAAGTATTGATCAAATCAATAGAAAGGATTTCATTGTTGGTATTATTTCACAACATCACAGAGATGCTATTGGTTCCCTTTTCAGCTTTGGAATCGGTCAAGATATGAAGCAAGTGGAAATCAACGCAGCGTATTTAAGTCAAGGAGGCATTGGGCTGCCAAACAAAGAATACTATAGTAGTGAAAACAAAAAAGAAATTCTACAGAAATACCAAGATCATATCACCAAATGCTTTGTATTATCGGGAGAAAGTCCTGAAAACTCAAAACAAGCTGCAGAAAATGTTGTTCAATTTGAGAAAAAATTAGCCTCAAGCATGATGGCTCCGGCAGAAATGCGTATTCCTGAAAAGACTTACAACAAGAAATCCTTCAAAGAAACGGCTGCATTGTTTGGCACTTTTGATTTTCGTTTATATCTAAGTTCCATTGGGTGCGCTAATCCAGACAGTATTATCGTTGGAAATCCTGCTTTTATTGAAAATGTTGCCTTACTAATTGAACAAGAATCGTTGAGTGTTTGGAAAGATTACTTGAAATGGAATGTGATTAATCATTATGCTGGACATTTAAATGAAACGTTCGTTGCTTTAAATTTTGATTTTTACGGTAAAGTATTATCAGGAAAAAAATCAATGAAACCTTTGAATGAAGGAGTAATCGATGAAATTACCAATCAAGAATTTGGAGAATTATTAGGGAAAGCATTTGTTGAAAAATACTATTCAGCAGCAGCTCAAGAACGCGTAAACACGATGGTGGACAATTTACTTATTGTTTTTAGGAGTCGCATCAATGGTTTAGATTGGATGTCTGCTAACACTAAAAAGGAAGCATTGAA
Organism: Flavobacteriales bacterium; assembly: GCA_947447525.1. GTDB lineage: Bacteria > Bacteroidota > Bacteroidia > Flavobacteriales_D > Crocinitomicaceae > UBA952. Next base: position 79,561 of record CANFJL010000006.1, on the reverse strand, counting down.
GAAATTAAATTCAATCGGACGAAAATTAGGATTTCCTTCTAAATGGGAAGATTATTCCAGTTTAAATTTCACAGCAAACAATTATTTGGAGAATGTGAAAGAAATCAACAGATTCTCGGTTCAGAAAAATTTGAAAGAACTTGGCAAACCCGTAGATAAAGAAAAATGGGGTATGCCGGCACACATGATCAATGCTTATTATCATCCATTATTAAATGAAATTGCTTTCCCAGCAGGAATAATGCAAGCTCCATTTTTTGACGATAAAGCAGAAGACGCTGTCAATTATGGTCGCATAGGAATGGTAATTGGTCATGAATTCACGCATGGATTTGATGATATGGGTTCCAAATTTGCAGCCGATGGAACTTTCACCAATTGGTGGACAGAAGAAGACAGGAAATCATTTGAAACGAAGACGGCTACTTTAGGACAGACCTTTTCTACTTTTTGTCCAATAGAAGGACATTGTGTCAACCCAGAATTAACAATGGGTGAAAACATTGCAGATTTAGGTGGATTAACCATGGCTTATTATGCTTATAAAATGACCAAAGAATTTAAAGCAAATGAGGTTAGAGAAGGATTTACCCCATCACAAAGATTCTTTATTGCCTATGCGCAATTGTGGAAAGTTATGTACACCCCAGAGGAAATGAAGAACAGAATTGCAAACGATTCTCATTCACCAGGAATGTACAGGGTAAATGGACCCTTAAAAAATTGCCCTGAATTTTTTGAAGCATTTAAAATTGAAGAAGGTAAACCAATGCGCAATGCAGCGGATAAGGTTTCTAAAATTTGGTAGATTTACAATAAAAATTGGAAGATCAACTATTTTTAGAGAAACAATCCTTCAGACAAATTTGGCTGTGGATTTTGCTGATTACCATTGATCTAATTCATTTTGTTACGATTTTCACTCCCTATTTTACTCAAAGTGTTCATGGAATAGCGAGAACTGATCTTGGAGAAACTGTTTTTTCAGCTGCAATTTTAATATTCACTACGGTACTTTTTTACCTCATGCGATTGGAGACTGTCATCAAGTCTGATGGGATTTATTATCGATTTTTTCCTTTTCAAATAAAGCTAAAAAAGATTTCTTGGGAAGAAATATCACACGCCTATATTCGGAAATATAATCCTATCATGGAATACGGTGGATGGGGCATTAGAAATGGATTCTTACGAAGTGGAAAAGCCTACAATGTTTCAGGAAACGAAGGATTACAAATGATTTACACCAGCAATAAACGTTTTTTATTAGGCACTAAGAAAGCCAATGAAATAAAAAGTGTACTTTCTCAATTAGGAAAACTAAGCGATACTCCTCAAGATTAATATTTCTTCATGATCAAAGAAGCAATATGTCCCCCGAAACCAAAAGTATTACTCATTGCATAATTAATTTCATGCGCTTGCGCTTTATTCAAAGGGAAGTTAAATAGATCTTTATATTCAGGTTCAATTTCGGTTGTATTAATCGTAGGTGGAATCTGTCCATCTTTTAGTGCCATAGCGCAGGCAATTGCTTCAATAGCGCCAGCAGCGCCTAATAAATGTCCCGTCATTGATTTTGTGGCAGAGATAAACAAATCTTTTCGCTGACCAAATACAGTTTTGGCTGCTACTAATTCAGAAATATCCCCTTGAGCTGTTGAGGTGGCGTGCATATTGACATAATCAATTGCATCAGCAGAAATACCTGCTTCACGTAATGCCTCTTTCATTCCTAACACTGCACCAATTCCTTCTGGATGTGTTCCGGTTAAATGATAAGCATCAGCCGCCATACCGCCACCCACTATTTCACAAATTATATTGGCTCCTCGTTTAATAGCATGTTCGTACTCCTCTACAATCAGAGCGCCAGCGCCTTCCCCCATGACAAAACCATCACGGGTTACATCAAAAGGTCTAGAGGCAGTTTCGGGTGAATCATTTCTTGTAGATAAAGCTTTGGCAGAAGAAAATCCACCTATGGAAGCTTGGTTGATGGCTGCTTCAGAACCACCTGTGATAATCATATCTGCTTTATCCCAAGTAATATAATTGAAAGCCTCAATAATGGCCGTATTAGAAGTAGCACAAGCGGAAACCGGACAAAAATTCACCCCTCTCAATCCATACTTAATAGATATGATACCAGAGGCAATATCAACTAAAATTCTAGGAATAAAATAAGGTGTAAATCTTGGCGTACCATCACCTTGACAATACTCTAGCATTTGATCTTGAAAAGTTTGAATCCCACCATTTCCAGATCCCCAGATGACCCCTATCCTATCTTTATTGAGTGATTCGAAATCTATTTTGGCATGTTCAACTGCTTCAGCAACCGCAACCAAAGCATATTGAGAAAAGAGATCATATTTCCGAACCTCTTTTGAATCAAAAAATTGCAAAGGATCATATCCTTTCAATTCACATGCAAAGGAGACTTTAAATTTTTCAGTATCAAATTTCGTAATGGAAGCAGCACCACTTTTTCCATTTTTTATTGCTGACCAAAAATCATTTACATTATTCCCTATAGGACTTAAAGCACCCAATCCGGTGATTACGACGCGCCTTTTCATTTTTCTAAATTAAAAGTGGTGTAAGTATTAGACTTCAGCACCGATATTGCTTTTTGCAACACTTCATTGGTGGCATTATAAATTTGAAAAGACTCATTAGCGCCCCATAAATCTTGTGCTAAATTTGAAGTCATTCTATTTTGCAATAAAAATTTACTTTGTTGATATTCCTTATCATTATAAATTAATGTTGAGTCTTCTTGAGCTACATAGTCAAAAAATGATTTCATAAATACATCGTCAATTTTGAAGTTTTTCTGAAAAGTCGCGAAGTTGGGATAGGTTTTTCTGAGCGATTCTCTGTTTTTATTTACATAGGAGAAAATAAAAGTATTAACATGACCTCCTCGAACCAAATCGCCAAAGTAATCTGTTATTTCTAAGGTATCTAGGGGAACAAAAACATCAGGCATAATTCCTCCTCCACCGTAAACAGTACGATTCGTTTTTAAGGTAAGGAATTTTAAAGAATCAGGAAATTTGATAGAATCCGCATTTTGAAACTCACCATTCAAATAACGCTGCGTAAGATCTTTTCTATACGATTCTGTATCATCATAAGGTTTTTGAATAAATCGACCCGTTGGTGTAAAATAACGTGCAATAGTAATTCTAATTTCTCCTCCATCTGCCAATTGAATTGGGCGTTGCACCAATCCTTTTCCAAAAGTTCTTCTTCCAACGATTAATGCTCTATCCCAATCTTGCAAAGCTCCAGAGAGAATTTCACTTGCAGAGGCAGCATATTCATCCGTTAGAATTATTAATTCACCTTTTTCCCAAAGTCCTTTTTTACCTGCTCGTAAATTTGATCTTGGTTGCGTTCTACCTTCTGAATATACAATCAATTTATCTTCCGATAAAAACTCATCAGCCAATCGATGCGCTGCATCAAGCAATCCACCACCATTTCCTTGTAAATCGAAAATCAATTGCTTCATGCCCGCTTTTTTCAATTCTTTAATACTTTCCTGAACTTCTTCTACCGTAGTTCTAGAAAAAATACTCAACTTAATATATCCAATTTCAGGTGTTAACATATAATGTGCATCTACCGAATGAATTGGAATTTTATCGCGAACGATAGTAAAATCAAGTTGCTTTTGGACATTTTTACGAAGAATACCAATCGTTACTTTCGTGCCGAGTTCTCCCATTAGTTTGGAACGGACTTCATTATTTTTCAATCCTATACCTGCAATATTAAGTTGATCAACCATTACTATTTTATCTCCTGCTTGGACACCAATTTTTTCAGAAGGTCCACCAGGAATAGCTTCCACCACCATTAAAGTGTCTTTTACAATTTGGAATCGAACACCGATTCCAACAAAACTTCCATTTATTTGAGATTGGGCTTCATCAGCATCTTCTGCTGGAATATAAGTCGAATGAGGATCTAATTGTTCCAATAAAGCTATAATAGCGGTTTCTGTTAATTTCTTACTGTCCACCGGGTCTACATAATATCTTTCGATATTACTGATTACTTCATCAAATTTAATAGAGGTACTTAATTTATTAGGATCGATCTGACTAAAGGCAGACAACTGAGTAAAAAGCAAAGAAATAAAAATAATTTTTTTCATAAGATAGTTTAATGCATTAAACGATTGCAGACAAAAATAGTAACACAAGTAACATAAGCGAGTATATTTATCAAAAAGATTATTTTTGTTATAAAAAATTGGCAAATATCACCCAAATGGAAAATGAAACACTAATTAATAATCCTGATAATCCAACTAATAAGAAGAGTGGAATATTACGAAAGATTATGAAATCTATATTTTGGTGTTTCGCAGGTTTCGCAGGTTTTCTTGGGACTTATTTTATGCTATACCTCCTACTTTCCTATTTTAGTGTTGAAAAAGTACCAACAAAACAAGCACCAATCACCATATATTTAATGAGGTCAGGATCACATACAGATATCATTTTACCTAAATGCAATGATCTATTGGATTGGGATAAGTATTTCCCAATTGAAAACACAAAAAGTAAAGACACAACAGTAAAACTACTTGCACTTGGCTGGGGAGATAAAGATTTTTATCTGAACACTCCAACATGGGGAGATTTGACTGCTAAAACATTTCTAAATGCTAGTTTAGGTTTGGGAAGTTCCTCAATACATGCTACCTATTATTATTATTTATTAACCGATAGACCAACCGTTACGCTGAAATTAAGCAGGAAGCAATATCAAAACTTAACTAAGTTTATTATTTCAAATATTAAGCTTGATAAAAAAGGTAAAAGTCTTGTCTTAACTCCAAAAAACACTAAAATTCTAACTGAAAACGACGCGTTTTACGATGCGAATTTTAATTACAATTTGTTTTACACTTGTAACACCTGGATTAACAGTTGCTTAAAAGTTTCTGGGCAAAAAGCATGCGTTTGGACCCCTTTTTCAGAGGGAATATTTTATCAATATGGGAAATAAAATCCTCCTTTCTTTTTTTGTTTTATTATTAATTAATGGATATGCGCAGGTAGAACAAAGTGCTCCAGCAGCCAAGAGATATTTGGTATTTATTAATGGCTATCGAGGATATAAAGCTGATAAAGAAATCACAAACAATGAGGTCAGTACAAAGCCTGCTTCCTATTGGTACGCCATTGACGATACCATTTTGTCACGATTTAAAACTGATATTCCTTTATACATTGATGCGCATCATCCTTTGAGCAACTCCATGCATAAAAGTAAATCTAGATTTATTAAAGCCTATTTATTTTCCCGTTTTTGCTTTATTTCAAGAAAAAGTAGATGGGTACTCAATGACAATATCAACGCCTCAGGATTCATGGAACGCTTTGAACATGGAAAGATTGCTGGGAAAAACTTTATAGATGCGCACTATCGTGTTGGCATTAAAGACACCATCGATATTGTCAGTCATAGCATGGGATATGCTTACAGTCTAGGATTTATTGAAGAAATCAAAGACAAATGTATCTTTGGAAAAATGTTGGCTTTTGCTCCTGAAAGCGCCAATTTTATGGGTGCAGATTGGTCCCTCTTTCAAGAAGTATGGCAATATGGAAGTAATATGGATCAGCCCCATTCAGACATCATTTGTTTACAAGATGGAATTGCGCCACAGACACAAATTAATGGATTAGAAAACATGATGCCCAACAAAGGTGGACGCGTATTTTTGCCTGAAATCGCAAAAAGAGGTTTTGTTAAGAGTCATCATTTATATTTCTACACCTGGTTTTATTCAATTAAACCAAATGAATTTGGCTATTTTAAACCATGATTTGTTTTTAATAAGTAGCTTTGAATTATGATACAAGAAAACAGCTCCCTTCTTCCTTACAACACCTTTGGGATTGATGTTAAAGCAAAGAGACTGGGTGTTTTTAATGACATTGAATCACTTCGTGATTTACTATCACAGAAAAATGAAGATGAATTATTAATCATTGGAGGGGGAAGTAATCTATTATTAACTAAAGATTTTGATGGATTTGTTTTGAAAAATGAAATCAAAGGGATTCATGTCATTTCAGACAACGAAGACGAAGTAATTGTAAGTGCAGGAGCTGGAGAAAATTGGCATGCGTTTGTTATGCATTGCATTCATAATAATTGGGCTGGAATTGAAAACTTAAGCCTTATCCCTGGAAGTGTTGGAGCAAGTCCTATGCAAAACATAGGCGCTTATGGCGTAGAAATTAAAGATGTATTTGACCACTTAAAAGCTTTTCACATAGCAACAGGTGAAATACATAATTTTGATGCTCCATCTTGTGCATTTGGTTACCGTGAAAGCGTCTTTAAAAGAAAATTAAAAGGACAATACATCATTTGTGAAGTTGCTTTTAAGCTCAATAAAAAGCCGAAGAAGAATACGAGTTATGGAGCGATTGAACAAGAACTTGCAAAAAAAGGAATTACAGATCCAAACATTAGAGAAATTAGCAATGCTGTAATTGCCATAAGAGAATCTAAATTACCGAATCCTGCCCTACTTGGAAATGCAGGAAGCTTTTTTAAAAATCCAATTATTACTGCAGCTTTGGCGCAAGAACTTATTGAGAAATTTCCTGATTTACCCAATTACCCAAGTACAGAAGGCATGCGAAAATTGGCAGCAGGTTGGTTGATAGAAAAGGCTGGATGGAAAGGATTCCGAAGAAGCAACCATGGAGTGCATAAAGACCAAGCCTTAGTATTGGTAAACTATGGTGGAAGCACCGGAAATGAAGTCTTTCAATTATCAAGTGACATCATCGCATCTGTTGAGGACATGTTTGGAGTAAGCTTAGAAAGGGAAGTGAACATCCTATAGATTAATCTTTCTTTTTAAAGACATCGTCTTTGATTCCCTTGTTAACCTTATAATCTGTTAATTTAATCACAATTACACCCGTCTTTTCTTTAGATTTATCTTTACTGGATTTATCTTTATTAGAATTACTTATATCTGCGGCGACGCTTTTTGGCATTTTAAATTTCTTTATATCAATAGTAAAAGTCATCTCGTCTGGTAAACCAAAAGCAACTTGAGTACCATAAGAATATTTAATCACAACAGTACCACTACCACGCGTGGTAAGTTCTGTTTTAAGAATCACATCTCTTTTGGTATCAACATATAATTTTGCTAAAACAATTTCACTATTATCTACCGTTGGAATTACGGTAACCAAGTGTGTTGTGATACCTTCAATCGTCTTTGTTCCGCCATCAACAGCCATATAAGAGGATTTCTTCAATAGAAAACTTGTAACATCTGTAAAACCTTGTTTTGGCAAAATGGCTATCCCTTTTGAAACCACCTTAAACTTATCCTTTTGCTTAAAATAAATCGTAGCATTAACAGGAAGCACTCGAATAAGAGGAATATCAGCTTTTATATTAGCATGTACAGAATAGTCTTTTACAAGATTGATTTTTTTGATTAAAGCATCGACAGTTTGATCAACAGTTTGAGAAAACGAAATCGAACAAATAAAAATATAAAGGAATAGTACAACTTGTTTCATGAGGTAATGTCTTTTTTATTGAATTTAATTACGGCAATTCCAACCAAAATAATATTGTGAACTATTAATATAATTACAGATTGACCCACGGCACCAAAATCAACCGGATCCTCAAAAAGAATACGCCAAGAGGCCATATGAGTCGTAAATAAATAAGGTTTGATCGTATCAAAAACGCTGACATCAAGAGAACCAATAATGGTGAAAAGAATAATTATGGCCATCGTACTCACAATAGGACCTATAGAATTTTCAGCAAAAGCAGAAAGGCAAATTGATAGAGACGATACTGTTAACAGAGCCAAAAATGCAATGACAAAACTACAAGCATAACGCCAAAGCACATCAGATTCTTGGAGAATAACAAGACCGTCACTATTGAGAACAATCATATCACCTGTTCCAAATAGAAATTTGACAACCACAAGCGCTAAAAAAGCAAGCCAAAGCGTCAAAATTAAAGTGTAGACAGCTCCAGCGATGAATTTAGATAAAACGATATTAGTTCTAGAGATTGGTTTGGTTGCCAACATGCGAATTGTTCCCATTGCCGCTTCACCTGAGATTAAGTCACCAGTTACCAAAGCGATTAAAAGAGGGATATGAACGATTAACATTTGAAGAATAATAAAAGCAATTAAATTCCCATTTAAAATATTACCATTAAAAGAAAGGCTTTGTTCAAAGGAACTGGTCACAAAAGAAATATAGGAAGTCCCATCTGCTTTCATTGCAAATAGAATGATAAAAATCAATGCGGTAAGCGCAGCCAGACCAATATAACTTCTTGGTTTAGCAATTATTTTTATGAATTCGTTGTAGGTATTTTTAAGTAACATCAGGCTTGCACAATTTTCATGAAAAAATCTTCTAACTTTCTTTTGGGTTCCAAGCCATTCACTTGATGACTTTTGTTCACTAAGAATGCATTAATTACAGGAACCATTTCCTTTTCAACAGGCAATTCAATTATGGTACCGTGTAAATGTTTAACTTCTAGAGTTGGATATTCAGTTTTTAAATCTAAAATAGCTTTCTCTACATTATCAATATCTATCTGCAATAGCAATTCTTGTTGATTTACCAATTCCTCCACTGAACCTTCGATTACAGATCTTCCTTTATTAATAATAACCATTCTATTCGCTATGATTTCAATTTCAGAGAGCTGATGAGAAGACAGAACGACTGTTTTTTGTTGTTCCGTTTTAAGGCGCAAAATTAAATTACGAACCTCAATAATTCCTTGAGGATCTAATCCTGTGGTAGGTTCATCTAAAATAATTAAATCGGGTTTGTGTAATAAAGTTTGAGCAATTCCTAAGCGCTGTTTCATACCGTGAGAGAATCCACCGATTTTGTCCTTGCCTCTCCCATCGAGACCTACAAACGCTAACATTTCTTGTATTTCCTTTTTTTCAACACGAACGCCAGAAATTCTAGCAAAAATTTCTAGATTTTTTTCAGCAGATAGATATTTATAAAAATCAGGTTTCTCAATGATACTTCCAACATTGGATAGAATTTCTTGACGATGAGCAGCAATATCTTTTCCAAAAATAGCGATGGAACCACTATTGGGTTTAATCAAAGACATGAGGCAACGAATGGTGGTGCTTTTTCCGGCGCCATTGGGTCCTAAAAAACCAAAGACATCACCTTTGTGCACCGTAAAACTCACATCCTTAACAGCTTCAAAATTCCCAAATTTCTTTGATAAATTTTTTACTTCAATAATAGGATTTTCCAAATGATATAGATTTATTCAAATATAAAACAAAATCTACCTTCAAAAGTTTAAAACTTGAAATGAATTTAATTTCATGAAATAATAATTTAAATAAACACGCTGAATGGAAACAAGTCGATACTTTTGCAACTATGAAAAATAAGAATTCAGTTTCCAAAGAGAAAATCAAATTTACCCCTTATCAAATTACCGCAATACTTATATTAGCATTAACACAATTCAGCGTAGTATTGGATTTTATGGTCATGTCACCCTTGGGAGATTTGATTATGAAAAACATGAAGATCAGCCCTGCTCAATTTGGAATTGTAGTTTCGAGTTATGCATTGTCTGCCGGAGTCTCTGGGTTTCTAACAGCAAGTTTTGCAGATAAATTTGACCGAAAGCGCTTGTTATTGTTCTTTTATGCAGGATTTATCCTTGGGACCTTACTTTGTGGAATGGCTAATACCTATTGGCTTTTGGTTGGCGCAAGAATATTCACAGGAATATTTGGAGGCGTGATCAGCTCTATATCCCTTGCAATTGTTACCGATATTTTTCTCACCAACCAAAGAGGTCGCGTAATGGGATATCTTCAGATGGGATTTGGAATAAGCCAAATTCTTGGAATACCGATTAGTTTATATTTGGCTAATATTTGGAATTGGCAGGCACCTTTCTACCTTATTGTTGGAATTGCAAGTGCTATTTTCATCGCTGGTATAATTGTATTAAAACCTGTCAAAGAACATTTGACACTGCAAAGAGACAATCCATTAAAGCACATGTGGAAAACGATTTCTAACAAAAATTATCGCATTGGATTTTCGGCTACAGCATTTATGTCCTTGGGTGGATACTTGATGATGCCTTGGGGAAGTTCCTATGCGGTTAACAATATTGGTATTGATCAAAAGGAACTACCTCTTATGTTTATGATCATTGGAGTAGCAACCATTTTGATAATGCCTATCGTTGGTAAATTAAGTGATAGATTTAATAAATATTCCATATTTGTTGGCGCTTCCTTACTTACTGTAATTGCGGTAATTATTTACACCAATTTGGGACAGGTACCTTTTTGGGTCCTGGTAGTTGTTAATATTATCATGATGGGAGGTGTAATGGCCAGAATCATTCCTTCGCAAGCATTGACAGCCTCTGTTCCCGAATTAAAAGACAGGGGAGCCTTTATGAGTATTAACTCCTCTTTACAACAAATGGCGGGTGGAATAGCTGCGTTATTAGGAGGGACAATTATTGCTCAAAAAACCAAAACAAGTCCATTGGAGCATTTTACTTTATTAGGATTGGTGGTGATTGTAGCTATTTTTATTAATATATTCTTGACGTATAGAGTTTATAATTTCATTAAGAAAAAAGAAGCTTAAAAACCTTATTACTCTACTTTTTTTTGGGTGAATCAGGCTCACGAAGGTATTTAAAAAGACCTACTCCTTGCCCGCAAAACAGAGTTAGAGGTTAGAGTTAGAAGTTAGAGTTAGAGTTAGAGTTAGAAGTTAGAAGTTAGAAGTTAGAGTTAGAGTTAGACTTAGAGTTAGAGTTAGACCTAAAGTTTATAGCTTTTAATAGGTGGTTTTAAAATTTCGATTCAATTATTTATTTGGAATTTAATTCATCAGACAACGAACAGAAAATCCATTGCATTTATTGCTATAATCTCTTGTTAGATAGTCATCCGCACAACCAACCTTACGACTCCATGCAAAAATAAGATCACCAGAAGTTATACTCCACCAATTTGATTCATAATTAATTGCATTAAAATAACCGTCACTACTTCGAAAACCAGTTGGGATGGCTGAAAAACCAATTTCATTTGATCCATTAAATTTTTTATCCCAATAATAAATTGATTTAAGTTTTTCTCCTGTATTTGACGAACCCAAAAATAAATCCAATTGATTCCATTCAGCATCACTTGTAATATGAAATCCAACCGGAGCTAAACCACGAGAATCATTTACCGCAAACCAATTATATAATTTGCCATATTTCTGTCCGATTTTGTAATTGTTTTCATAATAACACCAAACCGCTTTTCGTTCTTTACCTGCTTTTAACCAATCTAAATTTGATTTTGCTTCTGGTATGATGTCATTATTTCTAAAACGAGTTACTGATAAGTTTTGCTTCATCCATACTTGGTTTCCAATCTGAATAACTTTATTAGAATGATGATTTGAACAAGAATAATTAATAATAAGTAATATTATTATTGATTTATATCGATTTTTCATGTTTTTGTAAGATACCTATAATTATTAACATTCTAGTTTAGACCTTGTAATAGCAGGTTTTGAAAACCCATTGAATTTGGTATATGCTAAGACTAGCTGAAAGCTCAGTCGCTAGCATCCAAATTTGGTGGGGATTGAAAATACTTCGAACCTATTTATGGTTGAGAAAAATCACGATACTTCGAAGTAAAGCGCATTGCTCAGTCAGCTCCTTTTTTTGTTACCGACGCTTCGGTATTTTTTTTGAGCTAAAACAGAGTTAGACATAGAGTTTAGACTTAGAGTTTAGAACTTTTAAAAGTGGATTGAGCACATCTCGACATACTTCGACTGGCTCAGCACAAGTTCTCTACACAAGTGTCAAAGTACAGGCCGCTTGATGAGCTTTAAAAAAGGCCTACTACTTGCCCAGAAAACAGAGTTAGAGGTTAGAGTTAGAAGTTAGATTGATAGGATCAACTTAGTTTTTCACTAAATAAGACAACACCTGAAACGGTCGTGAATAATGCAGTACTTGTGTGATGTTGCATGAAGTCTTGTATCGATTAGGATACAAACTTCTGAAATGAATTTCTAGCAAAAAGTTGGTTTAGGTATGTAAAAGTAACCTCAGGTAATATTAGAATGAATACTAAAAATGTTAGTATTCATTCTAAAAATTCATCTACTAAATTAAGCAAGAAAACAATACAAAACCTTTTACCACATTAGTTTTTAGGGGAAATTATATCGTAAAATGAATAAATCCAAGATTTTTGAACGATAAAAACTAATGTGATTTTTCAATATGTTTGGACCAATCAGATTTTGATATTTTACTGATTTAAACACAATCAAAATGAAAACAACATCAGTACATTTTGAGTCTGTTTTAAAATAAGGGGTTTATACCTATGAGAATTAGTATAAATCCCATTGCAAGTAATAATACTGAATTATAATTTTGGCATGATTCAAATAAAATAATTTGTGGAGAAAAAAATGACCCGAACATTCCAGAAAAAAAAGTAGTGCACTTAAAAATAATAGTATGAAAAAGTTGATTTTTGGAACATTATTCCTTGCCTTAGTAGGAATTGGAAGTTTTTCATGTGAAAAAAACCAAGAAATAAAAACTTCATCAAAAACTGAAAACACTTTTGAGTCACAAAAAAATGAACTCCAAAACATCTTAAAGGATTTGAATTCTGAAGAAAAAGTCGGTCCTGGATGGTGGGGGAAATTTAAAGATTGGGTGCATTCTAAGACAGGTACTTCTCAACGATGGGATAATGGACAACCAGCTTGTTTCGGCGATGGTGGTTGTGGTCCTTGTGCTGGAATTTGTCCATTTGGCCTAGTTGCAGGTGGTGAAGATGGAAAAATAACTGACTCAGAATTAAGCGCAGGATTTAGACCTCTTTTATTTACTTTTGTAGAAAATTCCGATAGCGAAATTCGACTTATAGTTGAAATTCCGAGTAGTTTTAAAAGTGACTTTGTCACGAATAATGGTGTCTATGTCGCTGAAGACTCTTATTTACCAGAATTTTTAGTTAAACCACTTAAGGCTAATACGATTCTTATCAAGAAAGGGTTTTACCCAGTTATTATTGATTCTGTAAGTGGAAATGCTCAAACAATTATTGACATTCAAATAATTTAATTATTACTTGCACAATGGGGTATTTCTATTAATTTTAGAATCCCCATTGATTTTTATTCAAATGTAATATGAAGTTTACTTATTTTCTATTTTTAGCATTAATTTTCTCATCCTGTAATATCATCCGAATACTTCAAATGTCGGAACCAAATGATGAGTCCATATCTGAGGTGAACAGATTTATTAAGAAATATAAATATGACTATAGTTTATTTGAAGATGATACCAAATCTTGGATGCAAAAAACCAAAATGTATGGCATCAACAATGACACTACCAAATACTCTTACGTCCAACTAAGGATTTACAATCGAGATGGTAGTTTATATTCCGCATATTCACAATGTATGGGAGATTTTAACAAGAGAAATTTTGTGGATAGTTTTCCACTAAAAAGGAACGATTATCCTTTTATTAATAAACAATTGAAATTTAAAAATGAAATGGATTTGCTTGACTTAAGTTCTGAAAGAAAAGAACAGATTCTTAAGCAATCAGGAAATTACAAATTCACTTACGTCGTTTATTATGCTATTTGGACAAATTATCCATCGGAACATGTCCTAAAAGAAGTTTCAAAAATAAAATCTAAAAATCCAAATGATGTTATGGTTGTTTTGGTGAATTTGGCAAGAGATAAAAATTAGAAAATTATTATTTCAAAATTAAAGGAAGAGCTGAAGATTACATGAATTCTGTTGGTTCCAATCCATACAATGTAATATTTACAGATTGGTCGATTATCTTTGATTAAAATGAAATATTTATTCTTTATAATATACACTATGTCACTTGGGAATATTTTTTCCCAAGTGACATATTTTGGTTCAATTAATCGAAATTATAAATTGAGTTTCAATCAGTCATATTATAAAAACTCACCTATAAATGGAACTTTAGATTTTCCTGATTTTAGTATTGTACAACCTTACATCACATTTGATCAACCAAAAAGAACTGCCATAAGTTTAGGTCTAGAATTTAAAGATCATCGTTTTTACATCGAATCACTGAACGATGCGGTTTCCAGTCAGAGTATATTAAATGTTCGTTATTACGATCCTGTAAGTAATTCATTTATTAATTATTCCTACGATTCTAAGGATAAAACATTTCAAAAACGATTTTCATTGAATTACGAGTATCAATTTTTCGGAAAGAATTATAAAACAAACTTTTTTATTAATGGTTCAATCGGCATATGCCATAGAGCGGGTTCCAAAGAAATTTCTCCTGCAGGAACAATGTCATCGAACTTGAATTTTTCACCTTCCCTTCAAATGAGTTTCAGCTCAAGCGCTTTTACCGCTGTAACCAAAAATGCTTTTACTTTTGGTTTAGGGATTGGCTCAGATTTATTTTACAAAAAGCACTATATATTGAGCATAAGTGCACGCTTTGCTTATAGTAAACAGAGTCTTTATTTTAATGAAAATACAATTAAAGTTTATAAACCCAACTCAACTCAAGAATATAAAATAAATCAAGATTTTTTATGTTCTGGGATTTATTTTGGCATTTCAAGAAATTTTCAATTATTCCCTTGGAAACCAATTAAGTTGAAACTTTTTAAAAAGATCTTGAATCTCAAATGAGAATCAGCTACTAATAGCCATTAGGCGTAAGGTGGGGTGACGTGCTTTAATTCAAGTGCATTGCTCCTATTGGGCTAGTGGTAGGTTAAGAGTGAAGTGCTCCGAAATCCCCGCCTTCGCAAAGCGGCAAAACGTTACCTGCAACCCACTTAATACAAGACACGAAAATTGACAACGATAAATTGGAATTATGACTTGTGCATTATGTAAGGAAAGAGAAGCTAACAAAAAGAACACTCACTTTTTGACGGACGGAATTATTCGTAGTTGTTTAAATCTTGAAGGAAGTAAAGAACGAGAGAAAGGTTTCTACTTTGACCTTTCAAACGACAACGCTTTTATTGAATTCAAATTCCAGAGGGAAACTTCCGTTGACAAACTTATATCATCTCTTGGTAGAGATGTTACTAACGAAGAAATTGAAAAAGCCAAATCAATTCCATTCTCTGTTGACAATGTCTTTTGTAGTGTTTGCGAAAGCATATTCACAAAAATTGAAAGCAAGTTCATCAATGAAATCCTACCTGTTTTTCGTGACACAGACTTAACAGGAAAGGACACAATTAACTTGGTAGACATTAAAACAGTAAGGTTGTTTTTTTACATACAGATTTGGAGAACTTCAGTTTGTGATGACACCTTGAAAATTTCAGAGGATGTAACTGAAAATCTTAGACAAATCATTCTCAAGCATACAACGATTAACGCAAATGAACTAAGCCATTATCCGCTTGCCATCACATATCTGCAAACAACAGGGGGTGAAGCCGAATATACAACAAACTATGTCGGGTTTACAAATGACCGAAATCCGAACTTAATTATAATGAACGACTTTGTAATTCAGTTCTATGAATATTCTGACTCTGTAAGGTTTTTTGATTTCTTTGGCTTAACTACAGAGCAAAACTATAATGGGCTAATCAACTACAACGATCAACAAATCATCGTCAATATTTTTCACAATGACAGACGTAAGCAACTGCTAAAAGATTTTATTACAAATGACAGAGTTAAACAGACAATCCAATATTATACTTATTGCTTTGGGAAATTATGGTTTAAGCTCTTCGGAGATTATCCGCCAATACAAACAACACAAGAATATTTGCAGGCTCTAACAAGCGGTGTCGAGTTTAATGTTCTACAATATACAAAAGAGAATATTATGGAAGTAACAGTTCAATTCGTCCAAAGCAAAATAAACTAAAATTGTGCTCCTATTTCCGCCACTGCGCAAAGAGACAAAACGTTATTACTTGTTTTATAAAACACACTATAAAATTAGATGTGACAATTACAAAATTCAGATTTAAATAATATTGAATTTTAACATTTAGAAACAATTAAGGCTCCCCAAACTCCCCCACATTCTACTTAATCTGTAATTGCATAAACAATCTTTTTCATTAACAAATGCCGCTTATTTGAGCTTTTTCGCATAAGGAAACATACGTTATGATTCAAACGCGCAATTGCCATGTTGCACTTTTTATAATAATATTTGGAAAATAAAGTTGTGCGAGCTAACCAAAGCCGTAAGCTCACTCGTTAGTAAAAATGGGTTTAGCTGTAACTGCTTTAGTTACACCTCCCAGAACTCCGGAGGCTGTTGTGAAAATAGAAGTATGCGAATGTTGAGACATGAAGTTTTGCTTCGATTAGGAGGCAAACTTCTGAAATGAATTTTGACCAAAAAGTTGGTTTAGGTATGTAAAAGTGACCATAGGTACTATTAGGATAAATACTAAAAAAGTTAGTATTCATTCTAAAAATACATTAGCTCATTTATTTGCAAATCCAACTCCAATCTCTTTACCACATTGGTGTTTAGAGGAAAAAATATCTGATAATTAATAAATCCAAGATTTTTATTGATGAAATCTAATATGTTTTTTTAATATGTTTGAAATGATCAGATATTGATTTCAACTGAAATAATCTCAATCAAAATCAAAAAGAATTTAGTTGATTTTTGAAAACATGAGAAAATTAAGGGGTTTATACCTATGAATGTTAGTATAAATCCCATTGTGAATGAGAATTCTGAAATATAATTTTGAAAGCATTCAAAGGAAACAAATTAAAAACATAAACCAATAAACAACTTATTTATAAATTCTTAAAACAAAAATTATGGCTACAATCCCTGAAATCAAAACGAACTTATTCAGTTTCAATACTTTTCGTTCTCCGGATAAAATAGATCCAACTGAAAAAGAACTATATTTTATTGAACATCCAGATATAAGTCAAAGTTATTTTAACAGTTGCCCCATTTACAATCCTTCAGCAGATAAATCAGCTAATGAGTATACCCAATTTTTAGAGTCATTCAACGCGTTCAATACATATAAAAAAGTTAAAGAAATCAATCCTGATTTTTATGATTTTTCAGTGAAATTAATGCAGCAAAAGAAAAACGATAGTACTAAAAAACCATTTGAAGAGCCAATTCCTGCACCTTTATCAATGGCAGATCAGTTAATTTTATGGGATCAGCTTTTTTATCAAATTGCAGCGCGTGAAACCGTTACTGTTCGTAAAGCATGTGAGCAGATGATCATCACGCAACGCTATGTAGAAAAAAATAGAGAGATTGAATTGAAAGACTTAAGTATCCTATCAATAATTTTTCCTGAACTTGTATTCAACTGTTTCAAACCATGGGTTTACGGTAATTGCGGTGGGAAATTATACGGAGTACACAATTTAGGTATTCAAGAATTCAGACGTGTTGAACAAACATTATGTTGTTACGTGCCAGGAGAAGTATCTCACATTGAAAATGTTATGGCAGCTGAATATAAGGAACGAAGCACACGAAATTTATTGAGAACAGAATACACAACTGAAATCACATCCGAAACTGAAGTTGAAAAATTAAACGACACAACTTCAACTGAACGAAATGAATTAAGTTCAGAAATATCAAAAGAGCTTCAAAATGATAAGTCATTTGATGTAAGTGGGTCTGTCAGTGTTTCCAAAAAATCAAAAATGATTGGTAACATAACAGCTAATGCAAGTACTAGTTATAATAATAGTACAACATCATCTTTAGCCAATACTGAAGCAAAGAATTATGCGAAAGAGATTACTGAACGTGCCCTTGAACGTGTAGTTCAAAAAACGACTGAAAGACGAACATCTAAGATGATTCGAGAATTTGAAGAAAACAATAAACACGGTTTTGATAATCGCTTAGGAACAAAACACATTACAGGTGTATATCGCTGGGTTGATAAAATCTATACAAATCAATTAGTAAACTATGGCAGAAGACTAATGTTTGAATCTGATATTCCACATCCAGCCTTACTTTATAAAAAAGCAATGAAATGGAAATCAGAAACGGATGAAATCATTTCTTCGCCATTGACTCCACCTAAAACACTTAATGAATTTGGAATTAATTCTGCACAAGATATAACTAGTGACAATGCCGATCTTGCTGCTAATTCCTATGGTGTTACAGTAGACTCATTTCAAACTGAAATTCAATTCATTAGTTTGGACTATAATCCAACTGGCACGGTTGAAAACAGCAGTCATACCCAATCCCAAGTACATCCTAGTATTATTATCCCTCAAGGGTTTGTAGCCACGAGAATAGATGGTATTTGTTCATACGAGTACCAACCTATAACAAACTATGCCACTATCAGCTTGAATTTTAGTGGGTACGAAGCAAAAGATCCTGTCCAACATAAAAAAAATGGAACAACCACTTTTGATTTCAGTATCAATTTAAACGAAAGTATAATTGGTTCAATGTCATTTGTTGTTTCATATAAAAGAACGGTGAATTATGGAGGTTCTGTAAAAGTGAAATGTATTACTGACCCAGCGCTTGAGTCAGATTGGCAAGAATTGACCTACGAAACATTGCTAAACGCTTACCAAGTTGAGCTTGAAAAATACAATGAAGAACTTGCATTACAACAAGCTGCCAATGCTGCTGCTGCGGATCAAGTTTCAAATCCAACTTATTCAAATGAAGCATTGAACCGTTTGATCGAAGAACGAGAATTGAAACGAGCTTGTATTGAAATGATGAGCAAGCCTTATTGCTATAGTTTTGGTAAAAACTTTTACAGTATCAACACCAATTGTGAAAATAAAGCAGAAATACCACAAATAAACATTTCGGAAGGTTTAGAACGCTATGCACAATTTGTCAAGTTCTTTGAAACTGCCTTTCAATGGGAGATTTTAACATACGTATTCTATCCATATTATTATAATGAGACATGTGATTGGCCGGAATTAATTCAAATTAAAAATGATGACCCCATTTTTGAAGCATTTCTTCAAAGTGGAATGGCTAAATTGTTAATTCCTGTCCGACCACAATACGAAAAAGCTGTATTGTACTATATGGAAACTGGTGAAATCTATACAGATGGTGATTTAGTTCCTGATTTTGAAGATGATCGATATGCCTCAGTTCTAAAAGACGTTGCGGATCAAAATGAAATTAAAGTTGAGGGAACCTGGGAAACAAGAGTTCCGTCAACACTAACTATCATTCAGGCTAAATCCACTTATTTTGAGGATGAACAAGGACTTCCATGTTGCAAACCTGAAAATGAATTATTTATCGGAAATGATGACATTCTACTTGGCCTTAATCAATAATTATGGGAGATAGTATTTTTGAATTTGCAGATGAGTTTGGTGTTACCAGTCCTTTTGGAAATTGGGTTAAGGAGGACTTTAGTCTTTTAAATGTGTTTGTTTCGTTACAAAATATAATTTTTATTGAAAAAGAAAATGTTTTTCAAATATTTTTTTCAGTGAAATCTGAAATTAATATTCCAGATGCGAAGATTTCCTTAACAACTACAAATGAGGAAGAAAGAGACAAATTGTATCTGGAGAAAAATAAAACATATTTAATTCAAAAAAATAATTTAGTTTCAGAGTCTATAAAAATTGCTAAGAATGCTTTCGATAACCATTTAAAAAAAACTAACCCATTAATTTTTATTATCAATGTTACTTCACCTAGTATTTATAATTTCAAATTAAATAACCCTCCATTTGAAATTAAAACAGTGGGTATTTACATTAATAACGTTACGGAAGAGATTAATTTAACCGATAGTAAAAAAAATTTATTCATAATTAATTTTACGTATCGTTCTTTCAACACTGGTCAAAAAACAGTTAATATTTCTATCCATCAGAATGAAAAAAACGAAGCTTTTTTGTCTAAAGTTGTGGATTTAACAGATAGTTATGAAACCAGAGGTAAAATTTCTATTTATAAAAATGTTATTGAAGAAAGACAAAAAAAGTCATCAGACCCATTCCTATTAAAGGCCACAACTGAAGATGATCTTTTTTCATTTTCTGATCCAATTGATAAATTTAATTCTGATTCTACTGAAAAAATAGCCGAAAATGATTTTACAATTGAGCAACTTAAAATGGTCTGGACCAATAATAGTCCAATTACGATTAGTAGAATTGAGGATATCGTTCGGGAAATGAACACTAGTTATGAAATAGACAAAGTTAAAAAGAAGTTATACGAAATTTTCAAAGTCGACACACCGCTTAGAAAAGCTCATTTTTTTGCTCAAGCTTATGTCGAAAGTGGCTATTCTTTGGTAGGAGCATTTAAAGGTGAAGATTTATATTATACAGTTGAAAAATTGAGATCAGGAAGCCCCTTTTTGACCTTTAAAAACAATCCCGAAAATTACATTAAAGCAGGGAAAATTGGTGGGGTGAAAAATTCAAATGGTTCAGGGTGGAAAAAAATACCTGATGAAAAATCTATTGCCAATATTGCATATGCTGATGCCAATCGGAGTCCAAATTTTAGATTAGGTAACGTTAAACAAGGTGATGGTTGGTTGTTTCGTGGGAGGGGTTTACTTCAAATGACGGGAAGAGATAATTATTACAAAGTAAATCTAGCAATTAATAAGTTGTTACCTGGTATCGTTGATTTATCATTAGGGAAGGATGTATTTACCGCAAAAGAAGCTGTTTTTGCTGGATTTGGAATTTGGGCTTTTGAAAAAATTGATGAATTAGCAGATTTAGGAAATACTGACGCCCATGTAAATGCTATTACAAGGAAAATAAATATTTCAACTAATTCCTATGAAGAAAGGCGAAATGCTTTTAAAAGAACTAAATTAATTTTTAATGCTTAAATTAGAAGAAAAAATATTTATTTAAATAATATGAGATTTTTTATTGTTATCATTTCATTAATCTTATGTTCGTGTAATGAATCGTTTGCAAAAGAATCAGCAAAAAATAATACAAGCAATTTAAAATTAATTACTGAAGATGATATCGAAAATGTAATTCTCAAAAAGTTTCCAGAATTCTACAAAACTAAATCAATAAAAGGTGAATTCAATTCAGATAATAATTTAGATTATTTATTTGTTTTAGAACAAAAAGAAAATAAAAAAATAACAAGTAAGTGTATTATCGTCTTTGGCGCTCTCAATATATCTGAAGTACTAATATTAGAATTCGATGATCTACTTCCTTCAATCAATAAGTATGAGAAGATAGATGATCCTTTTGAAAATATTCAATTTACTCAAAATATTCTTTATTTAACTTTTACAAGTAGCGAAATAGGTCATAATGAAATAATCAAAGAATCTTTTACGTTTAAATTTAACAACCAAAAACATTTTTTCACCTTAATTAACCTAAAATACGAAACGTGTGTTTTGCCAGATTGTGAGACTTTTGCAGCTATTGAATTAACAAACAAAGATTTGGTTGATAGTAATTTGATTTTTAGTATGGAAAAATGGGTGATGGATGGTGGTGTTTTTTCATCAAAGAATACAATAATCTCTCCGACTAATTTAAATCAATGGAAGAAATTTTCTACTAACCTAAATATAATTGGTTTGATAGATAAATCTATTATCGTTGAAGAAAGAATTTTGAATTAGATTAAAAAAAGATTATAATATCTCTAATTTTTGTTTGATCAATCATTGTTATTATACAGATTAAAAATGCAAATAAAAATTTATATTAGTTTTGATTTAAGTATCAGAGGAGATTACAAAGGATTTTATTCTTGGCTTGATAAAAATAATGCTGAAGAAAGAGGTAACGGTTATGCTTACATCAAAGATTACTTTTGTCCTGACAAAGTTTTTTCTGGAGCTAAAGATTTCAAAGAAAAAAATACAATGTTTTTTAATTACCTAAAAAAGGATATTAAGAAATTTGCTGAAATTAGCAATTCGGATAGAATTTATGTAACACTCAAAGTTATTGATTCTGATTATATAGGAGGGGTATTTTTATTTGGAAGAAAACAAAGTTCTCCCTGGGAAGGGTTTAATAATGATTCAGAGACAAATAATGACTTTGATTTTTCATGAAAACCTTAATTTTAGACACTGGATATTGGATTGAATTGTTTAATCCGAGTTCTAATCCTCTTAACCAAGAAATGATTGAACTATTTTCAAAAGAAATAGTTAACTATAAGATTTTAATTCCATTTCCGACACTTTACGAATTATTAAATTCGAAGTTTTCAAGAAATCCAAACACTCGAAATTTTATACATGAAGTATCTAAAGATAGGTATATAAAAATTGATGACGCCGAATATAAAAATCGCGCTTTAGATAATTTTCTTAAAAAAAACCATTATACTAGAGTGGAAGATATTAGTTTTGTTGATGAAGTAATAAAGGAAATGATAGATGATGTAAATCTTAAAACAGATTTCATATTAACATTTGACCAAGCACTAAAAAATTATGCTTTATCCAAAAATGTCAAATCAATATAAAATTAAATATCCTTGTTTTTTTTTCAAAAATAAATCTTTGATGCAGTTAATTTGCCTTAAAAATAAATTATTATCTACTCAAGGCTCACCGAACTCACCTACGATCAACTTAACCTGAATAGGCGTTAATAACCTTTTTCCTTTAACGAAACCAACTGACTCGAGTTTTTCACATAATGAAACCGAAGACACAATCCAAATGCGCAGCTGCCATGTTGCGCTTTTCTTAGTAATGTTTGGGAAATAGAGTTGCGCTAACTCACCATATCCGTATGACCGTATTCTAAATTTCTCTTCCATTTTCTAAACTAATCTAATAGTGTATAAAAAAAGCCATGGTTTCCCATGGCTTTTTGCTTAAAATGACATTGCTAATCGACTTCCTATTTTGGAGGAAAGTCGCTCCATATCTTCACCAACTTTTTTATCGACGATTCGCGCATAGTGCTGGGTGCTTGTAATGTTTTTATGACCGAGCATTTTGCTTACTGATTCAATTGGAACTCCATTCATCATGGTCAGCGTAGTTGCAAACGTGTGACGAGCTATGTGATATGATAACTTTTTAGTGATTCCACAGAAGTCTGCTATTTCTTTAAGGTAAGCATTCATCTTTTGATTACTTAATACTGGCAAAACTAGATCATCAGCTTCTAACAGACCCAATTCCACGTACTTATTGATGATTTGCATCGGAACATCCAACAGAGGGACATTTGAACGTCCACCGGTTTTTTTCCTTTTCGTTTTAATCCAGTATCCAGCCTCATTCCGTTCAATTTCACAACGTCTGAGTTTTTTAACATCCGCGTAAGCTAAACCTGTGAAACAGGAAAACACAAAAAAGTCCCTTACCTTAGTAAGCCGATCAAAAGACGAGTTGTATTCCATGATGGATTTCAATTCATCCTCTGTTAAATAGGGGCGGTCAACTTCTTTCATGGTTAGGCTGATTCCAGCAAATGGATCTTTCACAATCCAACCATGGCGTAAGCAGCGATAAGTGATCCGTTTTAGGTTTTGAAGGAATTTATTTGTCGTATTGAAATTGCAACCTTTCTCCGTTTTCAAATACATACCAAATTCTGTAACCATATAATGATCGATTGATTTAATCGGCACATCGTTCACTTTGTATTTGAGTCTGAGAAAGTTTGAGAAATGATTTTTAGCTGTAGTGTACTTTTGGCATGTGGCGTAGGTACTTTCCTTGCCAATTAATTTACGAAGTCCTTCGATGTGATCTTCCCAAATTTCAATAATCATTTTAGCTTTTGCTGTGTTTACACCAAGAACCGCATCACGTAAAAGTTGCGGAGTAACGGTATCGTGCATGGTGATAAGCTCACTGTACTTTTGGCGAGTACGAGTAATTACGGAATCAATATACTCATTGAATTCACGAGCTTCATGTGAGCGACCAATTACTTTGGCGCGTTTCGAATCCCAATCTTCGGGAAGAATACTTCGCTGGAGTTGCATGACAACACGCTCTCCATTGATGTTGATTTTCATTAGAACGGGAACTTCACCGTTCTTTTTTGCTTTTGTTCTGCTGATGTAAACTACCAGCGAGAAGTTTGATTTTTGACTTGACGACATTTGGCACTAATTTTTTACGTTGTGCCCCCCTTTAAATGTTTTACAAATGTACGTTTCCAAAGGAGAAAATAATAGCCTATCTTACTGTTTTTCAGTCTTATTATGTCTATTAGCGTCTAATTGCTTGGTTTCTTTTTTTGGCTTCAAAAAAAGAAACCCGCTTAGAAACCAAAAGTATAGACAAAACTAGACTTTAATAGAATTTGAAGAACATAAAAAAAGCGTGTAAAACCTTGATTTTACACGCTTTTAGACTGTTTTAGACAATCTGTCTGCGGAGAAATAGGGATTCGAACCCCAGGAACCTCTCGGTTCAACAGTTTTCAAGACTGCCGCAATCGACCACTCTGCCATTTCTCCTTGGTGCAAAAGTAACAATACTTTGAAAACTGACCAACCAAAATTGAAAAATATCTTAAAATTCATGTAAAAATGTATTTTTGTAAGATGGAATTGAGACAAATTACCCTTGAGGAAATTAATAAATTGAATAAAAACACCCTGATGGAAGCCCTCGGAATTGAGTGTATTGCTTTGGGGTTAGATTTTCTGAAAGTTAAGATGCCTGTTGACCATAGGACAAAACAACCCATGGGAATTTTACATGGCGGCGCTAGTGCTGCTTTAATTGAAACTATTGGTTCCATGGGTTCCTTTCTTTTGATTGATACCGAAAAACAAATCCCAGTTGGTTTGGAGGTAAATGCAAATCATTTAGGAAGTGTTTCCAATGGAAATGTTATTGCTACAGGGAAAATAATTCATGCCGGACGCAAAACTCATTTATGGCAAGTTGATATTCACGAGGAAATATCAGAGAAATTAATCTGTACTGGCCGACTAACAGTTATGATTTTGGATAAAAGATAAATGGGACTGCTTTATTTTAAAATTCCAGAAGAAGACCTTGTAAAACAATACGGGACTATTCAAGCACTAGATTCTTGGGAAGGTTTTTCTGGATTTATTTTCTCGGATTTCACCCAAGAGCAACGCTTTGGTTTTAAAGAAAATAATCAAGAAGATCTCCAACTCTATTTATCCGACCAGGATATCTTTTCTATTGAGAAAGAAAGTTATTTAGAAGATGCTCATTCGTTTATTGAACAACTGATTTCTAAAAACATCAAAAAAGCTGTCTATTCTAGAATCAAAACCATTGAATTTGATCACAACAATGCCTTTGATCTTTTTATACAATTAACAGTGCAGTATCCAAACGCTTTAGTTTATATGATTTCTGACCCAAAAATTGGAACTTGGTTGGGTGCAAGTCCAGAACTACTGTTTAATTCTAATAGGGGAATAGGAAAGACTATTGCCTTGGCTGGAACAAAAGTCACAGAAGATAAAAGTGATTGGAGAGATAAAGAAAAAGAAGAACAAGCGATCGTGAGTAGTTTTATTCATGATATTTTGAAAGAGCATAACATGAATGAGATCAAAATGATAGGACCTTATGAAAGTTCCGCTGGACCTATAAAACATTTAAAAAGTGATTTTTCTTTTCGAATTTCTGGATCTATTTCAGAATTAATAAAGCAACTACATCCAACACCAGCAGTTGCAGGATTTCCAAAAGATAAAGCACTTGCCTTAATTAGCGAAAGCGAACAACATCAACGAAATCTATATTCAGGAATACTTGGAAGATATGAACAGGATGAGCACAAATTATATGTAAACCTGCGCTGCTGTCAACTTACAGCTGGTAAAATGCATTTATATCTTGGTGGTGGATTTACTCAACACTCAAAAGCAGCAGAAGAATGGCAGGAGACAGAAAATAAAAGTAAAACCCTGCTTGACCTTGTCCAAAAATTGTAATTTTGCATCATGCTTACAAGCGACAAAATTATCGTTCAACAAATTCTAGACCAATGCCAAATTCATGGTGTAAAACACATCGTTATTTCTCCTGGTTCAAGGAACGCACCATTTTCCATAGCTTTTGATGAACATCCTGATTTTGAAACTTATATAGTCCATGACGAACGCAGTGCTGCATTTTTTGCACTAGGAATTGCTGACGAAACACAAGCTCCGGTTGCCCTTTGTTGTACCTCAGGCTCTGCAGCATTCAATTACGCACCAGCGATTGCAGAAGCATATTACAGATCTGTTCCTTTAATTGTAATCACTTCGGATAGACCTGCGGCTTGGATCAATCAAGGTGATGGACAAACCATAATGCAGAAAAATATTTTTGGTGGACATGTCCGTGCCTCTTACGAATTTGACGATCAACATTACACAGATGATGATCTTTGGAAAAATGAACGAGAAATTGCCAGTGCTTTCAACATGGGACTTGGAAAATGGAAAGGACCTATCCACTTTAATGTAGGATTGAATGAACCACTTTATAATGTAATTGAAAAAACGAATTCCTATTCCAGAAAAATAACACTGATTCCTAATGGTATTTCTTGGAATCAAGAAACTATTCATTACATAAAGGAAACTTTATCGCAGCAAAAAGTAATGTTGCTTTGTGGACAATTGCCCAAAAATGAAATACTGCAGCAGTTAATTATCAAATTTGCTGCTAATTCTAATTGCGCTGTTCTTGTTGAAAACACCTCTAATTTACAATCCACGGAATTTAATCCTTGCATTGATAGAAGTTTGAATGCCATCAATAGCAAAGAAGAGTCGGCATTTATTCCAGATGTATTAATTACTATTGGCGGTGCAATTGTTTCCAAGCGCATCAAAAATTTCATTCGAAGAAATAAAATAAAAACCCATTGGAAAATAGGAAGTGAATTTCCTGAAATGGACACCTATCAGTGTTTAACACATCATTTTGATGTTGCTCCCCTACTCTTTTTTAAAGAAATCGATTCCTACGACTACCAAAGAAATCAAATAAATTATGCTGGGAAATGGAAGAAAATTGATATTCAAAGTAAGGACGCTACAGCATTATTTGAATCAAAGAATCAAAAACCTACAGATATTAATGTTTTTCAAGCCCTTCACGAAAATTTAACCCAAGGAATTGTTTTACATATGAGCAACAGTTCGGTAGTGCGTTACTGTCAATTGTTTGATCCAATAGCTGGTATTGACTATAGAGCCAACCGTGGGACAAGTGGCATTGATGGAAGTACGAGTACAGCAATGGGTTCGGCTTTAATAAGTCCTAAAAAACAGCACCTACTGATCAGTGGAGATATTTCTTTTCTCTATGACAGCAATGCTTTATGGAATCAAAACACTATTTCCAATCTTAAAATAATTGTTATAAATAATGGAGGTGGTGGAATCTTTAGAATTATTGATGGTCCCTCAAATACGAAGCAATTGAATAAGTACTTTGAAGCGGAACATCAACAAAGTGTCGCACATCTAGCGCATGGATTTGGATGGGATTATGAAGTAATCTCTGAAAAAATAGATGTTAGCGAGAGTATTAGTAAGTTCTTATTGCGAAAAGAAGGAAAATCGATATTAGAAATAGTTACTGATCAAGAAATGAATGCTCAAGATTTACAGCATTTCTTTGATTCAATTAAAACAAACATTACACATGGAATATCTTAATATATTGGGTCACTGGGAAGGATGGGTTTACCTCCTTATTTTATCTGCTTTAGAAATAGTTTTAGGAATAGACAATATTATTTTTATTAGTATTGTTACGGATAAACTAAACGGGAAAAATAAAAGAATTGCTCGGAATACAGGTTTGACATTAGCATTAATTATTCGGCTAGGTTTACTCGCTGCCGTTTCATGGGTAATGCAATTAATAGATCCATTATTTACTGTTTTTGGACAAGCATTTACTGGACAAGGATTGGTCTTAATCGCTGGAGGACTCTTCTTAATTTATAAAAGCACCATTGAAATGCACAAAAGTGTTAAAGGGGAAGAAGAAGCAAGCACTAGCGGAAAAACAAAACTTTCTGCTATTATTATGCAAATTGTAATTATCGATGTTATTTTTAGTTTCGATTCTATCATCTCAGCGGTTGGAATGACCAATGGAATTCAAAAGGAAGTTGGGGAGAATCCGATTGCCATAATTTTTCTTTCCGTCATTATCTCTATGATCGTCATGTTAATATTTGCAGCGAAAATCAGCAAATTCATAAGCGATAACCCAACTATTAAGATGATTGCCCTCAGTTTCTTGGTAACCGTTGGTGTTCTTTTAATTGCGGAAGCATTTGGACAACATATTCCAAAAGGCTATGTTTATTTTGCTCTAGTTTATTCGCTTTCTGTGGAGATGCTGAATATAAAAAGACGAAAGAATACAGGTATTGATGAACAAAAGTGAAGCTGAACAATTTATTAATTTGAAGTCCTTTGAAACCATCACGGATGCTTTCGAAAATCAATTATTTCCAATTAAACAATTCCTTTGCTCTGCTCCTATTTTAAAAATCACCTTTGAAGCGAAAAAAAAAAGATTGATTTTACTTCAGGAAGTGGCCGACCAACTCGGATATGAGATTGGTGACCCAACTAATGAAAAAGCCAACTTTTCTTATTCAGGAAACTTAATCCTTGATTTAGCACAATATGAGCAACTTATAGCAGCGGTTCATTTACAAATTATGAGAACCAACTCCATTAAAAACTTAATGGCTCATATAGAGGAACTTCTTAAGATTCATTTTACTTTCACTACACCATTTCAAGCCTTAAATTTTACAGTTTCTGAGCCCATCATTTTAGGAAGCGCAATGGACAGAATGGAAGTTTTTGAAGGTTTTAAAAAATTAGAATCAGAGGGAATCAGAACGATTAAGGAACTTAATGAGCACCATGAATTACTCGCTATAAACTTAAAAAAAGAATTACTTCGATGGAAATTAAGTAGTGTTTAGCGCATTATTGATAGCGCCACCGGAATATCATCTGACATAATAAAATCAGGGTTTTTAGAAAGGGCATTCTTTATTGATGCGGGAGATCTTACATCAAATACAACTGATTTTTTGCCCAACAATTGCAGTGATTTCACTTGTTGCTCGGATAGCATTTTATTGCGTATCACAAGTCCAACTACCTTTGGATGGTTTTGCAATAGATGAACCCCTTCAGCAAAATTATCAGATGCGAAATAAATAGAAAAATCATTTTCCAAGTACTCCAATAAGGAAGGATCCGAAACAACACAATGCAGATTTACATGGTCTTCTAAATGCAATGATTGAAGCGCGTCAAAAAACATGGGGAAAGATACCTTTTGCTCTTTGCATCTATTATAATGACGGAGGTCGAGAAAAATTTCTCTTGAACCAAAACTTTCTATCAATAAAGAATCTAGTTGCTGCAATGATTCGTGATGAAAACTGGAATAATGCAAAGTATTAAGTGTTGTTGAATTTAAATTATTGACACAAGTTGCTCCATCGGTGGAGGAAGATAAATTATCATCATGATACAACCACAAGTCACCATCTGAAGACATTTGAACATCTATTTCTATACCATCCATCTGATAATAGTTCAAGGCTAAATCAATGGCCTCTTTAGAATTATCATGAAAGATAGCATTACTCATTTCCAAGCCCATTGCAGCGTGACCAATTGCCTTAGAATGCGCATTTTTTGATTCTTTACCGCAAGAAAAAAGCAGTAATACGCTAAAGATAAAGAAACTACAACGCATACGCCAATCCAATTTTCAACTGATAATTTAAGAATGAAAAACTATTTTTAGATGCACTTATATTCGAAAAAGATCTTATACTTGGTCCAGCGCTCGACTGTTGAAACAGAAATATTTTACCGGATCCTAGTGGGATTTTTAATTGATAACCCAATCCTAGTTGATAGTCTGAAATTAACGCATTTAAATTCATGACAGCATATTTCGCGCACAGCATAGGTTGTAGATATATTCTTTGTTTCTTTCTACTGAAATCATACGCTACAAAACCATCTAATTCAGGATACATCTTGGAAGAAAAAAAAGTGGTCCGCGTTCCAAATCCAATAGTCAAGCCATAAATCCATTTTCTATGTTGCAATTGAGTGCCTATTCCAGTAAACAAATCCATTTTCTGAAACGAAGTTGAAACTGTTATTGAATATGTATCTTGTTTACGATGAGAACTGTCAGAATTATACTGAGAAAAAATAAAAAAAGGGAAAATGAAAATTAAGAAGAGCGTAAAAGTACTATTCCTCATCGAACAATTTCATTTGATCGTCTTCCTCCTCTTCTTTCGTTAAATCCCATTCCATTGTAGGCATTTCAGCCGCATCATCAATGTCTTCAGCATCTTCATTCAATACAAGCACTTCCTCTTCAATAGGCCAAGCTTCAGGACTTTCATCAATTGGATGTGTAAGTACAATCTCCTTCACCTTTAATTTTGTGATTTGATTTCCTTGAGCTTTCATCCCTTTAACCTCAATTAGATCCGCCATATTAAGTACCGTATCGGCAAGATTCTTAGTTTCCTTCAATAGTTTATTGTATACTATTTTAATTTCAGGTCTAAAAGCTGTTGAAACAGCATCTAAATAAGAACCTGGGATTTCACTAATAAACGAAACCCTTTTATCTGCTGTAACTTCACAAATAAAGCGTTTTACAAAATGCAAATCTTTTTCGGCATCAAAATAGACTGCTGAAATGGGACGATCTTGAATCCATTTTTCTATATGAATTTTATCTTCATCAAAATGAGTCGATAAATCGAAAGAACTCAAGCGATAATCCCCATTTTTATAGAGTGTCAAGAGCTTATCATTTCCTTTAAAAGAACCTAAAAACTTTCCTCTTCCTTCATCATTAAGTCGACCAACAATGGAATCGTACCAAATTTTACGCGCAGCCAAGGTCGATCCTCCCACCTCTTTTTGGATAATTTTCTGAACTATTTCCTTAGTAACACGATTTCCAGCAGAATTTCTTCCTTTGATCAATAACTCTCCTAAATCGATATCAAATCGCAATCTTTTTAGATGTGGTCTTGGTCGGAGCATTACACTTACTACTTCCCTCTCACCATTTGGATGCACAGAGAAATAGAGCATTTTAGAACCTTTAAGACCTTTCGTTAAATCATATTCAGTATCTCGAGTAATTGAATTTACATAGAAGCGTTTCATCATGGTGGCACCGCCCAATCCATCTTGATAAAATAAATGGTAAATAGTTCTAGTGTCTCCTTTCTTCCATACACTAGCGAAAATAAGGTCTTTACCTACAAATTTCTTATCAGAAACTTTAGAAACCATCATTTTTCCACTAGCAAAGAAACAAATGATATCATCAATTTCAGAGCAATCGCTTACTGGATCATTTTTCTTAAGTCCATAACCAATGAAGCCTTCTTCATAATCAACATATAATTTTCTATTCGCTATAATTACTTTCGTGGCATTGATGGTATCAAAAGCTTTAATTTCAGTTTTGCGCTCTTTTCCAAGACCAAAGCGCTTTTTCAAATCCTTAAAATAATCAATTGCATATTCCACCAAGTTGGCAAGATGACCTTTCACAATCTCCATTTCCTCCTCTATTTTCAACAAGGCATCATCCGCTTTAAAGGCATCAAAACGCGTAATACGGATCATAGGAATTTGGGTCAGTCTATGCAAATCTTCATCAACAATGGTGCGAATCAATTGCTTTTTAAAAGGCAAAAAGGAAGCATATAAATATTCATAAAGCGCTTCTTTATCAGAATAAAGTTTGAAATCAATGTACATTTCATGGTTAATAAACAGCTTTTCAAGTGTCGAGAAATGCCATTGTCTTTCCAATTCATCTAATTTGATTTCTAATTCCAATTTAAGTAAGCGCACTGTATTATCCGTATTGATGCGCAATATTTCAGATACACCAATAAATCTTGGTCGATCACCATCAATTATGGAAGAGTTCGGAGAAATTGAAATCTCACAATCCGTAAAGGCATAAAGTGCATCTATAGATTTATCTGGAGAAACTCCTGGTGCAAGATGAACAATTATTTCTGCTATTGATGAAGTGTTATCTTCAATCTTCTTGATTTTAATTTTTCCTTTATCGTTTGCTTTGAGCACAGATTCAATCAAAGAACTTGTTGTAGTTCCGATTGGAATTTCGTGAATAATTAAAGTTTTATT
Source organism: Flavobacteriales bacterium (assembly GCA_947447525.1). Lineage (GTDB taxonomy): Bacteria > Bacteroidota > Bacteroidia > Flavobacteriales_D > Crocinitomicaceae > UBA952. The sequence goes on along the minus strand of CANFJL010000006.1, from coordinate 47,254 downwards.
GTCTACTTTTTTAATTTTCGCTCTTACACGTACACGACCACCTCTTAGTCCATCATTATAACCACTAAAATCGGCCATTCCACCATTTGGAAAATCTGGTAAAATCTCCACTTTTTTTCCACGCAAATGATTAATGGACTGATCGATTAATTCAATAAAATTATGAGGCAAGAATTTACATGCCATACCTACCGCAATTCCTTCAGCTCCTTGAGCCAAAAGCAAGGGGAATTTCATTGGCAATTGTTCTGGTTCCTTGTTACGACCATCATAAGAGGTCAACCAATTGGTAGTTTTAGGATTGAAAGCAACATGCAGAGCAAATTTCGAAAGTCGCGCTTCAATATAACGCGCCGCGGCTGCACCATCACCAGTAAGTGTATTTCCCCAGTTTCCTTGACAATCAATTAATAAATCTTTTTGTCCCAACTGCACCAAGGCATCACCAATAGAAGCATCACCATGAGGGTGGTACTTCATGGTATTTCCGATAATATTGGCTACCTTATTGTACCTTCCATCTTCCAATTCTTTCATGGAATGAAGGATTCTTCTTTGAACAGGTTTTAACCCATCCATTAACGCTGGAACAGCTCGTTCAAGAATTACATAACTTGCATAATCCAAAAACCAATTTTCATACAATCCACCAACTGGAATTATTTTCTCATCGACTTTTTTTCCTTCAAAAGGATTATGTTCATCACTATCGTGATTCAAATTATCTTCTATTTCCTCTTCCGCCATATCTACGAAGCTATTTCTAAATCAGTATCATCACTTTGAACCCCAGCCATTTCAGCAGGATCCTTTTCAACGCGCAAATTATCAATAATAAATTCTTGACGCTCTTGCGTATTTTTACCCATATAATAAGACAAGATAGAATCTATCGAAGCATCTTTAGTTAACAGAACCGGTTCGAGACGAATATCTTCTCCAATAAAATGAATAAATTCATCTGGAGAAATCTCACCTAGTCCTTTAAATCGGGTGATTTCAGCATGCTTGCCAATTTCCTCCATTGCTTTCTTTCGCTCTTCTTCCGAGTAACAATATAAAGTTTTCTTCTTATTTCGAACTCTAAACAGTGGCGTTTGCAGCACATAAACATGATTCCTTTTTACAAGATCAGGAAAAAACTGTAGGAAGAAAGTCAAGAGCAGCATTCGAATATGCATTCCATCGACATCGGCATCAGTAGCGATAACAATTTTGTTATACCGCAGGTTATCCATTTCTTCTTCAATATCTAGGGCAGCTTGAATGAGATTAAACTCCTCATTTTCATAAACCACTTTTTTGGTCAAACCATAACAATTGAGTGGTTTACCACGAAGAGAAAATACTGCTTGTGTATTCACATCTCGAGATTTCGTAATGGATCCACTTGCAGAATCACCCTCGGTAATAAACAGCGTAGTTTCTTCACGACGCAGATCTTTTAGATCAGGGAGATGAATACGACAATCTCTTAATTTTTTATTGTGTACACTTGATTTTTTGGATCTATCTCTTGCAATTTTTCGAATTCCAGCCAATTCTTTTCGTTCGCGTTCAGATTGCTTAATTTTCTTTTCAATCGTTTCTGCTACCTCTGGATTTCTGTGCAAATAATTATCCAGTTTATCTTTTAGAAAATCATTTATAAAAGCACGCATTGATTTTCCACCTGGCTCAATTTCTTGAGACCCAAGTTTTGTTTTAGTTTGAGATTCAAATACGGGCTCTACAACTTTTACTGCAATAGCAGCAACAATCGATTGTCTAATATCAGAAGCTTCATAGTTTTTATTATAAAAATCACGAATCACCTTGGCAACCGATTCACGAAAAGCACTTTGATGCGTTCCTCCTTGAGTAGTATGCTGACCATTAACAAAAGAATAATAGTCTTCACCATAAGTTTTACCGTGTGTAAAAGCTACTTCGATATCTTCGTCTTCAATATGAATGATAGGATATAATGGATCTCCATCCATGTTATTCTCTAATAAATCCTTTAAACCATCTTTTGACTGAAAGCGTTCGCCATTAAAATGAATTGAAAGCCCTCTATTCAAGTAGCAATAATTCCAGATCATTTTCTCAAGATACGCCGTTTTATAAGCATATTTTTTAAAAATAATATCATCTGGAATAAACTCTACATAGGTTCCATTCAGTTCCTCTGTTTTTTCAACCGCAGACTCACTTATTAAATTACCCCGTTCAAATTTCGCTTCTTTTTTCTCTCCATCTCTAACCGAGTAAAGCATAAAATGAGAGGATAGCGCATTAACTGCTTTTGTACCTACTCCATTTAAACCTACAGATTTCTTAAAGGCTTTTGAATCGTATTTTCCACCCGTATTCATTTTAGAAACTACTTCAACTACCTTTCCAAGTGGAATACCGCGTCCATAATCTCTAATAGAAACCTTCCCATCTTTAACCTTAATCTCCACCTTCTTTCCATTCCCCATCACATATTCATCGATGCAATTGTCAATCACTTCTTTTGCAAGAATATAGATCCCATCATCAGCTGCAGCGCCATCGCCCAACTTACCAATGTACATCCCTGGACGCAAGCGAATATGTTCTTTCCAATCTAGGGAACGGATATTATCTTCTGTATATTGATTTTCGCTCATTTTATTCTAATGAAATGTATTCAAACAAATATAATAGGATAAGCAAGTCACTCAACATTGATTATAAACGAGTTATAAACTACTTTTCGTTGAAAATCATTAGGCAATAGCATCTTATGACCAGAAGTTGATATTTATAAATTAATAGACATAAAAAAAGCCGACAAAAGCCGGCTTTTAAATACATTATTACTTATTAAGCTTTCAATCGCTTAGAGAAGTCAATAAGAATTGGAGTTGCAACACATAAAGAGGAGTACGTTCCAATAACCACACCTACTAACAATGCAAACAAGAATCCTTTGATTGCTGGTCCACCGAAAATAAACATGATTAATACAACAACGAATAAAATCATGGAAGTATTAAAAGTTCTACTTAGTGTTGTATTCAAAGATCTATTAATAATTTCATAGTGATGATCGTCCGGACCACTTTTTCTAAGATTCTCACGAATCCTATCAAATACAATGACGGTGTCGTTCATGGAATATCCTATGACTGTCAGAATTGCAGCAATAAACGCTTGATTCACATCTAAGCTAAACGGTAAATAACCGTGGAACAAAGAGAAGATTGAAATTACGAAGAAGGCATCATGTGCTAAACCAACAATAGCACCAATCGAATATTGCCAATGGCCGAAACGAATTAAGATATAAGCAAAAATTGCTAACATCGAAAGCGTAATTGCAATCGCTGAAGAAGACCACAATTCATTTGAAATAGAGGCGGAAATACTTCTAGATTCTACAATTTTATAGGAACCCATTTTGGCTTTACATTCCTCAAGACCTTGAGTCAATTTAGCAGTAACTTCAGGTGTTGCCTTATCGTTTTTCAATTTATAATTGGTAACGATTTCAACATTATAATCATTAGATTTGGTTTTCAAATCTATAGAAGCAACCTCTTTGTTTTCAACGAAAACTTTAGATAATTCACTTCTAATTCCTTCGATATCAGCTTTCTTTTCAAACTTTACAACATAAGTTCTACCACCGGTAAACTCAACGCTTTGTTTCAATCCTCTTGTCACCATTCCCGCGATACCAATTAGTGTAACAGAAATAGAGAAGATATAGAAATACTTTCTTTTTCCTACCCAATCAAAATGGAAGTTTTGAAACAAGCCTTTTGAGAACTTAGTATGGAATGAAATCTCTTGATTCTTGTTCAACCAAGTATTAATAATCAATTTAGAAATAATGATGGCAGAGAACATGGAAGTGAAAATACCAATGATCAAGGTAGTCGCGAAAGACTCAATCTCACCTGTACCGAAAGACTTCAAGATAATCGCAACCAATAAGTGAGTTACATTGGCATCAATAATAGAAGGCAAGGCTTTTTGAAATCCAACAGCAATTGCAGCTTTCATGTCCATTCCAGCGCGTTGTTCCTCTCGAATCCTTTCAAAGATCAAGATATTGGCATCAACAGCCGTACCGATGGTAAGTACTATACCTGCGATACCCGCTAAAGTCAATACAGCTCCAAAAGAAGCCAAACAACCAAAGATCAATATTACATTGACCGCTAAGGCTATATTTGCAGCCAAACCTGCTTTTCCATAATAAAAGAACATATAGAACAAAACAGCAATAAAGGCAAATCCGAATGAAATTAAACCAGCACGAGAATTTTCCATACCGATAGTTGGACCAACCTTCATTTGTTCTAGAATAGTACAAGGAGCAGGTAAAGCACCACCATTAAGTAATCCAGCTAAACTTTCTGCTTCCTCAAAAGAAAACGAACCAGAAATTTGAGTGTTACCCGTAGTAATTGGATTGATAACAGTAGGAGCGCTAAATACAACATTATCCATTGTAATCGCAACGATACGATTTACATTTTCAGTTGTCATCTTACCCCATTCATCCGAACCTTCAGCAGTCATTTGCAGATCAACAGTAATCTTACCATCTCTCTGATCGAATCCTGTAGAAGCTTTAGCGATATGAGAACCATTTACACGCGCCTTACCCGATTCAGGAACCTTACATGCATATAACATATAAGCAACTTGCTTAGTTTTAGCGTTTACTTCTTCCGCTTCTGCAGACCACATGAATTTAATAGAGGGAGAGAAATTAGACATCACATCGCTTCTTCTCAATAGGACTTCCACTGCAGATTTATTTTCACCAGAAACAGAACCAATAGCATATTCACCTACAGGTTGAATCAAATCTTTTAAACCTTTATTCTTACCTACAAGTGGTTTAAGAGATGATTTATTTTTAAGTGTATCTTTCACTAAAGTATCTTTCGCTACAATCGTATCAGAAGGATCAACCACCACTTCAGCTCTACGTGAAACAGCATCTGCAAGATCCCATTCTGATTTAATTTGTGTTGGTGTATAGGTTTCGAAAAACTCTAAATTAGCCGTTGATTGCAATTTCTCTGCAACCGTATTTTCGTCTTGAACCCCTGGAAGTTCGATATACAATCTATTTTTTGCTAAATCTTTTTGAATGTTAGGTTGCGCAACACCAAATTGATTGATCCTTCTGTTCATGATTTGTTCAACACCTGTCATGGAAGAAGAAATCAAACTTTTGAAATATTGTATCACCTCTTCATTGGAGGATTTAATACCGATAGCATCACCTTTCAAAATTCTGTTTAATTCAAAAGACTTACCATTAATCTTATTGTTTTCATCAACGAAGATTTTCAAGAAATCAGGCTCACCATTTTTAGCTCTTGCTAAAGCAGCTTCGTAAGGCTTTTTAAACTTAAGATCATTTTGATTTTTAGCATAATTTTTCACCAAGTCAGGAATCGAGATTTCCATAGTAACGCTCATTCCACCAACAAGATCCAAACCGAAAGCCAAAGATCTTTTCTTAACTTCAGAGAAAGTTGAACCTAAAACTGGATAAACTTCCTTCTTGCCTTTTTCACGTAAAATTTCGTTTACAAAAGCAGCTTTAGCTAAATCCATAGCTTCTGGCTGATTGAAATCAATCTTAGTACCATTCCCTAAATAGGCAATACCATCATTTTTCTTTGCGTCTTCACGAAGTTGATTGACTTTTAAATCAGCCTCTTTACTTGCTCTCTTTTCAACATTTCCTGCTACCCAAGTGAACGACAATTGATAAATACATACAACAGTAAGTAATATCGTTATAAACCAAAAGAATCCTTTATTTCTCATCTACACAAATTTTATTCTATTTTTAAGGTTGCAAATATAGAATTTAGGTTTGGGAAAATCAACTTAATAGACCACTATTTACCTAATAATATTGGATTTGTGAATAAGAAAGGAGGAAATTATTTTAATTGACGGTAGAACTCAAGTAATTTCACTCCGAATTTCTCCCAAGTGTTTTCTGTATTGATCTGTCTAATAGCACTTTGAAACGCTTCTTGTTGATTTGATGCAAAAAAAGAAACAAGTGACTCTGCTAGAGCTTCAGGTGCTACTTTATCAACAATAAGCCCTGTTTTCTGATGCAAAATCGTTTCTGCTAAACCTCCTACATTTGTTGCAATCAAAGGCAATTCAAAATGATTAGCGATACTTGTAATGCCACTTTGGGTAGCCGATTTATATGGCAAGACTCCAACATCTGCTGCAGAGAAAAAGAATTTAACCTCCTCGTCACCAATATAATTATTGCACAAACTGACCTTATCTTTTAATTGATGCTCAGAAATAATAGCGTCATATTTCTCAAAACTTCCATAAACCTCTCCAGCAACAATTAAATGGAAACTATCATCCAAGAGTGAAAACGCTTCCAATAGGATATCCAATCCCTTATAATCGCGAATAATTCCAAAAAACAACACTATTTTTTTATCAGCAAAACCCTCTAAATTCAACTTTTTCAAAGCGTCAATTTTGGAACATTTCTCTCCAAAGTGATCGTACACTGGGTGCGGTATGTATAGATATTTTGCCTCCGGTAAATAAGATAATAAATCTATTTTAACCTTATCAGACATCACGATAAAACCATCATTTCTTTTTAAGAAATAGCGATTGCACCAATGGTCAAAGAATCGCTTTTCATGCGGAATAACATTGTCTAATATAGAAATCCTTACCGTTTTTTTGGCTTGCATTCCCAATACAAATCCCAAACTTGGAGCAAAGAAAGTCATCCAATACTTCGTGATTATTAAGTCTGGAATGTTCTTTTTTATCCTTCTTCCTGTTGTCCAATAGGTAAACGGATTAATACTATCTAACCAAGACTTGGAAGGGATTGCATCCGCTTGATCCTCTGGGCCAACTAATTGTGTCTTGCCTGGAAATAAAATATTAGGATATTGTCTCGTAAAAGTTATTGCCTCTAAGGAATTATCTTTTTCAAGCGCACGATACACCAAAGCATTAAACTGGGCAATTCCGCCGCGAAATGGATAGAAAGTAGATAGAAAAGTTATTTTCATTCCTTAATTAAGTTGACTTAATGCTTCAAGAACAACATCAGAAGTTATATCCAACATACATGGATGCGCTTCAGAGCATGAATTTCCGAAATAGCAACGACAAGGACTTGGAGGACCAATTAAAACTCCTCTTCCATAAAATTCAAATTCATTCGGATTGAAAATGGTATTCATTAGCACCAATTTCTTTTGCAAGGCAGTAGCTATATGCATCATCATGGTAACTTGAGTAACTACCATGGAACAATTATTGGTTATTGCAATAAACTCTTCTAGAGAAAAATTACCCGGATAATAAACACCAGCGGCAAGTGCTAAAGTCTTGTTCTTTTCATCTTCCAAGGCACCGCCCAAAAAAACAGGAAAATATCCTGCTGCTTTTAATTTCAAGGCTAAATCTATCCAATGATGATCCGACCACAGACGCGTATTCCATCTCGGTCCACAACCTGTATTGAGTCCAACGATTATCTTATCTTTTGCTAGATCGGTAAATTTTTGCTTCCATTTACTATCAAATGCACTATTTAAACGGATTTGATAAGGTTCTTTATCAAAAGTAAAGTGACAAATTTCAAAAATTTCTTCAAGGTAACTTTTAGTGTTTTCCTTAGAAATTTGATCAAAAAATCCAGTCATTAATTTATGTTCTGCAGCAGGTGTGCAGGCAGCAATATGATCATCTTCCCAAGTAAACCCATATTTTTCATCTGCTGAAATAAGTTGCATTAACAAACATGCTTCCTTATCCTTGTCGAGATTGATAACGATATCAAAGATGCTATTTTGAAGTGCAAAAATAGAAACCGCATCCAAAGCATAAATCGTATCAATAGCATTAGCGGGTAAAATATCCGGACTTAATGTCAACCATGTAATATGAGCATAAGCGTGTTCTTGGCGCAACTTGGACAACAAGGGTGTAGTGCGGATAACATCTCCAAGAGCTCCCAATTTAATGATCAGAATACGTTTGTTTATTGGCTGATAACTCGTACAAGTAGCACAAATAGCACCATGCTGTTTATTCGGTTTACAAGGAATAGCACCTTGAAAATGCAAACAATCAAATTTCACCTCATTAACATTCATCCTCGGCATGTGTTTTGACAAAAATAATGGATTGACTTCAATTTCAAGAAATTAATTTCCATACCCAATAACTTCCATGAATAATTCCTTTCCTGATTTGATATTCAAAGTATCAAAATTAGCGATATTTAAATCCTTGTAATACTTCCTAACCAGGCCAATATTCTGAGCATATACCTCAAATTGTCGCTTGTAAACTACCAGATTTCTTTCGTCCGCTTGTTCCACTTGCGCTAAGTGATCAAAGACAAAAGAACCTATTGAACCACTATAATCGATAGAACTATAGAAGCATGCATTCGCAGCATTGGGAATAAATTGATTGCTATTCCAAGTCATTTGCTTAGAAAAAGGAAAAATTAATTTCACCACTCTTTGATTTTCCTCAACCAATTCCGCTTTATTATCAGCAATAATTGTCGTCCAAACATCTGTAATACTCCAAGGAGCATTAGCATTTGGTCTTTTGGAGCGAAAGAACCTATTGGCAATGCGACCAGAATTATCATAAAGCGTATCCCCTATTAATGTTTTTAACTGATAGCGCAGCGTATCGTGTTGAATAAGTGCATTTTCATCATGCGTAATTTCAACAACCTCATACAACACATAATTCCCTTTTATTAAACCGAAATAAGTATAAGAGTAACTTAAATTATAAGGTTGGGGAGTATCTTTTTTGCAGGAGAGCAAAATCAAAATAAAAAAAGAAAATGTTAAAAACTTATTCATTAGGATCAATTCCTTTTTTGGTACAATTTTCCAAATATTTATCTAACGCTTCGCCTGATAATTTTTCTCCTAAATTAAAAAGAATCTTGCTAATTTGAGTACCATCTTGATCATAACTCAAGATCCAACCATGTAATTTTCCTTGCTTATATCTTTCCGTGGAACTCAAAGTGCCATTGGGGTGATACGAAGACCAAATCTCAATTTTTTCTCCACCACTATACTTGCCAGTGAGCATCACCTTTCCATTAGAAAAATACGCAGTGAAAGTACCATCAAGCAAACTATCCTTATAAATGGCTGTATTTAAAATCTTAGGAGCATCTTCTTCTTGACCTTCGAGATAATAACTGAGCCTAACACCATTCAGTTTATCATTTAAATAACTTTCTTTAGAAATAATATAACCTTCGGGCGAATAATTTATCCAAACTGCATCTTTCTTCATATCCAAATAATTTCCTTCGGACATTAATTGCTCATTTTCAAAATAAAACCAAGCTGCTGTTTTTTTTGTGTTCTTTTCATGCTGAAGAACCGCTTTTACTTTTCCAGAGGGATAGTAGTAACGAAATTCACCCATCGGTTGATTATTGAGAAATTGACCTTCATATTGCAGCACTTGCGTATTGGGGTAATATTTCTTCCAAACTCCTTGCTTGTTGCCTTTAGCATCTGTTTTATTCACTTGAGAAAACCCAATCAATAGAAAGCAAAAGAGGAAGCATAAATTCAATACATATCGAAGCATAATGCGAAATCTAAAAGTGAATTAAATTGAAAATCTGCTTGTTCCCTTATGACTTCTTCAGAAATAATTAAGCCAGTTTTCATTCCTAAATTTTTTCCAAAAATAATATCTGAATCTGTGTCACCAATCATAATTGATTTAGAAAAATCTATTTCAGGGAAATCTTTTTTTGCTTTCATTGCCATTGCAGCAGCAGGTTTCCTAGTTGAATCTATTTCGTTTTTTAATTCTGGAGCAAAATAAACGCCATCAATTCTTCCACCAACAGTTATGATTTGACTGCACATAAGCTCATGAATTTGGTTCAATTGATCAACACTTATTAATTTTTTACCAATACATTGTTGATTGGTTACAACAACAATCTTACCAAAAACTTTATTTAATATCGCTAGCGCATCAAGCGCACCTTCATTAAAGACAAATGCTGATTCTTCCAATATATAACCACCAAAAATTCGTTTATTAATCACTCCATCTCGATCTAAGAAAAGAGTCCAATGTTGATCAATAGGTAAAGGCAACATTAACAAGCAATTTTTTGTTGAATGAGGTAATTATTTCTTGAAGAAGAATTTCTACCCATGATTTCAGCTATAAAACCTGTCATAAAAAACTGAACACCAATGATCATGGCAACAAGAGCAAGTAAAAAAGCAGTTCTACTGGCCAATAATTGAGCTGATTTATGGAAAAATAATTTATCGATACCTAAGTACAAAGCGAGTAAAGCACCGATGAAGAACATAAGTGTTCCAAGTGCTCCAAAAAAGTGCATCGGTTTTTTACCAAACTTCCCTAAGAAGGCCACCGTCATTAAATCAAGTGGACCGTTTAAAAAACGATTGATCCCAAACTTAGTATAGCCAAACTTTCTTGCTTGGTGTTGCACTACCTTTTCGCCAATATTTTTAAAACCAGCATATTTAGCCAAAGCAGGAATATAACGATGCATATCACCGTACAATTCAATGCTTTTAACCACTGCTAAGCGATATGCTTTTATTCCACAATTAAAATCATGTAAATGAATACCTGTTATGCGCCTTGCTGCCCAATTGTATAATTTGGTTGGAATTGTTTTGGTTAATGGATCATGGCGTTTTTTCTTCCATCCTGACACCACATCAAATCCCTCTTGGGTTATCATCGCATACAATGCTGGAATTTCCTCCGGAGAATCTTGCAAATCGGCATCCATAGTCAGCACAACAGTTCCACTAACTACTTCAAAACCTTTTTGCAAAGCTGCTGACTTACCATAATTACGTTGAAATTGAATTGCTTTTATTTCTTTATGTTCAGCCGCTAAAGATTGAATTACTTGCCATGATTTGTCCGTGCTTCCATCATCTACAAGAATTAACTCATAACTTAAGCGCGCTTCAGAAAGCACTTTTTGAATCCACGAAAACAATTCAGGAAGAGATTCTTCCTCATTATAAAGGGGAATTACTATTGAAACATTTAATTCATTTTCTATCATAGAAAGTAAAAATACTATTTATTAAAAGATTAAAGAGACACCACTTAAAAAAAATCCCTTTAAAACTTTAAGATTCGAAGTGTATTACTTCCATTTTTCAGCATAAAAACAGAACCAGAAAAAGCACTTAAATCAAGCGTATAATTATCACTATTAGGAATAACTTTAAAAACTAATACTCCTCGAATATCGAATACAGACAAAACTTCATTAGGTGAAACACCTTGAACAGAAATTAGTCCCGTACTTGGATTTGGATAAGCCATTAAAGGAGATTTTTCAATATTTGGCAATGCACTAACATTATTATTCGTGACAGAGAAATAGTCAAAACTAGCTTCGGTTACATTAAAGTTTGGATCTTCGTCAGAAATCCTCACCACAATTTGCATGGAAGAGGTAATGGGCAACAATCCATTCAATGAAACACTTTTCATTTCCCAAGTAGCCGGAGCACCTTGAGGAGCACCTATTTGATCAATCAGCACCGTGTTTGTTCCATTAGAAGCGTAAATTTTTAGCGTATCATCTACTAGATTCGGACCATAATAACAATAAAATGTGCGGGCAAAATTAAAATATGGATTAGAGTAGCCTGTTAAATCCATTGAAGGAGAACTCAAAACCGTACTTCCTTTATCAACATCATCAAAATCAGGATGAAGATTGGGGTTGTTTCCCGTTACAAAAGCCATAGAACCACAATCAAAAGGCGCATCTTCATTAGGTGCAGATCCACTGTCCGTGGTATTAGGAATTCCCCTTTCCCAAATACCTGTTATGGCATTTCCAGAAACACCCCAAGAAAAATCAAATTCAAAATCATCATAATAACCAGGTTCCAATTGAACATTAATTTGACCTGTTATTGCATCGATCACTTGCTCATAACAATTACTGATATAGCCCCATTTGCCGACCATTACCTTATAATTCTCTTGATAAAAAAGCGTGAAATTCTCTTCCCCAATCGCATTGGTTAGACCTGTATGCGTCAGAAGCGGAGCGATTAGTTTAATTTGAGCATCATAAATGGGCAAACCAGTCCCCATCTCTGTAACGAGCACGGTAAGATTATAAGGTGGAATAGGCAACAATTGCACATCATGAAGAACCACTTGTCCTTGGACCAAAATCACATCTTCAACTTTAGGAAAATAGCCTACTTTAGAATATGATACTTGAACAGATCCTTGATAAAACATTCCTGTAGCATAAGCTCCTAGAACATTAGTATTGTCTGTTTGATCATTTATAAGTATTTGAACCGCAACATTATCGAGAGGAAGAAGCGTTTGCGCATCAGTCAATACCCCTTCCAAATAACTTGCTTTTTGATAATGAGGACCTAGAACAAAAAGACCTTGAGTAATATCTGCCGCCAAGATAGTACCTGAAGGTAAAAATGGATAGACCCCCCAGCAGCCATCATAACCAATCGTTTGACCAGGATAAGTATCATATTGTCCCACCTTAATCATATTGTTTGGATGCGTAATATCATGAATTACTATTCCATCCGAATAATAACTCGTGACAAGATAATCTCCTAAGGCATGTGTATTATGAGGAATTACTCCAGCGCCAGGTGAATTTTGAGTTTGATCTACTTCGACAATATTGGTTGGAATCGAAATATCATAAGCTGCGATATAGGCACCGCTTACCTCATCAGTAGTAAAAACAAATTGTCCATTTGTGGAAGGCCAAACATTGTGCGCAAAATTACCAGGAGTATTTTTTGTACCTAGCAGCAAAGGATTTGCTTTATCACTAACCTCAACGATACTGATAAATCCATCATAAATATGCGCCAAATACATCGTATCATTGCGTACAAAACCATCGTGACAATACCAATTATCAAAAGTGCCCACTTCGATTGGCGCCATTGGATTGGTAAAAACATCCAACATAATCACTCCCTTATTCCCTCGATTGGCACCAAATATATAGGCATAACCCGATGCATCTACAAAACAGGTATGAGCAGATTGCCATGGATTATTGGTAGGACCGGTATAGAGCGTCGTTGTGAGATTCGTGGATTGAGGCAAAGGACTTAAATCAATAATTAGCAAACCATCATGTGCTTCCGTGGTCACATAAGCAAAATCGCCATGAACAGAAGGATCTCTCCAAATAGAGGAAGAACCTGGAAGCCAAAAAACCTCAACAGGATTGGTAGGAACAGTAACATCAACAATTGAAGTCCCTTCTGAAGTTCCAACAATGGCATATTCATTACCCAATTCATCAACATAGCCCCAAACATCATTTAAATTAGCGCCATGTAACTGTTGATAATTGATGTGCGATAAGGAATCGACATTCAATTGAGAATAGAAATAACCAGGAAGAAAACACAATAAAAAAGTAACTAATCGAAATGCTTTCATAGCAATAAAAATTAATGTGGTTTTTACATCCTGTTATAGAATAAAAATTGCCGCAATGATAATAATTACGATTATGACCAAATATTGCCATAAATCAGGGAAATAATTCCGTACAGCTTCTTTCCAATTCATAAAGTAAAGATAGAAATTATTTTTGTTTGAAAGGGCATCTCGACTTACTCGACACAAGTGCCTAAGTACAAGCCGCTCAATCCACAATTGAATAGAAAGGAACGACAAGAGCGATGGAATAACTGAAATTATTCAATTTTGATTAAGACCCAGTCATTATAGAATTTACCCGTTTGGACATTACCAATATCAAAACCTTGATATTCTAATTCTTCCAGCGAAGAGTATTTTAAAGTTAATTTGAAAGTTTTTCCATATTCAGATTCATCAAAACTTTCCATATCTGTTTTAATACTTCCAATACCAGGTTCCCATGACCAATAGGCAAAACCAATTTCTTTCATTTCTGAATTAGAGATTACATTTTCAAACATAATGTAAGTACTCATGTCTCCATAGGCCACCTCAGTCAATTTGGCATTAATTACTTTAATATCTCCAAGATTGGGCAGTTTGTTTTGGGCAAAACTAATGTTGCATATTAAAAGCATAAATAGAACTAACATTTTCATAAATCTGATTTTTGTTATTTTATAATTAAAATAAAATTGAATTTAAAGTAATTTATTGTTAATCCTTTACTAATCTAACATAATTACCATAGGCTTTTTGTTCATTATCGCTCACACTACATGCATAATTATCAAGCTGGAACACACTAGCACTAGAATCAAAATCAAGGCAACAAGTTGAAGACCACCATTGAGTTCCTATGCCCAGTTCCATAAAACTATAGTATCCTGGATAACTATATTGTGTAAAATATAGATTTCCTGCTGGAAAACCATTAAATCCGGTCGTATTAGTCCCACCTTCAATTTTTGTTCTGTAAATTTGATTTACCCAGCCGGTTTTACTTTTTAAAGCTGTACCGGTATTATATCCAAACTTATTAATCAACTGCTGAAATTCATTTTTACTTGGTACATGCCACCCTGCGGGGGCCAAGCCACGACTATCGTTTACCGCATACCAATTGTATAGTTTGCCATATTTCACACCATTTGCAGGATTAAAATCATAATAACACCATGCAGGTTCACCACTATAAACATTATTTAACCACTCTTCTTTGGTTTTTATTTGTTTTATCAAATCACCATTTCTAAATTTTGCAACATTCAAGTTTTCTGCCATCCAAACCTGGTTACCAATGGTTACATTTTTGCATATGAAAGGAATTTGAAACACATCATTTACAAAAGTACCTTGTTCGATTGTACCATTACGATAAGTTAATTTTCCTGACCCCTCTTTGCTATCGTTTGCGAAATAACCAACATAGGTGTTTCCATCACAATCTTTGTAGGTTCCATAACCATTTTTATTGAATTTATTATCAAATTGACCTTCGTAAGTATCTACGCACATTCTTCCCTTGCCACTGTCCCAAACTTCGGTTGTTATTTTCCCTGAAGAACAGATTCCATTAATCCAATTCCCTTCAATTGACTCAGAAAGCCTACCGTAATCAAATGAGATTGTTCCACGACCTTCAAACAGATCGTTTTTAAATTGTCCTGAATAAGTTGCATCTACAAAAACCTCTTCATCTGAATCACTAAATGGAGCGCGCATTCTAAAATATCTAGTTCCTTCACCATTCAATTGACCATTCTTCCAGGTACCTTCCGAGTAATAAAACTCATCCGAATTTTCAACAGACGCTTCCCTTCTTTTACCTATTCCGTTGAAACCATATTCATTCCAGTTGCCTGATAAGGTATCTCCATTCTTGAAAATTTTGACTCCTTTTCCTTTTGGTTCATTTAGAACAATCTCTCCTTCATATGACCAATCAGCATTAACTAATTTACCTGTTCCTGTAAATTTGTCTTCTGTAAAAACACCCTCAAAAACATTGCCTTTAGTATCTATATATTTTCCTTTACCGTTCTTTTGGGAATTTTTAATTTCACCTTCATAGTAAGATCCATCTTCAAAAGACAGCTTAACATTTCCTTTAATAAATTGACCATTCAACCATTCGCCTTCCTTCCAATTTCCTTTTTCATAACTAATCTTTCCAAGTCCTGAATATTTTGATTTCACGAAATTTCCCTGATAAATATATTTCCCTCTTAGAGAAACATCATCTACAAATGGGCTGGTAACATGAATTATTCCAAACCCTGTAAAATTGTTATTTAAACCTTCAACTATTCCTATCAAAGAGTCTTTATTTTCAAAGTAAATTTTACCCGTTCCAATTTTATAATCATCTTTCCATTGACCAGTTATAAGCGTTTCATTTGAAGAAGTCATTTTTAATATACCTAAACCTTCTTTTTTATTGTCTTTCCATTGGCCGTCATAGATTTTATTCCCAAATTTCAATTTACCATTTCCATTAATCTCATCGTTTAGCCATTCTCCCTCATAATTCATTTTATTGTACTCCAAAATTCCTTGGCCGACTTTATAACCTTTGACCATTTGACCTTTATAAGTAAATTCTAATTCCTTTTTATTCCATTTAGTAATGCTCGTATTACCATCCATAAGACCATCTATCCAATCACCTTCTATTTCAAAGCATCGACTAGAAATTAATATTTTATTTTCATAGTATGATTCATCTGAAACAAATTTTCCTTTACCGTGAGGCCAATTAATAGTTTCCTTCACCTCTTTTTTATTATCTCCATTAAAAGGATCTGGATATTGAATTATTTTCATTTGAGCATATTCACCTGTGTACTTTCCGTGATAAGTATCGCCATTAAATTTAATTACATAATCTAATTCTCCAACTTTCGTTTTATATTGACCCTCATTAAGTGTTGGCTGTTCACTGGGATAATTATAATAATTATTCAAGCTAGTTTCATTCCTCTTATCAGGTATAAGGCCTAACCTAACAAAATAGAATGATTTTATATCTACTATTCCAAGGTTAGAATTAATTTGATTGAAAATATAATTTACATCTTCTGGATAAAATGGATTTTTAAAATTACCGTCTTTATCCGTCCCACAATAAATTGAAGGTTGATTAAAAGTTGCAAGCGGATATGCAAAATCTTGAATAAAACCACTTAATGAAAAGACAGATAAATTTAAGTCTCCGTTTGAAAATTCATTAATATCCATATAAATATCATAAGTGTCTTTTGCATTAATATTTGACTCAACAATTGAATAAACATTAAATGATGGATATCCTCTTGAAACAATTTCTTTTAATTTACTGACATAAAAATTTATTTTTTTTGATTTGGCCAAAGCACTTTTATAATCGGCATTAGAACTAAAGCCTTCCATATTGGTCAAATTTTGATTTGACATATAATTATACGAGAGCCTTATTGCTATCGTAGGCTTTGCATTGATATTTTGTGAAAAAGAAAAACTTCCAAAAAAAAGAATAAATAAAAGTAAAAATGATTTCATGCTTGTTGTACCTTTTAAATGTTTTTGTTTAAAGTCTCGAGAAATTTGATTTAAATCAACTGAAGCTTCATTAGTTATTGTTTTGACCAAAGGTAACTCTGGAAATACATGTGTCTTTATATTTTAGTCCAGGATAAACTTCAAGAATGGTAAGTTTAACCCAACTAACAGCATTAGAAAAACTCACGGGTATGCTTTGCTCCTCAAATTTATCTGGTAAATTGACAATTTTTTCTTCTCCTGTACTTGTGGTAATAAGTACTTTTTTGACCCTTCCATTCGCAGTATAAAGCGCTTGACTTTTGTTGAACCCGTTCCAAATTCTAATAGAAGTAATGTCAATTGGAAAAACAAAATCAAATTTCAACCATTCGTTCACCCCATTGCCTTCTACACCTTCTGCCCAAGTTCCTGCACCTATATTAACTTGGTCAATACCACCTGCAGGATAAGAATAAACAAAGTTTTCTAAATTATAATTTTCTTCTTGAGCAATAACACAATTTGGAGCAAGCTGATACTGTTGAACAGTAACATTTTGAGTTCCATAATAGTTTTTTGATTTTGATGGCTCTATTAGCGTTGAAGAAGCCGTGACATTCAAACAATTTTTCGCAAAAAAATTAAATAGCCTCATTTCGATTTCGTAACCATCCTTTAAAATACCTGGAACTTCGATTGAATTTCCTTGATCACAAAAAACAGAAAATAGGACAAACCTTCCAGAAAAATTACCGCACGTAATTCGATTACCTTCTATTTTTAAGTTGGTACATGTGGTAATGGCTACTTCCTCTATTTGTGGATTTTCTGAAGGCCTAAAAATTTTCATTGCCATTTTTCCATTCAACTTATACAGCAAGATGGAGGACTGCACTTCGGCGATGGGCAACATAGAATATTCTCCTAAATAAGCATTAACATCTGCTTGAATATTATCCTTGAACTCTTCCTTTTGTTGTCCCAATAAACTAAAAAATGAAATGAAGATTAGAGATGAAAGTATTATGTAGGATTTTTTGAAATTAAATAAACTTTTGATAAACATAATGATTGTGGTCAATTAATAATTAGAAGAAAAAAAAAGTATAAATTATACTATATTGAACCAAAAATACAATTTAATTTACTTTTATTTCAGTTCAAGTTAACAGAAGGGCATCTCGACTTACATAGATAGGCTCTTGTCGACTACGCTCGATGACCTTTTGAATTCACAATACAGTTTAGCTCATCGAGCGGAGTCGAGATGAGCTTTTTAACGCTCAATCCTTTACACAACGTACTGAGAAACCATAATCCTTGAAACTACTATAAGAATAAAGATTGGGAAGACTGCTGTTTAGATCACGATACCAAGCATTTTCGACATCATCTTCGGTTTGACTCCACCAACTTCCATCATTCCCCATATTACTAAAACCACCGTAGTGTAGGCGACAACCTCCAGGCAGACCAGTAAATCCTGTACTGTTATCTCCTGAACCATTAGCATCCCAACCCGAATTATTCTTCATTTTTGTTCCTGCCACTGTATCCCCTCCTAAAAAATCACTTAATTTTTTCCATTCCACATCAGTTGGGACATGCCAACCTTTAGGTGCTAATCCGCGCGGATCAACTACTGCATACCAATTGTATAGCTTTCCATGTTTTTTTGCATTCTTCACATCATTATCATAATAACACCAAGCGGGAGTTTTGTTTTCACCTGCCTTCATCCATTGTTCACTTGATTTAGCATGAGGAATAGCATCGCCATTTCTAAAATGATCCACATTTAAGTTTATCGATGACCAGATTTGCGTTCCTATTTTAATTGAATTGGGATCTTTTTGAACGCAAGAATTTGAAATTGATAAAAATATAATTACCGAGAAAAATCTAAATATTGCTTTCATTTAGTTGGTTTTATAAGCAGAATTTAAAGGTAGTAAACTATTTGAAATTGATGACTTTATTCGAAATTATAATTAAGTTATTGGTCAATTATCCTTATTTTTACTTAAAATTCTTAGTCAATGCCTTACCACCTTAAAACCCTTTCAGAATATCAAAACGCTCGCGAAAATGCATCTTCAGATCCAGCCGTTTTTTGGGGAAAAATCGCTGAACATTTTCATTGGTTTACCCCATGGGAAAAAGTTATGGATTGCAACATGGAGGAGGCTAAATTTTCATGGTTTCAGGGAGGGAAAACGAATATATCTTTCAACTGTTTAGACCGACACTTAGCGAAAAAAGGTACGCAAACGGCACTGATTTTCGAACCAAATGATCCAAAAGAAAAAGCACAACATATTTCCTACACAGCATTACATTCTCGAGTATCTCAACTGGCCAATGTGCTTAAAGCAAAAGGAATTAATAAAGGAGATCGTGTTTGTATTTATCTTCCTATGATTCCAGAATTGGCGATTAGTGTTCTGGCTTGTGCAAGAATTGGTGCTATACATTCAGTTGTTTTTGCCGGATTTTCAGCCAACGCACTGGCTACTCGCATTCAAGATTGCTCCTGTAAAATGATCATTACCGCTGATGGTGGATTTAGAGGTGCCAAATCGATTGACCTCAAATCAATAGTTGATGAGGCGCTACTTACTTGTCCAACCATCACAATTGCTCTAGTTGTAAAACGAACTTTTACTTCCATAAACATGCTAACTGGTCGTGATGTCTACTTAGAAGATGCATTACAAAAAGTAAGTTCCATTTGTAAGGCTGAACCCATGGACTCTGAAGACCCTTTATTCATACTTTACACCTCTGGATCTACCGGAAAGCCGAAAGGAATGCTGCACACCACTGGAGGATACATGGTTTATACAGCTTATACCTTTCAAAATGTTTTTGATTATCAAGATAAAGATATCTTTTGGTGCACCGCTGATATAGGTTGGATTACAGGGCATTCCTACCTGGTGTATGGCGCTTTATTAAATGGAGCAACCACTGTACTTTTTGAAGGAATTCCTTCGCATCCAGATTTCGGACGCTTTTGGGAAGTCATTGATAAACATCATGTCAGTCATTTGTACACTGCCCCTACTGCTATTCGTTCGCTTGCCAAAGAATCCTTATCATGGGTGGAAAAATACAGTTTAAAAAGTTTACGCATTTTAGGATCCGTTGGAGAACCCATCAATGATGAAGCGTGGTATTGGTATCACGAGAACATCGGAAAGGGAAATTGTCCTCTTGTAGATACTTGGTGGCAGACTGAGACAGGAGGAATACTCATTTCACCACTTCCGAACATAACAAAATTAAAACCTGCTTTTGCTACCTTGCCTTTGCCAGGAATACAAGTTGCGCTGTTAGATGAATCCAAAAACGAAATTATCGGAAATGATGTAAGTGGCAGTTTATGCATTAAAGAGCCTTGGCCATCCATAGCGAGAACCATTTGGGGTGATCATCAACGCTATAAAGACACTTATTTTACTGCATTTCCAGGTTACTATTTCACTGGAGACGGAGCCTTACGCGATGAGGACGGCTACTACAGAATTACGGGAAGAGTAGATGATGTAATTATAGTATCTGGACATAATTTAGGAACAGGTCCAATTGAGGAGGCCATAAACGATCATCCATTGGTAGCAGAATCTGCGATTGTAGGCTTCCCACATGATATTAAAGGAAATGCACTCTATGGTTTTGTTACTTTGAAAGAAGAACATCCTAATCTTGATCAGTTGCGCAAAGAAATCAATCAAATTATAACAGAACAAATTGGACCCATTGCAAAATTAGATAAAATTCAATTTACAACTGGACTGCCAAAAACACGCTCAGGTAAAATAATGCGAAGGATTTTAAGAAAAATTGCCGAGGGTGATTTTACCAATTTTGGAGATATTTCGACTTTACTAAATCCAGAAATTGTCGCTGAAATTCAAAAAGACTGTTTTTAATTTTAAATTCATTAAAACCTCAG
Source organism: Flavobacteriales bacterium (assembly GCA_947447525.1). GTDB lineage: Bacteria > Bacteroidota > Bacteroidia > Flavobacteriales_D > Crocinitomicaceae > UBA952. The sequence goes on along the minus strand of CANFJL010000006.1, from coordinate 26,274 downwards.
GTGGCGCACAGTAAGCCCATCATCTATGAGTTGATTTAGAGAATTGATTCCAATTTTTAAATGATTTTCCACAAATTTACTGGTAACTACCTTATCACTTTCTTCCGTTTTTACACCATCCGGAACCATGGGTTGATCGCTTACTAAAAGTAAAGCTCCGGTTGGAATTTTGTTAAAAAAGCCAACGGTGAAAATTGTAGCAGTTTCCATATCAATAGCATAGGCTCTTATTTTCAGGAGATAATTTTTAAAATCCTCATCATGTTCCCAAACCCTTCTGTTGGTAGTATAGACTGTACCTGTCCAATAATCGACATTGCAATCTCTAATGGTTGTTGAAACTGCTTTCTGAAGTGAGAATGCTGGTAAGGCGGGAACCTCCATTGGAAAATAATCATTGCTTGTACCTTCACCCCGAATGGCAGCAATAGGAAGAATCAAATCTCCTAACTTATTTCGTTTTTTCAGACCACCGCATTTACCTAAAAACAATACTGCCTCAGGTTCAATTGCGGTAAGTAAATCCATAATAGTCGCTGCGGAAGGACTTCCCATGCCAAAATTGATGATGCTAATATTGCCAGCGGTAGCACATTGCATAGGTTTGTCATTTCCAACTACAGGAACATCGTTCCATTGTGCAAAAAGATTTACATAATTACTGAAATTAGTCAGTAAAATATACTTTCCAAAATTCTCAATTTTTTCACCTGTATAGCGTGGAAGCCAATTTTGTACGATTTCTGATTTTGTATTCATACTATAAATATAAGGAGGAAAGATGTGAATTGCACTATGATAAAATTCCGTAGAGAATAAAAGTTTAACTTTGAATTAAAATTCGATTATGAAAACCTTTCTTAGTGATCTATCTCAAAAGACTTTTCCAATGAACGAAAAAGTTTTCTCTGTGACTATGAGACATGCGTTGATTGATTTAATAAGAGTTGACCATCCTGAATTAGAAAAAGATTTTGTTATTTCTATAGAAGAACTTCAGTATTACAGGGAGAAATACATAACAGATAAATTAGAAAGTCAATTGGGCGAATTGAGTGATTTAGAAAAAACAGTAATCAAGACCATGACCAATGAAACTAGTATAAATAAAAAAACTAAAATAGAAGACCAAAAACCATTAACCCTTGGACAAAAATTAGCCGACAAAGTAGCTAGTTTTGGAGGAAGCTGGACCTTCATCAGTTCTTTCGGAGTATTTTTAGTTATTTGGATTATCTGTAATTTTTATTTTTTAAGCAATAAAGGATTCGATCCCTATCCATTTATTTTACTTAACCTGATTTTATCTTGTATAGCTGCATTGCAAGCTCCAATTATCATGATGAGTCAAAACAGGCAAGAAGAAAAAGATAGAGAGCGCGCAAAAATGGATTATATGATCAATTTAAAATCAGAATTAGAGATCAGAACATTGCATGAGAAAATAGATCATTTAATTTTGCATCAACAAAAAGACTTGCTAGACATTCAGGAAGAACAAATAGAATTATTAGAAAATATTAGTTTAAGCGTTCAAAAAAAATAAAATTTTAAACAAAAAAGCATTATAATTGTTTAATAAAATAAATAAGCATAAATGATTGCCGAATTAAAAGGTGTAGGAAAAGAATATCAAGTTGGTGATCAAACAATAATAGCTTTACATCCTCTTGACTTATCCATTAAAACTGGCGAGTTAACCTTAATTATCGGTCCGTCTGGATCGGGTAAAACTACTCTTCTGTCTCTATTAGGCTGTGTTATATATCCCACACAAGGAAAATTATTTGTCAACGACCAATTGGTCAATGACATGAATCAAAAACAACTTGCTCATTTAAGACTCAATACCATAGGATTTGTTTTCCAAAGCTTCAATTTGATTACACCTCTCAATGCCTTGGACAATGTGATGATGCCCTTACAATTAAAGAAAATAAATGCTAAAGACGCAAAAACACAAGCTGAAGCAGCACTTAATTTAGTTGGAATGTTGGATCGAAAAAAGAGTTTACCCAAACAACTTTCTGGAGGTCAACAACAACGAGTGGCAATTGCCAGAGCATTGGTAACCGATCCAAAATTAATTTTGTGCGACGAACCCACTGCTTCATTAGACGCATCCTCCATAGCAACGATAATGGAGGAACTGGTATCGCTATCTAAATCTGGGAAAAGTGTTTGCGTAGTTACCCATGACCCACGCTTATTAAATTATGCAGATCGCGTCATTAAGGTTGAAAATGGATTTGCAACAGAAATAAAGAAAAATGAATTAACCAATGCCTTTACACTTGTATAAAATGAAAATAACACACGCATCTTTAATTATACTTTTGCTTTTAGCTTCTTGCGGAGGTAAAAAAGAACCGACAGAAAAGAAACTATCCGATTATAAAATTGAAAAAATTAATGAATTGGTTGGAATTGCTCGCATCGAACCCGCGAGTAAAATCTATCCTTTAGGAAGTGAATTAGCTGGTAAAATCACACGCATACTAGTTGTAGAAGGTCAAATGGTAAAGAAAGGTCAGCTTTTACTAGAAATGGATGAAAGTGCCGAGAATGCTCAAGTAACACAGAGCACCTCTAAAGTAACTGCACGTAATGAAAAGGTGAAAAGTTTACAAGCTAAAATAGAAGCACTCAACATTAAATTAAAAGCTGCAGAAGTTAACATGAAAAGAGATCGTGCTTTAGCTGACGCGAAAGCTGGACCAGAAAAAAATGCAATTGATTCTGAAACTGCCTACAATAACCTTAGAGCTGATATCATCATAGCGCAGGCAGATGTACGAGAAGCGATAGCAAGTTTAGGCGAATTGAGTGCGGAATCAAATTATTTCAGTCAACTAAAAAACAAGAAAAAGATTTATGCTCCAGAGGACGGAATGTTGTTAAGCATTGAAGTTAAACCAGGACAAGCACTTGCACCGGGTGCGAAAATTGGTGATTTCGCTCCAAGTGGTGGATTGATTGCTATTACAGAAGTGGATGAATTATACGCTATGGATGTTAGAAATGGTATGAATGTTACCATTGCAAAACAAGGAACAAGAGATCGTTTGAGCACAGGTAAAATTATTTATTGTTCGCCTTATCTTTCCAAAAAATCTATATTCAGCGACAAAGCTGATAACCTAGAAGACAGACGCGTTCGAGAAGTAAGAGTAAGATTAGATCGTCCTGAAACTGTGTTGATAGGAAGTCGTGTTGAATGCATCATAAAACTATAAAATGCAACTACTGTTCACCGCATTAAAATTCATGAAGTTTGATAAACCTAAGAGCATCGGAGCTTTGTTTGGGGTTATCATTTCTATATTTTTAATTGGACAACAAACTGGAATATTCACCTTTTTGACGAATGCTATGTGTTACATGGTTCGTGTAAATGATGGATATGTATGGGTAACAGACAACAAAACTACCAATGTAAATGCCTTAGCTCCGATTGATATTCGATTGGGACATGAAATAGAAAGTTTACCTTACGTTAAAAAGGCACATCCTTTGGTAATGGCCTCTGGAGCATCAAGATTTTCTGATGGAACAACAGCAGGCATGAGCGTTGTGGGGCTAAATCTACCCGCAATGGCAGGCATCCAAAAAGATTTAATCGTGGATGGAAAACAATCAGATTTAATAGCTGAGGGAGCGGTTACCGTTGATTTTTTCGATCGAAAGGCTTTAGGTAATCCTGAAATGGGAGATTATTTTGAAATTAATGGCAAGCAAGTTTATATCGCCGCAATCACAAAGGGCGCAAGAGCTTTTGGAGGTGGATTATTTGCGTATACTACCATAGAACGAGCAAGATTCCTAGGTAATGTATCCAAAAATAAAACATCAGCATTTTTAGTAGAGGTAGATGATCCAAAACAAATGCAAGAAGTTGTGAATTATATCAATGCCAATATTCCTGGTGTTAAGGCATGGATGCCAAATGATTTTAGATGGGAAACGGTAATTACGGTTCTAAAATCGAGTGGGATTGCCTTTTCTTTTGGGACATTAATCATTTTCGCTTTGATTTCAGGATTTATCATCATTGGTTTGACACTTTATTCGGCTGCAATTGACAGGATAAAAGATTACGGAACCTTGAAAGCAATTGGTGCTACCAATGGGTATATTAGAAAACTTATTTTAATGCAGGCCGTCATTTATTCGATCATTGGATTTTTGATTGGCTACGCGCTGATAGAAGGCTTCAGGAATGGAATTGCCAATGCAGGAACACTATTCACTTTCCACCCTGTTACTAAAGTAATTTTCTTCCTAATCACTGCAACGATTTCCATTTCGGGAACCTTGTTTGCCATTCGAAGAATTACAAAATTAGAACCTGCCTCTGTTTTCAGAACCTAATCAATACCCGTCCAAAAAGACAAGAGGTTTATTGCTTAATTAGCTCCTTCGTGTATACCCTTTGATTGGTTAAAATCTTCACTACATAAGTTCCTTTTTGCAGGGCTGATAAATCTACATGAGATTCAGCAAAGAAAGCATTTGCATTCATTTTTTCAGCAAGAACTTTTCTACCCATAAGGTCATATATTTCTAGATTTGAATCAAAATTCACAGAGCCACTCACTTCAATGGTTGCTTCACCAGAGGTGGGATTTGGGAAAATTGCAATTTCATGATCCAGTTTATTTTCATCAATACCTACTCCGAATCCAATAGAGAAGTCATAACGATGGTAGCGACCAAAATCACCAGGGAAAAATTCAATGTAGCTTCCTCCTACTAAACGCAAGCGCATTTGACCAGCTGTTTCACCTTCCACTTGAGAAGAATACCAGAAAGAAAGACCATCACTATCTGTATCTTCAATAATAATACTGTAGCAACCAGGAGCTAAATCAAAGGTGTCCTTATATTGAGTGGTATTGCTCATGTTATTTCGTTCGAACAAAATATTGCCATCTGTATCAATCAAACGGTATTTATTTTCAACGGCTTTATTATTGGTGGTCAACCAAACATAGAAAGGACCTGCAATGCGCTCAGGGGCATCGAATTTAGTTTGTTTAACACTGTTTTGATTGTACTCATCATTACCTGAACCACCATTTACATTACATACATAAGCAGTGAAAGTTTTGTTAGAATCTTGATCCATCCAAAATTCATCATAAGTAACTGGAATTTCGACCATCTCCTCTTCTAAAAAAGCCAAGTTACCCGTCCAATCGTATTCAATTTCCACACCATAAGTCACCCAACATCTAATTTTACAAGAAGTTAGGGCTTGAGCCCCTGTATTCTTTAAGATCACTCTAGGATTAGAACAAGTTGGATTGTACTTACTATAATACTCCCAATTATTTGGATTTAACACCTCTAAAATAGCAGCATCTACTTGATGATTTGGTGCTGAATAAGAAATCAAATCATAGGCAGCGATATAATTACCACCTGTTTGACCTTGATCATCGATAGGTGCTGCATTCACACTGTAATCAATCATTACCGTGTCACCGGGAGAAACATAAGGAGTCAATTCAAACTCATGTTCTTTCACTTTATCACCTGGACACCATCCTTCACGAGCATAAGGCCATGTTCCACCTTGCCCAATGTTTGGATTGTCGCCACAATCAGTTGTTTGCCATAAATTCCAATTGAATCTTGGGACTCCATCTATTTTTATTTGGTGATCATTAGGAACCCATTCACAACAAGCACCATTACCCACTTGACCATGTCCTGACATTCTAGTTTTAATTTTAAACATAGAAGAAGTATCAGAGAGCACCACAGGAGTAGCTTGAAGTACCACGTCATTGGACATATTTCCATAATTATAAGATCTAAAATCAGACCAAATCGGTTCTCTTTTATGTAAATCTCTTGGAGGTATTCCTTGAATAAAGGCAAAGCGCAAATCGAGTAATTCTTGTGTATTATGAGCGGCAAGATCTACCGTATTTTTTAAATATTGCTGATAATCCGTTACATCATAAATCCATGAAAAACCATTTGGACCCAAATCAAAATTTATTCCATAAGGAGTAATGTAACGGGCGATTTCTACATCACGAACAATTTCATAAGGCGTATTGTAATAACTTATGGTATCATTGAATAAATCCTGATTAGTAGCATAAGGCAAACTTGTCGTAAGAGCACCTTGAGCATCATAATTATTAATCGCACCAGAACCTGTCACCCAAAAACTATTGGTGATATCAAAATGATTAGGAATGGCTTGTTGTTGGAAAACTACTAAAGGTTCCTTAGCCTTTTTCTGAACTACCAGATTGGTTTGATAAACCGTTGGCATCAATCCTTTACCAAAAGAAATCTTAGGTCGTTTCTGCGCTTGTTGAACACCTGCAAGAGGCAATTCATTGAACTGAATTACACCACCATTAGGAGCAGAGAACATTAATTTATTTTGATTTTGAGAACGATCAACTGCATAATTCACTTCATCAAAATCATAATATGCCAGTAGATTAGACCAATTAGGATGATTACTATCCGTTTTCTTTAAATAATTATTTTGAATTGTAGCTGCTGACAAAGCAGCATTATAAATTTTAAATTCATCAACACTTCCTTTCCAGATATTGGTATTGCTCATATTTGCTCCTAACACCAATCGATGAACATAGCCTACTGATCTATTTTTCCCTGTTCCAGAATGCCACAAAGCACCATTTTTATAAATAAACATCTCACCACTCGCTTGATTCTTCACAAAAGCCCAATGATTCCATGTATTATCAATTTCATTCGCAGCCATTAGTTTATTGATGCGGTCATAACCCGAAGATACACCTGCATCAAAATAAACATTATTGTCACTCCAAGGCATATGAATGTTAACTATGCGATTATTTAAAGTGTCGTATGCTTCCAAAAAAGAAGTGTTTGTGCCAGCGACACCATTCCCTTTTTGCCAAAACTCAATTGTCATAGCATCTCCAATGACTAAATCCGATAATTCCAAAAGTCCATAAGTGGACCCATTAAGATTCGCTACACCATTTTTTGCTTCAAAGCTCAATGCTGTATTACTGGTAATATCTTCGGTCTCAAATATCAATGAATTAGCAGCTGGAAGATCGTTTTCAAAACTAAATTCAACAATTAAATTATCCGTCCCATTCCAAGGAAAAGCTTGAAAAAACATCAATTCATTTAAACCATTTGTAAGTGCCGAAAAAGTACCCCCAGCACCATGAGATGCATTATAGACTAAGGTGAATCCACTAGATTCAAAACTCAATAAAGAAGTAGCTGAAGTTGATTTAATGGCAATATTGGGAAACATCATTTCGCCATTCGAACCCAAACTATTCAAAAAGAGTGATAAAGATTGTATATCTCCTACAGGAACACCTGCTGCTACTAATTCACTCGCAGAAATCAACATTTGAAATCTACCACCATGAGCTGCTGTGTTAAAAGGATAGGCTCCGGTTGAATTTGAATTATTGATTACTGAAGAAGCTAAAGGAATTGGATTTCTTAAATACTCAGCGCGTTGGTAATTATCACTAATATTATTAGGAAAAGTCAAATATGGAATCGTAGATGGGTTCGTGTAATTGGATAAATATCGGTAAGAATCCTTTCTAACAGAATCAAAAGTTCCCGTATGATCAAAAACTCGAGTATAAGTAAGATAATCCCATTCACCACAATTGTACTGATCCCATGAAGTCAAGGGACTACATTTTAATTTATAATACATCAATATCTTCTCAAAACGCTGGGCATTCAATTCTGGTGGGAAGTTAAAATTGGCTCTTCTAGAATTGATAGAGTCAAAAGTAAAAGTCTGAACCCAAGTGGTGTCTTGAGCCAGGAGCTTGTTGAAAAAAAGTAAAGCGATTAAAGAAAGAAATAGTATTTTTTTCATAATTTATTTTTAATCCATAAATATACAGAAACATTATTGTCTAATAAAAAATAAATGACTTTATCACTCATTTTTTTTAGGTTCAAGAGGCGCTAGAAGACCTGTAAAAAAGTAAAGAAATCCTCCCCTTTTGCCCACAAAACAGAGGTTAGACATAGAGGTTAGAGTTAGAGTTAGAGTTTAGAGCGATATGTTCAACTTAGTTTTTCACCAGACACTTCTCAACGCTCTCATTTCATCTATCCTCTAACTCTAACCTCTAACTCTATTTTTCACCAGGCACTTCTCAACTCTCTCATTTCATCTATCCTCTAGCTCTAAACTCTAACTCTATTTTTCACCAGACACTTCTCAACGCTCTCATTTCATCTATCCTCTAACTCTAACCTCTAACTCTATTTTTCACCAGGCACTTTAGGACTCTCGAATTTCATCTACCCCCTAACTCTAACCTCTAACTCTATTTTACAGAATTAGAGAAAGCTTAAAAATTCTCAAATAGATTGATTAATTTTGAATGAGTATCTATTTTCAGCCATAATTTCCTATAAATAAAGATTGGCATAGCTATTGAAATGTAGTAAAAACCTTGTTTAAAGAATATTTTCACAAGAAGAATACAAGCGATACTGACATTGTGTCGCACTAACTTATTAATACGCAATTTTATAATGAGCGAAATTTTCGAAAATGATTTTTTTGGTTTCAGTGGGATTGAAACAGATGCAGAATTCATACCTTTAATTACTGCAGAAGAAGAGGAGAATGTAAACAAGCAGGTCTTTCCGAGTGACTTACCTATACTTCCTTTACGCAACAATGTTTTGTTTCCGGGTGTCGTTATTCCAATTACTGTTGGCCGCGATAAATCAATTAAATTGGTTCAAGAGGCAAATAAAGGAAATAAGATCATTGGTGTCGTTTCTCAGCGCAATCAAGATGAGGAAGCCCCAGGATTTAATGATTTACATAAAGTAGGAACCGTAGCTCAAATTATCCGACTATTGAAAATGCCCGATGGCAGTTCAACCGTTATCATTCAAGGAAAAAGAAGATTTGAAATGGAGACAGAAACGCAAACTGAACCGTACATGCGCGCTACTGTTAACATATTAAGCGAAAAAAAACTTGACAAAAAGAATAAGGAATTAAACATGATGTTTAAAACCATTAAAGAATTAGCACTTCAAATCATTCGTGACAGTCCAAACATTCCTTCGGAAGCTCAATTTGCAATCGGAAATATTGACAGCCCAACATTTTTAGTCAACTTCATTTCCTCGAACATGAATGCTGATGTCTCTAAAAAACAAGAGATGTTAGAAGAGATGGACATGGAGAAAAGAGTCATGATGGTGATGGAACATTTGACCATTGAAATTCAAATGTTGGAGATGCGTAATGAAATACAAAATCGCGTTAAGAAAGACCTTGATAAGCAACAACGCGATTATTTCTTGCATCAACAAATGCGCACGATTCAAGAAGAATTGGGAGATAATCCTCAGGAACAAGATATCATTGAATTAAGAAATCGAGCTGAGAAGAAAAATTGGTCCGAAGCGGTATCTAAAACTTTTCACAAGGAATTAGAAAAATTACATCGGATGAATCCTCAGGGAGCTGAGTATACGGTTCAATTAAATTTCCTAGACTTACTTCTGGACCTTCCTTGGTCTGTTTATTCAAAAGACAATCTTGACTTAAAACGCGCTAAAAAAATCTTAGATCGAGATCATTTCGGCATGGAAAAAGTAAAGGAACGCATCTTAGAATATTTAGCTGTATTAAAATTAAAAGGCAATATGAAATCTCCTATCCTTTGTTTTTACGGCCCTCCTGGAGTTGGAAAAACATCATTAGGAAAATCAATCGCTGAAGCATTAGGTAGGAATTATGTTCGTGTTTCACTAGGTGGAGTTCATGACGAAGCAGAAATTAGAGGACACAGAAAAACCTATATTGGAGCCATGCCAGGGCGCATCATGCAAAATCTAAAAAAAGCAGGTAGTGCGAATCCAGTTTTTGTGTTAGATGAAATAGATAAATTAGGGAGAAGTAATCACGGCGACCCATCTTCTGCCTTGTTGGAGGTATTAGATCCTGAGCAAAATAGTGCTTTTTACGATAACTATGTAGAAAATGAATTTGATCTTTCTAAGGTGCTTTTTATCGCTACAGCGAATAGTTTAGCTGAAATTCAAGGTCCACTTCGAGATAGAATGGAAATAATTGAAGTAAATGGCTACACCATTGAAGAGAAAATCGAAATTGCTAAAAGACATTTACTAAACAAGCAAATTCTGGAGCATGGATTGAATAAAAAAGACATTTCAATTGATAAAAAAGTTCTAGAAAAATTAATTGAAGAATATACCAACGAATCTGGCGTGAGAGGCTTGGATAAGGTAATTGCCAAATTGACTAGAAATCGTGCTAGGCAAAAAGCTACAGACGAACAATTTAGTGACAAAATAACCCCTGAAGATTTATTTAATTTTTTAGGTGCTGGAAGATCAAGAACCAAGTACGCCAATAACAATGTTGCAGGTGTTGTAACAGGATTGGCGTGGACCAGCGTAGGTGGTGATATTCTATTTATTGAATCTTCTATTACAAAGGGAAAAGGAAAATTAACCTTAACTGGAAATTTAGGAGACGTTATGAAAGAAAGTGCAGTGATAGCCTTAGAGTTTTTAAAAGCTCACAGCCACTGGATTGGACTTCCACAAGAAATCTTCGATCATTACAACATTCACATACATGTTCCAGAAGGAGCGACACCCAAAGATGGACCAAGCGCTGGAATCACCATGTTAAGTTCCCTAGCTTCCTTGTATTCTCAGCGGAAAATTAAAAAAGGATTGGCCATGACAGGTGAAATCACTTTACGAGGAGATGTATTGCCAGTTGGTGGAATTAAGGAGAAAATTCTTGCAGCAAAAAGAGCAGGAATTCATGAATTAATACTTTGCGCTAAGAATAAACAAGATGTTGATGAAATTAATCCAAGTTACCTTACAGGATTGACCATCAATTATGTGAGTAGTATGAAAGAAGTAATTGAATTGGCTTTAACAAAAGAAAAAGTGAGCGATGCCATCACTTTGGAATTACCTCCAAAGATTTAATCCCAACCTTTATTTTCTTTATCATATTCGTTCATTAATTTCTGCCAATTATAAGTTGGATCAGTTGTGTCTATAAGTATATCCTTATATTCAGCTGAGGTGATGTCATAATGTAGAATTTCTTCACCTGTATAAACTTCAATGGCTTCGAGTAGTACTTTTTCTTCTGGGCTGCAAAAAGACAAGGCTTGACCATTGGATTCTCCTCTACCCGTTCTTCCACAGCGGTGGACATAATTCTCTGGATTGTCCGGTAAGTCATAATTGATAACATAATCCATATCAGGAATATCAATTCCACGACAAGCAACATCAGTAGTAATGAGCACGCGGCTTTCACCTTTTCTGAAGCGTTCCAAAATTGCAAATCGTTTATCTTGTTCAATTCCACCATGTAAGGCTTCTGTCTCAATTTCAACACGAAGCATGGCAGCAACGACCCTTTCAGCACGCACTTTTGTACGAACGAAAACGATGAATTTTTGTGTTTCGAATTCAGTTAAAATATTCTCAAGAAAAAATCTTTTGTCGTCCATTTCAATAAAAGCCACTGCATGCTCAACATTTTTAGCGACGGGGTTTTTAGGTGAAATTTGAATGCGAATGGCATCTCGAACCACATCGTATGCTAAGGATTTTATTTTTTTTGAAATTGTCGCTGTGAAGAACAAGGTTTGTCTCTTTTTGGGAAGCAAACGCAATACATCTGTAATATCTTTTGTAAATCCAAGGTCTAGCATTAGGTCAGCTTCATCAAGTACCAAGATTTCTACCTTAGATAAATCAATAAAACCTTGTGAAACAAGATCAAACATACGACCAGGAGTCGTTACCAAAATATCAACTTTGTGTTGCAATTGATGAATTTGATCCTCTTGATCTACACCACCAAACAGGCCCAGTGTTTTTAATTTAGTGGCTGCACCAATTTCCTTAAACACTTCAGAAATTTGCTTGGCTAATTCACGCGTTGGAACCATTACCAAACATCTAATTTGTTTTTTCTTTAAATCTTTTGGATTCAAAAGATGGTGAATCACTGGAATCACAAACGCGGCTGTTTTACCAGTTCCGGTTTGCGCAACAGCCATGACATCTTCCCCATCAAGAATATGTTTTATAGCGCGGTGTTGAATATCTGTAGGTCTCGAAAAACCTAACTTTTCAAGTTGACCTTTAATTAATGAAGAAATGGGATAATCCTTGAATTTCATAGGACAAAGGTACTACATTAATAGAATTTTCAATAGGGTCACCTTAAACCCCCAACTCTTTATAGCGCACATCATCTACAAAGGGCAATTTTTCCATTTGTCCTACCTCGAGAGAATAATATCCAAATTCCTCTGTGACACGACCTTTCATTCGGTAAATTCCCTTGCCCATAAATGGATATTTTCGAACTGCTTCCGGAAAATGGACCGTATCTAAAGTATCACCATGGAAATCGATAAAAGTGCCAAAATTCATCAGTGTACCCTTGCTTGTTTTGGAGCGTTTGACGGATACTAAGTATGCACTTATTTCAAAAATACATCCTAAAGAACGCATCATCAATTGGACCGAATTTTGTGTTGTTAAATTTCCTAGATTCTTTACCGCTAATAAATCAAAGGGATTGCATAAAGGAAAGCCAAGTAATTCAATTTGCTCAAAGGCCGACTCAAACACTTGTTCTGGCAAATTGGGCAACTTAAATACGGGCGGAGCTTCAGGAAACAAACTCACATCATTTCGCGGAGCTTTATTTTTATTTAGGTAGAAGTGCGCTTTCCAAAGTAATGATTTACGATCCTCCTCAAAATCCCTAAGTGCTCCAATCCGGATCAAAAGTGACAATTGTTCGATTGGAATCCTCAGGCGTTTCATTAAGTCATCAAAATTTAAAAAGGGACCATTTTCCAAACGATCTTGGAGAAGATCTTGAACCATATTTATTTCCAATCCTTCGATTAACATAAAGCCCAATATCAAACGCTTGCCTTTGAGTAAACACGCATGAGCTCCTTCATTTAGAGATGGCGGTTCAATAAGAGCACCAAAACGGCGGGCTTCATGTACATAAATTTCAGTCCGGTAATAGCCACCGAAGTTATTAATCGTTGCCACCATATATTCTAAAGGGAAATGGGCTTTTAGATACAGACTTTGATAACTCTCAACGGCATAAGAAGCCGAGTGTCCTTTAGAAAAAGCATAACCAGCAAAACTTTCAATCTGTGCCCAAACGGTTCGAGTGATTTCATCTGTATGACCTTGCTGTTCACAATTTTCAAAAAAACGATCTCTGACACTTTGAAATTCATTTCTTGAACGAAATTTTCCCGACATTCCTCTTCGTAAAACATCAGCTTCACCCAGACTTAATCCACCAAAAAAGTGTGCGACTTTAATCACATCTTCTTGATATACCATAACACCATAAGTTTCGGGCATTATTTCCAACAGCAGAGGGTGTGCTTGTTTTCTTCGCTCAGGATCCTTATGTCTAAGAATATATTCACGCATCATTCCAGACTGAGCCACTCCTGGACGAATAATAGAACTTGCAGCGACGAGTTCTATATAACTTTGCACCTTAAGTTTGGTCAATAACATACGCATTGCGGGAGATTCGACATAGAAACACCCCAACACCTTTGTCTCGAGAAGAAGCGTTCTAATTGCTATATCTTGCTTCAAAAAAGAAATGTCATGAATATCATGCACCTGAGCATCGGGTTGATTATAAGCAATAACATCTAGACATTCACGAATTTTCCCCAATCCTCTTTGACTGAGCACATCGAACTTAAAAAGTCCAACATCTTCTGCCTCTAACATGGAGAATTGGGTGGTAGGATAAGCTTTTGGTGGTAGGAAAGTAGCAGAAAACCAAGTCATCGGTTTTTCACTGATCACAATACCTCCAGAATGCACACTTAGATGAGAGGGCAAACCTTGAATGTACTTCGTGTAACGCAAGACTAAGGAAGAGACTTTATCCAATTGATCGACCGCAAAAACACCCTGGCTTAATTGATCAATTTCTGTTTTCGGCAAACCAAAAACTTTCCCTAAAGCCCTTACGGTAGCTCGATATTGAAAAGTGGAATACGTACAAAGCCAAGTAGCATGAGGAAAGCGTTGAAAGATATAATCAATTACTTCATCCCTATCTTTCCAGGAGAAATCAATATCAAAATCAGGAGGTGTTTTGCGATAGAGATTGATAAAACGCTCAAAATACAAATCTAATTCAAGGGGGTCAACATCTGTAATGCGCAGTAGATAAGCTACAATACTATTGGCACCACTACCTCTTCCGACATAAAAAAACTGTTTTGACCGAGCGAAAGAAGTAAAATCCCAAGTAATTAAAAAATAGGACAAGAAATCTTTCTGACTAATAATTTCGATTTCTTTTTCAATGCGGGCTATAATTTCATCTGTAATCGTTGTGTATCGATAGGCAAGTCCATCTGCACAAAGTTGACGCAATAGCTGTTCATCTTCCTTTTTTGAACCTGTATAAGTTGCTGGATTCTGAGGTGTAGCTTCCTCTCCAAAAGAAAAATGAACCTGACATTGACCAAACAACTCCTTTGTTTTATTGAGGTAATCAGGAAAATCTATATACGCTACTTCCCAATGTTCACGAGAGATTAAAAGTGCTGTTTCAGCTGCTTGTTGATCTACTGGAAGCATTGATAAGAGACAATTTAAATGAATGGCGCGCAACAATCGATGGGTATTAAAATCGCGTTTAGACCGAAAAATCATGAGATCCAATGCTACTATTTTATTTTTAGGAAGCTCGGGAAATTGCCAAGCGCAATTGAGCAACATATTACTCGAGATTTGGAAGAACTCATTTTCCTTTAATGCGCGTCGCTTAAAAGTCAAGGGGTAAAAAATAATACAAGAACCCAAATGCGGCAATTCATCAGGAAAGGGTAAATTACGGTGTAAGTACTGAGAAATAAAAACATTCAACTCATGTAAACCCCTGTTATTCTTTGCGATTACGGTCGCTTTAAGTACATTACCATTGCACAATTCTGCACCAACAATTGCTTTAATTCCTTTGCGTTGTGCTGCTCTTACAAAGGCCATTACAGCTCCAGTAGAATTAATGTCTGTCAAACAGACACTTTCGTACCCTGCTTCAAGTGCCCAATCGACCAATTCTTCAGGAGAAAGGACACCATATTTCAAACTAAAATGCGAATAAGTTTTCACGCGTAGTATTATATTTTTTTTAAGAATTCATTCCGATAGCACGCATAACAGAACGCTCCCCATAGCGCAAGCGAATATGATCTAATGCCTTGTAAAGACTAGCATAATCAACAGCATCATCAAAAAGGCGCAACTGATGATTTCCGGCAACTAAAGCACTATAGCGCAAACCAATTAAGCGCACCAATAAGCGTCTTTGGTAAATCTTTTCGAACAGTTCTTTGACAACGGGTAAAAAATCATGATCTGCTGCGGTATAGGGAATTTGTTTTTGCAAAGTATACGTTTGAAAATCTGCATAGCGTATCTTAATAGTGACACAACCAGATACTTTATCTTGGTTGCGCAACTGAAAGGCCAAATGCTCCGCCATAGCAACTAAAACGCTTTTAAGTTTAAAGACATCAATCGTATCATTTTCAAAAGTGCGCTCCGTTGAAATAGACTTGCGTTCATTGTATTGTTCCACAGGAGAAAGGTCAAGACCTTGTGCTTTTTTCCAAATAGAAACACCGTTTTCACCCAGAGCACTCTGCATCATTTCCATAGGCATTTCTTGAATCGTTTGTATTTTACGAACCCCGAGATTACACAAAGTTTGATAGGTTTTAATCCCTACCATTGGAATTTTACGCACAGACAAAGGCGCCAAGAAATTACGCTCCTCACCAACTTCTATTTTGATTTGATTGTTGGGTTTCGCTTCACCTGTAGCAATTTTAGACACTGTTTTATTCTGTGATAAACCGAAAGAAATCGGCAAACCCGTTTCACGCAAAATGCGCTGTCTCAATTCTGAAGCATAACGCAAAGTCCCAAAGTACTTGTCCATTCCCGTAAAATCAATGTAGAACTCATCGATAGATGACTTTTCATAGACCGGAGATGCTTCTGCTATAATCTCGGTGACCATTCTTGAATACTTACTGTAAGTAGCCGAATTTGCTTTAATAACAACCGCTTCAGGACAACGATCTCTCGCCATTTTCATAGGCATCGCAGCATGAATACCAAAACGCCTTGCCTCATAACTACAAGAAGCAACGACACCACGATCACTCATTCCTCCGATCAAAATGGGTCGCCCCTCTAAACGACTGTCCAACAAGCGTTCACAAGAAACAAAAAAAGTATCCAAATCCATGTGAACAATAGCGCGCAAAAATGTCATTTTAGAAAAAAAATTAAATAATTATACTTTGGATTGTCTATCTTTGAGTGAAACAAAATTAATGATTTTGATTAGTTTTTAATCAAATAAATTGACTATTATTTAATCATTTTATCAACAAATGAAAAAAACATTAACAATTAATTTTTTATTTATCGCAGTACTTGGTATTGGCTTGAATTCTTGTCAGACAAAAAAAAAGAAACTAAAGTCATTCCAGCCTAAAAAAGAAATAAAGCAAGTAAAATACCCAAACGACAGCATTCGAATTACAAAAGATTTCTTTTTTGCCAACTATGAGGGTGCAGAATTTAACCAGGACGGAGATATTGCACATCAACTTTCTAATCGTGTTGCCGATACCTTAGGTAAATACTTAAAAGCTGCCTTTACGAAAGGAGATTACTTAGCGCTTGATTTCGATCATACGAAAATCACAACAGAAGGATTAGATTTAAAAGGATCCGTTAACTATTGCATCCAATTTCCTTTTTTACACACGAACAAAAGAGATGCTTTTACAGGAATAGAACATTGTGGATCTTGGGACAATGAATCCAATTATTCCTTGAACAAAAAACTACAAGAACGGTTGATTAACCTGCAAAAAATGAGCATTGGAAGCATAAAAACAAAGCAATTTACCACAGCAGAAAAATTCAAAGAATACTGGATCCAATTCAAACATAAAGAGTATCAGCATTTGGGGGATTAAGTGATGCGATAAAAATTGTTAAATAAGCAATAAAAACAATCACTGCCTTGAATTATGTATGTAAATTTGATAGAATAAATAAATTTAAAAAAAATGAAAAAATCGTATATTATTTTAGCTGTAATTGGAGCTGCCATTGGAGGCTTATTATTGATTATCTTCTTAATATATTATAATGCCTACAGCGGAGCCGTTAGCCGTCAGGAAACCGTAAATGAAAAATGGAATAATGTACAATCTGCCTACCAAAGAAGAGTTGATTTGATTCCTAATTTAGTAAATACCGTAAAAGGGGCTGCTAAAAATGAAAAAGACATCTTATTACAAGTTACGCAAGCTAGATCTGGAATCGTCAATGCAAAGACACCTGAAGATTTAGAAATAATGGGTAAGAAAATCAATACTGCTATCAATATCATGTACGAAGCTTATCCGGAAATAAAGTCAACAGAAAACTTCAAAGGGTTACAAATACAATTAGAGGGCACTGAAAATAGAATCAATACCGAGCGCGACTATTACAACGAGGCTATTAAAGATTATAATACGCACATACGCGGATTTTTTACCCGAATGTTTATCAACACGGAAGAATTTCCTCGTAAGGAAGGATTCAAAGCCAGTGCTGGAGCAGAAAAAGCACCCTCTGTAGAATTTTAATAATGCAAGTATCAGAACTTAGCTCGGGACAAACCACAGAAATTCAGGAGGCCATCCGTTGTGCTGAAGAGCAGACTTCTGGTGAAATTCGGGTACACATTGATCAAAAATGTTCGGGTGATCCTATTAAGCGTGCCATTAAAGTTTTTAAAAAATTAAAAATGGATGCTACTGAGCAACGCAACGGTGTGCTTTTGTACCTATCGTTCAGCGACCGAAAACTAGCCATCATTGGAGATGAAGGGATTAACAAATTGGTGCCTGTTGATTTTTGGGACAGCACAAAAGAACAGATGATTCTTGATTTTAGAAATGGGGAATTCACTCAAGGCATTGTAAAAGCGATTGAAAGTGCTGGAAAACAATTGGGTCGTTATTTCCCTTTATTAGAAAATGATGAAAACGAATTGAGTAATGAAGTAACCTTTAATTGATGAGAAAACAATACCTTTTACTTCTATTACTCATCTTGATTATTGGACCATCATGGTCTCAAATCCCTTCTGCTCCCTACCCCCCAAGATTATACAACGACTTAGATCAAATTAATTTTTTGAGTCCGAGTGAAGCCAATGAATTGGAAAATAGATTGGTTCAATTCGAAAAAGAGACTTCCAATGAAATCGCGGTGATTGTCATTGATGATTTGAAGGGATATGATGTTTCAGATTACGCCATTAAAATTGGAGAAAAATGGAAAATTGGAAAAGAAAAAGAAGATAATGGGATTGTAATCCTAATAAAACCAACGGGAGGACAGGGAGAAAGAAAAACTTTTATTGCAGTTGGGCGCGGTTTAGAGAGTGTAATCCCAGACATCACAGCACTAGAAATAATTGACCATGAGTTACTTCCAAGTTTTAAGAAGAAGCACTTTTTCGAAGGAATTACGCAAGCAGTCACTGTTTTAAGTGAACTTTCGAAAGGAGAATACAATCATCAAACGTATACCAAATCAATACAGCGAGAAAAATTAATCTCTGGAATAATTACCGCAATTATAATACTTGTAATCATCATTGTAGTCCTTAGAAATGCCAAAAAAAATAAAGGTGTCACCATGGGTAGCGCTGGATTTTTTATGGGAGGATTTGGTGGCGGATTTGGTGGTGGAAGTTCTGGTGGTGGCGGAGGTTTTGGTGGATTTGGAGGTGGCAGCTTCGGGGGTGGTGGCGCCGGCGGAAGTTGGTAATATTATTTCAAAAAATCGTACACTTTAAAATGCAGAATTCTAAGCTGTAAACCCAGTTCACTTCCCAAAGGATTCATAGAGTATTGTTGTTTATAAATCCCTCGGTAATACGCCTCAAACTTTACATTCCACGCTTTATGCCGTTTAGAAAATCCTGACCGCACATGATAAATTCCCAATCCCGCTTTATAGGATAAAAAACTATTTGAAATTTGATTGGACTGTGGAATTTGGATAGCGGCTTCGGGAGCAAAGAACAATTCAATAACTTCTGCACGACAAGACCTCCCAACTTTTCTCTCATTTATTTTTAAAATTGGGACTCTAAATTGCAAGGCAAAACAGGCGTAATTTGTTTTAATACTAGAAGGCAATTGCGTTATACGATCAGGAACGACGAGCGTCTGCTGCCTCCAACCCAATTCAGGTAAAATAATTTTAGCGTATTGTTTCGTAATTCCAAGCTGAGTAGCAGTTAAGGAATTATTGCTTAATGACCAATTATATTGCGAATAGATTCCGAAATTTTGTTTCTTACGCAGGTATGCTTGCGCAGAAAATAAGGTCGGTAAAAAAAGTAAAATGAGGGAGGAAATATAACGATTCATAGCTACTTGTTTTCCATTAAACAAGCAATGCTATTTTAGTTACATACGCTCCACAATCATAGCCGAAGCACCACCACCTCCATTACAAATAGCAGCACCACCAATTTTAGCATTGTTTTGTTCTAAAACATTTAACAGCGTTACAATAATTCTAGAACCTGAATTCCCAAGGGGATGTCCTAAAGCAACTGCTCCTCCATTAACATCAACTTTTGCTGGATCCAAACCTAAAATTTTAGTGTTTGCAATTCCAACTACAGAAAATGCTTGATTTAATTCCCAAAAATCAACATCCGTTATGGCCATATTCACCTTCGCTAATGCTTTTGGTATAGCGAGAGACGGAGCAGTAGTAAACCATTCTGGTGCTTGTGCAGCATCTGCAAAAGAAATAATTTTACCGATAGGTTTCCATCCATTTTTTTCCACAGCCTCTTTTGACGCGAGTACCAAAGCAGATGCACCATCATTCAAAGTAGAGGCATTTGCAGCAGTAATCGTTCCTTCCTTATTAAATGCTGGACGCAATCCCGGGATTTTATCTAAAAACACATTAGAATATTCTTCATCCTTAGCCATTAAAATTGGATCTCCTTTGCGTTGAGGAACTGCCACTGGAACTACTTCATTAGAAAATTTACCCTCTTCCCAAGCTTGTGCTGCTCTTTTATAAGATGCAATTGCGAAATTATCTTGATCCTCTCTGGTTATTTTATATTTTTCAGCACACAATTCCGCACAATTTCCCATGGGAACATTACTATAAACATCCAAAAGACCATCCTTAGTAATTCCATCCAACATTGAAATATTACCAAATTTATTTCCTGTCCTTCCTGCTAAATAATGAGGCGTTTGAGACATACTTTCCATTCCACCAGCGACAACCACATGATTATCACCTATCATTATGGATTGAGCGGCCAACATGATAGACTTCATACCTGAAGCACACACCTTATTGATGGTAGTACAAGGAACATTCATTCCTAATCCAGCGCCTAAAGCAGCTTGTCTTGCAGGAGCTTGACCAACCCCAGCTTGGAGTACATTACCCATAAAAACTTCATCAATATGCGCAGCTTCAACACTACCTTTTTCTAAGGCACCTTTTATAGCTGTTGAACCTAAACTTGTTGCAGAAATTGAGGACAATCCACCCATAAAAGAACCAATTGGTGTTCGAACTGCTGAAATGATATATACTTCTTTAGACATCTTTATAAATTTTTATTCTAGCGAAGTTATTAATTATTAATTGTTCTTTGCTCAAATAGGCGAAAATATTAACGCCTTTTAATCGAAGTTTTGTACTTTTGGAATCATGTCAATAAACGCAGCCTATTCACTTTGGTTTTTAATACCTTGCTTGCTTATTGCTGCCGCAGCGTCTTATTTTCTCTATGCCAAGGATTCCTGGTTTTCGCAGCAAATTAAAGTGATTCGCTATGCTTTGCGTGGACTAAGATTTTTCTCTGTATTTCTATTATTGCTCTTATTAATTGGAATCATTTATCAGCAAACCAATTACAAAGAAGAAAAGCCTGTTATCATTACTTTAATTGACAATTCATCTTCTATGGTGAGTTTTAAGGACAGCGCTGCTGTGAAACAAAATACTAAAAAACTAGAAGCATCTTTAAAGGAAAAATTTGGGAACGCTTATCAACTTGATTTTTATACGATAGGAAGCAAGTTTAAAGTAAAATCAAACTTAAACTTCAAAGAATCATCAAGCGCCTTAGATTTAGGATTTGAAAGTATTTGCAATCAATATTTTAATCGAAATATTGGTGCGGTGCTTTTTGTATCCGATGGAAATTATAACATTGGAGAAAATCCTTTATATGCAGCAGAGAAATTAAAACTCTGTCCAATTTTCACATTAGGAGCTGGAGATACGGTGCCAAGAAAAGACCAATTAATAAAAAACACTGTTTACAACGACCTTGTTTTTCTTAAAAGTCAATTCCCTCTTGAAATAGATATTGAATCCAATAGAATTCAGAATAAAAATGCTGTTTTAAGTGTTTGGCATAATGGAAAAAAAATAGGGAGTCAAACCGTTAATTATGATCAAAACAAACATCAATTCCACCAATTTACCTTTCTAATCGATGCGAATACATCAGGGTTTCAAGCCTATCAAATAAAGTTAAGTCAGATCGAAGGAGAGCAGAATCTTAAAAACAATCTACAAACCATTTATGTGGATGTCATCGACAGTAGAAGTAAATTGTTATTTCTTTCTTCAGCGCCCCATCCAGACATTTCAGCTATGAGATCTGCTTTATCAGAAAATGAAAATCTCACCGCTGAATATCAAAACATCAACGAATTCAAAATTGGCGATTCGAGACCTGATCTTGTAGTTTGGCATGAACCTGGGGTTGGTTATAATGAAAAAATTAAAAATTATTTAAACGAAAAGAAGATACCCACTTTATACATTCTTGGACCTAATACCAACTCCAACATAAGTAATAAATTAAAAGTAATTTCAATTAATAATTCGAAAAATCAAAATGATGAAATCAGAGGAAGTTTCAATTCAGGCTTCAGCACCTTTGAATTGAGTGATCGCTGTAAAGAAGCCATAGGATATTACCCGCCATTAACTTCAAAATTCGGATCTGTTTCACCTTTAAACATGACTTCAGTCCTGATCAATCAACGCGTTGGAACGATCACCAAGAAAGATCCTTTATTTTATTTTGGAAGGAATCAAGATCAAGCCTTCGGCGTAATCTATGGAGAAGGTATTTGGCGATGGAAATTAAATGATTTTACCAGAAATGCCAACCATGAGAATTTTAATGAACTCATCAATAAATCAATCAATTTTCTTCTTATTAAACAACAAGGAGAAGGATTGAGTATTTCCTTTGAGAAGCGATTGAATAAGGAAGATCAAGTAATCTTTAACGCTTCCTTTTACAATGCAGCTTTAATGCCCATCACACAACCTGAAATTCAATTACAATTAAAAAGCAATAAAGGAAAAATATTTAAAGCGCAATTTGGTGCTTCAGGCACAAGTTACAAAGCAAATTTAGGTAAATTGAGTCCCGGTAAATATGAATGGTCAGCAAGAACAACTTTCCAAGGAAAGACCTACAAAAAATCCGGATACTTTGTAATTGAAGACATTTCATTAGAACAAAATAATGCCTTTGCCAATCACAACACCTTAAAACAACTCTCCAATAGTTCAGGTGGCAAATACAGACCTTTAAGTGCTTATCAAAAAAGTTTAACAGAAATCTTAAATCGCGATGACATTGCGACAATTGAATATCAGGAACATGCTTTCATCGACTTGATTGATTTAAAATTACTTTTTTTACTGCTTTTAGTTGCCTTAGGAGCAGAATGGTTTATCAGAAGATATTATGGACATTATTAAGAAAAATATGAAAAAGAATTGTGTAATATTATTTTTATTTCTTCTAGGTCAAGGAATTTCAATAGCTCAAAACAATCGAGGAATCGCTTTCTATAATTTAGAAAATCTTTTCGACACCATTGACGGAAGCAATGACGACGCTGAATTTTTACCTGATGGGAAAAATAATTGGAACAGTCAAAAGTATTTCGAAAAACTGCAACACATTCGACAAGTATTAAATAGCATGGGTAAACCCTTAGTTGTTGGATTTAGTGAAATAGAGAACGCAAGTGTAGTCCGTGAGATAATCAAAACAGATGATTTTAGTTCCTATGGATTGGTTCATTATGAAAGTCCGGACGCTAGAGGAATAGATGTTGCATTGATATACGATAGTACTAAATTGAAATTACTTCAATCAGGAAACATTAGATTTATTTTACCTGGAGAAACAAAGGCAACAACTAGAGATATTATTTGGGCTCAATACCAACATAAGAAAACTAGTTTTTATGTAATGGTTAATCATTGGCCAAGTCGCCGCGGGGGTGCTGATGATAGTGAAATTAAAAGAATAAAGGCAGCTGAAATTGGAGCACATTTTATAGATTCTTTACTTCAAAAAGATCCTAAAACAAAAATTGTATTTTTAGGCGATTTAAATGATCACCCAACAGACAAAGCACCTCAAATTATTGAGAAATTACTAACACCTTTAATTACCCCAAAAAGCGGAGCCTTTGGAGGGTCCTATAACTACAACAATGAATGGGGCGTTTTGGATCATATATATGTTTCAAAAGGTATGTTAGAAGGTCATTTTAAAACAAATATTTCCGCTGGAAGCATACATTCTTTTCCTTACTTAATTGAAGAATATAAAGGAAACAAAGTGCCCTTTAGAACCTATGGAGGAACTAAATATTTAGGCGGATATTCTGATCACTTTCCTGTTTCTATTTCTATCTATAAGTAGATTTAAAAAGGATTTTGTAAATTAGAGTCCACATTACCCACTATTTAGCAACCTAAAGCATACTTTTTCGTAGTAACTTTAGAGTAATTAACACTGACGGACTTTTGATATATAAGATTAACATTAATTCAAAAAATTTACGACTTCTATTCGTATCCTATTGTTTTATCTTTATTTCTGCTAATTTCGTTTTCTCCCAAATAGTTTCCCCTTTTAATATTCGATATCAAGTCAATCAAAAAGGCGGTATAAAATTCTTATCAAATGTATCTGTATCCTGTGGGTCGGGAACAAATAATTGTGCAACAGCACAACAGCAGCAACCACCATCAGGAACTTATTCTAACGGAGCTTTTGCTATGTCTTATTTAGATGTAGACAATGACCCAACTACCTTTTGCTCCAGTAGTGACAGTTTGACTTTACCCAATTGTAGTGAGATTTTATGGGCAGGTTTGTATTGGGGAGCTCGGATCTCCAGTAACACTACAAATTATGCTTCACGCAGTCAAATTAAAGTTAAAACGGGTACAGGAGCTTATCAAAGTTTCACAGCAGATCAAACCTTAGATGTCCCAACCATAAATGGCTCATCGTGGTCACACCCTAGTTATTTTTGTTTTAAAAACATTACTTCAACGGTAACATCTGCAGGAATAAATGCTAGATTTTCAGTTGCTAATTTAGTTACCGAACCAGGATCAAATAGATGGGGCGGTTGGACCATTGTAATTGTTTATAAAAATGTTTTACAATCCATGAGGAACTTAACTGTCTTTGATGGTTTCGCCAATGTAAGTACAGGAAACACGGTGGACATTCCTATTAGTGGATTTACCACTCCACTTTCGGGACCTGTAAATCTAGAATTGGGTGTCATCGGATATGATGGTGACCGAGATTCACAAGGAGACCAATTATTATTCAAAGGAGCAGCAGCATTTGTAAATGTATCAGATGCTATTCACTCATCCACCAATTTTTTCAATAGTACTTTATCTGATAATGGTGTACTAACACCTTATCGAATTCCAAGTTATAATAATAGCTTAGGCTATGACGCGGGTATATTCTATCCAAATAATGCCGCACTAAATTACATCGGAAATAATGCAAGTACAGCAACGATTAGAGTTACCACCTCTTCTGAGAATATATTAGCGCGTGCCTTTACTTCTGCCATTGATATATATGAACCTGATTTACGCGCCACCGTTTATGTGCAAGATTTAAATGGTGGACAAGTAGTTCCCAATGATATTTTAGAATATACTGTAGTAGGAAAGAATATTGGATCTGATGTTTCCTTGAATACCTTTATGACGGATACTTTAGATATTCGAACCAATTACATTCCTAATTCCATTGTTTATGTGAACGGACCATTCGCCGGAACTAAGACAGATGGTTACGGTGATGATCAAGCAGAATACGATCCAATAAATAGAGTTGTGATTACCAGGGTGAATACAGGTGCTAATTCACTCAATGGTGGATTAATGAACAATTCACCTAATGGAGCAGACAGTGCCGTTGTTAAATTTAGAGTATTGGTTGCAAATGACTGCTTAATCTTGGCATGTGATAGTACTCTAGAAAATAAAGGATACATATTTGGTACAGGAAGTATTTCTAGTAATTTTTACACTAATAATGGAACCTCCGATGTTTATGATGCAAATGGTTGTCCAACCAACAATAACAATTTACTTACCATACATGCTGCCACTTGTCCAGATGTTTCCATTTCTCATAATTCCCCTTTATGTATTGGTGACACCTTGCATTTCTCCATGTTAAATTCCACTTATGCCACCTATCTCTGGACAGGGCCAAATGGATTTACATCAACTTTAGCGACTCCATCGATTAATAATATTACTGCTGCGAATGCAGGAGTTTATCATTTAACAGTAACTTTTAATGGAAGCAGTTGCACATTTATTAATTTGATGGATACGGTTGTTATTCATCCAAATCCCACCATTACCCTACTTAATCTCACTAATATTTCTTGTTTTAACGCTAATAATGGTTCTATAAGTATTGCAGCAAACAGTACCGCTCCTTACACCTATACTTGGTCTAATTTTAATACGACAAGTCTCAATACAAATTTGAGCCCCGGGTCTTATACCTTAACCGCACAAGATGTTTTTACTTGTTACAAGACTACTACCTACTCCATCACGCAACCCACTTTATTGGTTGCTAATGCAAGTGTCACTTCTAATTACAATGGTCAACAAATCAGCTGTTTCAATGCTGCAGACGGAACGGCCTCTGTGAGTGTTATTGGAGGAACTCAGCCGTATTCTTATTTATGGAGTAAT